>NZ_JBVJKK010000001.1:1508658-1742147 GCF_055585285.1 Streptomyces sp. NPDC053665
GTCCGCCCGGCATCGGAGTGTCGGCGCCCGAGCCGCAGCCCGCCGAGCCGACCGCCATCGTGGACGACTTCCTCCCGCCGGAGCTGCGGGTGCCGAGGTAGAGGAGGACGCCAGGGTGTTTCACCGAATACGCCGCAGGGCCAAGGGGCCGAGCGGAGCTCAGAAACGGTTCGCCGAGCTGCACGCGCAGATGCAGGGACAGGTCCCGCCCGGCATCGGAGTGTCGGCGCCCGAGCCGCAGCCCGCCGAGCCGACCGCCATCGTGGACGACTTCCTCCCGCCGGAGCTGCGGGTGCCGAGCCACGACCAGATCGAGGGCAAGATGATGCCGTGGAAGCAGCCCCTGGTCCTCGACGGCGAGATGGCCACCTGCGCCGAGTGCGGCGCGTACCGGGACTGGCTCATCCTCTCCACCCGCGGTGAGATCTGGCTGCGCTGCAGGGCCGGACACCAGCAACTGGAGACGCGCATCGACACCGCCTGGTACAACCGGCACTCCGGGCCGGCGGACTCGACGCACGCCACGTTCGAGGACTGCCTGCGCCACCTCGGGCACTGACCACCACTCCTACGACCCCACCGGGCCCGCGGGCCCGCACTGACCACCCGTCGCCTAGCACCAAGGGGTCAGTTCCGTCATGCGCGTTCGCGTCGCCACCACCGCACTCGGCATCACCGCCGCCCTCCTCGCCGTGCCCGCCTGCTCCACCGACACCCCCGGGTCCAAGCACCGGACCGCCTCCTCCCGTACGGGAAAGCCGACCGAGGTCGCCCAGGAGCCGGCCGCGCTCTCCTCGGCCGCGCTCGAGTCCCGCCTGCTCGACCCGCGCGACCTCGGCAGCGGCTACCTTCCCCAGCCGGAGCGTCCGGCCCAGCACGATGACGTCACCGTCCTCGGCTGCCCGGCCCTGAGCGAGTTGGGCGGTGACGCGGCGACTGGCGGCACACTCGCCTTCCCGCACAAGACGAAGGCGGACTTCACCTACGGCTACAGCTCCTCGGAGATCTCCGAGGAGCTGTACAGCGACAGCGTGAAGAAGCTCTCCGACGGCACCGGCCGGATCTTCGATGCCATGACAGGCTGCCCGGCCTATCAGGTCGTCGCCGGTGGCACCCAGGTCGACGTGACCTCGCAGAAGCTGCCCGCGCCCAGCGTCGGCGGTGATGAGCAGTGGAGCCTGCTTCTGACGTACATCGCCGGGGGCCGGAGCACCGTGGTCAAGCAGACCGCGATCCGCGACGGCAGCCTGCTGCTGGTCCTCTCCGGCTCCCCGGCCCTCGTCGACCGCCACCTCGACAAGGCCCTCGCCAAGGCCACGGCAACGAGCTGACCTGCGTGCACGTCACGCTGCTGCCTCCGACCGTCGCGGTCGGGGGCAGCAGTGCGTTATGGGCTAAGCACTAACGACCCGACCGGCCACTTCGCCCAGGAAACAAGAAAGTCCGGCACCCCCAACTGGGAGGATGCCGGACTGCGATCGTCGAGAGGGGTGCGCGGGACGTTAGATGGCCGGCGCGCGCAGGAGGCGCTCCTGGGTGGCCTCGGGCAGGACCCGCCGCAGGACCGGTGCGGTCGAGCTGAGGGAGGCGGCGAAGGCGGCGACGAGATCGTGCGGGACGCTGGCGGCGAACGAGGCCACCCACAGAAGCGGGGCGCCGAGTACGGGCTCGGCCCACGCCTGCCATCCGGCCGGTCTAGTCTCGTCGTCCTCGGCGGACAGGGCCCGTAGGTCGCCGTCCTGGATGAGGGGCGGCACCTCCCCCAGGCTGATGTGCGAGGTGAACGTCGGGTCCATCGCCGCCGCCTCGGGTTGGTCGATGTCGCGGAACCAGCCGTGGGCGGCGACAGCGTCAAGGACCAGCTCGGTTCCGGCGAGCGCCGAGGCAGGCTGGTTGCTTGCGTCGAGCGCGACGAGGAAGTCGACCACCGCCTCGCCGGGGACGTCACGGGTGAAGTAGGCCGACCACTGGGCGAGCGGGCTGCTCGTCTCGGCTCGGGCGGAGATCTGCCAGGCGATCGGCAGCCCACCCAGGTGGAACGGCTCGTCCGCCAGCCCCCACTGGGCCCAACGCAAGGCGTCGGGGCTGATGTGCAGGACGGTGCTGCGCAGGACCTGGCGGTCCTCCGGTTCCTCGTCCGGCTCGTGCCGTCCGCGGACGATCGTCAGGCTCGTCCAGCCCAGGCCGGCGAGCGCGTCGGCGACGACGTCGTAGAGGCGTCCATCGTCACCGGCTAGGTGCCGGGGGCCGACCCAGAACGCGGGCTGGCCGCCGCGCGGGGCGGACGGGTCGGGCGGAAGGTCGGGGTACAGGGGCGCCTCCAAGGGCTCGGTGCGTGTCTAGTTGCCGCCGGCACGGCGGCGAGGGCGGCGCGGGGGCGCCTGGACGGGGCCCTGCCACGTCAGGGCGATGGCGACCTCCGGCGGAAGGTGGCCGAGCTGTGCGTCCTCGTCCCGCCCTTCGGCGAGGTAGACAACGGTCCGGCCGGTCTCGTCGACTGACTGCAGGACCTGCGCCAAGCGGTGCGCCATCGGGAAGAACGGGTTCATGGCCTGGCGGACCGGAGCGCTCCGGTCGCAGCCGGACAACAGATCGATGAGATCGCCGACGGTCATCTCCGGGGACGTCACGGACAGCCTCCTGGGGTTCGAGGGAAACGGGGGCGGTGGAGCCGGGCCGGCCTACGGCACCGCCAGCGCTCATAGGACGGGCGCTATGTATCGGTGGCCGCGCTGTCAGAGGCGGCGTGAGGTCTGCAGCACCCTCGCCACGGTGGCGGCGACGATGTCGGCCGGCGTCTCGGTGTCGAACGACATGTGGTAGCCGCGGACCTGAGCGGTGCCGGTGACAGCGATCTTCCGCCCCTCGCCGTCCGTGCCGGGTCGGCCGTGCGGAAACCAACCGAGGTAGAACCGGCCGTCCTTGGAGCTGACGTGCACGTCCGCGCGATCATCAACGATCAGGTGGAAGTCCTCGGCCGAGAACTGGTCCAAGACCAGAGTCGGCTGACCGGGGCCGAGCTGCCACTCCCGCAGTCGCAGGGCCTCGACAGTGGTGGAGAAACCGGGGCCCGCAGGGGCTACGGTCACGAGCAATCACCTCTCTGACCTGGGGTTTCTTGCAAGGTCGTCTACGTTGACATGCCCTCGCGCCCGTTGGCCAGTCTTTCCCGGAACATTTCTGTCTGCCCCCGGCGAACTGCCGTCCGTCGACAGTGTGGGATCTCAGATTCCGTGGCCGAATCTCACGACCAACGGCCAAATCAGCCACAACCACAGACTGGTTGGCTAGACAGGCTCGGCATGGATCAGACATCACCTTGGGAAAAGACAGTGACGGTGTCAGGGTCTGCTCCTATCTTCAGACCATGACCGTCACCGCACGGCGGGAGCTGGTGAGCCCGGCGACCCGCAACGCCTTCCGCTCTCTGGCCACGGACCTGACCGTCCGGATTGTCGCCGAACTGTGGGAGGACCACGGGTTCGCGCCCATCCCGCCAGATGAGCTGAAGTACCAGGACTCAGGCCAGCGGCGGACTGAATTCATGCTCTACGCGGAGGGTGTGGACTGGTCGGATCCGAACCAGGTTCGACGTGTACTCCTGGTCTTCGAGGACTTCATCCGCGCGTACCGGAACCCGGACGATCAGGGAACTCCTAAGTGGCTTGACGACATCAGGGTCCGCTTGGAGCGGGACGGCTTCACTCTCGATAAGGAGGGGAGGATCTCCTGGTCCAACCCGCCAGTGCTGGTCCGCGACCTCAGCACCCTGAGCGACGCCTCCGGCATCACGATCGAGTTGGAGCGCATTCGGAGGGACCTGACCACCGATCCCCATGGGGCCATCGGCGCGGCCAAGCAGCTCATCGAGGCAACGGCGAAGACCGCCCTCGGGGAGCTGAACATCGAGGTCGACCGGAACGCCGCGCTCCCGGCCCTGATCAGCACGGTCCAGAAGGCGCTGAAGCTCGACGCTGGCTCGGCTCCTGATGGGCCGGACGGCAGCAAGGCCGTGAAGAGAATCCTTTCGGGCTCGGTGAACATCGCAGTCGGCGTCGCCGAACTGCGCAACCAGGGCTTCGGCAGCGGTCACGGTCAGGCGAGCGCACCGTCCGGGCTTGGAGTGCGTCATGCCCGCCTGACGGTCAATGCTGCCGTGACCTGGTGCGAGCTGATCCTCGACACGCTCTCGGACCCCGCCGCGCCGTGGCGCAAGACAAAGGTCTGATTACTTCGCGAAGAGGGCCAGGTTTCGGGGTGGAGCAGATCGCGCCACCCCGCGGGCGTGAATTCAGCTCGCCAACTTGGCCCTCCCGCCACCGGTCCTGGCGGGCCTACTACACCCTGAGGAAATGCCCCGGCCGTGAGACGGACCGGCTGTGCCATCAACTTGAGACAGCGTAAGAGCTGCTGGTCAGCAAGGACGGCCCGTACCACGAGCCGCGACGGCCACCAGCGCCGCCGCGACCTGCGCGGCCAGCTGCGCTCCGAGCCGCTGAGACAATGCAACACGGCCGTCAGGCAACCGCACCGCCAGCGCCCGCGGCCGACCCGCCGCCCCCGTGAACCCCACCACCTCCGCGTCGATCGTCTCCGCGTGTCTGACCTTCTTCCACGACGACGACCGCCCGGCCCGGTACGGCGACCGCCCCGACTTCGCCACCACCCCCTCCACACCGGAGCCGGTCAGCGTCTCGTACCAAACCCGGGCGACCTCCACGTCTTCCGTCGCCGACACCGCCTGAATTGGCGACCCCTCCGGCAGCCCGGCCACCATGTCCAGCATCAAGGCGCGCCGCTCCTCATACGGACGCGCCCTCACGTCCCCGGTGGGCAACGACAAAACGTCCCACACGATGAGCAGCGCAGGGTGCCGCGCCGCCAGCTCCCGCGCCCGTGCAGGCGAGGAAGCCGCCCGAGCCTGAGCGGCCTCGAACGACACCTGCCCCGTCAACCACGACGACTGCCTCGCCGTCCAGGACGACGCCAGGCGGCAGGGCCATCCCCGCCACGGCAAGATCCATCCAGGGCGTCGTCACGTCCCGACCCGACCGCGCTTGAAGTCGAACCGTCTCAGCCAGCCGCCACAAAACTGTCCGGTGACCGTCCTTCTCCAGACTGCGAGGTGTCTCATGAGACACGCGTGAGTGCGTGACGGCGTCGGATCGAGGTTTGGTGACGGCGTCACGGATCTGGGACGAAGGCTGTGGCCCGGGTCACCGCTCGTGTCCGCTGCGGGTTACTGAGGGCGTCGGTGCTGTCAGCGAACTGGTCGATGGTGCCGATCAGCGGCAGCGCGCGGACGGCCGGGTCGGTGATGCGGGCGGTCAGCGCCGCGGTGAAGCGTTCGGCGTGCAGAACCTTGTACGGCCTGCTGTGGTAAGGGCGCGTGGTGGGGTCGACTGGAGCGGTGAGGCCGAGCCGGTTGTGGGCGGCGGCGACGGTCTCGTAGGCGCGGGCCAGGTGGTGTTCGCGGCTGTGCCAGTCGGTGGCGGCGAGGGATGCGGTGAGGACGGGCGTGAGGAAGGCGGCATGCGGGGTGCGGGCGAAAGAGCTGCCGAGCCATTTGCTGTACGACGGGTATTGGCGGTCCATGAGCAGGCAGAGCCGCATCAGATCGCGGACCAGGCGCGCGGTGACGACGGCGGAGCCAAGTTCGTCGCCCACTTCGCCGCACCGGCCGACGAAGGCTTCCTCGCGGGCGATGCGTTGCCACTGGCAGGCGAGTAGGTGGAGCCAGAGGTCGTGCGGGTACCAGGCGAGCCGCGCGCGGGCCGGGCCGAGCCGGTCGAGTCCGTCGTGGAAGACCGCGCCGGCGGTGATCTCGGCGAGCCGTTGTGTGGGGGTGGCCAGCCAGTCCAGCGTGGTGACGTCCTGGCCTGGGTCGAAGCCCAGTTGGTCGGTGAACCAGGTGGCCGGGTCGGTGATGTCGACGCGGTGGTGCACCGGTCCGTCGGTCGCCTGCATGATCCGGATGCCCGCCTCGGCGGTGGCGGCGAAGTGCGTGGGGTAACCGAGGAAGGTCTTCGGCAACCTTGCGGAGAGGAGCTTCTTGATCGCCGTCCCGTGGCGCGTGTCGTCCTGCGGGTGCAGGAACAGCTGGAGCCGGGGTCCCCACTCGTGGTCAGCGGAGCGAGCGGTGTCGAATCCCAGAACCTCCGAGCCGCCGCCGAGACGGGCAGCGGAATGAGCGATGCCGGGGGCGGCCTCGTCCAACAGAGGCCGGACGGCTTCGAAGTAGAAGCGGCGGGAGAGCTCCAGTCCGGGGATGAAGGGCGGTGTGGTCATGGCCTGGAGCCTGCCGGACCGGCATGACGTTGGTCGAAGGCTTTTCCCCGGAACCCACGCTGCCCTGGTCGGCAAAATGCCTGACCCGACAGCGACTTGGTGAGACAGTGTTGAGTGTCTGGAGAACCGTCGAGCTTCACTTCATACCACCAGCGCGGCCCGGTCGGCAGTTGCGGCACCAGCTCGGCCAGGGCAACGTCGACAGGGAACTCCACCCCGCCACCCTCAAACGCCGCCCGGGCCGCCCGCGCGCCGGGCTACTCCAGCAGGCCCAGCCGCGTGTCCGGCCGACACTTCGAGCACGCCGGAACCTGCTGACGTATCGCGTCGCGTGCCTGCTCCCGCGTCGCCGGCATCTGGCGCTTACCCGGGTCCCAGCAGTCCCCCGTGTGCACCGCCACCAGGCTGCTCCGGTCAAGGCACCGCTCAATCAGCCACTCCGGGGGCGGCAGTCGCCGCTCCTCGGCCTGCCGTCGCTCGGCCTCGCGACGCTCCTCGTCCGCGATCCACCGGTCTAGCTGCCGAAGGCTCGCCCGCGCCTGCTGCTCGACCACGCGGCGCGTGAACTGCAGCAGTTCCAGACGGGACGGAGTATCGCTCACACGTTCGATTATAGAGGGGCGGTTCACAAACACCGAGGCCCCCACATCCAGGAGGACGCTGTTGGCGGTCGCGAACAGCGTGTCCAGCTGGGGCTGCGGGGGCTCCGTGTAGTGAAGAAGGGTGGGTGCGGTCAGCTCCCGGTGTTGTCTTCTGTGTGGCTGTCGGTGCGACTGCGGCGTGCCACGGTGAGGGCGCCTCCACCGGCCGCGATCAGAACGGCCGCGCCGCCGATCAGCCACGGCGTGGCGTCAGCACCGGTGTGGGCGAGGGAGCCCGTCGGCGTCTTCGGTGTGGAGTCGCCGACCGGGGTGGCTGCGATGGCGGAAGTGTCGGTTTCCGGTGTGTCGCTATCCGTTACGGACGGCGTGGCCCTGTCCGTACCGCTGTTCGGCTTGCCTGGGCTGGAGGAGAGGGTGTCGGTGGGCGTGTGCGTGGGCTTACCCGAGGGTTCGGGCTTCGGGGTCGTGGTGGTCTTGGCGTTGGTGACGGTCACGGTCACCGGGTCGCCGGGACCAGCGGTGAACGTCTTGGTGGGCTTGTACAGGTCGTAGCCGGCAGGGGCTTTGATCTCTTTGACCCAGAACTGGGCCTTCCGGCTCGACATGGGCAGCTCTCCGGAGGCCGTGCCCTTAGCTCCCGTGGTCAGAGTGAGCAGCGTCGAGCTGCCGGTGCCGATGTTCACGGTCGCGCCGGGCAGGAGCTTGCCGGTCTTGTCGTCCTTGGCCTGCAGGAGGACCTTGGCGGCCTTGAACGGATCGGTGATCGTCAGCCGGGTGGTCGCGCCCGGGGTGACGATGACGTCCTGGTCGGCGACGACCTCGTGCAGCGGGCTGCCGGAGGCCGTCTCCTTGAGCCGGTAGACGCCGGGCGCGAGGTCGGAGAAGGTCAGCTTTCCCTGTGCGTCGGTCTTCCCGTGTCCGGCTTCCTGGCCGGCGGAGTCGAGCAGCAGGAACACGGCGCCGGGCAGGGCGTCTCCGGCTGTGTCCCTGGTGGTGATCTCGACGCTGCCCGCGTCCGCGGCCGGAGTCTCGGCAGCGGCGGAGGCTGAGGGGGTCGGTTCGGTGGGCTCGGCACTCGCGGCCGGTGCCCAGGTGAGGGTGCCGGCCGCGGCGACGGCGATGGCGGCGGCGGATCGGACGAGATGTGCGTGCACGAGGAAGGGGACTCCTTGATCGGTCGGGGAAGGTCAGCGGGCGCGGCCGGCGGGGTGGGGTGCGGACGGCAGAGCGGGCGGCAGATGGCTGGGCGGCTGCGGGGTTGCAGCCGGTGCGACGTAGAGGTGACGACGGGTGTGGAAGGGGATCTGCTTCACGGCCCGGTGCAGCGGTTCGGTGGAGATCAGCGAGGCGGTGAAAGCCGCGGCGAGGGTGGTGGGCGCGCCGGCAGAGAACTGGGCCTGCCAGTGCGGTTCGCTCGGGTATCCGCCCCAGGCCCGCCAGACCGGACCGTCGGACCCAGTGGTGGCGTACCGGTGGCGCACACCGCCAAGGCCCTCTGGTGGCAGAAAGGTCTGCGTACCGTCCGTTTTGACGCTGTGGCTCCAGCCGTGGGTGAGGAGCGGCGTGTACACCTCGTGCGGGGCCGTCGGATCCTCGACCAGGTGGTTCTTGTCGCTGTGGCGGTCTTCGAGGTACAGGTCGAGCAGTTCGGTGTGGACGTCGCGCAGGAGCTCGGCGGGGGTGGTGGCGTCGAAGGTGATCTCCCAGGCCCGCGGGCCGAAGGGGGCACGGTCCATGCCGATGGTCCACGTGTCTGCGCCTCGCTCCTCGGGCTTGGGAGCGAAGCGGGTCCACAGCCGGGCGCAGGGGCTGATGGCGAACACCATCCCTTCGAGTCCCTGGTGAAGGTGCCATCCGTCGTCGAAGGGGAAGGCCCAGATCGTCTCCAGGTCTGCCTGGCCGGGACCGGCGAGGTGACGCGGGAGAACTCTCACGGTCTGGGCAGGGTCGAGATTGTTGAAGGGGTCGCGTGGTGGGTCGGGCAACACGAGGAGATGCTCCTGCTGAGTAGGTGGCGCGGGGATCGGGACGAGGCTCAGCGGGTGCGGGCCCCGGCGGGGACGGTCGGCGGAGCTGGAGTGCTGCGCGGCGTGGGGCCGGCCGCACGCTTGGGCGCGGAGGCAGCCCAGGCGCCGGGGAACCAGACGGCCGTGTACTGCTCGATGGCGTCGCGCAACCCGGTGGTGACGGCTCCGTCCCACGGGGGGCGGCCGGGGCGGTGGTAGGTGCCGAAGGTGCCGTACTGCTTGGTGTTCGGAGGGGTGTTGGTGGCTTCGTCGCGGCGGTGGAAGGTTCCGTGGTCCACGAAGCTGAGTGCCACCGCGTCGATCTCCCCGCGTTCCGGGTGGACGACTGCGACACGCAGCCCGCCGTAGGTGTCCGCGTGGATGGTGCGGGTGAAGTCAATCCGCAAACGCAGCGGCGTGCCCGGCACGGGGGCGGCGTAGTAGGTGTTGCCCACGACGGCGTGCTCGTGGAAAGGAAGGCACAGCTCGGTGAAGAACTCGGGAGCCTGCAGGAACACGAGGGTCTCCGGTCGGAGTTGAGTGGAGTCAGCGGCGTTGGCCGGGCAGGGCATGTCGGCTGGTGGTGCTCCAGCACGGAACGCTGGCCGCGGGAAGCGCGGCCGGGCGGCGGGACGCTGCGGCCCGCCGGACGTCGAGCGGGGTGGGCGTCGGCGGAGAGGGCGGGTGGATCGGGGAAGTCTGGGCGTGGTCCTTGACGTAGCTGGAAGTGTCGTCCCGCCATCGAGGCAGGGGTGCGGGGTCGGCCACGGCCTCGGTCACAGCTCGCAGAAGGGCTGCGGGGGTGTCGGTGCTGGCCGTGGCGTACCAGTAGGGCCGAGCTGAGGAGGTGCCGGCCCACAGGTGCCAGCGCGCGTCGCGGGTTTCCAGCTCGATCGGCGGGTCGAGGTCGCCGGTGGTGTATTCCAGCGTGGCGAGCCCGTCGGGTGCGGTGATGGCGAAGGTCCTTAGATCCGGGCGGTCGAAGCACCAGCCTCGGTTGATGAGCGGGTCAACGGCCTGGAACGGGTCACGGTCGGTGCTTCCGGCAAGCGGGCGGGCAAGGTAGCGGTCTGGGCCCTGCCGGTACGCCTCGGCGAGGGCGGTGGTGAAGGCAGTGACGAACTCCGTGGGCGCGCTGTCGTTGAAGCAGACGCCCCAGGCCGGTGGGCCGAAGGCGTCCTTGTAGGCGTTGATGCGCCACAGGCCGTCGTCGTCGCCTTCGGGGAGGTAGCCGAGGCGGACCTTGCCGTCGGGGGCCGTGAGGTAGGCGTTGCCGAGGTGGTCGTGGTGCAGATCCCAGCCGAGGTCGTGCAGCGGGTCGAGGCCGGGGTCGCTGACCGCGGTGGAGCGGGCCAGGTGGCGTGGGAAGACGTAGACGTCGCCGTCGATGGTGTCGTGGTCGTCGTGGGGCACTGAATCCTGGGGGGGAGGAAGCGGGTCAGTTCGGGGGCTGCAGGGCGGCTGCGAGGTCGGTGGGGTGGCCGGTGTAGTGCAGGGTGCGCAGGCCCAGGTGGCGGGCTGCATGGCAGTTGTCGTCTCGGTCGTCCACGAAGAGGACGCGGTCGGGGTCTGCGGCGCCGGTGGCGTTCATCGCGTGCTGGTAGGCGGCCGGGTCGGGTTTGCAGACCTGGAGCCGGGCCGAGTAGAAGGCGTGGGTCATCAGGCGGCGCCACGGGCGGCGGTCGAGGACATCGCTGAGGTGGCGGGGTGCGTTCGACAGCAAGACCAGCGGCAGCCCGGACTCGTGGGCCTGGTGGAGAACATCGATGACGTGATCGTCGATGGACGTCCACATGTCGGTATCGGCGTCGCGGAGTTCACGCAGCCTGCGGGCACCGGGGTGGTGGTCGAGGACCGTGGCCCAGTACGCGAGGTCGCTGAGGTGGCCTGCGTCGTAGGCGGTGCGGGCGGTCCAGAAGGCGTGCTGGAAGGCGGGGAGGTCGTCCTCGGGCCACAGGGCGGTGCGGGCCAGGCGGAGCCACTGGTCGGTGGTGGGTTGCAGGCCGATGACGCCGTTGTAGTCGAGGATGACGGCGTCCAGGCCCGCGTGGGCAGTGGTGGGTGTCAAGGGGTGGTGTTCTCCAGGGCGCGGTGGGCGAGGGCGGCGACGGCGGCTGCGAGGAGGGCAGGCAGCAGCAGGGCCGTGGGCAGGGTGGTGGCGCTGGCCAGGGCTCCGATGAGGGCCGGGCCGGCGAGGAGACCGAGGTAGCCGGTGGCGGTGACCGTGGCCACGGCCTTGGCGCCTCCGGCGCCGGCCGCGGTGATGAGCGAGGGGACGGTGGTGGACAGGCCGAGTCCGAAGACCGCCCAGCCCGTCAGCGCCAGTGGGGTGCTGTTCCCGATGACGCCGATGGTGAGACCGGCCATGGCGAGAAGGGCTCCGGCCCGTACGACTGTCGGGGCGCCGAAGGCAGCGGTGAGCCGGTCACCGGTCAGCCGTCCGGCCGCCATGGCCGCGCTGTACAGCGCGAACGCGGTGGCGCTCGCGGCCGTCGGGGCACCCAGGGTGTGCAGGTGCACGGCGGCCCAGTCAGCAGCGGCTCCCTCGCCCAGCAGGCTCGCAGCGGCCAGCGCGGCCAGAAGCCAGAGCTTCCCCGGCGACGAAAGCAGGGGCAGCTTCCCGGCGCCAGCGCGCATTGCGGGTCGGTCTGCGCCGCTCAGGCTTCGGGTGACCGGCACCGCTGCGACAGCGGCCCCGGCCAGGAGGGCGCCTGTTGCGGTGAAGAGTGTGCTGTGCGGGGCCTGGGCGGTGAGGGCGGCCAGGGCGGCGCCGGCGAGGGCGCCGAGGGAGTATGCGGCGTGAAGACCAGACATGATGGGCCGGCCGAAGGCGTTCTGGCAGCGGACGGCCGCAGTGTTGGCGGCCACATCGAGGACGCCGTGCGCGAGACCGAACGCGAGAGCCGCCGCCAGCAACGCGGACAGGCTCTCGCCTTGCCCCACCAGGACGAGGCACCCGGCCAGGGCGAGGGACCGACTGGTGAGCTGGGCTGGTAGCCGCGCCGGGCGGGCGTAGCGGCCTCCGAGCTGCAGTCCAGCGACCATGCCGACGGCGGCGGCCAGCAGGACCAGGGCCAGCCCTGCGGTGCCGAGGTGGGCAGCCTGCTGCACGGCGGGCATCCGGGCGCCCCACACCGCCATGATGGCCCCCAGGCCGAGGAAATAGCCGGTCAGCAACGCCCGGCTATGCCGGTCAGCCGCAGACACCGCGCTCACGCCGCAGCGCTACGGGGGCCGGAGGTCCGGTCGAGGACCGCGGTGACGGCACGAGCAGCCTGGTCGGCGCGTGCACGCGCCTGCTGGCCGGTGGTGGCGGTGGTGATGAGGTAGCCGATCCGGCCGGTGTACAGGTTTCCTCCGTCGGCGGGGAGGAGGAGCTGGTCACCGGGGCGGCACTGGTAGTGCAGCCGGTCCAGCCACGTCGGGCGGGGCCCGTCGTAGGTGAGGTGGGTGAGGGTGCCGGAGGTGTCCGGATAGAGGAGCCGGATGGCGGCGGCCGACGACCTGGTGGGCGTGAGGTCGGGGGTGCGGTCGCAGGCGATGTCGGCGGCGGCACGGACCAGGTCGATGCCGGTGGCGAGACGCACGAGGTGGCCGATCATGTCTCCGGCCAGGCGAGCGTTGACCTCGATGAGGCGGGGCCTGCCGTCGACGAGGCGCATCTCTATGTGGCTGACGCCGTCGGTGATGCCGAGGGCGTTGATCGCCGCCCGGGCGGCCGGCGCGACGGTCTCCCGGAGCGGGTCGTCGGCGTCCACACTGTGGGCCAGCTGCTCGAAGTGCGGCGGAGGGCTGATGGTCTTGCGGTTGACCGCCACCAGCGTGGTGGCGCCGCGGTAGGTGACACACTCCACGGAGATCTCCGGCCCGTCGAGGAACTCCTCGACGAGGACGCTGGTGCTCTCGGTGCCCTGACCGGCCGTCCGTTCGGCCGCCCGGTAGGCGGCCGTGAGCTGGTCGCGGTCATCGACGCGGAGCACGCCGATGGCACCCGCGTGTGCGGCAGGCTTCAGCACCACGGGATAGCCGATCCGGTCGGCGGCGGCTTCGGCCTCCTGCCGGGTACGCACGCTCACCGAAGCGGCCGAGGGCACGCCGTGGCGGGCGAACAGCGACCGAGCGGTGGCCTTGTTGCGGCACCCCTGCATCACTTCGGGCACGGTGGTGGACAAGCCGAGCTGGCGGGCGAGTCGGGCGGTCGGGACCACACTCCACTCGTCCCAGGTCATGACACCGGCGAAGTCGTGGCGTGCGGCCAGGGCCCGGCCCCCCGCCAACAGCGCGGCAGGATCGCTGAGGTCCACGACGGCGTGATCGGTGATGTGCGGCTTCTCCCACGAGGGTTCGGTGCCGGTGAGCAGCACGACTCTGTAGGCGTCGGCGACCTGCTCAAGGCAGTAGCCGCGGTAGTTCTCATCTCCGGGAGCGACGACAAGTACAACAGGGCGAGCGGGCAAGAGGGAATTCTCCGTATCAAGGGACGGCAGGGCAGGGAAAAGGGGGTGTCTCAGGCGGCGCGGCGCCGGCGCAGCTCGAACGCGTGGGACCAGTGGGGGTGGTCGTCGATGAGGCGACGGGCGTAGAGAGCGGTGAAGTTGTTGTTCAGCCCGGCGACGCCGTACGGGAGTTGGCGTCGCAGGTCTTCGAAGAGGTCCTTGAGGCTGATCCGGGTGGCGCCGGCGGCCAGGCGGCGGGCGGCCATGCGTTCGAGGGATCGGTACACGTGCGGGTTGCGGGCGTCGAAGGCGTGGAACTGCTCGGTGATGGTGCGGCCGGTCGCTCGGTGCGACCCGAGGGCGGCGATGGTCATAGGGGTCCTCCACGGGCGGGACAGCCGGGTCAGGCGCGCAGGGCAGGGTCGGTGCGCAGGCGGGCGAAGGCGCAGAACAGGCCGAGGGTTTGCAGGGCGGCACAGGCGGTGATGACGTGGCCCAGCGCGTCGGGCGGGGTGAGCGCGGTGAGCACGCCGGCGAGGGGGAAGGGCAGCAGGAGGATGAGGATGGTGGCCGACAGGGTGCTGCCGAATGCCTCCGGGGGGATCAGGCGGGAGCGCAGGGTGCGCAGGACGACCGCCAAGCCGCCATCGGCTGCCATCAGGACTGCGACCATGACCAGGTAGGACAGGTAGTCGGGGGCCAGGGCGGCTGCGAGACAGGCGAGCGAAGCGATGAAGGAGCAGGCGACTCCCACCGGCCACAGGCCCAGGCGGTCCAACGCGAACCGACAGACGGTGACGGCCACCAAAGTGGCCGCCGCTGCGGCGGACCACACCAGGCCGACGGCCGTGGTGGACTGCCCGAAGTGCTGGACGACGATCACCGGACCGGCTGCCTGGAGAAGGCCGATAGACAGGTTGGACAGGGTCAGCCCGGCCACCAACCAGCCGAGCGCGGGGAGCGCGCGGATGGTGCGCCACCCGGTGACGAGCCCGGCGCCGGGCCGCCCCTTCGGCGCGCGGGCCGGGGCCACGGGTGAGGGCGGTGTGCGCAGGGCGAGCAGCGCGGCAAGCAGCGAGAGCACGGTGACCACCGCGAGCATCGACGGCGGCCCGGCGAGCAGCAGCACGCCGGCGAGCGCCGGTCCGGCCAGGGTCGCCGTCTGGTCGATGCCGAGCAGGGCAGCCTGGACACGGTGAGCCCGAGGTCCCGCTCGGCGGCCGGCGGCGGCACCTGCAGTCTCGACGGCGATGTAGCTGAACTCGGTGAGCACACCGGTCGCCGCCGCCAGCACCATCACCGTCACGCTCGCCGCAGCACCGGACGGGTAGAGGTACAGCAGGACAGCGCCGGCGGCGAGAGCCAGCGCCCGTCCCAGGGAGGCGAGGTGGAAGACCACCGAGGCGCCGCGTCGGTCGACGATCGACCCGGCCCACCCGAACGCTGCCAGGCGCGGGATCCACTCCAGAGCGAAGGCGGCCCCTGTCAGTACGGCGGATCCAGTCGTGGCCAGAACGAGCAACGGGATGCCGTAGGTGGACATCGCGAATGCCAACGCATCCGCCGTGCGCGGCAGGTAAATGCTGCTCATCAGCCCGGCCGTGTGGCGTGCGTGCCGGGGTGTGACCGCTGCGCTCACGCGGCCCGCTCGGGCTCGGCCCTGGTCACCTGGGGGTTGCCGGCCAGCCACTGGATCAGGTGCGTGCGGACGCGCGCTAGGTCCGCCTCAGCCTCCGCGCTGATCGGGTGCGCGTCGGGCAGGGGTGCGGGGCGGTCGGCGTTCCCGGGGGTGAGTGAGGGTGCCAGCAGGCCGAGAACGTGCTGGATGCGGCTGCTGAACTCGCAGACGGCGGCGGGGGCCGAGTGACGCCGCGCCCACCGGGCTAGCGCGTCGTACAAGTCGGCCAGTTCCATCCCGGAGTCCGTGAGTTCCAGACCGGCGCCGGGCGCGACCCGGACGAGGCCGTGGGCACGGGCCGTGTCGGATGCACTGCGCAGTTGGTGCGCGGAAAGGTCGGGCAGGGTGCCGGCGAGCCGTCGCGGCGGTATGGCGCCGTTGTCGTCGATCTCGGTGACCAGACGGATCAAGGAGCGTGAGGCCAGCAGGTCGATGACCTGGCGCGCTTCGGCAGGGGGGAAGGAAGTGCTCATCGGCGCGGGCCTCCCGCCGGGATGGCTGCCGTCGGGCGGCCGGTGGCAGCGTGCGAGAAGAGGTCGCGGTGGTGCCACACCGGGGACGACCCAACCGCCCGAGCAGGTGGAAGCGCCACGGGCGCCGGCCGTGACGGGCTGCTGACCCACGGCCTCGGCGTGCTCTTGGCCTGCGGCTGCCCCCAGACGGGGTGGCTGGCTGCCTGGTCGAGGGGTTGCCCGGCGGACCAGGCGGACAGCGTGCCGAGGACGGGGCCCAGGGCGTCGCCGGCGGCGGACAGCCGGTAGGGCCGGCCGTTTCCCTCGGTATCGGCCAGACCGTCGGCAACGAGCTGGCGCAACGGCGGATAGATGTTGGTCCAGTCGCTGCTGGGCATCACGATCCGGGCCAGAACCCGGCCACTGACCTCCTTACGCGACTTGAGCACCCACAGGATGGCGGCAGCATGGCGCCGGGTGAGCAGGGTGAGGCTGTCCTCGATCTGCTCGATCGCGGCCAGCGGGCGCTCCGCCTTCTCCAGGTGCTCTTCGGCCCAGGTGACGATCATCGGCAGGATCGGCAGCAGGGCAGTGGCTCGCTCGGTGTGGCCGTAGGTGACGTGCCGTGCGGTGTGTTCGGTGCGCTCGACGAGACCGGCGTCGCACAACGACTTCAGCTTGGGGTGGAGCTGGCCGTTCTGCAGCCAGGACACCTTGGCCGCCAGCTCGCTGTAGCGCAGCGGCGGGCCGGAGAGGGCCAGCAGGATCCTCACGTTCCAGCGCGGGGTGATCATGGCGAGGGCCTCGGTGACCCGGGCGATGTCGGCGTCGGCATCGGGGGGCAGAGCGGTGATGGCCAAGGGAGGAACTCCTGGGTGAAAGAAGGGGGAATCGCCTGGGGGTCGGGTCAGCGGCTGTGCGCCGCGCTCTGCGCCATAAGGGGCGCGGCCGGAGCAGGCGGCGCGGGAGTCGGAGAGGCAGACGTCGGGGCCGGGACGCGGGCCAGGCTCTGCAGGACGGCTGCGACCGATGTGGCCTGGGCCTCGCGGACGGCGACGGCTTCGGCGAGCCGGCGGGTGCCGTCGAGGAGGTGGGACACCTCGTGCGGGCCGATCTGCCGCTCGGGGTGGACGAGCCGGGCCAGCTGGTCGCGGTGGAAGCCGATGCTGCGCTCGGCCAGGGCGAGGGCGCCGTGCATGCCGAGCAGGGCGGAGAGCATGCCGGGGGGCTGGTCCTGTGCATGGGCTTCGAGGTCGGCGAGCGGTGCGCCGTACAGGTCCTCGATCCGGTCGGCTATGTCGGTAGACGTGAGGTGGGGCAATCGAGGGCTTTCACGGTCGGCGGGCCCGGGCCGCCCCGGCACGCTGAGGTGCCGGGGCGGCAGACGGAGGCAGGGTGGCGGTGGCCTTGAGCTGTGCCGTGCGAGCGGGCCGGGTTTGCTTTGCAGGCGGGGGCATGGTGCGCAGCAGCTCGCCGAGGGCTGCGCGGTAGCCGTCGCGGGCCTCCAGTGCCGCTTCCAGCCACTGCGCGTCGAAGCGGAGCTTGTCCGCCGACAGTTCGCCCATGTCCCGCTCGGGGTCCATGTCGGCGTGGACGCGGTCGCGGACGCGGGCGACCTGCTCCTCGGTGAGCGCCAGGAATGAGCGCAGCTCCAGGGCACGGGCTAGCTCGGGTGAGGCATCGTGGCCGGCAGCAGCCTCGTACAGCTCGGGTACCGGGTTCCCGAAGACCTTCTGCAGGTCGGTGTCCATGGTGCTGGCCTTGTCCCGGCTCATCGGGCGGACCTTGCCGGCCGCCACGCCGACGCCGGCGCGGGTGTCCCTGCGGGACGATGGGGAGCGCTGGTCTGCACTGCCGGGCCGCTTCGGGGCCGGAGGCGGGCCAGGCGCTGTGCGGCGAGGTCCTTCTTGCCCGGGGCGTCCGGGTCGAGGAGCCACCGCACGACCATGGCCCGGCCGTCGCGGGTGGTGACGGCGGCGTTCACCCGGTGGGCGAGGCCCATCGTCGGGTCGTCGACCTCGCTGGGCTGGGTCTCCAGGGCTGCGAGGAGGTCGTCCTCTGCGCGCTCCAGCACGGACTGGGCCTCGACGAGGAGGCCGTGCCACTTGACGACGTCGGTGGCGTCGGGGTTCGCGGTGGGAGCGGCGGCGACCGCGGCCTTTAGCTGGTCCATGCCCATGTCGAAGCGGGCCTCGATCCGTTCGGTGAGCACGCCCACGACATCCGCAGACTCATCGGATATGCCGTCGGTCAAAAGGGATCTCCTGTTCTGGATGGGCCGGTGCCTGCGGAATGTGAGGGGCGGCTGTGCTCGGTGCCCCCGCCGCTGGGCGGGACGTGCTGGATCCGGTCAGTCAGTCCAGACACATGCGGACGTCGCGGTAGACGTAGGTGCCGGAGACCCAGCCCTTGACGCCGGTCGTCTTGTCCGTGATGTAGAGCCAGTTGCCGCTCTTCTTGGACACGCTGAACTTGTGGCTCTTGTAGAGCACACCGAGCGCGGTGGACTTCGAGCTGGCCTTGGACCGGATGGTCACGGCCTTGGTGTGCACCGCGTACGGGAGCGGCGGCAGGTTGTGGCAGCTCACGGCAGGGGTGGCGGTTGCTGCGGTGGGTACGGTCACGGCGCTGGCGGGCGTGGCGGACAGCGCCGGCAGCGCGAGCGCGCCGAGCATCGCCGCGGATATGGCGATTCGGGTGGAGCGCATGCGGAAGAAACCTCCGTGGAAGGCACAGGGAATGCGGGGAAGTGGCCGCGGGAGTTGTCCCGGCGGCTGTATAAGAGTCCGGAGAATCGGCGGTTTGGCTAACCGGCGATCGTCGGCTATGTTGCGCCGCCCGCGACTGGAACAGCGCTCAGCGAGAGCGGCCGGGCGGGTGTGGGGCAGGGGCCTTCGCTACACCTGCCGGGCGGCTGGGGGTGGCTGCCGGGCGGATCGGCGGGAGCGGCCCGGCCTTGCCGGTGAGGCGGTCGTCGCACCACTGCAGGGCCTCACCGGCCGTGTCGAAGCCGCCCTCCCGCAGGGTGTGCGTCCACGTCTCGGTATCGACCTCCTCGACCACCACGCGGAACGGGCTGGGGACTTGCTCGTCCTGTGCACGCAGTACCACGACGATGACCATGTCGTCCGGGTCGTCGCTGGTGTAGGAGTAGCCCATGGCGTAGTGGTCGCCGTCGCCGACGAGGCGTCGCTCCAGTGCTCGCGTGGCCTCGTCCGCCGGTGGCGGGCCCAGTTCGGGGTGGAGGCCGATGGCGTCGGGCGGGCAGCCGCGGTGGATGAGCCAGGACTGCGCCATCGCAGACAGCGGCAGCTGAGCGTGCTCGAAGCTGAACATGCCTTTTTCGTGGTCCCGTTGCAGATGTACGGCGAGCACCTGGGGCATGCCGGGGCGTCCCCAGGTGGCGGTGCGGTCGAACAGCACGTAGTAGCTGTTCGGGCCGTCGTGGTGTTCGGCGAGGGGGACGAGCATGTCCTCGTGGACAGCGACCTTGCGGTAGAAGTCGAGGTACCTCTCCTCGTCGGAGTCGAGGTCGTCCAGCTCGAAGTCGACGTGGGGGATGGTCTTCCGGGCCGGCGCCGGTTCGGTGGGGGACAACAAGAGCCTTTCGGTGGATCGGTGCAGTTCAGCGCCGCTTCGCTGGAGTGGACGGCGGGGCGCCGGGGCGAGCCGGGCTCGTCGGCGCATGCGTTGCAGGAGTCCGGCGGGCGTCCAGCAGTGCGGCTCGTCCGGCGTCGGTGAGGGAGACGGGCTGGCCGGCGTGCACAGGGTGGCTGGTGTCCCGGACGGTGAGGCCGGCGCGTTCCAGCTGCTGCATCTGGGGATAGGGGATGCGGGTGCCGGAGGAGGCGGTCACGGACAGTCGGCCTGTCAGCAGGTGTTCGTGGAGCTTGGCACCGCCGGCGATGGCGAGCAGTGCCGCCCGGTCGTCGGTCGAGAGTCGTCCTTCGTCGGGCGTCGATGCTGCGGCGGCGGCCTCGATGGGCTCCAGGGCGGCGAGCACCTCTTGGGCGGCGGCGTCGCGCGCGTTGGCGGCCTCCTCCAGTTGGTCCACGGTGCGGTCGATGCGTACGAAGAGGGCACCGTCGACAGGGAACTCACCGCTCGTGAGACGGTTGAGCAGCTTGAGGTAGAAGGTGACGCCGATCTGGGCGTTGGCCAGGGTGCGGTGCCGGTCGACCAGCTGGGTGTGTGGCTCGTCGAGGGCGCCGCGGTCGCGGTAGGTCCACAGGGTGTCGATGTCGTGGCCGGTGACCGCTTCGAGGCGGTGGTCGAGCTGCGTGACCGCACGCCGGGTGGGAGTCGGCGCGGGTTGAGGGGGCATGGGCGGCGCTCCGTGCGTTCAGAGGGTGGGATGGTGCGCGGGGTTGGGTGCGGGACGGGGCAGGCCCGGCAGTGCGGCAGGCGGCGGACCGGGCCGGGGCTTGGGAGGACGGGTGGTCAGCTGCGGGGAACGCGAGCGGGCCGCGTGCGTCCGAGCGCTCAGCGGCCGGCGGGTCATCCCCAGGCGGCGGCCGACCTCGTCGTAGACGTCGTTGCCCGCACGCGGCCGTACCGCGACGACGTGGATCTCCTTGGGGTGGGCGGAATCCGCGGGCGCCGGGCGGACGCCGTAGACGACGCGCCAGTCCTTGCGGCGGTCCACGAACAGCTTCCGGAATCCCTCCAGGTCGCCGTCGAGGCGCTGTCCGAAGCGCTGGGCGTTCACGACTTCCTGCAGGTAGGCGAGGGTGAGGTCGCGGATATCGCTGGGGGCCTGAAGGAGATCGGTCAGCGCGCGAGGGTCGAAGCTCAGTCCGAAGGCGGGCTGTCCCGCTCCCGCGGTCATGGCGTCGGCTCGCCCGGCTCGGCAGTGCCGGCGCCATCCGCCGTGGCCGCGGTCTCGGTGCGCACGGACGGCGGCGGGCCGGGCAGGAGACGGTGAGCGGGCCGGTCGGGGGAGGTCATGCAGGCCGACAGCGGTCCGCCCGGCGCGCGAATCGCGGCGACGGCGTGGGTGAGGAAGTCGCGGTGCCACACGAACAGGCCGGAGAGCCCGGCTTCGGGGTCCTTGTGCTGCTGGTAGGCGAGCCACAGGGCGTGCAGCCAGGCCACGACGTCGTCGTGCTCCTGCCACTGCAGGCACCAAGGTGCCGCGGTGGTGACCTCCGCTCCGTAGACCGGGAGGAAGAAGTCGTCGACCCAGTCCGAGAGGGCGTCGAGTTCGTCTTCCCGTTCCTCCCCGTCGAGTTCCAGGATCGGGCGAGGCTCCGGCGGAACGGCGGCCGGAGGCCCGCCGAGTCCCGGCATGCCGAACGCGGCGAACGGTGACCCGCTCGGCGCCGGCGCGGATGCGAGGTGGTCGAGCTGCTGAGCCTGTTGAGCCGACTGCTCCATGAGCCGCCGCACGCTCGCCTCGATTCCCTCCAACTGCGGATCCGGAATACGAACCGGCTCCAGCTCCCCATCGTCAGACGGCCTTGCGGATTCGGACATTGAAAGTTCAGCCTCCTACGAGACACGGGTTGGGAGAAAGGCGAAGACGTCCTTGCACGGACCGGGCAGTGAAATTGCACGTCCACTCCGGCGGTGCTCCGCCGGCGGCTCAGCAGGGAGCCGGTTGCCTTGGCGGCAGGAGAGGACGCGGCTCAGGTTGCGAGAACCACGTCGTCCTTGGTGAGGGTGGCGCGGATCGTCTCGGTGAGCCGGTCGGCCGCGATCGACGCGTAGTGCTCGGTCTTCTCCACGCCGATGAAGTCCCGGCCTTCCAGCAGGGCGGCGACGCCCGTGGAGCCGGAGCCGGCGCAGAAGTCGAGGACCGTGCCGCCTTCGGGGCTGATCTTGACCAGCTCGCGCATCACCTCCACCGGCTTCTGCGTGATGTGCTGGCGCTTGGACCCCGAGGGCTGCGAAGCCGAGTACATACCCGGTAGGTAGACCGGGTTCCGGGAGCCGTCGATCGGCCCCTTGGACGCCCAGACGATGAATTCGCAGTTCTGGGTGAACCGGCCCTTCTGGGGCCTGGCCTGCGGCTTGTGCCAGGCCAGCACACCCCGCCACAGCCACCCGGCCGCCTGGATCGCGTCCGTCGTCGTGGGGAGCTGGCGCCAGTCGGTGAACAGCAGGGCGGTCCCGCCGGTCTTCGTCAGCCGGTGCGCTTCGGTCATGATCTGCGTCAGCCAGAAGCCGTAGGAGCGCTGGTCCATGTTCTCGCCGGTGAAGTCGGCAAGGTCGTTCTTGGCATCGGCGGAGGTGTACTTCTGCTTCGCGGAGCGGGTGGTGCGCTCCTTCGCGGTCCGGCCGCCGCTGTTGTACGGCGGGTCGGTGATGACGGAGTCGACGCAGCCGTCCGGTAGGCCGGAGAGAACGGCCAGAGCGTCGCCCTGGTGCAGGGAAAAAGGCAAAGAGGAACCCCTATTCGGGTGCGGAAATCGCGGAGGGAAACCCCGCCTCACACAGGAGTCCTCGCGGGCCGAAAGCGGGCATGCAGAAGCCCGTGGCCGCAGACCGAGGAGGGCGAGGGGGAGTCAAAAAACTGTAGAGGCGAATCCGCCGACGACCAAGAAACCCGTACCGATGTACCGGTTTTCGGCACCTCACGCCGAGCTTTTTGGTCAACCGCCGATCCGCACCTACTGTTTTTGAACCGCCCGGCGCACACCGCCGCTGGCTACATCCTCGCCACACCTCACGGAGATACCCCTGCCCCGGCACACCTAGCTCACAGCACGGCCGCGCGGAGCGAGCGGCAACTCCCCCGCACCGGCCCGCCTCCGATCGCCCACCCCGGCTGCCGCGCCCTTCCACCACGCCTCGCGAACGCGACACGCCGGACACCACATCCCGAAGGACTCGTTCATGACGTCTGACCACCCATCCATGCCCGAACCCGCTGACCGGCGAGCGGTCCGCTCGGGTTGAAGGCACTCGCCGCCGGCATCGGCGTCGTCTTCCTCTCCCCGATCCTGCTCGCCGGTACCGGCATGATGCTCGCCTCCTCCGCCGAAGCCGTACAGAGCAGCAGCTCCTTCAGCAACTGCCTGACCGACATCGACAGCGACAAGGTCGCCGAGCAGGTCATCAAGATCCTCGACGGCGCGTCCGGCAAGGACGTTGACATTGAGGGCCTGGACCTGCCCGCCGAGCAGGTCCCCAACGCGGCGACGATCGTGGCCGCCGGCCTCTCGCTCGACGTTCCCAAGAAGGGCCAGATCATCGCGCTCGCCACGGCGATGCAGGAGAGCCGGCTGCGCAACCTGGGCTACGGGGACCGCGACTCCCTCGGTCTCTTCCAGCAGCGTCCGTCCCAGGGGTGGGGCAGCGCCCAGCAGATCCGCGACCCAACCTACGCGAGCGAGCAGTTCTACAAGCACCTGCTCAAGGTGGACGGCTGGCAGCAGATGACCGTCACCCAGGCCGCGCAAGCCGTGCAGAAGTCCGGCCTGCCGGACGCGTACGCGCAGTGGGAGAACCTGGCCACCGCGCTGCAGGCCGCCATCGTCAAGACCTTCCCCGGCGCCGGGGATGCCACGGATGACAAGGACGAGAAGCCGTCGACCAGTACGACCGGCTGCGCGCCGGGCCAGGACGGTTCCGGCTTCGGCCGCATCTCCGAAGGGAGCGTCCCCAAGGGCTACTCGATCCCCAAGGACGCCGACCCGAAGGCCCGTAAGGCCATCGAGTGGGCGATGCACCAGCTCGGCACGCTCTACCAGTGGGGCGGATCCTGCACCAACGCGCACGGCCCCGACCCCATGGGCCGCTGCGACTGCTCCAGCCTGATGCAGCAGGCGTACGCCCATGCTGGCATCACGCTCACCCGCACCACGTACACGCAGGTCAACGAAGGCAAGGCTGTCTCGCCCGCTCACCTCAAGCCCGGCGACCTGATCTTCAGCCGCGGTACCGCCGCACGGCCTGAGCACGTCGGCATGTACATGGGCGAGGGCCTCGTGATCGAGGCGCCACGCACCACCAAGCCGGTGCGGATCACCCCGATCAAGGACTGGGACATTCTCGCCGTCCGCCGCGTCCTCTGACGCCGCCCCGCCCGGTGTCAGCCCGGGCGGGCCGGGCTGACGCGGCCACTTCCGGGCCCTTCGCTCGCCTCTCCCTCCGCTTTCACCTTCCCGTTGGGCCTCGCCGGGCCCGCGTATGCAAGGAGCCTCGCACCACCTATGTCCGTCCCTCTCGCAGACCGCGTCATCCAGCTCGCCTACGACCCAGGAATCACGCCCAAAGGCGGCGGGCTGCCTGGCCTCGCCGTGCTGAAGAACGTGGTCAACAGCATCAACATGTTCGGGATCATCGCCGTCGTCGGCGCCCTCGCCGTCTCGCTAGGCGTATGGGCCTGGGGCCACCACACCGGTGGACACCAGGCCGAGGCCAACGGGAAGAAGGGCGCCGTCGTCGCCGCCGGCGCCGCCCTCGGTCTGGGTGCCGCGAACGGCATCGTGGCCTTCTTCTCCGGCCTGGGATCGCAGGTCCACTGATGCGGAAACGCTTCCCCTCCTCTCCGCTGTCCTCGTACGGCTCGGGCTGGTCGACGAACCAGCGCATCGCGATCGGCGCCACCGTTGTCGCCGTTCTACTTGCCCTCGCCGGGGTCGTTGCCCTGCTGACCGGCGGTGGCAACAGCCAGCAGACTCCCGATGCCGCGCCACCGGCTCCCACGGGCGGCCCGTCCCACTCCGAGGCTGCTCCCAAGCCTTCCTCCGGGTCCGGGTCGGTGCCCAAGCCGCCGCAGATCGCCGAGCCGGTCGCCTACGCCAAGGCAGCGGCCCAGATGCTCTGGTCCTACGACACCCGCGACACCAGCCGCGACCAGCAACTCGCCGGCATGCGCGCCTGGATGACCACCGAGACCAAGTACGCCGACTGGACCTCGGTCGCAGGCCAGGTCCCCGACCCCGTGCTGTGGTCACGGATGGCCGACCAGGACCAGCACGCCACCGCCCACATCACCGAAGGCCACTACCCCGGCGCGTTCAAACAGGCGCTGGCCGAGGATCCGTCCGCGATCACCGAGGCGTACATCTACGTCGTCACCGTCAACGGCAAGCAGACCCTCAGCTGGAAGAAGGGCGGCGGCGGAGCCGAGGAACGCGCCGTGACCCTGGCCGTCCAGTGCCGCCCGAACCACGACTGCACCCTGGCCGCCATCGCACCGAGCGTCACGCAGTGACCCGCGCCTGAGACACGAAAGGAGGAGTAACTCCTCGTGGGTTTCTGTGATTTCCCCCTGGCGGACAAACTGTGCGCCGTCGGCGACGCGGTGGACTTCGCCTCGGACCCGGGCAAAGCCATCGGTGACTGGATGGCGAAGTCCGCCGGTGAACTGGCAGCCGCCGCAGCCGACCTGGCCGCCGAAGCCGTCAACACCACCACCAAGGTCGATCTGAACGCCGGGTGGTTCCGCGACAACTACGAAATGCTGTTGCCGCTGGGCCTGGTCCTGCTGGTCGCCACCTTCTGCGCGCAACTGGTCCGGGCCGCCATCAGACGCGACGGGCAAGCCCTTACCCAAGCATTCACGGGCACCGCGTCCGGAGTCCTGTTCGCCTTCTGCGCCATCGCCCTGACCACAGTCGCCATCGAGGTCGTGGACGCCGTCAGCGACGGCCTGTTCAAAGCCGCACACTTGAACATCGAATCGGCCGTGCGCCGCGTGGTGAAGGTCAGCCAAATCGGGGCGCTGTCCGGTCTCGGCTGGCTCGTCCCGGTCGTCACCGGACTCGGCGCCGCCATCGGCGCCTTCCTCTACTGGTGCGTGATGATGGTCCGCAAGGTCGGCATCCTCGTCATGGTCACCCTCGCGGTCTTCGCCTCCGCCGGCGGCGGCTGGGAAGTCGCCCGGCGCTGGCGCAAGGGCTGGATCGAAGCCACCGCCACCCTCGTCGTCTCCAAGCTCCTGATGACCGTCATCTTCGTCCTCGGTATCGCCGCCATGGGCAAGACCGAAGCCAATGACGGCATCGCCGCGCTCGCCGACGTCATGTCCGGCATCGTGATCATGGTCCTGGTGCTGCTGTGCCCGTACGCCGTCTTCAAATTCGTGCACTGGGCAGCCGACGGCACCGACGGCGAGTCCATCCACCGTGCCGGTGGCGCCGGAGCACAGATCGCCAAGGCCCACGCCGAGAAGGCCGCCCGCAAGGCCGCCGCAGCCGCAGCCACCGCCGGAACCGGTGGCGCCGCAGCCGGAGCAGGTGGCGCTGCCGCCATGGGGAGTGCCGCACCGCAAGGCCCCGACGGCGGCGGATTCCCCGGCGACATCGCCACCGCCCCGACCGGCGGCGAAGGAAAGGACGGCTCGCAGGGCGGTGGTACGGGCGGCTCGCCCGGCGGCGATGCCGTCAAGTCCGGCCTGGAGAAAGCCGTCCAGCCCGCGCCGACCAGCGTGTCCGACGACACCAGCGGCCAGGTGGGAGGCACCCCCGGACCCGGCGGATCCGGCGCAAATGCCGCGTCCGGCCAGGGCGGCGGATGGCAGACCACTCCGCCGACAACGACACCGCCTCCACAGGGCGCACCCCCGTCCTCCGGCTCACAGGACGCCGCGTCGAGCGGGTCGGCACCGCCGCCGCCTCCGACCGGCCTCTGACCCCTGCCCGACGCCCGGGGGCGGGACGTGCACACACCTCCCGCCCCCGGCCTCCACCCGCGCCTCCAGGACCCGCCCCCATGACTGACCTCTCTGTTGCTCCGGTCACGGTGAAGTTCCCCCACCGGAGCCGCCGCGGCATCCTCCTCGGCCTCTCCCTGCCCCAACTCGTTCTCGTCTCCTGCACACTGGCCCTGCTGCTAATGACGGTGATCTCCACCGGGCTACTCGGCGCCGTTGCCCTGGCACCGCTGTGGGCGGCATCCGGCGCACTCGTCGCCATCCGCCGCCACGGCCGCTCCCTCATCGACTGGGCACCGATCGTCACCCGGTACACGCACCGCCGCCGCACCGGCCAGACCCTCTGGCTCGCCCGACCTGTCACCAGGCCCCGGCAGGACGGCCTCCTCCATCTGCCCGGCACCGCCGCTTCCCTCAAAGTCGTCACCCCCGGCGACTCCGCCAACGGAGCCGCAGCCGTCCACGACCCGCACCAGCAGACCCTGACCGCCATCGCCCGCGTCACCAGCCGCGCCTTCGCCCTCCTCGACCCCGCCACCCAGAACCACAACGTGAGCAGCTGGGGGCGCGCGCTGGCAGGTATCGCCCGCACCGGGCACGTCGCCACCGTGCAGGTCCTGGAGCGCACCGTGCCCGACAGCGGTGACACGCTCACCCGCCACTGGACCCAGAACGGGCAGCCCCAGACCCCCGTCGCCGGACAGATCTACTCCGAACTGGTCGCCTCGGCCGGCCCGGCCGCCGCTCCGCACGAGACCTACCTCGCCATCTCCCTCGACCTCAAGGCCGCCCGGCGCCTGATCAACCAGGCCGGCGGAGGGCTGCCCGGGGCATTCACCGTCATGGAGCAGACCACCGCCTCCATCGCCCAGGCCGCCCGCAACGCCGGCCTGATGGTCACCGGCTGGCTGAGCGCGCGGGAGATCGCCGCCGTCATCCGCACCGCCTACGACCCCAAGGCGCTCGCCTCGCTCCAGCAGTGGTCCGAGACCGGCCGCGCTGAGGCCGACCCCGCAGCCGCCGGGCCCGTCGTGCAGTTCGAGGAGTACGACCGCCTCGCCACCGACAGCGCGCGGCACGCGACGTACTGGGTGGAGAACTGGCCGCGCACCGAGATGGGGGCAGGGTTCCTGCACGGGATCATGTTCACGGCCGGCGTGCGCCGCACCCTGTCCCTTATCTACGTGCCGCAGGGGCTCGAGTCCGCACTGCGGGACGTCCAGCGCAAGAAGGCCGCGATCATCGCCGACGCCAACGAGCGCGCCCGCCGCGGGCAGGTCGACTCCGAAGAGGATTCCGTCGAGTACGCCGACGTCAAGACCCGCGAACGCCAGCTCATCGCCGGGCACGCGGACGTGGCCCTGACCGGCCTGGTCACCGTCACCGCCGAGACCGACGCCCTCCTGGACGCCGCCTGCGCACAGATCGAGACCCACGCCGTCACCTCCGGCGTCGATCTCCGCAGGCTCAACTACCAGCAGCCGGACGCCTTCGCCCTCTCCGCGCTCCCGCTCGCCCGCACCGCCCTGTGAACCAGCAGCGCCCGTGCACGCCCTGACCCACTGCACTCCGGATCACCCGCGACGGGACGCCCCTTCACCACCCTGCCGACCGGCAGGAAGGACCACTACCTTTGACCTCTCCCCCGCGCCCCGACGACGCGCACCCCTACCTCCGCGCCGCGAGCGCCGGCATCCGCCACCACACACGCGCCCTCACGCCCTCGGACGCAGACCCGCCCAGGCCCGTGGACCGTCTGCACCTCGATGTACTGCACGCCCACCTCACCGCTCTGCTCCAGCTTCTGGACCGGCTCGCCGACCACACCCGGCCCCCGCACCCGGCCGCCGGACGTCACCTGGCCACCGCCCACACCAGGCTCTGGCAGGCCACCACCGAAGTCCACGCCGCCTTCCACCTGCTGCCCGGCACACCCCAGGCCGACGCCGAGACAAGCGCCTGCCATCCAGAGCGGCTTCCCGAGGGCCTGCCCGTGCTGACGATCTGCCAGCGCCACCTCGCCGCCGGACACGTCGTCCGCCGCAAGACCACCCCCACCGACCTCCGCCCGCACGCCACGGCCTGCGTGCGATGAGCACCACCCGCAGAATCGAGGGCCCCCGATGAGCCACCGGCCCGCCCGCCGCGCCCGCCGCGCGTCCGCCAGCCCGCTGTTCACCCCCCACGGCACCGACCGCGCCAGCCGCAAGGCCGCCCGCCGCCAGCTCGCCGAGGCCGCCGCAAAAGCCCGCGCGGAAGCCAGCGCCCACCAGAGCGAAAGCACCCGCCCCGAGCAGCAGATGCCCGCCCCGCTCTACCCACCGAGCGGACGTCCCGGGCCCGCCTCCGCTCGCGGGAACCGGCTAAAACTTCCCGCCCACCGCATGACCACCGCCGTCGCGGCCGGCGCCTATCCCTTCCTCGCCGAAGGCGGACTCGGCGCCGAGGGCATCTACATCGGACGCGACGTCCACGCCGAGGCGTCATTCGTCTTCGATCCGTTCGCTCTGTACGGCAAGGTCGAGGGGTTCACCAACCCGAACCTGCTGCTCGCCGGCGTGATCGGCCAGGGCAAGAGCGCGCTGGCCAAGTCCTTCGCGCTGCGATCGGTCGCCTTCGGGTACCGCGTCTACGTCCCGTGCGACCCGAAGGGCGAGTGGACTCCGGTGGCCGAAGCCCTCGGCGGCCGGTCCGTCGCCCTCGGGCCCGGACTGCCCGGACGCCTGAACCCCCTGGACGCAGCCCCGCGCCCGGACAGCGTGGCCGAGGCCGACTGGGTCGGCGAAATCCGCAAGCGGCGCCTGCTCCTGCTCGGCTCCCTCGCCCGGACCGTACTGGGCCGGGACCTGATGCCCATGGAACACACCGCCCTGGACGTCGCCCTCGACGCCGTCGTCACCCGCGCCGCCGACACACACCGCACCCCGCTCCTCGGCGACATCGCCGCCACCCTCAACAACCCGACCGACCTCGATGAGGCCGCCGGGATGATGGCGGGCCAACTCGGCGACGCAGCCCGCGACCTGGCCCACGCCATGCGGCGCCTGGTCCACGGCGACCTGGCCGGCATGTTCGACGCCCCCTCCACCGTCGCCTTCGACCCGAACGCGCCGATGCTCACCATCGACCTCTCCCGCCTCGGCGGATCCGGGGACGACACCGCCCTCGTCCTCGCGATGACCTGCGCGAGCGCCTGGATGGAATCCGCCCTGTCCGACCCCGGCGGCGGCCGGCGCTGGATCGTGTACGACGAGGCATGGCGCCTGATGCGGCACGTCGGCCTCCTCCAGCGCATGCAGGCCCAGTGGAAGCTCTCCCGCGGACTCGGCATCGCCAACCTCATGGTGATCCATCGGCTGTCCGACCTGCTCACCGCCGGCGACGCCGGATCACAGGGCCGCGCCCTGGCCGAGGGTCTCCTGGCGGACTGCTCCACCCGGATCATCTACCGCCAGGAGACCGACCAGCTCCACGCCGCAGCCTCCCTGCTCGGCCTGACCTCCGTCGAGATGGACGCCATCGCCCACCTCAACCGAGGGCGCGGATTGTGGAAAGTCGCAGGTCGGAGCTTCATCGTGCAGCACCTCCTGCACAGCCACGAATTGGCGCTCTTCGATACCGACGCCCGTATGCACTGAGGAGCAAAAGGCCCGTGAAGCCCGATTTCCAACGCGACCTGATACCGCGCGACGACGCGCTCCACCTTATCGGCGCACTCAACGCCATGAAGGACAAACTGCACGACGCCGCCCAGCGGTGGGAGCTGCTCGACGAGAACGGGCACGTTCCGGCCGCGCCGTCCTACACCGCGCTGCTCCAGCACGCCACCGACGCGCAGGACCTCTCCCGCGATGTCCTCCGCCTGGCCGACGCCTTCGCCCGGAGCCCTCACCACACCACCCGGACCGGCCGGACCGTCCTGAAGCAACTCGCCACGGCCGCGACCATCTCCAGCCACGCAGCCCCGCACTTCACCGAGACCGCAGAGGCCGCCCTGACCCTGCCCCGGACCACCAACCCCACCGACCGGCACTACCTCACGAATCGCATGGTCATCGACCACGCCTCAGCGCGAGCCTTTCTGCGGCGTGCCTCGGAATCCCTCCGCGACGCAGCCAAGGAACTCGACGACCACCTCGGCGTCCAGCGCTTCCTTGCGCCTCTGACCCGCCGGGAGGGACCGCCGGAACCACCGCCGTCACGGCCTGGCGGTCTCCACCGCTGACCGCACCAGAGCCGTGAGCTGCTCGTGCAACAGATCGCCACCCCGGTGCAGTCCGCCCGCAACGACCCGCAGCCCGCACCAGCCCCGAAGGACTCCTGCATCATCCCCCGCGACCCAGACTTCGAGCTCTACGACAACGTCGGCCGCGACGCCGACCAGATCCAAGCCGCCCGGTACAACCTCGCCACCCGCGGCGACTTGAAGCGGTGGGCACAACGCGACGCACAGCCCTTCCGCGCCGCGTACCCCCTACCCGACCAGCCCTGGCCAGCGCCCGACCTCACCCCGTACCTGGACGCCCTCGCCGCAGCCCGGACCCCGGCGGAGATCGACGCGGTCACCGACCACGTCCTGGACGCCGCCGAACCCGCACTGCGCGCCCTGAGTGACTACCTCGTCGCCGCAGCACGGTGGAAGCAGGAGAACCGCGACGCGGCCAAGGGATCGCCTTCGCACCTGCTGATGACAGCGGCCAGCCGGGCGCTGTCCGCCCTCGCTCTCGCCGACGAAGCCGGTCTGAACAGGCTGCGCGCCGCCTATGACCCGGCCCCCGCCCCCGCCGCAGGAGGAGCCATGGCCGCTGACGAAACGACCACTCCAGAACCCGGCCAGGTACCGCTCGCACCGCTGCCCGACCACCGCAACGTGCACACGCCGTGGTGGCAGGAGCTGTGGCGTCGCCACGCACACGTCATCACGCCGCTTCGGGCACGCGGGCTGCAGTGCGACATCGAATTCGGCCTCAGCACCTACAACGTGCGCGTCTCGCTCCCCGACGACAGCTACCTGGTCATCAGTCCGCCGCACGACCCGCCCTCCGAGCGACCGCCCGGAGACCCGGTGGGCTGGATCGCCACTCGCGAGCACCCCGACGACCCGACGCTGTTCGAGGTCATCTACGACTCGGCGCCCTCCAACGACCCCAGTGCTCCCCAACGGCCCGAAGCCCGCCACGGCGGCAGCACCCAACCCCTGATCGAGGCGATCGACCACCGCCTCGCCCAGCTCAGGCTGCTACCGCACCCCGCCTTGCCCCACGAAAACTCACACGTTCCCCCAGCCCAGCCGTCACCCCTCCCGCCACGGGTCCTCCCGCCGGCATCGCCGAAAGCCGCCCCACCGGCCAGACGCACGCCCTGACTTCTTCCCCTTGCGAACCCTTGGAGCCTCCATCCGCACCGCCCGCCGTACTCTGCCGCCGATCATCGGCGCCGCCTGCCTCACCCTGGCCCTCACTGGCTGCTCCGACGAAGACGGCCCAGCCCAGGCCCGACAGACGCCCAGCGCCAGCACCGCCCCGAAGCCCGCGCCCGCTCTCAGCGCTGCTCAGGCCCGCGACGTCATCACCCGCTATTCCAAGATCAACAACGAGGCCAACGCGGACCGCGACCGGCGCCTCCTCGACACCGTCGAGGACGGACCCCTGTACGCGATGTCCGTCTCGGACTACACCGAGACCGAAGGACTCCCCGCCAAGGACCGCGAGCCGTACGAGCGCTGGTCCTACGACCTCGCCAGCGCCAAGCTGTACATCCCCCGCCTGGCCGACGGACAGGACCGCTGGTTCGCTGCCGCCCTCTCCAGCGAGAAGGGCAAGGCCCCCTCTCGCTTGGCCGTGTTCGCCGAACAGCCCCACCACAAGCGCTGGGAGATGGTGTCCGTCGTCGACCTCGACAGCCAGAAGCTGCCCGACGTCGCCCTGGACCGCGAGGGATACGCGACCGCCGTCGCCTCCAATGACAACAAGCAGCTGGCCGCCGACGCCGACCTGCTGCGTACTGCCGTGCTGGACAACTTCACCACCGGAGGCACGAACACCGGAAACAAGGTATTCGCGCCGACCAAGGCCAGCAAGCGGCAAGTCAAGGTCCACAACGATGCCGCAACACGCTTCGGCGACAAGGGAACCAGCGTCTTCGACGAAGCCGACAACCGCTTCACGGACGCCTACGCCCTCAAGACGGAAGACGGCGGCGCGCTGGTCCTCTTCTCCCACACGCACACCCAGACCGACGCCGTCGCGCACTCCGGCCTGCAGATCAACCCCGGCAAGGAAGACCGGGCCTGGCTCCACGACGTGCCCCGCATGTCCATCCAGTACACGTTCGTGTGCAACGACGCCGCCACCGTCCCCGCGAAGGCCGAGCCCTCCCGCCTGATCGGCTACACCTGCGCCCGCACCGACGCCTCCGGCCCCCCGGTCCCCTCCTGGTCACACCGCGCGTAGCCGCACCCGCCCGCCACTTCGACGGCCACCGAGGACATCCCCCGCCCCCTGCTCGCTCCGGAGAACTCCCTGTCCACACACTCCTTCATCGCCCGCCCCACCCCCGGCACGGGGTACAGCGGCATCCACGTCCAGCTCGACGGCGTGCCCAGCAACCACCTCCCGCTCCTCCTGGCCGCCTACCAGTACAAGTTCGGACGCGACGTCGAGGCCATGGCCCAGCACCTCATCGACGACATCGCCGTCGGCTGGGACGAACTCGGCACCGATCTCCTCGACGACGCCCCGCCCACGCTCGTGGCCACGCTGACCGGCGGCGAACACTGGCCCAGCCGGACCCTCGATCACCTGATCACTCCGGACGGCTCGCCCCCGGTGCGCATGACGGTCACCGACACCACCGCCAGCGACCTGGGCATGCCGTGGGGCTACATCCTGCATCCGCAGGGCATCGAAGTGATCAGCATGGCTCACACAGGCACGGGCCCCCTCGTGGCCTGGGACACCGACCCCAACACCCCCTTCAGCGACCACCCGGCGCACTGGCCCGCCATCACCACACGCCGGACGCCCACCACCTCGCGCACCGCGCGCCCACCGCGGCCCGCTGCCGGTGCAGCACCGACCGGGCCCCGCACGGCTGCCCGCCGCTGACCCTCACCTCCCCTCATTGCCGGAGACTTCCCTGCCCGCTCCCCTGATTACGGTCGTCATCGCCACCCGCCTGCGCGACGACCGCCTCGACTACCTGACCACCATGCACGCCAGCCTCACCTGGCAGTCCGTGCCGTGGGAGGCCGTGATCGCGCTCGACGGCACCACACCCGAACGCCTGCCGACCGCGCTCGCGCAGGACTCCCGCATCCGCACACTGACGCTGCCCCGGCCGGTCGGCGCCGCCTGCGCCAGGAACCTGGCCCTCACACACGTGCGCACCCCCTACGTCAACTGGGCCGACGATGACGACCAGTTCACCGATGACGCCATGTCCGTACGGCTGGACACCCTGGAATCCACCGGAGTCGGCTGGTGCGCGGGCTGGAGCGAGGACCAGCACCCCGACGGCTCGACCCGTCTGTGGCGCTGCCCGACCCCGCCCGGCCGGCACGAGGCCGGCGACGTGTGGACCTATTGGAAGACGCCGACGGACACGATCCCCATCGGGCCGACCACGATCCTCGCCCGCACCGATCTCGTGCGCGCAGCGCCGATGGGCGGCCTCGTCCAGGGCGAGGACTACTGCGCGGCCCTCGGCGTCACCACGCTCGCGCCCGGAATCCTGCTGCCGGTGCCCGTGTACCGGTACCGCAAGCACCCCGGGCAGATGACGGCCCAGGTCGGGTACGACCAGCTGGAGGCGGCGGCCCGGCAGCACGCCTGGGCGTACGGGCGCAGCCTGCGCGCCGTCCTGCGCGGTGGCGAGGACCTGGTCCTTGGCTGAGGCGCAGATCATCCTGTCGCACAGCCGGGAGTCGGGGATCGTCGCCATCGCCTCGGGCGAGCAGTATCCGTGGGCGCACACCGCCCTCGCCGAGAGCGGCTTCCAGCGAGACGACGACGGCGTCTGGCACCTGGCCGCGGACGGCACCCAGACCACCGTGGTCGATCTGGTCACGTGCGCGAAGCGGCACCGCGCCAGCGTGCACACGAGCAGCCGGCGGTACATCGGCGACGCCGCCCGTGACCTCGCGCGCCTGCTGCCCGGCCAGTGGCACGCCTCGGTCGAGATCTATGCGCACCCGGCCTGGCAGGAGGACCTGGTCCCGTGGATCTGGGACAGCGGCGACCTCGGCCGCGCCGTCCAGAGCGAGCGGATCCCCTACGCCGCGGTCCTCACCGACGCGGCGCAGGGCACCACACTGTTGTTCGTCGAGCGGCCCGGCCATCATCTCGGCTACCTGGTGGGCGCCTTCTCGCCGGAAGGGCTCGAAGGAGGCTACGGCGACCCCCACGCTCCGCCCAGCATCGTCCTGCCGCCGTTTCCCGGGCGGGCTGCCCAGGCCCTCACCGACCGGTACCTTCCCGCCTACGAGCAGGCCGTCCATGCCCGCCAGACGGCGGCCATCGCCGGCGTGCTCGCAGACATCCGCTCCGAGCACGACGCCTGGCAGGCCATGAACGCCTCCGGCAGCTACAGCGACGCCACCCCGCTGGGCGCCGCCGCCCTCGGCGCCTCGACGGAGCTGTTCCTCGACCACGCCTGGCGCCGTTTCCTGACCGTCGTCGACCACGCCCCGACGCTGCTCGACCGGTGCCGGCCCGCGACCAGCCCGTGGCCCGACGACGCCTCAGCCCTCTCCCGTCTGGCCGACGCCGTGAGCGATGCCGAAGCCCTGCTCGACGAGATCGTCCACGGTGATGCCGTACCGGAGCAGGAGCGCCGAGCACGCGCGTGGCCGGCGATCGAGACGTGGCTCACCGACGGCGACGCGTTCTTGCGCCAGGCCCGCCTGAGCGCACCCCACCGCCGCCCGGACCTCCCCGTCACAGCCCCAGCCCGCCCCCTCGCCGCGGCCCGGCCGGCGTACCGCAGCCACTGACCGTTCCCCACGACAAGTCTGGAGATTCCCGCCCCTTTGCAACCCGGCACCCACTTCTCCTTCGGCGACCACAAGGAACACGGCTTCGTCGCCTCCTTCACTTCCTCGATTCCCCAGCACCTCGCCCACTGGTTCCTGGAGCGCGAGCAGTTCGAGCCCGTTCCCGGTGAACCCGGGCTGTATCGCCTCAGCGAGCCCGAGCGCGACGGAGTCCGCCGCACCCGCCAGGCTGTCCATGACCTGCGCCGCCACGGTTACACCGTGCAGGCCGGCATCCGCCTCAATCCGGCCCTCTCCGCCGGTCCGCCGCGCCCTGTCCGGCCCCACGGGCTCCAGGAGCGCCGCAGCAGGCTCGCCCAGGCCGCCGCCGGCCGAACGACGCAGCGCTCCACCCCGCCCACCACCTACCCTCCGTCGGCCCGGCCGATCCCGCCGAAGCCCACCTACGCTCCCACCGTCCACCTGACGGCCGCAGCCGACGGGCGGTCCCGATGACACCCACGAACAGCCCGGCCCCCGACAGTCCTTTGCCGACGGCGTCCGAACTGGCCAGCAAGGCAGGCGACTTCCGGCTGCGGATGGCCGTCATCGACTGCGAGACCGATGCCGCCCTCGACATGACACGCGACCGCCACGGCCGCACCGTCCACGCAGACGCCGCCGCAGCCGCACGAGCCCACCGTGACAAGGCGGCGGTGGAGGCGTACGTCACCCACCTCGCTCCGCACGCCGAGGCTCTCCTCGATGCCGCCCGACTCGCGCTCGACGATTTGCCGCCCGCCCGGCACCTGACCGGGTGGCGGGCCGTCCTGGACGGCCTGGCATCGTCCGCCGCCGAGATCCGCCGGGCCCTCGACCGGCCGGCCGCGCCCGGCTCTCCAGCCGAACGTGCTCAGCACGCGGCTCTGTGGGCGCACCTCACTGCCTGGGCGGACCACAGCCCGATCGCCAGCAACCTCGCCGACCAGCGCGACGGCCGGCACCACCAGGCTCCGCTGACCGACGAGGAACAGCAGCTGTGGACCGACAGGGCCCGGGCCGCACAGATACGTGGTGCGCTGGAGCTGACCGAGTCGTGGTATGCCGCCGACGGACAGCCGATCACCCTCGCTTACCTGGTCGAGGACGACGACTCCACAGTGGTCGCGCTGCGCGGCGACCCGGGCGTCCCGGGCTGGCAGGTGATCGGGCACTTCGCCCACGAGTACGAGGCAGGCAAGGCCCTGCCCGCTCCGGTTCCGCCCGGTGTGCTGCGCTCGGACATCTCCCGGTTCAACCGTCCGGCTCCGGCCCCGGAGCTGTCCCTGCAGGACCTCATCCGCGACGTCGTCGAAGGCCACAGTGCCGGTGACGCATCGAATGCTCTTCTGGGAGCTGTCCAGCGCGGTTACGCCGCCGGCCCGATGGTCCGCCTGCAAGAACTTCTGGAGACGACCAGCCAGTTCGCCAGCGCCCTGGAGACCGTGCAGGGCCGCCAGATCGCCGCCCGCCTCTCAGCGCTGGGACGGCAGATCGAGTTCCTCACCCGCGAAGTCGAAGAGGCAGCCGAGGACCTCGGTGCGACCGTCGCCGTCCTGCCTCCGCACCGCACCCCCGTGCTGCGCACCCGCCCGCGCCCGGCCGTGGACACCACACCGCCCGCGCCGCCGCCCCGCGCCAGCACGACGGCCCGCCACCGATAGGAGATCCGCTTTGCCCGAAGCAGCAGCAGAGCCGTTCATGCCGATCCGGCACACCATCACCGGCGAGATCACCACCACCGGCTACAACGCCGCCGCCCGGCGGATCCTGCTCCAGGACGGCTTCGAAGAGACGCCCGGCTGCGCCTGCCGAGTGACGGAACTCGGTACGGAGCAGGCGCACGGGGCTGCCCTGCAACCAGCCAGCTGCTCGTCGCCGGCCGTCCCGTGCCCCTGGACCGAGCCCTCGGCCGGCCGGTGAGCGCCGACGGTACGCCCCGGTTGGCCCGGTCGCCGATGTCGGCACAGCCCGTGATCCCCTCCGAGAGCGGCCGGCCTCTTTAGCGCATCGCCCACCCCGCCCCCACCCACACCTGTTGAAGGGTTCTCATTTTGACCACACCCGGGCCTACCAGATCAGCGCGCACCAAGGGCGGCGAACTACGGGCCAAGGTGGCCCGACTGCTGGCCGACCGGCCGACGGACAAGCTCACCATAGGGGACATGGCCAGGCAGCTGGGCCACTCCCATGGCGCCGTCCGCAACGCCGCCCTCACCCTGGTGCGACGCGGCGAGGCCGACCAAAGCGGGACCGGACAACCGCAGTTCCGCGCGAACGCGAAAACCGCCACAGCCGCGCAGAGGGCTGTGATCAGCCCACCGGGCACCCACTCTCCCCGCGCCCAGGCGGCCACGACCCGTACGACCTACACCGCAGCAGCCGCGCCCAAGCAGACCGGCCCGATCCGCCGCGCGGGGGGCCAGCTCTACCACCCCCGGGAGCTGGCCGATCTGCCCGACGTCGAGGCGTTGAACCGCTTGCGCGACGCCGACGTGCCGGTACTGCTCTACGGCCCTCCGGGCACCGGCAAGACGAGTTTGGTCGAGGCGGCGTTCCCGGACCTGCTCACCGTCGCCGGTGACGGCGACACCACGGTCGGCGACTTGATCGGCGAGTACACACAGGACGACGCGGGAGCCTACGTCTTCCAGTACGGTCCGCTGGTCACCGCGATGACCGAGGGCCGCGCCCTGCTGATCGACGATGCCACCTTGATCTCACCGAAGGTCCTGGCGGCGCTGTATCCCGCGATGGACGGGCGCCGGCAGATCCAGGTCAAGGCCCACAAGGGCGAGACCATCAAGGCCGAGCCGGGCTTCTACGTGGTGGCGGGCCACAATCCCGGCGTCCACGGGGCGGTGTTGACGGAGGCGCTCGCGAGCCGGTTCAGCGTGCAGATCCAGATCGGCACGGACTACGACCTCGCCCTGGCCTTGAGGATCGATGCCCGGGTGGTCCGGGTCGCCCGACACCTCGCCCAGCAGGTCGAACTCGGCGAGCTGGGCTGGGCCCCCCAACTGCGGGAACTGCTCAGCTACCAGAAGACCGAGGCCGTCCTCGGTACCAAAGCCGCGCTCGCGAACCTCGTCGGCATCGCTCCTGTGGAGGATCGCTACGCCGTCGCCGACGCCGTCACGAAGGCTGTCGGCATCAAGAAGATCGCACCTCTCACCCTCGGCAAGCAGCTCCCCGCCTCAGCCGCCCGGCAGCCTCCGGGCAGCACCGGCTCCGCACACCGGGGCCGCCCGCGATGAGTGCCCACCACCACATCCAGTCCACGCCGGAAGACGACGCCGACCTCGCGCGCTGGGACGACGACGGCGCCCCGCCCGCGCAACCCCGCTCCTCCCCGGCCGCGTGGCTGCGCGTGGGAGCCGAACTCGGCGACCGGCTGGTCGCCCTCTCCGGCCGCCAGGACCTCCTCGTCACCTGCCGCCCCGGCACGCGCAGCGGCGCACCGGCCGCGTTCTTCCCCACGCTGGGCGAGGTCGAGTTCGACGCCCGCCTGTTCGCACCCCTCCAGCCCCACGAGATCCATCCGCGGATCGTGGGCGACGAGGAGCGGTATCCCGCCGCTTGGGGCGTGTTCGTCCACGAGGCCGCGCACGCGGCCCACTCCGTCTGGACACAGCCTGCCGGAGCCAACCCCCGCGTCGTCGAGGCCGCGCTCCTGCTGGAGGAGAGCCGCGTCGAAGGCGCGCACCTGATCACGCGGCCCACGGACCGCACGTACCTGCGCACCAGCGCCCGAACCCTGGTCATGCCCGACATCGCCCACCCCACCCTCCAGGGCATCGAGCAGGCCGCCGCCGCGGCAGCCCTGATCCTCGGCCGCCGGGACGTCGGCATCCTGGACGCCGGCGAGACCCGGGCTGTCGCCGATCTGTGCGAAAAGGTGCTGGGCGCGCCCTTGCTGACCACCCTCACCCGCATCTGGACCGCAGCTCACCAGTGCGCCGACCACGACGCCACGACCATGCTCGCGCACGGTCAAGAATGGTGCGACGCTCTGGACGCCGCGGCCCCCGCCCTGCCCGTGCCGGAGGGCCTCTCCGATCTGCTGACCGGCGCCGTGGGGGTCGTCATGGACCACTCGGCAGCCACCGACGCGGCCGACCTCGCGGCACAGGACGCAGCGGCCAACGCCATGGCGTCGCGCTCCAAGGCGCAGGCTCAGGACCGCGCCCAGCGAGCCCGCCAGCGACGCAAAGCCGCCGCCACCGCCAAGTCGGTCTTCAACGCCCGTAGCACCACCGTCCACCCCGACGGCACACCGGCACCCTCCGGCAACCCCGTCACCGGCACCCGCAGGCCCACCGCCGCCGAGCAGAGTGCCGCCGCGCGCCTGAGCCGCGCCCTGCGTGCCGCCGCCTACCGCGAGCGGACCGAGGAACGGACCACCAGCCCCACCCCGCCCGGCCGCCTCAACATGCGCGCGGCCCTCGCCCGCGACGCTCAGCGCGCGACCGGGTCGGTCCCCACCGCAGAACCGTTCACCCACACCCGCCGCCGGAACTCCCCCACCCCACCACTGCGTGTGGGGATCGCCGTCGACGTCTCCGGCTCCATGCGCGCCGCCTGCAAGCCCGTCGCCTCCGCTGCCTGGATCGTGGCACGCGCAGCAGCCCTGACCGACCCCGACTCCCGTACCGCCACCATCGCCTACGACAGGCACCTGACCGCACTGACCCGACCCACCCACCGAGCACCAGAGCGCGTGACGACGTTCGATGCCACCGGCGGCCACCACAACCTCGCCAACGCCATCGACGCACTCGACCACGGCCTCGAACTCAGCCGCCCCGGCGCCGGCCGCCTCCTCGTGATCGTCACCGACGCCCACTACGGCAGCGCCGAAACCGCTCAAGCCGTCACCCGCATCAAGCAGCTCACGACCGCCGGCTGCGCCGTACTCCAGCTCACCCTCACCGCGGAATCCCGCCACTTGCCGCGGACCACCTTGCTGCACCTGCCCCAGCCCTCCAGCGCTCCCGCCGCCATCGCCAAGGCGGCCACAGACGCCATCCGCAGGACCCGCTGAGACGACGCAGAAGGCGAAAGCGTCCCCGAGACCACCGCCAAGCACTCCAGACCACCCCCGTCCGTCGCATGACTCGTGCAACCCCAACCGTCAACGAAAGGCACTCGATTTGAAGCCCCAGACCAGCAGCCCGACCTCGAACGTAACGCCCATCAAACGGAATTCCCCGGGGGTGCCTACGCACTGGACCGTGGAGCACGCCTGCTCCCACCGGGTAGATCACGACCTGTCCAACCGCCCCGCCGACAAGCGGGCCGGCTTCGCCCGTTGGCTCGCGTCGAAGGACTGCACCGACTGCTGGAAGGCGGCGCGCGACGCCGACTCCGAGTCCAAGGAGAAGTGGCTCGCGGAGAAGCGCGCCGAGGAGCAGGAGGCAGCCGCCACCTGGGCCAAGCAGTTCGACATGCCGCCGCTGGAGGGCCCGGCCAAGGCCCTGGACTGGGGTGAGCGCTCCCGCCATCAGCTGATGATGGCCGCGCACACCGCCCTGGTCGTCGAGGGCAGTTGGGACGAGGCGGACTGGGCGGAGCTGGAGGAGAAGGCCCGCTCCATAACCCGTGCCGGTTGGTGGATCGACCAGCGTGACGCCGAAGGCACTGACCTGCTCGAACTCCTCGACGCAGCCACCGAGGCGGACCGCGGGACGGAGAATCCGTTCCGCTGACGGCGGGGCAACATAGCCGGGAAACGCCGGTTAGCCAAACCGGCGTTCCTCCGGACTATTGATGCTCCCACCCCGACAGCCATCGCGTGGAAGGAACCGCGTGCTCCCTCCGTCCTGGGACCATCAGCCCACCCCCGTCACCGCCCTCACCCCCGACCCGCTCACTCCCACCCGAGATATCACTCACGCCCACTTTCAGGCCGGAGACACCGTCGTCGTCCTCAAGGGGGTGGCCGGCGGAGAACTGTGGGGAGACTCCATGCGCATCGTCGCCCCCTCCTGGCACACCCCCACCGACGAGGACGGATGGCGACTGCGTGACCCCACCGGGGGTGCCCAGTCCTACGTCACCGCTCACCCCCGCTACCTCGTGCACCTCTCGCGCCGCTGCCCGGACTGCCTGATCTACCTGCGGGCCATGGAAGACGCCCTCCTTACGCGGTTCGCCGGCCGCGACGAGCTGATCGACTGCGGCTGGTACACCACCACCGCCCTGGGCCAGCTCGTGCACACCGCAGACACCAGGGGCGGCCGGTGACTCCCCCCACGAACCGCCCCGACCGTGCCGCTGCCCTCCACAAGGCCAGGGCCCGCGCCACCGCAACTGCGGACGATCCTTCCTGGCCGCTGCACCTGGCCGAAGACCTCCACGGCATCCGGGCCGACTGGAAAACCTCAGCCGAGGTGTGCGCGGACGCCGCCTGGGCGGCACGGTCAGCCGACCGCAGCGTCCTGGGCTTGCTGTCCCCGGAGGATGTCCTCGCAACGAACCGCGATCCGATCACCACCCGCACCTTGGCGCATCTGTACCTGAGCGCCCTTCGGTTCGACTTCCGCTGCCCCACCCTCCAGCGCCTCGTCGAACAGCTCGCGCAGACCGCGCGTCAGCCGCTGGACTGCTACACCCGTGCCCTGTACGCCTTCGCGCTGCTGGGCCAGTCCCGCCCCGAGGGCCTGACGGTTATGGACGAGGTCCTCGCCGAGGCCGAGGAGCACCCCAAAACGCTGCACGTCCTGCTGCACGGACTGTGGCTCGGCCAGGACCTGGACCAGGGCGCGGAGCGTCTCCTGGCCCTCAGCTCCCGGCCCGCCCTCGCCACCGGCACCGATCCGATCGTCCTCTTCCGCGTGGCGGGTGCCCTGCGCCGGCTGGGCCGGTACGACGAGGGGCTGAGCGCCATCGACAGAGCGATCGACTGTCTTCCGCCAGGAGACATCTCGGTCCACGCCGACCTGGTGCGCGAGCGCTCGCTGCTCTGTGCAGCCCGCGACCTTCATCAGCACCGGTCGCCCACCCGCACGTCGAGCGGGGTGCCGTCGTGATCCCCCGCCTGCATGCAAGGGCCCACTCGCCGCGCGAGCCGCTTGCCGAGGCGCTCGGGCGGCCCCTTTCCCCGAACGAGGGCCTGACGGAGTACACCGTGGTCGCCCACTGGCCGGGCCTGGACTACTACACACCGGACGACGAGCAGAGGACCTGGACGTCCGTTGAGTGGGCCGAGCACCTCGAAGATCCTTACCTGGAGCATCCGTTCGCTGCCAGCCCGGACGACGACCGGCACGCGATCCTCCATCTCGACGTCCGGCTCCACCGGGACGACCGGGAGCTGACAGGTCCCGAGTGGTCCGAAACCGCCCACCGGTTCGCGCGGGCCGCTGGTATCGAGGTACCTGGCGCCGCAGAGCACGGGTGGCGGTGGATCGCTGTCCAGGGCCAGCCCGGACGTCTGGATCTGATCGCCAACCTGATCCACCTCGACGGCACCTGGCGCACCCCTCCCGCCGACATCCTGCGACGGCTTGCGGACGAAGCGCGCCGCATCGAGCAGGACCTGAACCTGATCCCCGTCCGCACCGGCACCACGCAGTGGTCCGCTGCCCGTACGGTCCCGACCGCATCGGCGCAGCTCGCGGGCGTCCTCGCGCAGCTCGCCGACGAACAGGTCGGCCCGCTGGCCACGGTCCGCGGACTGGTCGAGCACACCGCTTACCGAATCGCCCGCCAACCGGGGGCTGCCGGCACGGACACAGCGCACCGTCTGGAGCTGATCGCCCGCCGCCTCCACGCGATTCAGCAGGACCTGGACGCCACTGCGGCCCATCTGGCCCAGCCCCGGGCCGCCGCCGCACCGGCCGCGGCCCGGCGCACCGCCCACCGATCTCCGTAGGAGAAACGTCTCTTTGCCCCGCACCACCGGCCGCTTGCTGGACATCCGCCGTGACCCGCACTCCGGCGAACTCCTCGCCCGCGGGGGGCGACGCTGAGGCGCACAGCCTTCTCCAGCGCGGGGGATTCGTCGCGGTCGTCCGCCTCCACGAGAGCTACCACCGCGCCCCCGCCGGCCTGACCGAGGACGACGAGTCCCGTCTCGCTACCGATGCCGTAGGGCGCCTGCGGGCCGTCGGGTACCACGTCGACTGCGACGAGCCCTTCGACACCGAAGCCCGCCCCGCGGCCTATCCCACGCTCGGCGCCTCGGTCTCCCACCTCGCAGAACGCCTCCGCGAGGCCACCGACACCGCCGAGGCAGCCGACATCCTCACCGAACTCACCGCGCCCCACGACGGCATCCTCGCCGGGTTCGAGGAAACCCTCGGCGCCCTGGCGGAGTTCTTCGATGGGCTCGGCGACGCGAGCGATCCGTACACCGCCGGGCGCCTGCGCTACCTCGCCGACGCATACGTCCGCGTCATCCGCTCCGACCTCGCGCACACCCGCGAACGGCTGGCCGACCGGCATGCCCCTAACCCCGGACGCCGCGCCTGCACAGAGCAGGTCCCCGGCCATGAGCCCGAACGCTCCGCGGTGTGCGCCTGCCCGCCCCCGCCGCGTGCCCTGCCAGCCCCGGCACCGCCACCCGTCGGTGCCACCCGCCTGCGCCGCTGAGCCCCTTCAACTGCCCAAGGACACCATGCACGACCACGTCAACTCCGAGCGCCTTGCCTCTTACGCCGACGTCCTCGCCGGCGAACTCCCCGACACCTGGACCAGCACCCACCTGACGGGCGACGCCAAGGACGACCTCGCCGAACTCACCGACCGCATCTGGGACCTGGACCTGGTCGCCGCCTTGCTGGCCGAACACCCCCTGCAGCAGGCAGCCGTCCTCAGCCGCCCCGACGGCGCCCAGCTCGTCCTGATCGACCGGCACGACGAACGCGACGGCTTCCTCCTCGCCGCCGTCGCCCCGCACGCCCTGCCGGACGAGGCGTACCGCGGCGTCCCCGAGCCCAACGGCATCGCCCTGACCGACGACCCGTTCCTCGGCGCCGAGCAGGTCGCCGGCGATCTCCTCGTCCGCTACGACCGTGCGCTCGCCCAGGTCCGGCACAACGCCCTGGACGGCATCCAGCCCTCCCAGCCGGACCGGGTCGTCCTGACCTGGCAGCCGGACGGCAGCGTCGCCACCGCCCCCGCCGACGACCGGGCCGGCACCATCCTCGCCGCCCACGGCTTCACCCAGGACCCGCACAGCGGCATCTACCGCCTGAGTGGCGACGACACCCAGGCCCAGGCCCGCGCGCTGCGCGAGATCGGCCCGCAGCTCGACGCGCTCGGCATGGGCACCGCCCTCCAGCACCCCGCCGGACGCCACGCGCCCACCTCCGCCCCGGCCTCCATGCCGCCGGCCCCCGCCGGCACCCGCACACCCACCGCCAGGACGCGATGAACCAGACGGAGCCCGACTTCTGGGTCCTGGAGTACGTCACCATCACCAAGGACCCCCGCACCGGACTGGTCGTGGCCATCGGCGGCACCGAGCAAGCAGCAGACATCCTTCAGCGGACCGGCGGCTTCCTCACCTCTCCCGGACCCCGCGGGGACTACCACCGTCTTCCGCACGGCCTGCCCATCGAGCAGCAGCGCCTGAAGGCGACCACCGCCTCGCACGCCCTGCTCGCCGCCGGCCACAGCGTCCACCTCGACCCCGCCCTGAACATGCTGGCCGCCCCCGACGGCGACCGTGACGCAGCCCTGCGCTACCTCACCCAACTCGCCGAGCGGGCCTCGGCCGCCGAGACCAGCAGCGAGGTGGCCGAAGTCCTGACCGAGGTCGCGGCCCCCGTGCACGGGCTGCTGCCCCTGACCAGAGAAGTGATCGTCCGCGCCTGGATCGCCGCCAGTGATCTCCACGGCGCCGCGCCCGGCGAGGAACCCGAGCCCATCGCACGGCTCGGCAGCACCGCCAACTCCCTGAGCGAAGCCGCCCGCGTCATCCTGCACGCCCGCAACCACGCCGCCCGCCCGGCGCAGCCGCCAGCGACCGCACCGGCCCCGACATCGGCAGCGGGCCGTGCACCGTCCCCGGTTTCCCGCCGCCGCTGACCGCGGAGAAGAAACGTATGGCCAATCTGGCCGACGAGTACGGCACAGACGTCGAGATCTACATCAAGGCCCTGACGACCACCATCCACGCCGACACCCCCACCGGCGCCCCCGCCGGCCTCCATGACCTGCTGGAACAGCTCGGCCTCGAACGCCACGAATACCCCACAGGCGAGCCGCTCTACGTCTGGCACACCGTGCCCGATCACCTCGGTGCCGAGGAGCAGAAACACCTGGCGAACCGTGCCATCCCCGCCCTGCTCATGGCCGGATACACGGTCAACTGCGACCCCGAAGTCTTCGACGAGGCCCTCTACCAGCAGGCCGTGCACCGCCTCCAGGCGCGCGCGGCCCGACCCGCCCCGCAGCAACCGGCGCCCGCCAGTCCCCCCTCGCACTCCGCACCGGTCCGCCGCACCCCGTAAGCCCGGGCGGCCCCGGCACCACGCCGGGGCCGCCCACCCCCCGCCCGATTCCACGGAGAAACCCGTAGCAGAACGCACACCCGCACCGATCAGCCATCGGCTCAAACCCCGGCTCGCAACCGCCCTGTTCCGCCGCTATCTACGCGCCTGCATCACGGCCGGCCCCGACCGCGCCTCCCCACTGGCCGGCGCCGGCCCGCAAGCCGTCCCCAACGAGGCGCAACGCGTCGGGCAGCGCCACCACCACTGACCGTCCACACACCCGGAGGAGCATGTCCCACCCCGCCCCCTACCCGGTGGCACTGGCCGACGAGATCACCCGCCAGCTCGGCCAGCTCTCCGACCACCTCTCTCAGCTCCCCCCGCCCCAGGCAGCGCAGGTCATCGCCCGCGTCCTCGACCCCGACAACGGAGTCCTCGGCGGCGTCACTCACCTCGTCATCACCGGCAGCCACTTCGCCAAGAGCGAGGCAGAACGAGGCGCCCTGCCAGCGGAGGTATGGCTCGCCCTGGGCCGTGCCGCCAACGAACTGCACGACATCAGCCTGGACCTGGACGAGCACCAGGACCTCCTCCAGCACCTCGGCACCCGACCGGCCACCAGCGCGGCGAAGCCTCCGGCTCCTGCCCCGCTCGTCGTACGGCGGCGCCGGTGAAGAAGAAGCAGTGGCAGGGCTGGGGGCCGGGCGAGCAGGCCGAGCAGCACTACCTCGTCCAGCCCCGTGCCCTGGCCGGCGGCGGTGACGTCCGGCACGTCTCGGAGTTCCTGCGCGCCTCGGGCTGGCGGGAGAAGTCCAAGAAGGGCGGCCCGCTGCTCATGGAGAGCCCGGACCGCACCGTCCGCGTCGCCTACGACCCCTACATCCTGCCGGGCGGATGGACCATCCACGGCCGGGCAGGCGGCGCGACCGGTGAATGGTCTGCGCACCTGGGCCGGCAGACTCCGGTGGAGATCGTCGCCGGTCTTACCGACGCCCTCACCCGCCCCCGCTCCGCACACGCCCCTAACGTCTGGGCACCTCTGCAGGAGCAGAACTGGCACACGCGGTTCGAGGGCCAAGACTATTCGGCGAGCAGCCCCGACGGCACCGCGTGGATGCAGTACCGCCAGGGCGTCGATGGCTCGGCGATGTGGTGGACCGGAGCGCAGGACAAGCAGGGCAACGGCTGGACTGCCCACTTCACGCCGAACACGCCGATGCACCTGGTCCAAGCCTTCTCCACCGAACTTGCCGGCCCGGACCCGGTGATGCGCCCACGCGGACGTGTCCCGCACAGCGCCCAGATCCGGACCTGGTCGGTCTCCGTCAAGCCCTCCCAGCTCAGCGCCTGGCAGCAGGCCCGGATTACAGCTGCCCGCGCCGCCACCTGGGCCCGCAACAGCGCCCGAAGCGCCCGGCCCCGCACCACCGCCCGTCCCTACGCCCCGGCCGGCGGTGCCCGGACCCGCCGCTGATCGCCATCCCCATCTGAAGGAGCCCGATGCCTGCCCCCACCCCGGAAACCCTGCGCGCCCTGACTGAAACGCTGTCGGACGTCACCGAGTACCTGCGCGAGAATCCCGACCCCGATGAAGCCCTCGCCCTCGTCGAGCCGCTCCTCGACGAGTACACGGGCCTGCCCGTCCAGCTCGCCGACACGCTGCGTGCCCTCGCCCGCACCATCCAGGAACACCAGGCCATCCCGCGTACCGCGCACGTCAACGTCCTGATCGCCGAGCTGCGTTCAGCCGCCTGGGAACAGACCGACCAGCACACCCTCCACTACGTCCTGGACGAGCTGCGTGCGCTGCACGACGACGCCGAGAGCGAGCAGGGGTGCAGCCGGTGCCGTTGAGCGAGCGCCAGCTCGACGCCTTCGCCGACAAGCACGCCGGGCAGATCCCCTTCGACACCAGCCCCCGCCACCTCGCCGGCCCGGGCGACGCCCGTCACGTCACCCACGGCCTGGCCGCGGCCGGACGGGCCACGGTCTCCGACCCGCTCAGCGCCGAGATCGTGATGGCCAGCCCCGATCACCGCTACCGCCTGCAGTTCGACCCGCAGTCCGCCACCTCCGCCTGGTGGCGGCTGCGGGCCGCCCCCGGCGACAACGACCATGGCTGGTACGCCGAGTTCGGTGAACTCGTGCCGGCCGAGGTCCTCGCCGGCCTCACCGACGCCCTCATCACACCGCCCTCATCGCAACCGGACCCCTGGCAGCCCGTGACCAGCGCAGGCTGGCAGTACGAGGATGCCGGGAGAGCGTTCTCTCCGGACTCGCTGTGCCGGATCGAGCACCGCCCCATGAGTGAGTTCCATGAACGGCCGTCCTGGCACATCGAGGTCAGGACAAGCAGCGACGAATCATTCCCGGGCCCGCGGATCTGGCATGCCTTCCTCGACGAGCACGTTCCCGATCGCCTCGTAGGTGCCTTCCTGGGCGCGCTGGCCGACCAGAGCCCGCTGCAGCGCGGCATGTTCGACCGCACCGCCCACTACAGCGCCGTCCAAGAGCCGAGCCCGCTGCGCCCGCAGCAGGTAGTCGACGCGCACACCGCCCGGGTGAAGACGCTCCGCGCACAGGCCCGCGCCGTGCGCCGTCAGCAGACTGCCAACGCGACACCCCCGGCGCCCACGACCGCCGTCCAGTCGGCCGCCCGCCGCTGACCTCAAAGGATGCTCTCATCTCCCGCACCACGAACCACGGCCGCCGCACCTCGCTGCGGCGCCTCAATCGCTATCTGCGCCACAGTGAACGGATCCTGGCGTCCTGGGACGCTTTCACCGCGTTCAACACGGACCTGGACGGTTGGCCCTTCGACGAGGACGCCTACGGCCGCCGGGCCGCCGTCCGTGACGCGGACACCGCCGCAGCGTTCGACGGCATCCGTCCTGGCGCTCGCCAATTGCTGGCCACCGCCCGGCTCCAGCTCCAGCACCTGCCCGCACACCTCACGCGGGACAGCTGGCCCGGGCAGCTGACCATCCTGGAGGAGGCACTGAGCCATCTCGACGCCTTGGACGCACAGTGGCGCCAGACCCGGGCCCAGCTCCCCGAGGGCGCCGGTCCGGGCAGCGACGCGTACGTCGACGCGCTGGACGAGCACCACGCAGAGTGCTGGAGCTATCTGGACGACTGGGCCTGCCACGGCCGCGTCATCCTCGACATCCAGGCCGCCGCACGCCGCGCACCGTCCCGGCCGAAGCGCTCGCAGCTCCCCGCCCTGACGTCCCGGCGCAGCGGACACGGCGCGAGGGGGCGGTGACCATGCCCGAGGTCGCCGTCAACGTTGACATCGACTATGTCGCCCCGCGCCACCTGGCTGGCGGCGGCGATCCAGCCTGGATCACCGTCCCCCTCCACCGTGCCTGCGGCTGGAGCTACGGTCACGACCCCCTGATGCCTCGCGTTCTGCTTTCCAGCCCCGACCAGAAGGCCCTCCTGCGGCTGGAGCCTGACCCCGACGGACGGTGGTGGACTCTGCAGCACGCCCCCGCGCCGGACCGGCCCGCCTGGTTCGCCAGCTTCGATGCCCGCACCCCCGTCGAGATGATCGCTGCGTTCACCGACGTGCTGACCGATCCCACTGCCAATCAAGGAGACAACTGGGATCCGCAGGAGCCGCTTCTGACAGCGGGCTGGTCTCCGGCCTACAGCCACCACCGGCTGGCCTCACCCGACGGCACCGTCCGCGTCGAGGCCGACGAGGCAACCGGGGCCTGGTGGGTCGACACCGCCCTCCGCGACTTCCGGACTCTGCTGTGGCAAGCCCACTTCAGCGAGCACACCCCACCGCACCTGATCACCGCGTTCACCGCCGCGCTCACCGACCCCCAACCGGTGCCGCGCACCGCAGGCCCCTCCAGCCTCCCGACTCGCAACCCGGACCTCATCACCCTCTCGCACCGGGAAGTACCCGCCCAGCAGGTCGCCGGCGCCCTGGAAGAACGCGTCCGCTCCCTCGCCGCACGCCGATCCGGCCCGCCGGCGACGAGCACGCATCCTCCGCAACGGCCGCAGACCGAGCGCCACCGCCTGCGCTGATCCCTCCGTCCCCGCCTGGAAGCACCTAGCCCTTGCCCCCCCCTCCTCCTCCAGCAGCAACACCGACGGATACGACCTCGTCCTGCGCCTCCTGCTCGGCGTGGTCGCCGTCGTCGTCCCCCTGTCCCACCTGGCCTGGCTGTGCGGCAACCTCACCGCCTCCCTCGCCGGAGGCAGCTGGGCCCCCTACCAGCCGACCAACGCCTTGCTCCACCCCGAGCAGGTCTGGCCCGAGGCCGGGGAGAACGCCCTGCTCATCGGGGCACGCATCGTGCCCGTTCTGCTCCTCCTGGCTCTCGGGGGGACGGCGGTCGCCCTGTGGCTCCGGCACAAGAACCGCGGCGGCGGCCGGAAGAGGATCACCGGCATGGCCAAGGCCAGGGACATCGAGCCCTTGATGGCCAAGGCGATCACCGACAAAGCCCGCTCGCTGCGCCCGAGCCTGAAGGACGCCAAGCACATCGAAGCCCGCGACACCGGCATCCTCCTGGGCAATCTGCAGAACACCCGGCACGAGGTGCGCATGGGCTATGAGGATGTGGCCGTCGCCATCATGGCGCCCCGCTCGGGCAAGACCACCTCGCTCGCCATCCCCTCCATGCTCGCCGCGCCCGGCCCCGTCCTGCTGACCTCGAACAAGGCCGCAGGCGACGCATTCACCGCCACATACGAGGCCCGCTCCCGCGTCGGGCAGGTGTGGACCATGGACCCCCAGCAGATCGCGCACGCCGCACGCGAGATGTGGTGGAACCCCCTCGCCAGCGCGAAAACCCTGGACGGAGCGAACCGGCTCGCCGGACACTTCCTCGCCGCCTCGGTGGACGCCTCCCAGCAGGGCGACTTCTGGTCCAAGGCCGGCAGCAACATCCTGTCCCAACTGCTGCTGGCCGCAGCGCTCGACGAGCGGCCCATCACCGACATCATGCAGTGGCTCGCCTTCCCCGCCGACCGCACCCCGCTCGACATCCTCCGCGACCACGACTTCGCCGCCGTCGCAGCCCAGCTCAAGGGCACCGTCGAAGGACCCCCGGAGACGCGCGACGGCATCTACGAGACTGCCCGCCAGTACGCCGCCGCCCTGCTGAACAACGAGATCGCCGCCTGGGTCACCCCGCAGAAGGACGTTCCCGAGTTCCGCCCGTCGGAGTTCGTCACCTCCACCGACACGCTGTACCTGCTGAGCAAGGACGGGGGAGGCGGGGCCTCGGCACTGATCGCCGCGTGCGCGGACTCCGTCATGCGCGCGGCCACCGCCCAGGCCGAACGCGCCGGCGGACGCCTGGACCCGCCCATGCTGGCGATCCTCGACGAGGCCGCCAACGTGTGCAAGATCAGCGACCTGCCGGACCTGTACTCCCACCTCGGCTCCCGCGGAATCATCCCGATCACCATCCTCCAGTCCTACCGCCAGGGCCAGAAGGTCTGGGGAGACGCGGGCATGGACGCCATGTGGTCCGCCTCGACCGTCAAGGTCATCGGCTCCGGCATCGACGACTCCGACTTCGCCGACAAGCTCTCCCGCCTGATCGGCGACCACGACGTCGAGACCACATCGACCTCGCACTCGGAGTCCGGCAAGAGCACGTCGGTGTCGATGCGGCAGGAACGGATCCTGCCCGCCGACGCGATCCGAGCCCTGCCCAAGGGCACCGCCCTGTGCTTCGCCACCGGCATGCGCGCCGCCATGCTCGACCTGCGACCGTGGTACCGAGAGCCAGGAGCCGGGGAACTGTCCGCGGCGTCCGCCCGCGCGTCGAAGGCGATCACGGCTCGCGCCGTCGCGAAGCACGCGCCGACACAGTCCGACTTCGGGACGGCCGCGTGAGCGACATACCGCTGCACCTGGTGCCGGTCCGCTCCCGTGAGGCGAAGGACTTCGTGCGCACCTGGCACCGTCACCACCCGCCGCCCGCAGGACAGATCTTCGCGGTCGGCGCCGCCGACGAGAGGGGCACGCTGCGCGCCGTGGCCATCGTCGGCAGGCCGGTGGCCCGGCACCTGGACGACGGCGCCACCCTCGAAGTCACCCGGACCGCCACCGACGGCGCCCGCAACGCCAACTCACTGCTCTACGGGGCCGCGTGGCGGGCGGCGAAAGCCCTCGGCTACCGACGACTGGTCACCTACACGCAGGACGGCGAGAGCGGCGCATCACTGCGCGGCGCCGGGTGGCGCGTGATCGCCAGCCGGCCGCCCCGCGCCGGATGGCACACCCCGTCCCGCCCACGAGCCGGCCACGGCAACGACCACGTCACCCGCCTGCTGTGGGAAGCCCTGTGACCGAGCCCGTTCCTGCACAGCAACGGACCGAACATCTCACCTTGCCCCGTACCGCCCCGCGTCCTCCCGGAGTTGTCCTGCACACCGTCGACCTGACCGAACACACCCGCCTTCTCAGCGAGGTGGCCCCCGCCCTGAAGGAGCTGTCCGTGGAGGCGGCACGCATCCGGGAGGGCGAGATCGCCAAGCCCGTCCGAGAGATCGCACCCCTGAGCCTGCGGGTGCACGAGCTGGCGATGAAGTGCACGCGGCAGGTGCACGACCTGTCGGTCAGCCAGTACCCCGCAATGAAGGACGGGGCCGACAACCTGGCGCTCCTCGCCGGCGCCTGCTCCCAGATCTCACTGGCCGCCACCCTGTGCAACCTCGCCATCCATCACCGCACCGAAATCCTGCTGTACGAGGACGCCGATCCCACCCCGGCGACCAGCCGTGATCAGCTTCGCCGTGCCGGTATCGAGATGCAGCAAGCGGCCACCACTTATCGCGCCGTAGCGCGACGGCTCTCCCGACGCCTCGCCTCATTCTCGGCGCGCGCTGAAGACCGGCAACTCATCGCCGAGGCCCAAAGGCCCAGCCCGCAGAAGGCGCCCTCCACACCGCCCGTGCTCGCTGCCCGGCGCCGCGTATGACGACGCTGCCCGAGGACTTCCTGTTCGACGTGGCCGCCCCGCCGACGCCGGTTGAACGCCTGCTGCTGCTCGCAGACCAGTACGTGCAGCACAACGACATGCTCGACCGTCTCCTGCGGGCCCATCCGCCATCCGAGCCCAACGCCCACGCCGCCTCCGCCCAGCGACTCGCTTCTGCGACCCGCACCGCCCTCAAAGCGGTCACCGACGTACGCCTCTTCCGCAGTCCCGACCTGTCGGACGCAGTGGTCCGCCTTGAGCAGCTCGCCTTCCTGAGCAGTGCCTCCGCGGACCAGCAGCTCCCGATGGCACGCACTCTGACGGCCTTGGCACCCGAAGCCACGATGGGCTGCGCCAACACCCTCGCCTACGAAATCCGACGCCGCGGGGGGACGGCAGCAGACGACGGTCCGGAGCACAGCCTGACCGCCGCTCACCACACCGCCCTGTGGGAGATCGCCTGCGGGAACGTGGTGGTCACCAGCTCCCTGGGACGGCAAAACGTCCACTACCGCGACGAGCGCGTGCTCCTGGGCACACTGCGGGCGTTTGACTGGCTGTTCCCTATCCGTTCGCGTGCTCGTTCGGCCTCGAACAGGGCCCTGGATCGGGTGAGATTGCTGGTGCCGAGGCATGAGAGAAGGGCCTCTTGGTAGCTCGCGGATGTCGAGTCCAGCGAGGAGCAAGAGGCCCTGTTGTCGAAGTGTCGCGTGGTCACGGTCGCCGGGTCCAGTCCGGCCACTCCTGGGTGTGACTGTCTCGCCCACAGGTTCGGGAACGCAGCCGACAGGCCGGAGCGCCAGCCCCGGTACGGCTCGGACATGAGCGATACCGAGTGGGCTCTGGTGCGGGATCTGCTGCCGGTGCCGGGATGGCTGGCCGGCCGGGGCGGGCGGCCGGAGGGCTACTGCCACCGGCAGATGATCGACGCGGTGCGCTACCTCGTCGACAACGGCATCAAGTGGCGGGCGATGCCCGCCGACTTCCCGCCCCCTGGTTCCTGCGCAGCCGGCGCTTGGTCCGTGATTACGAACGGCGCACTGACACCAGCGAAGCGGTAGTCCTGTGGTCGATGACCACCCTCATGAGCCGCCGCCTGGCCGCCCGGCAGCAAAGCCCTGCTCCGCCGCGGGCAGCGTGAACCTGCCCGGTTTCCCCTCGACCAGCCAGCCCCGTTCCACCAGCCTCTTCAGCCGTGCCCTGGCACCCTCGACGCGGGAGGCGGACGCACTGTCCCAGCCCAGCACCACCGCCGCCCGCCGAGCGCCGAGCCCGTCGCCTCCCGCCTCCAGGGCGGCGGCCATCAACGCCTGGTAGTCCACCGACAACACCTCGGTCCCGTGGGCGTTGTCCCGGTGGGGCACCGCCCGGCGCGGCCCCACCGGCTTCTTCTGTAGTGCTCTGCCGACCACCACGTCGGGCGCCTCCTCCTCGGCCAGCGCCTCCAGATACTGCTCCAGGCCGATCACCCGACGCCTGAGCACCTCTTCCGCCTCCACCAGAGCCGCCCGCACCCGCTCCAGCTCGGCTTCGAGTTCCTCCACCCGCACCGCCGCGGCCTTCTGCCGCGCTTCCAACACCGCCCGCATCGACGGCATCCGCCACCCCCCACGCCATCTCGATCAGCAACGGACCGAGACTCCCGCGCCAGCCGCCATGCCATGCCGGACCAGCGGAAACTGCACACGAAGTTCGGAAAGAGAACGACCTCTGAGGCAAAGGGGCTCGCGGAGCGCGTTCCGCAGTCCGCGCCTGCCGCCTATGTGGGCGGCCCGCTCCAGGACCGAGTCCGCCTCACTCCCGCCGGCACCACCGCGCTGGCCACAGCCATCAGCCTCCCGCCCACTCGCAGGGCGCCCGGCACGACGCCCGCGCCCGCACCCACCGCTGCGAAGACGGCCGCCCGCAGCCGTTAACTGACCCATCGGAGCCCACAGCAGCCTTTGACCTCGCACAACCGCGCCCAACACCCGGATCCACCCCGCGCCCGGGTGGACGGATACGAGGCCCCGCCCGCACGCGTCCCAGACGTCTCCTGCACACCGGCACCGACGCGCTGCACCCGATCAGTCCTGGCCCACTGCCACCTGCGGTACAAGGCCCGGCGGTGAGGCCCTTCGCGCCCCAGGACCGGGTCCTGGTCTCCCCGCGCTATCTGGCGGGAGCGGGCATCGACCGGCTCGCCGATGCGATCGGCCCGCTGGTCCACCTCTTCGGCTGGCAGAGCGAGCACGATCGCGCAAGCGGACGCATCAGCGTCCACAGCCCCGACGGCAGCCTGTTCGTCAACTTCAACTCCCGGCATACGCACGGCCACTGGTGGTCCCTCGCGCACCACGAGCCGTACTGGGAAGCCCGCTTCACCCGGCAGACCCCGATCGAGGCCATCGCCGCCGTCACCCAGGCTCTGCCCCAGCTGCTCGGCGACGACCGGCACATCGACCGGATCCCGCTCACCACCACCCCCTCGCGCAGATCGCCGAACTGAACCACTGGCACCGCGAGGAAGACACGTTCACCTCGCCCGACGGCCACTGCCACCTGCAGCACACTCCGGCGGAAAAGACCCCGTGGCGCTTCCGGCACCACGTGTACGACGGCTTCGACACCCACTGGGACGCCTCCTTCACCCAGGACACCCCCGAGCGGCTCGTCGCCCAGTTCTTCACCCATCTCGCGACGACCACCCCGGTCGAGCGCACCTTCCGTGACGTCCCCTACCTCGTGCAGAACCTGGACGACGCGCTCATCACCCCCGTGCACCGAGCCGCCGTGAACCCACACGTCCACCACGCCGGCGCCCAGCTCGGCCGCGTCGTACACCGCCGCTGACACCGGCCTCACCGAAACCCGTCATCCCCAGCTGAACGAGCCGACTGGGCCGGCCGAGCACCTCCTGCTCCTCGCCGGCTACTTCACCCGGCACAACGCCGCCCTGACTCGGCTGCACGTACCCGTCCGTTGCCGCGAGCGCACTGCCATTCCTCCCGGCCTGCACTTCCGAATCCCTTGGACCACCGTGTCACTCCTGGACATCCCAGACGTATTCATCGGGTCCACCGACGACGGCCACACCTTCGTCATCCTCAACCGCCCCATCCGCGACGCCGACCGGCTGCTCACCGACGCCGGCTTCCTCCCTCGTGAACACCACGGCCGCAGGCTCCACCTGCTGCCTCCAGGCATCGCGCAGGACGTACACGAGCGCGCCGGCGTGGCGATGTACGGGCTCTTGGCCCACACCCACGACCTCGTCGACCTTTCCTGGACCACCCGCTGGAGTCCCGACCAGCGGGCAGGCGGCCCAGACCTGCACTTCCAGGTCAGGGACGGCACGGTTGCCGTGACTGCCTCGACCACCGCCACCCGGTTGCTGCTGGAGCAACACGGCTTCGTCCCCACAGCAGACGGCGCGTCCTACCGCACTCGGGACGGGCTGGACGAGCGCCAACTGCTCAGCGCCGTCACCGCTGCCGAGGCACACGCGTACACCCACGGTCTCAACGCGCGTGTCCACCTGGGCATCCCCACACCAGCCGACATCCCCGCCAGCACCCGCCGCCGCTCAGCTCACGCCACCGGTCCACGAACCACACCATCGGCCCCTCGCCGCACCCGCTGACCACCCCAACGCATCCAGCACCGCCATCCGAGGAGCTTCCACGTCCTCCAACACCCCCACCGTGCATGATCTCGACCGTGCCCTCGCCGACCAGCTCCACCCCGGTGCCGCTCCCCGGGACGTGACCGTCAGCTTCGGCGCCCGCCGGCAAGCCCCCATCGAGTACCGCAGCCGCGGTCGGGGCGGACCCGTGACGGTCTACGCCCACACCCTGCACGCCGCCCTCTACGACCTTCCCACGCCCGACGAGTCGCTGCCCACCGCCCTGGACGCGCTTCTGCAAGCCACACACACCGCGACCGCCCCGGAACAGAAAACCGCCGTCCTGCGGCAGGTCGCCGAGCAGCTGCGCAACGCCGCCGAGATCATCCAGCGCTACCAGTACCGAGCCCAGTGGGACCGGTTCCCCACCGATGTTGCCGAGCAGCTCGCTACTGCTCACGACCAGGCCCGGCAGATCGCCCAGGCCCTCGACCGCGTGGCCCCCGCCTTCAGCCACCAGCCCACCACGGACACCACGCCCCGTGCCCGGGCCGCCCACGGCCAGAGCGCCACCACCCTCGTAACCTCCCCGCCTTCACCGGCCCCACGCCACCGCTGACCTGCCGCGACAGCGCCCTCCGAGAAAGACATCTCCTGGCCACCACCGACTCCCTCCAAGCTCTCCTCGCCCAACCCCGCTGCGCGCTCGGCGTGTTCGTCCCCGCCGGACTGCATCCGGCCCGCGCCGAGCGCCGTCAGCTCGACCAGATCGCCCGAGCCGGCGCCGACCTGTTCGAGATCGGCCTCGCCCACCATGACGCCGGCCTCGACGGGTCCATCATCCAAGCCGCCTACCGCCGCGCCCTGAGCCGCGGAAACGTCCTCGCCCGCGCCCTGCGCGCGGTCGAGCACGCCGCTGGCCTTCGGCCGACCGTCGTTATGACCTACTGGGATCCAGTCCACCGGCACGGCCCCGAACGCCTGGCCCGGCTGCTCGCTGACGCGGGTGCCGCCGGGGCGATGGTCGTCGACCTGCCCGACGACCAGGCAGAGCGCTGGCAGGCCGCAACGAAGGACGCGAACCTCTCCACCCCACGCCTCGTCCCGCGCCACCTCGCCGACACCGGTCTCGCCACCGTGGCCGCCGGTGCGTCGGGATGGCTCTACGCACCCGCCAGCACCGGCCCCACCGGCTACCGCGGCCCGCTCGACGTGCCCGCGCTCGCCGACTTCACGACACGCCTTCGTGCCGCGAGTCCCCTGCCCGTCGTGTCGGGCGTGGGGATCTCCACCCCGGCCCTCGCGGAACGCGTGGCGCCACTGGTGGACGCCGTCGTCATCGGCACCCCCGTCGTCCGCGCCCTGATGGCCTCCCCCGAGCAGGCCCCAGTGCTCACCACCGCGTTCGCCCACGCCCTGTACCCGTACGCCACCACGGAGACCCGTGCCTGACCCCGCCGACCCGGCCCCGGTCCTCGCCCGCATCTCGTCCGACGCGGCCTCGCTGCACCAGGCCCTGCATTTCCTGCCCGCCGAACGAGGCGCATCCGCATCCACACTGGCCGCGCGCCTCACTGACGCCCAGGACCTCGCCGGCACCGCTTTGCGGCTGTTTCTCACCCTCAGCCGCCAGACGACGCGGCCCTCCCCTCCGGACCTGCTGCTCCTTCACCGCGTCGCGCAGATCGCCAAGGCCGCCCAGGACGCCGCCGCCGAACTGACGGCTGCTCTTGCCCGCGCCGTGGAGAACCAGCGCCGCCAGGCCGCCGCCACATCACGGCGGGTGGTTCTGATCGGGCCGACACCGCAGCAGTTCATCGAGTCGGCCACCGACCTCGTCGACCGCATCCCCGCCCTCTGCGACGCCGTATCCCGCGACCGGCCGCAATCCCCCTGCCGCTGACGCGACCGCGATTCGAGCACTCCCTCCCCTTTCCCTAAACCCAGGACAGACCATTTCAGATCAGCCCCGATTCCGCGCCCTCTCCCTCGGTGCGGGAGTTCAATCCAGCACGCTCCTTGCCCTGTCAGCCGAGGGCATTCTCCCCAGGGTCGACTATGCGATTTTCGCCGACACCGAATGGGAACCCGAAGCGGTTTATGCACACCTTGACCGCCTGGAAGAAGAGATAGCCGCCCCCGCCGGGATACCCATACTGCGCGTGTCGGCCGGAAATATCCGAGACGACGCCCTGAACCCGGATCACCGGTTCGCCTCCATGCCGCTCCACATCCTCAATCAGGACGGGCGACCTGGGATGACCCGGCGGCAGTGCACCGGCGAATATAAGGTCAAGCCAATCAAGCAGAAGGTCCGCGAACTGCTCGGCTACCCCTATCCGGCACGCATCCCAAAGGGAGTTTTCGTCGAGCAATGGGTAGGAATCTCCACGGATGAATTCCACCGCGCGAAGGACGCGGACGTCAAGTACATGCGTAACCGGCATCCCCTTCTGGACATGTCCTGGAGCAGGGCCGACTGTGCGCGCTACCTGACTTCCCTCGGTCTCGCCGATACCCCGAAATCGAGTTGCCTGGGATGCCCGTTCCATGGAAATGCGCAGTGGCGGCATATCAGGGACACATCTCCGTCCGAGTGGGCGGACGTCGTCGAATTCGACACGGCCATCCGGCAGGGCAACGCCCGCGCCAACGCCACCGGCAACAGACTGCTCGGCGAGGCGTTCCTGCACCGCTCCCGCGTCCCGCTCAGCGAAGCCCCCATCGATCACGTCACCGCCGCCGAGCGGGCCGCCCTGCGGATCAGCGCGGACGAGGCCGACGTCCTGGAGAACGGTGTCGAGGACGGCTGCTCGCCCTGGGCGTGCCGGGGCGACGCCGACGCGCTGACGCAGGACGACTTCGGGCTGGCCACGTGATACTCGACCTCTTCGCGGGGCCGGGCGGCTGGAGCAGGGCACTGCACGTCCTGGGCGTGCGCGACGTCGGCCTGGAATGGGACCCGTGGGCATGTAAGACCCGTGCTGCGGCGGGGCAGTTGACCATCCGGTGCGACGTGGCGAGGTATCCGGCCTGGCCGTTCCTCGGCCGCACCCGCGGTGTGATCGCTTCGCCGCCGTGTCAGGCGTGGAGCATGGCCGGCAAGCGCCTCGGCCTGGTCGACCAGCCGCTGGTGCACGCGGCGGTCGAAGACCTGGCCGCCGGGCGCGACACCCGCGAACGCCTCCTCACCGCCTGCCGCGACGAGCGCTCCCTGCTCGCCGCCGAGCCGATGCGCTACCTGCACGCGCTGAACGCGGTCGGCGAGCCCGACTGGTTGGCCATGGAGGAAGTACCGGACGTGCTGCCCTTGTGGAAGCAGTACGCGGCCGTCCTGCGCGGGTGGGGGTTCTCCGTCTGGTACGGGATCCTCAACGCCGCCGACTTCGGCGTCCCGCAGACCAGGAAGCGGGCAATCCTCCTGGCCTCCCGCGTCCGCACGGCGCAGCCGCCCACGCCCACGCACGCCCAGCTCGCCGAGCCGGAATCGCTGTTCGGTCCGGGCCGTGCCCGCTGGGTCAGCATGGCCGAAGCCCTGGGATGGGGCGCGACCGACCGGCCCGTCCCCACCGTCTGTGCAGGAGGTGGGCCTGGCGGCGGCCCCGAGCCGTTCCCGTCGGGCTCTCGCAAGACGCTGTCCGACGCGCGGGAGCGCGGCACCTGGATGCCGCGGCCGGACGGGGTGGTTCTGCAGTCCCGCCGGGAAGGCGCGGGGTGGGCGGCCCGGCACGGCACGCGCGAGAATCGTGCGTCCGACGCTCCGGCGCCCACGTTCACCGCCGAGGCGCACCGCTGGTCCTGGTCCCTGCGCAGCAACAACCAGGCCAACGCCACCGTCCGTCCGCTGTCCGAGCCGGCCGGCACGCTGTTCTTCGGGCACCGCGCCAACGAGTGCACCTGGGTCGCCGAACCCGCCACACCTTCGGCCACGGACACCGATGCGCCGGCCGTTCCCGAGCCGATCCGGATCACCGCCCGCGAGGCGGGCCTCCTGCAGACCTTTCCCGCCGACTACCCCTGGGCCGGCAACAAGGGCCAGCAGTTCTCCCAGATCGGCAACGCCGTTCCCCCGCTGCTCGCCGGCCACCTCCTCGCCCCGCACCTCGGCGTCACCCTCGACCCCGACGACTTCACCCTCGCCGCCTGATGCCCCACACCCCCGAACCCGACGAAGACAACGTCGACACCGTCACACCGCCCCAGCCGGTATTCCACGTCGAGCAGGCCCTCCTGGGGGCTCTCCTCCTCGACCCGCACCGCCTGGACGACGTGAACGGCATCGCCGCCGACTCGTTCTCCACCGCCGCGCACGCCGCCCTGTATGCCGCGATCAGTACCCTGCCGCGGCCCGACCCCGCCGAGCACGCGAAGAACACCACGTGGATCGACCGCGTCCTCGCCACCGCCCTGGAGGAGGCGCGCGGACTGACCGCCTCCTACCTGCACGCCCTCGTTCAGGTCTGCCCCTGGCCCCGCCACGCCCCCGCGTACGCCCGGATGGTCGAGGCCGAGCACGCCCGCCGTCGCCTGCTGACGGCCGCCGAACGCCTCGTCCACACCGTCCACGACGCCTCCCTCCCGCACCCCGTCCAGACAGCGCTCGCCGAGGCGGATGCACTTGCTGCGGTCGTGGACGACATCGCGAACCGCTTCCCCCCGCGCTCCGGTGCCCTTCCCCGCACCCCGGCACCACCTCCTCCCACCGCCGCCGACGACACCGAGGCGGTCGAGGAGGAGCAGCTCCTGCTCGCGACCGCCACCGCCCGCCCGGACGACATCGACGCCGTCCGGTGGCTGCTCCCCGACGACCTCACCCTGCCCCTGCACGCCGGCCTGTGGCAGTGCCTGACCACCCTCGCCCGCCGCGACGAGCCCATCGACCCCGTCACCGTCCTGTGGGAAGCCCAGCAGCGCGGCCTGCTCGACTACGGCCGTGAACCAAGCGAGGTCCTGCGCATGCTGGCCGAACCCGCCGGATCCGTCGAGCACTGGGCCGAACGCGCCCTGCGGCGCTCCCTGCTGGCAACGGCCGAACACACCGGACGGCGCGTCGAGGCGTACGCCGGCGACTCGGCGAACACCCCCTTCCAGTTCGTCGCCGGGGCCCGTCGCGCTCTCGCTGACATCGCCGCCGTCCGCACCCGCTGGCAGCACGCCGCCGGAGCCACTCCGCCGCAGCAGCGGCGAGCGGCCCCTGCCACCCGCGCCGGCCCGCCGACCACCACGGCCGCACACGCCGCCCGGCCCACACGAGCAACCCGATAACTCCCGATTACGCCGGTGGCCGGGCCCGCGAGTCCGGCCACCGGCAGAACGGATGAGACCCCCACGTGACTGCCTCCATCGACGCCCATGTCCGCCTCGACACCCACCCCACTCACCCGAGCGCCGTGCAAGCCCACCTGACCGGCACCCAGGCCCACGTCGCCTCCACGGCTCTGGAGGCTGCCGGCTGGAGTGCCGCCGCCACAAACGTCCTGGTCCTGGCCCGCATCGATCACGAGGAGCCCTACTGGGCCGCCGACGCCGCCCAGCACCTGACCGCCGAAGGGCCACCGTCGAGATCACCCCACGGCTCCAGGAGGCCATCGACGAGGAATGGACCTGGCCGAAGTACCCGATGCCCTGGTGCACGCGCAGCGAAATCCGCGAGGTCTCCCAACCATGCGCAGAAGATCCACGACGACATCCGCAACGGCCACCTCCTGATACACGCCCACGCCCACGACGGCCACACCACCGTCGCGGTCGGCACATACCTCCACCAGGGCGGCAAGACCGTCTACCTCCACGGCGAGGACCATCTGCGTCAGATCGCCGACACCTTCGACTCACCCGCGGAAGCACTGGTGGCCTTCGAGAACGCCCACGCGGCCGAAATGCGCCCCGGCCCAGCGCCCCTGACCGACACCGAACGCGCCGCCACCGCAGCGCGTTCCGTCTTCGACATCACCACAGCCAAGCCCGAACCGCCCCGCCCCCAGCTGGAGGCCGTCCCCATCTACCTGGCCGATGCCGACGACCACGACGCCCTCCTCGACACCTTCCTCGACACGCACGGCGAGTTCGAAAAGTGGCGCACCTGGTCCGATGAAACGACCCACGCCATCCACGAATCGCAGACCCTGCGCATCGAACGCGTCCACGAAACCCAGGCCCGCGAGACCGCCTGGACCGTAGCCGCCTACGAAACGCCTGTCTCCGACCGCATGTGGCACCTCACCGCGAGCGGCGCCACCCCCGCCCCAGTACTGCAGAATCTGCTGAACCACCTCGCCGACGGAGACGGCTGGGACACGGTCATCGGCGTCCCAGTGGGCGAGAGGACGGTCACCACAGCCACGCAGCCGCTCACTGAGGCCGGGTGGAAGCACACCCTGACAGGGCACGGGATCCGGTGGACGTCCCCCGACGGGCAGGCAGGCGTCCGGTTTGACCCACTGACCGCGCAGGCCCCCCAGAGCCCAGCCACCTGGACCATCTGGGCCGGCCCCGACCCGGACCGGCCCACCTGGGCCATCACCGCGTCCCCGCACACCCCGAGTTCGCTACTGGCCGACCTCTCCGAAACTCTCGCCCACGAGACCGGCACACGCCAGCCCCAGCCGGGCCGCCGCGATCACAGGACCCGCCTCGCAGCCAGTGCGCCGGCGGCTCCGGCGGTCACGTCCGGCCGACCCGCCAGCCGTTCACGCTGATCATCACCCCCGCACGAGCGGGGCAACATAGCTTGGGATCGCCGGTTGGCCAAACCGGCGATCCCACGCACCATAGATAGTCCACCGCCACGCCCTGCCCGCACGTCGAGAGGCTCCTCCCACGACCGCAGACACCACACGTAGCGCAGCCCGTCACGAGGCCGGGAGCGCCGGGCGATCACGCCGCCGCGTAGCTCGCCCGGAACAAGTCCTGCGCCCGCTCCACGTCCCTCAGCGTACGGAGCTGGACCTCCAGATCACCCGTGCCGTGGTGACCGAGACCGGACACGTCCCGAGTGAAGCCCGGAACAAGATCGACGTTCTTCGGATCGACCTTCAGATAGACCAGCAGCTTGCTTCGCTGCGGCGGGCACAGGCAGGCAAAGTTGCGCAGCCGCTGATACGCCCGATAGGTCTTGCGCTCCACCCGGTTCACACCATCCCCGAGCCCGAGCAGGACCTCGTCGACCGCACCCGCCAACTCGCGCATCGCCGCGCCCTGGACATCAGCCGCCGACTGGGCAACCGCCTGGCGCCGTGCCCGGCGGGCCACCTGCACGCCGCCGCTCACGGAGGCCACGGTCTCAAGCCCGAGCAGGTCCCTGCCGAAGAGTCGGTAGCGAACCAGGTCGATCGACCTCCGGTGCTCGCGCACGGCATGCACGTCGTAGCGGGTGAAGTCGCCGGCGATGCAGATCAGGCGTGGTCCGCTCCACAGGACCTGGGACGCGGCCGTCACCCCGAGCCGGTCGCGGACCAGGTGCTCGAACTCCGCCCGGTGGTCCATCAGCCAGGCCAGGTAGAACAGGCCCTGGTTGACGACGCCGGCGTCCGTGCCGCGCTTGTACTCAATGATGACCGGCGATCCGTTCTCGTCCAGCCCGAGCGAGTCGATCCGGCCCCCGTGGGCGGGCCCCGTGCTGTACTCGCTCGCCAGGAAGCGGACGCCCAGCAGCGTCTCCATGTGCGCCTCGACGAGAGCCTGCACATCGGCCTCGATCTCAGCAAGACGCGGCATGACCTCCGTCATGCCGCTGTTCGTCGTGTCCGTGCGGAACAGCTTCAGGCCCGACACCTTCCCCTCCTCGGCTCGGTGATCACCAACGCCGACGGGGTGCGGGATTGTTTCCGCGAGAGCCTTCGGGGGCGTGAAGATAGTGTGAGACCCTAAGTACTGCTCGACCAGGGAGCTCGCGCCCCCCGGTCACCGGGAATCCGCGATCCCCCCATGTGTCCCCCGCGACCTGGGGGACAGCTCCCGGAAGCTGCGTTTACGCAGGTCAGCCCCCGTAGCTCAGCGGATAGAGCACGTGCCTTCTAAGCGCCTACTGCGTCTTTCAACGCGTCGGCCTCCTTCAGGCAGTGGCCTCCCAGTGGGTCCACGAGCGCCACATCCACCAGGATCTTGCGCGGCTCATGCACTGCCTGCGGCTTGCGTTACGGTGCCACCAAGGTTGCCGGCATCGCCCGATCCAGGCAGGTTTTGCGGACCCGTCTCGTCCCGCAGCACCCCGCCGACTTGGACGCCACGGCGCGACCGCTGTCTTCGGTAGGTAAGACCCCGACCGCTTGCTCGCTTGGAGGGTGCGCCATCTTTCCTACGGCGACCAGCCCTAGGCGAGTCCCATCGCTGCAGGTCAGGCGCGCTCTACGCGTTTCTGGTCACTCATTGGGCGCTTACGCAAGATCGGGCTAGTTGTCGGCCAAATCCACATGCGACGGCCGTCATCGAAGTGCCACAGTATGGCTATGCTCGTAAGCCCCCTGCCCGGCGTCGACCGGAAGCACCTGCACCAGACGCTCGACGCTGTGCGGGAAAGCGTCTCGAACCTCTTCACCAGCGGCCCTCGTGAGTATTACGAGCGGCTCTTGGCATACCTCGACTGGGCGGCCGACGCCGTTGGTCGGCTGGACACGCTCATCAGCAGCGCCGACCTGGACCGGCTCGTCCTCACGAAACGGCACGACCAGTTGCTTGCCGGGTTGGACAACTTCACCATCGGGACGACCCAGCGGCTCGTCAACCAATTGGTGTACACCGAACTGCGGCAGCGGATGGAAGCGTTCGGGGCCGCCGTCGAAACGCTCGCGCAGGAATTGCAGCGCTGGCAACTGCGCGGGGTTCCGGTGGTGGCCGACAGCAGTTTCTACATCAAGCACCCCGACAAGTTGGAGCAGGTCGACTTCGGCATGCTGCTGGATGTGACACAGCACCCCGTTCACCTCGTGGTGCCGATGGTCGTGGTGGACGAGCTCGACCAGCTCAAGGAGAGCAAGGACAGGCACGTACGTTGGCGGGCGGGGTACACACTGGCCGTATTCGACCGGTTGTTCCAGCAGAACACCGAGCACGCAGTACTGCGCGAGGCGAACGCCCTGGTACAGCGACATACCGGCCTACGACGCGGCGGAGTAACCGTTCAGCTCATGTTCGACCCACCCAGGCACACGCGGCTGCCGATCAACGATGACGAGATCATCGACAGGGCGCTTGCGCTAGAACCGCTGTCTGGTCGCAAGGTGACCGTACTCACCTACGATACCGGCCAGGCAACGCGTGCGCGCGTTGCGGGCCTGCGTGACGTCAAGCTGAGCGTCCCGGTGGGCGACGAGCCGGTGGAGCAGACGACCACGACAAAAAAGCCCCCGGCGAAAGACCGAGGACTTCAGGTGCCAGTCAGCCGTAAGGATGAGCGGGCAGATGCAAGCGCGAACGGCACGGGGCGCAGAGCGCGCTAACCTCGGCCTATAGCCTTCTTCGCATGGATGCACCTCCGGAGCGTGCGGGAACAAGAACCTAGATAGCCCTGATTCTGGGCCTTGACCCCGGTTCCTGGACACGGGTTATGCGGCTTGCGTCAGCGTAGTTGATGTCGTGCGGAAGGTGTTCTCGTAGGCGATCGGACTGCGGTGTCCGAGGCGGGAGTGACGGCGTCGGGTGTTGTAGCGGTTCAGCCAGCGGAAGGCGTCGAGGCGGGCCTCGCCCTCGGTGGACCAGTGCTTTCGACCCTGAAGCGTCTCGCGTTTGAACGTCGCGTTGAAGGACTCGGCGAGCGCGTTGTCCGCGCTGGAGCCGATCGCGCTCATGGACTGGCGGACGCCTGCCGCGCGGCAGGCGTCGGCGAAGGCCCGGCTGGTGTACTGGGCGCCGTGATCGGTGTGCAGGACCGCCCCGGCGAGGCCGCCGCGGGTCCGCTCGGCGGCGGCCAGGGCGTCGGTGACGAGGTCGGTGCGCATGTGGTCCGCGATCGCCCAGCCGGCAAGACGCCGTGAGGCGAGGTCAATGACGGTGGCCAGATAGAGGAACTTCCCGCCGTCCAGCGGGAGATAGGTGATGTCGCCGACGTACTTCGTGTTCGGCCTGCTTGCGGTGAAGTCGCGGCCGATGAGGTCTGGGGCCTTGGCCGCGGCCGGGTCGGCAACAGTGGTGCGGTGTCTGCGGCGCAAGCGCACGCCCGCCAGACCGGCACCCCGCATCACGCGCGCGATCCGCTTGTGGTTGACGCGCTCGCCCGCCTCGCGGAGCTCGGCGGTGATCCTGGGGACGCCGTAGGTGCCGTCCGACTCGTGGTGCACGGCCCGTATCCGTGCGGCGAGGCGGGCGTCGGCCGCCTGCCGGGCGGCCCGGTCCGCAGCGGTGCGGCGCCAGTAGTAGAAGCTGGAGCGGGCGATGCCGAGGATGGTGCACAGCCGCTTCACGCCGTAGCGGCGGTGGTGGTCGGCGACGAACTGGAAGCGGTTCACCAGCGCGTCTCCCCGGCGAAATACTTCGCCGCCTTCCGCAGGATCTCGCGTTCCTCCTCCAGCTCGCGGACCTTCTTGCGCAGAGCGGCGTTCTCCGCCTCCAACGGCGTGGGCGGCTCGGCCGGCACCTCGGCTCGGCGTCCCCGGGGCCGGCTCGCACCAGCGGCCCGGACCCAGTTCCGCAGGGTCTCGGGATTGATCCCCAGATCGGCAGCGACCTGCCTGATCGTCGCTTCGGGCCGCGACTGGTACAGCGCGACCGCATCCGCCTTGAACTGCGGCGGATAGTTCTTCATGACCACGAGAAGTCCGTTCTCAGATCCTCAGGATCCAGTGTCTCGCGTGTCCAAGATCAGGGGTCAAGGCCCTCTCGCTGGTCAGAGGCAATTGCACAGTCTTGCCAATCCATCCGCGCATTGTTGCTGCCCGAACGGACAGCACCGCTGTGTTTTTGTGGGCGGCCCCAGTGAGACCTCAAGCTGCGAAGCGGTTAAGGCGCTTTTCGAATGCGTCGATGTCGGCGAGGTCCGGGGCGTTGGGGCCGCGCAGGCGTTCGGTTGCTTCACGCAGTTCCGCGACGGCGCGGCGGGCTTCGGGGAAGCGTTCACGGGCCGCATAGAGGCGAGCGAGGTTGGCGAGGGCGTCCAAGTGGCGGTCGACGGCTTCTGTGTCGTCGGGCTCCCGGGCATGGGCGGTGTAGGTGCGGAACGCTTCGATCGAGGCTGTCGACTCACCAAGGGCCATGCGGCACTGAGCGGCGTAGTAGAGGCAGAGTAGGGCCTGTTCGTCGTCGGCACCGTAGCGGGCACTCCAGGCAGCGCCGACCTCGTCAAAGAGCGCGGCGGCTTCGCGGTGGGCGCCGGCCAAGAATCGGACTTGGGCCAGGGAGAACGTGAGGTCGTCGTGCAGGACGCCGTCCTGGGCGCGGTGGATAGCACCGGCTAGGAGGTCTGCTGCTTGGACGAACTTGCCGTCCTGAGCGAGCTGTGCGGCGAGATCAGCGGCTTCGTTGGCCTCGGCGTCGGTGAGGAGGGCGGGGGCTGCCTCCGTGACAGCGTTCGGTTCGGCCAGGACGATTTGCGTCGGTGAGTAACCGGTCGGAGCGGGGCGCTTGGACGGGCCGCTGAAGGGACGGTGGAAGGGCTGGCGCGGGTCGTACTCGGCCCGCATAGTGTCGGAGTCATCCTGCCTGTAGACCCAGGGCAGCAGCGCGTCGTAAACCTGGGAAGCGGCCAGGCGGCGTTCGGGTTCCTTATTCAGCATGCCCAGGAGGAGGTCCTCCAGCTCCTGGGGAAGGTCGCGGCGCCTAGTGCGGATCGGCGGTGGGTCGGTACGCACGTGGTGCCAGGCGTGGGAGCCGTTGGCATCGGCAATAAATGGCGGTCGGCCGGTGAGAAGTTCGTACAGCACGCAAGCCAAGGCGTAGATGTCGGAGGCCGGGCCGACTTCGTTGGCAAGGCTCTGCTCAGGGGACATGTAGGGCGGGGTGCCGACCGTCATGCCCTCTTGGGTAAGGCGGGGGTGGTTGCCGGAGCCGCGCAGAGCGGCAACTCCGAAGTCGAGGACCTTGACGACGCCGTCGGGGGTGATCATGAGGTTGGCGGGTTTGATGTCGCGGTGCACGACGTCGTTGCGGTGCACCTCGTCCAATACGGAGGCGATCTGTACGCCTGCTGCTGCGGCCCAGGAGATGGCCAGCGGTGAGACGTCGTAATCCGTGTCATCGATGAGGGCCTGCACTTCGCGTCCACGCAGCAGCTGCATGACCACATAGAGCTGGTATGTGGTCTCGTCGATGCCCGTGTCGTAGATGGCCGGGATGCCGAGGTGTTCCAGGGCTGCAGTGGTGCGGACTTCACGCAGGAAGCGGTCGCGGCGGTTGGCCAGCATCTCGCTGGCGCCGAGGCCGGGGACGCCGGGCAGACCGCGGGTGTCAGTGAGCATCATCTTGACCGCGACACGGCGGTCTAGGCGCTCATCGTAGGCATGCCAGACCTCGCCCATGCCGCCGGCGCCGATCGGTCGGTCCAACCGGTAGCGTCCCGCGATCACGCGGGACGACGGCCCTCCGGCGCCCTCGGTCAGCGCATCATGGAGCCCATCGTGCGGCACTGCAGCGATCCCTTCGGCCACGGTGCCTGCCCAGCACCGGAGTTCGACATGAGGCGGGACTTTCGTTGCAGGTTACGCATCGGCCGGCAGGGTGGTTCCCGCTTCGCCAGATTTGATCGCTGCGGCCCGCTCGGCGGTGGCTCGTCGCTCCGCTTCCCGGCGGGCGGGCCGGCGAATGAGCCCGTACGCCTGCTGGGTAGCGACCTGTTTGAAGATCTTATTGATGAGAGGGTCGTCGTAATACCGCACGAGCAGGGCGTCGTTGGACTTCGCCTGGTCAATCACGATGCGGTCCATGTCCTTGTCGACCTCGCGTCGGAAGGTCTCCTCGTCGTTGTGCAGGCCGATTCGCTTCAGGTCCGGATCCTCCGAGACGGCGACGACAAGCTGGCCGAGAAGGATCTGGTCGGTGGTGGACAGACCGATTCCGTACTCGTCGTTGACCGACTCGATGACCTGGGCGAGGGACTTCTCCTCGACCTCCGGGCCTGCGCCAGCGGGCTGTGGGACAAGACCGGGCAACAGTTGGAGACCCTCCGCCTTCAGGTTGAGCTCGGCCGTTCCGGTCTTGCGGACATTCATGTGGCTAGGAGTGACCTCGCCAATGTCCGCGCTTGCTGAGCCGACCGGGAGCCGGAGGCGGCGTACCAGGAACCTCCCGTATTGGTAGAGACGCTCCAGGTCCTCGTTCTCGAAGCCGATGACGTGGGAGAGCCAGCCGTACGCTTTGACGTAGGAGTCCAGGGCGCGTCGGAACTCCTGTGCTGCGTCCGGCTCGTCCTCGGCCAGGGCGTTGAACCGGTCCACGGCGGGCTGGGTATAGGCGTACAGCTTCGAGTGTGCCTTGGAGACCGCAGCGTCGGTGGCGGTGCCGTTCTTGAAGGCGGCGAAGTAGGCGGTGACGAAGGCGTCCATCTCCGCCTCGATCAGCAGCCGATAGGCCATCACCTCGTCGTGCCGGGTGAACAGAAAGTCCGGGTCAGTCGGCTCAGAGATCGACGCCTCGTAGTACTGCTGAAACGCCTCCTCGATCACCTCCGGTTTGTTCGCGAAGTCCATCACAAACAAGTCCTCGGCCGACTTCAAGGGGTGCGTGCGATTCAGCCGAGACAGTGTCTGCACAGCGGCGAGGCCGGCGAGTAGCTTGTCGACGTACATCGTCGTCAGCAGGGGCTGGTCAAAGCCGGTCTGGTACTTGTCAGCGACAACCAGGATGCGGTACTCGGGCCTGGGGACGGACGGCGGCTTGGGATCGTCCAGACGGCTGTAGGCGAAGGCTTCGGGCAGCTTGCTCTCTGGGAAGCCGTTCAACTTGGCCTCGGTGTACTCGATCTCGTCCAGAGTGAGGGTCCCGGAGAACGCCACCAGAGTGCCGCAGTCGGTGTAGCCGCAGCGCTCCACGTAGCCGCGGATCGCCTGGTAGAGGCGCACGGCGTGCTCGCGGCTGGGAGTGACGACCATGGCGCGCGCTCGGCCGCCGAGCCGATTCATGGTGTGGGTACGGAAGTGATCCACGATGATCTTCGCCCTGGACTCCAGGGAGGCCGCCGACATCAGCGCGGCCCGCACCAGCTTCGCTTTCGCCTTGCGCGGATCAACCTGCCGCTCAGCCTCGTCCGCGGCGGCCTGCTGCAGCTTGAAGTACGTGCCGTAAGTGACGTAAGTACCGAGCACGTCGAGGATGAAGCCCTCTTCGATGGCCTGCCGCATCGAGTAGATGTGGAACGGCTCCATCTGGCCCGTGACGGGTGACTCGGTCCCGAACAGCTTGAGGGTCTTGTCCTTCGGGGTTGCGGTGAACGCGAAGAAGGACAGGTTGGGCTGCTTTCCGCGGGCCAGCGCGGCCGCAGTCAGCGGATCGCCGTCATCATCGACCGAGCCATCGCCCAGCTTGCCCAGCATCCGCTTCAGCGCGTCAGTGCCCTTACCTCCCTGAGATGAGTGCGCCTCGTCGATGACGACCGCGTAGCGGCGCTCGCTACCAAGCCCGGACGCTTTATCCAGGATGAACGGGAACTTCTGGAGTGTCGTGATGACGATGCGGGCAGTCGCCCCGGTCAGTGCGTCAGCAAGCTGCTGGGAATCATCGTCGACGCGCAGCACTACGCCTGGAGTGTGGTCGAACTGGTAGATCGTGTCCTGAAGTTGCTTATCCAGCACCCGCCGGTCGGTGATGACGATGACCTTGTTGAAGACCTGCTGATTGGGCCCGAGACCCTTTGCCTGGGCGGCGTCCGGGTCCAGGAGCGCGGGGTCTTCGGGAGTGTGCAGGGAGGCTAGACGATGGGCGAGCCAGGCGATCGTGTTCGACTTGCCCGATCCTGCTGAGTGCTGGATTAGGTAATTTTCGCCCGCACCGTGAGTGGCCGCGTGGTTCGTCAGCTTCCGCACTGCGTGCCACTGGTGGAACCGCGGGAAGATCAGCGGCTGCTTGTGTGCGGAGCCGGGACGGTAGCGGGGGGCTTTGCCGGCCTTGGCCGCCTCGTCCTCCACATGCAGATACCGGTGCAGCAGATCGAGCCAGTTGTCGCGCTGCATCACCTGCTCGAACAGGTAGGAGACCGCGTACCCCGCCCCTGGAGCAGCCGGCGGGTTACCTGCGCCTCCGATGTTGCCCGGACCGCCGGTGCCCATGTTGAACGGAAGGAACCGCGTCCTCGCCCCGGCCAGACGCGTGGTCAGGAACACCAGGTCGGGATCAACCGCAAAGTGCACCAAGCTGCGACGGGCGAAGAACAGCTCGTTCGGGTCGCGGTCGGTGCGGTACTGCCGCTTCGCATCCTCGACCGACTGCCCAGTGAGGGGATTTTTCAGCTCCGCCGACGCGATGGGCAGTCCGTTCACGAAGAACGCTAGGTCCACGGACTTGGTCGGCTCCGCAGCGGAGTAGCGGAACTGCCGCACTACTGTGAGCCGGTTCGCGCTGTACTCATCCAGCGCTCCCGCGGCCAGGGTGTGGGCGGGCCGGAAGTACGCCAGCCGCAGCTTGACGTGGCGCTGGACCACCCCGTGACGCAACACGTCCAGCAGTCCCCGCTCATCTATCTGCTTGGCCACATGCGCGGCGAACCGCTTGATCGCGTGCTCCTCCGTCTCCCCGTACGTCTCCATCAATCGCTCCCACGCCTCAAGCTGAGATTCCCGCAGGAACGCTGACAACTCCGCGGTGTCGATGCCGAGCTCGTGGCTGTATGCCGTCGCAGGACCCCGCTCCCACTCGCTGCGGAGCAGGGCCGCCTCGACGGCGTCCTCGAAAGCGCCCTCGGTGTGGGCCTCGTGTGCGCGGGGCGGCATGGCGGTCAACGAAAGCTCCGTACGTGGTCGGCGGGTAGCGGGATGTTACGCGGGGGCACCCTGGCGGGCTGTGGTTACGTCGAGTTGGCCGGTCACGGCCGCGGTGATGAGGGCCTGGCGGCGCTCAGAGAGGAGGGCCAACTGGCGGCTGATCACCATACGAATCTCGCGCGTACCTCGGAGTTCCCGATCAATGGCAGCTGCGATCGATCGCTGTTGCCAGAGCGGAATCTGCGGGACACGAAGGCTGGAGACATCGGCCAGCCCCAGGCCGACTTTTGTGCCACCGTAACTATTCATGGCCAAGGACTGACGTGACCTCGGCGCTTTCACGGCATAGGCGAGCCATCGCGGGTCACAAGCGTCCTTTCGCGGGCGCAGCAAGGCAACGTGCTGACTGACGTTGCCATCGACGGCATCACCCGCTACCACAGCCACTGAACCGATGTCAGCCGTGATACTCACGAGGACATCCCCGGAGCGTGTCCGTGTGCGCTCGCGCTCAGGGCCGCTTGGAGCGGCCACTCTAGCGAGATCGGAAAGGTCCAGATCGATGCCTTTCCGGGGGATATTAGTGATCCGGATGAAGGGTGTTCCCTCATCAGCCAGATAGTCGCCCCAACCTCGCGGGCCACTAGTGACGCGCTCCACCAGGTACTTGACTGGGATCGTTGCTACATCTTTGGCGGGCTGAAACCTGTCCAGGATTGATTCTTCGCGTGCATCGATGATGGAGACTTGACGGTCGCGCGCGGCAGTCATTCTGTCCATGCGGGTCGTTTCAGCATCGAGGTAGTTGGCGATGCGGCACTGTTCCTCGAGCGGTGGGAGCGGCAGGGGAAAACTTTGGATCTTGCTGCTATTAGTGGAAGCCAGGTTTGTGGTTCTTGTTCCCGTGCTCTCGAAGTAGCACCGTCCATACAGCGATTGGGTCAAGTAGGCGAGGAATCGGCCGTTGAGGCGCTGGGGGTCCGGGCGAATTGCGAAGATGTGGTTCTGGTGCAGGCACCCTTCAAGCTCACCCCGCCAGACCGTCCCACGGCCCAGCTTGTCCAAGTCCCCGCCTTCGGTCATCAGAACGTCACCAGGGCGAAGCGTGCTGCGACGGGCCACACTTCGGGGCACGGTGATCTCCGTCACCGATTCGAGGCTAAGACTTCCTGCTTGAACGTTGGCGACACGCAAGTAGGGTCGAGTGACGACGTCGCCTGTGACGTCTCGCTTCGCGTCGACGGTCAGCCCGTTCTGCAAGCGGGCGACGTACCCGAGACGCACCAATTCGTAGGTGTCGGGAAGCCTAAGCGAACGCGGGTCGAAGACTGAGGTGGTCACCGGGCCACTTCTCCAAGTAGATCCTGGATTTCGACCTCAAGGGCCTTCAGCTTGGCGTCGATCTCTTCGAGTGGCCGTGGTGGCGTGTATACGTAAAAGTGTCGGGTGAACGGGATCTCGTATCCCACGCGGAAACGCACGGTCTCCTTGGTCTTGGGGTCCTTTGACTCAGCGATCCACGCGTCTTCGACGTGTGGTTTTACCTCCCGCTCAAAATACGCGTCGATGTCTTCGCGTAGCGGCACGTTCTCCGCGTCTCGCAGATCCGGGTCGTGCTCGACCTGCCCCTTCTTGACGTATTGAACTTCGCCGTCCGGGTCTGGAACGCCGACTGCGTCACGCATTGCCTTGTCGAAGGGCTTTGTCTGCGGCCAGCTCATTCCGGCCTGATCCAGCGCCGCACCCAGGGCCATCCACGCCTCGGCCTTGGTCTTCCACTCGTTGCCCAGTAGCGGCTTTAGCGCGTCCGCCAGCCTATCCGGCCCGCCCTCTCCAAGCTCCTTCTCCACCGCTTTGGCCACCCGCAGCGCATCCAGGGAATCCTCGGTGACCTTGAACCGCAGCTTGAGCGGCCGGTCCACGGTGATGCGCTGGTAACCGAAGTCGTCCGCGTCGAAGACCTTGACCTTGTCCGGCACGGAGTGCTGCGAACCGTCTCCAGAACGGGTGAGATGATATGCCTCTTCGTACCAGGCGCAGATCTGCTTGCGCTGGTCCCCTCTGATCTTCTTGCGCTTGTTGTTCAGCGACTTCCGCATCTTGGACCATTGGTCCCGCGCGTCGATGAGGATGATCCGGTCCTTGAGGTTCCTGGGCTTGCGGTTGGTCACGATCCAGACGTACGTCGAGATCCCAGTGTTGTAGAAGAGCTGGTCGGGAAGGGCGACGATCGCTTCCAGGTAGTTGTTCCTGATGATCCAACGGCGGATCTCGGACTCGCCGGAGCCGGCGCCGCCGGTGAAGAGCGGGGAGCCGTTGAAGACGATCGCGATGCGACTGCCGCCGATCTCCTTACCTTCGGCGTCCTTCTTCAGAGGCCGCATCTTGTGGATCATGTGCTGCAGGAAAAGAAACGAGCCGTCGTTGATTCGAGGTAGACCCGCACCAAAGCGGCCGTCGTAGCCGCGATCCTCATGCTCCTGCTTGACCTGCTTCTCGACCTTCTTCCACTCCACGCCGAAGGGCGGGTTGGCGAGCATGTATTCGAACTGCTCGTCCTCATGGCCGTCCTGGGTGAAGGAGTTACCGAAGTGGATGTTGGAGGCGGCCTGGCCCTTCAGCAGCATGTCAGAGCGGCAGATCGCGTAAGACTCGGCATTGAGCTCTTGCCCGAAGACGTTCACGCGCGCGTTGGGATTGAGCGCTTTGATGTGGTCCTGGGCCGCGGAGAGCATGCCGCCGGTGCCGCAGGCAGGGTCGAGGATGTCGATTACCGGCGCTGCACCAGTGAGGCGCTCGCCATCTGGAGCCAGGAGCAGCTCGACCATCAGTTCGATGACCTCGCGCGGGGTGAAGTGCTCACCGGCGGTCTCATTCGAGGCGTCCGCGAACTTGCGGATCAGCTCTTCGAAGACGTAACCCATGTTGTGGTTGTCCACGGCCTCGAGGCTCAGGTCGATGCCAGCGAACTTCTGGACCACGAGGTAGAGCAGGCCGGCCTTGGCCAAGCGGTCGATCTGCAGATGGAAGGCATAGTGGTCGAGGATCTCGGTGGCCTCTGAGGAGAAGCCGCCGATGAAGTCCTTGAGGTTCTTCTCGACCTTTTGCGTGTCCGGGTCGGCACCGATGGTGGCGAAGGTCTGGCGGGAGAGGTTGTAGAAGTCGCGGCCGGCTGTGGCACGCAGGACCGCATCCTTGTTCTGACCCGCGAAGGACTCGGCACGTTCCCATACGGCCTCGCGGGTGTCCTTCATCACGCAGTCCATGCGGCGTAGAAGCGTCATCGGCAGGATGACCTTGCCGTACTCGGAGCGCTTGTAGTCGCCCCGTAGCAGGTCGGCGACCGACCAAATGAAGTCGGCCAGCTCCTGATTCTTGTCGCTCACACGCCACCTTCTTGTGTTGTTCCGCATGGAGGGTTCGGCTGATCGCACCGTACCGGAGAGGTGTGACAGGGCTAGCGTACGGAAACCGGACGGGCCGCAGGGCTGCGGTCGATGATCTCAAGATGGCCGGAAGCATGCCCGTCAGGGCCGCCGACGCTGGGCTGCGCCCGCCTGGTCACCTACCAGCCAAATTCCATCTGGATGGGGATGCCGTCCACAATCTCGGTCTGTGCGTGTGGAGTGACCTCGACCGGCACGCCAAGCTGGGTTGCGATGGGGGTGTACAGGTCGGTGGAGACCTCTGGCGTGCGAAGGGAGATCAGGAGGGCGTAGCTGACAGGGCGACCGATTCGGTCATTTCGCTTGTTCGCCTTCCACCAGCCGCCGACAGGGTAGACCGCGAGCGTGCCGCAATCGGCGAGCTCGGTCGCTGATCCGCGCCAGATGTCCGCGTGCAGGGAGCCGAGATTGCGGAATCGTGGGCCGACCAGCCAGTGACTGTGGGACTCGAACGCTTTCGGGTTGCCGATCCCGTCGCTTTCGTGTTCTGCCTGTTCAGCCAACCGCCTCTGGAAGGCGTCGCCTGATTCGGTGGGGCCCTTAATGGCGAAGCGCAGGCCGTGTGAGGCGTAGCTGTAGCGGCCGAGCATGCCACGCCGGCCGGGGTTGGGCTCGATCATGTAGGCGAGCGTCACGCGCAGGTCCACGGTGGTTTCGGCCAGCTCGCGCAGTTGCTCCAGCGGCCACGGCAGTTCGTGCAGCTTGAGTTCGGCCAGCCGGACCTGCCCGCCCTTGACCCTCTTGAACGGAACCAGGGTGTTTTGAATGATCATCGTGACGGCGTTGGAGGCGCTGCTGCGGATGCGTTCGGCGGTGGGCACGCCCCAGCCGTAGCGGCGGATCACCTGCCGCATGACCTCACCCTTGGCCAGTCTGGGAGTCCCGGTCTTCTTGAAAAGTCCCTGGTCGACCATGGCCGGCGTCCATTGGGCCTCGTGGACGAGCAAGGCGCGGACAGCCTCCGGTCGTAGTCCGGGATAAGTGCTCATCGCCGTGGCGGCCAGTGCTGCCGCCTGTGCGGTGGCAGCACTGGTGGCGTTCGTCCAGGTCAGCTGACGCGCGGGGTCGTGGTGGGTGGTTGCCACGCTCACCAGTTCGTGCTCGTCCAGGAAGCTGTCGTCTGGCGCGACGAGCATATTGCCGCCTTCCAGGACGATGTCGGGCTTGGTGATGGCTGCGTTTGTGAGCGCCACCGAGGTTCGACTGAACGGCGACAGGCCGCCTTGGACGACGAGTGGCCGATACCCACGGAACAAGGGAGTGTCCGGGACGGTATCCAGGTGCGTGCAGGCCCCCACGGTGAGCACGTTGTGCGCCTGGGCAGGTTCCTCAATACGCGACAGGTCGGAGAGCAGCAGGGGATCCAGTGTGCCTTCCTCAGTGCGCATCTGATGGGGCACGGCACCACGGACGTTGCCTGCGCTGACGATGATCAGCCGCGACGCCTCAGGATCCGGTGCGCCGATCAAATCGATGCGGTCGTCTCGCACGGTCACGTCCGTGCCCGCCGCCAGAGCATCCAGGGTGGCCGACCACAGGGTTGCTGTGCCGTCGACACCGTTCTCGCCTTCCCCGGACTGCCGCGTGACAGCCATCGAGAAGACGCGGGCGGACGGCATGGGACCACCATTGCCGATTTCGGCGGTCGCTACAGCGTTCGCGGTCGTCTCGGCGCAGGTCCGCGGCGACTTTGCCGGCGCGTAGCTGTCGTCGAGGATCTTCACGGACTCCAGACCGTGGCTGAGAACCACTGGGCCTTTCGACTCAAGGGCGGCAGCGAAGTCCCCGAACAGGGCGAGGCCGGCCATCTGCGTGCCGTGTCCGCTGCGGTCGGCTGGTGTACTGCCTGGCAGCACGCTGTAGGCCCGCTCGTGCAGTGCGCGCTTGAGTAGCGAATGTTCCTGGGCTATGCCCGTGTCCAGGATGCACACCGCGGGGGCCTGCGGATCGGCCGGCTCAATGCGCTCGGCGAGATCTTCGACGAGGTCCACGCGGAAGGCGCGGTCAACAGCGTAGAGGCCCTCAGCGAAGGTCGGCCTGCGGATCTCGACAGGGCAGGCGTTCGTGGCCAGCAGGACCGTGAGCTCTTCGCCGGTCGTCGCGACGTGCGCGACAAGACGCTCGCCCACATGGATCGCCCGGTCGCTCAGGCGCCACTGCCGCTCGCCAGCAAGGGCACGCAGGGTGACAACCGGATCCGTCGGCGGGATCCGTGGATCAAACCACAGCTCCCACCACCGCTCCTCGTCCATGGGCGGCAGATCCTGCCGCTCCTGCCAGAGGTGCTCCAGAAGCGCTCGGTGGACCTGCTCCATGTTGGCCACCAAAGGGGCTTGCTTCGGGTTGCCCCCGTCGGTGTCCTCGGTGAAGGCATGGATCCGCTGCGTGAACGAGGTGACTTTGTCGAATGGGACCCAGACCAGCGCATCCTGCGGACCGTCGTCTGTCTGCGGATGGCTGCTCATGAGGGTCAGGCCCGAGCCGTCGAGACGCTCCAGCGACAGCGGGTGGTCACGCGCTGCTTCGATCCGCACGGCGAAACCGTCAGGTTGGAACGCGTCGGGGGTCTCGTGGATGAGCTGGGCCGCTTCGCGTTCGGCTTTCTCAAGGCCGTCCACCAGCGCAGCAGCGTGCCCGTGACGGTCTTCGCGCTGGGCTAGGTCAGGTCCGCCTCCGCCAGAGGGCTCGGGGCGCGGGGTCAGCGTGGCGGCCCGCCAGGGCACCACCAAGTGCGGAGTCGCTCTTGCGGGCTCAGGCATGGTGGGAGGCGTGCCGCTCGCTCAGCGCTTCCAGCAGCAGCTGCTCGTCCACTACGTCTCGTCCGGCCAGGATGGCCCGCTTGGCTGCCGCTTCCGCCGCTTTGACCAGCTCGGCATGGCTCAGACCGGATGCACTGTCTGTCACGGCGTCCCACCGTACTGTGCCTGTATCCATTCCGGCTAGCCGTCGGCGCATGACCTCCACGGCTTGCTCGGGCGTGGGGGGACCGTACGTGGCGATCATGTCGAAGCGGCGGAAGAGCGCCCGGTCCAGAAGCTGGTGGTGGTTGGTGCCGGCGACGACCAGGCTCTCAGAGGGAGCCTCGTCCAGGAACAGCAGGAACGAGTTCAGGATCCTGCGCGCCTCGCCGACGTCGTTGCCTGCCGCTCGCTCGGCGCCGAGGGCATCGAATTCGTCGAACAAGTAGACAGCGCGGGTCTGGGCGACCGCGTCGAAAACCAGGCGCAGTTTTGCTGCGGTCTCGCCCATAAACCGACTGATCAGCCCGTCCAGGCGGATGGTGAACAACGGCAGCTTCAGCTCGCCGGCCAATGCTGCGGCGGTCATGCTCTTTCCGGTTCCTGGAGGCCCGGACAGCAGGATGCGGTGCACTGGAGTGAAGCCGAAACGCTCCAGCCGGGCGCGCTGACGCTGCTCGTGCAGCACGCGGTCCAGAGACGCTCGTAGCCCCGCGTCCAGGGTCATGTCGTCAAGTTGGGTATCCGGGTAGCCCGCTGTCAGAAGACTGGTGAGCTCGCCACGGGGCTGCACTACCGGGGTTGCGGCACTCCGGCTGCTGGCTCTGCTCTGCTTCTGCTGCGCGGTCTCAACCAGCTCACGCAGTTCCACAGCGAACTTCCCCTGCCCCTGGCGAGCGGACTTTGCCGCCACCTGCAGGGCGACGCTATAGAAGAGGTCGTCGTTAGCTTCGGCGTGCGCTCGCACGAGAGCTTTCAGGTGCTCGGCGTTCGCCGCCATACGCCTGTCACCCTTCCGATGCCAGCTATCTGTGAGGGGGGTCTACCCAGGAGCCGATGGCCACCTGCGCCGCCTGCATCGTACGGCTCAAGGCGGCAGAGTGTTGCCTGGACGTTCCCGCTCACCGCCCGTAGCAGCGCACTGTCGATCAGACCCATGCGGCGAAACCTGCCCCACAGAGTGGCCATCAGAGCGTCTGAGCAGCGACACAACTGGCCTGACACCCCATCAGAACGAGCGTCAAATGAGCGTCACGAGCGTCATTTCAGCGTCAAGATATCGCCCGTAACGCCCACACCGCACATAATGCGCACGCACAAAATCGCAGGTCAGGAGCCCTTTGCGGCCGGTTCGAGGATGGCGACGCACTCCACATGATGCGTCATCGGGAACAGGTCGAACGCCCGCAGCGTGCGCACCCGGTAGCCGCCCTCGCCGAAGTACGCCAGGTCCCGCGCCAGCGCCGCCGGGTCGCACGCCACGTAGGCGATCCTGCGGGCGCCCAGCGACGACAGGTGCTGGACCGTCTTGCGGCCCGCGCCGGCCCGCGGCGGGTCGAGGACGATCAGGTCGACCTCCGAGATGCCCGTGCGCGGCAGGACCGACTCGACCTTGCCCTGCTCGATGCGCACCCGCTCGAAGTCGGCCAGGTTGTGCCGCGCGTCCTCCACCGCGCGCTTGCCGGACTCGATGCCCAGCACCGCGCCCTGGTCGCCGACCCGGTCGGCGAGCGCGCCGGCGAAGAGGCCGACGCCGCAGTAGAGGTCGAGGGCCATGTCGCCCTTGCGCGGCAGCAGCCCCTGCATGACCGCCGTCACGAGGGTGTCGGCCGCCTTCGGATGGACCTGCCAGAAGCCGCCGTTGCCCACGCGGTGCGTCCGGCCGTCCGCACGCTCGCGGACGAAGGGACGGCCGTGCACCCGGTGGACGCCGCCCGAGCGCTCGTCGACGCGCAGGACGGAGACCGGGCGGTCGAGCTCGACCAGCGGCAGCCGCGCGCCCGGCTTCGGCGTGAGGATCACCTGGCGGTCCTGGGAGCCCGTCGCGGCGATCGCCTCGACGGAGTCCATGCCCGTCCAGACCCGCTTCTCGATGCCCAGCTCGCTGACACCCTCCGCGGCGATCATGCAGTGGTCGATCGGCTCCACCTCGTGGGAGCGATGCCGGCGCAGGCCCGCCCGGCCGTCGGCGGTGACGGCGTACTGGACGCGGGTGCGCCACGCCGGGACCTGGCCGGCCGGCACCTTGTCGCCCTCGGCGGGCAGCACCGTGCCGTCCCAGCCGGCCTCCTCGGGGGTGAGCCCGGCCAGGTGCTTCAGCTGCTCGGCGACGACGTCGGCCTTCAGGCGGCGCTGCGCGCCGGGCTTGGCGTGCTGCCAGTCGCAGCCGCCGCAGCGGCCGGGGCCGGCGAAGGGGCAGGGCTCGTCGATGCGGTCCTTGGAGGCGTCCAGCACCCGCACGGCGTCGGCCCGCAGGAAGCGCGCGCCCTGCTCGCCCTCCGTCACCCGGGCCACGACCCGCTCGCCGGGCAGCGCGTGCCGGACGAACAGCACCTGCCCCTCGGAGGTGCGGGCGATGCAGTGACCGCCGTGGGCGACGGGGCCGACCTCGACCTCGTACTCCTCCCCCACCAGCGACTTCCTCGGTTCTGCCTGCATGGCGGGGTGACTCCATAACGCGTGAGGGGGAAGGGCCGCACGAAAGCGGCCGGACGACAGCCCACCAGTCTACGTGGCTGCCGCCCGGCCGATTCACACGAGCCGTCGGCTCACGGCTTGTGCTCGGTGGTCTCCTTCGACCGCACCTGGGCGGGGCCCCGGCGCACCGAGCCGGGCGCGTTCCAGTTCTGCTGCCTGCGGGCGCGCCGCTTGGCCGCCTCGGAGGACTGCAGCTGGTAGGGCACCGAGGTGACCATAATCCCCGGCGTGAACAGCAGTCGGCCCTTCAGCCGCAGGGCGCTCTGGTTGTGCAGCAGGTGCTCGTACCAGTGGCCCACGACGTACTCGGGGATGATCACGGACACCGCGTCGCGCGGGGACTCCTTGCGCAGGCTCTTGACGTACTCGATGACCGGCCGCGTGATCTCGCGGTAGGGCGAGTCCAGGACCTTCAGGGGCACGTCGATGCCGCGCCGGTTCCACTCCTCCTGGAGGGCCTTGGTCTCGGCCGGGTCGACGTTGACGCTCAGGGCCTCCAGGCTGTCCGAGCGCATCAGCTTGGCGTAGGCCAGGGCGCGCAGCGTGGGGCGGTGGATCTTGGAGATCAGTACGACCGAGTGGACGCGGGAGGGCCGGACGCTGTCGTCGCTGGGGCCCTCGGGGGCCGCGATCTCGGCGGCGACCCGGTCGTAGTGCTTGCGGATGGCCGTCATCGTCGCGTAGAAGATCACCATGCCGAGCAGGGCGACCCAGGCGCCGTGGGTGAACTTGGTGAGCAGGACGACGACGAGCACGAGGCCGGTGAAGAAGGCGCCGAAGGTGTTGATCGCGCGCGAGCGGATCATGTGGCGGCGCTTGGCCTGGTCCTTCTCGGTGGCCAGGTGCCGGTTCCAGTGCCGGACCATGCCGATCTGGCTGAGCGTGAAGGACACGAACACGCCGACGATGTACAGCTGGATCAGGCGCGTGGAGTCCGCCCCGTAGATGCCCACCAGGAGTCCGGCAGCACCGGCGAGGAGCACGATGCCGTTGGAGAAGGCCAGGCGGTCGCCGCGGGTGTGCAGCTGGCGCGGCAGGTAGCGGTCCTGGGCAAGGATCGAGCCGAGCAGCGGGAAGCCGTTGTAGGCGGTGTTGGCCGCGAGGAACAGCACCAGCGCGGTGGCGGCGGCCAGGACGACGAACAGGAAGCTGCCCTTGCCGAAGACGGCCTCGGCGACCTGGGAGATCACCGGGTTCTGCACGTAGTCGGGGCCGAGCGGGACACCGTTGTGGACGAGGTCCTTGGCCGGGTTCTCGGCCATGCGCACGTCGGTCGCGGCGGCCAGCGCGATGATGCCGCAGAACATGGTGACGGCCAGCAGGCCCATCATGGCGAGGGTGGTCGCGGCGTTCCTGGACTTGGGCTTGCGGAAGGCGGGGACGCCGTTGGAGATGGCCTCCACGCCGGTGAGCGCGGCGCAGCCGGAGGAGAAGGCCCGCAGCAGCAGGAAGACCAGGGCGAAGCCGGCCAGGCCCTGGTGCTCGGGCTTGATGACGTAGTCCGCGGTCGGCGCCCGCATGGTGTCGTCCAGGACCAGCCCGCGGAAGGCGCCCCAGGCGATCATCGTGAAGACGCCGAAGACGAAGACGTAGGTCGGGATCGCGAACAGCGAGCCCGACTCCTTCACGCCGCGCAGGTTCATCAGCGTCAGCAGCACGATCACGCCGATCGCGCACAGCACCTTGTGCTCGACGACGAACGGGATCGCCGAGCCGAGGTTCTCGATGCCGGAGGAGATCGACACGGCGACGGTGAGGACGTAGTCGACGAGCAGCGCGCTGGCGACGGTCAGGCCGGCCTTGGGGCCGAGGTTGGTGGTCGCCACCTCGTAGTCGCCGCCGCCGCTGGGGTAGGCATGCACGTTCTGCCGGTACGAGGCCACCACGGTGAACATCAGCACGACGACCGCGACGGCGATCCAGGGGCTGAAGTGGTACGCCGTGACGCCCGCGATCGACAGGACCAGCAGGACCTCGCCGGGCGCGTACGCCACGGAGGACAGCGGGTCGGAGGCGAAGACGGGGAGTGCGATGCGCTTCGGCAGGAGCGTTTCCCCGAGCCGGTCACTGCGCAGGGCGCGCCCGATCAGGAGCCGTTTGGGCACGTCGGTCAGTTTGGACACAACAGAGGATCGTAAGCGTTCGATTGCGGGGGTGCCCACCCGCCACCCCCCATCGGCGTTCCCTCTGCTCTCCGAGTGAAATCAGAGGCTGGTGCGGCTGGGGATTACGCAGGTCACCCGCTTCCCATGCCTATATGACTAGGCCCCGTCCACGCCCGGCCGCCCCGCCCCCGGAGGTCCCATGCACCCGACCGCAGAACTGATCGGCGCAGCGGCCACACTGCTCGTCCTCGGAATCCTCACGGTGGCGAGCGTGCGGAGCATCAGCCGGCGCAAGAACGGCTCGCCGGACATGCGCGGCGGGGGCATGCCGTGACCCGGGGTCTCAGCGGCCCCGCAGCCGTTCCTGTTCGGCCACCCCGGCCCGCAGTTCCGTGAGACCGATGCTGTCCGCGCGGGTCGCCGGGACCGTGCACGCGTAGGCGCCCGCCACGGTGCCGTGCAGGGCGCAGCGGCGCGGCGGTTCACCGTTCAGCCAGGCGTGCAGGAACGCGGCCGCGAAGGCGTCGCCCGCGCCGTTGGAGTCGACGACGGGGGCCGGAGGCCGGGCGGCGGGCACGTGGGCCGGCTCCCCGTCGGCCAGGAGGTACGCCCCGTCGGCCCCGGCGGTGGCGACGACGACGCGGGCCCGTCCCCGTTCGGCGATCGAGCGCATGGTGCGCTGCGGGTCGTCCAGTGCCGCGGCGGACAGGAAGACCAGGTCGGCCTGGTGGGCGAAGGTCTCGTGGTAGGGGTCGGCGCCGTTCCAGTCGTGCAGGTCGGTGGAGATCGTGACGCCCGTCTCGCGCAGGAGGGGCAGCGCGTGGGCGCACGGCTGGGTGATGACGACGTGGGCGTGCCGGGCGGCCCCGGCCAGGTCGCGCACCAGGGTCTCGGGCAGCCGGTCGGAGTCGGCGGAGCGCGTGGCGTCGTACAGGGACGTCCGGCGGCCGTCGGGGCCGACGAGGTTGACGGCGCGCTTGGTGCCGAGCGGCTGGTGGACGGCGGTGAGCGGGACGGCCCGGTCGCGGTGCAGTGCGCGGACCAGGTCGCCCTCGGGGTCGTCGCCGAGCAGGTCGAGGTGGTGCGTGCGCAGGCCCAGCGCGCCGGCCGCGAGGGCGACGAAGTCCCCGCTCTGTCCGGCCCGGGTGACGATGCCGGGGCGGATCATGTGGCTGTCCGCGAAGGGCACGGGCAGTTCGGGCACGTGGACGATGGTGTCCACGCCCGCTCCGCCCAGCACCAGTACGTCGATCTCGTGGTCCATGAGGGCCCTTCCCCGGTCCCGGGGTCCGCCGGAGCCCTCGCGGGCCCGTCGGCAACCCCCCGCGCTTTGCCGATACGTTGGAGCCGGACGGTCGGACAGTCGAACACCGCACCGGCCCCGGAGGGCATCATGGCGTGATTCCACCGGCATGATGTTGCCTGGCGGCCCGCACGCAGGCCGCGACGTGAAGCCTGGCGAGCCGAAAGAGAGACATGAGCACGACATTCATGAAGGTCAGAGGGCCTGCAGGAAGCACGGTGTGACGCGATGCATATTGTCATCATGGGTTGCGGAAGGGTGGGTTCCGCTCTGGCCCAGAACCTCGAGCAACAGGGGCACACGGTCGCCGTGGTCGACCAGGACCCCACCGCCTTCCGCCGGCTGGGCTCGGGCTTCGGCGGCCGCCGCGTCACCGGCGTCGGCTTCGACCAGGACACCCTGCGCGAGGCGGGCATCGAGGAGGCCGGTGCCTTCGCCGCCGTCTCCAGCGGTGACAACTCCAACATCATCGCCGCGCGCGTGGCCCGTGAGATGTTCGGCATCGAGAACGTGGCCGCCCGCATCTACGACCCCCGCCGCGCCGAGGTCTACCAGCGCCTGGGCATCCCCACCGTCGCGACGGTCCGCTGGACGGCCGACCAGATGCTGCGCCGGCTGCTGCCCTCCGGGGCCGAGCCGCTGTGGCGCGACCCCACCGGTGGGGTCCAGCTCGCCGAGGTGCACACCTCCACGGCCTGGGTCGGCCACAAGATCAGCCGCATCCAGGAGGAGACCGGTGTGCGCGTGGCGTTCCTGACCCGGCTCGGCGAGGCGGTCCTGCCCAGCTCGCAGACCGTGCTGCAGGAGGGCGACCTGGTGCACGTGATGATGCGCACCGACGAGGTCGACAAGGTCGAGGCGGCGTTCGCCAAGGGTCCCGACGAGGAGGGCGGTCACTGATGAGGGTCGCCATTGCCGGAGCCGGCGCGGTCGGCCGTTCGATCGCGGGCGAACTGCTGGAGAACGGCCACGAGGTCCTGCTCATCGACAAGGCGCCGACCGCCATCTCGGTCGAGCGCGTCCCCCAGGCGGAGTGGCTGCTCGCCGACGCCTGTGAGATCACGTCCCTGGACGAGGCCGCGCTCCAGCGCTGCAACGTGGTCATCGCCGCGACCGGCGACGACAAGGTCAACCTGGTCGTGTCCCTGCTGGCCAAGACCGAGTACGGCGTCCCGCGCGTCGTCGCCCGGGTGAACAACCCCAAGAACGAGTGGCTGTTCAACGAGTCGTGGGGCGTGGACGTCGCCGTCTCCACCCCGCGTCTGATGTCGGCCCTGGTCGAGGAGGCGGTGAGCGTCGGCGACCTGGTCCGTCTGCTCCGCTTCAGCCACGGTGACGCCAACCTGGTGGAACTGACCCTGCCGGAGGAGTCGGCCCTGGCCGGCACGCAGGTCGGCGACGTCCAGTGGCCCGAGGACACGTCCCTGGTGACGATCATCCGCGGCACCCGCGTCCTGACCCCCACCCGGGAGGACTCCCTGGAGGCGGGCGACGAGCTCCTCTTCGTCGCCGCCCAGGCCCGCGAGGAGCAGCTGGAGGACCTGCTGTCGGTGCGCCGGGACAGCGCGGCGGGCTGACACCCGCCCGGTGGATCTGACGAAGGAGGGGCGCCCCCGGCCGGGGGCGCCCCTCCTTCGTCAGATCCGGGGGCTCACTGCTCGGCGGACCGGGCGGCGGCCTGCCGCTCCCGCTCCTCGGCGGCCTTCTCCTCGGCCTCCATCTCGGCGAACACGTCGATCGGCGCCGGCGCCTTGGCCAGGAAGACCCAGGTCAGCCACACGGCGAGCAGGAAGGGCGGGATCTTCAGGGCGACCAGGACCCAGCCCAGCTGCGTGGTGTCGGCCCACCAGTACAGCGGGAAGAGGATCGCGCACTTGGCGAGCAGGATCGCGCCCCAGGCGTAACTGGCCTTCGCGTACGCCTTCTTGCGGCCGGGGTTGCGCGTGCGCCAGGACAGGTTCTCCTTGAAGACCGGTCCCAGGATCAGCCCGATCAGCGGCACCCCGCACAGGGTCGTGACGATGTAGGCCAGCCCCAGACCCAGCGTGTACAGCATGCCGGGCAGGTAGAAGTCCTTGGCGTTGCCGGTCATCATCGCGAAGACGACACCGAAGGCCACGCCGAAGACACCGCTGAAGGCGTGCTTGACGGTGTCCTTCATCACCAGGCGGACCGCGACCAGCACCACCGACACCGCGAGCGCCGCGATCGCGGACAGGTGCAGGTCCTTGTTGATCGTGTAGATGGTGACGAACAGCAGGCCGGGCAGCACCGTCTCGACCATGCCCCGCACGCCGCCGAACGCCTCGAACAGGGCGGCCTCGGTCACCGCCCGGGCGTCGTGCGCGGCATTCTCTTCGGTCGGCTTGTCGAGCGACGTCACCGGCTACTCCCGTCCGAGGGGTCTCAGTTCGTACTTGGGGTTGAACAGCACCCGGCGGCCCCGGCTCATCGAGATCCGGCCCGACGCGATCAGCTTGCGCCCCGGCTCTATCCCCACGATGGAGCGCCTGCCGAGCCACACCACGTCCAGGGCGGCCGTGCCGTCGAACAGCTCGGCCTCCAGCGCCGGGACTCCGGCCCGCGGCCGCAGGGTGACCGTGCGCAAGGTACCAGTAACCGTGACTATCTCGCGGTCCTGGCAGTCTCCGATCCGGATGCAGCCGGTGGTCTCGGTGTCCTCCCGCAGCTCCTCCGACTCCAGGTCCTCCTGCGACGAGGAGAGCCGGTCGAGCATGCGCCGGAACCGGCCCGCCGGCTTCTCGGAACGAGGAACAGCACTCATATCTGAAGCGTACCGGGGCCTGCCGCCAACTCCGTACCCGTGTGGTGAGGCCCCTATTTCTCGAACCGGTACCCCATTCCGGGCTCCGTGATGAAGTGCTCGGGGTGGGAGGGGTCGGCCTCCAGTTTGCGGCGCAGCTGGGCCATGTACACGCGCAGGTAGTTGGTCTCCGTCCCGTACGACGGCCCCCACACCTCCTGCAGCAGCTGCTTCTGCCCGACCAGGCGGCCGCCGTTGCGCACGAGGACCTCCAGCAGGTGCCACTCCGTGGGCGTCAGCCGTACGTCCCTGCCCGCGCGGTTGACCTTCTTCGCGGCCAGGTCGACGGTGAACTCGCCGGTGTCCACGAGCACGTCGGCCTCCCCGTCGCGGCCGGGCTCGGCCCGACGCACGGCGGCCCGCAGCCGGGCCAGCAGCTCGTCCATCCCGAACGGCTTGGTGACGTAGTCGTCGGCGCCCGCGTCCAGCGCCTGCACCTTCTCGTCGGAGGAGTGCCGGGCGGACAGCACCAGGATCGGCACCCGGGTCCAGCCGCGCAGCCCCCGGATCACGTCGACGCCGTCCATGTCCGGCAGCCCGAGGTCCAGGACGACCACGTCGGGGTGGCGGGCGGCGGCGAGCCGGAGGGCGGTGGCACCGTCGTGGGCCGCGTCGACCTCGTAGCTGCGTGCCTTCAGGTTGATCACGAGTGCGCGCACGATCTGCGGCTCGTCGTCGACCACCAGGACGCGGGTCATGAGGCCTGCCTTTCGGAGTCTGCCGCGGGGCCCCGCCCGGGGCCGTCCGCGGGAAGCGGTGAGGGGCGGGAGCGCGCCGCGCGGAGGGTGAGGACCATGGTCAGTCCGCCGCCGGGGGTGTCCTCGGCGCTCAGCGTGCCGCCCATGGCCTCGGCGAAGCCGCGCGCCACCGCCAGGCCGAGTCCCACGCCGGCTCCGCGCGGGGCGTCGCCGTAGCGCTGGAAGGGCTCGAAGATCCGGTCCTTGGCCGCGTCGGGCACACCCGGCCCCCGGTCGACGACCCGCACCTCGACCCGGTCGGCGAGCGCGCTGGCGGCGACCACCACAGGCGTGCCGGGCGGGGCGTACTTGACCGCGTTCTCGACGAGGTTGGCCACCGTCCGTTCCAGCAGTCCGGGGTCGACGGCGACCATGGGCAGCGTCTCGGGGACGTCCAGCACGGCGCTGCCCTCGGGCACGCCGCCGAGCGCCACCGGCACCACCTCGTCCAGGTCGATCTCGCGGATGAGCGGGGTGACGGTGCCGGTCTGGAGGCGGGACATGTCGAGCAGGTTGCCCACGAGGTGGTCGAGGCGGTCGGCGCCCTCCTCGATGCCCTCCAGCAGCTCCGCGCGGTCCTCCTCGGACCAGTCGACGTCCTCCGAGCGCAGCGAGGACACCGCGGCCTTGATGCCGGCGAGCGGGGTGCGCAGATCGTGGCTGACCGCGGCGAGCAGGGCCGTGCGGATGCGGTTCCCCTCGGCCAGCGTGCGGGCCCGGTCGGCCTCCTCCTGGAGCCGGCTGCGGTCCAGGACCACGGCGGCCTGGGCGGCGAAGGCCGCCAGCACCCTGCGGTCCTCGGCGGGCAGGACGCGCCCGGTGAGAGCCAGGGCCATGTGCTCCCCGACCGGCACGTCCACGTCGGCCTGGTCGGGCCGTCCGACGGGGCGCCCGCGGCCGACACGTGCGGCGCAGGTCCAGGGCTCGATGTCACCGGCCCGTTCCAGCAGGGCCGCGGAGTCCATGCCGAAGGTCTCCCGGACCCGTTCCAGCAGTTCCTCCAGGCCGGTCTCGCCGCGCAGCACGTTGCCCGCGAGGAACGACAGGATCTCGGACTCCGCCCGCAGCCGGGCCGCCTGATGGGTGCGGCGGGCTGCGAGGTCGACCACGGAGGCGACCGCCGCCCCGACCGCCACGAAGATCACGATGGCGACGATGTTCTTCGGGTCGGAGATGGTCCACCGGTGCAGGGGCGGTGTAAAGAAGTAGTTGAGCAGCAGGGAGCCCACGGCCGCCGAGGCGAGCGCGGGGAGCAGGCCGCCGAGCAGGGCCGCCGCCACGGTCAGCGCGAGAAACAGCAGCATGTCGTTGGCGAGGCCGAGGTCGACGGCGCTGAGCAGGGCCGCCAGGAGCGGCGGCCCGGCGACGCCGACGAGCCAGCCCCACATCCGCCGGGACCGTCCGAGGCGCGCCCCCCGGGCGACCGGGAGCCCGCGGCCCTTGGCGATCTCGCCGTGGGTGACGATGTGCACGTCCAGGTCGGGTCCGGATTCGCGGGCGACGGTCGCCCCGACGCCGGGCCCGAAGACGTACTGCCAGGCCTTGCGGCGTGAGGAGCCGAGCACGATCTGGGTGGCGTTCACCCCGCGGGCGAAGGCGAGCAGCGCGGCCGGTATGTCGTCGCCGACGACGTGGTGGAACGTTCCGCCCAGGTCTTCGGCCAGGGTCCGCTGCAGCGCCAGTTCCTTCGGCGAGGCGGAGGTCAGCCCGTCGCTGCGGGCTATGTAGACGGCGAGCACCTCGCCGCCGGCCCCCTTCTCGGCCAGCCGCGCGGCCCGGCGGATCAGGGTCCGGCCCTCGGGGCCGCCCGTCAGGCCGACCACGATCCGCTCGCGCGAGCCCCAGATCCGCGACACCCCCTGCTCGCTGCGGTACCGCGTCAGGTGGGCGTCCACCCGGTCGGCCACCCACAGCAGCGCCAGCTCGCGCAGCGCGGTGAGGTTGCCGGGCCGGAAGTAGTTGGACAGGGCGGCGTCGACCTTGTCGGGCCGGTAGATGTTGCCGTGCGCCATCCGGCGCCGCAGCGCCTCCGGCGACATGTCGACCAGCTCGATCTGGTCGGCCCGGCGGACCACCTCGTCCGGCACGGTCTCCTGCTGCCGCACCCCGGTGATCGACTCGACCACGTCGCCGAGGGACTCCAGATGCTGGATGTTGACGGTCGACACGACGTCGATCCCGGCGGCGAGGAGTTCCTCCACGTCCTGCCAGCGCTTGGCGTGGCGGGAGCCGGGGACGTTGGTGTGGGCGAGTTCGTCCACCAGGGCGACGCCGGGGCGGCGGGCGAGGACCGCGTCGAGGTCCATCTCGGGGAAGACCCCGCCCCGGTGCTCCAGCTCCCGGCGAGGCACCTGCTCCAGCCCGTGGAGCAGGGCCTCGGTGCGGGGGCGGTCGTGGTGCTCGACGAAGGCGACCACGCAGTCGGTGCCCCGCTCCACCCGGCGGTGCGCCTCGGAGAGCATCGCGTACGTCTTGCCGACGCCCGGTGCCGCACCGAGGTGGATACGGAGCTTGCCGCGTGCCATGGCCTCATTGTCTTCCGGTCTGCTGCTTTCGCAGCGTCGACCCTACGGCCACCGGGGGCCCCGCGGCGGTGCCGGGCACGTCGTCGGTGCCGTCCTTGACGGAACCCTGACGCGCCCGGGCCGGTCAGCGGCTCACCCGGGGTTGTCGCCGTGGGTGAGCGTCTCCCAGGCGACGAAGAGGTTGTTGGAGCCGGCGGGCCGGTTGCGCAGGGTCAGCGTCTCGGTGTTCGTCATGGCGTTCCCGAGGCGGTTGGCGAGGGCGTTGTGCCCCACCTCCGTGACCGGCCCGAGCCCCGGCTTGAGGGAACCGCCGCACAGCCAGCTCGGGACGGCGGTGCCGAGTTCGTACTTGGCGTGGAAGCCCAGGCCGTGCCGCAGCCGTTCGCCCACGTCCGTGCCGTAGAGGTCCTGGCCCTGGATGCGGCTGGTCTCGGCGACGTGCGAGATCGCCGAGAGTCCGTAGCCGGTGTGGGTGAAGTCGCGGCAGGTCTCCTGGCTGAGCCCGTTGACGAAGGTGGACTGGCCCTGCCAGTACTTGACGACCTTGTCCCGGGTGTCGAGGTTCTGGCTCGGCACGGTCCTGGGCAGGGCCCCGTCGGACTCCAGGTACACATAGGCGGCCGTGCGGGTGCGGAACTTCGCCATGGCCTTGTCGTAGGACGTCCTGTCCTCCAGGAAGACGGAGATGCCGACGGCCGCCTCCATCATCGACAGTTCCCAGTTCCCGTTGGAGTTCGAGCCGTTGATGATCTCGGGCAGGTAGACGGTGCGCAGCATGGTGGCGAAGCGTCCGGAGTTCGCCCAGCCGCCGGAGTAGGTGTGCTTGATGATCTCGGCGGCCCTGGGCCAGGAGGACCCGGCCCAGCCGGTCTGGAGCGGTGCGTTGCTGTTGGTGTGGTCGCGGATCACCGCCGACCACGCGTCCATCAGCTCGATCGCCTTGCGGGCGTGCCGCTCGTCGCGGGTGATGTACCAGGCCAGGGCCTGGGTGTAGGCGGCGATCGCGTCCTCGCGCTCGTCGGTGCAGCCGTAGTTGGGGTTGGAGTAGGAGCCGCACTCCACGACCGCCCTGGGCTTGGGCGCGCGGTTCAGGTCGGCGTACTTGCTCGCCATCATCCGGTCGAAGGCGCCCTTCCAGGGCTGGGCGCCGGCAGTGACCTGGGAGCGGGCGAAGTCCAGCTGACCCTTGGAGACGGTGACGCCGGGGTGGGCGAAGACGGCAGGGGCGGCAGGGGCAGCAGGGGCGGTGGGGGCGGCACCGGCGGGCCAGGCGAGGGCCCCGGCGACGAGGGCGGCCGAGGCGGCGAGGAGAGCGGTTCTGCGCATGTGTGGGGGGCCTTCCGTTCTCGTATGTGAACGTTAAGCGCCTTTATGAACGGGCGCGTTGGTCGGAGACGGTAGGTACAGACCAATGCGCCGTCAAGGTTCCGCGCACGAGAAAGGGCCGCACCCCCTCCGGGATGCGGCCCTGCCGTTGCGTGGGGTCAGCGGACCTCGGTGATCTCCGGTCCACGCTGGAGCTGTCCCATTCCGCCGGCGAAACGGGAGCCCTCCTCCTGCTGCACGCCCTCGGGCACCATCTGCGCGTCGTTCGGCAGCTTGAGGACGATGGGGTCGCGCGGCGCCATCGGGCCCTCGCCGCGCACGACGACGGTGTCCCGGAAGATCTGCTCCAGCAGCCCGGCGGCCTGCGGCTGCACCGCGCCCTGACCCGAGATCACCCCGCGCAGGAACCAGCGGGGGCCGTCCACACCGACGAACCGCACGACCTGGAAGCCGCCGGTGCCGTCGGGCAGCTGCACCGGTACCTGCGCGCGCAGCTCCCAGCCCAGCGGACCCTCGACCTCGTCGATGATGCCGCCCTGCTGGGTGATGCCGGTGCCGATCTCCTCGCGCACCTCGCCCCAGATGCCCTCGCGCTTGGGCGCGGCGAAGGCCTGCAGCTGGATGGCGCTGTCACGCAGGACGACCGTCGCGGCGACGATCGCGTCCCCGGCGACCTCGACCCTGAGTTCCATGCCGTCGACGCCCGGCACGAACAGACCGCCCAGGTCGACGCGGCCCTCTGCCGGGTCGCGGACCTCGGAGCTGTCCCAGGGCCCGTCGGGGCGGGGCGCCGGCTCGAGCCTCAGGCGCTCGCCCTTGTCGTCCGCCTCGGTGTCGACACCGTCGACGACCTGCTCGGCCTCGCCGGCCGCGTCCTCGGCGGCATCCCTCTTCTTGCGACGTCCGAACACGTCACTGTCCTTCCCGGTCGGATACGACCGAAGCGTATCGATTCCCACCCGTCCGACCGCCCACGGCGGCCTGACCGCTTGTGCCGCTCGTCCCGTCCACCGCGGCATGGCCTCCGGTGGAGCCGAAGCCCCCCTCGGCGCGCACGGAGCCGGGAAGCTCCGCCACCTCACGGAAGCGGACCCTCTCGACCTGCTGGACGACCAGTTGGGCGATCCGGTCGAAGCGCTCGAACCGCACGGCCTCGCGCGGGTCGAGATTCACCACGATCACCTTGATCTCCCCACGGTACCCGGCATCAACCGTCCCCGGGGCATTCACCAGGGCGACGCCGCAGCGAGCGGCCAGACCGGATCGCGGGTGCACGAAGGCCGCGTACCCCTCCGGCAGTGCCACAGACACTCCCGTGGGCAGCACCGCCCGCTCGCCCGGCGCCAGTTCGCACGACTCGGTGGTCCGCAGATCGGCCCCCGCGTCCCCGGGGTGCGCGTACGACGGGAGCGGTACGTCGGGGTCGACGCGCCGGATCAGCAGCTCCACCGGGTCGCGGCTCACGGGTTCACCTCGAAGGCGCGGGCGCGCCGGACCTGGTCCGGGTCGCTCATGGCGGCCCGGATCTCCTCGGGGCGGCCGTGGTCGACGAAGTGGTCGACCTTGACCTCGACGAAGAGCGCGTCCGCCCGCACGGCCATGGGCCCGTCGGGGCCGCCCACGTGTCCCGTCGCGGTCGAGTAGATCTTCCGGCCGGCCACCGCCGTGACCTCGGCCCGCAGGTGCAGCGTGGTGCCGACGGGCACGGGCCGCACGAAGTCGGTCTCCAGCCGTCCGGTCACGGCGATCGTGCGCAGCAGCCAGTTCAGCGAGCCGAGGGTCTCGTCGAGGGCGCTGGTGAGCACCCCGCCGTGCGCCAGTCCGGGAGCGCCCTGGTGGGCGGGCTGCACGGTGAACTCGGCGGTGAGGGACACGCCTTCGCCGGCCCGGGCCTCCAGGTGCAGTCCGTGCGGCTGCTCGCCGCCACAGCCGAAGCACTGGCCGTAGTGCGCGCCGAGGAGCTCACCGGGCGCCGGGGCGTCCGGGTGCCGCACCGGGGGCACGGCGTCGGCCGGGGGCTGAAGAGCTGCGGAAGTACGACTCACAGCCGCAGACCTTACCCGCGCGTCGGCCCGCCGCGGACACCGTGCCAAGCTTGGCTCCATGCAGCTCTCCGCCGCCCCGTACGAAGAACGCCTGACCGCCCCGCGGACCTGGTGGCTGATCTCGTTCCTCGTGGGCGTCTCCCTGGCCCTGGTCCTGCTCCCCTTCGGGACGCTGCCGATGCTCGGCGGGCTGGCCGGGGGCACCGCGGTCGCCGCCGTCGCCGCCAGCTCGTACGGCTCGGTGCGCATCCGGGTCGTGGGGGACCACCTGATCGCGGGCGAGGCGAGGATCCCGGTGGCGGCCCTGGGCGAGGCGGAGGTGCTGGACGCCGAGGAGGCGCGTGCCTGGCGCACGTACAAGGCCGATCCGCGCGCCTTCATGCTGCTGCGCGCCTACATCCCGACGGCGCTGCGCGTAGAGGTCACGGACCCGGAGGACCCCACTCCCTACCTGTACCTGTCCACGCGCGAGCCGGAACGCCTGGCGGCGGCGCTCACGGCGGCGAAGGCGGCGTAGCACACCCGCGCGGGCCGTCACTGCGCCGGAGGACGGACCGGGCCGCGGACGCACCGGGCCCCCGCCCGGACAGCGGGCAGGCCGGCCGGGCTTCCGGGTGGAACGGCGATCCAATCGACGTGGGCCCCCGCCGCCGGGACGGCGGGTCAGCTCCTGGCGCCGGGCGGGCCGTCCGCCGAGCCGTCCTCCCCGTGGCCACCGGGCCGCCGCGCACGGCGGTTCAGCGGGTCGTGCTCGATCTCGCCCATCTCCAGGGCGTCGGCGGGGCGCTCGAGGGCGGGGAGGGCCTCCAGGGCCTCCCAGGGCACCTGCGTCCTGCGCAGGTCGGCACGGATCCGGCCGGCGAGCTTCCTGGTCTCGCTGCGGTTCATCGCGGCGCCCACGGCGGCGCCCACCAGGAAGGGCATCAGGTTCGGCATGTTGCGGACCATCCGCTTCATGATCCGCTGCCGCAGCTCACGCTTCATGCGGCTGTTCAGCGCCGTGCTGACGGTCGACGGCTTCGTCGCGTCGATGCCGCGCTCGCCCGACCACGAGTGGAGGTAGGCGGTGCTGCGCTGCGTGAGGTTGCCGGCCGGCCGCGCGCCGTACACCTCGTGCAGTTCCGCGATCAGTTTCAGCTCGATCGCCGCAACGCCGGTGACCTCGGCGGCCAGTTCCGCCGGCATCGCCATGGGTACGGGCAGCATGGCCGCCGCGCCGATGCCGGCGCCGACCGTCGCCGTCGCCCTGGTGGCCCCCGCCACCAGCTTGTCGGCGAGCTCCTCCGGCCCGAGACCGGGGAACTGTCTGCGCAGGGTCGCCAGGTCCCGCACGGGGACCCGGGGGGCCATCTCAATGATCCGGTCGGCGAGGTAGGACATTCCTGCCCGGGCCCGGTCGCCGCCCTTGCGGGCGCCTTCCCTGGCCCGCTGCCGGATCGCCCCCGCCCGCCGCCGGGCGACGGGCACGGGGACGTCCACGGACGCCGGGAGGTCACCCCGGTCCGCCGCAGGTTCGAGCGAGGCCGCCCCCGTGCCGGTGGCGCCTCGCTCGTCGTCACGCGCGTCGTACCGCGGGCCGCTCTCCGTCGGCCCTTCGTCCGCCCTCCGCTTGGAGAAGCGGCGCTTCCAGGGAGGGGTCGAGCCAGTCACGGCCGACCCGCCCTCAGTCGCAGTCGCGGCAGATCGGCTGACCGTTCTTCTCCCGGGCCAGCTGGCTGCGGTGGTGCACCAGGAAGCAGCTCATGCAGGTGAACTCGTCCTGCTGCTTGGGGAGGACCCGGACGGCCAGTTCCTCGTTCGAAAGATCGGCGCCGGGCAGTTCGAGGCCTTCCGCGGCCTCGAACTCGTCGACGTCCACGGCGGAGGCCGACTTGTCGTTCCTCCGAGCCTTCAGCTCTTCGAGACTGTCCGAGTCGACGTCGTCGTCGGTCTTGCGTGGAGTGTCGTAATCGGTTGCCATGGTCGCTCTCCCCCTCTGGGTGTCTGCGGTGTCTCCAGCGCACGTAACGCGTGAGAGGCCGGACTTGTGCCCGACCTGAGGCGGAGATTTTGCCTCACATCAAGGTCTGTTACTCAATCGACACCCAACCGGACCCCTCACGAGTGATCGGCTTGGATGGCGATGGGGACCGTACACGGTCCGAATGCCGCACTACAAAGGCGTCTCACCGTGTACTTCCCGTGATCAGGACCCCCGAAAACCGGGATTTTCCCGGCTTTCCGACCGGACTCATGATCACGGAGAGTAGATGGCCGGAATGTCGCCCCTGTGATCGATCACACACGGGACACGCGGGGCGATGGGGTGGAAATTCCGCTTAAAGCGAACAACTCCGTGTGCCGCCGAGTTGATCGGCGCCATGATCTCAGACGGGAAGCGTCACCCGCATCACGAGCCCACCTCCCTCACGCGGCTGGGCGTAGATGTGCCCGCCGTGCGCCCGGGCCACCGACCGGACGATGGACAGACCCAGTCCGACGCCCTTGTCGCTGCCGGTGCGCTCGGTGCGCAGCCGCCGGAACGGCTCGAAGAGGTTGTCGATCTCGTATGCCGGCACCACCGGGCCCGTGTTGGACACGACCAGGACCGCCTGGCCGTGCTGGACGTCCGTGGTGACCTCCACCCAGCCGTCCTCGGGCACGTTGTAGCGCACGGCGTTCTGCAGCAGGTTCAGCGCGATGCGCTCCAGCAGGACCCCGTTGCCCTGGACGACCGCGGGCTTCTGCTCCCCGCGGATGCGCACGCCCTTGCTCTCGGCCTCGCCGTGCACCTGGTCGATGGCCTGTCCGGCGACCTCGGCGAGGTCGACCGGACCGCGCTCGACGATCTGGTTGTCGCTGCGGGCGAGCAGCAGCAGCCCCTCCACGAGCTGCTCGCTGCGCTCGTTGGTGGCCAGCAGCGTCTTGCCGAGCTGCTGGAGCTCCACGGGGGCGCCCGGATCGGACAGGTGCACCTCCAGGAGCGTGCGGTTGATCGCCAGCGGCGTCCTCAGCTCGTGCGAGGCGTTGCCGACGAAGCGCTGCTGGGCGGTGAACGCGCGCTGGAGGCGCGCCAGCATGTCGTCGAAGGTGTCCGCCAGCTCCTTCAGCTCGTCGTCCGGGCCGTCCAGCTCGATCCGGCGCGAGAGGTCCGAGCCCGCCACCGCGCGGGCGGTGCGAGTGATCCGGCCCAGCGGCGACAGCACCCGCCCGGCCATGGCGTAGCCGAAGGCGAAGGCGATGACCGCCAGGCCCAGCAGCGCCAGCAGCGAGCGGCTGAGCAGGTTGTCGAGCGCGGCCTGGCGCTGGTCGTCGATGCACCTGCTGATCGCGGCGTTGAACTCGGACAGCGTGGGGCTGGCGGAGTTCACGGCAGGGCAGTTCTCACTGGCCACCTTGATCTCCGTGCCGCCGACGATCTTGAACAGCGGTTCGTTGCCGGTGTTCAGGGCCTGCGCGGCCAGCAGGTAGATGATCGACAGCAGCAGGATGCCGGCGATCAGGAACATGCCGCCGTACAGGAGCGTGAGCCGTATGCGGATGGTCGGGCGCAGCCAGGGGAAGGGCGGTACGGGCCGCCTGGGGTCCCAGGTGGGCTTCGGGGGCGCCTGCGGGGGTGCGGGAGTCGCTGCCACGGGGGATCAGATCCGGTAGCCGGAGCCGGGGACGGTGACGATGACGGGCGGCTCGCCCAGCTTGCGGCGCAGGGTCATGACCGTCACGCGCACGACGTTGGTGAAGGGGTCGGTGTTCTCGTCCCAGGCCTTCTCCAGGAGCTGCTCCGCCGAGACCACCGCGCCCTCGCTGCGCATGAGGACCTCCAGGACGGCGAACTCCTTCGGCGCGAGCTGCACCTCCCTGCCGTCGCGGAAGACCTCGCGGCGGTTGGGGTCCAGCTTGATCCCGGCCCGCTCCAGGACGGGCGGCAGGGGCACGCTGGTGCGCCGGCCCAGGGCCCGCACGCGCGCGATGAGCTCGCTGAAGGCGAAGGGCTTGGGCAGGTAGTCGTCCGCCCCGATCTCCAGGCCCTCCACCCGGTCGCTGACGTCGCCGGAGGCGGTGAGCATCAGCACGCGCGTGGGCATGCCCAGCTCGACGATCTTGCGGCACACGTCGTCGCCGTGCACGAGCGGCAGGTCGCGGTCGAGGACGACCACGTCGTAGTCGTTCACCCCGATGCGCTCCAGGGCGGCCGCACCGTCGTAGACGACGTCGACGGCCATGGCCTCCCGGCGCAGTCCGGTGGCCACCGCATCGGCGAGCAGCTGCTCGTCCTCGACGACGAGTACGCGCACGTCCCTTGTCCTTCCTGATGTCCGCCCGCCGGACGCGGGGCGCGGGCGGGCAGGGGTGTTCGGGGTCTCGGTGTTGCCCTCCATCCTGCCCTTTTCGGTCGTAAGTCGGCGGTAAGGCGGGTGGGACTGCGGGGGCCGGGAGGGGAATAGGAGATTTTCTCGGGCGGTTAGGTTTCCACGGAAGGGAGCTTGGGGAGGACGGCTTTACATCCCACGATCACGCTCTGCTGGCACCGCGCCACCATGCGGTGCGGTGCAATCCGCTTTCCGCAGGGCGGGGGCGTGGGTGTCCGGCATCGTCGCCGCCCGGCCGAGCGGCGCCGGGCATCCACATGCGGCGTGATCGTCCCTTCCGAACGGCACACCCCCGTGCCATCGACCCACGACCCAGGACGAGGGGGCGCAGCATGGACGCATTCACCGCAGGACTTCTGCAGCGCATAAGGGCGACCGAGTCCGATCTGTCCCGGGCTCGAGACGAGGGCGACGAGTTCCTCGTCGACGTGGAACAGGGCGAGCTCGACGACCTGCGCCGCCTCGCCGCCGAGCACGGTGTGGAGGTCAGCGCGATCAGCGTCTGATCCTCAGCGAACGAGAGCGGGCCCCGGCGAATCCAGCGCCGGGGCCCGCTTCGCCGTCCACGGCCGGGTTCACCTCGTGTCCGGCCTGCGGCCGCCCGCTGTTCGGCGCCCCGGGGGCCCGCCCCCGGGGCGGGCCGGGGCCCGTTCAGTCATGCCAGGCGCCGAAGTCCTCCAGGAGGCGCTGGAGGGGCTCGAAGACGCCGGGGCTCCCGGCGATCGCGAGGTCCCCCGACGGGCGCTCTCCGGGGCGGCCACCGGTCAGCGCGCCCGCCTCCCGGGCGATGAGGTCCCCCGCCGCGAGGTCCCAGGGGTGCAGCCCGCGTTCGTAGTACCCGTCCAGGCGTCCGGCCGCCACGTCGCACAGGTCGACGGCGGCCGACCCGCCCCGGCGGATGTCGCGCAGCATCGGGATCAGCCGCTGGGCGACGTCGGCCTGGTGGGCGCGGACCTCGGCGACGTAGTTGAAGCCGGTGGAGACGAGCGCCTGGTCCAGAGGCGGTGCGGGGCGGCAGGCCAGCCGGCGCTCCCTCTCCTGGGCACCGGTCAGCCAGGCCCCGCCGCCGCGCACGGCGTGGAACGTCTCCCCGCGCATCGGGGCCGCGACGACCCCGACGACGGTCTCGCCGTCCTGCTCGGCCGCGACGGAGACGGCCCAGGTGGGCAGGCCGTACAGGTAGTTGACGGTGCCGTCGAGCGGGTCGATCACCCAGCGGACGCCGCTGGTGCCCTCGGTGGAGGCGCCCTCCTCGCCGAGGACGCCGTCGTCCGGGCGGCGTTCGGCGATCAGGCCGGTGATCAGCTTCTCCGCCGCGATGTCCATCTCCGTCACGACGTCGATGGGGCTGGACTTGGTCGCGGCGACGGCGAGGTCGGCGGGCCGGCCGTCCCGCAGGAGAGCGCCGGCGCGGCCGGCGGCCTCCAGCGCGAGGGCGAGCAGGTCCGCGTGCAGGGGGTCGGTCACGGGGCTCCTCACGCGTAGGGGCTGTCGGCGCCCGCCGCGGCGGGCCGGGGGGCGCGGGCCGGGCAGCAGCCGACCGGGCACACCTGGTGGCTCGCCCCGAGGGAACCCAGGGCGCACGGCGTGACCTCCTGGCCCCGCTCCAGGGCGGCGCGCTCCACGACGAGGTCGCGGACGGCGGCGGCGAAGCGGGGGTCGGCGCCGACGGTGGCGGAGCGGCGCATGGGCAGTCCCAGTTCCTCCGCCTTGGCCTTGGCCTCGGTGTCGAGGTCGTAGAGGACCTCCATGTGGTCGGAGACGAAGCCGATGGGGGCGATCACCACGGCCGGGACGCCGGCCGCGTGCCGCTCGTCGAGGTGGTCGCAGATGTCCGGCTCCAGCCAGGGGATGTGCGGGGCGCCGGAGCGGGACTGGTACACGAGCTGCCACGGGTGGTCGACGCCCGTGCGCTCCCGGACCGCCTCCGCGACCAGCTTCGCCACCTCCAGGTGCTGCGCCACGTACGCGCCGCCGTCGCCGTGGGCGTCGACGGGGCCGGAGGTGTCGGCGGAGGCCGTCGGGATGGAGTGCGTGGAGAAGGCGATGTGCGCCCCGTCCCGCACGTCCTCGGGCAGCTCCTCGAGGGAGCGGAGCACCCCGTCGATCATGGGCTCGAGGAAGCCGGGGTGGTTGAAGTAGTGCCGCAGTTTGTCGATCCTCGGCGGCTCCAGGCCCTCCTGCTCCAGCGCGGCGAGCGCGTCGGCGAGATTCTCCCGGTACTGGCGGCAGCCCGAGTAGGAGGCGTAGGCGCTGGTGGCCAGGACCAGGACGCGGCGGCGGCCGTCGCGGACCATCTCGCGCAGGGTGTCCGTCAGGTACGGCGCCCAGTTGCGGTTGCCCCAGTAGACGGGCAGCTCCAGGCCGTGGTCCGCGAAGTCCTTGCGCAGGGCGTCCAGCAGGGCGCGGTTCTGGTCGTTGATGGGGCTGACCCCGCCGAACAGGAAGTAGTGCTGCCCGACCTCCTTGAGGCGTTCCTTGGGGATGCCCCGGCCGCGTGTCACGTTCTCCAGGAACGGGACCACGTCGTCCGGGCCTTCCGGGCCGCCGAAGGAGAGCAGGAGCAGGGCGTCGTAGGGGCTGACATCGCGCGCGTCTGGCATGGGTCCGATCCTGCCACCCGGCACCGACAGCCGGGAAACGGCGGACGCCCGCGCGGCGGGCCGGGGCGGGGAATCTCGCGCGGCGGGCCCGGCCCGGGCATCTCGCGCGGCGGGCCGAATCGAGGGATCTCGCGCGGGGGCCGGGTGCCGGGACCTGCCGGACCGGTGCGTCCGGAAGCCGCGGGACGTAAGCTGTGTCGACTGCGTTGGCAGCTTACCGAGCCTCCCGGAGACCCCGTTGCCCAGCCCTTACCGCGCCCTGTTCGCCGCGCCCGGCACCAAGGGTTTCTCCGCCGCGGGCTTCCTCGGCCGGATGCCGCTGTCGATGATGGGCATCGGCGTGGTCACGATGGTCTCCCAGCTCACCGGGCGGTACGGCCTGGCGGGCGCCCTGTCGGCGACCATCGCGCTGTCCGCGGCGGTGGCCGGGCCGCAGGTCTCCCGGCTGGTGGACCAGTACGGGCAGCGGCGGGTGCTGCGCCCGGCGACGCTCGTCTCGCTCGCCGCGGCGGCCCTCCTGCTGCCGGCCGCGCACTACGGCTGGCCGGACTGGGTGCTGTACGTGGCCTGTGTCGGCATCGGCTGCGTGCCGAGCGTCGGCGCGATGGTCCGGGCCCGCTGGGCGGTGCTGTACCGGGGGACGCCGAAGCTGCACACCGCGTACTCCTTCGAGTCCGTGGTGGACGAGGTGTGCTTCATCTTCGGGCCGATCATCTCCATCGGCCTGTCCACGGCGTGGTTCCCGGAGGCCGGGCCGCTGCTGGCCGCGTGCTTCCTGGCCGCCGGCGTGTTCTGGCTGACCGCGCAGCGCGCCACCGAGCCCGCACCGCACCCGCGCGAGCGCACGGGCGGGGGCAGCGCGATGCGCGCGCCGGGGCTTCAGGTGCTGGTGGGGACGTTCGTCGCCACCGGCGCGATCTTCGGTGCGGTGGACGTGGTGACGGTGGCCTTCGCCGACGAGGAGGGGCACAAGGCGGCGGCCAGCGTCGTCCTCGCGGTGTACGCAGCGGGGTCCTGTGTAGCGGGCATGGTCTTCGGGCTGCTGCACTTCGCGGGGGCCCCGGAACGCCGGTGGCTGCTGGGCGTGTGCGCCATGGCCGTGAGTATGATCCCCCTCCTACTGGTCGGAAACCTGCCGTCTCTGGCCGTGGCGCTGTTCGTTGCGGGTCTGTCCATCGCTCCGACGATGATTACGACGATGTCCCTCATCGAAGAGCACGTACCACGCGCTCAGCTCACCGAGGGCATGACCTGGGTGAGCACCGGGCTCGCGGTGGGGGTCGCGCTCGGCTCCTCCGCAGCCGGCTGGGTGATCGACGCGGCCGGGGCGCGCGCGGGGTACGGGGTTCCGGCCGTGTCCGGAGCCGTCGCGGTGGCGGTGGGTTTCCTCGGGTTCCGCCGGCTCAAGCGACCGGCAGCGGGTCGGGGAGGCTCCGTTGAGCAGCACAGCGAACGGAAAGAACGGCACGTGGCGTAACTGGGGCGGCAACGTCTCGGCGCGCCCCGCCCGGGAGGTCACCCCGGCCTCCGTCGACGAGCTGGCCGCCGCCGTGCGGCGGGCCGCCGAGGACGGGCTGCGGGTGAAGGCCGTCGGCACGGGGCACTCCTTCACGTCCATAGCCGCGACGGACGGCGTGTTGATCCGTCCTCAACTGTTGACCGGCATACGCAGGATCGACCGCGAGAACATGACGGTCACGGTGGAGGCCGGCACCCCGCTCAAGAGGCTCAACGTGGCGCTCGCGCGCGAGGGCCTGTCGCTCACGAACATGGGCGACATCATGGAGCAGACCGTCTCCGGCGCCACCAGCACGGGCACGCACGGCACCGGCCGCGAATCGGGCTCGATCGCCGCCCAGATCAAGGGCCTGGAGCTGGTCACGGCGGACGGCTCGGTCCTCACCTGCTCCGAGAAGGAGAACCCGGAGGTCTTCGCCGCCGCGCGGATCGGCCTCGGGGCCCTGGGCATCGTCACCGCGATCACCCTCGCCGTCGAGCCGGTCTTCCTGCTCACCGCGCGTGAGGAACCGATGCCGTTCGACCGGGTGCTCGCGGACTTCGAGGAGCTGTGGGCCGAGAACGAGCACTTCGAGTTCTACTGGTTCCCGCACACGGGCAGCACCACTACCAAGCGCAACAACCGCAGCGCCGGCCCGGAGAGGCCCGTGCCGCAGGTCAAGGGCTGGATCGAGGACGAGCTGCTGTCCAACGGCGTCTTCCAGGTGGCCAACTGGGTCGGCCGGGCGGTGCCCGCCGCGATCCCCGCCATCGCGCAGGTCTCCAGCAAGGCCCTGTCCGCCCGCAGCTACACGGACGTCCCGTACAAGGTCTTCACCTCCCCGCGCCGGGTGCGCTTCGTGGAGATGGAGTACGCCGTCCCGCGCGCGGCCGTGACCGACGCGCTGCGCGAACTGAGGACGATGGTCGACCGCTCCGGGCTGCGGGTCAGCTTCCCCGTCGAGGTGCGGACCGCCCCCGCCGACGACATCACCCTGTCCACCGCCTCCGGCCGCGACAGCGCCTACATCGCCGTCCACATGTTCCGCGGGACGCCCTACCAGCGGTACTTCACCGCGGCCGAGCGCATCTTCACCGCCCACGAGGGCCGTCCGCACTGGGGCAAGATCCACACCCGGGACGCCGAGTACCTCTCCGAGGTGTATCCGCGCTTCGGCGAGTTCACGGCGCTGCGGGACCGTCTGGATCCTGACCGCCGGTTCCAGAACGACTACTTGCGGAGGGTCCTGGGGGCGTAGGCGTCGCCTCGGGGGTCGCGCGCCCGGCGTTCTCGCTCCCCGTCGGGGTGGGCGTCGGGCCGGGTGTCGCGGTCCCCTCTCCCCCGCCGGGGGAGGACGAGGCGTCCCCGCTGCGGGAAGCACCCGCGGACGGATCAGCCGTCGCGCCGCCGTCACCCTCCGAATGCGAGTCGGAACCCGCGGAGGATTCCGGCTCGTCCGCATCCCGCGACGCACCGGATTCGCCCGGCTTGCCGGAATCACCCGGATCCTGGGCGGAGTTGCGGCCGCCGGTGAGGGCGTCACCGACGGTGGTGCTGCGCCCGCCACCGAGGGTGTGGCCGGACAACAGCTCGTAGGAGGTGATTCCGGCCATCGTCACGCCGAAGACCACGGCCGCGGCGAGGACCGGCCGTTTCCAGCCCCGGACACGGGCCCGGTGGACGGTGGCCTCGCTGAACTCGCCCGGGCGCGGCGGGATCCGCGTCTCCCGGGCGGCCGCCCCGCGGGGCGCCACGGCCGGCGCGCCGCGGATCTGCTCACCCGTGCGCGTGAAGAAGTGCTGGAAGAGGGAGCCCCCGCAGGTGGCGACGACGCTCACCACACCGGCTCCGAGGATCGTGCCGTACACGCCGAAGTACGAGGCCAGCTTGGCGGCCAGGACCGCCGCCACGGCTCCGCCCGCGACCTGGGGCACGTTCAGGTCGATCCGTTTCGGCTTCTCCGCCACGGTTTCGCTCACCACACCGACACCATCGGGCCTTTCACGCATCCCCGGACCTTGCCTCCCTTTCCCGTACACGGCCTTCCAACTGCACAAGAAGGGGGACGAGCGGCCGAAACGCCCAGTTCCGGTTCCGGCGATGACGTGAACTTCCCCACGTTCAAGATCGCGGAGCAGGGGCACACGAAGGCCAAGTCTCAGTCCTTGCCAGAAGTTGGACGGCGTGCCAATCCACGCACGTGGCCCAAATGGAGTACTGTGGCGAGCCCTGGGTCCGGTCTCCCGTCAGGGTGCCCGGGGCCGTCAAGGACCGCCGGGAGGGGGCTAGTTGCACAGGGTGACGGAGTTCGTCACTTAGCGTTGCGAATAGGTAACCGTGCCATAACGGCGATCCCGGGCCCGCGCCCGACACGCCGGGCAACTCGGCAAGGTTGTGGCAGGCTGCACCCGGGCAGGCCACACTCGACTAGCGGAAGCAGCGACGCACGTGACGTCGGCAGGCACCACCCGGGAGGTCCCCATGCCCGAACTGCGTGTCGTGGCCGTCTCGAATGACGGCACACGGCTGGTGCTGAAGGCTGCGGACAGCACGGAGTACACGCTTCCCATCGACGAACGGCTCCGCGCCGCCGTGCGTGGCGACCGTCCCCGCCTCGGCCAGATCGAGATCGAGGTGGAGAGCCACCTCCGCCCCCGCGACATCCAGGCGCGTATACGTGCCGGCGCGACGGCGGAAGAAGTCGCGCAGATGGCAGGCATCCCCGTCGACCGGGTGCGCCGCTTCGAGGGCCCCGTGCTCGCCGAGCGCGCCTTCATGGCCGAGCGGGCCCGCAAGACTCCCGTGCGCCGTCCCGGCGAGACCTCCGGCCCCCCGCTGGGCGAGGCCGTGCAGGAGCGGCTGCTGCTGCGCGGCGCCGACAAGGACACCGTGCAGTGGGACTCCTGGCGCCGCGACGACGGCACCTGGGAGGTCCTGCTGGTCTACCGCGTCGCCGGTGAACCGCACTCGGCGAGCTGGACGTACGACCCGCCCCGGCGGCTCGTCCAGGCCGTCGACGACGAGGCCCGCTCGCTGATCGGGGAGTCCGACGACCTCGCCGCGCCCGAGCCGAGCTTCCCGTTCGTGCCGCGGATCGCCCGGCTGCCGCGCGACAGGCCGCTGGACCGTTCCGGCGACCGGGAGCGGCTGAGCCTGCCCGCACCGGTGACCGAGCCCGACGAGGAGGCCACCGCCCTCACAGCCTCCGCCGAACGGGACTCGCTGACCAGCCTGCTGGAAGCGGTGCCCAGCTTCCGCGGTGACCTCGTGGTGCCCGAGCGCCCCGCCCCGGAGGCCGAGGACGAGCCCATCGTGGACGTGGAGGTGGAGGAGGCCCCGGCACCCGCCGCCTCGGCCGGTTCCGCCTACGCGGACGTCCTCATGCCGCGTTCCGTCGGCAGCCACCGCGACCGGCTCGTCGGCGCCACCGACCGGCAGGCCGAGGCCGACGGCGTCCGCCCGGGCCGCCGGGCGGCCGTCCCGAGCTGGGACGAGATCGTGTTCGGGACCCGGCGCAAGAAGCAGGAGTAGCTCCGGCCTCCGGCCACAGCACCACGGCAACGACGGCATACGAGGGCCGCGCCCACCGGGGCGCGGCCCTCGCCCGTGCCGTCCTACTGGGGGTCCGGTCCCGTCGCCACCGGGCGGTCCGGGTCCGAGGACCACTCCGACCAGGACCCCGCGTACAGGTCCGCGGGAATCCCCGCGACCGCGAGCGCCAGGATCTGGTGCGCCGCGGAGACGCCGGAACCGCAGTAGACGCCGACGCGGGAACTCCCGGTCACACCGAGCCCCTTGAAGCGTTCACGCAACTCCTCGGCGGGCAGGAGCCGGCCGTCCGCGGCCACGTTGTCCGTGGTGGGCGCCGAGACGGCACCCGGGATGTGCCCGGCCACCGGGTCGATGGGCTCCACCTCGCCGCGGTACCGCTCCCCCGCCCGCGCGTCCAGCAGTACCCCGGAACGCGCCAGCGAAGCGGCGGCATCCGCGTCGAGCAGGCCGCTCTCCCCCGGCACGGGCGCGAAGTCGCCCTCGACCGGGTCCGGTACGGACGTCTCCAGCGGACCCCGCCAGGCCGGCAACCCGCCGTCGAGGACTCGCACGTCCGGGTGACCCGTCCAGCGCAGCAGCCACCAGGCCCGGGCCGCGGCCCAGCCCTGGCCGCCGTCGTAGACGACCACCGGCGTCCTGGACGACACGCCCGCCCGGCGCATCGCGGCGCCGAAGAGCCCCAGGTCGGGCAGCGGGTGGCGGCCGCCCTCGCCCGGTGCGGAGGCCAGCTCCCGGTCCAGGTCGACGTAGACGGCGCCCGGAAGGTGCCCGGCCTCATAGGCGGCACGGCCGTCGAAGGGCGGTTCGCCGGCCGCCTTGGCCGCGGTGAGCTGCCAGCGGACGTCGAGCAGGACCGGCGGTCGCGAGCCCGCCAGCTCGGTCACGAGGTCGGGTGCGGAGATGATGGCGTTCATGGCCCCCATCCTCGCGCACGGGGTGGCCGAGCCGCCCGCGTCCGGCTACTCTGCTCCGCCGGACCCGGACGGTCACCATGCGTACGGGAACAAGCACATGCTGTACAGCTGAACGCATGTGCCCACGAGCGCGCCGCGAGGGACAGGGGCCCGCACTTCGGGCATTCTCCCGGGCAGGGCCGCCCCACAGGGCATGCCCCACGCAGGCTGCGGAGAGCACGGCCACCGCGAGGCCGAGAAGAGAGTGACGATGACCGACGCACGGGGGTCCGCCCGCCGGAACGGCGCAGCGCCCGATCGGCACACGCCCGGCGCACCCTGCTGGGTGAGCCTGATGGTGCACGGCCTTGACGCGACGGAGGAGTTCTACGGGGCGCTGTTCGGCTGGGAGTTCCGTCCCGGGCCGCAGCAACTCGGCCCGTACGTGCGCGCCCTGCTCGACGGGCGCGAGGTGGCGGGCATCGGTCGGCTGCCTCCGGACCGCCATCTGCCCGTCGCGTGGACGCCCTACTTCGCCTCGGACGACGTGGACCTGACCGCCGACACCGTGCGCAGCCGCGGCGGCACGATCGGCGTGGGCCCCCTGGACGCCGCCGACGCCGGGCGGCTGGCCATCGGTGCCGACCCCTCGGGCGCCGTGTTCGGTGTCTGGCAGGCCGCCGCGCACCTCGGCACGGCCGTCTCCGGTGTCGCGGGCGCCCCCGCGTGGAACGAGTTGCTGACCTTCGAGTCCGCGACCGTCGCCAAGTTCTACCGGACGGTGTTCGGCCACGAGGAGGAGCCGGTGGTCTCCGCCGACTTCGACTACGTCACGTTGCAGCTGGGCGGCCGGCCCGTCGCCGGGATCCACGGCCTGGGCCGGGTCCTGCCCCGCGACCGGGGGCCGCACTGGGTCACGTACTTCCAGGTCACGGACGTGTCCGACGCCGCGGACCATGTCGTGCACCTGGGCGGGCAGGTGCTCGGGCCGGTGCACGACACGGCGCAGGGGCGGGTGGCGGCGGTGGCGGATCCGGAGGGGGCGCGGTTCGCGCTGTTGCAGCCGTCGGGCTGACGGCGCAGGGGGCACGAGCGAAGGTGCGCCGACCGTTGCCGCGTCCCGGCCGGTGTCCCGTCAGGCGGACGACACCGGCAGCACGTCCGGGGACAGGGCCGCCGCTCTGGCCGACGCCGCGGTCAGGCGGCGCCGGTGGTGGCGGCGGCACAGGACCTCGTAGCCGATCTCGTCGGCGGAGTGGGTGACGTCGCCGACGACGACCTGGGCGCCCTCGACGACCATGACGCCGCCTATCGTGCGGGCGTTGTGCGTGGCCCGGGCGCCGCACCAGCACAGGGCCTCCACCTGCAGCACCTCCACCCGATCGGCCAGTTCCACCAGCCGCTGCGAGCCGGGGAACAGCTTGGAGCGGAAGTCGGTCGTGATGCCGAAGGCGTAGACGTCCAGGCTCAGGTCGTCGACCACGCGCGCGAGTTGGTCGATCTGCTCGGGCGAGAGGAACTGCGCCTCGTCGGCGATCACGTAGTCGGCGCGGCCGCCCTGGGACAGGTGGTCGACGAGGTAGGCGTACAGGTCCTGGCCGTCCTCGACCTCCACCGCGTCCGTGACCAGGCCGAGGCGGGAGGAGAGCTTGCCCTCGCCCGCCCGGTCGTCACGGGAGAAGATCATGCCCTGCAGACCGCGGGCGGAGCGGTTGTGCTCGATCTGGAGAGCCAGTGTCGACTTCCCGCAATCCATCGTTCCGGAGAAGAACACCAGCTCGGGCATGTCGGGTCGAGCACCTTTCGGCGGGTGGGGCCGGCCGGACGGGCCGGTCCGGCGGCGGGGACGTCAGGAGCGTACTTCGAGCAGGGGGACCAGTTGCTCGGCGGGGGTCATCGAACCGTGGTTGCCGACCATCGCCGACTCCTTGGGCTCCCGCTCGGAGGCGATGAGCAGCACGTCATCGCGGGCGGCGGCGATCACGTCACCGAGCCGGTGGTACACGCGTTCGTCGATCTGCGGGCCGAACCAGCCCGCCGCGACGGCCTCGTCGCGTGAGGCGACCCAGAACTGCTCGCCGAGCACCTCGCGCCAGCAGGTCAGGACGTCGTTCGCGGCGCCGGGCACCGCGTACACGTGCCGGGCGCGGCCCTCGCCGCCGAGCAGGGCGACGCCCGCGCTCAGCTCCCAGTCCTCGTCGAAGTCGATGCGGTGCTGCTCGTCGAACGGCACGTCGACCATGCCGTGGTCGGCGGTGACGTAGAGCGCGCTGCGCGGCGGCAGTTGCTCGGCCAGGCGCTGGACCAGGCGGTCGGCGTACATGAGCTGGCCGCGCCAGGCGTCGGAGTCCACGCCGAAGCGGTGACCGGCTCCGTCGACCTCGGCGAAGTACGTGTAGACCAGGGAGCGGTCGCCCGCGGCCAGTTGCTCGGCCGCAAGGTCGACGCGGTCCTCGCCGGACAGCCGCCCGAGGAACCGGCCGCCGCTGAGCGCGACCTTCGTCAGCGGGGTGTTCTCGAAAGTGGGGGACGACACCTGCGCGGCGTGCACCCCCGCCTGGTGCGCCAGTTGGAACACCGTCGGGTACGGCTGCCAGGAGCCGGGCGGGGTCCAGGGCTGCCAGCGCAGCTGGTTCATCAGCTCGCCGGTGTCCGGGTTGCGCACGGTGTAGCCGGGCAGGCCGTGCGCGCCGGGCGGCAGCCCGGTGCCGACCGAGGCGAGGGAGGTCGCCGTCGTCGCGGGGTATCCGGCGGTCAGGGGGCGTCCGGTGCCGCCGCGCGAGCTGGCGAGCAGGGACGCCATGAACGGCGCCTCCTCCGGGTGCGCCTTGAGCTGCTCCCAGCCGAGGCCGTCGATCAGGAACACGCAGTTGCGGTCGGCCGGGGTCAGCTCGGTGATCGCGGCGGTCATGCCCGGCACGTCCAGGCCGGCGGCCAGGGTGGGCAGGAGGTCGGCGAGCGATCCGCTGCCGTACTCGGGTGCGGGCGCGGAGGCGACGGTGAGCGGTTCGGGATGGGGGTCCCAGGCCGTCGTGGGATGAGACATCAGCGGGTGGTGTCCGCGGTCGCCTCGGAGAGGGCCTGCGCGAAGGCGAGGGCCTCGCGCACGGTCTCCGGTCCGTCCCCGGCCTCGCTCACGCGCAGGCTGAGGTCGTCCGCCGTGGAGTTGCCCGTGTAGCCGTGGTCCGCCTCGCAGTTGGGGTCGCCGCAGGCCGCCGGCTCCAGGTCAATCCGGGAGACGGCGCCCCAGCCGATGGTTAGGACGACCTCGCGCGGCAGGGTGCCCGGCTTGTACGACTCCGGGTTGGCGACCATGCGGCTGACCACGATCGACGAGATGCGGCCGATCTTCACGGACTCCGTCGACGTCGTGGCGTAGGGCGTCGGGGAGGTGCTGTCGGCGGCCTGCTCGTCGGTGTGGCTGACGATGAAGCGGTGGTCCGTGAGGACGAGCACCGTGACGTGCCGGCGCACCTCGTTCTGGTCGAACGTCGTCTCCTGGTGGACCAGGTACGACCGGATGGGCTCGCCGCCCACGGCGGCCTCCACCGCCTCGGCCACGAGGGCCGGGTAGTAGCCGCTGCGCTCGATCGCCGCCCGCAGCCCCTGGGTCGTCGTACTGGTCTTGGCCATGACGCCCATCCTACGGGGGACCACTGACTGCGAGGCACCGCTCGCCCCGCGTCAGTGGGCGGGGAGGGTCCTCGTCGGTACGCGGGGAGCGTCCTCGTCAGTACGCGGGGAGCGTCCTCGGGCCCAGGTCGTCCCGGGCGGGCGGCGGTGCGAGACGGACGGAGGCGCCCAGGACGCTCAGCCCGTGCGAGGCGACGACCACCGGTTCCAGGGTGACCGCGACGACCTCGGGGTGGTCGTCCACCAGCCGGGACACGCGCAGCAGCAGTTCCTCCAGGGCGCGGGTGTCGGCCGGGGCCGAGCCGCGCCAGCCGAACAGCAGGGGCGCGGTGCGGATCGACCGCACCAGTGAGTGCGCCTCGCGGTCGGTGACCGGGATCAGCCGGTGCGCGGTGTCCCCGAGCAGCTGGGAGGCGGCCCCGGCGAGCCCGAAGGAGAGCACCGCCCCGGCCGCGGGGTCGATCACGGCCCGTACGACGACGTCGACACCGCGCGGTGCCATGCGCTGCACGACCGGGCGCAGCTCCTCGGCGGCGCCGAACATCTCGGTCAACTCCGCGTACGAGCGGCGCAGTTGCTCCTCGTCCGTGAGGTCGAGGCGTACCCCGCCCAGGTCGGCCCGGTGCCTGAGGTGCGGGGCGGTGGCCTTCAGCGCCACCGGGTAGCCGAGTGCGCGGGCGGCCTCGGCGGCCGCGTCGGGCGTCGGGGCGGGCAGGGAGCGGTGGACCTCGATGCCGTAGTGGCCGAGGAGGTCACAGGCCTCGTCCGGGCCGAGGGCGGGGCTCTGCCCGCGCGTGAGCAGGCCGTCGATCAGCCCGGCGGCGCCCTTCACGTCGATGTCGTCGTACTCGGGCACCCTGCCCGGGTCGGCGGCGTCGCGCCGCCACTGGGCGTAGGCGACGGCCTGGGCGAGGGCGCGGACGGCGCGCTCCGCGGCGGGGTAGGCGGGGATGAGGTGGGCGCCCTCCGCCGCCTCGGGGGCCGCCTCGGGGGCCGCCGGGGGTTCGTACCCGGGTGTGCGTGGCTGGGCCGCGGTCGTGCGGGGCTCCTCCGTCGGTGCCGGTCGCGGGTCCGGGGCCGCCCGGTGGGGAGCGGCCTGCGGTGCGTCGTCGGTCCTGGCCTGCGGGGCCGTGCTGGCCGCCGCCGACAGGGCCGCGGCGAGACCGCCCAGTTCCACGTGCACGACGAGGACCGGCTTGGACGGGGCCGCGGCCGTCGCGGAGCGCAGGGCCTGCGCGAGGGCCGCGTCGGCGACGGAGCCCTCCCCCACCGCCGGGATGGCGGTGACGACGACCGCGTCGCAGCGGTCGTCGGCGAGCGCCCGGGACAGGGCCGCGTGGAAGTCCGCCGCCGACGCCGCCGTGGTGAGGTCCTGCGGCGGGTGCGGCCGCAGGCCCTCGGCCAGGCACGCGTCGTAGGTGAGCAGGCCGAGCGACTCCGAGTTGCCGAGGATGGCCACCCGGGGTCCGGCGGGCAGTGGCTGGCGCGCCAGCAGCAGGCCCGCGTCCACCAGGTCGGTGATGGTGTCGACGCGTATCACCCCGGCCTGCCGCAGCAGGGCCGAGACGGTCGCGTGCGGCAGGCGCGTCGCCCGCACGGCATGCCCCTGGGGGGCGGCGCCGTGCCGGGCGCCCTGGACGACGACCAGGGGCTTGGCGGCGGCGGTGCGCCGGGCGAGGCGGGTGAACTTGCGGGGGTTGCCGATGGACTCCAGGTACATCAGGACCACGTCCGTGTCGGGGTCCTCGTACCAGTACTGCAGGACGTCGTTGCCGGAGACGTCGGCGCGGTTGCCCGAGGAGACGAACGTGGACACGCCGGTCACGCCCGTGACGCCGCCGCCGCGCCGGTGCAGCCGGGACAGCAGGGCCACGCCGATGGCACCGGACTGGGCGAACATCCCGATGCGGCCCGGGCGCGGCACCTCGGGGGCGAGGGAGGCGTTGAGCCGCACCCGGGGCGAGGTGTTGATGACGCCGAAGGCGTTGGGCCCGATGATGCGCATGCCGTACGTGCGGGCCTGCCGGACGAGCGCACGCTGGCGCTCGCGCCCTTCGAGCCCGCTCTCGGCGTAGCCGGCGGACACCACGACCAGTCCCTGCACCCCGTGTTCGCCGCACTCGGCGACGACCTCGGGCACGTGCTCGGCGGGCACGGCGACGACCGCGAGGTCGACCGGGCCGTCGATGTCGCGCACCGACCGGTGGGCGGGCACCCCGTCGAGTTCCTTCTGCTCGTCGGGCAGGGCCCTGTTCACGGCGTACAGGCGGCCGGTGTAGCCGGCGTCGCGGATGTTGCCGAGGACGCTGCGCCCCACGCCGCCGGGGGTGCGTCCCGCGCCGATGACGGCGACCGAGCCGGGCGCCAGCAGCCGCTGCACCGAGCGGGCCTCCGCGCGGTGCTCGCGCGCGTACTGCACGGCCAGGGAGCGGTCGGTGGGTTCGAGGTCGAACTCCAGACGGACCACGCCGTCCTCGAAGCTGCGCTTCTGGGTGTACCCGGCGTCCGTGAACACCTTGATCATCTTGGTGTTCGCGGGCAGCACCTCGGCGGCGAACCGGCGGATGCCGCGCTCCCGGGCGACCGCGGCGATGTGCTCGAGCAGGGCGGAGGCGACTCCGCGGCCCTGGTGGGCGTCCTGGACGAGGAAGGCGACCTCGGCCTCGTCGGCGGGAGCGGACGCGGGCGTTCCGTCGGCGCCGATGCGGTCGTAGCGTACGGTGGCGATGAACTCGCCGCCGACCGTGGCCGCGAGTCCCACCCGGTCCACGAAGTCGTGGTGCGTGAAGCGGTGGACATCCTTGGCGGACAGGCGAGGGTACGGCGCGAAGAAGCGGTAGTACTTCGACTCGTCGGAGACCTGCTCGTAGAAGCTGACGAGGCGATCGGCGTCATCGACGGTGATGGGCCGGATGCGTGCGGTGCCACCGTCGCGCAGCACCACGTCGGCCTCCCAGTGGGCGGGGTACTCGTGCCGGTCCGGCGAGGTCTGCATGGGCCCCAGAGTACGGCTCGCGTCCGACAGCGGCGCGGGGCAGTCTGTGGAGGGCGTCGGTCGGGTCGAGGCCGCGATCCGATCTCCGCCCCGGGGCGGTGGCACGACAGGGCCGCTCCCGGTGGGCTTCACGTGTGGGAAACTGGTCTAGACAACCCGGAACACCGAAGGGCAGCAACACATGGCTGAGCGCCGCGTCAACGTCGGCTGGGCCGAGGGCCTCCACGCCCGCCCCGCCTCCATCTTCGTCCGAGCCGCCACGGCCACAGGCGTCCCGGTGACGATCGCCAAGGCTGACGGCAACCCCGTCAACGCGGCCTCGATGCTGGCCGTCCTGGGTCTGGGCGCCCAGGGCGGCGAGGAGATCGTCCTCGCCTCCGACGCCGAGGGCGCGGACGCCGCCCTGGACCGGCTGGCCAAGCTGGTTGCCGAGGGTCTCGAGGAACTGCCCGAGACCGTCTGATGTGAGAGCGCCTCTCCGGCGCGTGCGGGGCCCATTCGGTGTCGACCGGATGGGCCCTTCGCATTTCGGGGCTGCATTTCCGTGCACGCACACGCACGGCCGCATGCGCGGGATGCCGCATTTTCAGGAACAGGGCAGCGGACATGCGGAATTCCGGCGCTCCGGAAATTCCCTGCTCTTTGTATACGGCTCTCGCGTTAAATCCGCGGGCTCGCCGTGTTGACGGGATGTTGCGAGTTCCTCACCCGCCCGGCGCGCTCCCCGGCCGAGCCGGACCGCAGGCGGTGGGCGGCGGTCGCGCGCTCGACGTGCAGGGCCGCGGCCGCCCGCGCGCGCTCGCCGTCGCCGCGCGCCACGGCGTCCACGATCGCGCCGTGCTCGTTCCACGACTCCACCGGGCCGGGCGGCGCCTCGACCGTGTACATCCAGGCGATCTTGTGCCGGAGCTGGGTGAGCACCGCGGTCAGCGCGGGGCTCCCGCAGGCCTGGGCCAGCGTCTCGTGGAACCAGCCGTCCAGGGAGCGCAGGTCGTCGCCGCCGCCCTGGCGCGCCCGCTCCCGGCCCAGCCGGACCAGGCCGCGCAGGACCTTGAGATGGGCCTCGGTGCGGCGCTGCGCGGCCCGGGCCGCACCGAGCGGCTCCAGCAGCAGCCGCATCTGCAGCAGGTCGGCGGCCTCCTGCTCGGTGGGTTCGGCGACGCAGGCGCCCGCGTGCCGTCTGGTCACCACGAAGCCCTCGGCCTCCAGGGTGCGCAGGGCCTCCCGCACGGGAACGCGGGAGACGCCGTAGCGGCGGGCCAGCAGCTCCTCGGTGAGCCGGGCCCCGCGCGCGTGGACGCCGGCGACGATGTCGTCCCGGATGGCGGTGCACACCGAGTGCGCGGGAATGCGCATGACCGACCTCCGTCTGATTCCCGGGGAAAACGCCGACGCGCGCTCCACGGCTCTTCATTGCGAGTGACTCTATGGCAATGTGCCGCACTTTCCGGCGGCGGACGGAAATCAGGGAGAAGTTTTTGGACGACGAGCCGTCCGGGACGCGAAAAGCCCCGGCCTGCGGGCCGGGGCTTTCACGGAACTCGGGGTGACGTCAGAGGTTGACGCCGTGCGAGCGGAGGTAGGCGACGGGGTCCATGTCGGAGCCGTACTCGGGGCTCGTGCGGGCCTCGAAGTGCAGGTGCGGGCCGGTGACGTTGCCGGTCGCGCCGGACAGGCCGATCTGCTGACCGGGGGTGACCTGCTGGCCGACCGAGACGCCGATGGACGACAGGTGGCCGTACTGGGTGTACGTGCCGTCGTTCATCTTGATCACGACCTGGTTGCCGTACGCGCCGCCCCAGCCGGCCTCGACGACCGTACCGGCGCCGACGGAGTGGACCGAGGTGCCGGTCGCGGCGTGGAAGTCGACGCCGGTGTGGCTGCCGGAGGACCACAGGCCACTGCTGGCCTGGTAGCTGGTCGACACGTACGAGCCGGAGATCGGGGACACGAAGGTGTTCAGGCGCTTGCGCTCGGCCTCGCGGGCGGCGCGCTCCTTGGCCTCGCGCGCCTTCTCGGCGGCTTCCTTGGCCTTCTTGGCCGCCTCGGCGGCCCGCTCGCGCGCGGCCTCCTCGGCCTTCTTCTTCGCGGCGGCCTCCTCGGCCGCCTGCTTCTGCGCGACGGCCTGGGCGTCGATCTGCTCGGCGACGGTGTCGCCCATGGTGACGACGGGGGTGAGACCGGTCTGCTCGGGAGCCGGCTCGGCGGCGAAGGCGGCCGGAGCGGCCACGGTGCCGATGACGCCGGTCGTGGCGAGAGCCGCGACGCCCGCCGCACGGGCCGTGCCGCGCTGGAGGCGGCTGGGGCGACGGTGCTTCCCGGTGGCGCGGGTGAACGCCATGAAGTGGCTGGTCCTTTCCTTCCTTCTCGCCTACCGGGTTAGCTGACGGGTTCGGAGCAGGAAGGTCTCCTACGGACCCCCTCGCGGCTCGCGCGGGCGTCCGATTCACCCCAGGGACTGCGGTTGGGTCCCCGGCTCCCCTGGCTCGCGCCGTACGGGGACTCGGCGATGACTGTCCGGTGCCGCGGGTGCGGCGCACTGCCTGACGAACAGCCCGGATGACGCTAAGCGGCGCCGCTTTCAATTCCCAAACGAAACCCGCCTTTTGTAGCGCATCCCACAGGGCAGACGGGCCTCCTCCGTACCAATTCGGGCATAAGGGAGCCCTGGTGCCTTCGATGACAACCAGGGCTCCCGCGCGCGTGTGCCCTACTCCGCGGTGACGACCGAGACTTCGCCGATGCCGAGGGCCTCGACGGGCGCCTTGATCTGCGTCGCGTCACCGACGAGCACGGTCACCAGACGGTCCACGGGGAAGGCGCTGACGACCGCCGCGGTGGCCTCCACGGTGCCGGTCGCGGCGAGCTGCCGGTACAGCGCCGCCTGGTAGTCGTCGGGCAGGTGCTGCTCGACCTGGTCGGCCAGCGTGGAGGCGACGGCCGCCGCCGTCTCGTACTTCAGCGGCGCGACGCCGACCAGGTTCTGCACGGCGACGTCCCGCTCGGCGTCGGTCAGCCCCTCGGCCGCCAGGGTGCGCAGCACGGTCCACAGGTCCTGCAGGGCGGGACCGGTGTTGGGCGTGTCCACCGAACCGCTGATGGCGAGCATCGAGGCGCCGGTGCCGTCCGGGGCGGACCGCAGGACCTGGGCGAACGCCCGCACCCCGTAGGTGTAGCCCTTCTCCTCGCGCAGCACGCGGTCCAGACGGGACGTCAGGGTGCCGCCGAGGCAGTACGTGCCGAGCACCTGGGCGGGCCAGACGCGGTCGTGCCGGTCCGGGCCGGTGCGGCCGATGAGCAGCTGCGTCTGGACGGCGCCCGGGCGGTGGACGATGACGACCCGGCCCCGGTCGTCGGCGGTGACCGGCGGCACCGGACGCGGCTCGGCACGGGAGCCGGTCCAGGCGCCCAGCGTGTCACCGAGCAGGGCGTCGAGGTCGATGCCGGTGAGGTCGCCGACGACGACGGCGGTGGCCGTGGCGGGCCGGACGTGCTTCTCGTAGAAGCCGCGTACGGCCGCGGAGTCGATCGCGGCGACGGTCTCCTCGCCGCCCTGCCGGGGCCGCGACATGCGCGAGTCCGCCGGGAACAGCTGCCGGGACAGCTCCTTGGCGGCCCGGCGCGAGGGATTGGCCAGCTCGTGCGGGATCTCGTCGAGGCGGTTGCGGACCAGCCGCTCGATCTCGCTGTCCGCGAACGCGGGCGCCCTCAGGGCGTCGGCCAGCAGACCGAGCCCCTTCTCGAGCCGGGAGGCCGGGACCTCCAGGCTGATCCGGACCCCGGGGTGGTCGGCGTGCGCGTCCAGGGTGGCGCCCGCGCGCTCCAGTTCGGCCGCGAACTCCTCGGCGGAGTGCTTGTCGGTGCCCTCGGAGAAGGCCCGCGCCATGATCGTGGCGACGCCGTCCAGGCCGGCCGGCTCGGCGTCCAGGGGCGCGTGCAGCAGCACCTCGACGGCGACGACCTGCTGGCCGGGGCGGTGGCAGCGCAGGACCGTCAGGCCGTTGCCGAGAGTGCCGCGCTCCGGGGCCGGGAAGGCCCAGGGCTTGGCCTCGCCCGCCTGCGGCCGGGGGTGGAAGTCCATCGTGGCGAGCTCGGTCACTTGGCCGCCTCCTCGTTCTCGTCGCCGGCCGCGGGTGCGGTGTCCCCGGCATCGTCGGTCTCGTCGGCGACGGGCTCGTAGACGAGCACCGCGCGGTTGTCGGGGCGCAGGCGGGCCTTGGCGACCTCCTGGACCTCCTCGGCCGTGACCTCCAGCACGCGCTGGACGGCGGTCAGGGCGAGCTGGGGGTCACCGAACAGCACGGCGTACCGGCACAGTTCGTCGGCGCGGCCCGCGACCGTGCCGAGGCGGTCCAGCCACTCGCGCTCCAACTGGGCCTGGGCGCGCTCCATCTCCTCGGCCGTGGGGCCCTCCTCGGCGAACCGGGCGAGCTCCTCGTCGATGGCGGCCTCGATCACCGGCACCTCCACGTCACCGGACGTCTTGACGTCCAGCCAGCCCAGCGAGGGCGCCCCGGCCAGCCGCAGCAGGCCGAACCCGGCCGCGACGGCCGTACGGTCGCGCCGCACCAGGCGGTTGTACAGCCGGGAGGACTCGCCGCCGCCGAGGACGGTCAGGGCCAGGTCGGCGGCGTCGCACGCGCGTGTGCCGTCGTGCGGCAGCCGGTAGGCGGCCATCAGGGCACGCGCCGGGACCTCCTCCTCGACGACCTCGCGCAGCTGCTCGCCGATGGTCTCCGGCAGGGAGCCGTCGCGCGGGGCGGGCTTGCCGTCGTGGCCGGGGATGGAGCCGAAGTACTTCTCGACCCAGGCCAGCGTCTGCTCGGGGTCGATGTCGCCGACCACGGAGAGCACGGCGTTGTTCGGCGCGTAGTAGGTGCGGAAGAACGCGCGTGCGTCCTCCAGGGTCGCCGCGTCCAGGTCGGCCATCGAGCCGATCGGGGTGTGGTGGTAGGGATGGCCCTCCGGGTAGGCGAGGGCGGTGAGCTTCTCGAAGGCGGTGCCGTAGGGGACGTTGTCGTAACGCTGGCGGCGCTCGTTCTTGACGACGTCGCGCTGGTTCTCCATCGACTCCTCGTCGAGGGCGGCCAGCAGGGAGCCCATGCGGTCGGCCTCCAGCCAGAGGGCGAGCTCCAGCTGGTGGGCGGGCATGGTCTCGAAGTAGTTGGTCCGCTCGAAGCTCGTGGTGCCGTTCAGCGAGCCGCCCGCGCCCTGGACCAGCTCGAAGTGGCCGTTGCCCTTGACCTGCGCGGACCCCTGGAACATCAAGTGCTCGAAAAGGTGAGCCAGGCCCGTACGCCCCTTGACTTCGTGGCGCGAGCCGACGTCGTACCAGAGGCACACCGCCGCGACGGGGGTCAGGTGGTCCTCGGAGAGCACCACGCGCAAGCCGTTGGCCAGGCGGTGCTCGGTCGCTGTCAGGCCTCCGGAGCCTGCCTGGGCTGTGGCCGTGTGACCCATGGGCATGTACGTCCCTTCGATCGCGGAGCGGTCTTCACAACCGCGGATTCGTGCCGGTCCTGCCACTGTATGCAAGCGCGCGAAGCCCTGGTGAAGTTCCCGGTGCCGGCCTCGTTCCGGGGGCGCGGGCGCCGCTTGCCCCGGGGCCTGGTCCCGCTTGTCAGTGCGGCGGTCCACAATGGTCCGCGTCAGATCTGGATCGCAGCAGCAAGGAGCCGGCAGCGATGGCCCGCCGCAGCACGAAGACCCCGCCGCCCGACGACTCGTACGAGGAGCGGATCCTCGACATCGACGTCGTCGACGAGATGCAGGGCTCCTTCCTCGAGTACGCGTACTCGGTCATCTACTCCCGGGCCCTGCCGGACGCCCGCGACGGTCTCAAGCCGGTGCACCGGCGCATCGTGTACCAGATGAGCGAGATGGGCCTGCGCCCCGAGCGGGGGTACGTCAAGTGCGCCCGTGTCGTCGGCGAGGTGATGGGCAAGCTGCACCCGCACGGCGACGCGTCGATCTACGACGCCCTGGTGCGCATGGCCCAGCCGTTCTCCATGCGCGTCCCCCTGGTGGACGGCCACGGCAACTTCGGCTCGCTGGGCAACGACGACCCGCCGGCCGCCATGCGGTACACCGAGTGCCGCATGGCCGAGGCGACGAGCCTGATGACGGAGTCGATCGACGAGGACACCGTCGACTTCAACCCCAACTACGACGGCCAGGAGCAGGAACCGGCCGCGCTGCCCGCCGCCTTCCCGAACCTGCTGGTCAACGGCGCCTCGGGCATCGCGGTCGGCATGGCGACGAACATGCCGCCGCACAACCTGCGCGAGGTCATCGCCGCGGCCCGCCACCTGATCAGGCACCCGAACGCGGACCTCGACGCCCTGATGAAGCACGTCCCCGGTCCGGACCTGCCCACCGGCGGCCGCATCGTCGGCCTGTCCGGCATCCGGGACGCCTACGAGAGCGGCCGGGGCACGTTCAAGATCCGCGCGACCGTGGCGGTGGAGCAGGTCACAGCCCGCCGCAAGGGCCTGATCGTCACCGAGCTGCCCTTCGCGGTCGGCCCCGAGAAGGTCATCGCCAAGATCAAGGACCTGGTCGGCTCGAAGAAGCTCCAGGGCATCGCCGACGTCAAGGACCTCACCGACCGCGAGCACGGGCTGCGCCTGGTCATCGAGATCAAGAACGGCTTCGTGCCGGAGGCGGTCCTGGAGCAGCTGTACAAGCTGACGCCGATGGAGGAGTCCTTCGGCATCAACAACGTCGCCCTGGTCGACGGCCAGCCGCTCACGCTGGGCCTGAAGGAGCTGCTGGAGGTCTACCTCGACCACCGCTTCACCGTGGTGCGGCGGCGCTCGGAGTTCCGCCGCGGCAAGAAGCGCGACCGGCTGCACCTGGTCGAGGGCCTGCTGACGGCCCTGCTGGACATCGACGAGGTCATCCGCCTGATCCGCTCCAGCGAGAACTCCGCCCAGGCCAAGCAGCGCCTGATGGAGCACTTCTCGCTGAGCGAGGTGCAGACGCAGTACATCCTCGACACGCCGCTGCGCCGGCTGACCCGGTACGACCGCATCGAGCTGGAGACGGAGAAGGACCGGCTCAACGCGGAGATCGAGGAGCTGACCCGGATCCTCGACTCGGACGCGGAGCTGCGCAAGCTGGTCTCCTCGGAACTGGCCGCGGTGGCCAAGAAGTTCGGCACCGACCGGCGCACGGTCCTGCTGGAGTCGGGCGGCGCTCCGGTCGCGGCCGTACCGCTACAGGTGGCGGACGACCCGTGCCGGGTGCTGCTGTCCTCGACGGGTCTGCTGGCCCGTACGGCCGACGCCGAGCCGTTCGCGGAGGACGCCGGCGCCAAGCGCGCCAAGCACGACGTGATCGTCTCGGCGGTACCGGCGACGGCCCGCGGCGAGATCGGCGTGGTGACCTCCTCGGGCCGGCTGCTGCGGCTGAACGTGGTCGACCTGCCGCAGCTCCCGCAGCCCCTGCCGACGCCCAACCTGGCGGGCGGCGCCCCGCTGGCGGAGTTCGTGTCGCTGGAGGGCGACGAGACGGTCGTCTGCCTGACCACCCTCGACGAGTCGTCCCCGGGCCTGGCGCTCGGCACGCAGCAGGGCGTCGTCAAGCGCGTCGTGCCGGACTACCCGTCCAACAAGGAGGAGCTGGAGGTGATCACCCTCAAGGAGGGTGACCGGATCGTCGGTGCCGTGGAGCTGCGCACCGGGGACGAGGACCTGGTGTTCATCACCGACGACGCCCAGCTGCTGCGCTTCCAGGCGTCCCAGGTCCGCCCGCAGGGACGTCCGGCCGGCGGTGTGGCCGGCATCAAGCTGGCCGAGGGGGTGAAGGTCATCTCCTTCACGGCGGTGGACCCGGCCGCGGACGCGGTCGTCTTCACGGTCGCGGGCTCGCGCGGGACGCTGGACGACTCGGTGCAGACGACGGCCAAGCTGACCCCGTTCGACCAGTACCCGCGCAAGGGCCGGGCGACCGGCGGTGTCCGCTGCCAGCGGTTCCTGAAGGGCGAGGACTGCCTGTCCCTGGCCTGGGCCGGGCCCGCCCCGGCCCGTGCCGCGCAGAAGAACGGCACCCCGGCCGCCCTGCCGGACATCGACCCCCGCCGCGACGGGTCGGGCGTGTCCCTGGCGAAGACGGTGGCCGTGGTGGCCGGACCGGTCTAGGCCGGCGGTTCCTCCGCGGGTTCCTCCCCGGCGGTGCGCACATAGCGCAGGACGCCCCACATGCCGTGCTCGTCGGCGTGTGGGGCGTCGTCCTTGCACGCCTCCAGTTCCTTGCCGAGGGCGGTGGTGTCGATGCCGGAGCCGATGAGGACGAGCTGGGTGAGGCGTTCGCCGCCGGCCGGCCAGGGCTCGGGGTAGAAGCGCAGGAACCGTCCCACGGCGTGCACGGCGTACCGGTTGCGCACGTCGTACGGCCCGAAGTCGACGTAGCCCTTGATCCGGTACAGCCCCGGGGGGCGGCTGTCGAGGAAGGCCATCAGCCGGCGGGGGTCGAGGGGCGCGGACGAGACGAACGAGACGCTGTCGTAGGCGGAGTGCAGATGCCCGGCGTGCCCGCCGGGCACGTCGTCCTCGGGGTGCTCGTCATGCTCGTGATGCTCGTCGTACTCGTGCAGGTCGTCGAAGGAGAGCTGTCCGATGCGCTCCTCGCTCGGCCGGCAGTCGAAGAGGAACTCGGGGTCGATGCGGCCGTAGGTGGCCGGAACGACGGCGGCTCCGTCGGTGAGCGACCTGACCAGCCCGAGGACGCGTTCGCCGTCGGCCGCGCGGTCGAGTTTGTTGACCACGACAAGGTCGGCCAGCGCGAGGTGCCGGTCGATGCCGGGGTGCCGGGAGCGGGTCGCGTCGAACTCGGCGGCGTCGACGACCTCGACCAGTCCGCCGTACACGATGCCGGGATGTTCGCTGGCGAGCAGCATCCGGACCAGCTCCTGCGGTTCTGCCAGGCCGCTGGCCTCGATGACGATGACGTCGATGCCGAGGGAGGGTGCCGCGAGCCGCTCCAGGTACGTGTCGAGTTCGCTCGCGTCGACCGCGCAGCACAGGCACCCGTTGCCCAGGGAGACCGTCGAGTCGCCGAGCGCCCCGGCCACGGCCATCGCGTCGATCTCCACGGCCCCGAAGTCGTTGACGATCGCGCCGATGCGGCTGCCGCCGCTGCGGTGCAGGAGGTGGTTGAGCAGAGTGGTCTTGCCCGAGCCGAGGAATCCGGCCAGGACCACGACCGGGATCTGCTGCGGTTGCGGGCTCGCCTGACGCACCGTGCGACCTCTTTCACGCCGACGCGCGCACCGGCTCACGGTGGCGACACACGCGGGGGGATGGGATACCGGTCCAGGATACGAGCCGCGCAAGTGGCGCCGAGGTGAACGATTGTTAGCAGCACGCGCTGGGCAGACGTTGGGCATGGCGCCGGTTTGTGCGACCCTCGCTTCCCTCCCTGCGCCTCCTCTCCGCCTCCCTGCCGATCAGAGCCGCTCGGCACCCTGGGAGACGGCAAGCGCCGCCCACCGCTCGCCGGTCCCCTCCCGTCGACCCGCACCCCGACGACCGGCGGACGGCCGCCTGAATCGGGGATTGACATGGCCACACAGAAATTCGGGTTCCGGGGGCTGAGGGCCACGGCCTGCGCGGGGATGGGCCTGGCGGCGGGCGCCGCTGCTGCCCTGGCCCTGCAATGGCCCGCCTTCCAGGCATTGCGCACCCGGGTCGAGCACCTGGAGCAGGCAGCGCAGTCGCAGCGCCGCACCAGCCTCGCGTACCAGCAGCGGCTGCACTGGGAGTTGCTGAGCAAGGCGATGGACGATCCGGAACTGGCCGAGGTGCTGGACGTCTACGACGGGACCGTATCGCCGCGCAGGCAGCGGCAGTTCCTGTTCGCCAACGCCCTGTACACCAACGCCCTGTGCTACTACCGCATGGGCAACATGACCCGGGAGGAGTTCTTCGGCTTCGCCCGCGGCATGCTGCAGAACCCGGTGTTCCGCGCGTACTGGTACGCCACCCGCCCGCACCGGGCGACCCTCGAGGACACGTCCGAGGAGGCCCGTCTGGGGCAGATGGTCGACGACCTCCTGACGCAACTGGAGGAGGCGGACATCGACGAGTGGTGGGTGGTCGGGGACCCACCGGACTGAAGCGCTGTCCGCACTGGGGAGAGCGCAGAAGGCCCGGCATCGTGCAATGCCGGGCCTGGGCCGGGCCATACGTGGGAGGGTTCCCTCGCCGTGATCGGGGAGCAGACGTCGTACCGGACCGACAGACGTCGAACGCGGCCCCTCTCCCGCTACGCGTCGGGGATGTCGGCCTTGGCGTGCACGAGCGTCTCGCGGGACACGACCACGATGCGCTCGTAGTCGGCCCTCGACGCGTCGGCGGGCAGCATGCCGTCGAGTTCTTCGGTGAGGTCGGTACCGATCACAGCGAACCTGCCGTCGGACAGCTCGAAGATGTCGGGGCAATTGGCGCCGGTCGTGCTTCCCCGGGCGCTGGGAGGGGTGCCGATCCGGCGGATGATGTGGCTCACTGTTCTGGCGTTTCCTTTGTGGTTCCGAGGCGTGGCGGGGCCCGTCACCCTTGATGCGTGCGGCCCTGTAGGGCCGCGGCCTCGGCAACCGGGCGACGGGAAGCGGCGGTTCGGCGGTGGTCGACCCGGTTCGCTGGACGCGCAGTAGTCAACCTTGTTGACACCTGGGGAAACGCGTCGATTTATGGGTTCGTTACCGCCCAGCCGTGTGATGCTGCGGTCGGGAAAGTGACGGCGGATGTGCGGCGCCTACCGCCGGGCGCCCTGCGAGTAGTCCCTACCGGTCCATGCCTGGCCGGCCGTACTCCGACGCCTCATGCCCGTGCGCCCCTCCTCAGCAGCCGAACCCCGGCCCTGCCCCGGTCGTTGCGGACCCCCGCCCCGGACACCCCGCTCAGGCCAGTGGCACCGGCTCCGGTGCCTCCGGGCCCACGTAGCGGGCCACCGGGCGGATGATCTTCGTGTCCTCCGCCTGCTCCAGGATGTTCGCGCTCCAGCCCACCGCCCGCGCGGCGGCGAACGTCGGGGTGAACATCTCGCGGGGCAGACCGCAGAGTTCCATCACGACACCCGCGTAGTACTCGACGTTGGTGTGCAGCTCCCGGCCGGGCTTCAGCTCCGCCAGGATCGCTTCGACGTGCCGCTCGACCTCGATCGCGAAGTCCACCCGCGGGCCGCCGAACGACCGGGCGACCTCCCGCAGCATCCGTGACCGCGGGTCCTCCGTGCGGTAGATCGCGTGCCCGAACCCCATGATGCGGTCCCCGGCCAGCACCCGCTCGCGCACCCAGGAGTCGATGCGGTCCGGGCTGCCGATCGCGTCCAGGGTGTCCAGCGCGCGGCTGGGCGCACCACCGTGCAGCGGTCCCGACAGCGCCGCGACCGCGCCCGCCAGACACGCCGCCACGTCCGCCCCGGTCGAGGCGATGACCCGGGCGGTGAACGTCGACGCGTTGAAACCGTGGTCGATGGTGGAGATCAGGTACTGCTCGATCGCCCGGGCGTGCCGTTCGTCCGGTGTTGATCCGGTCAACATGTAGAGGTAGTTGGCCGCGTAGGACAGGTCCGGCCGGGGTTCGATCGGCTCCTGCCCGTGGCCCAGCCGGTGCAGCGCGGTGAGCAGGGTGGGGACGGCCGCCGCCGCCTCCAGCGTGTTCTGCCGACGCTCCTCCTCGTCGATGTCGTACACGGGGCGGAAACCCTTCGCCGCACCCAGCAGCGACAGCGCCGTCCGCATCCCCGCGAGCGGGCCGGAACGTCCGCCCGCCGCAGCGATGGCGGGCAGCGCCGCCCGCACCTCGCCGGGCAGCGCCCGCAGAGCGGCGGTCTCGGCCGCGAAGGCCGCGCGCTGTACGGGGCCGGGCAGTTCGCCGTGGACGAGGAGGTGCCAGACGTCCTCGAATCCGCGGCTGCGGGCGAGATCGACCGCCGAGTACTGCCGGTAGTGGTAGAAACCTTCGCGCCCTCGGACGTCGCCGATGCGGGTGTCGGTGACGACGACACCGGCGAGCCCCCGGGGCGCTTCGAGAAGAGCACCTGCGGACCTGTTGACGGACATGTCTGCCTCCCTGAACTTGATCCGACTGTCCATGATTGACTGAATGCCTGTCAATATTGATTGAATCAATGTGACAGTCAATGGACCAGCGGACGGATACGGTGACCCCCATGCGCGATCAAGAGACCGCCTCACCGGGCACGGAACGGCGGCTGACCACCAAGGAGGCCGCCGAACTGCTCGGCGTGAAACCGGAGACCCTGTACGCGTACGTGAGTCGCGGGCAGCTCAGCAGCCGGCGAGCAGCCGGCGGCCGGGGCAGCACCTTCGACGCAGCGGAGGTCGAAGCGCTCGCCCGGCGCAACCGGCGGGAGAGCGCCACCGGTCCCGGATCCGGCGGAGAGCTGGGCGTACGCACCCGCATCACGCTGATCGAGGGCGACCGGTACTACTTCCGCGGCGTCGACGCGGTCGACCTGGCAGCCCGGCACACCTACGAAGAGGTCGCCGAATGGCTGTGGACCGGCCGGCTGCGCCCGGGCGTCACGTTCGACGCACCCGCGCCCGCCGTCGCCGTCGCCCGCCGCGCGGTCGAGGCCCTGCCCGAACACGCCTCCCCCGCCGACCGGTTGCGTGTCGCGACCATCGCCGCCGCCACCGCCGACCCGCTGCGCTTCGACCTGTCCGAGGACGCCGTGCTCGGCACCGCGCGCACGCTCATCCCCACCCTCGTCGCCGCCCTCCCCCCGGCCTGGCACGGACGACGGGACGACGGCCCTCTGGCCCACCGCCTGTGGACCCGGCTGTCGCACCGCGAGGACCCGGACGAGGCGTCCCTGCGGGCCCTCGACACCGCACTGGCCCTCCTCGTCGACCACGACCTGGCCGCCTCCACGCTCGCGGTGCGTGTCGCGGCCTCGGCCCGGGCCCACGCCTATGCGGCCGTCTCCGCCGGGCTCGGTGTGATCGAGGGCCCGTTGCACGGTGCGGCCAGCGGGCTGGCGCACCGGCTCCTGCACGACGTGCTCGACCGGGGCGACGCGGCACCGGTGATCGCGGACGAGCTCCGCGCCGGCCGCCGCATCCCCGGACTGGGCCACCGCCGGTATCAGGGCGAGGACCCACGCGCGCGTGCCCTGTTCGCCCTCCTGGAGCGCGTCCCGCGTGCGGAGCCCGCCCTGCTCGCCGCCCGCGACATCGTCGAGACGGCCGCCCGCCACACACCGCTGCACGCCAACGTCGACCTGGCGCTGGCCGTGCTCACCACCTCCTGCGGCATGCCCGCCAGCGCCGGCGAGACGATCTTCGCCGTGGCCCGGACGGCGGGCTGGGTCGCCCATGCGCTGGAGGAGTACGGCGAACGCCCCCTGCGCATGCGCCCGAGCGGTCTGTACGTCGGCACGAGGCCGCCGCAACCCCTGCCGGAGTAGCCAGGGGCGGGGCCGAAATGAGCTCCCGCCCAACTCAGGTTAGGCTCACCTCTGTGAGTACGTGCTCAAGCGTCTCCCGGGACTCCGACGAGCCCGTTGCGGGGACCGCGGCCATCGCGAGGACCTGGCTGTTGCTGGAACAGCCCGGCCCATGGGGTGCCAAGGCGCTCACTTCGAGCCACCTGGACCCCGTGGTGGGCCGTGCCCTGGAGGCGGCCGCCAAGGACACGGGCGTACGGATCGTGCTCATCCGCCGCCCCGGACGGCACGCGGACCGCAGGATGCCCGCCACGCGCCGGGTGTTCGCGGCCCACACCGTCCCGGGGAACGTCTGGCTGCACAGCGCCACGACCTCCGATCCGGCCCGGCTGCTCGACCTCGACCTCGCCGCCCTCGGCCGGGGCGAGCACTCCGGCTTCGACGCCGTACTCGGCGGCCGGGCCCACGAGGGCGACCCCCTCGCCCTCGTCTGCACCAACGGCAAGCGTGACCGCTGCTGCGCCCTCCTCGGCAGGCCGCTCGCCGCCGAACTGGCCTCCTCGGGGGTTCAGGGCGTCTGGGAGGTCACCCATCTGGGTGGTCACCGCTTCTCCCCGACGGCCCTGGTCCTGCCGTACGGCTACGCCTACGGCCGTGCCGAGGCCCACGCCCTCAAGGAAGTCCTGCACCGTGCTCAGGAGGGTCGCGTCGTCGTGACGGGCTGCCGGGGCAGGTCGGCCTGGGAGCGGCCCGGCCAGGCGGCCGAGCTGGCCGTGCGCCACGCAACGGGCGAGGACGCTGCGGAGGCCCTGCGCGTGGTGCGGACGGCGGGCGCGGCACCGCGCTGGGAGGTGACGGTCGCCCACGTCGACGGACGCCGCTGGCGGGTCGACGTGGCCCAGGGCGCCGCACTGCCGCCGCGTCCGGAGAGCTGCGGGGCGGCGGTCCTCGGCTCCCCCGCGCGGATGGACGTGGTGGCGGTGCGCGAGGACAGGCTGACGTCCGCCCTGGCGAGCTGACCGTCCGTGTGACCGATGCGTCCACCGTGCAGTGTGGATCCGCCGATCCGCCGAGCGTGTCCAGGTGTTGATCAAGAGATCCATGCCACACCCGTTACGGCTGGTGGACGGCCGCACGTACCGTCTTGGGTATGAGCCCCACTGCACCCGTTCGCCGCCTGCGCCTCGGCCTGCCCCGGCGGGTGTTCTCGCAGGTACTGCTGATGCAGGTGGCGATCGCCGCAGGAGTCGCGGTCCTCGCGACGGGACTGTTCCTCGCGCCGCTCGGCGACCAGCTCGACGACCAGGCGATGCGCCGCGCGCTGGCGATCGCGCAGACGACCGCGCAGCAGCCGGGGCTCGCCGAGGAGGTCCGGGACACACCGCCCACGGTGAACGGCCCGGTGCAGCAGGAGGCGGAGCGGATCCGCGAGGCCACCAAGGCCGAGTACGTCGTGGTGATGGACTGGCGGGGCGTGCGCTGGTCCCACACCGACCCGAAGCAGATCGGCGGCATCGTCTCCACCGACCCCGGCCAGGCGCTGGCCGGCCGGGAGGTCATGGAGATCGACAACGGCACCCTGGGCCGTTCCGCCCGCGGCAAGGTGCCCCTGCGCGACGGTGACGGCACCGTGGTCGGCGCGGTCTCCGTCGGCATCGCCTACGACAGCGTCCGCGCCCGGCTGATCCACGCCATCCCCGGTCTGCTCGCCTACGCCGGCGGCGCGCTGGCCGTGGGGGCGCTGGCCGCCTGGCTCATCTCCCGGCGGGTCCAGCGACAGACCAGGGACCTGGCCTTCTCGGACATCGCGGCGCTGCTGTCGGAACGCGAGGCGATGCTGCACGGCATCCGCGAGGGGGTCGTCGCCCTGGACCGCACCGGCCGTATCCGGCTCGTCAACGACGAGGGGCAGCGTCTGCTCGGCCTCGGGGACACCGTGGTCGGCCGCACCCCCGACGAGGCGCTCGGTCCGGGCCGTACGGCCGACGTGCTGGCCGGGCGGGTCACCGGCACCGATCTGCTCACCGTGCGCGGCCAGCGGGTGCTGGTCGCCAACCGCATGCCCACGGACGACGGCGGCGCCGTGGCCACCTTGCGCGACCGCACGGAGCTGGAGCAACTGGGCCGCGAACTCGACTCCACCCGCGGTCTGATCGACGCCCTGCGCGCCCAGGACCACGAACACGCCAACCGGATGCACACCCTGCTGGGGCTGCTCGAACTGGAGATGTACGACGACGCCGTCGAGTTCGTCGGCGAGGTCGTCGGCGACCACCGGGCGACCGCGGAGCAGGTGACCGGGCGCATCGAGGACCCTCTGGTCGCGGCGCTGCTGGTGGGCAAGGCGACCGTCGCGGCCGAGCGGGGCGTCGCCCTCGGGGTGTCCGACCGGACCCGGCTGCCCGACCGGCTGGTCGACCCGCAGGGGCTCGTCACCGTCGTCGGGAACCTGGTGGACAACGCCCTGGACGCCGTGGCGGGCAAGCCGCACGCGCGCGTGGAGGTCGAACTGCGCACCGAGGGCCGTACGGCGATCCTGAGGGTGCGGGACACGGGGCCGGGAATCCCGCCCGGACAACGCGAGTTGATCTTCACCGAGGGATGGTCCACGAAGAAGCCCCCGGCGCACCGGGAGCGGGGCATCGGACTGTCGCTGGTGCGCCGGCTGGCCGAGCGGCAGGGTGGCAGCGCCACGGTCGGAGAGGCACACGGCGGGGGCGCCGAGTTCACGGTCGTCCTGCCGGACGCGCTGACCGAGGCCGGCCCGGCACCGGCCCTGACCGGGACGCCGTCCCGCCCGGCCCCACAGGAGGAGTCGTGATGATCGAGGTGCTGGTCGTGGACGACGACGCCAGGGTGGCCCGGGTGAACGCCGCCTATGTGGAGAAGGTGCCCGGCTTCCACGTCGCCGGTGAGGCCCACAGCGCCGCGGACGCACTGCACCAGTTGGAGACGCTGCCGAGGCTGGATCTGGTGCTGCTGGATCACTACCTGCCCGACGAGACGGGACTGGCCGTGGTCCAGGAGATGCGCCGGCGCGGCCTGCACACCGACGTGATCATGGTGACGGCGGCCCGGGACGTCTCGACCGTCCAGGCGGCCATGCGGCACGGGGCGCTGCAGTACCTGGTCAAGCCGTTCGCCTTCGCCGGACTGCGCGCCAAGCTGGAGGCGTACGCGGAGCTGCGCCGCACGCTGGACGGTGGCGGGGAGGCGGAGCAGGCCGAGGTCGACCGCATCTTCGGGGCGCTGTCGGCCGGTTCGGAGCCCTCCCTGCCCAAGGGGCACTCCCCCACCACGGCGGAACTCGTCCGCCAGTCCCTGATGAACGCCGACGGCCCCCTGTCGGCCCAGGAGATCGCCGAACGGACCGGAGTGAGCCGGCAGACCGCCCAGCGCTATCTGAAGCTCCTGGAACGCACCGGAAGGGCCAGGCTGACCCTGAAGTACGGCGACGCTGGCCGCCCGGAACACCGTTACGTGTGGGCGACGCGCGGCTGACGCCTTGTCCGGCCGACCGGCCGACCGCCCAGGCGGTCCTGACGAGGCCCCGCCTCCGGGACCGGCTCCCGCGGGAGGGCGTCGCGGTCGCTCCTGCGCCGCCCCCCGCCCCCGCCCCCGTCGGCGGTTGCTCCTACGCCGCCCCCGCCCCCGTCAGCGACCGCACCTCGGTCTCCGCCTGCTTGGCCTCGTCCGGCACTTCCGCCGAGGTGACCGTGCCGAGCCAGCCCGCGAGGAAGCCCAACGGTATCGAGACCAGGCCCGGGTTCTGCAGCGGGAAGTACTGGAAGTCGGCGTCGGGGAACAGCGCGTCGGGGCTGCCCGAGACCACCGGGGACAGCACCACGAGGACCACCGCGGGGATCAGCCCTCCGTAGACGGCCCACACCGCGCCCCGGGTGGTGAAACCGCGCCAGAACAGAGAGTAGAGCAGCACGGGGAGGTTCGCCGACGCGGCGACGGCGAAGGCCAGGCCCACCAGGAACGCCACGTTCAGGTCCCTGGCGAGCAGCCCGAGGGCGATCGCCACCACCCCGACCCCGACGGCCGCGACACGGGCCACCGCGACCTCGCTGCGCGGCTTGCCGCCCTCGCCCTTGCGCCGCAAGGACGCGTACAGATCGTGGGCGACCGAAGCGGAGGACGCGAGCGTGATGCCGGCGACCACGGCCAGGATCGTGGCGAAGGCGACCGCGGCGACGATCGCGAACAGCACCGTGCCGCCCGTGGACCCGGCGCCACCGCCCAGGTCGAGCGCCAGCAGGGGGACCGCGGTGTTCCCGGAGGCGTTGGAGGCGCGCACCACGTCCGGTCCCAGGACGGCCGCCGCGCCGAACCCGAGCACGATCGTCATCAGGTAGAAGCCGCCGATGAGACCGATGGCCCAGACGACGGAGCGGCGCGCGGCCCGTGCGGTGGGCACGGTGTAGAAGCGGGACAGGATGTGCGGCAGCCCCGCGGTCCCCAGGACCAGGGCCAGTCCCAGGCTGATGAAGTCGAACCGGGCCGTCCAGTCCCCGCCGTAGCGCAGTCCGGGCGCGAGGAACGCCTGTCCGTGGCCGCTGCGTTCGGCCGCCGTGAGCAGCAGCAGGTCCAGGTCGCCGTGGAACCGCAGCAGGACGAGCACGGTCAGCGCGGCACTTCCGCCGAGCAGCAGCACCGTCTTGACGATCTGGATCCATGTCGTGGCCCGCATGCCGCCCAGCGACACGTAGATCACCATGAGCACGCCGACCCCGACGACGGTCCAGGACCGGGCCGCCTCGCTCGTGCCGCCCAGGAGCAGCGCCACCAGGCTGCCGGCGCCGACCATCTGCGCCACCAGGTACAGCACGGACACGGTCACGGACGACGTCCCCGCCGCGATCCGTACCGGCCGCTCCCTCATCCGCGCCGCCACCACGTCGGCGAGGGTGAAGCGCCCGCAGTTGCGGACGAGTTCGGCGACCAGGAACAGCACCACCAGCCAGGCCACGAGGAACCCGACGACGTACAGCAGTCCGTCGTAGCCGAACAGCGCGATGAGCCCGGCGACTCCCAGGAAGCTCGCCGCCGACATGTAGTCGCCCGCGATGGCGAAACCGTTTTCCATGGGCGAGAAGAGCCGCCCGCCCGCGTAGAACTCCTCCGCCGAGCCCCGCCGGTTGCGGCTCACCCAGGTGGTGATCCCCAGGGTGACCGCGACGAACACGCTGAACAGCAGCAGCGCCAGCGTCTGATGCTCACTCGTCACGAGGCTCCTCCGTTCGCCTCGCGCGTCAGCTCCTGGGTGTCCCAGCGCAGTTCGAGCGCGGCCCGGTCCCTGCGCAGCCGCGCGTGCCGCGCGTACGCCCAGGTGAGCAGGAAGGTCGTGAGGAACTGCCCGAGCCCCGCGGCCATCCCGACGTTCATCGCCCCGGCCACGGGCCGCGCCATGAGCTGCGGCGCCGTCGTCGCGGCCACGACGTATCCCACGTACCAGGTGAAGAACACCGCGCAGGCCGGGACCACGAACCTCCGGTACCGCCGTCGCACCTCCTGGAAGGCCGCGCTGCGCTGCACCTCCAGGTAGATGTCCGCAGCGGCGACGCCGGTCTCCCCCTCGCGCGCCGGCGGGGCGGCCGCCTGCGCCGGCACGTCGGCCGACTCTCCCCAGCCGCTGGCGAGGGCGTCGTACCAGGGGTCGTCGTACCTCGGTTGTCCGGCCGCCCCGGCCGGGTCCGGTTCACGACCGTGGAGTTGCTCGACCGGACTCTCCTGACCGGCCCCGACTCCGCGGGAACGATCCTTGCTTGACTGCATGGTCAAGGATGGACAGAACGGGAAGATCCCCGACTCTTCTTCCCCGCGCTCTTCACCCCATCAGGTGACGCACCCTGCCGGTGGCCGCGCGAGCCCCTTCCGCAGGCGTAACGGACCGTGGAGCCCCGGGGCCGTGAACCTCCGGCTCACGACCCCCGCCCGGTCCGGCTACGCGTCGATCCGCGACCGGTCCAGCGTCGCCGCCGAGTTGGAGATGAACTCCTTGCGCGGCGCCACGTCGTTGCCCATCAGCAGATCGAAGACCTGCTCCGCGGCCTCCAGGTCGGACAGGTTGATCCGGCGCAGGGTGCGGTGGCGCGGGTCCATGGTCGTCTCGGCCAGCTGGTCCGCGTCCATCTCGCCCAGACCCTTGTAGCGCTGGATCGAGTCCTTGTAGCGGACGCCCTTGGTCTGGAACTCCATGAGCTTGTCGCGCAGTTCCCGGTCCGAGTACGTGTAGACGTACTTGTCCTGGCCCTTCTTCGGCTGGACGATCTCGATCCGGTGCAGCGGCGGCACCGCGGCGAAGACGCGGCCCGCCTCGACCATCGGCCGCATGTAGCGGTGGAAGAGGGTCAGGAGCAGCGTGCGGATGTGGGACCCGTCGACGTCGGCGTCGGTCATCATGATGATCTTGCCGTAGCGGGCCGTGTCGATGTCGAAGGTGCGGCCCGAGCCGGCTCCTATGACCTGGATGATCGCTCCGCACTCGGCGTTCTTGAGCATGTCGGTCACGGACGACTTCTGCACGTTGAGGATCTTGCCCCGGATCGGCAGCAGCGCCTGGAACTCGGAGTTCCGCGCGAGCTTGGCGGTGCCGAGCGCGGAGTCACCCTCGACGATGAACAGCTCGCTGCGGTCCACGTCGTCGCTGCGGCAGTCGGCGAGCTTGGCGGGCAGGGACGAGGACTCCAGGGCCGTCTTGCGGCGCTGGGCGTCCTTGTGCTGCCGGGCGGCGATACGCGTACGGGCCGCGGCGACGGCCTTCTCCATCACGACACGCGCCTGCTGGGCCGCGTCCCGCTTGGTGGACGTCAGGAACGCCTTCAGTTCCTTGCTGATCACGGTGTTCACGATGCGGCGGGCCGCCGAGGTCCCGAGGACCTCCTTGGTCTGCCCCTCGAACTGGGGCTCCGCGAGGCGCACGGTGACGACCGCCGTCATCCCTTCCAGGGCGTCGTCCTTGACGATGTCGTCCTCGGCGACGCGCAGCAGCTTCTTCGACCGCAGCACCTCGTTCATCGTCGTGGCGACGGCCTGCTCGAAGCCGGCGACGTGGGTGCCGCCCTTGGGGGTGGCGATGATGTTCACGAACGACTTCAGGGTCGTGTCGTATCCCGTGCCCCACCGGAGCGCGACGTCGACGTCGAGTTCACGGGTGACCTGGGTGGGCGTCATCTGCCCGTGCTCGTCCAGGACGGGGACGGTCTCCCGGAAGGTGCCCTGGCCGGAGAAGCGCAGGACGTCGCAGATCGGCTTGTCGGAGGCCAGGTACTCGCAGAACTCGCTGATGCCGCCGTCGAAGCGGAAGGACTCCTCGCCCTTGCTGCCGCCCTCGCCGAGGCCGTACTCGTCGCGCACGACGATGGTCAGGCCGGGCACCAGGAAGGCGGTCTGGCGGGCGCGCTGGTGCAGGTTCTCCAGGGAGAGCTTGGCGTCCTTGAGGAAGATCTGGCGGTCGGCCCAGTAGCGCACGCGCGTGCCGGTGCGGGACTTCGGGATCTTCTTGGCCTTGCGCAGTCCGCTCTTCGCCTCGAACTTGGCGTCGGGGCCGTTGCCGGAGAAGGCGCCGGGGACACCGCGGCGGAAGCTGATCGCGTGGGCGTGGCCCCCGCGGTCCACCTCGACGTCCAGGCGGGCGGACAGGGCGTTCACCACGGAGGCGCCGACGCCGTGCAGGCCGCCGGAGGCGGCGTAGGAGCCGCCGCCGAACTTGCCGCCGGCGTGCAGCTTGGTCATGACGACCTCGACACCCGAGAGGCCGGTCTTGGGCTCGACGTCGACCGGGATGCCCCGGCCGTTGTCCCGGACCTCGACCGAGCCGTCGTCGTGGAGGATCACCTCGATGTGGTCGCAGAAGCCGCCCAGGGCCTCGTCGACCGAGTTGTCGATGATCTCCCAGAGGCAGTGCATCAGGCCACGGCTGTCGGTCGAGCCGATGTACATTCCGGGGCGCTTGCGCACGGCCTCGAGCCCCTCGAGGACGAGCAGGTGCCGCGCGGTGTAGTTGGAACCGTCCCGGTCTGCTCCTGCCAGCAGAGCTGTGGGCGGCACGGACGTATCGGCGGTCACGCGGTTCGCTCCTCGCTGAATTTCAGATGGGGCCCTCGTGGGTAAGGGCGCGGCTTCGTTCACCGGTGAGAGGGTACCGAGGCCTGGTAGAGCCGTTGTCACGCCACCCTCGTCGAAAACTCAGACTAGTCCACAGTCGCATGCTTGTTCGATCCCTCGATGGAGTGAAGCACACATCACGTTCCCTTCGAGGCATGAACCATTTAGGCTCCGGGCACGTCCTCATGAACAACCGGCAACCCAGCCGGGAGGACCGACCACCGATACATGCGAAGCCCCGTAAGACACAGAGACACGCAATACGGCACATTCGCCGCCAACCGGCAGCAGACAGCCGCCTCGCAAGATTTTTTCGAGGAAAAGCCACGAGCGGGAACGTTTTGGGGCTGGTTGGATGTTGACCCTGGTACGACAGCTCGTCGAGCTAGAGAAGAGGCGACGTGACTACTGTTCTGACCCCTGCGAGCCAGTTGACGGCCGCTGATCGCTGCGACCGCTGCGGCGCCCAGGCGTACGTACGCGTCGTCCTGCTCAGCGGTGGAGAGCTGCTCTTCTGCGCCCACCACGGGCGCAAGTTCGAGCCGGAACTCAAGAAGATCGCCGCTGAGATACAGGACGAGACGGAGCGGCTCACGGCCGTTCCCGCGACTGCCTCCGAAGAAGAGCGCTGACACCTCGCGTCCGACGACGAGCCAGCACGGCACAGGCCGGTGAACGGGCGGCTGCCTCTGCACCCAGAGGCAGCCGCCCGTCCTCGTCCCCCCACGGCGGTTCAGGCGCCGTGACAGGCCCTGGCGGGCCGTCTCACGACCGGTCCCAGCCCAGCGCGCGGATGATCTCCGAGACGCGCATGTAGACCCCCGGGTTGCCGGCCCGGCCGCAGCCGATCCCCCAGGACACGAGCCCGATCAGCCGCCCCTGGGCCACCAGCGGCCCTCCGCTGTCCCCCTGGCAGGCGTCCCGGCCGCCCTCCGTCTCTCCGGCGCAGAGCATCGTCCGGGCGTCGTACGTCCCGTCCACGCCCCCCGGATACGCCTCCTCGCAGACCTCGTCGGCGAGGACCCGCACCGGCGCCGCCCGCAGGCTGCTCGGGTACTCCCCGGCGCCCGAGATGTCGCCCCAGCCGTACACGGTCGCCGCGCCACCCGCCGTGTACGCGGGGTCACCGTCCGGGGCCATCTCGATGACCGACTCGCGGGGCAGCGGTTCCGCGAGGCCGAGTACGGCGAAGTCCCCGGAGTTGCTCGCGCCGTCGTACGCCGGGTTGATCCAGGTGCGCTCCACGGCGACCTCCCGGCCCGACCCGTCGGTGAGGTCCGTGCGCCCCGCTATGACCTTCAGGTCCCGCACCCGCTCCGGCGGCCCGCCGAGTGCCTCCCGGCCGAGACAGTGGGCGGCCGTGAGCACGGTGCTGGGGCCCACCAGGGCGCCTCCGCAGAACTGCCCGGCCCGTGTACCCCCGAACCGGTCACGGCTCGCCAGAGCCACCGTCCAGGGGCTCTGCGCCACGTCGACCGGGAAGCCGCCTATGACGACACGGTCGGAGGCCTCGGCGGCGCCGGCGCTCACGGGTATGACGGACAGCGTGGCTGCGAGGGCCACGGCTCGGGCAAGGCGACGACGCATACCTGCTCCTCACTCCTTGGTGCCGTTGAGACACCCAGAGTGATCCACGGCGCCGCCCCTCGCACCCGCGCGGGCGGCACGGGAAAGGCCCGGTCCCTCGCGGGGAACCGGGCCTTGTGCCGTGTGCGGACGATCAGTCGAGGTAGTCGCGCAGCACCTGGGAACGCGACGGGTGGCGCAGCTTCGACATGGTCTTCGACTCGATCTGGCGGATCCGCTCACGCGTGACGCCGTAGACCTTGCCGATCTCGTCGAGGGTCTTCGGCTGACCGTCGGTGAGACCGAACCGCATCGAGACGACGCCGGCCTCACGCTCGGAGAGCGTGTCGAGGACGGAGTGCAGCTGCTCCTGCAGAAGCGTGAAGCTGACCGCGTCGGCCGGGACGACGGCCTCGGAGTCCTCGATGAGGTCACCGAACTCGCTGTCGCCGTCCTCGCCCAGCGGGGTGTGCAGGGAGATGGGCTCGCGGCCGTACTTCTGGACCTCGATGACCTTCTCGGGGGTCATGTCGAGCTCCTTGGCCAGCTCCTCCGGGGTGGGCTCGCGGCCCAGGTCCTGGAGCATCTGACGCTGCACGCGCGCGAGCTTGTTGATGACCTCGACCATGTGCACCGGGATACGGATGGTGCGGGCCTGGTCGGCCATGGCGCGGGTGATCGCCTGCCGGATCCACCAGGTGGCGTACGTGGAGAACTTGTAGCCCTTGGTGTAGTCGAACTTCTCGACCGCGCGGATCAGACCGAGGTTGCCCTCCTGGATGAGGTCCAGGAACAGCATGCCGCGGCCGGTGTAGCGCTTGGCCAGGGAGACCACCAGGCGGAGGTTGGCCTCCAGGAGGTGGTTCTTGGCGCGGCGGCCGTCCTCGGCGATGATCTCCAGCTCGCGCTTGAGCTTCGGAGCCAGCTTGTCGGCGTTGGCCAGCTTGTCCTCGGCGAACAGGCCCGCCTCGATGCGCTTGGCGAGCTCGACCTCCTGCTCGGCGTTGAGCAGGGGCACCTTGCCGATCTGCTTGAGGTAGTCCTTGACCGGGTCGGCGGTGGCGCCGGCGGCCGCGACCTGCTGCGCCGGGGCGTCGTCCTCGTCCTCGTCGGACAGCACGAAGCCCGCGGCCTCGGTGCCCTCGGGCTCCTCGCCGGCCTTGCCGGGGGCTGCTTCCTCGAGCACCTCCTCCTCGAGGATCTCGGCGTCGTCCTTCTTGCCGCCGGTCTTCTTCGCCGCCGTCTTCTTGGCGGTCGCCTTCTTCGCGACCGTCTTCTTGGCGGTGGTGGTCTTCTTGGCGGCCGCCTTCTTCGCGGCGGGCGCCTCTTCCTCGCCGGCGGGCTCCTCGGCGGGCGCCGCCGGGGTGGCGGTGGCAGTGGCCTTCCGGGTGGTCACCGCCTTGGCCGCGACCGTCTTGGTGGCGGTGCGCTTGGCGGGGGTCTTCGCTGCGACGCTCTTTCGGGTGCGCTTGGGCTCTGCGGCACTGACCATCAGCGTCACACCCTCTTCCTCGAGGATCTGGTTGAGGCTGCGCAGTACGTTCTTCCACTGAGTGGCCGGAATCTGGTCAGCTTCGAAGGCCCGACGCACGTCATCGCCGGCGATCTGCCCCTCAGCCTTTCCCCGCTCAATGAGCGCCATGACAGAGACGGACTCGGCGATCTCCGGCGGGAGCGTACGGGATGTGCTGGCCGACACGAACAACCTCTCGGAACGTTGGAAAACGGCTTCCGGCCCCATCCACGGGGGGACAGGAGCCGACCGCCGGCTTGGGGATGGGCCGACGGTGCGGGCGGGGGCCGGGGAAGATGCACAGCGCCGTGAACGACGTCCGTATTCCCTCCGCGGCTGTCACCTCTTAGGTCATCGCGTTCTTCCCGCGAGCGTTACGCCTAATCTCCGTGGCCCGAGTCACACCCCGTAAGCGGACAAAAACGGTCAGACGCGAGCACATGAGGTCACCTACGGTACCGGCCCGGCCAGCGGCGAAGCGAAGACTCCGCAGCGCACCGGCCGGGAACGGGCGGAGCCCTCAGCGGAAGCCCACAGGGGAAGCCCCCAGGGGAAGCCGCGACGCCCGGGGCGAAGACCCCCGTACCGTCGGACCCCGCCGGATCCATGGCGATCCGGCGGGGTCCGAAGGGGGGCGGATCACCGACTGGGCACTGCCACAGGAGGGGGGTGGCACACCCGGCCGCGCCGCCCGCGGAACGAGGTCAGTGCTCGCGCGGGGCGGGCACCACCCGTTCCACCTCGGGGTGGACCGTGAGCAGTTGGCGCATCGCCGCCTCGGCGCCCGCGCCGTCACCGGCGGCGAGGGCGTCACAGATGCGGCCGTGGTGGGCGAGGGAGGCCTCGTTCGGGCGGTCACAGCCCGTGACCGGGCCGCCGGAGACCTGGAGGGCGGCGGACACGATGCCCGACAGGTGCTCGAGCATGCGGTTGCCCGCGACCTGGATGAGCATCGAGTGGAACTCGGCGTCGGCCCGGGAGAAGGTGAGCGCGTCACCCTGTGCCATCGCGTGCCCCATGATCTCGACCATGTCCGTCAGGCGCTGCTGGACGTCCTCGCGCCCGTGCCCGGCGGCGAGGCGGGCGGCGAGCGGCTCGATCGTCCAGCGCAGCTCGCTCAGCTCGCGACGCTGGTCGTCGCGCTGCGGACCGAAGGCACGCCACTCGATGATGTCCGGGTCGAGGAGGTTCCAGTCGCTCACCGGACGCACCCGCGTCCCGACGTTCGGGCGGGCACTCACCAGGCCCTTCGCCTCCAGGACGCGCAGGGACTCGCGCACGACGGTGCGGGAGACCTCGAAACGCTGGCCGATCTCCTCGGGCACCAGGGGACGGTCGGCCCCCAGGTCACCGGAGACGATCATCTGACCCAGCTGCTGGACGAGTTGGCCGTGCAGTCCGCGGCCGCGGCTGCCCGCGGCGCGCCGGCCCACGCGCCCCAGCTCGTGGTCCGCTCCGTCCCAGGCAGGCACCCCGACACGGTCGACGGCGGGCGCCTCCGCGTAGGGGTAGCGGTCGAGTTCGCCCGGGTTCGCGAGGCCGGAGTCGGCGGAGCGGGCGGCGGTCATCATGGTGTGCGCAAGGGTACTCACGCATCCTTTGTCGGCGTCGTCTCCAACTCCCTTGAGGTCTTTGGTGAAAAGCACACGAAAGGGTGATCGCTCACCCCGTCGCAATTGACGCCTTATCGGAAAGAAATGGGCGTTCTGCGGGGAGTTGTGCGCATGGCCGAACTAAGGGTCACGGACAGTCGTCATCCGAGTCTGCTGCGCAACGAGGTGAACAGGTAGGCGCAGAGCAGCGTGGCCAGCGACAACGTCAGCGCGCCACCGACCGGTTGGGAGACCATGCCGAACGCGACCTCCAGGTACCGCTCGCCCCCGAACGGCCACCGTGGAAGGAAGGCCTCCCGCAGCCGAGCGGGAAGTCCGGCCGCGGTTCGCACGGACGGGCCGGTCACGAGCTTGTGCACGACGGGCACGACGAGGAGGGGGACCGCCGCCACGGCGGCCAGCCCCGCCGAGGTGGACCGGAAGACTCCTGCCGCCAGCACCCCTGCCCAGGCGCAGCCGACCACGAGGCCGATCCACCCCGCACCGAGCGCGGCCCAGCCGGCGGGAACGCGGGCGAGTTCCGGGCCGTAGACAAGGTGGAGCACTTCGGCGTCGCAGCCGACGGTGAGCACGGCCAGCATCAGGGCGGTGATCGAGGAGACGGTCAGTTTGGCGGCCAGCAGACTCAGGCGGCGGGGGACGGTGCCGCGGTCCGCCGCGAGGGCGGGGTGCCGGAACTCGTCACCGAAGGACAGCGCGCCCAGCAGTCCCGCGCCGAGTGCCGCGGGCGGCAGGGGAAGCTCCTGCGGCCAGGCGGCGAGCAGACGCGGCTGCGGCGTGTGCCCGATCCGGGCCAGTACGACAGCGGTCACGGCGGAGACGACGAGGACGACGGCTCCGGTGAGGAAGCCGGTACCCACTCCGGCGGCACGGCGGATCTCGTAGCGCAGCGGGCGGAGGGGACTGGGCGCGGGCCGGACGGAGATGGGGGGCGGGAGAGGGGGAAGCTGGTCGAGGGTCCGGGTTCTGGGAGCGGGGGGTTGTGCGTCACTCGGCTCTGCGTCTTCCGTGGTGGGCCGGCGGTCGGGCGTCGGGCACGACGCGGGGGCCACCGCTGTCTGTTCCCTCTCGTCACCGGCGACCCGGTGAGTGCCGGCATCGTCGAGTGCGCTGCTGCCGGGAGACGCCGAAGGTGTGGGCGTGGGCGTGTGCCCGGGCGTGAGGGCCGGCAGCCCGGCAGGCGGGGGCTGAACCTCGGGACCAGTGCGATCCGGTTCGTGGCAGGGCGTCGGCCGCGCATGGTCGACTGTTCCTGCCCCTGGGCCCATGTTACCGATCTCGTCGGCCAGTTGATGCACCAAGATGCCATGACGGAAAGCGACCTCGCCGACGTCTGCGCAGCTACTGCCGTAGACGGACAGGCGGTTGCCGCCTTCGCGGACGACCTCGACGGAACGTCGCGCGGTGCGCGCCTGCTTGGCCAGCAGGGTGGCCAGACGCGCCGCATGCGGACTGCGTACGGCGACCCGGGGACGGAGCCGGGTGCGTGCGAACTCCGCGGCTTCCTGATCGGCCACGAGTCTGCCCTGTTCGAGCGTGACGACGTGATCGGCGTCCCGAGCGGCCTCCTTGGGGTCCGCTGTGGTGAACAGGACCGTTCCACCCTGGGCGGCATACGCGCGCAGCGTGGTGTGCATCCAGGTGCTCTCACGGGTCGAGAGCCCGTCGGTCGGGCCGTCCAGGACAAGGGTGTGCGGGTCGGCAAGGAGCGCACACGCCAGGCCGAGCCGACGGTCCATGCCGCGCGAGAGCGTGCCGAGGCGCTCGTCGCGCAGACTCACCAGCCCGACGGCCTCGAGGACTTCATCCGCTCGCCGGACCGGAACGCCCGCGGCCGCGCACAGCATGCGCAGATGCCCGCGGACCGTACGGGCCGGGTGCCCCGATACATCACCCAGCAGCACGCCGACCTCTCGTGAGGGGTGGGCGATCCGGTGCAGTGGCCGGCCCCGGAAGTGGGTGATGCCACGGCCTTGTTGGAGTTCGAGCATGAGTCTGAGCACCGTCGTCTTGCCGGCGCCCGGTGCTCCGAGCAGCGCGGTGACGCGGCCGGCTCGCGCCTCGAAGGAGACGTCATCGGCTGCGGGCGGAAGCTCTTTGCGGCGGTTGCTGGTCAGTCCGAAGGCCTCGATCACCCGCAGCAAGATAGCGCGCTATGTCCCCTTTTTCGGGCACCGTGCGGCCCGCGCAGGGCATGGTGGAGCGGCGGATTCGAACCGGCGCGAGCGAGTATCGCGTCGGTGTCGCGTCCGCCCGTGTCGCCGGTCAGACTTCGGGGCGCAGCATCGGGGGGTTGAGCAGCGTCGCGCCACCGGCGCGGAAGAGCTGCGCGGGGCGCCCGCCCTGGCGGGTGGTCGTCCCACCGGTCGGGACGAGGAAGCCGGGGGTGCCCGTGACCTTGCGGTGGAAGTTGCGGGGGTCCAGCGCCACGCCCCAGACCGCCTCGTACACCCGGCGCAGCTCTCCCACGGTGAACTCGGGCGGGCAGAAGGCCGTCGCCAGCGACGAGTACTCGATCTTGGAGCGCGCCCGCTCCACGCCGTCCGCGAGGATCTGCGCGTGGTCGAAGGCGAGCGGGTCGACCACATCCCCATCGCGTCCGTAACCGCCCTGCTGCAGCAGTTCCTCCACCGGTGCCCATCGCGCGTTGCTGGCGTCGCCGCCCGCCCGGGGCGCGGGCAGGTCGGGAGCGAGCGCGAGATGCGCGACGCTCACGACCCGCATCCTGGGGTCCCGCTCGGGATCGCCGTAGGTGGCGAGCTGCTCCAGATGCGCGCCGTTGTCCTGGGCGGGCGCGGACGGGTCGTGGACCCGCAGCCCGGTCTCCTCGGCGAGTTCGCGCGCAGCGGCCTGCGCCAGGTCCTCGTCGGCCCGTACGAAACCGCCGGGCAGCGCCCACCGGCCCTGGAACGGCGGTTCGCCCCTGCGTACCGCCAGCGCACAGAGGGCGTGGCGACGCACGGTCAGCACGACCAGGTCCACGGTGACGGCGAAGGGCGGAAACGCTGACGGGTCGTAGGGCATGCGGCGATCATAGTCGTCTGCCTGACGATAAACACTCCCTTCGCTGGTTCCCCCGGCCACTGATCCACTTCCGGGCCGTACCGGTTGCGCCGTCCGGTGACAGGTGCCTGCCGGCGACGGGTCTTGGCTGGTCACACCCCCAGTTGCAGTCCGTCGGCCGCCTCCTCGACCATGGCGAGACCGAGTCGGCTGACCCGCACGGAGAAAGGTGCTCCGGCCACCCGCAGTCCCGTGAAGCCGATCTCGCCCAGGGGCGCGCTGCGCATCGGCCGGAGGGTCACGGTGCCGGCCGGGGCGTCCGGGCGGATACCGGCCAGGGTGGTCAGCAGCAGGACCCCTGCCGCCGCCGGGATGGCCGCGGGCCGGCAGGCCGCCGGGTGCGGCAGAGGCGTGCTGCCCTGCATACGCTGCTCCCCCGCGTACATCTCGGGCAGGCGGTAGGCGAAGGTTTCCGCGGCAGCGAGGACGCCGTGCAGCAGCGCGTCCGCCTCCTTCTCGTACTCCGCGGCGGCCAATCCCGCCGCTGCGAGTGCTGTCTCCTGGATGCGTACGGCACCGGCGCGGTGGCCGAACGGGTTGTAGCCGGGCTCCTTGGCCCCCAGCCCGCGCAGGCCCCAGCCGGAGTCCATGGCGGGGCTTCCCAGCAGCCGGGCGAGGTTCTCCGTCTGCACCTTGTCGAGCAGGCCGGGGGCCGGCTCGCCGCGCCCCAGCAACCCGGTGTCGAGGAGGTGGACGGTGGAGGCGCCCAGACAGGGCACGGGTCTGCCGTCAGGGGTGCGGGCCGCGGCAGGCCGGCCGCCCCCTCGATCGTCGATCCAGAAGTCCCGCCGGAAGGCGGTTCGCAGGGCTAGTGCCCACTGCCGCAGTTCCTCCGCGCCCGTCCGTCCGCAGGCATCGAGGAGGTCGGCGCCGAGCAGCGCTGCTCGGTGGGCATGCGCCTGTGTCTCGCAGCGGAGGAGTCCGCCCGGGTACGGGTCGCGCAGATACACGGCGTCGCCTGCGGATCTCCGCAGCCAGTTCAGACAGCGCTCGGCTGTGGGCAGCAACTCCTCCGCCTCCTGCTCGGGGAGTCCCCAGCGGCGCGCTTCGGCGAGCAGCACGGGGAAGAGCAGCGTGGCCTCCGTCCCCGTGCAGTGCGGCGGGAGGTGCAGGCCGGCGTCCCGTCGTGGTCCCGGGATCATCCCCGCCAGCGATCCCGGGCCTGCGAGCTGGGTGCGGGCGAGGGTGCGCAGCGTGCCCCCGGCCAGGCCGGTCCCGAGCGGAAGCGCCATCCGGGCCGCCACGAGCGCGTCGGCGGGAGCGGGGCCGCACCGCCAGGGGACTCCGGCGGCGAGGTGAAGGTCGGCGGGGTGCGCGGCGTCTCGCAGCAGCAGCGCTTGCAGGTCCTCGATGCTCGTCCGGAGGAGAGTGGCCGCTCTGGGATCGTCGCCCTCTGCGCGTGCGGCGGCGAGGGGGCTCGTCGCCGCACGACCCGCGGTGCGCAGCGGCCCAGCTCCGTCCGGCCGCACCCGCAGTTCCACACTCGTGCTGCCGCCCGGGGGCAGTACGAGTTCCCACCGCAGCAACCCCGTCGAGGCGAGGGCGTCCGCGGGCGGTGGTTCGGCGGTCACGGTGGCGTTGCCTGCCGCGCAGGACCAGCGCAGACCGGAACCGTGAACGCTGGCGGGCAGTTCCGGTCCCGCCTCGCCCGAGGCGATGGCCCGCAGGTCGGCGAGGTCGGTGCCCAGCGTCACTTCGACCGGTACCGGCAGCGGCCGACTCGACGAACTGTGCAGGGTGATTCGCTCCGTGCCGTCCGCGAAGCGGGTGCGTTCGACGAACACGTCCGGGTCGGGGCCGGTCTGCGCGGTCGTGCGCAGCGTGCCGACGAACCGGGCACGGTCGGCCGCGGCCAGCCGGGCCTGTACGGGGAGAGGCTCCTGCCCGGCCACGCGGACCTCGCAGCGGGAAAGCACCCGGCGACCGGCGCGGTAGAAGCCCTCCAGACCGCGTCCGGTCAACTGACCTTCCTCCGTCGAGATGGCCAGCCCGGGCAGGGCCACGCAGATCATGACCGAGTGGGCAGGGGGCAACTCGTCAGGGCGACCCGGTCCTGCCACGGCTCCGCGCCGGGGTGGGGTGCTGACGGCAGGGCGTATCGCGGCAGCACCCATGGGGGTTGGGCGTCTCGTCCGGGTCAACGGGCTGGTCGGCGGTGGCGGGTGGCTTCCCGGGCCTCCCGGACCCGCCAGACCTCCTGTACCCCCCGGACCTCCCGTACCTCCCGAAGCAGAAGCGTCTGGTGTGATGGGGTTCTGACGGGAGGGGGACCCGGCTGGGGGGAAGTCGTCAGGGGCGGAGGAGTGCGGAGTCCGCTGTGACATCGAAAGGCTTCCTCTGCGCTTTGTGTGCCTGGATCGCGTTCCACGCCGGCGCCTGAGGGCTCCGACGGAGCAGGGGCGGAGCGGCGTCGCATCCCGTCCAGGTGTTCCGCCACTCAGGTGAACGGCGCGTGCTGCCCTGGAGTCACGCTCGTAGTCCCGACCTGTGGCTCCCGCAGCCTCGACACATGTCTTGCGCAGTCCCGGCCTGTGGCTGTCTGTCGGGTTGGCACGGGTGGGTGCTCATTCCTCGTCCTCGAGGCGGGGGCCTGCGCTCGCGCCGAGGGATCGGCCGGCATCCGTCACTGTCGGGCGCCGACCGGGCCCGAGCCCCGCCGTACCAGCCGGTGTGCGGCCGGGACGTCGGGTGTCCTGGCCACGACTGTCCGGGAGGGCGCGGCCGGGAGTGGTGTCGCGAGCGGGACGTGCCCGCCGGCGGCGTCGTACGGGCCGCTGGGCTGTCGACGACTCCTCCATGGCTGTGCCTGCTCCGAGTGACCTCTGGCCGCCGACCTGGACGCGGCCGTCCTCGCAGCGTTGGTCTCCCACGTCCTGGCGCTGATCACGAGTCCGGCTCTGATCACCTGTCTGGCTCTGATCACCTGTCTGGCCCCGATCACCCGTCTGGCCCTGATCGCTCGGCTGCGGGGACGTGCCGGTGACCGCGGCTGGCGTACGACCGGTGCGCTCCGATCGCAGGCAGCGGCGGATGGACTCGGGGTCCAGGCCTTCGTTGCAGGCCTGGTGCAGCAGGCGGGCGAAGAGGTAGTCGGGGTCCGCGCCCAGAGCCATGGCGAGGGCTTCCCGGGCTTCCAGTTCATCGCCGGCCGACCAGGCGACCCACCCGGCGAGGGTGAGGGGCGCGGCGGCGTGCTCGCCGTAGGGCCCCACGCATCGGCGGGCCAGTGTCCGCCACAGGCGCAGGGCGCAACCGGCGTCGTCGCCCTCCATCCACTCGGCCGCACGGTCGCGGGTCGAGCGGTCCTGCAGGCCCAGGACCAGTTTCGCGGCCTCGTCGCATCCCAGCAGTTCGTCGTCACGGAGGTCCGCCAGCAACGTCCCGGACACCGGCTCTGACTTGGCGAAGCGGTCGAGGGTGGCGGCTGCCAGTGCCAGCGTCTCCTCGGCCACTGCGGTCCTGCCCGCTTCGTCCAGGATCCGCGGGACCAACTCCATGCTGGCCCGGTCGAGTGCGGTCTCCTGCTCCAGGGCTGCCGCGTTCTCCCAGGGCAGCAGTCGGGCCCTCAGCTCGCGCAGGGTGCCGCGTACCTGGATGCCGGCGTACGTGGCGGCGGCAGCCAGCACGGAAGTGCCGGGCAGGCCCATGGAGGCTCCCTCGGGCGAGCAGCAGTCCGCGTTGTCACAGCAGTAGGACCAGTAGCGTCCGTCCGAGATGCACAGTGCCTCGACCACCACGGCGTCGAGGGAGCCGCACTCGGTCCGCAGCCTCTGCGCCAGAGGCTGCAGCCGCTCCATGACCTGCCGCCCGGTCTCGCCCCCGGCCGGCTCCTGGCAGAGGAAGGCGACCATCGACTCGGGGCGGTTACCCCGACGCTCGCTGCCCCTGACCAGGCCGTGGGCGAGTTGCCGTGCCGCGGAGGGCCAGTCGTCCGCGCTCTCCGGGATCCCGAGCCGGGCCCGGCCGCCGAACCGTCCGCGTCCGTCCCTGTCGTGCAGCGCGACCAGCACGATGCTGTCCTCGGGGCGGTAGCCGAGGAGGTAGGGCAGGGCGTCGGCGAGTTCGGCCGGGGTGCGCAGGGTGACCTGGTGCTCGCCGGGCCCGTCGTAGGTGGTGTCCGCTGCGGGCACGCCCGGTCCATCTCCCCGCCGCCGCTCCGGTACGCCGCTCGTGTGTCCGCCGTGCCCCACCTGCTGGGCCCCTTCGGTGATATCGCCGTTATCGGAGGATCCAGTCGCTTCGCTGTGGTTCGTCATGCGGAGACGATCTCGCGGAATGCGATCCTTCGCTTGAGCCTGTGGATAAGTCAGATCAGGGACACGTCAGCCATACTCCGGCCGTCCCGTCGCCCGTGAGGGGGTCGGGCGTACGCGCACCTGACCTGTGAGGCCCGGCACGGACCGGACGCGCACGCCCGTCGTCCCCGCCACCGGCTCGCGCTGTCAGTGTGGTCCTGTTGTATGGGACGCATGGAGCACACGAGCAACGCGGAACTCCGGGCGGCGGCCGACACGGTCCTCGCCCGTCTCGTCGGCGACCCCTCCGGCAAGGCCCGGCTGCGTGAGGACCAGTGGCGGGCGATCGAGGCGCTGGTCGCCGACAGACGCCGCGCCCTCGTCGTCCAGCGCACCGGCTGGGGCAAGTCCGCCGTGTACTTCGTGGCGACCTCACTGCTTCGGGCGCAGGGCAGCGGCCCGACCGTCATCGTGTCCCCCCTGCTCGCCCTCATGCGCAACCAGGTCGAGGCCGCGGCCCGGGCCGGCATCCATGCCCGGACGATCAACTCCGCCAACACCGAGGAGTGGGACGTCGTTCAGGACGAGATCGCAGCGGGCGAGGTGGACGTCCTGCTTGTGAGTCCCGAGCGGCTGAACAACCCGGACTTCCGGGACCAGGTGCTGCCCCGGCTCGCCGCGGCCACCGGCTTGCTCGTGGTGGACGAGGCGCACTGCATCTCCGACTGGGGGCACGACTTCCGGCCGGACTACCGCCGGCTGCGCACGATGCTCGCCGACCTCCCGGCCGGTGTGCCGGTGCTGGCGACCACCGCCACGGCCAACGCCCGCGTGACCGCCGATGTGGCGGAGCAGCTCGGCACGGGAGGCTCCTCGGACGCCCTCGTGCTCCGGGGTCCGCTGGACCGGGACAGCCTGAGCCTCCATGTGCTGCGGCTGCCCGACGCGGCTCATCGGATGGGCTGGCTCGCCGAGCATCTCGACGAACTGCCGGGTTCCGGCATCATCTACACGCTCACCGTGGCCGCGGCCGAGGAGGTCACCGCCTTCCTCCGCCAGCGCGGACACACGGTGGCCTCCTACACGGGCAAGACGGAGAACGCCGATCGCCAGCAGGCCGAGGAGGACCTGCTCGCCAACAAGGTGAAGGCGCTGGTCGCCACCTCCGCCCTCGGCATGGGCTTCGACAAGCCCGACCTGGGTTTCGTGGTGCACCTCGGCTCGCCCTCGTCCCCCATCGCCTACTACCAGCAGGTCGGACGTGCCGGTCGCGGCGTGGAGCACGCGGAGGTGCTCCTGCTGCCGGGCAAGGAGGACGAGGCGATCTGGAAGTACTTCGCGTCGCTCGCGTTCCCGTCGGAGGAGCTGGTGCGCCGTACGCTCGACCTCCTCGCGCAGGCGGAGAGGCCCCTGTCGTTGCCCGCGCTCGAACCCCTGGTGGAGCTGCGCCGCTCCCGTCTGGAGACGATGCTCAAGGTCCTCGACGTGGACGGAGCCGTCAAGCGCGTGAAGGGCGGCTGGACCGCGACCGGACAGCCGTGGACCTACGACGCGGAGCGCTACGCGTGGGTGGCGCGCCAGCGCGAGGCCGAGCAGCAGGCCATGCGTGAGTACGCGTCCACGACGGAGTGCCGGATGGAGTTCCTGCAGCGCCAGCTGGACGACGAGGGAGCCAAGCCGTGCGGGCGCTGTGACAACTGTGCGGGACCGCGCTTCACGGCGGACATGTCCGATGAGGCCCTCGACGCGGCGCGTGTGGACCTGGGCCGGGCGGGTGTGGAGGTGGAACCCCGCAAGATGTGGCCCACCGGGCTTCCGGCGATCGGCGTGGATCTCAAGGGACGCATCCCGGCCGGTGAGCAAGCCGGGGCGGGGCGGGCGCTGGGTCGCCTGTCGGACATCGGCTGGGGCAACCGGTTGCGTCCCATGTTGGCGCCCCAGGCGCCTGACGGTCCTGTGCCGGACGACGTGGCGAAGGCCGTGGTCGGCGTGCTGGCCGACTGGGCCAAGGGCCCCGGCGGCTGGGCTCCGGGCGTGCCGGACGCGCAGCCCCGGCCGGTCGGCGTCGTCACGGTGGCCTCCCGCACGCGACCCGAGCTGATCCGTTCGCTGGGAGCGCGCATCGCGGAGATCGGACGGCTGCCGCTGCTGGGCGCCGTCGAGCACACGGGCGACACCCAGCCGGTCTCCCGCAGCAACAGTGCTCAGCGTCTGAAGTCACTCGACGGCGCTCTCACCGTGCCGCCCGCCCTTGCGTCAGCCCTGGCCGACACCCCGGGCCCGGTCCTCCTGGTCGACGACTATACGGAGACCGGTTGGACCCTCGCGGTCGCGGCCCGCCTGCTCCGACGCGCCGGCGCGCAGGGGGTGTATCCCCTGGTCCTGGCAGTGCAGGGATGACGAGGCGGTGGTGCCCCCGCCGGACGGTTTCGGCCGGTGCCCGGCGCGGCCGGAGGGCTTCCCGGACATCCTTCGGCCGCACGGCACAAGCGCCGTCTCGCGCCGTCTCACACCGTCTCGCGCCGCAGGACGCGCACACCCCTGGACGCCGGCCACTCCCGTGGCGTACGAACGTATCGGGCTCGAACGCCCCATGGGTGGCCCGGAGCCACACGCGGCGGGGATATTCACCGCGCATCATCAGATAACGGTCTGCTGCCTCAATTGCTCGTTGCCGCATTCAAGTTCGACAGGAACAATTGAGGTCCGCTCCCCCACGGCTCGTCCGCCGCTCCGGCAGGGCTTCGCCGCGGTGTGCGCTCCCAGGAATCCGACCCCGCCCGCAGTGTGGGCGCGTAGCCGAAGGGAGGACCGTGACCTTCGGATTCGCTCCGGCAGCGGCGCCGACGCCCGCCGCCGCCAACCGCTTGCTCGAGCCCGCGGAATGGGCCGCCGCCGGGATCCCTCTGCTGCGCAACCCGCGCGAGGTCGTCAGCGGACTGCACGCCCGGCATCACCCCCAGCCGGCGACCGCGGTCCTCGCCGTGCTCGATCCGGACGAACGCCTGCGCGCCAGCGCCTCGTTCGTCCGCCGCCCCGCACCCGCCGACGGCTGGATGTTCCGCAACGTGCTGCTCGCCCAACTGCGCCGGATCATCCCGCACGACCTGCGCCGCCGCACGCCGGTGCGCACTGCGGTGCTGCTCTACTGCCGTGAGGGCGACGCCCGTTGGACAGCGGAGGACGGCGCCTGGATGTGGGGGCTGCGCGACGCCTGCACGCTGCACGGGCTGCGCTGCGGTGCCTACATCACGCTGACCCGTGACGGCTGGCAGGTTCTCGGCGAGGGACGTGGCGGGCGCCGCCCGCACTCGGGTTCGGAACCCGAGCCCTTCGCGACATCCGATGCGCCGCCGCCCGCACCACGTGCCGGTGGGGCCGCCTCCGAAATTCTGCGGCGCGCGGCAGCCGCGCGCTGAACGTCCGACGGGCCGCCCCGGATCCGACCGGGGCCACCTCGTCTCGCACGCACGGCTTCCCGGACCCGTCGGCGGCCGCGCCCAGAAGACAGACCGAGCGCCTGGGGCGGCCCCTGATGGACGCCCCACCGAACTGCCTGTCAGTCCGCGAGCAAACGGAACCGCCCACCCTGCGAAGCCGCTGCGGTGCCGACACAGCGGCCCTCTCCCGACGCCGGTCGGAACGAATGCCCTGCTACGGGTCAGACGCCCGCGCCGAGCACGGAGTTGATCCGCTGCGGGTCGCCGCAGACGATCAGCAGGGTCTTGGCCCGGGAGTGCGCCAGCGACAGCGCACTGACCGCCGCGGGCTCGTCACCGCCGTTGACGGCGACCACGACGACCGGGCGGGACGCGGCACGGTTCGCGATGGTCGCGTCCGTGTAGAAGACGTCGTCACCGGCATCGTGCTGGGCCCAGTAGGAGGCGTCACCGAACGACAGCTCGTGAGCGGCCCACGGATGCTGCTCACCGGTCGTGATCACGAGGACCTCGCCGGGGGCTCGACCGGAGTCCAGCAGCAGGTCCACGGCTTCCTCGGCAGCGTCGAGCGCGCCTTCGACGGAAGCGGGGATCAGCTGGATCTGCGGTCCGGCGGAAGTCGCCGGGCCGGGGACGGGGCCCGCCGGAGCGGGCTTGGCGGCCACATCACGCGGTGCGCGCTGCGCCGGCGGCGCGGGCCGGAGAGGCCCTGGACGACCGGGACGCGGCGGCGCCGCGGGACGGGGGCCGGGTACGGGGCGGGGGGTCGGCGCGATGCGGCCGCTGGCCGGAGTGGCGCGGGGACCCTGGGCACTCTCGTGAATCTGAGGCTCCTCGGGAATGAGAGGCATGAGTTGATTTTTATCAAACACTGGTACGACCCGCGTCAGCGGGTGGTGCATGCGCACGAACGAATCGGTCAGAAGTCGAAGCCGAGCTGACCCTCGATCTCCGGAACGCTTCCGTCCGCCCAGCTGCGGGCCTTCTTGAGGTGCCGCCACTGGGGCAGCGCATCAAGATACGCCCAGGACAACCGGTGGTGGGGAGTGGGACCCCGCTCCGCCAGTGCGGCCTTGTGCACGGGTGAGGGATACCCGGCGTTGTCCGCAAAACCGAAGTCTGCATGGTCGATACCCAGTTCGGCCATCATTTTGTCGCGCTGGACCTTGGCGATCACCGAGGCCGCCGCGACCGCCACGCACGACTGGTCACCCTTGATCACCGTGCGGACCCGCCACGGCGCACCGAGGTAGTCGTGCTTGCCGTCGAGAATGACCGCATCGGGACGGATGGGCAGGGCGTCCAGAGCACGCCCCGCCGCGAGGCGCAGCGCGGCAGTCATGCCGAGAGCGTCTATCTCCTCGGGGGTGGCGTGCCCCAGGGCGAACGAGGTCACCCAGGTGCGCAGTTCCTCGGCGAGCAGGGTGCGCCGCTTGATGGTGAGCAGCTTCGAGTCCGTGAGGCCCTCGGGCGGGCGGCGCAGTCCGGTGATCGCCGCGCAGACGGTGACGGGACCGGCCCACGCGCCGCGCCCCACCTCGTCGACACCCGCAATGATCTTCGCTCCGGTCGTGGCTCGAAGGGAGCGCTCGACGGTGTGGGTAGGTGGTTCGTACGGCATGGCGCACCTACATTACGCCGCTCCGATCCCCCGGCGACACCCCGGTCGGCCTCCGTCCGGCCGCAGCCCCGGCGGCAGCGCCTCAGCCGTCGGCCGGACGCAGGAGCGGAACCATCAACTGGTCGATCATCTCCTCGACTTCATGATCCTGCCATTCGCAGCCGCACATCTTGGAGCGGTACATCATCATCGCCGGAATGGCGTCGAAGACGTAGCCGTTGGCAGCCTCGGGGCGCACTTCCCCTCGCTCGATCCCTCTGTCGATGACCGCACGCAGCATCTTCAGGGTGGGCTCCACGACTCCGTCGAAGATCACAGCGTGGAAGCGTTCCGCCTGAGCCGTGTCGCATTCGTGAATCACCGAGCGCAGCGCGAAGCCGGGCCGGGAGAACATCGCGTCGCGGGCACGCAGGCACAGCACGAGGAGGTCCTCACGCACACCCCCCTCGTCCGGCGTCTCGTCGAACTGGGGCAACCCGGCGCGCAGGGCGTCGGCGACCAGGTCCTCCTTGGAGGGCCAGCGACGGTAGACCGCGGCTTTCCCGGTCTGGGCGCCGGCCGCGACGCCCTCCATCGTCAGGCCGTTCCAGCCGACCGTGCTGAGCTGCTCCAGAGCGGCGTCGAGGATCGCGCGTTCCAGTACGGCACCGCGCCGGCGGGCGGTCGTCTGAGCGGGAGCGTCCGCCCAGCTGGGGGTGACCATCTGTCTCTCCAACGAACAAGGGAAACGGGGATTTCGGGGATAGGGGACAACGCGCCGTGCGGCCACAACGGGGGACGTGCCGAACGACGACGCCGCGAGTGAACGCTTGCGTTCACTGTCGGGGACTCACTACGGTTGACGCGACAGTGAACGCGAGCGTTCACTAAGGCACTCGTGGGGGACCCATAGTGACAACCTCTCCATTGCTCCAGAAGCAGAAGCCGGGCGCGGCCCGCCGGGAAGGACGCCCCGGCATCGCACTCACGGTCATCGCGGCCTGCCAACTCATGGTGGTACTCGACGCGACGATTGTGAACATCGCGCTCCCGCACATTCAAGATGCGCTCCAGTTCAGCACCACCGACCTCACCTGGGTCGTCAGCTCCTACACGCTCACCTTCGGCGGTCTGCTGCTCCTGGGCGGCCGCGCCGGTGACATCCTGGGCCGGCGCCGGGTCTTCATGACCGGCATCCTGCTGTTCACCCTGGCCTCGCTGCTCGGCGGACTCGCCCAGGAACCCTGGCAGCTGCTGGCTGCACGGGTCCTGCAGGGTGTGGGAGGCGCGATCGCGTCGCCCACCTCGCTGGCCCTCATCACCACCACGTTCCCCGAGGGTCCGGAGCGCAACCGGGCCTTCGGTGTCTTCGCCGCGGTCTCCGCGGGCGGCGGGGCCATCGGCCTGCTCGCGGGCGGCATGCTCACCGAGTGGCTCGACTGGCGCTGGGTCCTCTTCGTCAATGTGCCGATCGGTGTGCTGATCGCCGTACTGACACCGCTCTACATCAATGAGAGCGAGCGACACACCGGCCGGTTCGACATCGCAGGTGCGGTGACCTCGACCGCCGGCATGGCGTCCCTGGTCTACGGCTTCATCCGAGCCGCGGACGAGGGGTGGCGCGACAGCCTCACCATCGGGTCCTTCGCCGCCGCCGTGGTGCTGCTGGCGGCCTTCGTGATCATCGAATCCCGGGCCAAGGAGCCGATCACTCCGCTGCGGATGTTCGCCGACCGCAACCGCTCGGGCACCTACGTGATCATGCTGAGCCTGGCCGCGGCGATGTTCGGCATGTTCTTCTACATCGTGCTGTTCGTGCAGAACGTGCTCGGATACACCCCGATCCAGGCGGGCCTCGCCTTCCTTCCGGTGACGGTCGTGATCGCGCTCGGCGCAGGGCTGTCGCAGCGCTTCCTGCCGGTGCTCGGCCCCAAGCCGTTCATGCTCGCGGGCACGGCGCTCGCCACGATCGGCCTCGCCTGGCAGGCACTGATCAGCTCGGACAGCTCGTATGTCAGCGGGGTGCTCGGCCCGATGCTGGTGTTCGGCTTCGGCATGGGCCTGAATTTCGTGACGCTGACGCTCACCGCGGTGTCCGGCGTCGCACAGCATGAGGCCGGCGCCGCCTCCGGACTGCTCAACACCATGCAGCAGGTGGGCGGTTCGCTGGGACTGTCGATCCTCACGACCGTCTTCGGTACGGCGACCAGGAATGAGGTGGAGGAGCAACTTCCGCACTTCATGGCCGAGGGCTCCGCGGAGCAGAAGGCGGAGTTCGCGACGACTCACCAGCTGCCCGCCCCATGGGGTCACGAGGTACTGGCCCAGGGCATCTCCGCGGCCTTCATACCGGCGGCCTCGATGGCCGTCCTCGCCCTGATCACCGCGGCGGTGGTGATCCGGGTGCGCAAGAGCGACCTGGAGGCGCTGTCCGGCTCCGCGGGACCGGGCATCGGCTGAGCGAAACCCGTTGCGGACCGGCTTCAGCGGCTCGCCGGCAGGTCTCACAGAGGCCCGGCGGCGACTGCCGGGCCGGTCCGCCTCCAGGGGCGGACGGCCACCTCCGTATCCGGAGACGCGCGGCACGGGCACCCGGCGGCTCCCGGCCACCGCCGCGCAGCGCACAGCCACCGCGACGGCCGCCCTGCAAGAGCGCAGAAAGAGCAACAGCACCTGCATGAACACCCCCCTGCTCTCGCGTGCGACCCTGTGCTCCACGATCGGCCCGCGGACCCCGAAGGCCCATCCAGCCGATGTCATGACAACGCACGGTCGGTCACACAGAGTTCCCGGTGCGTACGCAGAGTTTCCGGTTCGTGTGCGGGGTTTTCGGCGCGTACGCAAAGTTCCCGGTGCGTACGCAGTTCCCGGCGTGCACGCGTAAGGCCCTGAGGAGGCGGACTAAGCGTTCGCAGGCACCCAGCCGGGAAGCGCTTCGGTACGTGCCACCCACTCGGCAGGAGGCGCCCCGGCCTTCCCGGCCGCGATCACGCCGCCGACGATGGCGCACGTGGTGTCGATGTCGCCACCGGCCCGGGCGGTCGTCCAGAACCCCTGCTCGAAGTCGCCGAGGCAGCGTGCGGCCGACCAGAGGGCGAAGGGCACGGTGTCATGGGCGGTCTTCCGCCGCCCGCATCCCAGTACCGCCGCGACCGTGGCCGCGTCCCCGTAGTCGAGCATGTCCCGGGCCCGGCGCAGCCCCGCACCCACGGCGCTCTTCGGCACCAGGTCGATGACCCCGTCGAGCAGGGCCTCGGGACCCGGCGGTCCGTCCGGTGCCGCGGCGAAGGCGGCAGCAGCGGCGACGGCCATCGCCCCGACGACGGCCTCACGGTGCTGGTGGGTGGTGTAGGCGGAGATCTCCGCCTGGTGGGTCGCCTGCTCCGGGTCGTCCGCGTACCAGGCGCCCAGCGGGGCGATGCGCATGGCGGCGCCGTTGCCCCAGGACCCCTGCCCGTTGAACAGCGCGGCGGCGAGTTCGCGCCAGTCACCACCCTCCCGGACGCGTCCCAGCAAGCGGCCGACCGCGGGGCCGTAGCCCCGGTCGGCGTCATGGTGCTCTGCGAAGGACCGGGCGAGGGCGTCCTGGTCGATGCGGTGGTGGGCGGCCAGGACGGCGACGACGGAGCAGGCCATCTCCGTGTCGTCCGTCCACTGCCACGGCCCGTCCGGCACCTCGCGGCGCTTGAGGAGCGGGTAGTTCACCGGCACGAAGTACTGGGAGCCCAGGGCGTCCCCGACAGTCAGCCCGCGCAGGCCGGCCAGGGCGCGGTCCAGGCGCACGTCGAGGGAGAAGTCAGCGGTCATCGCCCTGCCACTCTATCCGGTGACTCCGTACGGTTCGGGGTCTCGCCAGCGGTCGAACGGCCGGTCGAGCACGTACTTGCCGTCGTCCCCCAGAACGAGCATCCGCACCTCCCCGTTCCCCGGATTCGACAGGGACTCGAACTCCGCCACCGTCCAGTGGAACCACCGCATGCAGAACAGCCGCATGGCCAGGCCGTGCGTGACGATCAGGACGTTCGGCGGATGCTCGGGGTCCTCGAAACTGCGGAAGAGGCTCTCCAGGAACCCCCCGACCCGGTCGTAGACGTCGGCCCCGGACTCCCCCTGGGCGAAGCGGTAGAAGAAGTGGCCGTAGGCGTCCCGGTAGGCCTTCTGCAGCCGCACGTCGTCCCGGTCCTGCCAGTTCCCCCAGTCCTGCTCGCGCAGCCGGGGCTCCTCGCGGACCCGTATGAGATCGGGGTCGAGGTGGAAGGCGCGCAGGGTCTCGTGCGTGCGGCGGTAGGGGGAGACGTAGACGCTGACGCGCTCCTTGCCGAAGATCTCGCGCAGGTGCTCGCCGGTGGCCTCGGCCTGCTCTCTGCCCCGCTCGGTCAGAGCCAGGGCGTGATCGGGTTCACGCTCGTAGACGGAGTCATCAACATTGCCCGTCGACTCGCCGTGCCGGACAAGGACGATGCGCCGTGGTCGTGCCATGCCGAAACCCTAGATCGAGTGGCGGCCCGTCGAGCACACATGCCGCACCGTTACAGCGTAGGTCACACAGCTCCCGCACCTCAGGTCACATCCACCGCCCGCGGGCCCGGCGGCACCCGCCCGCCCGCAGAAGGCGTGCTGCCGCCCCGCACAGATTCCTGGCTCACCGCGCTTCACACCGTCCAGCTCGGTTCCATGTCCACGACGGCCCCGGTGAGGGCGGCCACGTCGGCTTCGGTCTGGGCGCGCAGGGCGAGCCGCTCCACCCGCTCGGTGCGGTACTTGCCGTGCTCGGCGGCCGACCGCCACATCGACAGCACCATGTACTCGTTCCCCGGCGCCTCACCGAAGAGGCCGCGCACCATGCCCGGGGAGCCCGCCATCGCGGGGTTCCAGACCTTCTCCTGCATCAGCACGAAGTGCTCCGCCCGCTCCGCGTGGACTCGGCAGAGCGCCACCCGCAGCAGGTCGGCGTCCGTGAAGCGCGGTTCGAAGCCGGTCTTCACGTCGAAGCGGTGATCGAACAGCCTGACCCGGGCGTCCTTGAACGTGCCCGACTGCGCTGTCGCGAGCCGGTCGTGGGAGCGCGCCATGAAGGAGTCGTAGAAGGCCCGGCTCTCCCAGAAGGCGAAGATGTGCGCCACGTCGGGCCGCCCCCGGCTCCAGCCACCCCCCTGTCCCCGAAATCCCGGCTCTCCCAGAAGCCCCGCCCACTTCCGCTGCCCCCGCTCGAAACCGCGGCGGTCCACCACGGTGCAGCGAATCCACTTGACCAGCACCGCGCCATGGTAAGGCCCCGGGCGTGGCGTCGGTCACTCTCCGCCGTACCGCTCCCCCACGCACGCGCCCGCGCGCGTGGCAGGATGGACAAGCAGTCGTGAGAGCCCGGCAGTTGGGGCGAACATGCGGTCGGTGCGGGGAAGGGGACTTGGGTGGACGGGCTGAACAAGGGGCTTCGCAAGATCGAGATCGCGATGCGGTGGGACCCCAGTCCCGCGGGGCAGCCGTCCACGGACCTGGATCTGGTCGCGGCGACGTACCTGTCGGACGACCCGCACGGCGACCCGGCCTACGTCGTGCACTTCGACAGCCGCTCGCCCGACGGCACCATCTACCTCAACCGGGACAGCCAGGACGGGCAGGGCTTCGGTTACGACGAGGTCATGACGCTGGAGCTCGACCGGCTGGACGTCCACTACGCGCGCGTGGTGGTGGGAGTCGTCATCCAGCAGCGTCCCGCGGAGCGCACCTTCGTCAGCGTGATCAACCCCGGCCTGCGGATCCGTGAGGGCTACACCGTCCTGGCGGAGGACGACTTCGGCAGTGTCCTCGGAGCGACGGCCACCACGGTCGCCGAGTTCGTCCGGGACGGCTCCGGACCGTGGGAGTTCCGTTCGGGTCTGCACGGCTTCGAGGGTGACCCGGCGGAGTTCACCCGGACGATGGGAGCGGCTCACCGCCCCTGACCGAACGCACCGGACGGCCGGCCCGGCGGGGCTCGGGGACGGTTCGGACGCTGATGCGGCCGGTCGCGGCCCGTCGGCACGGGGCTCGTGACGACGAGAGGGGCACCGCCCGAAGGCGGTGCCCCTCTGTCACGCGGTCAGGCGCTTGTCATGCAATCGGACGCTCGGCGTCAGCTGCAGCCGCTGGTGGAGCCGCAACCCTCGCAGATGTAGCAGGAACCGGCGCGCTGCATCTTCGTGCCGCAGGAGAAGCACAGCGGGGCGTCGGCCTGGATGCCCAGCTGCATCTCGACCAGTTCGGCGCTGGTGTGCGCCTGCTGCGGGGCGGGCTTGGCCGCCTCCTCCGCCTTCGGCGCGGCGACTGCCTTCAGCTCCTGGGCGCGCGGCGCCGACTGGGCCAGGCCCTCGACGTCGACCTCGTCCTCGGACGGCTCGTACGAACCGGTCTCCAGGTGCCGCTGACGCTCCTCGGCGGAGTGGATGCCGAGCGCGGAGCGCGTCTCGAACGGCAGGAAGTCCAGCGCCAGGCGGCGGAAGATGTAGTCGACGATCGACTGCGCCATCCGCACGTCCGGGTCGTCCGTCATGCCGGCCGGCTCGAAGCGCATGTTGGTGAACTTCGAGACGTACGTCTCCAGCGGCACGCCGTACTGGAGGCCGACGGAGACCGCGATGGAGAAGGCGTCCATCATGCCCGCGAGGGTCGAGCCCTGCTTGGACATCTTCAGGAAGACCTCACCGAGACCGTCGTCCGGGTAGGAGTTGGCGGTCATGTAGCCCTCGGCGCCGCCGACGGTGAAGGACGTGGTGATGCCGGGACGTCCCTTCGGGAGGCGCTTGCGGACCGGGCGGTACTCGACCACCTTCTCGACCGCGGTACGGATCGTCTCCTCGGCCTTCTCGGTGATCTCCGCCTTCTCCTTCTCCTTGGTCTTGGCGGAGAGGGGCTGGCCGACCTTGCAGTTGTCGCGGTAGATCGCGAGGGCCTTGACGCCCAGCTTCCAGGCCTCGAAGTAGATCTCCTCGACCTCCTCGACGGTCGCCGTCTCCGGCATGTTGACCGTCTTGGAGATGGCGCCGGAGATCCACGGCTGGATCGCGGCCATCATGCGCACGTGGCCCATCGGGGAGATGGCCCGCTCGCCCATGGCGCAGTCGAACACCTCGTAGTGCTCCGGCTTGAGGCCGGGGGCGTCGATCACATTGCCGTTCTCGGCGATGTGGGCGACGATCGCCTCGATCTGCTCCTCGAGGTAGCCGAGGCGGCGCAGGGCCTGCGGGACGGTGCCGTTGACGATCTGCATGGAGCCGCCGCCGACGAGCTTCTTGAACTTGACCAGCGCGAGGTCGGGCTCGACACCGGTGGTGTCGCAGGACATCGCGAGACCGATCGTGCCGGTCGGGGCGAGCACGGACGCCTGCGCGTTACGGAAACCGTTCTTCTCACCCAGGCGCAGGACCTCGCCCCAGGCCTCGCTGGCGGCGGCCCACACCGGGGTGTCCAGGTCGTCCATGCGGACGGCCTTGTCGTTGGCGTCGGAGTGCTGCTTCATGACGCGCTTGTGGGCGTCGGCGTTGCGGGCGTAGCCGTCGTACGGGCCGACCACCGCGGCCAGCTCGGAGGAGCGGCGGTAGGCCGTGCCGGTCATCAGGGAGGTGATGGCGCCGGCGAGGGCGCGGCCGCCGTCGGAGTCGTAGGCGTGACCGGTGGCCATCAGCAGGGCGCCGAGGTTGGCGTAGCCGATGCCCAGCTGGCGGAACGCGCGCGTGTTCTCGCCGATCTTCTGGGTCGGGAAGTCCGCGAAGCAGATCGAGATGTCCATCGCGGTGATGACCAGCTCGACGACCTTCTGGAAGCGGTCGGCCTGGAACGACTGGTTGCCCTTGCCGTCGTCCTTGAGGAACTTCATCAGGTTCAGCGAGGCCAGGTTGCAGGACGTGTTGTCCAGGTGCATGTACTCGCTGCACGGGTTCGACGCGGTGATCCGGCCGGACTCGGGGCAGGTGTGCCAGTTGTTGATCGTGTCGTCGTACTGGATGCCGGGGTCGGCGCAGGCCCATGCGGCCTGGGCGATCTTGCGGAAGAGCGCCTTGGCGTCGACCTCCTCGATGACCTCGCCGCTCATCCGGCCGCGCAGCCCGAACTGGCCGCCCTGCTCGACCGCCTTCATGAACTCGTCGTTGACGCGGACGGAGTTGTTGGCGTTCTGGTACTGGACGGACGTGATGTCGTCGCCGCCCAGGTCCATGTCGAAGCCGGCGTCGCGCAGGACGCGGATCTTCTCCTCTTCCTTGACCTTGGTCTCGATGAAGTCCTCGATGTCGGGGTGGTCCACGTCGAGGACGACCATCTTGGCGGCGCGCCGGGTGGCGCCACCGGACTTGATCGTGCCGGCGGAGGCGTCGGCGCCGCGCATGAAGGAGACGGGGCCGGAGGCGTTGCCGCCGGAGGACAGCAGCTCCTTGGAGGAGCGGATGCGGGAGAGGTTCAGGCCGGCGCCGGAGCCGCCCTTGAAGATCATGCCCTCTTCCTTGTACCAATCGAGGATCGACTCCATGGAGTCGTCGACGGACAGGATGAAGCAGGCGGAGACCTGCTGGGGCTGCGGCGTGCCCACGTTGAACCACACGGGGCTGTTGAAGCTGAAGATCTGGTGCAGGAGGGCGTAGGCCAGCTCGTGCTCGAAGATCTCGGCGTCGGCCGGGGAGGAGAAGTACCGGTGGTCCTCTCCGGCCTTCCGGTACGTCTTCACGATGCGGTCGATCAGCTGCCTGAGGCTGGTCTCGCGCTGCGGGGTGCCCACGGCACCGCGGAAGTACTTGCTGGTGACGATGTTGACCGCGTTCACCGACCAGAAGTCGGGGAACTCCACGCCGCGCTGCTCGAAGTTGACCGAGCCGTCGCGCCAGTTGGTCATGACGACGTCACGGCGCTCCCAGGCCACCTCGTCGTAGGGGTGGACCCCGGGGGTGGTGTGGATGCGCTCGATACGCAGGCCCTTGCTCGCCTTGGCGCTCTTGGCGCGGGAACTCCGTGCCGGACCGCTCGCCGTCTCTGTCATGCCGCCTCCCTGTACGGGCGAAAACGCCCTGAAGTGCCCCGTTGTTCCCGGTGCACGGTGTTCTGTCTGATGCTGCGGGCGCCCACTCATACAGCCCGCAACAGGTCTTCACATCGCCGCCGTCCGGCCGGCCCCGGAGCTGCCTTCCGGGTCCGGCCCGCCACTCAGTCGGCGGCGCCTGCGGGCTCGGGGACCTGTTTCGTCCCTCCGCGCCCGCGGTCGTCTTCCTGGCCCCCCGCCTCGTCGCGGTCTCCGTCATCCGCGTCGGGGTGTCCCGTCTGCGCCCTGAGTTCCGCGATGGCCGCCTCGAAGTCGTCGAGCGAGTCGAAGGCTCGGTAGACGGACGCGAACCTCAGGTAGGCGACGAGATCCAGCTCCTGCAACGGGCCGAGTATGGCCAGCCCCACGTCGTGGGTGGTCAGCTCGGCACTTCCGGTGGCCCGCACCGCCTCCTCGACCCGCTGGCCGAGCTGGGCGAGCGCGTCCTCGGTGACCGGCCGCCCCTGACACGCCTTGCGCACACCGTTGATGATCTTCGTGCGGCTGAAGGGTTCGGTGACCCCCGACCGCTTGACCACCATCAGCGAGCACGTCTCCACGGTCGTGAAACGACGGGAGCAGTCAGGGCACTGTCGGCGCCTGCGGATCGACGTGCCGTCGTCGGTCGTCCGACTGTCGACCACACGGCTGTCGGGGTGCCTGCAGAAGGGGCAGTGCATGGACTCCAACCCTCCTCACAGCAGACTCAATAGCCTCGCAGGACCTCTTGCGCCCCACGAAGCAGCCCCAAGCATAGGCGATGACCTTGGGCCTGAAGACCCGGGGCACCACAACTTCTGGGCTGCTGTAGCAATCCAACCACTAGATGTAGGGATTGGCGCATACATCGAGGTCGTACGCGCGTGTCGCACGCGCGTGCCCCGGCAAGACGCTGCACGTCCGGCCGCACAGGGCCCCTCCAACCCCTTGAAGGCACCTGCGCGACCCCGGAACGCGACCCGGCCGGCGCACTTTCCGCACAGCCGTATCGCTGCGGCACATGCGGAGATAGCGTGGGCGCCGCGGGGAGGGGGCGTGGGACTCCCGCACAGATGAGGGCCGGTCCCAGGGCAGGGGAATGCCGGATGGCAGACTGGGGCAGCAGTCCACGAGGCGATCACCCCGGCGGTGAAGAGTACAGCAATGGGCCCATTTGCCCGCCGGGCGGCGCGGCCTCTAATACACCCGGACACGCGATCGCGCCCACCAATCCGCGTTTTTTCACTCGAACGTGTGTTTGGCGCAACCTTTCGAAAGCAACTACCGTTGTCCAGCAGGGAGACCATCGAGAGGGGCCGACGTGACCACCACCGCAGACAGTGCCGCCATTACTGCCCAGGACCGCTCCCAGGGCCGACTGGAGCCGGTGCATGCGATGAACGAAGCCACGAACCCTGAGGGGCACAAGCGCTCCCTGCCGGGCCGACCTCCGGGCATCCGGGCGGACAGCTCCGGACTCACCGACCGCCAGCGCCGGGTGATCGAGGTCATCCGGGACTCGGTGCAGCGGCGCGGGTACCCCCCGTCGATGCGGGAGATCGGCCAGGCCGTCGGCCTCTCCAGCACCTCGTCCGTCGCCCATCAGCTGATGGCACTGGAGCGCAAGGGCTTCCTGCGCCGCGACCCGCACCGCCCCCGCGCCTACGAAGTACGCGGCTCCGACCAGGCCGCCACCGTGCAGCCCACGGACACGGCGGGCAAGCCGGCCGCCTCGTACGTCCCGCTGGTCGGCCGTATCGCCGCGGGTGGCCCGATCCTGGCCGAGGAGTCCGTCGAGGACGTCTTCCCTCTCCCCCGCCAGCTCGTCGGCGACGGTGAGCTGTTCGTCCTCAAGGTCGTCGGCGACTCGATGATCGAGGCCGCGATCTGCGACGGCGACTGGGTCACGGTGCGCCGTCAGCCGGTCGCCGAGAACGGCGACATTGTGGCGGCCATGCTCGACGGGGAAGCCACCGTCAAGCGCTTCAAGCGCGAGGACGGCCACGTCTGGCTCCTGCCGCACAACGCGGCCTACGAGCCGATCCCCGGCGACGACGCGACCATCCTCGGCAAGGTTGTGGCCGTACTGCGCCGCGTCTGACCCAGCGCGCCGCGTCGGACGAGCCAAGCGGCTCGCCCTCAGACCGGGCCCCGGAACCCCTGCGCCGGTTCCGGGGTCCTGCGCTGTCCGGGCCCATCCGGGGGCGCTGCCACGGCCCTCAGCGCTCTCGGGGCTCGTGCCGCGGCAGGAGCAGGGTCGGCGCTTGTCGCACGCCGGTGGAGCGGCCGCGTGCCTAGTCGCCCGCGAGCCCCGTTGCCTGGGCGCGCCGTCGCCCGGGCGTCGAAGGCTGGGCCGGCCGGTCTCGCCGCAGCCGCGGACCGGCCCCCAGGGGTCAGGCGTCCTCCGCCTGCTCCGTCACCGCCTCCGCCTGCTTCGCCGCGGCGTCGATGGCCGACAGTGACCTGCGCACCTGGTTGCGGTCCGTGGTGAACCAGAAGTCCGGCAGCGACGCCTTCAGATAGCTCCCGTACCGCGCCGTCGCCAGACGCTGGTCCAGCACGGCGACCACGCCGCGGTCTCCGGACGCCCGCACCAGACGGCCGGCGCCCTGGGCCATCAGGAGCGCGGCGTGGGTCGCGGCGACGGCCATGAAACCGTTGCCGCCCGCGTCCTCGACGGCCTTCTGGCGGGCACTCATCAGCGGGTCGTCCGGACGCGGGAACGGGATCTTGTCCATGACGACCAGCTGGCAGCTGGGCCCCGGAACGTCCACGCCCTGCCACAGGGACAAGGTGCCGAACAGGCACGTCTTGGGGTCGGCCGCGAAGTTCTTGATGAGCTCGCCGAGCGTCTCCTCGCCCTGGAGCAGGATCGGGTACTCGGGGATGCGCGAACGCAGCTCCTCGGCGGCCACCTGTGCCCCGCGCATGGAAGAGAAGAGACCCAGGGTGCGGCCGCCCGCCGCCTGGATCAGTTCGGTCAGCTCGTCGAGCATGTCGGCGCGGTCGCCGTCCCGAGCGGGGCGCGCCAGGTGCTTGGCGACGTACAGGATGCCCTGCTTGCGGTAGTCGAAGGGCGAGCCGACATCGATGCCCTTCCACTTCGGGACATCGTCCCCTTCGGTGCCCTCGGCGGCCAGACCGAGGGAGGCGCCGACGCCGTTGAAGTCGCCACCCAGTTTGAGCGTCGCGGAGGTCAGGATCACCGAGCGGTCGGCGAAGAGCTTCTCCCGCAGCAGGCCCGAGACGGACATGGGGGCGACGCGCAGGGAAGCGCCGAAACGGTCGTGGCGCTCGTACCAGACGACGTCCCATTCGGAGCCGTTGGTGATCCGCTCCGCCACGTCGTGCACGCTTTCCACCGAGGCGAGAGCCTGCTTGCGGACCGCGTCCTCGTCCTGGACGGACTTGTCACGGGTCGTGCCGATCGCGGAGATGACCGTGCGGCACGCGTCGCGCAGGGCCATGAGGGCGTACCCGAGGTCCTCCGGGATCTCCTCCAGGCGGCCCGGCAGTGCCAGTTCCATCAGCCGCTCGAAGCCCTCCGCGGCGGTCTGGAGCTGATCAGCGGCCTTCTCGTTCACGAGTTTCGCGGCACGCCGCACCGCGCGGTTGACCTGTCCCGGCGTGAGTTCGCCCGTGGCCACCCCGGTGACCCGTGAGACCAGTTCGTGGGCCTCGTCGACGATGAGCACCTCGTGCTGCGGGAGCACCGGGGCGCCTTCGATGGCGTCGATCGCGAGCAGTGCGTGGTTGGTGACGACGACCTCGGCGAGCTTCGCCCGCTCCCGGGCCATCTCGGCGAAGCACTCCGCGCCGTACGCGCACTTCGATGCGCCGAGGCACTCCCTGGACGAGACCGACACCTGGGCCCAGGCCCGGTCCGAGATGCCCGGCGTGAGGTCGTCACGGTCCCCGGTCTCGGTCTCGTCGGCCCAGTCCCGCACACGCAGCAGGTCCTGGCCCAGTTTGCTAGTGGGCGCGGCCGCCTCGAACTGGTCGAAGAGGCCGTCCTCCTCGTCCTGCGGCACGCCCTCGTGCATGCGGTGCAGACACAGGTAGTTCGACCGGCCCTTGAGCATCGCGAACTCCGGGCGGCGGCGCAGCAAGGGGTGCAGCGAGTCGACCGTCCTGGGCAGGTCCCGCTCGACCAGCTGCCGCTGCAGGGCCAGGGTGGCGGTCGCGACCACCACGCGCTCCCCGTGCGCGAGCGCGGGCACCAGATAGCCCAGCGACTTGCCGGTGCCGGTGCCGGCCTGGACCAGCAGATGGGAGCCGTCGTCGATGGCTTCCTCGACGGCTTCGGCCATGGCTACCTGACCGGGGCGCTCCGTACCGCCGACGGCGGCGACGGCAGCGTGCAGGAGTTCGGGGAGTGAGGGCTTCGTCATAGCGCGACCACCCTACGGCCCGGCACTGACAAACGTCTGGTCACGATGAGGAGGGAGAGAGGGGGCAGGGTGGCGGAGGAGGTGGGGATCGGGGTGGCGAAGGAAGGCTGGAGGGCGGTGGGGATGGTGGGGGCGGGTGGCGAGCTCATGGTGGACTCCTCGGCGCGACGGAGCGGGGCAGTTCGTGAGGGAGCGCGGGTGAAAGTGCCCTTTCGGCGCCGCTCTCCTTCGCTCGAGTGGGCCGGGCAGCCGAGGCCGTAGGGCCGGATCACTTTTTGTCCGTGGCGGGAACCGCGGCAGCCGGCGCCGCGTTCAATGAGTGATGGCGCGGTGACACAGCGCTACAACACATGTCGGAGTGACCGTTCCCGGATCATGAGGGCACCGGTCTTACCCGGCAGGTCGATCTCGACCGAGAGCCGGAAACCGGCGGAGAGGAAGGCGGCGATGGAGGGGGTGTTGCGAATGTCGGGTTCCGCGATGACGCGTGCGCAGGAGGGTCGCTGCGCGAGAACGAGATTGGCCACGGCGCGGAGCAGCAGGCCGCCGAGACCGCGTCCACGGTCGGGAATCTCACCGAGAAGGAGATGCAGCCCCGTGTCGTGGGGCCGGGCCGGGTAGAACCGGGCCAGCGGATCCAGATCAGCGCGGTAGATCTCCCAGTAGCTCATCGGCCTTCCGTCCAGCACCCCGATGCACGGCACGCTGCGTCCGTCACCGGTGAGCTGGGCACGGATGTGGCCCTCGGTCACGCTCTGCGGCCCTGACAGCTCCCAGAAGGCCGCGGCGGCGGGGTCGTTCATCCAGCGGCTGATCAGCCGGAGGTCGCGTTCAAGGCGCACGGGGACGAGGTGGAACGCACCCACAGGCGTCCGGACCGGCCCCCAGCCGGCGATCCCGTCCAGGAGGTCGTCGATCGCCGGGCGGGAGGTCGCGTGGTCGGAAGGCGAGAGCCAGTGATGCGCTCCACCGGAGGACTCACCCGAGGTGGATCCGCCGAACCCTGTAGCTGCTTCCTCGATGGAGGCGAAGAACTCGTCCGGGAGACGCAGGTCCATGGTGTCCTCGCCGTGCGCGTCACCGCTGGACTCTCCATGGCCATCCGTGCGGCCATCCCTGCTCGCGTCCTCGCCGGCTTCGCCCCCCTCGCACGCATCAGGGCCGGCGTGAGGACGAAGGGTCGCAGGGCGAGTGCCGGGCTTGGCAGGGTCCCCACTGTCGGGATTGCCGTCAGCCGGGGCAGTGACGGCGAGATGGGTCTCGGCTGTCGGCTCAGCGGGAAGCACCGAGGGCTCCTCTCGGTCGGACAAGGAGGTGGTGGGGCGTTTACGGGGAGGGTCCATGGGAGGAATACCGGCGATCGACGGCGGCCGACCGAGGTCACGATCGGTTGATGTGATCAACAGTGGAGGGGGTTGGCGATGGTGACGTAGACGGACTGGGTGTCCACCGGGCCGACGAGCTCGTCCATGCCGTGCAAGCGGGTCAGCAGGTTGGCCTTGCAGCGCAGGACCGGCGAGTCGAGCAACCGGGTGGGCAGCGAGGATCGGGATCGGTCCGGGCCGGAGGCCAGGCGCTGCAGGAACCGGCGGAACGCGGCGAGCAGCAGCCATTCGTCGGCGAGTCGCTGGGAGCCGAACGCGCCGATGAGTCCGAGCACGTTGTTGATCGCCAGGTAGTACGTGAGGCGCTCGTCGGCGATGTCGTCCGGCACGAACGTGTCGCTGCGTTCCCCGATGCCGGGCAGCCGCGCGTCGAGGTCCGCGCGTCGGGACTCGCGGTAGTAGTAGCCCTGGTTGTCCCGGTAGCGGCCGCCTGCCGGCCAGCCGGCGGTGTCCAGCAGGAGCAGGGTGTTCTGCTGATGCGCCTCCAGGGCGACGCCCGCCTCACCGTCAAGCCACAGGACGGGGCGCACCACGTGCTCGAGGTAGCGCAGCAGCCACTCGGCGGCGACGGCTCCGCGGGGACGGCCGGTCCGACGGGCGAGATGTGTGACGACCCGCGCCAGGCGGGACTGCATGAGCGGTTCGGCCGCCCCCGACCGGTGTGCCCTTGGCCCCGACAGGGGTGAGCTCGGTGACACCGGGATCAGCGAAGGAGGCCCGAGCGCGGACGACATGAGCGCAGGAGGCACAAAGGAAGGTGGGACCGGCGGGTGTGGAGACAAGGAGACGAGCCCGGCGACGCAGGAGACGTCGTCGGAGGGGGTGAACGGGTTGTGGCGGATCACGACGTCGAGACCGGGCACCGGGGCGCCGTCCGGAGCGTCGACGGCCAGCCAGGCGGGGTCGCGCACGATGTCGAAGCCCGGGTGCACGGCTTGCCACTGCCGGGCGAGGCCGCTGCGGAGCAGACGGTGGACCTCGACGCCGCGGTGGAGTTCCTTGCGCAGGTTCTCTCGACGGGAGTTGGTGATGCGCAAGCCGAGCGACAGCTTGAGCATCGCCGGGGCGCCGGAGCGATAGACGGTGCGAACGGAGGAGGTGGGATGCCAGAAAGTTCCGTGCGCTCCCAAGTCGCGTAGCAGTCCGCTGTCCAGCAAGGCGGCGGTGTGGGGCCGGTGGCGAACCTCGCGGGCCTGCCAGGGGTGAAGGGGGAGCAGGGCGTACCCGTCCAGCGGCGGGAGACCGGGTCCGGCGAGGCGCGCGGTGAGTGTGGTCGCGGGCACGGGGCGACCGCGTTCGGTCCAGGAGGTGTCGGTGGCGAGGATCGAGGGGTCGACAGCCATCCAGTGCAGGGGGAAGGAGCCGTGCGACTCAGGTGAGAAGCGCCGGGTTTCGGCTTCCGTGAGGTCCTCGCGGCTCTTCGGAGCGGGGTGCAGAGGATGCCCGAGGAGGAGCGCCTGCTCCGCGGAGAGGAACAGGTCGGCGCCATCGGCCGGGTGCTCCCGGCGGTCGCGAACGAAGGTGGCGACGCCGCGTACGGAGTCGGCGACACCTGCGACGAACCCGACGCTGTCAGTGGCGGCGACACCAGTCGCAGGGCCGCGCTCAGGGAGACGGCCCTGGGCAGGGACACGGCCCGGGTCATGGTCGGGACGCTGCTCGCCGACGCAGGCTGGGGCGAGTTCGCCGGCGGTGGACTCCCGGGCGAGCAGCGCGGCGATCGTGACGGCGTCGACCGACGGGGCATGGTCGGAGGCACCGGCGAAGCGCACGGGGCCGAAGCGGTGCCAGCCCGTGGGGGACCAGTAGCGGACCGGAGCGAGCAGGGACGTGCCGCTGGAGGGAAGCGGGACGCGAAGCAGGCCGTCGGCAGGGGCGGATCGGCCGGTCTCGCGCGCCCAGCAGCGCAGCAGGTTCTCCACGGCGGCCGCGTCGGCAACGGTGTGGGGGTCCGGATCGCACAGCGGGTCGGTGCCCGGGGTGTCGCCCTCCGGACCTCCGGTCGGCTGCCTCCCCGGCCTCTGGCGAGGGACCACGGGAGGTGTCGGCACAGCCGGCATCTGCGAGGTTCCGGGGTGGGCGGGGTCCTGGTCCGGCGTCGTCGCGGGGTGACGGTCGGGCTCGGGCCCGGAGATGGCGTTCAAGGCGGATACCTCGGAGGGGGGTGCGGGACATGCGGTGGGTCGGGATGAGCATGCGGACGAGCAGGGCTACTCGACGGCAACCACGCCGGGCCGGTGAGGGCCGGCCGGTAAGCCCGGGCGGCGTGGGCCGGCGTCGAAGCGACGGGTGTGCGAAGACTCGGCGGGAGCCACGCTCGTCGCGTGACGTGTCACGCCCTGACGGATCACCCGTGGACCCGGTGTCGGCGCTGCTGTCGTGCCGCCCCGTGGACCCGGGCCACTGCCTCGACCGCGTCGGCAAGACGATCGAGTACGGCGTTCGCCTGTTCGTCGGTGATCGTCAAAGGCGGCGACAGGCGAACGCTTCTCTCCTGTCCGCAGAGACCGACGATGAGTCCGCGTCGCAGGCACTCGCGCTGGAGGTCGGCCGCCAGGGAGGAGGCGGACCGGGCTCCCCTACCCCCGGCACCGCACTCCCCCGGCGCTTCGGCGTCCGTAGGCTCCTCTCGCGACTCCTCCGCCTGCTCGGCAGCGATCAGATCTATGCCGATCAGCAGCCCTCTCCCCCGCACTCGGTGCACGATGGGCGAAGCATCGGCCAGCGGCCGGAGTCGAGCGAGCATGCGGGTGCCGAGGTGTGCGGCCCGCTCGGCGAGACCGTTCTCGCGCACGTGGGCCAGGGTGGCCGCACCAGCGGCCATGGCGAGTTGATTGCCGCGGAAGGGGGCAGTGTCGAGGGCTGGTTGCCCGCCGGAGAGGTCGTCGCGCTGGATGACGACGGTCAGCGGCAGGCTTCCGCCGATGTCCGGGGAGAGGATCATCGCGTCGGGGGTCACGCCGCTGTAGCCGACCGCCCAGAAGGCACCGGTCCGTCCGAATCCGGTGTGCGTCTCGTCGACGATGAGAGGGATGGAGCGGTCGGCTGTGAGCCGGCGGATGCGCCGCAACCAGGCACTGGGCACGGGGAGGACCCCACTCTCCCCCAGTACAGGCTCGACGATCACGCCCGCGGGGAGAGCACTGCCGGTGCTCGGGGCGTCCAGCAGGGACTCGGCCCAGTCGGCAGCGGGGTCGAGGTCCCGCCCGTCGTCGAGGCCGTGGGGGCAGTGGAGGTCCCGCACCTCGGCGAGGGAGGCGGTCGGCTGCGCGGCAGCGCGTGGGTCGTAGGGCTGGAAGGCCGCGCGCCGGTGGGCTTCGGTGAACGTCATCAGGCCGGTCCGTCCGGTCGCCGCGCGTGCCCATCGGCAGGCGGTCTCCAGTGCGTCACCGGTGGACGGGTCGCAGAACCGCACGTGCGCCCGGTGCGCCAGCCCTGGGGGGAGGGTGCGGTGGAGTTCCGTGAGGAAGGCTTCCGTGACCGGAGTGGCGAGATCGAGGGCGTTGAGGGGGGCGCCGGAATCGAGGACGGAGCGGATGGCCTCCAGGACGACCGGGTGGTTGTGCCCGAGGGCAAGCGCCCCGGCGCCGGAGGTGCAGTCGAGGTAGCGCCGGCCGTCCGCGCCTTCGATGGTCAGCCCTCGGGCCCGCACGGGCACCAGGGGCAGGGCGCGGGCGTAGGTGCGGGCGGCGGCGTCGCGGGCGGACTGACGGCGCCGGCTTCCCTCCGGCGCACGAGGGACTTCCCGTACCGCGGCGTCGAAGGCACCACCCGGTGTCGGCTTCACCTGGGCACACACCACGGCGGTCTCCTCGGACACGCGACCCTCACCAGCGGACTCCGGCACGGCTTCCCTGACCTCCCACGGCGCACGGGCACGGGGGATCGCAGACGGACAGCAGGACCCCCACCGCTACCAACCCCCGACCGCGTTCTCGGTTACGGGTTGCTTCAAGATCCTCTCCGTGACGGAACTGTTGCGGTTCCGTCGGACCTCCCCCACAGGCACCGCATAGTGTGTGGTGCCGTCCCGGACGCCGTGAGGCCGGCCTCAACTCCCCGCGAGTGGGCCGGAGATCACGCCCTGGACGACGGTTCGTCCCAGTTCGTTCACCCCAGGGGGAGTCAGATCATGCGATCCATACGGCAGTCGTCCAGCACCGGCCGAGGGGGGAGGGCGCGCCGCAGGAACTCCCCCGTGCTGGCCGCCGTGGCCCTGGCCTCGGCCCTCGCGCTGACCGCCACCGCCTGTGACTCGGGCGACGCCGAGGCCGGCGGTGAGGCATCGGCCTCCGCTTCGGCGTCGGACGACGGCAAGTTCAAGCTGCCGGACGACATCCGCGACCGGCTGCGGGAGCACGGGATCGACATCGACAAGTGGAAGGACGGCGCCTGGAAGAATTGGGACCGGGACGACTGGCTGCGCGAGGCCAACGAGTACATCAACCCGATCATCGAGGGCCTGTGGAACCCGGACCGCATGCGGGACGCCGAGGAGCCCGAGCAGGGCGTCGGCGAAAGCGACATCTCCGGTGACCAAGGGGTCACGGACCCGGCGCCCAAGCCTGTCCGGGCGGAGGGGGTCGCGTCGTCGTACCACGCCAACGAGCCCACTGCCGGGAAGGTGTTCTTCGACTCCCCGGAGGGCTCGGCGGTCTGCTCGGCGACGGTGGTGGAGGACCCGGCCCACCCGGGCAAGTCGAACCTGGTGTGGACGGCGGGGCACTGTGTGCACGCGGGCAAGAAGGGCGGCTGGTACCGCAACATCGCGTTCGTGCCCTCGTACAACGACGGCGGCAAGGCGGTCGAGGAGCTGGAGAACGCGACCCGTGAGGAGGTCGCCCCGTACGGCGTCTGGTGGGGTGACTGGGCGCAGACCTCGGACCAGTGGATCGAGCAGGGCGGTTCGACGGGCGGGGACGGCGCGCAGTACGACTTCGCGGTGATCCACGTGACTCCCGAGAAGGGCAGTGGCGGCAAGTCGCTGGAGGAGATGGTGGGTTCGGCTCTGCCGGTCGACTTCAAGGCGCCTGCCGTGCCCGATGTCCAGAGCGTGACGGCGATCGGTTACCCGGCCGCGCCGCCGTACGACGGGCAGAAGCTGTACCGGTGCCAGGACCGGCCCGGACGGCTGTCCATCACCGAGTCGGACCCGACGATGTACCGCATCGGATGCACCATGACCGGCGGTTCGTCGGGCGGTGGCTGGGTCGCGACGCGGTCGGACGGCAAGCCGGCGCTGGTGTCCAACACCTCGATCGGCCCGGTGACGTCCGGCTGGCTCGCCGGGCCGCGCCTGGGCGAGGTGGCCAAGGGCGTGTACGACTCGGTGAGCAAGAAGTTCGCGGGGCAGTGAATCGGCGCTGAGCGTACGGAGCACCAGCGCGCACCATCAACGGGGGATCAGCACCATGCGTTCACGTTCCACACTTCTGTCCATGCCCAGGCGCGGGCGGCGCTCCGTCCTGGCCGCGATCGGCCTCGTCGGCGCACTGGGCTTCACCGCCACCGCGTGTGGTGGTGCGGCGGACTCGGCGAGCGACAAGCCCGACGCCACGAGCTCGCGGACCGCTGACGCCGCCGGCGGCGGCAAGGTCGAGATCCCGGCCGACCTGGCGGGCCGACTCAAGGAACACGGCATCGACGTCGACCGGTGGAAGGACGGCGGCTGGAAGCACTGGGACAGGGACAAGTGGCTCAGTGACGCCGAGGACTTCGTCAACCCGGTGATCGAGGGGCTGTGGAAGCCGGAGCGGATGCAGTCCGCGGAAGAGGCCAACAAGACGGTCACGACCAAGGACGCCGCGGCCGGCCAGGGTGTCAGCGACCCCGACCCGGCGCCCGTGCGGGCCCAGGCCGAGAAGACGCCGTACCACCGCAACGCTGCGCCGGTCGGCAAGGTCTTCTTCGACTCGCCCGACGGCCCGGCGGTCTGCTCCGGCACCGTGGTCAAGGACGTCAATCACCCGGGCAAGTCCAACCTGGTGTGGACGGCGGGCCACTGCGTGCACGCCGGCGGCAACGGCGGCTGGTACCGCAACCTGGTCTTCGTCCCCGCCTACAACGACCTCGACAAGTCCGAGGCGGAGCTGAGCAACGCGAACCCGACGGAGATCGCCCCCTACGGCAACTGGTGGGCGGACTGGGCCTCCACCTCGAACCAGTGGATCCGGGGAGGTTCGGAGTCCGGCGGTGACGGTGCCGCCTACGACTACGCCGTGCTGCACGTGAAGCCCGAGCGGGGGACGAAGTCCCTGGAGGAGACGGTCGGCGCCGCCCTGGACGTGGACTTCTCCGCTCCGTCCGCCGCCGAGGCGGCCAAGATCGGCGCCTGGGGTTACCCGGCCGCGCCGCCGTACAACGGGCTGCAGATGTTCCGGTGCGTCGACGTCCCGGGCCGGTTCTCCCTGTCCCCGGCCCTGCCGACCATGTACCGCATCGGCTGCACCATGACCGGCGGTTCCTCGGGCGGCGGCTGGTTCCGCGTGCTGAACGGCAAGTCCGTGCTGGTCTCCAACACCTCGATCGGCCCCGCCGACAACACCTGGCTGGCCGGCCCGCAGTTGGGCCGCGACGCCGAGGCGCTCTACCAGAACATGAGCAGGACCTACGGCGGTCGCTGATCCCGGCAGACAGATCCGCACACGGCGCCGAGCGCCCGGACGAACGAACGAAGGCCCGCCCCCGATGACCTCGGGGGCGGGCCTTCGCGATGACCGGGAGGGGTCAGGCGAGCGGTGCGGGGACGTACGGCGCGAGTTCCGCCGCCAGTTCCTCGTGCACCCGCAGCTTGAGCAGCGTGCCCTCCGCGGTGTGCTCCTCGGAGAGGACCTCGCCCTCGTCGTGCGCACGGGCGACCAGCTTGCCGTGGGTGTACGGCACGAGCGCCTCGATCTCGACCGACGGGCGCGGCAGCTCGCTGTCGATCAGCGCGAGCAGTTCCTCCATGCCCTGGCCGGTACGGGCCGAGACGGCGATGGACCGCTTCTCGACACGCAGCAGCCGCTGCAACGTGAGCGGGTCGGCCGCGTCGGCCTTGTTGATCACGACGATCTCGGGCACGCCGGTGGCGCCGACGTCCCTGATCACCTCGCGCACGGCCGCCAGCTGCTCCTCCGGCGTCGGGTGCGAACCGTCGACCACGTGCAGGATCAGGTCGGACTCGCCGACCTCCTCCATCGTGGAGCGGAACGCCTCGACGAGGTGGTGCGGAAGATGGCGTACAAAACCGACCGTGTCGGCCAGCGTGTACAGCCGTCCACTCGGGGTCTCGGCCCGGCGTACGGTCGGGTCGAGAGTCGCGAACAGCGCGTTCTCGACGAGCACGCCCGCGCCCGTGAGGCGGTTGAGCAGCGAGGACTTGCCCGCGTTGGTGTAGCCGGCGATGGCGACCGAGGGCACCTTGTGACGCTTGCGCTCCTGGCGCTTGATCTCGCGGCCGGTCTTCATCTCCGCGATCTCACGGCGCATCTTCGCCATCTTCTCGCGGATCCGTCGCCGGTCCGTCTCGATCTTGGTCTCACCGGGACCACGGGTGGCGAGGCCGCCGCCCTTGCCGCCGCCCATCTGACGGGACAGCGACTGACCCCAGCCGCGCAGCCTCGGCAGCATGTACTGCATCTGCGCCAGCGCCACCTGCGCCTTGCCCTCTCGGGACTTGGCGTGCTGGGCGAAGATGTCCAGGATCAGGGCCGTACGGTCGATGACCTTGACCTTGACGACGTCCTCGAGGTGGATGAGCTGGCCCGGGCTGAGCTCACCGTCGCAGATGACGGTGTCCGCGCCCGTCTCGAGGACGATGTCGCGCAGTTCCTCGGCCTTGCCGGAACCGATGTACGTGGCCGCGTCGGGCTTGTCGCGGCGCTGGGTGACACCGTCGAGCACCAGCGCGCCGGCCGTCTCCGCGAGGGCGGCGAGCTCCGCGAGGGAGTTGTCCGCGTCCTGCACGGTTCCCGAGGTCCAGACACCGACGAGGACGACCCGCTCCAGGCGGAGCTGGCGGTACTCGACCTCGGTGACGTCCTCGAGCTCGGTGGAGAGGCCCGCCACGCGGCGCAGGGCCGCGCGCTCGGAGCGGTCGAACTGGTCGCCGTCCCGCTCTCCGTCGATCTCGTGGCTCCAGGCGACGTCCTCTTCCATCAGGGCATCGGCCCGAAGACCCTCGGGGTGGCTGTGCGCGAAGCGCTTGGTGTCCTGGGAAAAGGAAGAAGAGGAGGTCATTGGATCCTTACGTAGCTGGGAAACCGACTTCTGCGACGGAGTGCGGTGTGCCTGCCGTCACTGTCCACAACGCACGGGCGGTCCGGGAGATTCCCGGCGATCCGTGCCGCGCCGACCTGAAGATGGTCGCACGGCACGGGTCGTCTCGTCACCGGGTTATCGGGCGGGAGCAACGCCCCGTCCGGGTGGATTCCGGGGCGCGCTCCAGCCCACTCCGCTGCGTTTTCGGGAAGCGGCGGGCCGCATGGCAGCTGCACGCCCGCCCGGTCCGGCGGGCTGACCGGAACGACAGGCACGCCAGTGGGCGGCGGCCGGCCTGCCCGGCCACCACAGCGTGCCCGGTCGACCCTGCGGGCCAGGCCCGGTCCCAGACACACCCCGGCCGACGCGGTATCCCCGGCCACGTGGCAAGCCCGGCGCAAGCCGTACTCCTGCCCTACTCCACACTCCGGACCTAGGCCGCGCTCCCGGCCGACACGGTCCGCCCCACCCCACCGGCCCCACCGCCCGGCCCCGGCCCCGGCCCCCCAGCCGCCGCGGGTGTCGCGGGCGACGACGGCCCTTCAGCCGACTCCGACCCCACTGCCGACTCAGGCCCCACTGCCGACTCCGGCCTGGCAGCCGGCTCCGGCTTCCCGGGCGACTTCGGCTGTGCGGACGACTCCGGCTTCGCGGGCGACTCCGGCTTCCAGTCCGGGTGCCCCGGCATCGGCGGGGTCTTCTCCCCGTACAGCCAGCCCTGGAAGAAGTCGTCCAGGTCGCGTCCCGCGACCTCGGCGGCGAGCCGGACGAAGTCCTCGGTCGTGGCCGTAGCGTCCTGGTGGCGGCCCACCCACTCGCGCTCCAGCCGCTCGAACGCCGGCCGGCCGATCTCCTGGCGCAGGGCGTACAGGACGAGGGCGGAGCCGTCGTAGACGACGGGCCGGAAGATGCCGATCTTGTGGCCCGCCTCCGGCGGCTTGGGGAGGGCGGGCGGTCCGCCCGTGGCACGCCAGCGGTCGGAGGCGCCGTAGGCCGCCTTCATCCGGTCCCGCAGCGGCTTGCCGGCCTTCTCCTCGGCGTACAGCGCCTCGTACCAGGTGGCGTGCCCCTCGTTGAGCCACAGGTCGGACCAGGTACGGGGTCCGACACTGTTGCCGAACCACTGGTGGGCCAGCTCGTGCACCATGATCGACTCGACGTACCACGGGGGGTAGACCGGCTCGGTGAACAGTTCCCGCTCGAAGAGGGAGAGGGTCTGCGTCTCCAGTTCGAAGCCGGTGGCGGCATCAGCCATGAGCAGGCCGTACGCCTCGAAGGGGTAGCGGCCGACCTTGCTCTCCATCCACTCGATCTGGGCGGGCGTCTTCTCCAGCCAGCTTTCGAGCGCCTCGCGGAACTGGGTGGGCACGACGTCCCGGATCGGCAGGCCGTGCGGTCCGGTGCGGTGGAGCACCGTGGAGCGGCCGATGGACACCTGGGTGAGTTCGGTGGCCATGGGATGGTGCGTGCGGTAGGTCCACGTGGTCGAGCCGCCCGCCCCGTGCGTGCCGGCGGGCAGGCCGTTGGCCACGGCCGTGTACTCGTCGGGCGCAGTGACGCGGACGGTGAACATGGCCTTGTCGGACGGGTGGTCGTTGCAGGGGAAGACCAGGTGGGCCGCGTCGGCCTGGTTGGCCATGGCGAGACCGTCCCCCGTGCGGACCCAGCCGCCCTCGCGGCCGTCGGCGGACACGGGGTCACTGGTGTGCCGCACGGTGATCCGCACCCACGTGCCGTCCGACACGGAGTCCTCCGGTGTGATCACCAGGTCCTCGCCGGCGGTGCGGAACTGCGCGGGGTCGCCGTCGACCTCGACCGACTCCACGGTGCCGTGGGCGAAGTCCAGGTTGATCCGGTCGAGGTCGGCGGTGGCCCAGGCGTCGATGGTGGTCACGGCGCGCAGCGGCTCGCTGTTGCTGCCGAGGTAGACGAAGGAGAGGTCGTACGCGGCGACGTCGTAGCCGGGGTTGCCCAGGTACGGGAAGAGGCGGTCGCCGATGCCGAGCGGTACGGCGGGGGCGCTCGCGGCGACGAGGCTGACGGAGACGGCGGAGGCGAGGAGCGCGGCGGAGGTCCGGCGACGGCGGGTGCGGGCGGCTCCGGGGCTAGCGGGACGAAGGTCGTGGGGGGCATCGGGGGCGTGGGGGGCGTGGGGCATGCCCCACCGCTACCAGCGTGCGCGGGCGCGACGAGCGCGGCGCGCGCCCGCCCCACTCGATCCGGGGACCGACCCGTGCGCCGGGTGCCCGGCGGGGACGGGCCGGCGCGGGGATCGCGGGCAAGCGGGGGCAAGCCCGAGTGAACCCAGGCGGCGGGAATCGGCCGGCCTGTCCTGGTCGGACGGCTCAGCCGCCCTGCGTCTGCGGTTGCGTCCTACTCACGTCGTACACCCCGGCCACATTGCGCATGGCGCGCATCAGGGTGGGCAGGCGGGCGGCGTCGGGGAGCTGCACGGTGTAGGTGTGGCGCACCTGCTGCTGGGCCGGGGGCTCGACGGTCGCGGAGACGATCTCGGCCCCTTCGAGCGCCATGGCCTCGGTGAGGTCCGCGAGCAGATGCGGACGGACGAACGATTCAGCGACCAGCGTGACCCGGCACTCGGCGGTCTCCCCCCAGCGCACGCCCACCTCCGAGCGCTCCCCGTCCCTCATGCGCGCCACGGCGGCGCACTCCACGCGGTGCACGGTGACCGCTCCCCCGCGTACGGCGAAGCCGGTGATCTCGTCGGGTGGTACGGGCGTACAGCAGCGGGCGAGCCGGGCGCTCGCGCCGGGAAGGTCGGCGAGGACGCTCGCACCGGGACCGCGATCGGCACTCGCGCCGCGCCCGCCGGCGTCGGCGGCCAGCCCGGCGGTGGGCTGCCCGAGAGCCGTCCGCCCCTGCGCCGCCTGGCCCTGCGGCGTCTCACTGCCCTGCGCCTCGGCCTGCGCGGGATGGGCGGCCAGCCACCGCTGGATGGCGATGCGGGCAGCCGGTGTGTGCGCGTGCTCCAGCCACTCCCGCGACGGCTCGGACGCCGGGTCCTGGCCCATGAGGAGCTGGACGGTGTCGCCGTCCTTCAGCACGGTGCTCAGCGTCGCGAGGCGGCCGTTGACGCGGGCGCCGATGCAGGCGTGCGCGTCCTCCCCGTACTGCGCGTACGCCGCGTCCACGCAGCTGGCGCCCTCGGGCAGACCGATCGTGCCGCCGTCGGGACGGAAGACGGTGATCTCGCGGTCCTGGGCGAGGTCCTCGCGCAGGGTGGACCAGAAGTGGTCGGGGTCGGGCGCCGCCTCCTGCCAGTCGAGGAGCCGGGACAGCCAGCCGGGGCGGGTGGGGTCGACGCGCTCTCCGTCGGCCGGGTCGTCGGGGGCCGGTGCGTACGGGTTGCCGAGGGCGACGACGCCGGCCTCGGCGACCTTGTGCATCTGGTGGGTGCGGATGAGGACCTCGACGACCTGGCCGTCCTCCCGGGCGACGGCCGTGTGCAGGGACTGGTACAGGTTGAACTTCGGCACGGCGATGAAGTCCTTGAACTCCGAAACCACCGGCGTCATGCAGGTGTGCAGTTCGCCCAGGACGCCGTAGCAGTCGGCGTCCTCGTTCACCAGGACCAGGACCCGGCCGAAGTCCGAGCCGCGGAGCCGGCCGCGCTTGCGGGAGACCCGGTGCACGGACACGAAGTGGCGCGGGCGGATGAGGACTTCGGCCGCGATGTCCGCCTCGCGCAGCACACCGCGCACCTCGTCGGCGACCTCCGCGAGCGGGTCGTCCGTCCGGTCGGCGTTGCCGACGATCAGTTCCCTGGTCCGCGCGTACTCCTCGGGGTGCAGGATCGCGAAGACCAGGTCCTCCAGTTCGGTCTTCAGGGCCTGGACGCCGAGGCGTTCGGCGAGCGGGATGAGCACGTCACGTGTCACCTTGGCGATGCGCTCCTGCTTCTCGGGGCGCATGACGCCCAGGGTGCGCATGTTGTGCAGCCGGTCGGCGAGTTTGATCGACATGACGCGCACGTCGTTGCCGGTGGCGACGAGCATCTTGCGGAAGGTCTCGGGCTCGGCGGCGGCGCCGTAGTCGACCTTCTCCAGCTTGGTCACGCCGTCGACGAGGTAGCGGACCTCCTCGCCGAACTGGTCGCGGACCTGGTCCAGCGTCACGTCCGTGTCCTCGACGGTGTCGTGGAGCAGTGAGGCGGTCAACGTCGTGGTCTCCGCGCCGAGTTCGGCGAGGATCAGCGTCACCGCCAGCGGGTGCGTGATGTACGGCTCGCCGCTCTTGCGCATCTGGCCCCGGTGGGAGGACTCGGCCAGGACGTACGCGCGGCGCAGCGGATCGAGGTCCGCGTCGGGGTGGTGCGCGCGGTGGGCCTCGACGACATGGCTGATCGCGTCGGGCAGCCGGTCCCGCGCGGCGGGGCCGAGCAGGGCGGCTCTGCCGAGGCGGCGCAGGTCGATCCGGGGGCGGGCCTTTCTGCGCGGCGCTGTCGGCGTCAGCGATCCCGACACCGCGCCCGGCATCGGGCCTGGGGTCACGGAATTCGTGGCCTCCGCACTCATGGGCACCTCCGGCTGCGTCAACCGGCGGACGGGGTGCCCCAGGGCGGACACGGCTCAGGGGGCGGCTTCGGTCCCCCGTCCGGGCCGGTGCTTGATGCTACCGAGCCCACCACGCGTGGCTGGCCGCCTCTCGCCGAGCGTGAAACTGATCACCCATTCGAGGGACGAATGTGAAGTTTGCACCCCTGCATGACGCGACCGCGCCGATCGACTTCCCGCCAATTGGCTTGATCTTTACGATCTTTAGGATTCATTCGGGCCCGCGTGGCCGACAGCACACCGCGGTGACCGGATCGGCCTCACGCGCGCGTGGCGGCGTCCAGCCAGTCCGCGTCGATCTCGCCCTCGGCCACGATGACGGCCGGGCCCGTCATCTCGATCTCCCCGTCGGGCCGCTCGGTGATCACCAGGGTGCCGCCGGGCACGTCCACGGTGTACGTCACCGGCGTGCCGGTGACCGTCGGGTCGGCGCCGTCGCGGCGGGCGGTGGCCACGGCGACCGCGCACGCGCCCGTGCCGCAGGAACGGGTCTCACCGGAGCCGCGCTCGTGCACACGCAGCGCGACGTGCCGCGGGCCGCGGTCGGTCACGAACTCCACGTTCACGCCGTCCGGGTAGGCCGAGGCGGGGCTGAAGGGCGGCGGGGAATGCAGGTCGCCCGCGTGGGCCAGATCCTCCACGAAGGCGACAGCGTGCGGGTTGCCCATGTTGACGTTGCGCGCCGGCCAGCTGCGCTCACCGACACGCACCGTGACGTCGCCCTCGGGGAGGACCGCCTTGCCCATGCCGACGGTGACGTCGCCGTTCTTGGCGAGGTGCACGGTCTTCACGCCCCCGCGCGTGGCGACGGCGAGGTCGCCCTCGGTCGCGTACCCGGCGCGCTGGAGGTAGCGGGCGAACACGCGCACGCCGTTGCCGCACATCTCGGCGACCGAGCCGTCCCCGTTGCGGTAGTCCATGAACCACTCGGCCTCGGCCGCCATACCGCGCGCCTCCGGATGCGCCGCGGAGCGCACGACGTGCAGCAGCCCGTCGCCGCCGATGCCCGCGCGGCGGTCGCACAACGCGGCGACGGCGGCCGGGGGGAGGTCGATGGCGTTCTCGGGGTCCGGGACGATCACGAAGTCGTTCTCGGTGCCGTGCCCCTTGAGGAAGGCGATCCGCGTGCTCATGCCCTCGATCGTACGGGCTGCCGGGCGACCACCACCCTGCGGGATTCACACCCCGGCGCGACGGGCGCGGGCGCGGGCAGGGGGCTTGCGCTGTTCGGGCGTGCGCTGCTCTACCGGAGCCGCGCCACGCGCCACACGGCCAGGACGACCACGGCGGCGACCACCAGCGCGTACGCCAGGACCACCCGCCAGTCGGGTCTGCGGCCGGAGCCGCGGGCCGGCAGGCCGGGCCAGGTGGAGCCGACGCGGCGGGCCGCCATCATGCCCCAGCCCGCCGCCGTCGAGCAGATCAGCAGACCGAGCATGGCGATGACGGCCCCGCTGTCGCCGAAGTCGAAGGCGAGCGGGAACGCGAACATCAGGGATCCGAGCGCCGCCAGGGCCACGATCGGGGCGAGTTGCCACAGACGCAGCCGACGCTGCGGGCGCAGTTCGACCTCGACCTCGTCGGCGAACATCTCCTCCGGCTCGGGGCCGTCGTCCGTCACGCTCGGTGTCTCGTCGGGCCCGTCGTCGCTGAGGCGGTCGGTCTCCGGCTCCGGTCCGTCACCGAACACCGCCCCGTCCCGCTCGGCGGTGACGCGGTCGGTGCTTCGTGCGGTGTCGCGAGGGCCGGCCTCCATCGCCACGCGCCCTCCCAACTTGGACTCAACTCGGTCGATCGAAGCTCGATGATGGCACGCCGCCGAAGGCCCCGATGACGGCCTGGGCGTCCCGATGCCAGGACGTGATCAGGCTGTAACCGGTCGTTCGACCAAGGACAGTGCGAGCTGCGGAAGTCGGGGGAGATCCGCCGCGGCCCCACTCAACCAGTGCACCCGGGGATCGCGCCTGAACCATGAATCCTGACGGCGCGCGAAGCGCTTGGTGGCACGGACGGTCTCGGTGCGCGCTTCCTCCAGGGTGCACTCCCCGGCGAGCGCCGAGAGCACCTGCTGGTAACCGAGCGCACGCGAGGCGGTCCGCCCGTCGCGCAACCCCTGCGCCTCCAGTGCGCGTACCTCGTCGACGAGCCCGGCGTCCCACATCCGGTCGACGCGGCGCGCGATGCGCTCGTCGAGTTCCGGTCGCGCCACGTCGACGCCGATCTGCACGGTGTCGTACACCGAGTCGTGCCCGGGGAGGTTGGCGGTGAAGGGCTTGCCGGTGATCTCGATGACCTCCAGGGCGCGGACGATCCGGCGGCCGTTGCCGGGCAGGATGGCCCGGGCGGCCTGGGGGTCGGCGGCGGCCAGCCGGGCGTGGAGCACGCCGGATCCGTGCAGCGCGAGCTCCTCCTCCAGCCGGGCGCGGACCTCGGGGTCGGTGCCGGGGAACTCCAGGTTGTCGACGGCCCCGCGGACGTACAGCCCCGAGCCGCCGACCAGGACCGGCCAACGGCCCTGCGCGAGCAGCGCGTCGATCCGCTCCCGGGCCAGGCGCTGGTACTCGGCGACGGAGGCCGTGACGGTGACGTCCCAGACGTCCAGCAGGTGGTGCGGGACTCCTCCGCGCTCCTCGGGCGTCAGCTTGGCGGTGCCGATGTCCATCCCTCGGTAGAGCTGCATGGAGTCGGCGTTGACGACCTCGCCGCCGAGACGCCGGGCCAGGAAGGCGCCCAGATCGGACTTTCCGGCCGCGGTCGGTCCGACGACGGCGATGACGCGGGGGGCGGGGGGTGCGCTGCTCACCGGGACAGTCTCGCAAACCTCGAAGCCGGCTCTCGAACGAGTTACGTGACGCCGCGGTCGCGGGGTCGTTGCCCGTTGCGAGGTTCCTGCCGCCGGATCACGGAGGCGGCGGCCCGGGCCGTGCAGACGGACGCACCGGGCAACGCGGGGTTTCGCCCGCACGAGTAACGTATGGAGTGGATATGGGCGTGTTTGCACGACTCTTCCGGCGGTCAAAGGCCACGGCGGAGGCGCCTGCCGCCGAGGCCCAGGCCGAGCCGGCGAAGGCCGGGACCGAGGCGGAGGAGGCGGCGGCGGCCGGGACCGCGGAGACGAAGGGCGCGGACGCGACCGCGAAGGCGGACGAGCCGGCCGCCGAGGCCATCGCCGAGGCCATCGCCGAGAAGGCCGAGCCGGAGGGCGTCGACATCCCCAAGCAGCAGTCCACCGAAGAGGCGGCGGACAACGAGGCCGGTGAGGGCGCCCGTACGTGACCGCCCCCCGCGCGAGGGAAGGTGAACCATGGGTCTGCTGGACAACGTGAAGGCCAAACTGGGCCCGGCCAAGGACAAGGTCTCGGACCTCGCGCAGCGACACGAGGACAAGATCCATCACGGTCTGGACAAGGCCGCCGAGGCCGTCGACAAGAGCACCAAGGGCAAGTACAGCGACCGGATCCAGTCCGGCACGGGCAAGGCCAAGGGCGCCATGGGCCGGCTCGCGCACAAGGAGGACGGCACACCGGGCACGGGCGGCACGGCAGCGGCGACGGGAACGACGTCGACGCCGGGCACCCCTCCCGGGCCGAGCGCGGGAGCCACACCCGCGGACGCGGGCGGCACGGCTCCGCCGCGTGACACGGGAGGCACCACCCCGCCGGACGACGTACCTCCGCCCACCTCCTGACGCGCGCCCGGCACGGGCACGGCACACCGGAGTCATCCCGCACGGCACACGGGCGTCATCCCGCACGGCACACGCGGGACACCCCGGACGGCCGCGGAGCACCCCCGCTCCCGGCCGTCCGCCGTCGACCGTCGGTCCGGGCCTCAGCCGTCTCCGCCGTGCGCGCCGTGTGCGCCGTGTGCGCCGTCTCCGACCGCGTCCCTACGACCAGGTGGCGACGAGGTATCCGACTCCGTACGGCGCGTCCTCATACAGCAGTGATCCGCCGAGGCCGGCGCTCTCGGCCGCGCCGGCCAGCACCTGCCAGGGAGCCCGGCCGGACACCTTCAGCTCGTGCGCCAGCCCCGTGTCCAGACCGCTGAGGGCGGTCACGTCGGCCGCACCGAGCGCGCGGGCCACCCCGGCGTCGAACGGCGCGGCGCGTTCGTCGAGGTACCCCGGGGCCTTGAGCGTCCGGCACGCGCTGGCGTCGCCCATGACCAGCAGCGCGACCCGTCCGGCCCGGTCGGCGACCTCACGCCCGATCCCGAGGCACCGCTGCGGGGCGAGCTGCTCGCCGACGCCCAGTCCTTCGACGGGCGCGTCACGCCATCCCGTGCGCTCCAGCAGCCAGGCGGCCACGGCCAGGGAGTACGGCAACCGCTGTGCCCCCTGCGCGTCCCCGGCCGGTCCCAGCCGTACGCCGAGATCGACACCGAAGCCCCGGAACGAGCCCGCGGTGCCCTGCGCGTACGACGCGGACCCCGTGCCCTCCACCGGCCCGACCACCACGAGCCGGTCGGGGCGGGCGGCGGCGAGCACGCCCAGCGCATCCACGCAGGCGGCTCGCGCGGCGTCCAGTTCCGGTGCCGCGCCCGCGGCGACCTCGGGCACGAGCAGGGGTGGGCAGGGGCAGGCTGCGGCGGCGACAAGCATGATCGGCAGGGTAACGCTCGAGGAGCGCCGCCACCGCAGGCGGCAGCGCTCCGGCCCCGGTCAGTCGCAGCCGCAGCCGCCCGCCGCCACGGGCAGCGGCTCGGGAGCGCCGATCTTCGGCAGGCCCAGCATCACGCCGACGGGCTTGGACTTCTCGGCCGCGTTGCGCTTCTCCCAGGCGTCACCCGCGCGCGTGCGGCGCACGCCCAGGGTCGGCCCCTCGGCGAGGAGGTGGTGCGGGGCGGCGTAGGTGATCTCGACCGTGACGACGTCGCCCGGGCGGACCTCCTCGTCCGGCTTGGTGAAGTGGACGAGGCGGTTGTCGGGGGCGCGGCCGGACAGGCGGTGGGTGCTGTCGTCCTTGCGGCCCTCGCCCTCGGCGACCATCAGCTCCAGGGTGCGGCCGACCTGCTTCTTGTTCTCCTCCCAGGAGATCTCCTCCTGGAGGGCGACGAGGCGCTCGTAGCGCTCCTGGACGACCTTCTTGGGGATCTGGCCGTCCATCTCGGCGGCCGGGGTCCCGGGGCGCTTGGAGTACTGGAAGGTGTAGGCCTGCGCGAAGCGGGCCTCGCGCACCACGTGCAGCGTCTGCTCGAAGTCCTCCTCGGTCTCGCCGGGGAAGCCCACGATGATGTCCGTGCTGATGGCGGCGTGCGGGATGGCGGCGCGGACCTTCTCGATGATCCCGAGGAAGCGCTCCTGGCGGTAGGAGCGGCGCATCGCCTTCAGGACCGGGTCCGAGCCGGACTGCAGCGGCATGTGGAGCTGCGGCATCACGTTCGGCGTCTCGGCCATGGCGGCGATGACGTCGTCGGTGAAGTCACGCGGGTGCGGTGAGGTGAAGCGCACGCGCTCCAGCCCGTCGATCTTCCCGCAGGCGCGCAGCAGCTTGCTGAAGGCCTCGCGGTCGCCGATGTCCGAGCCGTACGCGTTGACGTTCTGACCGAGCAGCGTGACCTCGGAGACGCCCTCGGCTACCAGGGCCTCGATCTCGGCGAGGATGTCGCCGGGGCGGCGGTCCTTCTCCTTGCCGCGCAGCGCCGGGACGATGCAGAAGGTGCAGGTGTTGTTGCAGCCGACGGAGATCGACACCCACGCCGCGTAGGCGCTCTCGCGGCGCGTGGGCAGGGTCGAGGGGAACGCCTCCAGCGACTCGGCGATCTCGACCTGCGCCTCCTCCTGCACGCGGGCGCGCTCCAGCAGGACGGGGAGCTTGCCGATGTTGTGCGTGCCGAAGACGACGTCCACCCAGGGCGCCCTCTTCACGATGGTGTCCCGGTCCTTCTGCGCGAGGCAGCCGCCGACCGCGATCTGCATGCCCGGGCGGGCGGCCTTCTTCGGCGCGAGGTGGCCGAGGTTGCCGTACAGCTTGTTGTCGGCGTTCTCCCGGACCGCGCAGGTGTTGAAGACGACGACGTCGGCCTCGCCGTCGGCGCCCTCCGGGGCGCGGACGTAGCCCGCGTCCTCCAGCAGTCCGGACAATCGCTCGGAGTCGTGGACGTTCATCTGGCACCCGTAGGTGCGTACCTCGTACGTGCGCGTGCCGCCCACTGACTGGCTCCGGTCGATGCTGCTCATGACGACAAGGGTAGGCGCTCGGCGCACATGGCTCGGCCGCCTGTGGACAACTCCGCTCGGGGCTCAGGGCTCGATGAGCCCGGCCCGGATGGCGTACCGGGTCAGCTCCAGGCGGTCGCGCATGCCGAGCTTCTGCAAGAGGTTGGCCCGGTGGCGTTCGACCGTCTTGGCGCTGATGAAGAGCAGTTCGCCGATCTCCTTGGAGGTGTGGCCCTCGGCGACCAGCTTGAGGATCTCCTCCTCGCGCTCGGTGATGGCCCGCTCCGGCACGCCGTCGCCGCGCCGGAGCCGTTCCAGGTAGGAGCGGACCAGGGCCCGCTCGGCGCCCGGGTAGATGAACGGCTCGTCGCGCACGGCCGCCCGGCACGCCTCGACCAGGTCCCGGTCGGCGACGGACTTCAAGACGTAGCCGCTGGCCCCGGCCCTGAGCGCCTCGAAGAAGTACTGCTCGTTGTCGTACATCGTGAGGATGAGGATGTGCAGGCCGGGCAGCCGGCGCGAGAGCTCGCGGGCCGCCTGGAGGCCGGTCATCCGGGGCATGGCCACGTCCAGGACCGCCAGGTCGACGGGGGTCTCCCGGGCCTTGGCCACGGCCTCCGCCCCGTCCCCGGCCTCGGCGACGACGGTGAGGTCCGGTTCGCCGTCCAGGATGAGACGGACCCCGCGCCGCACCAAGGTGTGGTCGTCGGCGAGCAGGACGCGGATCGGGGTGGACATCAGCGGGGTCCTTCGGTGACGGACATCAGCGGGCCTCTTCCGTGACGGGGATGCGCAGCAGCACGTCGGTGCCCCCGCCGGGGGCGGGTTCCAGACCGAGTGCGGCGCCGATCAGCAGGGCGCGTTCGCGCATGCCGGTGATGCCGGAGCCCTCGGCGGCCCCGGTGAGGCCGGTGCCGTTGTCGCGCACGAGGAGTTCGACGCCGCCGGGGACGGGCCGCAGCCGGAGTTCGGCGCGGTCGGCCGCGGCGTGCCGGGCGGTGTTGGTCAGGCTCTCCTGGGCGACCCGGTAGACGACCAGTTCGGCTTCCGGGCTGAGGGCGGGCAGGTCGCCGGTGACGTGGTGGCTCACGGTCAGCCCGTGGGTGGTGAACTCCCCGGCCAGCGAGCGCAGGGCACTGGCCAGGCCCAGCTCCTCCAGGACACCGGGGCGCAGCCGGCGTGCGATCCGGCGGATCTCGTCGAGGCCGGCCCGGGTCGCCTCCTGGGCCTGGCCGACCTCCTCGCGCAGGTCCCCGGGCACCCGGTCGGCGACGCGCTTGAGCTGGAGGAGTACGGCCGTGAGGGTCTGCCCGACCTCGTCGTGCAGCTCCCGGGCGATCCGGTGCCGCTCCCGCTCCTGCGCCGACAGGGCCCGGGCGGCGCCCTCGGCCCGCTCGGCCTCCAGCCGGTCGAGCATCGTGTTGTACGTGGTGATCAGGCCGGCCGCCTCCGCCGGGCCGCTGACCTCGGGGCGGTGTCCCGGGCGCAGCAGGTCGGCGGTGGCCATGGCCCGGTCCAGCCGCTGGAGGGGGACGAGGCCGAAGCGCAGCACGAGCGCGTTGGCGGTGAGCAGCAGCACCAGACCGCCGAGCAGGACGAGGGCCTCGCCGGGCAGGACGGGCGTGGACACGGTGACCGGGCCGAGCAGCAGGGCGGTGGCCACGACCAGGCCCGCGGCGTTGAGCGAGAAGATCCGCCAGAACAACGACACGTTCCCGGACCCGCTCCTTCCGCCCCTCGCGTACGACACAGCCCGTCCCAGCCTCTCCGACCTCCGGCCGTGGCGTATATCCGTCACGACACCCATGTCGTCACCGTACGGCCGGATGGGAGCATGCGGAGACGGCCGATCCGATGATCGGCACGGCGGTTCACCGGAGCCCCGGGCCGTACGGACCTCGGCTCCGGTCCTTCCGGAGCCGGACGCGGGTCCGGGTTCCTCGTGGGCTGGACGCAGATCCGGGTCCTCGGGGCCGGACGCAGATCCGGGTCCCTCGGGGGCAGGACGCTGGTCCGCTCCCAGCCGAACACGACAAAAACGACAAACAACATGAACACGACGAACAAGGGGAAGCAACGTGTCAGCTCCGCGCCTGAGGGCGACGCCGCTACCGGGTATCGGGGTCCAGTACGACCTGGAGACCCGGGAACACCGCCATCTGTCGGTGGTGGCGCACCGCGACGGCACGCGCACGGTGAACGTGTACCGGGCCGACGACCCGGACTCCTGCGCGCACTCCCTGCGGCTGACCGGCTCCGAGGCGGGTTCGCTGATCGACGCGCTCAAGCCGTCGCACCACAGCCCGAGCCTGCTGTACACGACGGATCTGGGGCTGGTCGCCGAGCGGATCGAGGTACCCGCCACCTCCCGCTGGAACGGGCGGGTGCTGGGCGACACCAAGATGCGGACGGAGACGGGCGCGTCGGTCGTGGCGGTGCTGCGGCGGGCGGAGGCCATTCCGTCGCCGGCGCCGGACTTCCGGCTGGCGGGCGGGGACCGGCTGATCGTCGTCGGGACCCGCGAGGGCGTGGACGCGGCCGCGACGATACTCGAGCGGGAGTGAGCCGGTGCACTCCGCGGTCCTGCTGATCGAGTTCGGTTCCATCATCCTCGGCCTCGGCCTGCTCGGACGGTTCGCCGCCCGCTTCCGGCTGTCGCCCATCCCGCTGTACCTCCTGGCCGGCCTGGCGTTCGGTGAGGGCGGTCTGCTGCCGCTGGGCGCGAGCGAGGAGTTCGTCGCCACGGGTGCCGAGATCGGCGTCATCCTGCTGCTGCTGATGCTGGGCCTGGAGTACACGGCGAGCGATCTGGTCTCCAACCTCAAGACGCACTACCCGTCCGGCCTGGTCGACTGCGCGCTCAACGCGCTGCCCGGAGCGGCGGTGGCGCTGCTGCTGGGCTGGGGCCCGGTGGCGGCCGTGGTGCTGGCCGGTGTCACCTGGATCTCGTCGTCCGGCGTGATCGCGAAGGTGCTGGGCGATCTGGGCCGGGTCGGCAACCGCGAGACGCCGGTGATCCTCAGTGTGCTGGTGCTGGAGGACCTGGCGATGGCGGTCTACCTGCCGATCGTCACCGCGCTGGTGGCGGGGGCCGGGCTGCTGGCCGGAAGCCTGACGCTGGCGATCGCCCTGGGCGCGGCGGGGCTCGTGCTGTTCCTCGCGGTGCGCTACGGCCGCGTCATCTCGCGGTTCGTCTCCAGCGACGACCCGGAGAAGCTCCTGCTGGTCGTGCTGGGCCTGACCATCCTGGTCGCGGGCGTCGCGCAGCAGCTGCAGGTGTCGGCCGCCGTGGGAGCCTTCCTGGTGGGCATCGCCCTGTCCGGGGAGGTCGCCGAGGGCGCGCACACGCTGCTCAGCCCCTTGCGTGACCTGTTCGCCGCGGTCTTCTTCGTCTTCTTCGGGCTGCACACCGACCCGTCGAGCATCCCGCCCGTGCTGGTGCCCGCTCTCGGACTGGCCGTCCTCACGGCGCTCACGAAGATCGCCACCGGCTACTGGGCGGCCCGGCGCGCGGGGATCTCCGTCAAGGGCCGCTGGCGTGCCGGTGGTGCGCTCGTGGCGCGGGGCGAGTTCTCCATCGTCATCGCCGGGCTCGCGGTCGCGGCCGGTGTCGAGCCGTCCCTCGGCCCGCTGGCCACGGCGTATGTGCTCATCCTGGTCGTCCTGGGTCCGCTCACCGCGCGCTACACCGAACCGGTGGCCTCCTGGTGGGCGCGGCGCCGCGAGCCTCGCACCCCGGAGCCGGCGCCCCGGATGGCAGAGGCGGAGGCGGACGCAAAGGCGGAGGCGGAGGCTCCGGTCGCCGACTGAGCGGTCGGGCGGGGCGGGCCGGGCGGACGGGGCGAGCGGGGCGGGTGGGACGTCGGTCAAGCCACGGCTGCGGGACGAGGCGCGACCGCCGTCCCAGGCGCCGCCGGCCGTCGCGGTGACGCCCCCTCCCCTGGTCAGCGAGGCCCCTCGGCTGGCAGGATCGCGCGCATGTCCCAGAAGTTCCCCCGTGTCGGCAGGCGCCGGGCCGCGCAGGGCGGCACCGCCGCCGTCCTGGTCCTCGGCCTGCTGCTGTGGTGGCTGCGCCCCTGGGCGGAGGAGCCCCCGTCGGGGTCGATCGACTTCAGCACCGGCACGCGCGCGGGGGTCTACCACGAGTACGGCGAGCTGCTGCGCACCGCGATCGACAAGGACATGCCCGACCTGCAGGTGCGGTTGCTGACCAGCGCCGGTTCGCAGGAGAACGTCGCGGACGTGGCCTCGGGCGAGGCCGACTTCGCGATCGCGGCGGCGGACGCGGTCGCCACGTACATGCACGACAACCGCCCGGGGGCCGGCCAACTGCGCGGGGTCGCGCGGCTGTACGACGACTACGTGCAGCTCGTCGTGCCGCCGGACTCGGACATCCGCTCGGTAGCCGACCTGCGGGGCAAGCGCGTGGCGATAGGGCTGCCCGACTCCGGGGTGCGACTGATCGCGAACGGGGTGCTCAGGGCGGCCGGCATCGATCCGGAGAAGGACATCGAGCCGGCCTCGGACGGCATCGACACCGGGCCCAAGCGGCTGGGACACGGCCTGGACGCGTTCTTCTGGTCGGGCGGACTGCCCACGGACGGGCTCAGCCGGCTGGCCAAGAAGTCGGCGTCGGCCTTCCGGTTCGTGCCGATCGACGCCACGCTGGTGGCCGCGCTGCACGAACAGGGCGGAGCCACGCGCTACTACCGCGCCACGAAGATGCCGGAGTCGGCGTACCCCTCCGTGCAACACGGCCACCCGGTGCCCACCCTGGCGGTCTCCAACCTGCTGATCACGCGCAGCGACACGGATCCCCGGCTCACCGAGTGGCTCACGCGCACGGTGCTCGACAGCCGGGACCGCATCGGTGCGACCGTCCACTCGGCGCAACTGGTCGACGTGCGCACGGCGATCTACACGGATCCCCTGCAACTGCACGTCGGCGCCCAGCGGTACTACCAGTCGGTCAAGCCGTAGCGGCAGGGGCGGCGCGCCCCGGCCGGGACCGGTGTCTCGCCGCAGGGCGATCGTCCGGTCCGCACAGGGGGCCGCACCACATCGAGGGTGCCGAGGGCGGTCAGGCGGCGGGCGCGGATCGCGGCACGCGTACGGTCACCCGCAGCCCGTGCGGCTCATGGTGGTCATAGGCGATCGTGCCGCCGCCGGCCGCGAGGAGCGCCCGGGAGATGGACAGGCCGAGGCCGGACCCCTTGATGTTCTGGTGGCGGCCGCTGCGCCAGAAGCGGTCGCCGACGCGGGCGAGTTCCTCGTCGGTGAGGCCGGGCCCGTGGTCGCAGACGGTGACGGTGACGGTGTCCCCCTCCGAGGCGACGGCCACCTCGACGGTCTCGCCGTCGGGCGTGAACTTCACCGCGTTGTCGACGACCGCGTCCAGCGCGCTGGACAGGGCGACCGGATCGGCCCAGGCAGTGGTGGGCGGGCAGTCGCCGACCAGGGTCACGCCCTTGGCCTCGGCGGTCGGGGACCAGGCCGCCAGGCGTTCCGCGGTCAGCTCGCCGATGTCGGTGACCCTGAGGTCGGCCTCGCTGTGCTCGGCCAGCGCGAGGTCGAGCAGGTCGTCCAGGACCTGGGCGAGGCGCTTGCCCTCGGCCTGGACGGAGGCGATCTCCTTGTTGCCCTCGGGCAGTTCGAAGGAGAGCAGCTCGATGCGCAGCAGCAGCGCCGCGAGGGGGTTGCGCAACTGGTGCGAGGCGTCGGCGACGAAGGCGCGCTGCTGCTCCAGCACGTCCTCCACGTTGTCCGCCATCTCGTTGAACGACCGGGCCAGCCGTCTGAGTTCCGGCGGGCCCCCGGCCGCGGCGACCCGGGACTTCAGCCGCCCGGTGGCGATGTCGTGGGTGGTGGCGTCCAGCACCCGTACGGGCTTGAGCACCCAGCCGGTGAGCCGCAGGGCGGCGCCGACGGCCAGCAGCATGGCGGCGAACTCGCCCGCGCCGATGACCAGCCAGCCGTGCAGGGTGCGGGAGCGCAACTGGCCCGTGGGCGAGTCGGTGACGACGACCGCGACGACGTCGCCGTCCCGGATGACCGGCGAGGCGACCACCAGGTTGCGCTGCTGCCAGGGCCAGACCTGCTGCGGGTCGTGGCTGCGGCGGCTGAGCTTCGCCTCGTCGAAGGCCTCGCGGACCTCGCCCTCCTCGGGCAGGGACCAGCGTGCCGGTGCATGGGCCATGGCGCTGCCGTTGCGGTAGAAGACGCCCGCGCGGATGCCGTAGACCTCGTGGTAGCTGCGCAGTTCGCTGCTGAGGGTGGCCAGCCGCTCGTTCTCGAAGGCCCCGGTGGGACCCTCGGGCGAGTCGGTGACGAACTGGGCGAGGGCCGCGAACCGGGCGGTGTCGTCGATCCGGTCGACGACGACCTTCTGCTGCTGGGCGCCGGCCAGGCTGACGGCGAGCGGCACCCCGAGGGCGAGCAGGACGGCCGCCATCAGGACGATGAGCAGCGGGAGCAGACGCGTGCGCACCCGGCCCCGCTATCCGGCGGGGGCGACGAGCCGGTAGCCGACGCCGCGCACGGTCTCGATGAGGGCGGGCATGCGCAGTTTGGCCCGCAGGGACGCGACGTGCACCTCCAGGGTGCGCCCGGTCCCCTCCCAGCTGGTCTGCCACACCTCGCTGATGATCTGCTCCCGGCGGAACACCACGCCGGGCCGCTGCGCGAGGAGGGCCAGCAGGTCGAACTCCTTGCGGGTCAGCTGGACCACCGCGCCGTCCACGCTGACCCGGCGGGTGGGGAGCTCGATGTGCACGGTCCCGAGCCGCAGGGCGGTCTCGATGCCGCTCGAGGTGTCCTCGTGCGAGGTGCGCCGGCTGACCGCGTGGATCCGGGCGAGCAGCTCCCCGGTGTCGTACGGCTTCACCACGTAGTCGTCGGCGCCCAGGTTGAGGCCGTGGATGCGCGAGCGCACGTCGGAGCGGGCGGTGACCATGATGACGGGGGTGGCGGTGCGCTTGCGGATCTTGCCGCACACCTCGTACCCGTCCTGGTCGGGCAGGCCGAGGTCGAGGAGGACGACACCGAAGCCGTCGCTCTCGGGGACGAGTGCCTGGAGGGCCTCCTCACCGCTGCGCGCGTGCGTGACGTCGAAGCCGTGCCGCGCCAGGACCGCCGACAGGGCGGCGGCGACGTGGTTGTCGTCCTCGACGAGCAGCAGTCTCACCCGGGCCCCCTTCGGTTCACTGGTCGTACGATCCAGGTGTGTACAAAAACGCGTGCACGCGCGCGCGTGCACCTTGTGCAGTCACGCTGATGGATGAGCACGCCGTCAAGAGGGTTCCGGTTGCAAGGAGCTTCCGTTACCCGGCTGGTATGAGCGCTGCTCGCAAGTGCTACGACATGTGTCCGATTGCTATCGGATCGTGATGCTCAGATTCCCCTCAGATGTAATGACGCAGGTCGTAGAGGGTTACTACTGTCCTCCGAAACCGAGGAGGACGGAGCCTGAGAGCGATGACCGAAGTATCGGTGGCCAAGGAAGATGTGGCCGCGACCGGCGATCTGGTCGTCCTGAAGAGCGTCAACAAGCACTTCGGCTCGTTGCACGTACTCCAGGACATCGACCTGACGATCGCCCGCGGTGAAGTCGTCGTGGTCATCGGACCCTCCGGGTCCGGCAAGTCCACCCTGTGCCGCACCATCAACCGGCTGGAGACGATCGACTCCGGCTCGATCACGATCGACGGCAAGCCCCTGCCCGCCGAGGGCAAGGCGCTGGCCCGGCTGCGCGCCGACGTCGGCATGGTCTTCCAGTCCTTCAACCTCTTCGCGCACAAGACCGTGCTCGAGAACGTGATGCTCGGCCAGATCAAGGTCCGCAAGAAGGACAAGAAGGCGGCCGAGGACCGGGCCCGCTCCCTGCTCGACCGGGTCGGTGTGGCCGCGCAGGCCGACAAGTACCCGGCACAGCTCTCCGGCGGCCAGCAGCAGCGCGTGGCGATCGCGCGGGCGCTGGCCATGGAGCCGAAGGTCATGCTCTTCGACGAGCCGACCTCCGCGCTCGACCCCGAGATGATCAACGAGGTGCTGGAGGTCATGCAGCAGCTCGCCCGCGACGGCATGACGATGATCGTCGTCACCCACGAGATGGGTTTCGCACGATCGGCTGCAAACCGCGTGGTGTTCATGGCGGACGGCCGAATCGTCGAGGAGGCTGCGCCCGACCAGTTCTTCAGCAACCCGCGCAGCGACCGTGCCAAGGACTTCTTGTCGAAGATCCTGCACCACTAGGCGCGCGCGTTGCTCCGGCGACGCCCCGCCTCACCCGTAACGACGGTTCTTTCTCTTCACGGCAAAGGATGTTCACGATGAAGCTCCGCAAGGTCTCCGCCGCGGCCGCCACGGCTCTCGTCCTCGCTCTCACCGCCACCGCCTGTGGTGGTGACGACAGCGGTGACTCGAACAGCTCCGGCGGCGGCAAGACGATCAAGATCGGCATCAAGTACGACCAGCCCGGTCTGGGCCTGAAGGAGCCCGACGGTTCCTTCTCCGGTTTCGACGTGGACGTCGCGACCTACGTGGCCAAGGAGCTCGGCTACAAGCCCGACCAGATCGAGTGGGTCGAGACGAAGAGCGCCGACCGCGAGAACGCGCTGTCCCGCGGTGACGTGAAGCTGATCGCCGCCACGTACTCGATCACCGACGAGCGCAAGCAGAAGGTCGACTTCGCCGGTCCGTACCTGCTGGCCCACCAGGACCTGCTGGTGAAGAAGGACTCGGACATCACCAAGGCGACGGACCTCAACGACAAGAAGCTGTGCTCGGTCGCGGGTTCGACGTCGGCGCAGAACGTCAAGAAGGACTTCGCCCCGAAGGCCCAGCTGGATCAGCGCGGTGGCTACTCGGAGTGCCTCTCCGCCCTCCAGAGCGGCGCTGTCGACGCGCTGACCACCGACGACTCGATCCTCGCCGGCTACGCCGCGCAGGACCAGTACAAGGGTCAGTTCAAGCTCGCCGGCCTGAAGCTCAGCAACGAGAACTACGGCGTGGGCGTCAAGAAGGGCGACAAGGCGACCCTGGACAAGGTCAACGCCGCCCTGGAGAAGATGGTCAAGGACGGCGCCTGGGAGAAGGCCGTTCAGGACAACTTCGGCCCGGCGAACTACAAGAACGAGCCCGCCCCGAAGATCGGCCAGATCGTCCAGTAACGCGGAACTCCGCCGACGCAGGCTCCCCGCAGTCATTGCGGGGATCCACAGACGCGCCGCCGTCGCTGCTCTGACGGCGGCGCGCCACGTCCGCCCCCTACGCCACACACCCGGAAGCGCGGGAGATCGTGTTCGACTTTCTTTCAGACTATGACGACCCGACCCTGCTGGGCGCTTTCTGGGTCACCATCCAGCTCACCGTCTTCTCGGCCATCGGTTCGCTGATCTGGGGCACCATCCTGGCGGCTATGCGGGTCAGCCCGGTTCCGCTGATGCGCGGCTTCGGCACGGCCTACGTGAACATCGTCCGGAACATTCCGCTGACCGTCATCATCGTCTTCACGTCCCTGGGCCTCGCCGACATCTTCGGCGTGACCATGGGCGCGCCCGACGACTTCAAAACGAAGTTCTTCCGCTTGGCCGTGCTCGGCCTCACCGCGTACACGGCCGCCTTCGTCTGTGAGGCCATCCGCTCCGGCATCAACACTGTGCCGGTCGGACAGGCCGAGGCGGCGCGGGCCATCGGGCTCAGCTTCAGCCAGGTGCTGCGGCTTGTGGTCCTGCCCCAGGCATTCCGTTCCGTCATCGGTCCGCTGGCCAACGTCCTGATCGCGTTGACCAAGAACACGACGGTCGCGGCTGCGATCGGTGTGGCGGAAGCGGCGCTCCTGATGAAGGAAATGATCGAGAACGAGGCCCAGACGCTGCTCATCGGCGCGATCTTCGCCTTCGGATTCGTGGTACTGACCCTGCCCACTGGCCTCTTCCTCGGTTGGCTGAGCAAGCGACTGGCGGTAAAGCGATGACCTCCGTTCTTTACGACACCCCTGGCCCGAAGGCCAAGCGGCGGAACCTGATCTTCACGGTCGTCTTCTCCGTCCTGCTCGCCCTGCTCCTGTGGTGGGTCTGGCAGACGCTGGACGACAAGGGTCAGCTGAAGTGGTCCCTCTGGAAGCCGTTCACGACGTCCGAGGCGTGGACGACGTATCTGCTTCCCGGGCTGGCCGACACGCTGAAGGCCGCGGGCCTGGCGATGGTGATCGCCCTTCCCCTGGGCGCCGCCCTGGGCATCGCACGCATGTCGGATCACCGCTGGGTACGCATCCCGGTCGGTGCGGTCGTCGAGTTCTTCCGGGCGATCCCGGTCCTGCTGCTGATGCTGTTCGCCAACGAGCTGTATGTCCGCTCCACGGGCATCCCCAGCGACGAGCGGCCCCTGTACGCCGTGGTGACCGGCCTGGTGCTCTACAACGCCTCGGTCCTCGCCGAGATCGTGCGGGCCGGCATCCAGTCCCTGCCCAAGGGGCAGTCGGAAGCCGCCATGGCGATCGGCCTGCGCAAGAGCCAGACGATGGCCGGCATCCTGCTTCCACAGGCGGTCGCGGCCATGCTGCCCGCCATCGTCAGCCAGTTGGTCGTCATCGTGAAGGACACCGCGCTGGGCGGCGTGATGCTCGGGTTCACCGAACTGCTCAACTCCCGGAGCACCCTCGCAGCCAACTACGCGAACGTGATCCCCAGCTTCATCGTCGTGGCGGTCATCTTCATCATCCTGAACTTCATCCTCACGTCCTTCGCCTCCTGGCTCGAGGGCCGGCTGCGCCGAAGCAAGCGGAGTTCGGGAGCCGTCCTCGGTGCGGACAAGGTCGACGACCTCAACGCGGCCGAGGTGGGCGGCAGCTACGGCACGGGGGCCGGCGGCACGATCTGACAGCCCTCCTATGTGCGCACGATGGCCCGCCGGGGAACCGGCGGGCCATCGCCGTCCGCGGCCCCGGCTGTGACCCTCGACCGGGCGCGGGGGCTGATGGTGACGAAGGCGCGGCCTGTTGCTCACGATCCGGCAGCATGATCGCCACCACCCGCCGGTCACTTGACGCAAGCACCCGCAATAGGTTGCATACGTTCTGTGATCGTGCACCCTGCTCCACCTTCGTGTTCGCCTACGTCTTCCAGGACAACACCACGGGCAGGGGGCGCCGCGTCGTGGATCCGGTGATCGTCGTCGGAGCGGGGCCCGTGGGGCTCACGCTCGCCCTGGCGCTGGCACGGCAGGAGGTGCCGTGCGTGGTCCTCGACGAGGGCCCGGGCAAGGACGAACCCCGTGCCGCGCGGACCGTGGTCCTGCGCGAGGACACCGCCGCCCTGATGGAACGGCTCTCCGGTGTCCCCCTGTCACGCCTCGGCGCGCATTGGGCCGGATGGCGGTCGATGCGGCGCAAGCAGGTGATGCGCGAGGTCGTCTTCGACGGCCCCGAGTCCTCCCCGCTGCCCTCCCCCCTGCACATCGCCCAGCACGTCCTGACCGGCGCCCTGCGCGAGGCCCTCGCGGAGGAACGGCTCGTCAAGATCGCGGTGGAGAGCCGGCTCGACGCGCTGGAGCAGGAGCCGTCGGGCGTCACGGCCCACACCCGCGGCCCCAAGGGCACCTGGTGGCGGGGCAGTTATCTGGTGGGCTGCGACGGCCCCCGCTCGACCGTGCGCAAGCTCCAGGACATCCGCTTCCCGGGCCGTACGGCGGTGGAACGTCACGCCGTCGCCGCGCTGCGGACGGAACTGCCCTGGCACGACGAGGCGTTGTTGCACCGCATGCCCCCCTGGCGCATGTCGGGCCCCTCGGCCGGTGAGGTCACCGCCCGTCCGCTGCCGGACGGCCTATGGCGCCTGGACTGGCTGCTGCCCCCCGGCAAGGACCTGGTCACTCCGGAGCTGCTGCTGAACCGTATCCGCGAGACCCTGGCCGGCTGGTCGGGCGGCACGGTCCCGCCGTACGAGCTGCTGGACACCGGTGTCCACACGGTCCACCACCGCCTGGCCCGGCGCTGGCGCGCCGACCGCGTCTTCCTCGCCGGGGACGCGGCCCACCTGCTCGGCGCCCTGGGCACGCACGGTCTCGACGAGGGTCTGCGCGACGCCGACAACCTCGCCTGGAAACTGGCCGTGGCCTGGCACCACGGTCCGCACGAGGCCCTCCTGGACAGCTACCAGGCCGAGCGCAGGGCAGTCGTCGCCGCCCGGCTGCGCGCCGCCGACCAGGCGCTGCCGGTGCTGCGCGGCGGCGGAGGACTGCGTTCCTACGTGCCCGGCTCGTCCAAGGGCCACGACACGCTCCTCACCGAAGGGCATCTCGGGCACGGCCAACTGGGCGCGCCGGGCGCGTACGGCGACTCCCCGCTCGCGCCGCGCGATCTGGAGGGCGAGACCCCCGTGGACACGGCGCCCGGGGCGCCCGTCACCGACGTGCGGGTCACCGCGGAGGACGGCACCTTCGTACGGCTGCGGGACCGGCTCGGCCGGGGCGCACTGCTCGTGGTGCTGATCGCGCCCGGCACCGGCGTGTGGGAGCGCAAGCACTGGGCCAAGGCCGGCCTCATGCCCCGGCTCGCGGCGGCCGTGACGGCGCTCCCGCACCCGGCCGAACTGCTGGTCGCCGAGGCCTACCCGGGTGCGGCCGCCCACACGGTCCTGCTGGTGCGCCCCGACGGCCATCTCGTCACCGCGCTGAGCGGAGTGCGCCCCGCCGATCTGTACGCCGCGGCGGAGGCCGCCGTGGGCGGACCGGTGAACGCCCGGGCCGGGGCCGGTGCCTCCGTCGGGGCGCCCTGACGCGGCACCGCCTCCGACGTGCTCACTGTCACCGTGCGTCCGCATGGTGACAGTGAGTTGACCGGCTTGGGCGGCCGTGGTGTACTCCGGTGCGTGACCGACACCTGTGTGCGCCTGTGGCGGAGGGTCCATATGGACCTCGTCCGCTATGCGGGCTGCGTGTGTCGCCCGTCCTGCTGACTTCGCACTTTCCCTCTCCCTGCGCGCGCCGCGGCCCCTTCGCGTCGGCTGCCGCGCCCTCTTCGCGAACCCTCACCAGGACTTCAGGACGGCACCCGTGTCTGTATCCCCCTCAGCGTCCCCTTCCGCATCACCTTCTGCGTTTCCTTCCGCTTCCCTCTCCGGTTCGGCTCCCACCCAGGCCAATCTCTACGACTTCGTGCGGCGGACGGCCGCCGACAGCGAGCTGATCTCCTCCCTGCCGCTCGACCCCGAGGGTCGTACGTGGGTACGACTCGACGGTCCCGGCGGCAGCGAGGCCTGGCTGATCGGCTGGCCGCCGGGCACGGGCACCGGCTGGCACGACCACGCCGACTCCGTCGGCGCCTTCCTGACCGCGTCGGGTGAACTCAAGGAGAACTCGCTCGCCGCCCGGCTGCCCACCGACGGCTGGAAGACGCTCGAGCTCAGCGAGGGCGTGGACCGGGAGCGACGGCTGGGCGCCGGCCAGGGCCGGGCCTTCGGCCGGCACCATGTGCACGAGGTGCTGAACGAGTCCACCGACCGGCATGCGATCTCCGTCCACGCCTACTATCCGCCCCTGCCGCAGATCCGCCGCTACAGTCGAAGCGGCCCCGTGCTGCGACTCGAGCAGGTCGAACGACCGGAGGACTGACAGTGAGTGCCACGGAAGGTGCCGGCCGCGCACAGCCGCCCGTGGGGATCGACGAGCTCTTGGAGCGGGTGCGCGCCGGTTACGCGCGCATCGCGCCGCAGGAGGCGTACGAGGAGGCCCGGGCGGGGGACGCGCTGCTGGTCGACATCCGCTACGCGGCCCTGCGTGAGCGGGACGGTCTCGTCCCGGGCGCGGTTGTCGTCGAGCGCAACGAATTGGAGTGGCGTCTCGATCCGCAGGGCTCGCACCGCCTTCCCGAGGCGACGCGTCATGATCTGCGCATCGTCGTCTTCTGCAACGAGGGCTACGCCTCCAGCCTGGCGGCCCACTCCCTGCATCAGCTGGGTCTGCACCGGGCCACCGACCTGGTCGGTGGCTTCCAGGCCTGGAGAGCGGCCGGGCTACCGGTGGAGTGACCCGTCCCCACCAGTGCCCTCCGTTCGCTCGGGCTCTCCGTGGTGCCCGGCACCGAGCGGGAGTGGCGGGCGGCAGAGGAGAGGCGGCAGCGCCGTGTCCACGTCCTGCTGCGCCTGACGGCGCTCCCGCTCAGTACTCTTCGCCTCCCAGGAACTCCGTGTCCTGTCCCTCCTCCTCCAGTGCCTGCCGGACCACTCTCAGGGCCATGCCCTCGGGGTAGCCCTTGCGGGCGAGCATGCCGGCGAGGCGGCGGAGCCGCTTGTCGCGGTCGAGGCCCTGGGTGGAGCGGAGTTTGCGGGCGACCAGCTCGCGGGCGGTCGCCTCCTCCTGCTCGGAGTCCAGTTGGGAGACGGCCTCGTCGATGAGGGTCGCGTCGACGCCCTTGGTGCGCAGTTCCCTGGCGAGGGCGCGCCGGGCCAGGCCCCGGCCGTGGTGACGGGACTCGACCCAGGCGTCCGCGAAGGCGCCGTCGTTGATGAGGCCGACCTCTTCGAACCGCGACAGCACCTCCTCGGCCGCGTCGTCCGGGATCTGCCGCTTGCGCAGGGCGTCGGCGAGCTGCTTGCGGGTCCGCGGAGTCCCGGTGAGCAGGCGCAGGCAGATCGCCCGAGCCTGCTCGACCGGGTCCGCCGGAGGCGCCCCCTGCTCTGCCCTCGAAGAGGAGGGGGCGCCTTCGTCCTCGGCACCGGCCGTCTCGCCGAAGCCGCGCCGGCGACGCCCTCGCCGGCCGCGCGGCCCGCCGTCACGCGAGCCACCCCGAGGAGAGCCTTCCTCGGGCGAACCTCCCTCGGGCGAGCCGCCCCCGTGCGACTCGTCATCCCCGAAGGGCGCACTCCCGTACCCGTGCTCCGCGTCCCCGGCCGAGCCGGTGTCGCCTCCGGTGCCCCTCCCCCGGGGGGCACCGGAGGCGGCGTACTCGTACTCCGCCCAGTCGGTTCGTCGTGTCACGGGTCAGCTCTTGGCTGCGGCGGCCTTGGACTTGCTGGTCTTCGCCGCTGCCGGGGCGGGAACGGCCGGCGTCTCGGCCGGGGCGGAGACCGCGGTGTCGGTGCCCGGCTCGGCGGTGGCCGGCTCCTCCGGACGCACCCCGACGCCCAGCTTCTCCTTGATCTTCTTCTCGATCTCGTTGGCCAGGTCGGGGTTGTCCTTCAGGAAGTTGCGCGCGTTCTCCTTGCCCTGGCCGAGCTGGTCGCCCTCGTACGTGTACCAGGCGCCGGCCTTGCGGACGAAGCCGTGCTCCACGCCCATGTCGATCAGACCGCCCTCGCGGCTGATGCCCTGGCCGTAGAGGATGTCGAACTCGGCCTGCTTGAAGGGCGGCGCGACCTTGTTCTTGACGACCTTGCAGCGGGTGCGGTTGCCGACCGCCTCGGTGCCGTCCTTCAGGGTCTCGATGCGGCGGATGTCGATGCGCACCGAGGCGTAGAACTTCAGCGCGCGGCCACCGGTCGTGGTCTCCGGGGAGCCGAACATGACGCCGATCTTCTCGCGGAGCTGGTTGATGAAGATGGCGGTGGTCTTGGACTGGTTGAGCGCGCTGGTGATCTTCCGCAGGGCCTGGCTCATGAGCCGGGCCTGCAGACCGACGTGGCTGTCGCCCATCTCGCCCTCGATCTCCGCGCGCGGGACGAGCGCGGCGACGGAGTCGATGACGATGAGGTCGAGGGCGCCGGAGCGGACCAGCATGTCCACGATCTCCAGGGCCTGCTCGCCGTTGTCGGGCTGGGAGAGGATGAGGTTGTCGATGTCGACGCCGAGCTTCTTCGCGTACTCGGGGTCGAGGGCGTGCTCCGCGTCGACGAAGGCGACCTGGCCTCCGGCCTTCTGCGCGTTCGCCACCGCGTGCAGGGTGAGGGTGGTCTTACCGGAGGACTCCGGTCCGTAGATCTCCACGACGCGGCCGCGCGGGAGGCCGCCCACGCCGAGAGCCACGTCCAGGGCGGTGGAGCCGGTCGAGATGACCTCGATGGGCTCCTTGGACCGCTCGCCCATGCGCATGACCGCGCCCTTGCCGAATTGCCGTTCAATCTGTGCGAGAGCGGCATCCAGCGCCTTCTCGCGGTCGGTTCCTGCCATGGGTTCCACCCGATTTGCTTGAGTCGATCGCTTCACGTCAATGACGCTAACGCCTGCCACTGACAATGCGTCCTGACGCACGTCCGGCCTGTGGATAACTCGGGCACTTCTCCACCCAAACTACGTCGAAACGCCCGCCGTTGAGCCCTGCCGGTGCACCCCATAAGAATGGATGTTCGATTTTGGTGTCAAGCGCACCACGCGGGCCCGCCGCCGAGGACGCGGCGTCAGGAGGAGTCCCCTCCGGTGCCCTCGTCGTCGTGTCGTTCCGCTCCCGTGCGGCGCCGCGTTCCCCACAGTCCCCTGGCGCGCACGAGCAGCCCCGGCCCCTCGCTGCGCCACCGATGCCCCTGCACCCGCGGGTCGTCCGTGACGTCGTAGCGCTTCACGTACGCGCCCAGGAAGGCCTGCAGCGTGGCGACGGCGGGAATGGCGATCAGGGCGCCGACGGCGCCGAGCAGGGCGGTGCCGGCGATGACGGAGCCGAAGGCGACGGCGGGGTGGATGTCGACGGTCTTGGACGTGAGCTTGGGCTGCAGCACGTAGTTCTCGAACTGCTGGTAGACCACGACGAAGATCAGCACCCACAGCGCGTACCAGGGGTCGACCGTGAACGCGATCAGCATCGGAAGAGCGCCGGCGAGGTACGTGCCGATGGTGGGGATGAACTGCGACACCAGTCCGACCCACACGGCGAGCACGGGCGCGTAGGGCACGTCCAGGGCCTGGAGCAGCACGAAGTGCGCCACGCCGGAGACCAGGGCCATCAGACCGCGCGAGTAGATGTAGCCGCCGGTCTTGTCGACGGCGATCTCCCACGCGCGCAGCACCTCGGCCTGGCGGGCAGGCGGCAGGACGGAACAGATCGTGCGGCGCAGCCGGGGGCCGTCGGCCGCGAAGTAGAACGAGAAGAGCGCGATCGTCAGCAGCTGGAACAGGCCTCCGATGACCTGGGCGGACACGTCCAGGACGCCCGTGGCGCTGTTCTGCACGTAGTTGCGCAGCCAGTCGGAGCGGAGCAGGCCCTCCTGGATGTCGACGCGCTTCAGATCGGTCTTGAAGTGGGCGTTGACCCAGTTGATGACGGAGTCGAGGTAGTCGGGGAAGCCTTCGACCATCCTGATGATCTGGCCCGCCAGCATCGAGCCGAGCAGCGTGACGAAGCCGGCCGCCACGATCAGCACGCCGATGAAGACGACGAACGCGGCGAACCCCCTGCGCATGCCGCGCGCGGCCATCCAGCCCACCGCGGGCTCGATGGCGAGCGCCAGGAAGAACGCGATGAGGACGTTGATCAGCAGCCCGGTGAGCTGGTGGAAGGCCCAGCTGCCGAGCTGGAACGCGGCGACCAGGGCGAGCGCGAGCACCAGGGCGCGCGGCAGCCAGCGCGGCATGCGGCCGCTCGGACCGGCCGGGCCGGCCGGGGCCCGGTCGGACGGCGGCGTCGTACCGGACGCGGAGGACTGGAGGGCTGCCTGCCCGGACTCGTCAGTGGGTGCCACGGACCAAGTCTCGTACACACCACCGACAGCCGTCTGCCCGCCTGCGATCTTCGTGCCCGGCGGGCCACTGCGCCCTCGCACCGCCGGTACCGTCCGGCTTCCCGGGAGGCCTTCCGAGCCGCTCCCCCCGGCCACCCCTCAGCCGGGTCAGCGGCGCTCCCGTGGCACGTCCATCACCGTGCAGACCACCTGCCACACGTCCTTGGCGTCCCAGCCGGCGTCCAGCGCTTCGTTCACCGTGCGCCCGCCGAGCTCCGACATCACGTGGTCGCGCGCGAAGGTGTCGGCGTAGCCCGCACCGAAGTGCTCCGCCATCCGCTGCCAGAAGACCGTCAACCGCATGACTCCAGTATCCCGCCCCTGCGGGTGGGCCTGAGCCGGGACCGCCACCCGGCGCCGTGTTGCGCCCTACGGTCGTCCCATGGCCGATACCGGAGCGTCCGCACTCCACCCGACCGTCCCGGCGCACAGCCCCGTCACGCGCGCGGAGCGGTTCGTCTGGCTCACCGCGCGCGTGCTCGAGCAGCGCCTGTTCGCCCACCACTTCCGGGGCGCTCCGGCCGAGCCGGTGGAGGCGGCGCTGGAGGCCTACCGCAACGAGGACGGCGGGTACGGCCACGCCCTGGAGCCGGATCTGCGCGGCCCGGTCAGCCAGCCGCTGCACGCCGCCCACGCGCTGCGCGTCCTGGACGCCGTGGGACGCTGCGCCGGGCAGCGTGTGGAACGCCTGTGCCGCTATCTGACGTCCGTCTCCACAGCGGACGGTGCGCTCCCGGCGGTGCACCCGAGTCAGCAGGGCTTCCCGGCGGCGCCCTTCGTGACGGTCGTGGACGATCCGCCCGGCGACCTCCTGGCGACCGGGCCGGTGGTCGGTCTGCTGCACCGCAACGAGGTGTGGCACGCGTGGCTCTTCAGGGCCACGGACTTCTGCTGGCAGGCGGTGGAGTCCCTGGAGAAGTCGCACCCGTACGAGGTCCAGGCCGCGGTGGCCTTCCTGGACTCCGTCCCCGACCGTCCCCGCGCGCAGGCGGCCGCCGACCGGCTGGGCCGGCTGGTGCGGGAACACCGTCTGGCGGCGCTCGACCCGGAGGACCCGGACGCGTACCCGGTCTCCCCGGGCTACGCGCCGGGCGAGCACCACTTCGCCCACGACTACGCGCGGAGCCCGCACTCGCTCGCGCGCGCGTGGTTCACCGACGAGGAGATGGACCGCTCGCTGGACCATCTCGCGGCGCAGCAGCGGGACGACGGCGGGTGGCCGGTGCGGTGGCGGCACTGGGCGCCCGCTCCCGCCCTGGAGGCCCGTCCCCTGGTGACGATCGAGGCGCTGCGCACGCTCGGCGCGTACGGCCGCCGCATCGCCTGATCAGCCGCCCAGGGCCCGTACGCCCGCCGTCACGACGACGGCCGCCGCGACGACGAGGAGGAACGGCGCGCGCAGCAGCAGTGCGACGGCGGCGGCGCCGACCCCTGCGGCCCGGGCGTCCAGGACCAGCGTCTGCCCCTCGGCGAAGGTCTGCTGGGCCGTGAGGGCGGCGAGCAGAGCGACGGGCAGCAGGGCGGCCAGCCGCTTGACTACAGGCCGCTCCAGGGCGTGCGCGGGCACCAGGAGCCCGGCCAGCTTGACGGCGTAGCACCCGAGGACGGTCACGCCGATGGCGATCCAGACGTTCACAGCGCCGCCCCTTGCGACTGGTCGCGGCCCTGTTCGCCGTCGGGCCCGCGTCCCGTGCGGCGGCCGCTCGCCCACAGCACCAAGGGCGCCGCGAGCGCGGCCAGCAGGACCGGGACGCCGGCGGGCAGCACGGGCAGCAGTCCGAGGCCGAGCAGGACGGCGAGTGCGGCGACGGCGCGCTCCGCGCCGCTCTTGAGCATCGGCGCGAGCAGGGCCAGGAACACCGCCGGTCCCGCCGCGTCCAGCCCCCACGCGTCGGTGTCCCCGATGGCCTCGGCACCGAGAGCACCGAGCAGGGTGGTGAGGTTCCACAGGACGTACAGGGTCAGGCCCGTCACCACGAAGCCCAGGCGCGCCCCGCGGCGTGTGCGCTGCGCCAGCGCGACGGCCGCCGTCTCGTCGATCACCCACTGGGCGGCGATCGGCCGCACCGCGCGCGGGAGGGCCAGCACCTGTGACAGGCGCAGGCCGTAGAAGGCGTTGCGGACGCCGAGGAAGAAGGCCCCGGCCGCGGCCGTGAAGGGGGCGCCGCCGGCCGCGAGGGCACCCACCAGGGCGAACTGCGAGGCGCCGGTGAACACCAGGAGGCTGAGCGCGCAGGTCTGCGCCAGGGTGAGTCCGCTGCCGGCCGAGGTCACGCCGAAGGCGAACCCGGACAGCCCGACGGCCACTCCGACGCCCAGCGCGTCCCGTATGACGGCCCGGTCCGCCGTCTTCCCGTCCGTCCTCGTGTCTTCGAGAGTCGTTCGATCCACCACACCCCGCACGGTACGGGCGAGGGTCAGCGCACGTCTTGTACGTTCTTGCGCTCCCGCTGGTACGCGCCCGGCGGCACGCCGACGATGCGGCCGAAGTGCCGGTTCAGGTGCGGCTGGTCGGTGAAGCCCACGGCCACGGCGACCTCCGAGGGCGCCGTTCCCAGGTCGAGCAGGGCCCGGGCCCGGCGCACGCGCGCGTCGGTGAGCCAGGTGTGGGGCGGCATCCCGTAGGTGTCCCGGAAGGCCCGCAGCAGGGCGAAGGGGCTCGTTCCGAGGTCGGCTGCCAGGCGCTCCAGGCTCGGCGGTCGTGCCATGCGTTCCTCCAGCACCCCACGCGCGCGTGCCGCGATACGGGCCCCGGCGGTACGCACCTCGCGTTGCGGCAGGGGTCCCCCGTTGAGCCGCAGCAGCCTGGTCACGGCGACCCGCAGCAGGGTGTCCGCGGCGAGCGCGTTGCCCTCGTCGGCCGCCCGCAGCACCTGATGCACCAGCCCCACGGCGTACGGGTCGTCCACCACCGGGCTCACGAAGCCCGGTGTCCCGCGCAGTGACGTGGTCTCGGCGGCGATCTCCGCGACGACGTCGGGAGACGGGTACACCGCTCCGTACCGCCAGCCCTCGGGCACGCCGGCCCTCCCGGTGTGCGGCGTGTCCGGGTTGACCAGCGCCAGGGCCCCGGCGCCCGCGTACTGGTCGCCGCCGCCGTGGTGGAAGACCTCCACGCCGTCCGCGATGGCGGCGATCACGAAGTTCTCGTGCGTGTGCCGCACGAAGGTCTTCCGGACGTACCGGGCCCGCAGCAGGTCGACCCCGGGCAGCTCGTCGTACTGCCAGTGCCGCGCGCGCTCGTTCATATGACCATTGTCCGGGTGCCCGGGGGCCGGACGCCGGGCCCCGCCGGTCCGTGTCCGGCCGGATGTCAGTGGCGGGGTGCACGATGGACGCATGGCCAGCACTGCACCCGGACCCCTGGACGGCTTCTCCCCCGCGACCCGCGCCTGGTTCACGGGCGCCTTCTCCGCGCCCACCACGGCCCAGGCGGGGGCCTGGCAGGCCATCCACGAGGGCTCGGACGTGCTGGTCGTCGCCCCCACCGGCTCCGGCAAGACGCTGGCGGCCTTCCTGGCGGCCCTGGACCAGTTGGCGTCGACGCCCCCTCCGGCCGATCCCAGGAAGCGCTGCCGCGTGCTGTACGTCTCGCCCCTGAAGGCGCTGGCCGTGGACGTGGAGCGCAACCTCCGCAGTCCGCTGACCGGCATCCGTCAGGAGTCCGTGCGCCTGGGCCTGCCCGAGCCCGAGGTGAAGGTCGGTATCCGCTCGGGCGACACCCCGCCCGCCGAGCGCCGTGCCCTGGCGACCCGCCCCCCGGACATCCTGATCACGACGCCGGAGTCGCTGTTCCTGATGCTGACGTCGGCCACCCGCGACGCGCTGGCCGGTGTCGAGGCGGTGATCCTCGACGAGGTGCACGCGGTCGCCGGCACCAAGCGCGGCGCCCACCTCGCCCTCTCCTTGGAGCGGCTGGACGAGCTCCTGCCCAGGCCGGCCCGGCGCATCGGCCTGTCGGCGACCGTCCGGCCGGTCGACGAGGTGGCCCGCTTCCTCTCTCCGCGCCGCAAGGTGGAGATCGTCCAGCCCGAGTCGGGCAAGGAGTTCGACCTGTCCGTGGTGGTCCCGGTCGAGGACCTGGCCGAGCTGGGCGGCTCCCCGGTGGCCGACGGCCAGGAGGGCGCCGAGCGGCCCTCGATCTGGCCGCACGTGGAGGAGCGAATCACCGACCTCGTCCAGTCGCACCGCTCCACGATCGTCTTCGCGAACTCCCGCCGCCTCGCGGAGCGCCTGTGCAACCGCCTGAACGAGATCGCCTACGAGCGGGCCACGGGTGAGCCCCTCGAGGAGCACCACTCCCCCGCCGCGCTCATGGGCGGCTCGGGGGCCGCCCAGGGCGCGCCGCAGGTCATCGCCCGGGCGCACCACGGATCGGTGTCCAAGGAACAGCGCGCCCTCGTCGAGGAGGACCTGAAGGCGGGCCGCCTGCCGGCGGTGGTGGCCACGTCCAGCCTCGAACTGGGCATCGACATGGGCGCGGTCGACCTCGTGGTCCAGGTCGAGTCGCCGCCCTCGGTGGCCTCCGGCCTGCAGCGCGTGGGCCGGGCGGGCCACCAGGTGGGGGCGGTCTCCACCGGCGTCGTCTTCCCCAAGTACCGCGGCGACCTGGTCCAGGCGGCCGTGGTCACCGAGCGCATGCGGACCGGCTCCATCGAATCCCTCCGGGTGCCCGCCAACCCGCTGGACGTCCTGGCCCAGCAGATCGTCGCCATGACGTCCCTGGACACCTGGCAGTTCGACGACCTCCTCGCCGCCGTCCGCCGGGCGGCCCCCTTCGCCTCGCTGCCCGAGTCCGCGTTCACCGCGGTCCTCGACATGCTGGCGGGCCGCTACCCGTCCGACGCCTTCGCGGAGCTGCGCCCGCGCGTGGTGTGGGACCGCGTCACCGGTGAGATCACCGGCCGTCCCGGCGCCCAGCGTCTGGCCGTCACCTCGGGCGGCACGATCCCCGACCGCGGTCTGTTCGGCGTGTTCCTCGCGGGCTCCGACCCGAAGAAGGGCGGCGGCCGGGTCGGCGAGCTCGACGAGGAGATGGTCTACGAGTCCCGCGTCGGTGACGTCTTCACCCTGGGCACCAGCTCCTGGCGCATCGAGGACATCACCCGCGACCGCGTGCTGGTCTCACCCGCCCCCGGCGTCCCGGGCCGGCTGCCCTTCTGGAAGGGCGACCAGCTGGGCCGCCCGCTGGAGCTGGGCCGGGCGGTGGGCGCGTTCCTGCGCGAAGTGGGCTCGCTGTCCGAGGAGGACGCCCGGCTGCGCCTGCTCGCCGCCGGACTGGACGCCTGGGCGGCCGACAACGTGCTCTCCTACCTGGCCGAGCAGCGCGAGGCGTGCGGTCACGTCCCGGACGACCGGACGATCGTCGTGGAGCGGTTCCGTGACGAGCTCGGCGACTGGCGCGTGGTGGTGCACTCCCCCTTCGGCGCCCAGGTGCACGCCCCCTGGGCGCTCGCGCTCGGCGCCAAGCTGTCCGAGCGGTACGGCATGGACGCCCAGGTCATGCACGCCGACGACGGCATCGTGCTGCGCCTGCCGGACGCCGACCTGATGGGCCTGGACCTGCTCGACCAGGACCCGGTGAAGACGGGCCGGGAGTACGACGCGGAGCAGGCACCCGTGGGCGCCGCCGACGTCGTCTTCGACAAGGGCGAGGTCGACCAGGTCGTCACCGACCAGGTGGGCAGCTCGGCGCTCTTCGCCTCCCGGTTCCGCGAGTGCGCCGCCCGCGCGCTGCTGCTGCCGCGCCGCAACCCGGGCAAGCGCACCCCGCTGTGGCAGCAGCGGCAGCGCGCGTCCCAGCTGTTGCAGGTGGCGAGCGAGTTCGGCTCCTTCCCGATCGTCCTGGAAGCGGTCCGCGAGTGCCTCCAGGACGTCTTCGACGTGCCCGGCCTCGTCGAGCTGATGGGCGACCTGGAGTCCCGCAAGGTCCGCCTCGTCGAGGTGACCACCCCCGAGCCGTCCCCCTTCGCCCGCTCCCTGCTGTTCGGCTACGTCGCCCAGTTCCTCTACGAGGGCGACTCCCCGCTCGCCGAGCGCCGGGCCGCCGCCCTGTCACTGGACTCGCGCCTGCTGGCCGAGCTGCTCGGTCAGGCGGAACTGCGCGAACTGCTCGACGCGGAGGTCCTGACCGAGCTGGAGCGCGAGCTGCAGTGGCTCACCGAGGACCGCCGGGTCAAGGACGCCGAGGGCGTCGCGGACCTGCTCCGCATGCTGGGTCCGCTCACGGACGCGGAGCTCGCCGAGCGGGGCGCCGAACCCCAGTGGGCGCAGGAACTCGCCGGTGCGCGCCGGGCCATCCGCGTCAGGATCGCCGGAGCCGACCATTGGGCGGGGATCGAGGACGCGGGCCGTCTGCGCGACGCCCTGGGCACGGCCCTGCCCGTCGGCGTCCCGGAGGCCTTCACCGAGCCCGTCAAGGACCCCCTGGGCGATCTCCTCGCCCGCTACGCCCGCACCCACGGCCCGTTCACCTCCGCCACGGCGGCGGCCCGCTTCGGTCTGGGCGTGGCCGTCACCGAGGGTGCCCTGCAACGGCTCGCCGCGGCGGGCCGGGTCGTCCAAGGCGAGTTCCATCCGGCCGGCATCGGCCAGGAGTGGTGCGACGCGGCCGTGCTGCGCCGCCTGCGCCGCCGCTCCCTGGCCGCCCTGCGCCACGAGCTGGAGCCGGTGCCGCCGCCCGCGCTCGCCCAGTTCCTCCCCCAGTGGCAGCACATCGGCAAGGGGCACGCGCTGCGCGGCATCGACGGGCTGGTGCGCGCCGTCGAGCAGTTGCAGGGCGCGTCCGTGCCCGCGTCCGCGCTGGAGAAGCTCGTCCTGCCGTCCCGGGTCGTGAACTACACACCGGCCATGCTGGACGAGCTGACCGCAGCCGGGGAGATCGTCTGGGCCGGGGCGGGCTCCCTGCCCGGCAAGGACGGCTGGGTCTCCCTCTACCTGGCGGACGCGGCCCCACTGCTCCTGCCGCCCCCGCACCCCCTGGAGCTGACCGCCCTGCACCAGTCGGTCCTGGACACCCTCTCCGGCGGCTACGGCCTGTTCTTCCGGCAGATCGCCGACCAGGTCCGGGCCACCACCCACCCCGAGGCCGGCGACCAGCAGCTCGCCGATGCCCTGTGGGACCTGGCCTGGTCGGGCCGTCTGACCAACGACACACTCACCCCCATGCGTTCCCTGCTCGGCTCGGGCCGCACCGCCGGGTCCACGGCCCACCGCGCCAAGCGCGCCGTCCCGCGCGGCCGCTACGGCTCCCTGACCGCCGCCGCCCGGACCGCCTCCCGGTCCGGCCCGCCGACGGTCGCCGGCCGCTGGTCCCTGCTTCCCGCCCACGAGCCGGACCCGACGGTCCGGGCCCACGCCCTCGCCCGCACCCTGCTCGACCGGCACGGCGTCGTGACCAGGGGCGCGGTCGCCGCGGAGGGCGTCGAGGGCGGCTTCTCGGCGACGTACCGCGTCCTGTCGGTCTTCGAGGACAGCGGCCAGGCCCGCCGCGGCTATGTGGTGGAAGGGCTCGGCGCCGCCCAGTTCGCGATGGACGGCGCCGTGGACCGGCTGCGCGCGGTGTCCAACGCCCGAGACCGGGGCGACGGCCTGCCCACCCCGCCCGCGGGGACCGGCCAGGACGAGTTCGCCGCCCACGACTTCGCCGGCCCGGACGACCCCGCCGCCCCGCCCGCCGACGACCACACCGCTCACCCGGGCCTCGACGGCTTCCCCGCCGCCGACTTCCCGGACGCCCCGTTCGGCGCCTCCCCCCGCGCCCGGGACGAGTGGGTATCCCCGCGCGACCACCCGGCCCAGGACACACCGCCCTGGCACAACGGCGGCGGGAGTCCGTACGGATCCGGGTTCTCCGCCCGCCGCGACCGTTCCGACGCGTCCCGTGCCGTCGTCCTGGCCGCAGCCGACCCGGCGAACGCGTACGGCGCCGCCCTGCCCTGGCCCGAGCCGCCGACCGGCGCCGGGCACAAGCCCGGCCGGAAGGCCGGCTCCCTGGTGGTGCTCGTCGAGGGCGAACTGACGCTCTACATGGAGCGCGGCGGCAAGACCCTGCTCGCCTGGGCCGCCGACCCGGACGGCGCGCCCACCGACGATCCACGTCTGCGCATCGCGGCGGAAGCGCTCGCCGCTGCCGCCCGGGCCGGCTCCCTCGGCACGGTGACCGTGGAGCGCGTCAACGGCGCCCAGGCCCTCACGTCCCCCATCGGCACCCTGCTGGAAGGAGCGGGCTTCATCGCGACGCCCCGCGGTCTGCGGCTGAGGGTTTGATCCCCGGCCGGCGTGCGACTCTTGAACCATGCCCGAAGGTGACACGGTCTGGCAGGCCGCGAGGCGGCTGCACGACGCCCTCGCGGGCAGGGTGCTGACCCGCAGCGACCTCCGGGTGCCCCGCTTCGCCACGGCCGACCTCACCGGCCGCACGGTCCTGGATGTCACGCCCCGCGGCAAGCACCTCCTCACTCGCATCGAGGGCGGGCTGACCCTCCACTCACACCTGCGGATGGACGGCGCCTGGAAGATCTACGAGAACGGCCGCCGCTGGACCGGCGGGCCGGGGCACCAGATCCGCGCGATCCTCGGCACCACGGAGCGCACCGCCGTCGGCTATCGCCTGCCCGTCCTGGAACTGCTGCGCACCGCCGACGAGTCCCGCGCCGTGGGCCACCTCGGCCCCGACCTGCTGGGCCCCGACTGGGACCCCGACCGCGCCCTCGCCAACGTCCTCCAGGATCCGGCGCGCGCCCTCGGCGAGGCCCTGCTCGACCAGCGCAACCTCGCCGGTATCGGCAACGTGTTCAAGTGCGAGATGTGCTTCCTCCTCGGCGTCACCCCCTGGCTCCCGGTCGGGGACCTGCCCGCCGACCGGGCCGCGCACCTGCCCGAGCTGGCCAAGAAGCTGCTGGAGTTCAACCGCGACCGCCCGATCCGCGTCACCACGGGCCGCCGCGGCCAGGACCTCTACGTCTACGGCCGGGCGCGCCGCCCCTGCCTGCGCTGCGGCACACCGATCAGGCTCGCCGACCAGGGCGACGGCTCACGCGAACGCCCCACGTACTGGTGCCCCACCTGCCAGCCGGGCCCGTCCCCGGCCCCCTCCCCCGCCCGCAGGCGCAGCCACACCATGTGACGGCGTGTGCCGTACGCGCCGCGGGCCCCCGGTTCCGCTCAGAGCCGCCGACACCTCCGCGCCCCACACGACTGCCCCAAGAGCAAGACCTATCCCTCCCGCGCGTGGACTCACCCCCGCCGCGCGTCCGCCCGTCGCCGCGCAGTCGCCCACCCACCCCGCCTGCGCCCGGCAGCCACGGTCCCCGGTGCCCGCCGCTTCGGCACGCAGTGCACCGGCAGCACGCTCAGCCCCCAGCCCCCGGCGGCGACCGCCGCCTCCAGCAACCCCGCCTCGGACTCCGTCACCAACCGCAGCACCGCCCACCACCACAGCGCACCGAAGCCGAGCGCGGTACCGCGCATCCCCCAGCGTGCTATGCCTGTCACGACCCCCACCCCCGCCCCACATCCGGACGGCGACCACCACGCGCTCCTCGGACGGCGGGCGGCGGCGCACCCCGGGTACGCCCCGACGCGCCGCGCACCCCTGAACGCACCCCTGCACGCCGAACGACGCGGGCCACGTCCCACCCGCCGGGCCCACACGCACCCCGCGGCCCGTACGCCCCACAGGGCCCCCACGGCTCGCCCGGCCCGGCACCCACCGTGGCGCCCGCCCGGTTCACCCGTTCTCGGCCTGGAACATCCAGTGATGCTTCTCCAGGGCCGCTGTCATCCCGATGAAGATGTCCTGGCTCACGGGATCCGGTTCGCCGGTCGTCTCGATCCGCTCCCGCATCCGCGCGATCACCGCGCCCAGCGCCTCGACCAGCGTCCCCACCGCGGTGGTGTCGTCGACCCAGCCCTCCGGGGTGACGCCGATGCCGCTGCCGACGGCCACGGTCGCCGCCCGCCCGTCGGGCGAGATGCCCAGGGCCGCGGCCCGCTCCGCCACGGTGTCGGAGTAGGTGCGTGCGGTGTCGACGACCTCGTCGAGCTGAAGGTGCACGGAACGGAAGCGCGGCCCCACCACGTTCCAATGGATCTGCTTCGCAACGAGGGCGAGGTCCACCAGGTCGACCAGGGCGCCCTGCAGTGCCTCGGACACGGTCTTCAGGTTCGCGTCCGACAACGGGCTCTTCACGACGTACATCCGCACCTCCGAGAACGGCCCCCGCCATCCCCTCAACGATGACCGCCCCACGCCCCACCGGCAAACGCAGACAAACCGGACAGCAAGCAGCCGGCAACCGGCAGGCCCGGCGTCCGACGTTCGACGTTCGACGTCCGGCGTCCGACGCCCGCGTCGACGTCCGGCGAGGCGCACCCCGGGGCCTCACCGCTCCCCGCGCAAGCGAAAACCCCGGACCGGTACCCCTCCGGATCTCCGGAGAAGCCCGACCGGGGCCTCGATCATGCCGTGTGAGCGTGGAGCCTCACGCGGCGACGACGTCCACCGCCTCGGCAGGCGCCTTGATGGTCACCCGTTCCGGTGGCACACCGGTCACCGAGACGGAACCCAGCATGGGTCGTACCGGTGTGGGCACAGGCTCGCTGGGGGTGGCCGCAGCAGACTGGGCCAGCTCGGCGAGGGCGAGCTCGTCGCTCACTTCCCGCATGAGCTCGGACATCCGTACGTCCAGCGCGTCGCAGATGGCGGAGAGCAGCTCGGAGGAAGCCTCCTTCTGCCCCCGCTCCACCTCGGAGAGATAGCCGAGTGAGACTCGGGCGGACGAGGAGACTTCGCGCAGAGTACGGCCCTGGCGCTGGCGCTGCCGACGCAGCACGTCACCCAGCAGGCGACGGAGCAGAATCATCGGTGGCTCCCTCCTCGGACCGCGTAGCCGCATCCATTACGCCCCACCGTACCGCCTTGCGCCGCGGCCGTGCGGGGAGCGATGTCGTGTTCACTCAGGGCTGCAAACATCAAAACCCCCCGTTCCGTTCCGTATCCTGTGCCCGCTCATTCCTGGTCTGTTCGCCCGCGAGCTCCTTCAGGAGCAGTGCGAGTACGCTCCGTACACTCTCTCTACGAATTTCCTCGCGGTGGCCGTTCAACCGCAGACCCTCCACTTTTCCGCCGCGGGCAGAACCGGAATCCGGTCCGGTGGGCCCGTCCACGGCGACGTAGACCGTCCCGACGGGCCGGCCGTCCTGCGGCTCCGGACCCGCGACTCCGGTGGTCGCAATCCCCCAGTCAGCACCGAGCGCCGCGCGCACGCCCGCCGCCATCTGGGCCGCGACCTGCGGATCCACCGCTCCCTGTGCCGCCAGCAGAGTGGCGTCGACGCCGAGCAGCTCGTGCTTGAGGTCGGTGGCGTAGGCGGTCACCGAGCCTCTGAAGACCTTGGACGCCCCGGGGACCGATGTGATCTCCGCGGCCACGAGGCCACCCGTCAAGGACTCCGCGACAGCGAGCGTCCTGCCCCTCACCGTGAGTAGTCGCACCACGTCGGTGGCCGTGGAACTCACGCTTCCGTCTCCTCCAACGCAGCCTTGCGCTCGGCGATTCCCCGCCGGCGCAGCACAATGGCCTGTTTCACATAATCGAGCCCGGTCACCACGGTGAGCACGACCGCCGCGGCCATCACCCACCACCTCAGGGTGGCCAGCCAGCCCGTCAGCGCCAGCACGTACATCCCGACGGCCACGCCCTGGGTGAGGGTCTTCAGCTTCCCGCCGCGGCTGGCGGGGATGACGCCGTACCGGATGACCCAGAAACGCAGCAGGGTGACGCCGAGTTCCCGGCCGAGGATGACGCCGGTGACCCACCAGGGCAGATCGCCGAGGGCGGACAGGCAGATCAGCGCCGCCCCCATGATCGCCTTGTCGGCGATGGGGTCGGCGATCTTCCCGAAGTCCGTGACGAGGTTGTACGTCCGGGCGAGATGGCCGTCGAACAGGTCGGTGATCATGGCGATGGCGAAGGCCGCCCAGGCCAGCGAGCGCCAGGCCGGGTCGTATCCGCCGTCGGCGAGCATCAGCGCGACGAAGGCCGGCACCAGGACGAGCCGGAGCATGGTCAGCAGATTGGCGATGTTCCAGACGCTGGCCTGGTTGACGGCCGCGGCCGCCAGCTTCGCGCCCCGCGGGTGCCGTCCGTCGCCGCCCCTGCCCTCGAGGCCGTCGGCCTCCCCGAGCAGCACGCCACCGTCACCGGCGACCGCGCGACCGTCGCCGGCCCTGCCCACCGCGCCACTGCCTCCGGCCGTGCCACTGCCGCCGGGCGCGCCGTCCACGGCGGCACCGGCCTCCCCGGCGACCGCCTCACGACCGGGCATCGCGCCGGCGGCACCACCACACTCCGCCTCGTCGGGCGCTCCGGACCCGGCTGCGAACGAACCGCCGTCGGCCGAGGGAGCCGCCGCGCGCCCCGCCACCGCCCCGGGAACCGTCCCCGAGGCCACGACGGCCGGAGACACCGTTCCGGCCGGGGTCACCGCACCGGCCGCGGCCCTCCGCGCACCGGAGGGACCACCCGCCGCGGATGCCGGGACACCGGTCATCTGCCCGCCTCCTCACTCCACGCAGGCAAGGCGAACGAGCTCTGCAGCGGCTCGGCCACCAGGTCGACACCTTCCGTGCCGACCACCTTCGCCTCGACCATACGGCCGATGCTCAGACCCGCGCCGCTCGTGAGCAGCACCTGGCCGTCCGTCTCGGGCGCCTGGTGCTCCGCGCGCCCGTACACGCCCTCCTCGTCGTCCACGGACTCGACGAGGACGTGCACCGTCTGGCCGACGCGCTCCTCGGCGCGCTGCGAGACGAGTTCCTCCGCGAGCCGCGAGACGCGGGCCAGCCGCTCGTCGACGACGTCCTGGTCGAGCTTGCCGTCGTAGGTCGCGGCCTCGGTGCCCTCCTCGTCGGAGTAGCCGAAGACGCCGATGGCGTCCAGCCGCGCGCCGTTCAGGAACCGCTCCAGCTCCGCGAGGTCCGCCTCGCTCTCGCCGGGGAAACCGACGATGAAGTTGGAGCGCACGCCCGCCTCGGGCGCCTTGCTGCGGATGGTGTCGAGCAGTTCCAGGAAGCGGTCGGTGTCGCCGAAGCGGCGCATCGCGCGCAGCACGCCGGGCGCGGAGTGCTGGAAGGACAGGTCGAAGTAGGGGGCGACCTTCGGGGTGGAGGTCAGGACGTCGATCAGGCCGGGCCGCATCTCGGCCGGCTGGAGGTAGCTGACGCGCACCCGCTCGATGCCGTCGACCTCGGCCAGCTCGGGCAGCAGGGACTCCAGCAGGCGGATGTCGCCCAGGTCCTTGCCGTAGGAGGTGTTGTTCTCGGAGACCAGCATGATCTCCTTGACGCCCTGCTCGGCCAGCCAGCGCGTCTCGTTCAGCACGTCCGAGGGGCGGCGCGAGATGAAGGAGCCGCGGAAGGACGGGATGGCGCAGAAGGAGCAGCGGCGGTCGCAGCCGGAGGCGAGCTTCACCGAGGCGACCGGCGAACCGTCCAGCCGGCGGCGCAGCGGCGCGCGGGGTCCGGAGGCCGGAGCGAGGCCCTCCGGGAGATCGGCGGGCGCGGTGGCGGGCTCGGCGGGGCCGTGCCCGGGCAGTGCGACCTCGGCGGCCGACTCCTGGCGCTCGGCCGGGCTGATCGGCAGCAGCTTGCGCCGGTCGCGCGGGGTGTGCGAGGCGTGGATGCCGCCGTTGAGGATGGTCTGGAGCCGGTCGGAGATGTCGGCGTAGTCGTCGAAGCCGAGGACACCGTCGGCCTCGGGGAGGGCCTCGGCGAGTTCCTTGCCGTACCGCTCGGCCATGCAGCCCACCGCCACGACGGCCTGCGTTCTGCCGTGTCCCTTGAGGTCGTTGGCCTCGAGGAGGGCGTCGACGGAGTCCTTCTTGGCGGCTTCGACGAAGCCGCAGGTGTTCACGACGGCGACGTCGGCTTCCTCGGCGTCCTCGACGAGCTGCCAGCCGTCCGCCTCCAAACGGCCTGCGAGCTCCTCCGAGTCCACCTCGTTACGGGCGCAGCCAAGGGTGACGAGTGCGACGGTACGGCGTTCAGGCATGGGCTCAAGACTACTTCGTCCCGCCGACACCCCACGTCGACGGGGTTGACCGTTTCCCGGCCAACCCCGTGCGAAGTGCGCTTTACGGACAGGTCATCCGGCTTCGGGATCACCCTTGGTGTAGGTCAGGCGTTCGACGGAACCGGGCTGGAAGTCCTCTTCGATCTTCTTGCCGTTGACGAAGAGGTCGATCGCGCCGGCGTCGCCGAGGACGAGGTGGACCTTGGTGCTGTCCTGGAAGGTCTTGGTGTCGCCCTGCTTGAGGACGCCGTCGAAGAGCATCCGGCCGTTGTGGTCCTTGGCGGCGATCCAGCTGCGGCCGTCGGCGGCGGCCACGCGGACGGTGACCTTGTCCTGCGGCGCGGCGGCGATGGCGCTGTCGGACGGCGCGGGCTTGGGGTCGGCGGGCTTCTTGGTCTTGGTGGTCGGCGAGGCGGAGTCGCTGGGCGTGGAGCCCTCGGCCACGTTCGCCTCGCTGCCGCCGTCGTCGCCGCCCTGGAACATGGTGAACCCGACGAAGCCGATCACGGCGACGATCGCGGCGACCATGGCCGCGGTCCAGTTGGGTCCCCGCCGCTCGGGACGGATGCGCTCCGCCTCGAAGAGGGGCGCCGCCGGGGTCGGCGCCGGACGCCCGCCGTGGTCCTCGCCGTACTGGGCGAGCAGGGGCTCCGGGTCGAGGTGGACGGCCCTGGCCAGGGTCCTGATGTGCCCGCGGGCGTAGACGTCCCCGCCGCAGGGCGAGAAGTCGTCCGCCTCGATCGCGTGCACGATGTTCATGCGGACCCGGGTGGCGCTACTGACGTCGTCGACGGTCAGCCCGGCGGCGATACGGGCCTGCCGCAGGGCGTGGCCGATGGAGGGGCGGGCTTCCTCGTGATCTGCTGCGACGCTGTCGTCTTCGAACGGACGCTCGTCTTCAGGTGAGTTGCCGATGGACACGGGGGCGCCTTTCGAGCGTGTAGCCGCCTGTGCTGGAGGTTCAGTCTAGGGGGAGGGCAAAAAGATGGGGCAACCGGGCGGTGACACTTTGTACGCCATCGGAATGGCCCGACAGTCCGATGGTGGGGTCGCTGCGTTTCGCTTCCCTCAACTTGACGTACGCCGAAGGGAAACGGTTGCCCGCTGATCCTTACGGGTGAGTCACGATCGGACCACCCGATTGCCGTACGGCCCGACGATCACCGTGCCCCGTTTCCCTACCCTCCAGACTCCCCCCGGATCAGGGCGAGCACGCCATCCAGCTCGTCAGGCTTCACAAGAACGTCACGAGCCTTCGAACCCTCGCTCGGTCCGACGATGTTCCGCGACTCCATGAGGTCCATCAGCCGCCCGGCCTTGGCGAAGCCGACGCGCAGTTTGCGCTGGAGCATGGACGTCGAGCCGAACTGCGTGGAGACGACCAGTTCGGCCGCCTGGCACAGCAGGTCGAGGTCGTCGCCGATGTCCTCGTCGATCTCCTTCTTCTGCTTGGTGCCCACCACGACGTCGTCCCGGAAGACCGGCGTCATCTGGTCCTTGCAGTGCTGCACGACCGCCGCGACCTCGGCTTCGGTCACGAAGGCGCCCTGCATACGGGTGGGCTTGTTGGCCCCCATGGGCAGGAACAGCCCGTCGCCCTTGCCGATGAGCTTCTCGGCGCCGGGCTGGTCGAGGATGACGCGCGAGTCGGCCAGCGAGGAGGTGGCGAACGCCAGCCGAGAGGGAACGTTCGCCTTGATCAGGCCGGTGACGACGTCCACCGAGGGGCGCTGCGTGGCCAGCACCAGGTGGATGCCGGCCGCGCGCGCGAGCTGCGTGATGCGCACGATCGCGTCCTCGACGTCGCGGGGCGCGACCATCATCAGGTCGGCCAGCTCGTCGACGATCACCAGCAGGTAGGGGTACGGCTGGAGTTCGCGCTCGCTGCCCTCGGGCGGCTTGACCTTGCCCTCGCGCACGGCCTTGTTGAAGTCGTCGATGTGCCGGTAGCCGTAGGCGGCCAGGTCGTCGTAGCGCAGGTCCATCTCGCGCACGACCCACTGGAGCGCCTCGGCGGCCCGCTTGGGGTTGGTGATGATCGGCGTGATCAGGTGCGGGATGCCCTCGTAGGCGGTCAGCTCGACCCGCTTGGGGTCGACCAGGATCATCCGCACGTCCTCGGGGGTCGCCCGCATCATGATCGAGGTGATCAGGCAGTTGATGCAGGAGGACTTGCCGGAGCCGGTGGCGCCGGCCACCAGCATGTGCGGCATCTTCGCCAGCGAGTGCATGACGTAGCCGCCCTCGACGTCCTTGCCGAACGCGACCAGCATCGGGTCGTCGTCCTCCGCGGACTCCGCGAGGCGCAGGACGTCACCGAGGTTGACCATCTCGCGGTCGGTGTTGGGGATCTCGATGCCGACCGCGGACTTGCCGGGGATCGGGCTGATGATCCGCACGTCCGGGGAGGCGACGGCGTAGGCGATGTTCTTGGCCAGCGCGGTGATGCGCTCGACCTTCACGGCGGGGCCGAGTTCCACCTCGTAGCGCGTGACCGTCGGCCCGCGCGTGAAGCCGGTGACCCGGGCGTCGACCTTGAACTCGGTGAAGACGGTGGTCAGCGCGGCCACTATGGCGTCGTTGGCGGCGCTGCGGGCCTTGCCCGGGCCGCCGCGCTCCAGCAGGTCGAGCGACGGCAGGGAGTAGGTGATGTCACCCGAGAGCTGGAGCTGCTCCGCGCGCGCGGGCAGTTCGCGCGGCTCGGCGGGCGGCGCCTTCGTCAGGTCGCGGACGCCGGCCCTCGGCTTCTGGGGCTGCGGCTCGGCCTGCGGCGGCCGGTCGGGCTGCGGCTGGTCCTGCTGGGGCCGGGCGGCCGGGACGGGTGTCGGGGTGGTGACCTCCTGGTCGCCGGTGCGCACGCCCTGGGTGAGGTCGGCGACGACCGGCGAGGGCGGCATGCCGTGCAGCACGGCACCGTCGAGCGCGGCGGCGGCCGCCGCGGCGACGTCCACGGCGTCCCTGGGGCGGTCCATGTCGGGCTGCGGCACCGCCGAACGCCTGGGCCGTCCCCGGCGCTGCGACAGGGCCTCCTGCTCGGCGCCGTCGGGGTCGTACGCCCCGGGCGCCGGCGCACGCCTGCCGCGCGGGCGCGCGGGCAGGGCCTCACGCCACTGCTCCTCGTAGCGCTCGTCGTCGTCGGCGTAGCCGTAGTCGTCGTACTCGGCAGGGTCCCGGACGATGCCGAGCCGCACCCCGAGCAGCCGCAGCCGCTGCGGGATGGCGTTGACCGGCGTGGCGGTGACGACGAGCAGCCCGAAGATCGTCACCAGCACCAGCAGCGGCACCGCGAGCACATCGCCCATGGCGTACGACAGCGGCGTCGCCATGGCCCAGCCGATGAGGCCGCCGGCGTCCCGTATGGCCGTCATGCCGTCACCGCGCGCGGGTGAGCCGCACGCCACGTGGACCTGGCCGAGCACGCCGATGACGAGCGCGGACAGGCCGATGACGATGCGTCCGTTGGCCTCGGGCTTCTCCGGGTGGCGGATGAACCGCACCGCGACGACCGCGAGCAGTATCGGCACGAGCAGGTCGAGCCGGCCGAAGGCACCGGTCACCAGGATCTCGACCAGGTCGCCCACCGGGCCCTCGAGGTCGGCCCAGGTGCCCGCGGCGACGATCAGGGCGATGCCGAGCAGCAGCAGGGCGACGCCGTCCTTGCGGTGGGCCGGGTCGAGGTTCTTGGCACCCTGCCCCAGGCCGCGGAAGACGGCGCCGACGGCGTGCGCCACACCGAGCCACACGGCGCGCACGAGGCGGTACACGCCCCCGGTGGGACTGGGCGCCGGCCTGGGCGCGACCTTCTTGGCCGCGGCCTTCCTGGCGGGCGCCTTCTTCGCGGGGGCCTTTCGGGCAGCGGCCTTCTTCGCCGGAGCCTTCGCCGAAGCGGCCGCCTTCTTCGCGGGCGGCTTCCTGGCTGCGGAGGGACGTGAGGCCATGGGTGTGAGGTTACCGGTGGAGACGGCAAGGGACACGTGTGCCCACTGCTTCACCCGTTCGTGTCGCTCCCGGAGGAGGCGCGCAGCTGACGCGCGGTCACCGGGCGGGCAACCGGGCCTGCGCGCGCGTCAGTTCTGCGAGGACACCGAGGAGGTGCTTCCGGTGCCCGGCTCCAGCGCGTCCAGCGCCCGCCGCAACCCCGTGAGCTTGCGCTCCAGATGAGCCGCCGTGGCCACCGCGGCGGCGTCGGTCGACTCGTCGTTCAGCTGCTTGGTGAGCGCCTCGGCCTGCTCCTCGACGGCCGCGAGGCGAGCGGAGAGCTCCGCGAGCAGGCCGGCCGACTCCTTGGCCTCGCCGCCCGCGTCCTTGCCGCTGCCCTCCAACTGCAGCCGCAGCAGGGACGCCTGCTCACGCAGCTGGCAGTTCTTCATGTACAGCTCGACGAAGACGGAGACCTTCGCGCGCAGCACCCACGGGTCGAACGGCTTGGAGATGTAGTCGACCGCGCCCGCCGCGTAGCCCCGGAAGGTGTGGTGCGGGCCGTGGTTGATCGCCGTGAGGAAGATGATCGGGATGTCCCTGGTCCGCTCACGCCGCTTGATGTGCGCGGCGGTCTCGAACCCGTCCATGCCCGGCATCTGCACGTCCAGCAGGATGACCGCGAAGTCGTCCGTGAGCAGCGCCTTGAGCGCTTCCTCCCCGGACGATGCCCGCACCAGCGTCTGATCGAGCGCCGAGAGGATCGCCTCCAGCGCCAGCAGATTCTCCGGCCGGTCATCGACCAGGAGGATCTTGGCCTTCTGCACCATGGCCCGCCCTCCTCGCCCCGGCGTGGGGCCTCCCCTGTCCGCAGGACCTGGGGAAGCGTCGGTGGGTGCCGCCCCAGGGGACGACTCCCTTGCGCCGTCCGTCCTTGTGCCGGTCATCGTAGCCGCACCCCGCCCGTCGCCACACCCTGTCACCGTGTTGTCACTGTGCACAGAGCGGAAACGCAGCGGGAGACCAGAAGGTTCCCCGGATCTTCCCGTTCTACACGGCTGCGCGCCCACCGAGTTCGGCCCGGCCCGGCGTCCACACCGGGCCGGGCCTTCACAGCCCGGCGTCCACACCGGGCGCGGCTTTGACAACCCGCCGGACACCCGGCGGGCCCTGCCTCACTCCCCTCGCATCCACTGCTGCATGACCGTCAGCAGGTGATCGGGGTCGACCGGCTTCGTCACGTAGTCGGAGGCACCCGACTCGATCGCCTTCTCCCGGTCGCCCTTCATCGCCTTCGCGGTCAGCGCGATGATCGGCAGCCCCGCGAACTGCGGCATCCTGCGGATCGCCGTCGTCGTCGCGTACCCGTCCATCTCGGGCATCATGATGTCCATCAGCACGACCGCCACGTCGTCGTGCTGCTCCAGGACCTCGATGCCCTCCCGGCCGTTCTCGGCGTACAGCACCGACAGGCCGTGCTGCTCCAGGACGCTGGTCAGGGCGAACACGTTGCGGATGTCGTCGTCGACGATCAGGACCTTCTGGCCGCCGAACCGGATGCCCCGCTGCGGCTTCGGCGCCGGCTCCTGCTCGGCGGGGACCCACTGCTCGGGCTGGGAGGGCCGCGCCGGCAGCTCGGGCGCCCTGCGCCGCCGCCGGAACAGCGCGGCCGGCCCGTTCTGCGTCTCGCGGTACGACGTCACCTCCGCCGGCGTCTCGACCTCCGCGGCCGACGGCTCCGAGACCTCGCCCGCGGACACCACCTCGGCCGCCTCCAGGGCGGGCAGCTGCTGCTGGTAGCCCTGCGGCGGCAGCTCACTGGGGTGCAGCGGCAGGTACAGCGTGAAGGTCGAGCCGCGTCCCGGCTCGCTCTGCGCGTGGATCTCACCGCCCAGCAGCTGCGCGATCTCCCGCGAGATCGACAACCCCAGGCCCGTGCCGCCGTACTTGCGGCTGGTGGTGCCGTCGGCCTGCTTGAACGCCTCGAAGATCACCCGCATCTTGCTGGAGGCGATGCCGATACCGGTGTCCGTCACGGAGAACGCGATCAGCTCGGCGTCCGGATCGGTCAGCGACCCGGTCTCCAGCAACTGCTCCCGGATCTTCTGCGGCACGTCCTCCCGCGCCGGCCTGATCACCAGCTCCACCGAACCCGAGTCGGTGAACTTCACCGCGTTCGACAGCAGGTTGCGCAGCACCTGCAACAGGCGCTGCTCGTCGGTGTGCAGGGTGGCGGGCAGCTCCGGCGAGACCCGCACCGACAGGTCCAGGCCCTTCTCGGCGGTCAGCGGACGGAAGGTGGCCTCCACGTAGTCCACCAGCTGCACGAGCGCGATCCGCGTCGGGGAGACGTCCATCTTGCCCGCCTCGACCTTCGACAGGTCCAGGATGTCGTTGATGAGCTGGAGCAGGTCGGAGCCGGCCCCGTGGATCGTCTCGGCGAACTCCACCTGCTTCGGGGAGAGGTTCCCCTCGGCGTTGTCCGCGAGCAGCTTGGCGAGGATCAGCAGCGAGTTCAGCGGCGTACGCAGCTCGTGCGACATGTTCGCCAGGAACTCGCTCTTGTAGCGCATCGACACCGCGAGCTGCTCGGCGCGCTCCTCCAGGACCTGGCGCGCCTCCTCGATCTCGGTGTTCTTCACCTCGATGTCGCGGTTCTGCTGCGCCAGCAGCTCGGCCTTCTCCTCCAGTTCGGCGTTGGACGCCTGAAGGGCCTTCTGCCGCTGCTCCAATTCGGCGGAACGCTCGCGCAGTTGCTCGGTCAACTCCTGCGACTGCGCCAGCAGCGACTCGGTCTTGGTGTTGACGGAGATGGTGTTGACGCTGGTGGCGATCATCTCCGCGATCTGGTTCAGGAAGTCCTTCTGGATCTGCGTGAACGGCGTGAAGGACGCCAGCTCGATGACCCCGAGGACCTTCCCCTCGAACAGCACCGGCAGCACGATCACCTGCGCGGGCGGCGCCTCGCCGAGCCCTGACGAGATCCTCAGGTAGCCGCTGGGCGCGTTCTCCACCAGGATCGTGCGCTTCTCCGTGGCGGCCGTCCCGATCAGCGCCTCACCGGGCTCGAACGACGTCGGCATGGAGCCCGGTGAGTAGCCGTACGAACCGACCATCCGCAGCTCGTACTGGTCGTCGGCCGCGACGTTGATGTCCTCGCCGTCGACCAGCGGCATGGCCAGGAAGAACGCGCCGTGCTGCGCCGAGACCACCGGGGTCAGCTCGCTCATGATCAGCGAGGCCACGTCCTCCAGGTCCCGGCGGCCCTGCATCAGCCCCGAGATCCGGGCGAGGTTGCCCTTGAGCCAGTCCTGCTCCTTGTTGGCGATGGTGGTGTCGCGCAGGTTGGCGATCATCTTGTTGATGTAGTCCTGGAGTTCCTGGATCTCCCCGGACGCGTCCACGTCGATCTTCAGGTTGAGATCGCCGCGGGTCACCGCCGTCGCCACGCGCGCGATGGCACGCACCTGCCGGGTCAGGTTCCCGGCCATCTCGTTCACCGACTCCGTCAGGTCCCGCCAGGTGCCGTCGACGTCACGCACGCGTGCCTGCCCGCCGAGCTGCCCCTCGGTGCCCACCTCGCGGGCCACGCGCGTGACCTCCTCGGCGAACGAGGACAGCTGGTCGACCATCGTGTTGATGGTCGTCTTCAGCTCCAGGATCTCGCCCCGCGCATCGATGTCGATCTTCTTCGTCAGATCGCCCTTGGCGATGGCCGTGGTCACCATCGCGATGTTGCGCACCTGACCGGTCAGGTTGGACGCCATCTGGTTCACCGACTCGGTGAGGTCCTTCCACGTACCGGCCACACCCGGCACGTGCGCCTGACCTCCGAGGATGCCGTCCGTGCCCACCTCGCGGGCCACCTTGGTGACCTGCTCGGCGAACGAACTCAGCGTCTTCACCATCGTGTTGATGGTGTCGGCGAGCTGCGCGACCTCACCGCGCGCCTCGATGGTCACCTGCCGCGTCAGGTCACCGTTGGCGACCGCCGCCGAGACCTGGGAGATGTTGCGCACCTGCGTGGTCAGGTTCTTCGCCATCAGGTTGACGTTGTCGCTCAGGTCCTTCCAGATGCCCGTGACGCCCGGCACGTGCGCCTGGCCGCCCAGGATGCCCTCGGTGCCCACCTCGCGGGCCACCCGGGTCACCTGCTCGGCGAACGAGGACAGCTGGTCGACCATCGTGTTGACGGTCGTCACCAGCTCGAGGATCTCGCCCTTGGCGTCGACGGTGATCTTCTTCGACAGGTCGCCCCGGGCGACCGCGGTCGTGACCTCGGCGATGTTGCGCACCTGGATGGTCAGGTTGTTCGCCATGCCGTTCACGGACTGGGTGAGGTCCTTCCAGGTGCCGGAGACGCCCTGCACCTCGGCCTGGCCGCCCAGGATGCCCTCCGTACCCACCTCGCGGGCGACCCGCGTGACCTCCTCGGCGAACGACGACAGCTGGTCCACCATCGTGTTCAGGGTGTTCTTCAGCTCCAGGATCTCCCCGCGGGCGTCCACGGTGATCTTCTGGGACAGGTCGCCGCGCGCCACCGCCGTGGCCACCTGGGCGATGTTGCGCACCTGGCCGGTCAGGTTGGACGCCATGCCGTTCACGGAGTCCGTCAGGTCGCGCCACACACCGGCCACGCCCGGCACCTGCGCCTGACCGCCCAGCCGGCCATCCGTACCCACCTCCCGGGCGACCCGGGTCACCTGGTCGGCGAAGGCCGACAACTGGTCCACCATCGTGTTGATGGTGTTCTTCAGCTCCAGGATCTCGCCCCGCGCGTCCACGTCGATCTTCTGCGACAGGTCGCCCCGGGCCACCGCCGTCGTCACCTGGGCGATGTTGCGCACCTGGGAGGTGAGGTTGCCGGCCATCGAGTTGACGGAGTCGGTCAGCTCCTTCCACGTGCCCGACACGCCGTCGACCCGGGCCTGACCGCCGAGACGGCCCTCCGTGCCCACGTCCCGCGCCATCCGGGTCACCTGGTCGGCGAAGCTCGACAGCTGGTCGACCATCGTGTTCACGGTGTTCTTCAGCGCCAGCATCTCGCCGGAGACGTCGACCGTGACCTTCTGCGACAGGTCGCCGTTCGCCACCGCCGTCGTCACCTGGGCGATGTTCCGCACCTGCCCGGTGAGGTTGCGGAACGCGGTGTTGACGGAGTCCGTCAGGTCCTTCCACGTCCCGGCCGCCCCGGGCACCTGAGCCTGACCGCCCAGCTCACCCTCGACACCGACCTCGCGGGCCACCCGCGTCACCTCGGCGCCGAAGGCGGACAGCTGGTCCACCATCGTGTTGACGGTGTTCTTCAGCTCCAGCATCTCGCCGGCCACGTCGACCGTGACCTTCTGCGACAGATCGCCGTTCGCCACCGCCGTCGTCACGGCCGCGATGTCCCGCACCTGCGTGGTCAGGTTCCGGAAGACCGTGTTCACCGAATCGGTGAGGTCCTTCCACGTCCCCGCCGCACCCGGCACGTTCGCCTGACCGCCGAGCCTGCCCTCGGCACCGACCTCGTTCGCCACCCGCGTGACCTCGTCCGCGAAGATCCGCAGCGTCTCGGTCATCTGGTTGATCGTCTCGGCGAGCTGCGCGACCTCACCACGCGCCGGCACCGTCACCTTCCGCGACAGGTCACCGTTGGCCACCGCGGTCGTCACCTCGGCGATCCCGCGCACCTGGGCCGTGAGGTTCCCGGCCATGGTGTTCACGGAGTCGGTGAGCTCCTTCCACACCCCGTCCACGCCGGGCACCTGCGCCTGACCGCCCAGCGCGCCCTCGGTGCCCACCTCCCGGGCCACCCGCGTCACCTCGGAGGAGAACGCCGACAGCTGGTCCACCATCGTGTTGACGGTGTTCTTCAGCTCCAGCATCTCGCCGGCCACGTGCACCGTGACCTTGCGCGACAGATCGCCCCGGGCCACCGCCGTCGTCACCAGCGCGATGTCCCGCACCTGGGCCGTCAGCCGGTGCGCCATCGTGTTGACGGAGTCGGTGAGGTCCTTCCACGACCCCGACATGCCCCGCAGCCTCGCCTGACCGCCCAGCTTGCCCTCGGTGCCCACCTCACTGGCCACCCGCGTGACCTCGTCGGTGAACGTCGACAGCTGGTCGACCAGGTTGTTCACGGTCCGGCCGACCTTGAGGAACTCGCCCCGCAGCGGCTGCCCGCTGCCCTCCGGCACGTGCGTGCGCAGTTCCATGCGCGGCGACAGATCACCGTCGGCCACCGCCGACAGCACCCGGCTGACCTCGGAGACCGGCCGCACCAGGTCGTCCACCAGGGCGTTCGAGTTGTCGATCGCGGTCGCCCACGAGCCCTCGCAGACGCCCGTCTCCAGCCGCTCGGTCAGCTTGCCCTCACGGCCCACCATCCGCCGCACCCGCGACAGCTCACCCGTCAGGTGCAGGTTCCGGTCGGCCACCTCGTTGAAGACCGCGGCGATCTCCGACATCACGCCGTCGCCGGACACCGTGAGCCGCTTGCGGAAGTTGCCGTCCCGCATGGACACCAGAGCCGACAGCAGTCTGTTCAGCGCCGCCGTGTCCACCTCGGTCGTGCCGTTGCGCGCTGTGCCCTGGTTGCTCGGGGACTGTCCGCCTTTCGCGCGCGTCCTGCTGCCACGCGTCGCTGCGCCAGACTCCACTGTGTCCCTCCCGCAGGGGTCGACCGTCACTGCTGTGCTCGGGTTCCACTCTCGGCGTACCGGTTACTACTGCGTATTCTCCGCCCTGCGCACCGAGGCGGTCCCAGGGGCTGCTGCCCGCCGTACGCCTCCGGCACTCAGCCTGCCCGGACCCGTACAAGAAGCCTGCCCAGTGTTTCACCCCGGCCGAACCAGGCCATAACAGTTCGGCAGCTTCGCACATCGTCCGCACACCCTCCGGACGGAAACACTGCAGACCGGCACCCGCTCGGACCGCGAAGGTAAGTAACCTTGCATCCGGCTGTCCAGCCACGCCGGTCCGTCCGGCCTGGGCGGTGGCACGAAGACGAGCGGGCATCGGAGGGGCGGCCGCAGACACATGACCACCGGACTGATCCCGGGGGAACAACCCTCGGACCCCCGGCCGACGGGCGGACTGCCGCACCAGCGGCACGAACCGGACGGCCCCGCAGCCCAGCACGACGAGAACCGGTCGAGGAGTTCTGTGATCACCGCGCGCGCGGCCGCCAGTTTCGAGCCCGTCGGGCGCTCGGTCGCGAGCGCCCGCTCGTTCGTCCGGGACACCCTCCAGGGCTGGGGGTTCGCCGACATCGTCGACGACGCCGTCGTTCTCACCAGCGAACTGGTGACCAACGCCGTCGTCCACGCCGGCACCTCCGCCGACGTGCTGTGCCTGCGCAGCGACGAGGGCGCGCGCATCGAGGTCGCCGACCGGTACCCGGAGCGCGAGGTGCCCCTCCAGGGCAGCGCCGTCACCATGGGCAGCCCCGACCGCGAGGGCGGCCGCGGCCTGCAGCTGTGCGCGGCCCTCGCCGGCCGCTGGGGCGTCGAGTACACCCCCACCCACAAGACCGTCTGGTTCCGGCTCGACCTGCCCGCACGCGCGGTCGGCACCCGCGCCGCCGGCCCCGCCCTCCCTTCCGAGCTGCTCCCCCTGGCCGACGGCCGGGTCCGCGTGGCCGTCGTCCAGATCGACCGCACCGGCCACATCACCGCCTGGAACGAGGACGCCGAGGACCTCTTCGGCTACCCCGCCGACCAGGTCACCGGCAAGCCCCTCACCGACTTCGCCGCCTGGCCCCACACCCCGGGCACCAGCACCGGGATCGCCGAGGCCCTGCGCCTGTCCCGCTGGGAGGGCAGCTACGGCATCCGCGACGCCGACGGCCGGGTCGTCCCCGTCTACGCCTCCCACCTGCGCGTACGCGACACCGGCGGCGAGCCGTCCACCGTGTGCCTCCTGGTGCGCGACCACGAACGGGCCGTGCTCCAGACGCCCCTGCGCGTCCCGGCCTCCGACACCTCCAGCAGCACCGAGGGCCAGAGCACCGACCCCTTCGAGGTGTTCATCGGCTCCCCCGCCCCGGACGACCTCGACGGCCTCCTCCAGCGCACGGTGGAACGCGCCCGCGACATGCTCGACGGCGACTCCGCCTTCCTCCTGCTCGCCACCGACGACGAGACGGAACTGGAGGTCCGCGCCTCCACCGGCCTGCCCTCCGCGCGTCAGCGCTTCGCCCGCGTCCCCGTCGAGGCGGGCCCCGGCCGCTACGGCTCCGCCCGCATGCCCGCCGTCCACGACGACCTCGCGGCCGTCCCCGGCGCCGTCCCCCTGCTGAACGGCACCGGCATGCGCTCGGTCGTCACGGTCCCGCTCAAGGTCGAGGGCCGTCTCACCGGCTCCCTCGGCGTCGCCGCGGAGGCCCCCGCCAGATACTCCAACGAAGAGGCCCTGCGCCTGCAGTTCGCCGCCGACCGCATCGCCCTCGCCGTCGAGTCGGCGCGCCTGGGCGAGCTGGAGCGGCTGCGCCGCGGCTCCCTCAGCTTCCTGGTCGAGGCCTCCGACCTGCTCGCCGGCACCCTGGACCGCGACCAGACCCTGGCGCTGATGGCCCAGATGACGGTCCCGACCCTCGCCACCTGGTGCGCCGTCTACACGATCGCCGACCAGTCCTCCGAACCCGACCTGTCCTACGTGCTGCACGAGGACGAGGAACTCATCGACGGCATCAAGTCCCTGCTGTCGAAGATCCCGCCGCCCGACCCGGTCCCCACGCCCGGCGCCCGCGTATGGCCGGCCCCCGGCGAGAACGCCCACAAGGCCGCCCTGCGCAGCTCGATGCGCAGCCTCGGCCTCAGCGGCGGAACGGGCACCCAGGTCACCCCCGGCATCGGCCCGACCCTCGCCACGGCCTCCGCGGTCGGCGGCGAGACGGTCGTCCTGCCCCTGGTCGCCCGCAACCGCGTCATCGGCATGCTCACCCTGGGCAAGCCGGCCGACGAGCACTTCCGCCAGGAGATCCTGGAACTCGCCGAGGACCTCTCCCGCCGGGCCGCCCTGGCCCTGGACAACGCCCGCCTCTACTCGGAGCGCACGGCGATCAGCCAGGCCCTCCAGCGCAGCCTCCTGCCGCCCGAGCTGCCGTCCATCGACGGCGTCGAGGTCGAGGTCATCTACCGCGCGGCCGGCGAGGGCAACGAGGTCGGCGGCGACTTCTACGACGTCTTCCCCATCCGCGACGGCGCCTACGGCTTCGCCATCGGCGACGTCTGCGGCACCGGCCCGAACGCCGCAGCCGTCACGGGCCTGGCCCGCCATGCCCTGCGCCTCCTCGCCCGCGAGGGCCTCAGCGGCCCGGCGGTACTGGAGCGGCTCAACTCCGCCATCCTCGACGAGGGCGCCCGCAGCCGCTTCCTCACCCTGCTGTACGGCGAGATGCGCCCCCAGGAGGACGGCAGCGCCGAGCTGAAGGTCGTCTGCGCCGGCCACCCCCTGCCGCTGCGCCTGCGCCAGGACGGCACGGTCGAGCCGGCCGCCGAACCCCAGCCCCTCCTCGGCGTGATCGAGGACCTGGAGCTCTACGAGGAGACGGTCACGCTCGGCCCGGGCGATGTCCTGCTGTGCGTCACGGACGGCGTCACCGAACGCCGCGAGGGCACCCGCATGCTCGGTGACGACGGTCTCGCCGACGTGCTGACCACCTGCACGGGCCTGACGGCCGGGGCGGTCGCGGCGCGCATCATGCGGGCGGTGGAACGCTTCGCCTCGGACGCCCCGTCCGACGACATGGCGATCCTGGCCATGCGCGTCCCCGGCCTCCACCAGGACTAGGACAAGAAAGAAGGCCCCACCCGTGAGGGTGGGGCCTTCTTTGCCGGAGCCCCCAAACGGAATCGAACCGTTGACCTTCTCCTTACCATGGAGACGCTCTACCGACTGAGCTATAGGGGCCTGTCGCTTCGGGGTTCGCCCCGCGGCAACGGAATAGATCATACCCCGAACAGAAGCGTGCTCCCAACCACGTCAGAAGGCCGGTTGCAGCAGGCCGCCCAGGGCATTGCAGGCGGAGACGATCCGCTGCATGTCCCGCTTGGTGAGGGTGGCGTCCACCGGCAGTGCCAGCGTCTCGTCGGCGGCTCGCTCGGTCTCCGGCAGTGACACGCACCGCCGGAATTCGGGCAGCCGGTGCACGGGGGTCTTCACCGGCACCCGGCAGTCAACTCCCTTGTTGCGCAGGGCCCGTGCGAAGGCGTCCCGGTCGGGCCGCCCGTTCCCCGGTACGCGCACGACATACTGCTGGTAGGAGTGCCCGTCGCCGTCGTCCGGTGTCCGCACGCCCCTCAACTTGGCGTGCAGATAGGCCGCCCGCTCCCGGCGCCTCGCTATCTCGTCGTACGGCGCCTCGGACTCCCCCTGTTCCAGGACGAGCAGTCCGTGCCGCTGTCCCACCCGGTGCAGCCGCGCGAGGTCGGCGAGCCGGCCGAACCGGTGCACCACCACCATGGCTGCGGTCCGGGGCGTCAGGGCGGCCTCCACGGCATCGGCGTCGAGGCAGTACGTGGAGGGATCTATGTCGGCGAACACGGGCATGGCTCCGGCCATGGCGACGGACTCGGCGATCTCGACGTTCCCGAAGGCCGGGACGACGACCTCGTCACCGAGTCCGACGCCGGCGGCCTTGAGCAGTGCGGCAGTACCCATGCTGTGCATGCTCGTTGCGCAACGTGAACGTCAAGTGACGGACAACAAAAAAGGGTTGGACCCCGAACCGAAGTCCGGGGTCCAACCCTTGTAAGAATTGTTCGGCGGCGTCCTACTCTCCCACAGGGTCCCCCCTGCAGTACCATCGGCGCTGTAAGGCTTAGCTTCCGGGTTCGGAATGTAACCGGGCGTTTCCCCTACGCTATAACCACCGAAACACTATGAAACTGTCAGCCGCACCACGCGTGGCAGCATGGGGCTGTTCGTGGTTTCAGAACCAACACAGTGGACGCGAGCAACTGAGGACAAGCCCTCGGCCTATTAGTACCGGTCAACTCCACACGTTACCGTGCTTCCATATCCGGCCTATCAACCCAGTCGTCTACTGGGAGCCTTACCCCATCAAGTGGGTGGGAGTCCTCATCTCGAAGCAGGCTTCCCGCTTAGATGCTTTCAGCGGTTATCCCTCCCGAACGTAGCCAACCAGCCATGCCCTTGGCAGAACAACTGGCACACCAGAGGTTCGTCCGTCCCGGTCCTCTCGTACTAGGGACAGCCCTTCTCAAGACTCCTACGCGCACAGCGGATAGGGACCGAACTGTCTCACGACGTTCTAAACCCAGCTCGCGTACCGCTTTAATGGGCGAACAGCCCAACCCTTGGGACCGACTCCAGCCCCAGGATGCGACGAGCCGACATCGAGGTGCCAAACCATCCCGTCGATATGGACTCTTGGGGAAGATCAGCCTGTTATCCCCGGGGTACCTTTTATCCGTTGAGCGACGGCGCTTCCACAAGCCACCGCCGGATCACTAGTCCCGACTTTCGTCCCTGCTCGACCCGTCGGTCTCACAGTCAAGCTCCCTTGTGCACTTACACTCAACACCTGATTACCAACCAGGCTGAGGGAACCTTTGGGCGCCTCCGTTACTCTTTAGGAGGCAACCGCCCCAGTTAAACTACCCATCAGACACTGTCCCTGATCCGGATCACGGACCCAGGTTAGACATCCAGCACGACCAGACTGGTATTTCAACGACGACTCCCCCTGAACTGGCGTCCAGAGTTCACAGTCTCCCAGCTATCCTACACAAGCCGAACCGAACACCAATATCAAACTGTAGTAAAGGTCCCGGGGTCTTTCCGTCCTGCTGCGCGAAACGAGCATCTTTACTCGTAGTGCAATTTCACCGGGCCTATGGTTGAGACAGTCGAGAAGTCGTTACGCCATTCGTGCAGGTCGGAACTTACCCGACAAGGAATTTCGCTACCTTAGGATGGTTATAGTTACCACCGCCGTTTACTGGCGCTTAAGTTCTCAGCTTCGCCCCACCGAAATGGAGCTAACCGGTCCCCTTAACGTTCCAGCACCGGGCAGGCGTCAGTCCGTATACATCGCCTTACGGCTTCGCACGGACCTGTGTTTTTAGTAAACAGTCGCTTCTCGCTGGTCTCTGCGGCCACCCCCAGCTCGAGGAGCAAGTCCTCTCACCAGTGATGGCCCCCCTTCTCCCGAAGTTACGGGGGCATTTTGCCGAGTTCCTTAACCATAGTTCACCCGAACGCCTCGGTATTCTCTACCTGACCACCTGAGTCGGTTTAGGGTACGGGCCGCCATGAAACTCGCTAGAGGCTTTTCTCGACAGCATAGGATCATCCACTTCACCACAATCGGCTCGGCATCAGGTCTCA
>NZ_JBVJKK010000002.1:0-1199648 GCF_055585285.1 Streptomyces sp. NPDC053665
GACTGGAACGAAGACGGCGCACACGGCAGCGCGGGCCCCAACACCAGGACAAAACACAACCCCCCCCCGTCCCTCTTCCTCCCCCCTGAACCCCCGGCGTGGCCCCCCCCCCCCCCCCCCCACGCCCCCTCACCCGGGCACCAGCCCCAGCGCATGCGTGTACCGGCTGCCGGTGAAGCCCACCAGCCCGTCGAACGTCCGTACGCGCTCCCAGGCGTCCGTCGACGGCGCGGCCAGCGCCCGGTCGTAGGCTGCCGCGCTCTCCCACTCGGCGTAGTTCAGCACGTGCCCGCCGTCCGTGCTCAGGTGGAAGTGCGCGGACACCAGCCCCGCGTGACCCTCGGCGTCGTCCTCCAGCGCCTTGAGCACCAGGTCGACCCACTCCTCCCGGCGCCCGGCCTCCTCGAAGTCGATCCGCACGGTGACGATCAGCCCCGGGACCCGCACGTCCCCCGCCGCACGCTCCCGGCTGCGCCGACGCCGGTACCGCCGCAGCTCCACCCGCTCGATCCCCGGCACGACGGTGTCGATCTCGTCGACGCGCTCCTGCCGGTGCGTCTTGAGAAACGCCTCGTAGTCCTGCTCGCCGCTCCACTGCGAATAGTGCATCAGCGTCGTCCCGTCGTGCCCGGCGTACACGTGGTAGCCCAGCAGTCCGTTCGCGGGCCAGGGACGCCGCTCCCAGGTGCGCCGAACGGCCTCCACCGTCAGCCGCTGCCGCTCGGGCGTGCCCACCCGCCAGGTGGAGAAGAAGGGAGCACCGACACGGGGATCGGTGAGATCGGGGTGCTTCTCGGTTCGCATGGACCACTCCAGTCGTAGCGCCGCTTGACGAACACCACCCTTCAACCTCGACCGAGCTTGAGGTCAAGGACGTCACACCGTCGACTGCCCGCACCTGCGGTCCCACGGAAGGGGCCGTGCCGGGGGGTGTCCGCCCGCAGCTGGTTGGCGCGTCGACGGACAGTGAGTCGGCACGACACCCCATCGCGCCGTTCCGAGGACGGACACCCCCCGGCACGGCCCCGACCCCTAGAGGGCGCGAAGGCGCGACACTCGACCGCCCCGCCGGCCAGACTCCGAACTCAGCGATGCCCGTGCGAGTGCCTCCACCGCAGCACCCCGACCGCCACCACCCCGGCGGCCGCCCCGGCCACCAGCACCGGACGCGGATGCCGCACCCCGGCCTGCACGATCGTCCGCACCGGCCCCGGCCCGGTGTGCGCGGCGCGCTCCTGCACCGCGTGCCCCGCCTGCGCCGCGCTGCTGCGCAACTGCACCGACATCGCCCCGGCCTTGTCCCTCAGGTCGGCGGCCCGGGCCAGCGCCCGTCCCTTCACATCCGTCTTCCCGGCCAACTCCTCCACCGTGTTGCCGAGTTCACCACGCGTCTGCTCGATCTGCCGCCGCAGCTCGTCGGGCCCCTTGGCCCCACCCGTCGGCTTCGTCATCGATGCGCCCTTTCCTTGATCTCCTCCACGTCCGCCTTGACGCTGCCGATCGCCTGCTCGGGCGTGGGCGGTGCCGCCCGCCGCAACTGTCCACGCCCGAGCGCGGCCAGCACACCGGCGACGACGAACAGCACGCCGGTCACGATCAGCGCCGCCGCCCACACGGGCAGCACCAGCGAGAGCGCGGCGACCCCCGCGCCGGCCAGGGCGATGAACCCGGCGTACGCGACCGCCCCGGCCGCGCCCAGGAGCCCGCCGCCGCGCCCCGCCCGGCGGCCCTTCTCGGCCAGCTCCTCCTTGGCTAGCGCCACTTCCTGCCGTACCAGCCGGGAGGCCTGTTCGGCGGCCTGGTTGACGAGTTCACCCACGGAGTGGTGCTCGTCGCGCACGACTCGGTGATCCATGGTTCCGGTCACGGTTCCGCCTCCTCTCGAAGCAGCACCCCGGGTACCCGGCGGCCCGGCCCCCTACCACGGACGCCCCACCTCACAGCACCCCTTAACAACACCCCGTAGAAAATTTAAGTGGAGCTACACAATGAACCGGACGACACTCGTGCCATGACCTCTCCCTTCGGCCGCACGCTCTGCGCGATGATCACCCCCTTCACCGACGTGGGGACCCTCGACCTCGACGGCGCCCAGCGGCTCGCCGCCCAGCTGGTCGCGCACGGGTGCGACGGCCTCGTCCTCTCGGGCACGACGGGCGAGTCCCCGACCACCACGGACACGGAGAAGTCGGCCCTGATCACCGCGGTGCGCGAGGCCGTCGGGGACATGGCGTCGATCGTCGCGGGCGTCGGCACCTCCGACACCCGCCACACCGCGGAGCTGGGCCGCGAGGCCGAGAAGGCGGGGGCGGACGGCCTGCTGGTCGTCGCGCCCTACTACAGCCGTCCCCCGCAGGACGCGATCGAGGCACATTTCCGCGAGGTCGCCGACTCCACCGGCCTCCCGCTCATGCTCTACGACATCCCCGTCCGCACCGGCGTGAGCGTCGAGGCGGAGACGCTCCTGCGCCTCGCCGCGCACCCCCGCATCACCGCGGTCAAGGACTGCTCGGGCGACTTTCTCGCCGCCCAGAAGGTGCTGGCCCGCACGGACCTGGCGTACTACGCGGGCTGCGACGAACACAATCTGGCGCTGTACGCCGTGGGCGGCACGGGATACGTCAGCACGGTCGCGAACGTGGTCCCGGCGCACCTGCGAGCCGTGCTGGACGCCTTCGACAGCGGTGACACCGCGCGGGCGGCCCGCCTCCAGCAGCGGGCGACCCGCCTCATCGAGGCGATCATGGCGGCAGGCCTCCCGGGCACCGTCACGACCAAGGCCCTGCTGAACGCCCTCTCCCTCCCGGCGGGCCCGGTCCGCGCACCCCTGCGCGCACCGGACCGGGGCACGGTCGCCCACCTCGCCTCGCTGCACGCGGAGTTGCTCGCGTCCTGAGCCGCCTCACACGGAGGCCCGTGCCGCGCGGTGTGCGCGGCACGGGCCTCTGTGTCGGTACTGCGTCCGTTCAGTCCCAGGCGTACCCGTCACCGAACAGCAGGGTGTGCTCCAGGACGTCCTCCGCCGGGTCGTCGATCTGGCCGACCTCGATGTTGAGCAGGCCCATCCGGTGGCCGTTGCGCGAGCCGGTGTTGGTCTCGTCGGCCTGCGCGCCGCCCGCCGACAGCCAGCACACCGTCAGCGCCGCGACGGCCACCGACAGACGGCGTGCGACGGCCCGTCCCCGCTCGTTCCTCATGCCCCGGTCCTCATTTCGTCGTTCCGGCTGGTGATCGGACACTGCGTCCACCCGTTCATCTGCCGATACCGCCGCAAGGTCACGCCGGGTCATCCGTACGGGAAGGCCCGGGACGTCAGTTGTGACTGTTCCGATTGCAGTGCAGGTCAGGGGGTCAGCTTGCCCCGGGGGCCGTTTCGGGGCCGTCCTCGGTACTGTCCGGCTCCCGGAAGCACGCGATCCACGGCGGCCCGGGTACGCGCCTGGCTGTGCGGCATTCGCTACCCGTCGATGCGCATGCGGATCGAGCACGGGTTGGCCGACTGGACCGAGCCCTACATCGGCTGAGGCTTCTAGAGGCGATCTCCCGACAGATGTCGACGGAGCAACCTGATCGCAGGGGCGTGGTTGTAGCGCTCAGCAACCTGAAGCGGTGTGTCGCCGGTCCCGTCGGGCAGTTCCGGGTCGGCGCCGTACGCGAGGAGGACAGCCGTTGTCGCCACGGTCAGCGGCTCACCGCTCTGCAGCGCCGAGTCACCTTCCGTTTCAACCGCGTGCGTCAGAGGAGTCGCACCGTTGCCCTCGTCAGGATCTGCGCCGGCATCGAGCAGCCGTGCCAGTAGTTCCACGTCCTGGTGCTCAACAGCGAAGAGGGTCGGAGGCCACCAACCACTTCCGTCAATGATCGCTAGCTGACTCGGCGGCAGAGACGTGAATGCCGCGACCCGTCGCTTCGTACGCTCGACCGCCCCACCCAGGTACGGTCGCGCCTTGCTGATCGCGGTGTGAACCTCGCTGCCAGGCTCGTAGCGGACGAGGATCTCGTCGATGCGCGTGTCGAAGGGGAAGGGCTGTCCGGCGGGGCCGGTCGTCATGTCGGCGAAGATCAGCGCGTCGAGGACGGGGGAGTCTTCCCGCTCGTAGACGGCCAGCTCTTCCGACAGACCACGCTGCTCTGCTTCGTACACGGCCCCGGAGTGGTGAGCGACCAGCCGCACGAGACGCGCCGGCGCACCCAGTGCTTCCAGGTGACGGGCACCGTCGAGGGGATGGAACCCAGTCTCGCGCAGCTCGGGGGCGTAACCGATGTCATGCAGCCACGCTGCGGCGACGAGGAGATCCCGGTCAGCCTCGGACACAGCCGCAGAAGCCTCACGCGCCCGAGCGGCCACAGCCTGAGTGTGCAGCCAGCGATTCCCGAGCTGGGGAAGCAGAGACTCGGCGAGTTCGGCCGCACCGTGAGGCGTGTCCAGTGCAGAAGGCATGCAAGGAACGGTAGCCGAGACGAGCGGGGAGCCGACAGGCCACGATCGAGCGACTCGATCATGGGTGCGGTACAACTTTCCCTACTTCATCAAGGCCCCCGCACGGCGCGGGCGCGCGCCGCCTCTGCGACGCGGCCTGCTTCCTGTCTGCGCCCCGGCTGGCCGCGCCCGGCGGCGCGCTCGGCGGCTGCGGGCATGAAGGGGGAGACACCCTCGGTGGCTGGGGCGGTCGGCTCCACGGCTTTAGGCAGCCACTTTGGGGCGAGCCTCGAAGATCATGGCCCCAACGTCGTGCTTTAACGGGCAGGTCCACAGACTGCCCGACGCGCCGGAAGCTTACGGGGCCATGATCACTCGCCCCAAAGCAGCTCCAGCCCAAAGCCGCTCCGCCGACCTATGTTTTCATCAAACGCTAGAACGCGAGGTTCAACAGCAGCGACGACGGGCAAAGCAACATAGCACTTGCTAGAGCCCATAGAGCCGTCCGAATATACCAGTATTTACTGGCGGCAAGATTGGATACCCTATACAGCTGGTCGAGTGGCGCTTCCTTGGGCGCACTCAACGTCTCTCGAATGCGTTGCTCCAAAGTAGTCCTGGGCTTACCGGCGATGTCTCCAAAATAAGCGACCAAGTAGTCTGGCGCGTCGTGACCCCGGCCAACTCGGGGGTGAACGGCACAACCAAGAAGCACGACACCCGAAACAGCAAGTGCTACGCCCACCCACCAAATCCACTCGACACAATTGGCCAGCTCGAACGGCGTCCAGTCTCCAGACAGAATGGCGGAGACGATTGCACCAAGTGCGATTCCGGCCGTAGCTAGCAGCAGGGAGGCTTTCCCGTCGGCTCGAACAATTTCTTCGCGCGCGATGGTAAGCAGCGAGGCCGCATATCGACTGACATCTTCATCATTGATCTGCGACATCAACGGTTGCTGCCCTCGCGCACTGCCATCGTTTCTCCTCAGTCTCACTTCAATCCTCTTCTTCGCGCGTCGCGCATCGCGCGCTCAGTCTGAGCCTTGGAGAAGATGGCATCGCGCATCAGACTTTTTTGCAGTTCCGAGCGCACACCGTCAACATCTTGCCGCCTCTTGTTGCCCGCTAGCACAGCTTCGCAATAAGCCTGGGCGTGCACCTTGCACCAGCCAACCTTGAGCTTGCGCCCCGATGCTTCCGGGTCACCATCAGGGAGCCTATCAACGTGAACGGTCTCCCAAATTCCGGAACTGGGGCCGTCATTACACGGACAACTAATAGAAAGGTAATCGTTCTTCTCGACGCGATCCCACACAGATCCAGTCACAATCATTTCATGTCGATCTGCGGACTGCGCACACTTAGCTGCGTAGTTTACCGCCTTCCCGGCCCAAACAGGTTCCTGCTGAGCGGGGTTCCTCGGCGTCCCAATGCGCTTGACGAGGATAGGGCTGCAGGCGACACCCACCTTAAATCCAGTGGTGGGCATGTTAGGCCACCGAGCTTCGAGTTGATCACCCAGGTCGACACTGAAAGTCTTTACCGTGATACCAGCACACAAGGCTCTTTCAAACCGCCGCTCCCCCCAGAACAACCCGAAGGCGCCATCACCTTGGATCTGAATAAAGTTCGCATCGAAGTTGTTTAGGACTTTCACTACTCCACCGGTAGATGCCTCATAGATACTGGCCGTAGACGCAGCCCACTTACCGGTGCCAAGCTTCGTCGAACTCTTAAGGTCGACCATCACTGCAACAATGCTCGGCAGCTTGATCCATTTTCTAGCTTTAATCGGCAGTGAAGCTACGTCAACCGAATCCTGAGTGACTACCTCAGGAGTGCTGGAGATCTCCTCCTTCGTCTTGGCGCTCAGATCGGCAAGCAGCTCATTTAGATTCAGGTCGCTGGCCATTCCCCATCCCCTTACGCGCATGCTGCTGGCCGTACTCTCGCCACTCTGAACGAGTAAGCCAGCTGCTCCCCATCAGCGTACGGGCAGCCACTGACATCCCGGGCGCAACCGACGCAAGAGCGCCCTCCCGGGCCGTCCTCGGGCCGTGGAAGGGCGCTCAATGATGACCAGCGTCGACAGCTACCGACAGCTCGGCAGCAGGTCACGGCGTTGATCAGTAAGGCGGCCGCAGGTCACGGCCGCCGGTGATCAGTTGTGGCTGTGCAGGATCTCGTTCAGGCCGCCCCACACCGCGTTGTTCGGCCGGGCCTCGACGGCGCCGGTGACCGAGTTGCGGCGGAAGAGGATGTTGGACGCGCCGGACAGCTCGCGGGCCTTGACGATCTGCCCGTCGGGCATGGTGACGCGGGTGCCGGCGGTGACGTAGAGGCCGGCCTCGACGACGCACTCGTCGCCCAGCGCGATGCCGACGCCCGCCTCGGCGCCGATCAGGCAGCGCTCACCGATCGCGATGATGACGTTGCCGCCGCCGGACAGGGTGCCCATGGTGGACGCGCCGCCGCCGATGTCCGAGCCGTCGCCGATGACGACGCCCGCGGAGATGCGGCCCTCCACCATCGACGTGCCGAGTGTGCCGGCGTTGAAGTTGACGAAGCCCTCGTGCATCACGGTGGTGCCCGCGGCGAGGTGCGCGCCGAGGCGGACCCGGTCGGCGTCGGCGATCCGCACGCCCTTGGGCGCCACGTAGTCCGTCATCCGCGGGAACTTGTCCACGGAGGTCACCTGGAGGTGCAGGCCCTCGGCGCGGGCGTTGAGCCGGACCTTCTCGAGGTCGTCGACGGCGACCGGGCCGAGCGAGGTCCAGGCGACGTTGGCGAGGTGGCCGAAGATGCCGTCCAGACTCTGGCCGTGCGGCTTGACCAGGCGGTGCGAGAGCAGGTGCAGGCGCAGGTAGACGTCGTGCGCGTCGACCGGCTTGTCGTCGAGGGAGCCGATGACCGTGCGGACCGCGACCACCTCGACGCCGCGTCGGGCGTCGGGGCCGACCGCTGCGGTGGCGCCCCCGCCGAGCAACTCCGCGGCGCGCTCGGCGGACAGCCGCTCGGTGCCGGACGGGCCGGGCTCGTCGACGAGCTCGGGCGCGGGGAACCAGGTGTCGAGGACGGTGCCGTCGGCGGCGATCGTGGCGAGGCCGGCGGCCACGGCGCCGGTGGTGCGGGGAGCAGTCGTGTCGGTCATGAGGGCAACCTAACCGGCGGACACGGCTCGATGCGAACCGGTCCCCGGGCGTCTCACGAGCCGGTCCCCCGACCCACCGGACGCCCACCGCCCACCGCCCGCACCCGGGCAACCGAGCCCGCACCCGGCCCGGCGGCCGACCGACCACGCACGCACCCGGAACCGCCCCCGCCCCCCACCCCGCCTCAGCCGATCACCCGCCCCAGCACCTCCCGCGCGTACTCCTCGTCGTACGCCGCCCCCGTCAGCAGCACCTGGAGGCAGATGCCGTCGATCACCGCGACCAGGGCCCGCGCGGTGGCCGGGTCCGTGCGCCGGGCCAGCGGCCGGGCCAGCCCCTCGGCCCACTCGGCGGCCACGGGGCGCAGGGCGGGCCGGCGCAGCGCGGCCAGGTACAGCTCGTACTCCAGCTCCACGCCCGTCCGGTCGCCGGACAGCCACTCCCCCATCAGCCCGGCGAGTTCCGCGGCCAGATCGGTGTGCGGATCCTCCAGGCCGCCGCGCGAGGCGACCACTTGGGCGAACCCCTCGCTGGCCTGGCGCAGGGCGGCGACCAGGAGTTCGTCGAGCGTGGCGAAGTGGTACGTGGTCGAGCCGAGCGGGACGTCGGCCTCCGCGGCGGCGCTGCGGTGGCTGAGCCCGGCGATGCCCTTGGCCCCGACGACCCGGATCGCCGCGTCGATGATCCGCTGCCGTCGTTCGGGGTCGTGGCGCCGGGGCATCAGTGCGCACCGCCCAGGTTGAGCACGACGACCCCGATGATGATCAGCGCGATGCCGACGGCCTTGGCGGTGGGCATGCCCTCACCGAGGAACACCACGCCGATAGTGGCGATGGCCGCCGTGCCCACTCCGGCCCAGATCGCATAGGCCGTGCCGACCGCGACCGTCCTCAGCGTCTGGGCGAGCAGCGCGAAGGAGACGACATAGCCGGCGAGGGTGAGCAGCGAGGGCCCGAGCCGGCTGAAGCCGTCGCTGTACTTCATGGCGGTGGTCGCGCCGACCTCCGCGGCGATGGCCCCGGCGAGCAGCAGATAGCCCATGTGTACGAGCGTACACACCATACGTACGCTCGTACACACCATATGTACGGTGTACGCACCGAATGTACGGGGTGCACAACGCGGCCCGGACAGCGAGCGAACCCCGCTTACCGCAAAGGGCTCCCGCGCGCCGCACCTCTCCACTACGGTGTCTCCCCGATCACACACCGGGCCACCACAACTGCGCCGCCGTCACGGGTGCCCGCGGAGGAACCGCGCATGTCAGCACAGAAGTCCCGGCCGCCGCTGGACCGCCCGTGGGAGAGCGGCTGGGCCCCGGACACCACCCGGTCCCCGGGCACGCGACGGCTCTGGCTGGCGGGCGCCCTCGCGCTGGCCACGGTCACCGCGTGCGTCACCGCCGTCGCGCTCACCGGCAACGGGCCGGCCGAACCGGCCGGCGGGGCGGACCGGCCCGCCGCCCTCGGCGGCTCGGCCCCCGGCGGCCTGATCTCCTTCGCCACGCCCTCGCAGAGCGGCAGCCCGTCTCCCGGCGCGAGCACCGGCAGCCCGTCCGCCCCATCCGCGCCGAGCCGGTCCGCGCGCGGCGCATCCCCGAGTGCGGAGGCCGGGAGGCGGACGCCGACACCGCCGGCGTCCCCCCTGCCCTCCGGGCCCGCCCCGTCCAAGGACCCGGCCGCAGGTGGCACGTCCCTCGTGTCGGTCAACTACCCCGACCGCTACTGGCGGGTCCGGGACGGCTCCGTCCGCCTGGAACCGGCCGGCCAGGGGTCGCGCGAGACCGCCACGTTCCGGCGGGTGGCCGGACTCGCGGACTCCTCCTGCTGGTCCTTCGCCACGGCGGACGGCCGCTATCTGCGCCACCGCGACTTCGTCCTGGTCGCGAGCGCCGACGACGGCTCGTCCCTCCTCCGGCAGGACGCCACGTTCTGCCCGCGCGCCCGGCACCGGTCGGGCGCCGTCGCCCTGGAGTCGCTCAACTACCCGGGCCGCTTCCTGCGCCACCGCGACTTCCAGCTCCGCCTGGACCCCTACGACAACAGCCGCCAGTACCGCGCGGACGCCTCGTTCCGGCTGGTGGCCGGGCTGGGCTGAACACACGTGAGGGCGGCACCCGGTCGGGTGCCGCCCTCGAACGCGCGTGGACCGTCGGTCGGTCTCAGACGTTGAACCCGAGCGCGCGCAGCTGCTCACGGCCGTCGTCGGTGATCTTGTCGGGGCCCCACGGGGGCATCCAGACCCAGTTGATCCGCAGTTCGCTCACGAGGCCGTCCGTGGCCGACTTGGCCTGGTCCTCGATGACGTCCGTCAGCGGGCAGGCCGCCGACGTCAGGGTCATGTCGAGCGTCGCGATGTTCGCGTCGTCGATGTGGATGCCGTAGACCAGGCCGAGGTTGACGACGTCGATGCCCAGCTCGGGGTCGACCACGTCGTACAGCGCCTCGCGGACCTCTTCCTCCGAGGCCGGCTTCATCTCAACGGTCTCGCTCATGCCGTCGTCTCCTTCTCGGCGTCGGCTCCGCCCAGCACCTGGGCCGTCGCGTCCTTCCAGGCCATCCAGCTCAGCAGGGCGCACTTGACCCGGGCCGGGTACTTGGACACCCCGGCGAACGCCACCGCGTCCTCCAGGACGTCCTCCATCGCGTCGTCGGGCTCGATCCGGCCCTTGGACTGCATCAGCTCCAGGAAGGTCTCCTGGATCTTCCGCGCGTCGGACACTTCCTTGCCGACCAGCAGCTCGTTCAGCACGGACGCCGAGGCCTGGCTGATGGAGCAGCCCTGGCCCTCGTAGCTGACGTCCTCGATCGTCGTGCCGTCGTACTTCACGCGCAGCGTGATCTCGTCGCCGCACGTCGGGTTGACGTGGTGCACCTCGGCGTCGCCGTCCCTCAGACCACGCCCGTGCGGGTTCTTGTAGTGGTCCAGGATGACTTCCTGGTACATGGAGTCCAGCTTCACTGTCTCAGCTCACGCCCTTCAGCCGAAGAAGTTCCGAACGTGCTCCAGGCCGTCGACCAGCGCGTCGATCTCGGCCGGCGTGGAGTACAGATAGAACGACGCTCGCGTGGTCGCAGGAATTCCGTACCGCAGGCAGACCGGCCGCGCGCAGTGGTGGCCGACCCGGACGGCGATGCCCTGCTCGTCCAGGACCTGGCCCACGTCGTGCGGGTGGATGTCGCCGAGGGTGAAGGAGATCGCCGCGCCGCGCTCCTCGGCCGTGGTGGGGCCGATGATGCGCAGGTCGGGGACCTCCAGCAGCCGCTTGACCGCGTACTCGGTCAGCGCGTGCTCGTGGGCGAGGATCTTCTCCATGCCGATCGACTCGAGGTAGTCGATCGCCGCGCCGAGACCGACCGCCTGGGAGATCGGGGGCGTGCCCGCCTCGAACTTGTGGGGGGCCGGCGCGTAGGTCGAGGAGTGCATCGACACCGTCTCGATCATCTCGCCGCCGCCGAGGAACGGGGGCAGGTCCTCCAGCAGCTCCTGGCGGCCCCAGAGGACGCCGATGCCGGTCGGACCGCACATCTTGTGGCCGGTGAAGGCCACGAAGTCGGCCTGGAGGGCCTGCACGTCCAGCGGCATGTGCGGAGCGGCCTGGGAGGCGTCGACGCAGACCAGGGCGCCGACCTCCTGGGCGCGGCGCACGATCGCCTCGACCGGGTTCTGGGTGCCGAGGATGTTGGAGACCAGCACGAAGGAGACGATCTTCGTCTTCTCGGTGATGACCTCCTCGATGTTCGACAGGTCCAGGCGGCCGTCGTCGGTGAGGCCGAACCACTTCAGCTTCGCGCCCGTGCGCTGCGCGAGCAGCTGCCACGGCACGATGTTGGAGTGGTGCTCCATCTCCGTGATGACGATCTCGGTGTCGGAGTCCACGCGGTAGGGCTCGTCGGCCCAGCCCAGCATGTTCGCCACGAGGTTGAGCGACTCCGAGGCGTTCTTGGTGAAGATCACCTCGTCGCGTGAGGGCGCGTTGATGAACGCCGCGACCTTGTCGCGCGCGCCCTCGTACAGCGCCGTGGCCTCCTCGGCGAGCACATGCACACCGCGGTGGACGTTGGCGTTGTAGCGCTCGTAGTACTCACTGAGTGCGTCCAGCACCTGACGCGGCTTCTGGCTGGTGGCCGCGTTGTCCAGGTACACGAGCTTCCGGCCGTCGTGGACCTGGCGGTCCAGGATGGGGAAGTCCTTGCGGATCGCCTCGGTGTCGAGGAGGCCCGGCAGCTGTGTCACGCGGATGCGCCACCCTTCGTGTATGCCTCGTACCCCTCGTTCTCCAGCTTGTCGGCGAGCTCGGCGCCGCCGGACTCGACGATCCGGCCGCCGGAGAAGACGTGCACGTGGTCGGGCTTGATGTAGCGCAGGATGCGCGTGTAGTGGGTGATCAGCAGGGTGCCGACCTCGCCCGTCTCGCGGACGCGGTTCACGCCCTCCGACACCACACGCAGCGCGTCGACGTCCAGACCGGAGTCGGTCTCGTCGAGGATCGCCATCTTCGGCTTGAGGAGCTCCAGCTGGAGGATCTCGTGGCGCTTCTTCTCACCGCCGGAGAAGCCCTCGTTGACGTTGCGCTCGGCGAAGGACGGGTCCATGTTGAGGCGCTCCATGGCCTCCTTGACCTCCTTCACCCAGGTGCGCAGCTTGGGGGCCTCGCCGCGGACGGCGGTGGCGGAGGTGCGCAGGAAGTTCGACACGGAGACACCCGGGACCTCGACCGGGTACTGCATGGCGAGGAACAGGCCGGCGCGGGCCCGCTCGTCGACGGACATCTCCAGGACGTCCTCGCCGTCGAGGGTGACGGTGCCGCCGGTGATCGTGTACTTGGGGTGACCGGCGAGGGAGTAGGCGAGGGTCGACTTGCCCGAGCCGTTGGGGCCCATGATGGCGTGCGTCTCGCCCTGCTTCACGGTGAGGTCGACGCCCTTGAGGATCTCCTTCGTGGCGTTGTCGGCCTCGACGGTGACGTGCAGGTCTCGGATTTCAAGCGTTGCCATGGATGCCTCAGGACTCCTGGGTGAGGGAGACGAGCACGTCGTCCCCATCGATCTTTACGGGGTATACGGGGACGGGGCGCGTCGCCGGGAGGGCGTCGGGCTTGCCGGAACGGAGGTCGAAGCGCGAGCCGTGCAGCCAGCACTCGATGTGGCAGTCGTCGACCTCGCCCTCCGCCAGGGAGACGTTCGCGTGCGAGCAGATGTCGTGGATCGCGAACACCTCGCCCTCGGTCTGCACGATGGACACGGGCGTGCCGTCGAGTTCCACCCGCTTGGGGGTGTCCTCCTCCAGCTCGCCCAGTCCGCAGGCGCGTACGAAGGTCATGCGACCGCCGCCTCCAGCTCCTCCTCGATCTTGGCGATCAGGCGCTCCTCGATGTCGGGGACGCCGATCTGCTGGACCAGTTCGGCGAAGAAGCCGCGGACCACCAGACGGCGGGCGTCGATCTCGGGGATGCCGCGCGCCATGAGGTAGAAGAGCTGCTCGTCGTCGAAGCGGCCGGTCGCCGAGGCGTGGCCGGCGCCGACGATCTCGCCGGTCTCGATCTCCAGGTTCGGCACGGAGTCCACGCGCGCCCCGTCGGTGAGGACCAGGTTGCGGTTCATCTCGTACGTGTCGGTGCCCTCGGCCTTGGCCTCGATGAGCACGTCGCCGATCCACACCGCGTGGGCGTCATCGCCCTGGAGGGCGCCCTTGTAGACGACGTTGGACTTGCAGTGCGGGACGTTGTGGTCGACCAGGAGGCGGTGCTCCTGGTGCTGGCCCCGGTCGGTGAAGTACAGGCCGAACAGCTCGGCCTCGCCGCCGGGCCCGGCGTACTGCACGCGCGGGTGGAGCCGGACGACGTCGCCGCCGAAGGTGACGACGACCGACTTGAAGGAGGCGTCGCGGCCGACGAGCGCGTTGTGCTGCGCGACGTGCACGGCCTTGTCGTCCCAGTCCTGCACGGAGACGACGGTGAGCTTGGCGCCGTCGCCCAGCAGGTAGTCGACGTTGGCGGCGAGCACCGCGTCCCCGGTGTGGTCGATGACCACGACGGCCTCGGCGAAGGCGCCCAGCTCGATCACCTGGTGGCCGAAGGCGGTGCCGCCCTCGCCGTGCACGGCGATGCGGATCGGCTCGGTGAGGACGGTCTCCTTGGGGACGGTCACGACCGAGGCCTTCTCGAACGCCGAGTAGGCCTGGGCGGCGACGCGGTCCACCGGGGTGCCGGCCTTGCCGAGCCGCGCGTCGTCACGGCCCACGGCCTCGACGGTGACGCCCTCGGGGGCCTGCACCTCGACCTTCACACCGTTGCCGGTGGCGACGGCGGTGCCGTCGTGCAGGCCGCGCAGGCGCTCCAGCGGGGTGAACCGCCACTCCTCCTCGCGGCCGTGCGGGACGGGGAAGTCCGCGACGTCGAAGGAGGGGGGCGCGCTCATGCGCGTGGCGACGGTCGACTCCGCGGCGACCGCGATCGAGCCCGCGGTGGTGGATCCCACGGGGATGTTCTGGGCCTCAGCCATGGCTGTCGTAGTGCTCTCTTTCCTGAGGGGGTCGTCTGCTGTCGAGGGGGGCGGTCAGCCGACCGCGCCCTCCATCTGCAGCTCGATCAGCCGGTTGAGCTCCAGCGCGTACTCCATGGGGAGCTCCTTGGCGATGGGCTCGACGAAGCCGCGCACGATCATCGCCATGGCCTCGTCCTCGCTCAGGCCGCGGCTCATCAGGTAGAAGAGCTGGTCCTCGGAGACCTTGGAGACGGTCGCCTCGTGGCCCATGGACACGTCGTCCTCGCGGACGTCCACGTAGGGGTAGGTGTCCGAGCGGGAGATGGTGTCCACCAGCAGCGCGTCGCACAGGACGTTCGACTTGGAGCCCGGGGCGCCCTCGCCGATCTCGATGAGACCGCGGTAGGAGGTGCGGCCGCCGCCTCGCGCCACCGACTTGGAGACGATGTTGGAGGAGGTGTTCGGGGCCATGTGGACCATCTTGGCGCCGGCGTCCTGGTGCTGGCCCTCGCCCGCGAAGGCGATGGACAGGGTCTCGCCCTTGGCGTGCTCGCCCATGAGGTAGACGGCCGGGTACTTCATCGTCACCTTGGAGCCGATGTTGCCGTCGATCCACTCCATGGTCGCGCCCTCGTACGCCACGGCGCGCTTGGTGACCAGGTTGTAGACGTTGTTCGACCAGTTCTGGATGGTCGTGTAGCGGCAGCGGGCGTTCTTCTTGACGATGATCTCGACGACCGCGGAGTGCAGCGAGTCCGACTTGTAGATCGGGGCGGTGCAGCCCTCGACGTAGTGCACGTAGGCACCCTCGTCGACGATGATCAGGGTCCGCTCGAACTGGCCCATGTTCTCCGTGTTGATGCGGAAGTAGGCCTGGAGCGGGATCTCGACGTGCACGCCCTTCGGCACGTAGATGAAGGAGCCGCCCGACCACACGGCGGTGTTCAGGGCCGCGAACTTGTTGTCACCGGCGGGGATGACGGTGCCGAAGTACTCCTTGAAGAGCTCCGGGTGCTCCTTCAGCGCGGTGTCGGTGTCCAGGAAGATGACACCCTGCTCCTCCAGGTCCTCGCGGATCTGGTGGTAGACGACCTCCGACTCGTACTGCGCGGCGACACCGGCGACGAGGCGCTGCTTCTCCGCCTCGGGGATGCCCAGCTTGTCGTAGGTGTTCTTGATGTCCTCGGGCAGGTCCTCCCAGGACTCCGCCTGCTTCTCCGTGGAGCGCACGAAGTACTTGATGTTGTCGAAGTCGATGCCCGACAGGTCCGAGCCCCAGTTCGGCATGGGCTTCTTCTCGAACAGGCGCAGGCCCTTGAGGCGGAGCTTGGTCATCCACTCCGGCTCGCTCTTCTTGGCGGAGATGTCCCGGACGACGTCCTCGTTGATGCCGCGCTTGGCGGAGGCGCCGGCCGTGTCGGAGTCGGCCCAGCCGTACTCGTACTTGCCCAGGCCCTCCAGCTCAGGGTGGGCAGTCTCCGTGGGGAGAGTCATGCGGGGTTCCTCCCGGCCGTGCTTGCAGATGCGTTGTGGGAAATCTTGGGGATGAACGTCGTGCAGACGCCGTCGCCGTGCGCGATGGTGGCGAGCCGCTGGACATGCGTACCGAGCAGCTCCGCGAAAAATTCCGTCTCCGCCTCGCACAGCTGCGGGAACTGCTCGGCGACGTGGGCGACCGGGCAGTGGTGCTGGCAGAGCTGCTCACCCTGTTGCGGGTGGGGCGCGCTGCGCGCCGTAGCAGCGTACCCGTCGGCGCTCAGCGCCTTGGCCAGGGCTTCCGTGCGCTCCTCGGGGGAGGCGGACTCGACCGCGGCGCGGTAGGCACCGGCCTGTGCGGCGATCCTGGCGCGGGCGAAGGCGGCGATCGCCTCGCTGCCGCCCTCGCGGTCGGCGATCCAGCGCAGGGCGTCGGTGGCGAGCTTGTCGTAGGACTGGTCGAAGGCGTCCCGGCCGCAGTCGGTCAGGGCGAACACCTTGGCCGGGCGGCCGCGGGTGCGTGCGCCGTATACCCGCCGCTCGCGCGCCTCGACGACGCCGTCGCCCGCGAGGGCGTCCAAGTGGCGGCGCACGGCCGCCTGGGTCAGGCCCAGGCGCTCGGCCAGCTCCGCGACGGTCGAGGGGCCGTGGTCCAGGATGGACCGCGCGACCCGGTTGCGGGTGGACCGCTCCCCGGTCGCGAGCTCCTCCTGCGGGGTCCCCGTGGGGGTCTCCCGAGCCTCGCCGACGTTTTTCACAACGCCATTGTTGCGTAATTCTCCGGGAGCGGGCAAGCCGCCCGCCGGACGCCCGACGGTGCCCTGCGTCACTTAGGCAAACCTAAGCCGACCTGCGGAAACGATCTCTGATCGATCAAAACGGTGGCATGGCCGGGCCGCTTCGGGGACACTCCACAACCATGCCGACACCCCCTGCGACCGGCCCTCTTGTCACCCGCGAGACACTCCGCACCGAGCTGCGCGAACTGGGCGTGCGCCCCGGCGAGACCCTCCTGGTGCACTCCTCGCTCCGGGCGCTCGGCTGGGTCAACGGCGGCCCCGTCGCGGTGGTGCAGGCCCTGCTCGACGTGCTCGGCCCCGACGGGACCCTGGTGGTCCCGACCCAGACCGGCGCCCTGTCCGACCCGGCGCTGTGGAGCGACCCGCCCGTCCCGCCGCAGTGGTGGCCGGCCATCCGCGCCACGATGCCCGCCTACGACCCGGCGACCACGCCCTCGCGCGGGGTCGGCATCGTCCCGGAGACCGTGCGCACCTGGCCGGGGGCGCTGCGCAGCGCCCACCCGCAGACCTCGTTCGCCGCTCTCGGGGCGCGCGCGGCTCAGGTGGTCGAGGGGCACGCGACGGACTGCCGGCTGGGCGAGCGCAGCCCGCTGGCGACGCTGGAGGCGATGGGCGCCCGGGTGCTGCTGCTCGGGGCGGGCTACGCCTCCTGCACGAGCTTCCACCTCGCCGAGTACCGCATTCCGTCCCCGCGCGTGGAGGTGGGCAGGCCCGGTCCGGACGGCTGGGAGACTGTGACCGAGGTGTCCATCAGCTCCGACCGCTTCGACGAGCTGGGTTACGACTTCGAGCGGGACCGGCCCGTCGTGCGCGGGAAGGCCGGGGCGGCCGAGGTGCGGCTGTTCCCGGTGGCGGACGCGGTGGCCTACGCCGAGCGGTGGCTGGCCGTGCACCGGCCGCGCGAGGAGGAGATCCCGCCCGCCGCGCCGCTGCCGGGCCCGCCCGCGCCGGGGGACCCCCGGGTCTGAGCCCGCGCGCGCCTCCCTAGACTCTGGACCCATGCGAAGTGAGCCCGTGGTCCAGGTCCAGGCCCTGGTGAAGCGGTACGGCACGAAGACCGCGGTGGACGGGCTCGACCTGGAGGCCCGCGCGGGCGTGACCGCCGTGCTCGGCCCCAACGGGGCGGGCAAGACCACCACGATCGAGACCTGCGAGGGGTACCGCAGGCCGGACTCCGGCAGCGTGCGCGTGCTGGGCCTGGACCCGGTGCGGCAGTCCGCGGACCTGCGGCCCCGCATCGGCGTGATGCTCCAGTCCGGCGGCGTCTACTCGGGCTCGCGCGCCGAGGAGATGCTCCGCCACGTGGCGAGGCTGCACGCCCACCCCCTCGACGTGGACGCCCTCGTCGAGCGCCTCGGCCTCGGCTCCTGCGGGCGCACGTCCTACCGGCGGCTGTCCGGCGGCCAGCAGCAGCGGCTGGCCCTGGCGATGGCCGTGGTCGGCCGCCCGGAGCTGGTCTTCCTGGACGAGCCGACCGCCGGACTCGACCCGCAGGCCCGCCGCGCCACCTGGGACCTGGTCCGGGACCTGCGCGCCGACGGCGTGTCGGTCATCCTCACCACGCACTACATGGACGAGGCCGAGCAGCTCGCCGACGACGTGGCGATCATCGACGCCGGCCGGGTCATCGCCCAGGGCTCCCCCGAGGAGCTGTGCCGCGGGGGCGCCGAGAACACCCTGCGCTTCACCGGCCGGCCCGGTCTCGACGTGGGCTCCCTGCTCAAGGCCCTGCCCGCCGACTGCTCCGCCGCCGAGCTGACGCCGGGCTCGTACCGGGTGGTCGGCAAGGTCGACCCCCAGCTGCTCGCGACGGTCACCTCCTGGTGCGCCCAGCACGGGGTGATGCCGGAGAGGATCTCGGTGGAGCGGCACACCCTGGAGGACGTCTTCCTCGAGCTGACCGGCAAGGAGCTGCGCTCATGACCGCGACGGGCACCTACTCCCCCAGGCCCGGCGCGGCGCCCCTGCCGCGCATGATCGCCGCCCAGGCCGTGCTGGAGACGAAGATGCTCCTGCGCAACGGCGAGCAGCTGCTGCTGACCGTCGTCATCCCGACGCTGCTGCTGGTCCTGTTCAGCACGGTGGACATCGTCGACACGGGCTCCGGCGAGGCGGTGGACTTCCTCGCCCCCGGTGTCCTCGCGCTGGCGGTGATGTCGACCGCGTTCACCGGCCAGGCCATCGCGACCGGCTTCGAGCGGCGCTACGGGGTGCTGAAGCGGCTCGCCGCCTCGCCCCTGCCGCGCTGGGGCCTGATGACGGCCAAGACACTGTCGGTGCTGGTCACCGAGGTGCTGCAGGTACTGCTGCTCACGGTGATCGCGTGCGCGCTCGGCTGGTCCCCGCACGGCAACCCGTTCGCCGTGCTGCTGCTCCTCGTCCTCGGCACGGCGGCCTTCTCCGGCCTCGGGCTGCTGATGGCCGGCACGCTGAAGGCCGAGGCGACGCTCGCCGCCGCCAACCTGGTCTTCCTGCTGCTGCTCGTCGGCGGCGGGGTCGTCGTCCCCCTCGACAAGTTCCCCTCCGGCGTCCAGGACGTCCTCGGTCTGCTGCCCATCGCCGCCCTGTCCGACGGACTGCGGGACGTGCTGCAGCACGGGGCCGCGATGCCCTGGGGCGACGTGGGCATCCTCGCGGTCTGGGCGGTGGCCGGGCTCGCCGCGGCCGGGCGCTTCTTCCGCTGGGAGTGACCCGCCCGGGCGTGACGCTCGCCACCGGCGGCGGCACCCGACCCTGGTGGGACAAGGGCCGCGGCGGACCCTCGTGAAAGCGTGCACAAGCAGCGCCCTACGATGGGACGCGTGCCAAACGTGACCCGTGCCGACGCCCAGGCGGCCCTGCGCAACCCGCTCGCCTTCATCGCCGCACGCTGGACCCCGGACCCCCGGACCGTCCGGCGCGCCGCCCTGTCCGCACTCGTGATGTCGGTGCTCATCGTGGTCACCGGCGGTGCCGTGCGGCTGACCGGCTCGGGCCTGGGGTGCCCGACCTGGCCCAAGTGCACCGACGACTCGCTCACCTCGACCGCCGAGATGGGCTTCCACGGCGCCATCGAGTTCGGCAACCGCATGCTCACGTACGTGCTGTGCGCCGCCGTCGGGTGGGCGATCATCGCCGCACGCTCGCAGAAGCCGTACCGGCGGGGGCTGACCCGGCTGGGCTGGGCCCAGTTCTGGATCGTGATGAGCAACGCGGTCCTCGGCGGCATCGTGGTCCTGGTCGGCCTGAACCCCTACACGGTCGCGGCGCACTTCGTGGCGACGTCCGCGCTCATCGCGGTGGCGACGGTGATGTGGCACCGCACCCGGGAGGGCGACGGGGAGCCGCGCCCGCTGGTCGGCAACGCCGTCCGGCAGCTGGTGTGGTTCCTGGTCGCGGCGGCGGTGCTGCTCATCCTGGTCGGCACCGTGGTCACCGGCGCCGGACCGCACGCGGGCGACTCCAGCGAGGTCGAGCGGATGCCGGTCGACTGGGAGACGGTGAGCAAGCTGCACGCCGTGCTGGCGTGGATCGTGGTGACGCTGACCTTCGCCCTGTGGTTCGTCCTCAAGGCGGTCGACGCGCCCGGCGGCCCGCTGCACCGCACCCGCGAGCTGTTCCTGATCCTGCTCGCGCAGGGCGCCATCGGCTACGTGCAGTACTTCACCGATCTGCCGGAGATCCTGGTCGGCCTGCACATGCTCGGTTCCGCGGTGATGTGGATCTGGGTGCTGCGGGTGGTGCTGTCGCTGCGCGAGCGGCCGCAGCCGCTGTCCGGTGTGCCCGGGCCCGCCGCCGAGCCGAACCTGACGAAGGCCTAGAGCAGGGCCCGCTCCCGCCCCGGGCCGGGCAAGGGGCCCGGGGCGCGGGCGTCCTCGGCGAGGCCGTACACCCTGCGCGCGTTCGCCGAGGCCAGCATGCCCGCGACCCGCTGGGCGTCCCCCAGGGACCAGGCGCCCTCGGCGACCCAGGTCCCCAGCACCCGGCCGAGGGCCTCGCGGAACAGGCGGGCGCCCACCACGTGCAGTTCGGGCAGCCCCTGCGCGCCGGTGGAGAACAGGATCTTGCCGAACGGCGCGAGTTCCAGGATCTCGGCGAGCACCGTGGCGGCCCGGGCGCCGGTGCGCACCAGGGCGGCACCGCAGTCGACGTGGACGTGCGGGAAGACACCGGCCAGATGGGCGGCGTGCCGGTGGTACGGGTAGCCGTGCAGCAGCACCAGGTCCGTGCCCAGCCCGGCGGTGGCGCGGACGAAGTCGGTCAGCAGGACCGGGTCGGTCCGATCGATGCGCAGGCCCGGGGCGCCGAGTCCGGCGTGCAGTTGCAGCGGCAGCCCCGAGGCGACGGCGCTCCACAGCAGGTGCCGCAGCAGCACCGGATCACTCAGCTCCCCGCCGACCCCGCGCCCCGCGAGCCAGCGGCCGGCCGCCCCGCGCACCTCCCCCGGCCCGGGCGGCTCCGGCGCGAGCGCGAGGCCGTGGCGCACACCCGCCACGGAGGTGAAGGCCACGGCGTGCGCGGCGGCGGCGTGCACGGACTCCGCGAGGTTCGCGAGGAACGACTCGACCGTTCCGGAGGTGTCGGCGACCTGCTCCGCGAGCAGTTCCAGCCGCACGATCTCGTGGGCCCCGGCGGATCCGGCGGAAGCCAGTTCCGCCGGGCCGGTCAGATCGCCGGGCAGCCCGGTGTCGACCAGATAGGTCGTGATGCCGCTGCCGCGCAGGAGTCTTCGCCCGGCCTCCAGGACACCGAGTTCGCGGCGCCGGGCGAGGTACCGGGCGGGCGGGCAGTGCGGCTCCAGGCCGAGCAGGGGCGGGCACCAGCGCCGTACCGCGAACCCGGTCTGGGTGTCGAAGAGGGTGGTGCCGGGGGCGGGCGGGCCCTCGGTGCGCGCGAGGTGGGCCTCGAAGGTGCCGAGGCCCAGCTCCGTGCGGAGTACTCCGTGGCAGTACTGGTCCACCAGTGACGGCGTTTCGATCATCCGGGCCTCCCGGGGTGGACCCTGTCGCTCTCAAGGGTCCTAACGGGTGAACCGGGTGTGAGGTCGCGGGGCCGTCGCGGGAGGACCGGTGGGTCCAGCGGTGCGAGGCCGTCGTGGCTGGTCACACCCACGCGGCGGAACCGCACACCGATCCGGCCCCGCGCCCCGGATCCGGTCAGTCGTTCTTGGGGCCGCCCACCTGGATGCCCGCCATCCGCGACCACTCGTAGCGGCCCGTCCTCACCTTCGCGGCGAGATCGCCGTCGAAGGACTCGTGTCGGGTGATGCCCGCCTTCTCGACGGCCTTCTCGGCGATCTCGTAGGTCGGGGCCACCAGGTCGCCCCAGCCGCCGTCCTCGCCGACCAGGACGATGCGGGCGCCGCGCTCGCCGAGGTAGGCGACCTGGCCCTCGGCACCGCCGTGGGCCTTGGAGAAGGAGGTGATCTGCTGGGCCAGCCGGGCCACCTTGCGCTCGGCCTTCGGGTCTGCCTGCTGCGTCTCTGCCATGACCAGGATGCTACTCACGGGTAGATCGACTCGCGAGGGCTGGTCGGTGTGACGTGCGTCAGCGCAGGAACGGGTCCACGGCGACGGCCACGAACAGCAGCGAGACGTAGGTGATCGACCAGTGGAACAGGCGCATCTCCTTGAGCTTGGCGCCCGTCACCTCCGCCTTCGCGCGGTTCTGCAGGCCGTGGGCCTCCCAGAGCCAGAAGCCGCCGGCCAGCAGGGCCACCGCCGTGTAGAACCAGCCGGTGTAGCCGAGCGGGGTGAGCAGCAGCGACACACCGACCATGACCCAGCTGTAGATCACGATCTGCTTGGCGACGACCTTGTTGGAGGCCACCACCGGCAGCATCGGCACGCCCACGCGCGCGTAGTCGTCCTTGACCTTCATGGACAGCGGCCAGTAGTGCGGCGGCGTCCAGAAGAACATGACGAGGAACAGGATGACCGGGGCCCAGGACATCGAGTTGGTGACCGAGGACCAGCCGATCAGCACCGGCAGGCAGCCGGCGATGCCGCCCCAGACGATGTTCTGCGAGGTGCGGCGCTTGAGGATCATCGTGTAGACGACCACGTAGAACAGCAGGGCGCCCAGGGAGAGCCAGGCGCTCAGCCAGTTCACGGTGAGGCCGAACAGCAGCGTCGAGACGATCGCCAGGGTGATGCCGAAGGCGAGGCACTCGCGCGGGCTGACCATGCCGGTGACCAGCGGGCGCTGCGAGGTGCGGTCCATCAGCGCGTCGATGTCGCGGTCGATGTACATGTTGAGCGCGTTGGCGCCGCCCGCCGACAGGTAACCGCCGACGCAGGTGAGCAGCACCAGCGTCAGATCGGGCACGCCCTGCTCCGCCAGGAACATCACCGGCACCGTGGTGATGAGCAGCAGCTCGATGATCCGCGGCTTGGTGAGAGCCACGAAGCCCTTGACACGGGCCCCGAACGGCCGGTGGGCCGGGCTCTGGTCCGTCCCCAGCATCCCCGCTGGACGGGATTCAACGGCCGTCACGCACACCCCTACAGAGACAGTCCAGCGAGCCCCACCGTGTGAAGTGACGGTAAAGGCTCGCGCGTACCACGCCACTTTAGACGTTGCCCAGAGTCGGACATTCGCGGGGGTCGCCTCGTGTTGGCGAGGGGCTTCGGACGGGCGGTTCGAAGCTCGATTGAGCACCCGGATGAGCGGCTCCGTATTCACCTGTCGAATGCGGTACGGCCCAGTCGGGAGGCGGATCGCGATGACGCCCGGCACTCTGGAGTGACTCGGAAAATCGCACGTCCCACGGGGGTAGGCTCGACTGCGGCCGGTGGGCGCCCCGATACACCGGCATCCGAACATGTGGAGAGGAGCCCTGACCCAGGGTGAGCATCAAGCCGACCACCACAGACCTCGAGTGGACCGAGTTGGACCAGCGGGCCGTGGACACCGCGCGTGTCCTGGCCGCCGACGCCGTACAGAAGGTCGGCAACGGCCATCCGGGTACGGCGATGAGCCTCGCGCCCGCCGCCTACACCCTCTTCCAGAAGGTGATGCGGCACGACCCGGCGGACGCCGACTGGGTCGGGCGTGACCGCTTCGTGCTGTCCGCCGGCCACTCGTCCCTGACCCTCTACACCCAGCTGTACCTGGCGGGCTTCGGCCTGGAGCTGGACGACCTGAAGTCGTTCCGCACCTGGGGTTCGAAGACCCCCGGCCACCCCGAGTACGGGCACACCACCGGCGTGGAGACGACGACCGGCCCGCTGGGGCAGGGTGTCGCCAACGCGGTGGGCATGGCGATGGCCGCCCGCTACGAGCGCGGCCTGTTCGACCCGGAGGCCCCGGAGGGCGAGTCGCCCTTCGACCACTTCGTCTACTGCATCGCCGGTGACGGCTGCCTCCAGGAGGGCATCTCCTCCGAGGCGTCCTCCCTCGCGGGCCACCAGAAGCTCGGCAACCTGATCCTGCTGTGGGACGACAACCACATCTCGATCGAGGGCGACACCGAGACGGCCGTCTCCGAGGACACCGTCAAGCGGTACGAGGCCTACGGCTGGCACGTGCAGCGGGTGCAGCCGCAGGAGAACGGCGACCTGGACCCGGCCGCGATCCACGAGGCGATCCAGCAGGCCCAGGCCGTCACGGACCGGCCGTCCTTCATCGCGATGCGCTCGATCATCGCCTGGCCGGCGCCGAACGCGCAGAACACCGAGGCCGCGCACGGCTCGGCGCTCGGCGACGACGAGGTCGCGGCCACCAAGCGCGTCCTCGGCTTCGACCCGGAGCAGTCCTTCGAGGTCTCCGACGAGGTCATCGAGCACACCCGCAAGGCGCTGGAGCGGGGCAGGGCGGCCCGCGCGGTGTGGGACAAGGCGTACCAGCAGTGGCGGGACAACAACCCCGAGCGCGCCGCCGAGTACGACCGCATCGCCCAGGGCGAGCTGCCCAAGGGCTGGGAGGAGAAGATCCCGGTCTTCGAGGTCGGCAAGGGCGTCGCGACGCGTGCCGCGTCCGGCAAGGTGCTGCAGGCGCTCGGCGGGGTCATCCCCGAGCTGTGGGGCGGCTCGGCCGACCTGGCCGGCTCCAACAACACCACCATCGACAAGACCAGCTCCTTCCTCCCGGCGGACAACCCGCTGCCGGAGGCGGACCCGTACGGCCGCACGATCCACTTCGGCATCCGCGAGCACGCGATGGCCGCCGAGATGAACGGCATCGCGCTGCACGGCAACACCCGCATCTACGGCGGCACCTTCCTGGTGTTCTCCGACTACATGCGCAACGCGGTGCGGCTGTCGGCGCTGATGCACCTGCCGGTGACGTACGTGTGGACGCACGACTCCATCGGTCTCGGCGAGGACGGCCCGACGCACCAGCCGGTCGAGCACCTCGCGTCGCTGCGCGCGATCCCGGGCCTGAACGTCGTCCGCCCGGCCGACGCCAACGAGACCGCCATCGCCTGGCGCGAGATCCTCAAGCGCTGGACGAAGGAGTTCGGCAAGGGCCAGCCGCACGGTCTGGCGCTCACGCGCCAGGGCGTACCGACCTACGAGCCCAACGACGACGCGGCCAAGGGCGGCTACGTCCTGTTCGAGGCCGAAGGGCCCGAAGGGCAGGGTGCTGCGCCCGAGGTCATCCTGATCGCCACCGGCTCGGAGGTGCACGTCGCCGTCGAGGCGCGCGAGCAGCTCCAGGGCGCCGGCGTGCCCACGCGCGTGGTGTCGATGCCGTCCGTGGAGTGGTTCGAGCAGCAGGACCAGGGGTACCGGGACAGCGTCCTGCCGCCGTCCGTCCGGGCCCGTGTCGCGGTGGAGGCCGGGATCGGCCTCACCTGGCACAAGTACGTGGGGGACGCCGGCCGCATCGTTTCCCTGGAGCACTTCGGTGCTTCGGCCGACGGCAAGGTGCTGTTCCGGGAGTTCGGCTTCACCGCGGAGAACGTCGCCGCCGCCGCCCGGGAATCGATCGCCGCAGCTCAGCGCTGACGCTCATATACGACACGTAGGAGATGGAATTTCCATGACAGACGCACTGAAGCGCCTCTCCGAGGAAGGCGTGGCGATCTGGCTGGACGACCTGTCGCGCAAGCGGATCACGTCCGGCAACCTCGCCGAGCTGATCGACCAGCAGCACGTCGTGGGCGTCACCACCAACCCGTCGATCTTCCAGAAGGCGATCTCGCAGGGCGACGGCTACGACACGCAGCTGACCGACCTGGCCGCCCGTGAGGTCACCGTCGAAGAGGCCATCCGCATGATCACCACGGCGGACGTCCGCGACGCCGCCGACGTGCTGCGGCCCGTCTTCGACGCCACCGGCGGCAAGGACGGCCGGGTCTCGATCGAGGTCGACCCGCGCCTGGCGCACAACACCCGGGCCACGGTCGCCGAGGCCAAGCAGCTGGCGTGGCTGGTGGACCGGCCCAACACCCTCATCAAGATCCCGGCGACCGAGGCCGGCATCCCGGCGATCGCCGAGACCATCGGCCTGGGCATCAGCGTCAACGTGACGCTGATCTTCTCCCTGGAGCGCTACCGCAAGGTGATGGACGCGTTCCTGACCGGCCTGGAGAAGGCCAAGGAGCGCGGCCTGGACCTGTCGCAGATCCACTCCGTGGCGTCCTTCTTCGTCTCCCGCGTGGACACCGAGATCGACAAGCGGATCGATGCGCTGGGCACCGACGAGGCCAAGGCGCTGCGTGGCAAGGCCGCCGTGGCCAACGCCCGCCTCGCCTACCAGGCCTACGAGGAGGTCTTCTCCTCGGACCGCTGGAACGCCCTGGAGAAGGCCGGCGCCAACAAGCAGCGTCCGCTGTGGGCGTCGACCGGCGTCAAGGACAAGGCGTACAGCGACACCATGTACGTCACCGACCTCGTCGCCCCGAACACGGTGAACACCATGCCGGAGGCGACCCTGTTCGCCACCGAGGACCACGGCGAGATCACCGGCGACACCGTCGCCGGCACCTACGAGCAGGCCCGCGCCGACCTCGACGCCGTCGAGCGGCTGGGCATCAAGTACGACGAGGTCGTGCAGCTGCTGGAGAAGGAGGGAGTCGAGAAGTTCGAGGACTCCTGGAACGACCTGCTGAAGTCGACCGAGGCCGAGCTGAAGCGCCTCGCCCCCTCGGAGGGCTGAACAGGTGTCGAGCAGCAATCCGCTGCGTGACCCCGCGGACCGACGGCTCCCGCGCATCGCGGGGCCGTCGGGCCTGGTCATTTTCGGCGTCACGGGCGACCTCTCCCGCAAGAAGCTCATGCCGGCCGTGTACGACCTCGCCAACCGGGGCCTGCTCCCGCCGGGCTTCTCGCTGGTGGGCTTCGCCCGCCGCGAGTGGGCGCACGAGGACTTCGCGCAGGAGGTGCACGACGCGGTCAAGGAACACGCGCGCACGCCCTTCCGCGAGGAGGTCTGGCAGCAGCTCATCCAGGGCATGCGGTTCGTCCAGGGCACGTTCGACGACGACGACGCCTTCGAGCGGCTGCGCTCCACGATCGAGGAGCTGGACAAGGCGCAGGGCACGGGCGGGAACTTCGCCTTCTACCTCTCGGTGCCGCCGTCGGCCTTCCCGGTGGTCATCAAGCAGCTGAAGAAGCACCAGCTGGCCGACCAGCCGGGCGGTTCGTGGCGGCGGGCGATCATCGAGAAGCCGTTCGGCCACAACCTGGAGTCGGCCGAGGAGCTCAACAAGGTCGTCCACGAGGTCTTCGCCCCGGACCAGGTCTTCCGCATCGACCACTACCTGGGCAAGGAGACCGTCCAGAACATCCTGGCGCTGCGCTTCGCCAACACGATGTTCGAGCCGATCTGGAACCGGTCCTTCGTGGACCACGTGCAGATCACCATGGCCGAGGACATCGGCATCGGCGGCCGGGCCGGCTACTACGACGGCATCGGCGCCGCCCGCGACGTCATCCAGAACCACCTGCTCCAGCTGATGGCGCTCACCGCGATGGAGGAGCCCGCCTCCTTCGACGCGGACGCGCTCGCCGCGGAGAAGACCAAGGTGCTCGGGGCCGTGCGGCTGCCGCAGGACCTGGGCCGCGACACCGTGCGCGCCCAGTACGCGGCCGGCTGGCAGGGCGGCACCAAGGTGCGCGGCTACCTGGAGGAGGACGGCATCGACGCCTCCTCCAAGACCGACACCTACGCCGCGGTCAAGCTGGAGATCGACAACCGCCGCTGGGCGGGCGTCCCCTTCTACCTGCGCACGGGCAAGCGGCTGGGCCGCCGGGTGACGGAGATCGCCGTCGTCTTCCAGCGGGCCCCGCACTCCCCCTTCGACTCCACGGCCACCGAGGAGCTCGGCTCCAACGCGATCGTCATCCGCGTCCAGCCGGACGAGGGCGTCACGGTCCGCTTCGGCTCCAAGGTGCCGGGCACGTCCATGGAGATCCGGGACGTGTCGATGGACTTCGCGTACGGCGAGTCCTTCACGGAGTCCAGCCCGGAGGCGTACGAGCGTCTCATCCTGGACGTCCTGCTGGGTGACTCGAACCTCTTCCCGCGCACCGAGGAGGTCGAGCTGTCCTGGAAGATCCTCGACCCGATCGAGGAGTACTGGGACACCAACGGCAAGCCCGCCCAGTACCCGGCCGGTACCTGGGGCCCGGCCGAGGCGGACGACATGCTCGAGCGACACGGACGGAGCTGGCGCCGGCCATGAAGATAGACCTGACCGACACCACGGCCAGCAAGATCAACAAGGCGCTGGTGCAGGGCCGCCGGGCGATCGGCACCCCGGCGGTCGGCATGGTGCTCACGCTGGTCATCGTGACGGACGAGGAGAACGCCTACGACGCGCTGAAGGCCGCGAGCGACGCCTCGCGCGAGCACCCCTCGCGCACGCTCGTCGTCATCAAGCGTGTCTCCCGCTCCCCCCGGGACCGCACACAGTCCCGCCTCGACGCGGAGGTCCGCGTCGGCGCGGAGGCCGGCACCGGCGAGACCGTGATCCTCCGGCTGTACGGCGAGGTCGTGGACCACGCCCAGTCGGTGGTGCTGCCGCTGCTGCTGCCGGACGCCCCGGTGGTGGTCTGGTGGCCGGTGAACGCTCCGCTCGACCCGGCGAAGGACCCCCTGGGGGCCCTCGGGCAGCGCCGCGTCACCGACACCTACGCCTCCGAGCAGCCGGTGCGGGACCTGGCCACCCGGGCCGGGGCCTACACCCCCGGTGACACGGACCTGTCCTGGACGCGCATCACGCCCTGGCGCTCGATGCTGGCGGCGGCGCTCGACCAGATCACCTGCGAGGTGAAGGCCGTCGAGGTGGAGGGCGAGGAGTTCAACCCGAGCTGCGAGCTGCTGGCGATGTGGCTCGCGGACCGGCTGGACGTTCCCGTGAAGCGCTCCCGGTCCGGCGGCCCCGGGCTCACGGCGGTCCGCATGGACACCGACTGCGGCCCGATCCAGCTGGACCGGGCCGACGGCTCCCTGGCGACGCTCACCATCGAGGGCCAGCCGCCCCGCGCGGTGGCGCTCAAGCGCCGGGACACGGCGGAGCTGATCGCGGAGGAGCTGCGGCGGCTCGACCCGGACGACACCTACGCCTCGGCGCTGCGCTACGGCGTGGAGCGGCTGACGGATTCCGGGTCGGCGACGGCCTCGCAGGAGCAGGCGGTGGCCAAAGGAGAACCGGGGTCCGGCGGTGGGTCCGGAAGCGGCGGCGGACGGGACCGGCTCGGTGTCCCCACCCCGGTCGAGGAGGCTGCGAAAGCTCCCGCCGCGCAGGCGACGGCGCAGGCACCGGTGAAGCAGCAGCCGCCGACGCCGGAACCGGTGCGGAAGGGGGACCCGAGGTGAGCACGACTCCCCAGCTGGTCGTCCACCGCGACAAGGAGCTGATGGCGCAGGCCGCGGCGGCTCGGCTGATCACCCGGATCGTGGACGCGCAGTCCTCCCGGGGCTCGGCGTCGGTGGTCCTCACGGGCGGCCGCAACGGCAACGGCCTGCTGGCCGCGCTGGCGGCCGCACCGGCCCGGGACGCGGTCGACTGGTCGCGGCTGGACCTGTGGTGGGGCGACGAGCGCTTCCTGCCGGAGGGCGACCCGGAGCGCAACGTCACCCAGGCCCGTGAGGCACTGCTCGACGCGGTGCCGCTCGATCCGAAGCGGGTGCACGCGATGCCCGCCTCGGACGGCCCGCACGGCGACGACGTGGAGGCGGCGGCGGCCGCCTACGCGGAGGAACTGGCAGCGGCGGCGGGGCCCGAGGACCACGGCCCCGTGCCGGCGTTCGACGTGCTGATGCTGGGCGTCGGCCCGGACACGCACGTGGCGTCGCTGTTCCCGGAGCTGCCGGCGGTGCGCGAGACGGACCGCACGGTCGTCGGCGTCCACGGGGCGCCCAAGCCCCCGCCGACCCGGGTGACGCTGACGCTGCCGGCGATCCGCGCGGCCCGCGAGGTGTGGCTGCTGGCGGCCGGCGAGGACAAGGCGTCGGCGGCGGCGATCGCACTGTCCGGCGCGGGCGAGATCCAGGCCCCGGCGGCGGGCGCCTACGGCCGCAGCCGCACCCTGTGGCTCCTGGACACCGCGGCGGCGTCCCAGCTCCCGCGCTCGCTGTACCCGCCGGCTTCGGCCTAGGGTTCCGGCTCGAAGTCCTCGCCCACCCGCGACCGGCGTCAGGACGGTCGCGGGTGGGCGAAGGCGTGTCGGGCGCGGCTACTTGACCGAGCCCGCCATCACGCCCTGGACGAAGTGCTTCTGGAAGGCGAAGAACACGACGACCGGGACGATCAGCGACAGGAACGCGCCCGGGGCCAGGACGTCGATGTTGCTGCCGAACTGGCGTATCTGGGACTGCAGTTCCACGGTCAGCGGCTGGGACGCGCTGTCGGCGAAGAGCAACGCCACGAGCATGTCGTTCCACACCCACAGGAACTGGAAGATGGCCAGCGAGGCGATCGCCGGGCGGCCGACGGGCAGCACCAGGCGTGTGAAGATGCGCCATTCGCTGCCGCCGTCCATCCGCGCGGCCTCCAGCATCTCCTTCGGCATCTCGGCGAAGTAGTTGCGCAGGAGGAACACCGCGAAGGGCAGTCCGTACGCCACGTGGAAGAGGACGACTCCGGGGATCGTGCCGAACAGGCCCAGCTGGCCGAAGAGTTTGGCGACCGGCAGCAGGCCGATCTGGACGGGCACCACCAGCAGTGCCACCACGACCAGGAACACCGGCTCCCGGCCGGGGAAGTCCAGCCAGGCGAAGGCGTATCCGGCCAGGGCCGCGACGACCACGACCAGTACCGTCGTCGGCACCGAGATCAGCACCGTGTTCCAGAAGGCCTGGGTGATCCCGGCGTTCCCCAGCAGCGACGAGTAGTTGTCGAAGGACAGCTGCCCGGGGCTGGAGAACACCGTCCACCAGCCGCCCTTCGCCGTGTCCTCGGCGGACCGCAGCGAGGACAGGAACAGCCCGGCCAGCGGGGTCATCCACACGAGGCCGACCAGCACGAGGAAGGCCTGGACGACGCCGTTGCCCAGGGAGCGCCGTACCGCGTTCATCGCTGACTCCTTCGGAAGCGGCGGACGTTGAAGACCATGGCCGGGACGACCAGCAGCAGGAGCAGGACGCCGAGCGCGCTGCCGAGGCCCTGGTTGTTGCCGCCGCCGAACGACACCAGCCACATCTGCGTCGCGAGGACGGTCGCGTCCTCCTGCACGGGTCCGGGCGCGATGATGTACACGAGGTCGAACACCTTCATCACGTTGATCACGAGCGTGATGAAGACGACCGTGAGGACCGGGGCGAGCAGCGGGACCGTGATGCGGCGGAAGATCTGCCACTCGCTCGCGCCGTCCATGCGCGCCGCCTCCAGCGCGTCCCGGGGCAGTGTCGACAGACCCGCGCCGATCAGGACCATCGCGAAACCGGTCCAGATCCACAGGTAGGCGCCGATGATCGCCGGGGTGACCAGCGCCGGGCCCAGCCAGGAGACGCCCTCGTAGGGCGCGGCGAAGTTCGCCGACGGCAGCGTCACCGTGTACGAGCCCGGTTCGAGGCCCTCGAAGCGGAAGGAGCCGTCGGCGGCGGTGGTGGCCGTGGCGACGGTCTCGCCGCCGCGGACCGCCTCGACCTTCATCTGCGGCAGTCCGCTCTCCCGTGCGTCGACCCTGCCCTGCTCCCCTCCCCCGCCGGGGGTGAAGTCCAGGTAGACGACGCCGCGCAGTTCGTCCGCGGCGGCCTTCCGCCCGGCCGCCCCGGACGCGGGTCGCGCGTCGCCGGGCAGGTCCGCGGGCCGGACGCCGACCAGGCCGAGTGCGATCGCGTCGCCGGGTGAGAGGGAGGCGCTCGTGCGGTACGAGCCGTCCTTGCCCTTGGTCAGGCCCTGCCCGTCGCGGGCCCGGGCCGTCGGGTAGGTCGACCGGTCCGCGAAGGCGTCGTGGACGGAGACGACCGCCGCGTTCAGCACGCCCTTGTCCGGGTCCTCGTCGTAGGCGAGGCGGAAGATGATGCCGGCGGCGAGGAAGGAGACCGCCATCGGCATGAACAGCAGCAGTTTGAACGCCGTGGCCCAGCGGACCTTCTCGACCAGGACGGCCAGGATCAGCCCGAGCCCGGTGAGCAGCGCCGGGGCCACGACGACCCAGATGGCCGTGTTGCGCACGGCCTTGAGGGTCGCCGGGTCGCGGAACATCTCGGTGTAGTTGTCGCCGCCGACGAAGGTCGTGCCGGAGGCGTCGAAGAAGCTGCGGCCGATGCTGAACAGCACGGGGTAGACGACGAGCGCCCCGAGCAGCAGCAGTGCGGGCAGCACGAACAGCAGGGCGACGGTTCTGCCGCGCCGCCGCAGGCGCCGGGTGCGGTCGGCGTCCGGGGTCGGCGGCGGGGAACTCGTCTCTTTCACGAGGGTCGCGGTCACGGCGTATCAGTCCTGGTACGCCTTGGCCGCCGCGGCCTCCAGCTTCGCCGCGGTGCCCTTGGGGTCGGAGGGGTCGCGCAGGAAGTCCTGGAGCAGCTTCCACTCGCCGGTGCCCTTCGTGCCGCCGAAGGCCGCGGGGGCCTGGTCGGACATGTCGAAGCGGACCGAGTCGCCGGCCTCGACGAGGGACTCGGCGGTGGCGCGGGTGACGTCGTCGCCGTAGGAGGCGAGGTCGAGCTTCTTGTTCGGGGAGAGGAAGCCGCCGGCCTCGGCCCACACCGCGGAGGCTTCGGGGGTGGCCAGGTACTCCAGGAGGGCCTGGGCGGCCTTCTGGTTCTTGCCGTCCTTCAGGACGACGGCGGCGTCGCCGCCGCTGACGACCGGGGCCTCGCCGCCGCCGACCGCCGGGAAGGGGAAGAAGTTCGCGTCCTCGCCGACCTTCCTGCCGAACTGGTCCTTGGCGACACCGGCGACGAAGTCGCCCTCGTAGACCATGCCGGCCTCGGGCTCGGGCCCGAACACCTTCTCCACCGAGCCGGGGAAGTCGGTGTTCAGCGCGCCCTTCTGGCCGCCGGCGATGAGCTGCTTGTCCTTGAACAGCTTGCCGAGGGTGGTGAGGGCGTCGACGACGGAGGAGTCGGTCCACTTCAGTTCGTGCGCGGCGAGCGCGTCGTACTTCTCGGGCCCGGCCTGCGAGAGGTAGATGTTCTCGAACCAGTCGGTGAGGGTCCAGCCGTCCTGTCCGGCGACGGAGAACGCGGCGAGGCCGGAGTCGGAGACGGTCTGCCCGGCCTTCAGCATCTCGTCGTAGGTCTTCGGGGGCTTGACGCCTGCCTGGTCGAGGGCGTCGGGGCTGTACCAGACGGTCGACTTGTGGGCGGCCTTGAAGTACAGGCCGTACAGCTTGCCGTCGACGCTGCCGTAGTTCTTCCACACCGGCGCGTAGCCTGCGTCGACGGCCTGCTCGGTCTTCTGCGACAGCGGCTTGAGCCAGCCCTTCTGCGCGAACTGCTTGAGCACGCCGACCTGCGGGACCATCACGACGTCGGGGGCGTTGCCGCCCTCGATCTTGCTGCCGACGACGGTGGAGACGTTGTCGCCGGTGGACGTGAACTGCGTCTTGGCGCCGGTCTTCTCGGTGAAGGCGTCCAGCACCTTCTGGAAGTTCTTCTGCTCGGTGCCGGACCAGACGCCGGCCACGGTGACGGTCTGGCCGTCGAGCGCCTTGTCCCCGCCGCCGGCCGAGACGGGCCCGCCGCCGCAGGCGGTCGCGCCGAGCGCCAGCACGAGGGCGGTGCAGCCGGTGAGCAGGGTGGTACGTCGCATCATCGTCGATGTCCCTTCGGAGGGTTCGCTTGCGGGGAGTTCGCTCGCGCGGATGTTGCTTACGCGGGTGTTGCTTACGCGGGTGTTGCTTACGCGGGTGTTGCTTGCGCGGGTGTCGCGTGCGGGGTGGTCAGGTACGGATCCACCAGGCGGCCGTCGAGCCGGAGAGGACTCCGGGCGGGCAGGAGCCGCTGGCGAGCAGGGGGGTGCCGGGGACCGGCGCGGGGGTCGGGGCGGTGCCGAAGTTGACGGCGCAGACGAGATCGCCGCGTTCGAAGGCCAGGACGCCGGGCGGGGAGTCCAGCCAGCGCAGCGTGCCCTCGCCCAACTGGGGCAGCGCGGAGCGCAGTTGGAGTCCGTCGCGGTACAGGTGCCAGAAGGAGCGGGTGTCGGCGAGGGCCCGGTCGGTGGCGTACTCGGCGAAGTACTCCGGTTGCGGCAGCCACGGCTTGGCGCTCTCGGCGCCGGGGGTGAAGCCGAACGGCGAGGCCTGCCCCGACCAGGGCAGCGGCACGCGGCAGCCGTCGCGGATGCGGGCCCTGCTGCCGGTGCGGCGGAAGATCGGGTCGGTGAGCACGTCGTCCGGCAGGTCCACGACCTCCGGCAGTCCGAGCTCCTCGCCCTGGTAGATGTACGCGGCGCCGGGCAGGGCCAGCATCAGCAGGGCGGCGGCGCGGGCGCGGGCGGCGCCGAGGCCGCTGCCCTCGGTGGCGGGTTCGCCGTAGCGGGTCACGGTGCGGACCTGGTCGTGGTTGTTGAGGACCCAGGTGACCGTCGAGCCGGTGCCGGCGATGTCGTGCATGGCCTCGGAGATGACCTTGCGGAAGGCGTCCGGGTCCCAGGGCGCGCTGAGCAGGTCGAAGAAGAAGGCCTGGTGGAGTTCGTCGGGCCGTACGTAGCGGGCGTGTTCGCGTGCGGTCGGGACGGAGACCTCGCCGACGAGGAGGCGTTCGGCGCCGTCGCGCTCGGTGTACTCCTCGCACAGGGAGCGCCAGCGGCGCCACACGTCGTGCACCTCGGGTTGGTTCCAGGCGAGGGGGTTGACCGAGTCGCGGGTGCGGGCGTCGGCCTCCGGGTCGTCGGAGTCGGGCAGGTCGGGGTGCTTGAAGAGGCCGGCGGCGACGTCGATGCGGAAGCCGTCGATGCCCCGGTCGAGCCAGAAGCGCAGGATCCGCTCGAACTCGGCGGCGATCTCCGGGTTGCGCCAGTTCCAGTCGGGCTGCTCGGGCGCGAACATGTGCAGGTACCACTGGCCGGGCCGGCCGTCCGGCTCGGTCACCCGGGTCCAGGCGGGGCCGCCGAACATGGAGTGCCAGTTGTTGGGCGGCTCGGACCCGTCGGGGCCGCGGCCGTCGGCGAAGTGGAAGCGGGCGCGGGCGGGGCTGCCGGGCGGGGCGGCGAGCGCCTCGCGGAACCAGGGGTGCTCGCTGGAGCAGTGGTTCGGGACGATGTCGAGCAGCACCTTGACGTTCAGCCGGTGAGCGGAGCCGACCAGCAGGTCGAACTCGCCGAGGTCCCCGAAGACCGGGTCGACGTCGCAGTAGTCGGCCACGTCGTAGCCGTGGTCGTGCTGCGGCGAGGGATAGAAGGGGCTCAGCCAGATCCCGTCGACGCCGAGCTTCTTCAGGTAGGGCAGTCCCGCGCGGACGCCGGCGAGGTCGCCGACGCCGTCGCCGGTGCTGTCCAGGAAGCTGCGGACGTAGACCTGGTAGATCACTGCGTCACGCCACCAGTGGTGCCTGTTCAACCCATCGACCTGTCTCTGTGGAGGGCAGCGGTTATGCATGCATGTTAAGTAGGCGTGTCGAGAGGGTGTCAATGAAAAGGCAGAAGCTACTGGAGAGTTGATGTGGGGCGAACCGTCGTAAAGGGGGTATCTCGTCGGCAGATGAGACGTCCGCGTTACCTAACATGTAACTAGGAGAGGGCGGACTCTGCCGCCGGGGCCCGGCTAGCGGCGCGAGATGAGGGCGAGTTCGCGCGCCAGCCGGCGCACCGCAGCCTCGGGCGTCTGGTGGCCGGCCATCGCGTCGTGCACGACCGCCTGGACGACCAGGCTGACCTGGTCGTAGCGCGGGCTCTTGGGGCGCGGCTCGGCCGCGATCACGCTCTCGCGCAGGGTCGGCAGGTACGGGAAGCGGCGGATCAGCGCCGGGTCCCGGTAGAGGTCGGCACGAACGGGCGGCAGCGCGCCCCGGGTGAGGACCTGGCGCTGGACCGGCTCACTGGTGAGGTAGGCGATCAGCCGGGCCGCCGAGTCCGGGTGCCGGGCGTGGGCGCTGACGGCCAGGTTGGATCCGCCCAGGACGCTCGTCCCGGGCCCCTCCCGGCCGGGCAGCGGCACGGCGCCGACCTTCCCGGCCACCTTCGATCCCGGGGCGGAGGCCCCGACGTAGGCGTAGGGCCAGTTGCGCAGGAAGAGCAGCCGGCCGTCCTGGAAGGCCTGCTTGGACTCCTCCTCCTTGTACGACAGGGCCTCGCGCGGGATCCAGCCCTCGCGCACCCCCCGTGCCAGGAATCCGATGCCCTCACGGGCGGCCGCCGAGTCGACGGTGACGCGCTCGCCCTCGTCGCCGAGGATCGAGCCGCCCGCGGAGTAGACCGCCTCCGCCGCGTTGACCGTGAGGCCCTCGTACGGCAGGAACTGCCCGGCGTACCCGTCCAGCCCGTACTCGGGGGCGATCGTCTTCGCGTAGCGCTCCAGCTCGGCCCAGGTGCGCGGCGGCTCGACGCCCTCCTTCGCGAGCACGTCCTTGCGGTAGAGGAGCAGGCCCGCGTTGGTGACGTAGGGGACGGCGTAGAGCCGGTCGTCGTAGGTGGCCGTGTCCACGACCGGCCGGAGGAACATCTTCAGCGGGAACCGGTCGCGCGGCAGGGGCCTGATCCAGCCCGCGGCGGCGAAGTCCGAGGTCCAGTTGACGTCGATGTTGAGCACGTCGAACCGGCTGCGGTCGCCGTCGCGCAGATCGGTGATCATCTGCGCCTGGGTCTCGTCGGCCGAGTCGGGCAGTTCGACGAGGGTGACCTTCTCGGCGGGATGGGCGCGGTTCCAGCCGTCCAGCAGGGGGCCGAGGTAGCCGGTGAGGTCCCCGGCGGTCGCGAGGGTGAGCGGCCCGCGGCCGTCCCGGGAGGGTTCACCGGCCTGCGCTCCGGCGGCGACATGACCGGTCAGGACCACGACGAGAACGAGGAGGCCCCTACCGGCGGCGTGGATCCACCGCATAGGTTCCTCCCTGTACACCGGCGACGGGCACCCTTGCCCGGAATCAGAGGCCATGTATACCTGTTAGGTATGGGCGATACTAGGGCCTGGAGCACATTGGACCGGACAGGAGGACTGCACGCGTGCGCCTGCCCCTCCTGGCTCTCCTCGCCCGCGGACCCGCCCACGGCTACGAGCTCAAGCAGGACCTTGAGCAACTGCTGGGCTCCGCGTACCCTCAGCCGAACGTCGGCCAGGTCTATGTGACCCTCGGCCGCCTCGAGAAGTCGGGACTGATCGAGGGCGAGGACGTGGCACAGTCCAGCCGGCCCAACAAGAAGGTCTACCACCTCACCGAGGCCGGGCGGGAGGCGCTGCGCGCCTGGTTCGAGGAGCCCGAGGACGAGCCGCGGGTGCGGGACGAGTTCTTCATGAAGCTGGCCCTCGCCCCGCAGACCGGTCTCGCCGACCAGGTGGCCCTGATCAACCAGCAGCGGCGCCAGTACCTGAACACCATGCGGCAGCTGTCGAGGCTGGCCGCCGCCGAAGACCGCGACAACCGCATCGCCCACCTGCTGATCGAGGGCGCGATGCTGCACCTGCAGGCCGACCTCGACTGGCTGGAGCGGTGCCAGGAAGAGCTGGAGGAGCTGGAGTGAGCGACGACCGTCCCGCTCCTGTGCTGCGCGCCGAGGGCCTGGTGAAGACGCACCACGGCGAGGGCGCGCCCGCCCGGGCCGTGCGCGGGGTCGACCTGAGCGTGCGGCGGGGCGAGTTCGTGGCGATCACCGGCCCCTCCGGCGCCGGCAAGTCCACGCTGCTGCATCTGCTCGGCGGGCTCCAGCGGCCGGACGCGGGGCGCATCTGGCTCGACGGCGAGTCCACCGAGACCTACGGCGAGGCCCGCTGGGCCGTGGAGCGCCGCAAGCGGATCGGGATCGTCTTCCAGTTCTTCAACCTGGTGTCCAACCTGTCCGTCGCCGACAACGTCGAGCTGCCCGCCCTGCTCGCCGGGACGTCGCCGAGGCAGGCGCGCGCCGAGCGGGAGGCGCTGCTGGCCGAGCTGGGCCTGACCGGCAAGGAGCGCAGCATGCCGGGCGAACTGTCCGGCGGTGAGCAGCAGCGCGTGGCCCTGGCCCGGGCGCTGGTCAACCACCCCCCGCTGCTGCTGGCCGACGAGCCCGCGGGCAGCCTGGACAGCAAGGGCACCCGCGAGGTGATGCGGCTGCTGTCCCGCTTCCACCAGCGCGGCCAGACGATCCTGCTGGTCACGCACGACGCGCGGCTGGCGAGCGCGGCGGACCGGGTGATCAGCTTCTTCGACGGCCGGATCGCCGACGACGCGGAACTGGACGGCGGCACCACCCCGCCACGCCGCTCCGGGATCTCCGGTGTGCTGGAGCTCCGGGACTGACATGCGCGGGTACGACACACCCCGGAAGGGCTGACCCGTATGCGAGCCACCCTGCGCTGGGCCCACTCCGATCTGCGCACGCACCGCGGCGAGGCGCTGTTCCTCGTCCTCGCCACCGCGGGCGTCGTCGCCTCCCTGCTGCTGGCCACCGCCCTGTTCGGGTACGCGACCAACCCCTGGCAGCGCGTCTTCACGCAGTCGCACGGCGCGCACGTGTGGCTGCACACCGACTCCTCCGCCGACGCGGGCAGACTGGCCGCGCTGGACGGTGTCGACGAGGTCGCCGGACCGTATCCCACCGCCGCCACCAGCGTCTCCGCCCGCGGCAGCCGAGCCTCGGTGGAACTGCGCTCCACCGCCCAGCGCCCGTCCGTCGGCCGCCCGCCGCTCGTCTCCGGGCACTGGCTCGACCCCGCGACGCCCGACGGCGTCGTGCTGGAGAGCCGCCTGGCCCGGGCGCTGCTGGTCCAGCCCGGCGACACCCTGGAGGTGCCCAGCACCGCCCGCCGGCTGACCGTCGTCGGCCTCGCCGACAGCGCCGAGCCGCGCTACCGGCCCGGTGAGCAGCCGGGCCTCGTGTGGGCGCTGCCGGCGGCCGTGCCCGATCCCGGGGGCCAGGTCATCGGGCTGCGGCTGACCGACCCGGGCGACACGTCCTACGTCGTGCAGCGGGCCGTGACCGTGCTGGGGGCGGGCGCGATCGGCGAGGTCTCCACCTGGCAGCAGGCCCGCGCCGAGGCCCAGGGGGACAACCGGCTGCTCGGGCAGGTGCTCGGACTGTTCGGGCTGGGCGCGCTGGTCGCCGCCGGTCTCGCCGTGCACGGCGCGATCAGCACCCGTATCCGGGGCCATCTGCGCGACCTGTCGGTGCTGAAGGCGATCGGCTTCACACCCGGGCAGGTCGTGCGCGTCTTCCTCCTTCAGCACCTCGCCTACGCCCTGCTCGGCGCGGTGTCGGCCGCCGCCCTGGCCGAGGCCCTGGGCAGCCGGATCCCGGGCCGGCTCGGGGACGCGGTCGGGGTGTGGCAGGGACTGCCCGGGCACACGGTGGCGCTGCTCGTGGTCCCCGCCGGGGCGGTGCTGTTCATCGGCGCGACCACCGGGCTCGCCGCCTGGCGCGCCGGGCGGGTGCCGCCGGTGCCGGTGCCCCGGCCCGCCGCGACCTCGGGCGGGCGGTTGTCCGGCGTGGCCCGCCGGGCGCTCGGCGTGCGGGTGCCGCCCGCGCTCGTCCTGGGCTGGCACACGGCGTTCCCCCGCCGTCCCCGCTCGCTGGCCACGGTCGCCCGCCTCGCGCTGCCGCTGCTGCTGATCGTGGTGGCGGTGAGCGCGTGGACCACCCTCGACCGCTTCCACAGCCGGCCCGAGCAGGTCGGTCTGCCCACCACCCTGAGCGTCCGCGCCGATTCCGGACCGGACGAGCGGGGCGTCCGCGCGCTCCTGGAGGACGACCCGCAGGTCGCCGCCGCCTACCCGGGCGTCGAGACGGCCGCCCTGGTACCGGGCCAGACCGCGACCATCGCCCTGCGCGGCCTCGGCACCCGGGCCGAGCCGTATCCGTACAGCCTCGCCGAGGGCCGTCCCGCCCGCGGCGCCGACGAGGCCGTGGCCGGGCAGGGGCTGCTCGACCTGCTGGACGTGCGCGTCGGGGACTGGGTGCGCATGACCGTCGGGGACCAGCCGCAGATCCTGCACATCGTGGGCCGCAGCATCGAACCGGAGAACGCCGGCCGGGTGATCTCGACGTCGCTCGACACCCTCCGCGCCAACGACCCCGGGCTCCGCCCCACCCTCTACGAACTGCGGCTGAAGCCCGGCGCCGATCCCGCGGAGGTCGCCGGGCGGCTCGCCTCGGCCGGGCACGGCCGCCTCGACGTGCACGCCGTGACCAACCCGGCCGACGGGCTCTCCCCGCTGCGCGCCGTGGTCGCCGGGCTGATCGCCGTCCTCGCCCTGATCGGGCTGATCGAGCTGCTCACCGCGATCGGCGGCACCGTCCGCGAGGGGGAGCGGGACCTGCTGGCGCTGAAGGCCGTCGGCCTGTCCCCCCGGCAGATCACGGCGGTCACCGTCACGGCCACCGGCCTCACCGCCCTGGCGGCCGTGCTCGCCGCCACCGCCCTGGGGCTGCCCCTCGCCCGGTGGCTGATCGACGCCCAGGGCAGGTCGAGCGGCATCGGCGCGGGCATCGCGCAGGGCCCCTCGGCACTCCTCGTGGTGCTGCTCGGGGCCGCGGCGGTGCTCTGCGCGGCCGCCCTGGCCGCCGTCCCCGCCGCCCGGTCGGCCCGGCGCCGCCTCGCCGACACCCTCAGCGCCGTGGCCTGACGCCCTCCGGCGGGCGGGGTCCGGCCCCGCCCGCCGTGCGTGACGCTTCACGCTGTCCCGTGACCGTCACCGACGGCCGCGCGCCTCCCGGTACGCGGCGACCAGCGCCCGGGTCGAGGCGTCCAGGCCCTCGACCTCCGCGCCCTCGGTGAGGGCGGGTTCGACGCGCTTGGCGAGGACCTTGCCGAGTTCGACGCCCCACTGGTCGAAGGAGTCGATGTTCCACACCGCGCCCTGGACGAACACCTTGTGCTCGTAGAGGGCGACCAGCTGACCCAGCACGGACGGGGTCAGTTCGGTGGCCAGGATCGTGGTGGTGGGGTGGTCGCCCCGGAACGTCTTGTGCGCCACCAGCTCCTCCGGCACGCCCTCCGCGCGCACCTCCTCGGGTGTCTTGCCGAAGGCGAGTGCCTGGGTCTGGGCGAAGAAGTTGGCCATCAGCAGGTCGTGCTGGGCCTTCAGCTCCTCGCTCAGCTCGGCGACCGGCCGGGCGAAGCCGATGAAGTCCGCCGGGATCAGCTTGGTGCCCTGATGGATCAACTGGTAGTAGGCGTGCTGCCCGTTGGTGCCCGGCGTGCCCCACACCACCGGCCCCGTCTGCCACCCGACCGGCTCGCCCGCACGGTCCACGGACTTGCCGTTGGACTCCATGTCGAGCTGCTGGAGGTAGGCGGTGAACTTCGACAAATAGTGGCTGTAGGGCAGGACGGCGTGCGACTGGGCGTCGAGGAAGTTGCCGTACCAGATGCCCAGCAGACCCATGATCAGCGGGGCGTTGGCCTCGGCCGGGGCGTTGCGGAAGTGCTCGTCGACGATGCGGAAACCGTCCAGCATCTCCCGGAAGCGGTCCGGGCCGATGGCGATCATCAGCGACAGGCCGATCGCGGAGTCGAAGGAGTAGCGGCCGCCCACCCAGTCCCAGAACTCGAACATGTTGTCCGGGTCGATACCGAAGCCGGCGACCTTCTCGCCGTTGGTCGACAGGGCCACGAAGTGCCGGGCCACGGCCTTGTCGTCGCCCAGCCCGGCCAGCAGCCAGGAACGGGCCGAGGTGGCGTTGGTGATGGTCTCGATGGTGGTGAAGGTCTTCGAGGCGACGATGAACAGCGTCTCGGCCGGATCCAGGTCCCGGATGGCCTCGTGCAGGTCGGAGCCGTCCACGTTCGACACGAAACGCACCGTCAGCTCGCGGTCGGTGAACGCCCGCAGCGCCTCGTAGGTCATCGCGGGGCCCAGATCGGAGCCGCCGATGCCGATGTTGACGACATTGCGGATCGGTTTGCCGGTGTGCCCGGTCCACTCCCCCGAGCGCACCTGCCCGGCGAAGTCGGCCATCTTGTCGAGCACGGCGTGCACACCCGGCACCACGTTCTCGCCGTCGACCTCGACCACCGCGTCCCGCGCCGCGCGCAGCGCCGTGTGCAGCACGGCCCGGTTCTCCGTGGTGTTGATCCGCTCACCGCGGAACATGGCGTCCCGCAACCCGAACACGTCCGTCGCCACGGCCAGTTCCCGCAGCAGCCGCAGGGTGTCGTCGGTGACGAGGTGCTTGGAGTAGTCGATGTACAGGTCGCCCACGCGCAGGGTGTAGGCGCTGCCGCGGCCGGAGTCGGCGGCGAACAGCTCGCGCAGCCCGACGCCGCCGAGTTCCTCGCGGTGCTGGGCCAGTGCGGTCCACTCGGGCGTCTGGTTGAGCCTGGTACGGCCGTCTGCGTTCATCCCGGTCTTCAGCCTTCTTTCCTGTCCTGCCTGCGTACCTTGCCCCGCTGCCGGTCCCAACCTAATTGATCAGCGCGTGACGTCGGTCGCCGTGGCGCCGGGGTCCGGCTCGACGACAGATACGTCCGCGCGCAGCGCCGGTATCAGCGCGAGGACGGACAGGACGAAGAAGGCGGCCGTCAGCAGGGGCGGGGTACTGGGTCCCCAGAAGGTGGCGGCGGCCCCGCCCAGCAGCGCGCCCAGGGGCACTCCGGCGAGAGCGAGGGTCCGGAAGGCGGAGCTGACCCGGCCGAGCATGCCCGCCGGGGCGCGTTCCTGCATCAAGGTCGTGGTGTTGACGTTCCACACCATGCCCATGAACCCGAACACCGCCAGCGCGCACACGAGGACGGCCAGGCTGCGCACGGTGCCCATGAGGACCAGGGCGCCGGTCTGCACCGCCCCGGCGAGCAGCACGGAGCGCAGGCGGCCGAGCCGCGTCACGATCCGGCCGTTCAGCACTCCCCCGGTCAGGCTGCCCACGGTGAACGCGGTGCCGGCCGCCGCGTAGCCCGCGGGCCCCGCTCCCAGCCAGTCGGTGACGAGGACGACGAGCAGCGCGAGCAGGCCGCCCATGCCGATATTGCACAGGGCGGTGGCGGCGCACAGTCCGCGCAGCGGGCCGTCGCGCCGGAGGTGGCGCAGCCCCTCGGCGATCTCGCGGCGCAGGGTGCTGCCCGCAGGCCGCGCTGCCCGCTCGGACCGGGCGGCGGGCAGGGAGGCGATCAGGGCGGCGGCCACCAGGTAGGTGAGGGCGTCGGCCGCGAACGGCACCGCCGCCCCCGCAGCGAGCAGCAGCGGCACCACGGGCCCCCCGAGGAGGCCGCCGGCGATGCGCTGGCCGGTCATCAGCCGGGCGTTGGCGCTGCCCAGGGCGTCCCGGTCGACCAGGTCGGGCAGGAGGGCCGTGGCCGCGTTGTCGAAGAGGGTCTGCAAGGTGGTGAGCGCGAAGGCCAGGGCGACGAGCAGGCCGATCGAGGCGTGGCCGAGGGCGACGGCGACGGCGAAGGCGCCGGTCAGCAGTCCGCGCGCCGCGTCGACCGTCCACATCGCGCGCCGCTGGTCCACCCGGTCGGCGACGGCCCCGCCGAGCAGGCCGAAGACGATCCAGGGCAGGTAGCCGCAGGCGGTGACGGAGGCGACGAGCAGCGGCTCGTCGGTCAGGGTGACGGCGAGCAGCGGCAGCGCGGACGTGCGCAGCGCGTCCCCGAAACTGGACAGCACCGCCGCGCTCCACAGCCGCCCGAAACTGCCGCGCCATGCGGGCGCACGGGCCTGCCCCGCCTCCACCGTGACCACCGCTCCCCCTCCGGTTCATCCGATGCGCACACCGTAGGGGGTGGCACTGACAACCGGCCGGGGCCAAGGGCCTCAGGCAGTTCCGGCCGGGCACCTGTGGGTGCCCGGCCGGTGTCGACTTCTAGATCTCGCCCCGCAGTTTGGCCAGCGCCTCGGCGAGGATCGCCTCGCCGTCCGCGTCGCTGCGCCGCTCCCGGACGTACGCCAGGTGCGTCTTGTAGGGCTCGGTGCGCGGCGGGTCCGGGGGGTTGTCCCGGTCCTGGCCGGCCGGAAAGCCGCAGCGGGGACAGTCCCAGGTGTCCGGCACCTGCGCGTCGCTGGCGAAGCTCGGCTGGGTCTCGTGTCCGTTGGAGCACCAGAAGGAGACGCGCAGCCGCGGCGCGGACTCGCCGCGCTCGGCCTCGCCCATCGGCCCCGCCCCGACCCGGCTTCCCCGGATCGCGTTGCCACTTGCCACGGTCGTAACTCCCTGCGTGATGGTGCCGCGAAGCGATTCGGCGTTCCGCTTCGCTGCGAGCGCCTCAGTCTACGTAAGGCCCAACGCGCGTCCAGTGATTGGAGTTACAACCCTCACCCCTAGACGCAAGCCCCATGATAGGCCGCGCTCAGCTGCGCGTACCCGACATGGGGCTTTACGTACGAGTCCGTGCGGAGTGCCGCTCGGTCAGTTGTTCATCTTCATCAGGATGCCGAGCACGACAATGCACGCGAACCACAGCAGACCGATCACCACGGTGATCCGGTCGAGGTTGCGTTCGGCGACCGAGGAGCCACCGACGGAGGACTGCATGCCGCCACCGAACATGTCGGAGAGGCCGCCGCCCTTCCCCTTGTGCATCAGCACCAGCAGCATCAGCAGCAGGCTGAAGACGATCAGGGCGATCGAGAACCCCAAAACCACGGCTGGACCAACTTCCTCGGAATGCGGACGGACGACGCGGGGCCCAGCACGGCGCTGGACCCCGCAAGGGTACGACGAATCGCCGTTAGCGCATACTCACTGGTCGCGGAAGCGCACGATCTTGACGAACTCGTCGGCGTCCAGCGAGGCACCGCCCACCAGGGCGCCGTCGATGTCGGCCTGGGCCATGATCTCGGCGACGTTGCCCGACTTCACGGAGCCGCCGTACTGGATGCGGACCTTGTCGGCCAGCTCCTGCGAGTACAGCTCGGCGATCTTGCCGCGGATCGCCGCGCAGACCTCCTGGGCGTCCTCGGCACCGCAGACCTTGCCGGTGCCGATGGCCCACACCGGCTCGTAGGCGACCACGACGGTCTCGGCCTGCTCGGCGGGGAGGTCCTTCAGACCGCCCTCGACCTGGGCGAGGGTGTGGGAGACGTGGTTGCCCGCCTCGCGGACCTCCAGCTCCTCGCCGACGCACAGGATCGGGGTGATGCCGTGCTTGTAGGCGGCCTTGACCTTGGCGTTCACCAGCTCGTCGGTCTCGGCGTGGTACTGGCGGCGCTCACTGTGGCCGATGGCGACGTACGTGCACTTCAGCTTGGCCAGCATGGGGCCGGAGATCTCACCGGTGAAGGCACCGCCGTCGTGGGCCGAGATGTCCTGGGCGCCGTACTTGATCTTGAGCTTGTCGCCGTCGACCAGGGTCTGCACGGAGCGCAGGTCGGTGAAGGGCGGGAGGACGGCGACCTCGACGGCCTCGTAGTCCTTGTCGGCCAGGGCGAAGGCGAGCTTCTGGACGTGCGCGATGGCCTCGAGGTGGTTGAGGTTCATCTTCCAGTTGCCCGCCATCAGCGGCGTGCGCGTGCTCATAAAGGGTCAGTCCTCCAGTGCGGCGAGGCCGGGGAGCGTCTTGCCCTCGAGGTATTCGAGGGAGGCGCCGCCACCGGTCGAGATGTGGCCGAATGCATTCTCGTCGAAGCCCAGGATGCGGACGGCCGCGGCGGAGTCGCCACCGCCGACCACCGTGAAGGCCCGGGAGTCGAGGAGAGCCTGGGCGACCGCCTTGGTGCCCTCGGCGAAATCGGGGTGCTCGAAGACGCCCATGGGGCCGTTCCAGAAGACGGTGGCGGCGTCGGCGATCTTCGATGCGTACAGCTTGCGGGACTCGGGGCCGATGTCCAGCCCCATCTGGCCGCCCGGCATGGCGTCGGCGGCCACGGTGCTGGGCTGCGCCGGCGCCTTGGTCTTCAGGTCCGGGAACTCCGGGGCCACCACGACGTCCACGGGCAGGACCAGCTCGACGCCGTTCTTCTCGGCGCGCTCGATGTACTCCCGGACGGCCGGGAGCTGGTCCTCCTGGACCAGGGACGTGCCGATCTCGTGGCCCTTGGCCTTGAGGAAGGTGAAGACCATGCCGCCGCCGATGAGCAGGCGGTCGGCCTTGCCGAGCAGCTGGTCGATGACGGCCAGCTTGTCGGACACCTTGGCGCCGCCCAGGACGACCGCGTAGGGGCGCTTGACGTCGTCGGTGAGCTTCCTGAGGACACCGACCTCGGTGGCGATGAGGTGGCCGGCGTAGTGCGGCAGGCGGCCCGGGAGGTCGTAGACCGAGGCGTGCTTGCGGTGCACCGCGCCGAAGCCGTCACCGACGTAGACGTCGGCGAGGGCGGCCAGCCGGTCCGCGAACTCGCCGCGCTCGGCGTCGTCCTTGCTGGTCTCGCCGGCGTTGAAGCGCAGGTTCTCCACGACGGCCACCTGCCCGTCGGCCAGGCCGGCGACGACGCCCTGGGCGGACTCGCCGACCGTGTCGGTCGCGAAGGCCACGTCGGCGCCGAGCAGTTCACCGAGGCGCGTGGCGGCCGGGGCCAGGGAGAAGGCCGGGTCCGGGGTGCCCTTGGGGCGGCCCAGGTGCGAGGCGACGACCACGCGGGCGCCCGCCGCGGCGAGGGCCTCGACCGTGGGCAGCACCGCGCGGATGCGGCCGTCGTCGGTGATGGTCGTGCCGTCCAGCGGGACGTTCAGGTCGGCGCGGACGAAGACCCGCTTGCCCGCCACTCCCTCGGAGAGGAGTTCGTCGATCGTCTTCATGAAAGGGGACTCCTGAAAGAGCTCGTGAGCGCTCGTAAGCGCTCGTGATCGAACAGCTCTGATCTGTACGTGCGTCAGGGCTCGGACGGCGCGACCGCGCGCTGCCCGAGCCCTGCTCTCACACCGTGGTGCCTGGTCTATTCGATCAGAGCTGGTTGCCGACGAAGACCGTGAGGTCGACGAGGCGGTTGGAGTAGCCCCACTCGTTGTCGTACCAGCCGATGACCTTCACGTTCTTGCCCTCCTGGACCATGGTCAGGGAGGAGTCGAAGGTGCAGGACGCCGGGGCGTTGACGATGTCGGACGAGACGATCGGGTCCTCGGTGTACTCGAGGATGCCCTTCAGCTCGCCCTCGGCGGCCTTCTGGAAGGCGGCGTTGACCTCTTCCTTGGTGACCTCGCGCCCGAGCTCCAGCACCAGGTCGGTGACCGAGCCGGTCGGGACCGGCACGCGCATGGCCATGCCGTCCAGCTTGCCCTTGAGCTGCGGCAGGACCAGCGCGGTGGCCTTGGCGGCACCCGTGGTGGTGGGGATGATGTTCTCCGCGGCGGCACGGGCGCGGCGCAGGTCCTTGTGCGGGAAGTCCAGGATGCGCTGGTCGTTCGTGTACGCGTGCACCGTCGTCATCAGGCCCTTGACGATGCCGAAGTTCTCGTCGAGGACCTTGGCCATCGGCGCCACACAGTTGGTGGTGCAGGAGGCGTTGGAGATGACGTGGTGGTTCGCCGGGTCGTAGGTGTCCTGGTTGACACCCATCACGATGGTGACGTCCTCGTCCTTGGCCGGAGCCGAGATGAGGACCTTCTTGGCGCCGCCCGCGATGTGCTTCTCGGCGTCCGCCTTCTTGGTGAAGATGCCGGTCGACTCGATGACGATGTCGACGCCCAGCTCACCCCAGGGGATGTCGGCGGGGTTGCGCTCGGCGAGGACCTTGATGGTCCTGCCGCCGACGGTGATGGTGTCCTCGGTGTGCGTGACCTCCTGCTTGAGGCGGCCGAGGATGGTGTCGTACTTCAGCAGGTGAGCGGTGGTCGCGGTGTCACCCAGGTCGTTGACAGCCACGATCTCGATGTCTGCACCCTGCTCCAGCAGCGCGCGGAAGTAGTTACGACCGATGCGGCCGAAGCCGTTGATGCCTACGCGGATCGTCACGAACCGATCTCCTCGTTGGTACGCCGGCCATGAGGTGCCGGCGAGCTCTGTTTGGGATGTCCCCGACCGCCTACGACCCTACCTCCCTGGAGCCCGGGTGGTGACATTCAGATGCCTCATACACGGCAGGGCGGTCCGTACCCGCCAGTAGGGGTACGGACCGCCCACCGCCGAAGGGGGATCAGCCGATCCCGCCCACGGTCCGGGTCCCCGCCGACCGGGGTGTCACACGTCCAGGGAGGCCAGTGCCTTCCTCATCAGCGCCGCCCGGTCGGCCGCCGCGGTGACGTGCTCCAGGCCGAAGCCCAGCAGCACGGTGTCGTCCGTGGTGACGGCGCCGTACGTCTGGAACAGGGCGCCGGTGCGCGCCCAGTCCTTGAGGACGGCCGGGCTGCCCTCGGGCGGTCCGGTGACCTTCCAGGCCCCGAGCGAGGTCTCGAAGCCCTCGGTGTCCTTCGCCGCGCCGTCGACGACGAGCGAGGCGTTGTCGGCGCACACACCGCGCCCCCCGGTGCCCGGGTCGGTGACATAGGCGATCGACAGCTCGACCGTCCTGCCCGCGTAGGCGCTCAGGTCGAACTCCACCTGCTGCCAGCCGCCGGACGAGCCGGTCAGGCTGTGCCAGGCACCGCTGGTGCCGGTGGCGGTGCAGCCGTCGGCACCCTGGGTCAGGTAGTGCTTCAGCCAGGGGTGCTCGCCGATGTAGAACCCGCCCTCGCACTCGGTCGGCACGGTGCTCCTGGTCGCGCCGCCCTTCTCGGGCAGGGTCGTCCAGTCGTCGGCGCCGGCGGTGCGCGCCTCGACGACGACGTGGTCGTAGCCGGCCTCGGTGTCCCACAGCAGCTGGGTGCGCAGCGTGGGCCGCTCCGCGGCGGTGGTGCCGCCGAGGTCCACGGTGCGGCCGAGGCGCTTGTAGGCGTCGTCGGTGTGGACGGCGGCGGCCATCCCGCTGCCCGCGTAGGGACCGTACGGATTGACGGTCCCGGCGAACTGCCCGGCGCCCTTGCTCGCGAACTGCGGGTACTGCCCGACGGGCAGTTCGTCGGAGGTGACGCTGTAGGTGCCCGCCTTGTCGAGCGGGTTGCCGGGTGCCGCGCCGAGCGGGGTGGTGACGCCGCCCAGTTCACCGGAGCCGGTGAAGGCGGTGGCCCCGGGGGTGGAGGTGCGGGTGTAGGCACCCAGGTAGTACTGGCTGAAGTCGTTCGACAGGGCGCCGCCGAGGTCGACGCTGCCGCCGGCCTGCTCGCCCGCCTCGATCAGCCGGCCGCCCTCGTTGAGGAAGGCCCGCAGCTGCAGCTGGGTGGCCACGCCCGGGGTGCTCGCGCCGGTGTAGTGGACGACGGTGTCGAAGTGGCTCAGCACGCCGAGCGCGTCGGGTGCGCCCTGACGGGCCACGTCCCAGACGAGCGCCTTGCGGCCGTTGGCCTTGAGCGCGTCGACGTACTTCTGGGCCTGGGTCGCGGTCGCGCCCTCCTCGGCGACGACGAGGGCGTCCGCGCGGGGCCGCTCGGCGACGGTGTAGGTGAAGTGGTCGCTGGAGACCTTCTTGCCGTTCTTCGCCTCACCGGTGAACCAGACCTCGACCTCGTCGCCCGGCTCGCCGTCCTTGACCTTCGCGCGGTACTCGTCGAAGTAGAGGTTGTCCTCGCCGCCGTAGGTCTCGCCGCCCTTCCAGGGGCGCAGCGCCATGTCGCGGGTGCGGCCGCCGTCGACGCGGTACTTGAGCTCCTTGTCGCGCACGGACTTGCGCACGACGACGGACACCTCCTGGTCGGCGCCGCGGGAGTAGGACGTGCCGAACGCGGCCGGGGTGAAGTCGGCGGCCTTCAGCCCGACGGAGGAGGACGGCCGGTCGGGGTGCGCGGCGGTCTCGGCGACGGAGAGCGCGAACGGGACGTTCTTGGCGAACTCCTGCTGGATCAGCTTCTCGTCGTCCGGGAAGGTGAACACCGACTGGCAGTCGGACGCCTTCCACTCGTCGTTCGGGTCCAGGTCCGAGGCGCTCTGGCAGGTCGACATCTCGGGCGTGAACATCGCCATGCCGTTGACGTTCGCCGCGTGGCCGTCCGCCTCGCCGTTGGTGGTGTACAGCTCGGAGGAGAGCTGCGGGTGGTAGCCGGGGACGGCGGAGTTCTCGGGCGTGCCGGCGAGCGCCTTGTACAGCACGTCGTCCGGGGTGTGCGTGGCGACCTGCCAGCCGACCCCGTAGAGGAGGAGTTCGGCGGCGGAGTGGTAGTTGATGCCGTACGTGAAGCCGATCCGCTTCTCGAAGGCGTCGAGGGCCTTGGTCTCCGGCTCGGAGTTCGGCCCGGCGCCCCGGTAGGTCTGGCTGGTGGGGTTCGGGGACGAGCCCTCGTCGTCGTAGCCCCACTTGTAGGCGAAGTTGCGGTTGAGGTCGACGCCGTCGCCGGTGGTGATGGTGCCGTCCCCGTTGACGTCCCGCAGGTTCTTGCGCCACTGGCGGTTGGCGGGGTCGGCGAAGGTGAAGTCGTAGCCGTCGGGGTTGGCCGACAGCAGGAACCACACCTCGGTGGAGTCGACGATCTTCTTGATCCGCCGGTCCTTCTTGTAGTTGTCCAGGTAGTGGTGCATCAGGCGCCGGGTCATCTCCGGCGTGATCCACTCACGCGCGTGCTGGTTGGACATGTAGAGGACGGCCGGCTTGGAGCCGTCCTTGCTCCGCTTCGCGCCCTTGGTCAGCTTCAGCGCGAGGATGTCCTGGCCCTTGACCGTCTTGCCGATGGAGACGACCTTGGTGAGGTCCGGGTTCTCCTGGGCGGTGCGCAGCAGCTCCTCGCGCAGCCCGCCCTTGCCGCTGTACGGCCGGAACACGCCCTCGGCGGCGGCGTCGACGCGCTTCTCGGCCGTGGCCGTGAGGTCGTGCTCGGTGAGGTCGACGCCCTGCCTCTCCAGTTTCCGCGCCTGCTGGTCCGTCAGGTAGACCTCGACGGTGGCGGTGCCCTTCTCGGGGACGCGCTCACCGAGTTCGTGGCCGTCCTGGCCGGCCGCCAGCAGCAGGGGTACCTGCTTCTGTGTGACGTCGGCGCGGAAGACCTTGACCTCGTCCGGGTCGGACGGGGCCGGACTCCCGGGTTGTGCCTGGGCGATGGGTGCGATGCTCGCTCCGCCGAACAGGAGCGCGCCGACAGCGAGGATCGATCTCGCTCTTCGTCTCATGAACCCCCCTAGCGTGGGTCCGCCACAGCAGCGAACAGATGCCAGGCTCATGACAGACCATGATCGAGTCAAGGGGGCCTCGGACACGCGAAACACCGGCGCCGACCACCCAAGTGGGCGTCGGCACCGGCGGGGTGACGGTCTGTGAGGTCAGCCGACGAGGTTGTCGGCCAGCTCGTCGCTGAGGTTGGCCTCGGTCCCCGGGATGCCGAGGTCGGAGGCGCGCTTGTCGGCCATCGCCAGCAGGCGGCGGATCCGCCCGGCGACCGCGTCCTTGGTCAGCGGCGGGTCGGCGAGGGCGCCCAGCTCCTCCAGGGAGGCCTGCTTGTGCTCCATGCGCAGCCGGCCGGCCGCGGCGAGGTGCTCGGGCACGTCCTCGCCGAGGATCTCCAGGGCACGCTGCACGCGGGCGCCGGCGGCGACGGCCGCGCGGGCCGAACGGCGCAGGTTGGCGTCGTCGAAGTTGGCGAGCCGGTTCGCCGTGGCGCGCACCTCGCGGCGCATCCGGCGCTCCTCCCAGGCCAGCACCGACTCGTGGGCGCCGAGCCGCGTCAGCAGGGCGCCGATCGCGTCACCGTCACGGACGACGACCCGGTCCACGCCGCGCACCTCGCGGGCCTTCGCGGGGATCTGGAGGCGCCGGGCGGCGCCCACCAAGGCAAGCGCTGCCTCGGGACCCGGGCAGGTCACCTCCAGGGAGGAGGAGCGGCCGGGCTCGGTGAGCGAGCCGTGCGCGAGGAACGCGCCGCGCCAGGCGGCCTCGGCGTCGCAGGTGGCCCCCGAGACCACCTGCGGGGGCAGACCGCGGATCGGGCGGCCCCGCCCGTCGACCAGACCGGTCTGGCGGGCGAGCTGGTCACCGCCGGCGACCACGCGCACCACGTACCGCGAGCCGCGGCGCAGACCGCCCGGTGCCATCACGATCAGTTCGGAGCTGTGGCCGAAGATCTCCAGGATGTCCCGCTTGAGGCGGCGGGCCGCCATCGCGGTGTCCAGTTCCGCCTCGATCACGATGCGGCCGCTCACCAGGTGGAGGCCGCCGGCGAACCGCAGGATGGCGGAGACCTCCGCCTTTCTGCAGCAGGTCCGGGTGACGGGGAGCCGGCTGATCTCGTCCTTCACCGCTGCCGTCATCGCCATGGGCCGATCCTTCCATGCATCCGAAAAATACGGTCGTACGCGGCGGCCAACAGCTCCGGGTCGTGCCTCGGGGTCCCGTCGGGCCTGGCCACCGGCGCCAGCTCGACCGCGGCCCCGAAGCGCTTGGCGGCGTCGGTCAGGGAGTCGCGGTCGGGCACGGCGGCCTCGTCGGCCAGCACCACGTCCAGGGCGAGTTTAGGGGCGTGTCGTCCCAAAACCTCCAAATGACGCTGCGGGGAGAAGCCCTCGGTTTCTCCGGGCTGCGGGGCGAGGTTCAGCGAGAGTACCCGGCGGGCCTTGGTCTGCGAGAGCGCGTCCAGCAGCTCGGGCACCAGGAGGTGCGGAATGACCGAGGAGAACCAGGAGCCGGGGCCCAGCACCACCCAGTCGGCGTCCAGGACGGCCTCGACCGCCTCGGGGACGGCCGGCGGGTCGCAGGGCACCAGGTGCACGGACTGCACCTCGCCCGGGGTGAGGGCCACGGTCGCCTGGCCGCGGACCGTGTCGACCTCGTCGGGGCGCTCCGGGTCGTGGCCCCTGACCAGGGCCTCCAGCGCCAGCGGCACCGCCGACATGGGCAGCACCCGGCCCTGGGCGCCCAGCAGGCGCCCCACCAGGTCGAGGGCCTGGACATGGTCGCCGAGCTGCTCCCACAGCGCGACGATCAGCAGGTTGCCGACGGCGTGCTCGTGCAGGTCGCCCTGGGACTGGAAGCGGTGCTGGATGACCCGGGCCCAGGTCTGGCCCCAGTCGTCGTCCCCGCACAGCGCGGCCAGCGCCTTGCGCAGGTCGCCGGGCGGCAGCACGCCCAGCTCGTCGCGCAGCCGCCCGCTGGAGCCCCCGTCGTCGGCGACGGTGACGACGGCGGTGAGGTCGCCGGTGATCCGGCGCAGTGCGGCGAGCGAGGCGGACAGGCCCATGCCGCCGCCGAGGGCGACGACCTTGGGCTGGGCGCCGCGGCGGCGCGGCCGGCCGCCCCGGGCCTCGGCGGGCCGGCCGCCCCGGTGCCCGGTGCCGCCCTCGGGCACCACCCGGCGCAGCCGGCCCAGCCGCGGTGTACGTGGTGTCATTCGCGTCCCATGTCCCGGTGTACGACCACCGTCTCCACGCCCTCGGCGGCGAGCCGGGCGGCCAGCTTCTCCGACATGGCGACCGAGCGGTGCTTGCCGCCCGTGCAGCCCACGGCGATGGTCACGTAGCGCTTGCCCTCGCGGCGGTAGCCGGTCGCGACGAGCTGGAGCAGCTCCGTGTAGCGGTCGAGGAACTCCTTGGCGCCGGGCTGGTTGAAGACGTAGCCCGAGACCTCCTCGTTGAGACCCGTGTAGGGGCGCAGCTCGGGGACCCAGTGCGGGTTCGGCAGGAAGCGGCAGTCGACGACGAGGTCGGCGTCGACGGGCAGGCCGTACTTGTAGCCGAACGACATCACCGTGGCCCGCAGCTCCGGCTCCTCCTCGCCGGCGAACTGGGCGTCCATCTTGGCGCGCAGCTCGTGCACGTTCAGGCTGGAGGTGTCGATCACCAGGTCGGCGTCGCCGCGCAGCTCGCGCAGCAGCTCGCGCTCGGCGGCGATGCCGTCGACGATGCGGCCGTCGCCCTGGAGCGGGTGCGGGCGGCGCACCGACTCGAAGCGCCGCACCAGGGCCTCGTCCGAGGACTCCAGGAAGACGATCCGGCGCGTGACGTGCTTGGCCTCCAGGTCGGCGAGGGACTCGCGGAGGTTGTCGAAGAAGCGGCGGCCGCGCACGTCGACGACGACGGCGATGCGGGCCACGTTGCCCTGGGAGCGGGCGCCGAGCTCCACCATGGTGGGGATCAGGGCGGGCGGCAGGTTGTCGACGACGAACCAGCCGAGGTCCTCCAGGCACTTCGCGGCCGTCGAACGGCCCGCCCCGGACATGCCGGAGATGATCACCAGCTCGGGGATGGCCGGCTCGGGGACCTGGGCCTTGTCGTTGGGCTTGCCCGTACTCACCTGTGCTCCGTCCCCGGCTTGCTCGTCCGGCCCGTGGTGCTCGTTCACATTCATGTCTCCTGCCCCCGTCGTTCGTCCGGGGCGCCCGCTGCCACGGGCTCCCCACCGGAACCCATCGTGCCCGGTTCCTCTTCCATGATCTCTCCAGTCGCCGTGTTGACGGCGGGTGCGGCCGGGGCCGAGCGGGCCAGCGCGACGGCGATCGTCTCGGCCGTCTTGCGGCCTATGCCGGGGACCTCGCAGATCTGGTCGATCGTGGCGGCCCTCAGCTTCTTCAACGAGCCGAAGTGCTTCAGGAGCGCCTGCTTGCGCGTGTCCCCGAGACCGGGGACGTCGTCCAGGGGGCTGGAACGGAAGCGCTTGGAGCGCTTGGCGCGCTGGTAGGTGATGGCGAACCGGTGAGCCTCGTCACGGACCCGCTGGAGCAGGTAGAGGCCCTCGCTGCTGCGGGGCAGGACGACCGGGTCGTCGTCCCCGGGGACCCAGACCTCCTCCAGGCGCTTGGCCAGCCCGCACACCGCGATGTCGTCGATGCCCAGCTCGTCCAGGGCCCGCCGGGCGGCGGCGACCTGCGGGGCGCCGCCGTCGACGACGACGAGCTGCGGCGGGTAGGCGAACTTCCTGGGGCGGCCGTCCTCCTCGGTGAGTCCCAAGGGGGCGACCGGGGCGCCGGAAGCGGTGAGCACGTCGGGAGCGGTCTCTTCGGGGGTGCCGGGGCCCTCGGGGGTCGGGGCGAGGGGGTCCGGGGCCTGAGCGAGCGTGTCTGGGGCCGGGGTCCCTGCGGCGGGGAGGGCGTCCTGGCCTGCCGGGGTCTCCGTATCAGTGAGGGCGTCCGTACTGGTGAGCGGCGTCTCACCCGATCCGGTGTCGGCTCCGTCAGTCCACTCGCCCGTCTTCTCCTTCTCCGCCAGGTAGCGGCGGAAGCGGCGGGTGATCACCTCGTGCATGGAGCGGACGTCGTCCTGCCCGGCGAAGCCCTTGATCTGGAAGCGCCGGTACTCGCTCTTGCGGGCGAGCCCGTCCTCGAAGACGACCATGGAGGCCACCACGTCGTCGCCCTGGAGATGCGAGATGTCGTAGCACTCGATCCGCAGCGGGGCGCCGTCGAGGTCGAGCGCGTCGGCGATCTCCTCCAGGGCGCGCGAACGCGTGGTCAGGTCGGAGGCGCGCTTGGTCTTGTGCAGCACCAGCGCCTGCTGGGCGTTGCGCTGCACCGTCTCCATCAGGGCCTTCTTGTCACCGCGCTGCGGGATGCGCAGGGACACGTTCGACCCGCGCCGCCCGGCCAGCCACTCCTGCACCGGCTCGACCGGGTCGGGCAAGGCGGGGACCAGCACCTCCTTCGGCACGGCGTCGCCGGTCTCCTCGCCGTAGAGCTGCTGCAACGCGTGCTCCACCAGGGCGCCGGTGGTGATCTCCTCCACCTTGTCGGTGACCCAGCCGCGCTGACCTCGTACGCGACCGCCCCGCACGTGGAAGATCTGGACGGCCGCCTCCAGCTCGTCCTCGGCGACGGCGATCAGATCGGCGTCGGTCGCGTCGGCGAGCACGACCGCGTTCTTCTCCATGGCCTTCCGCAGGGCCTCGATGTCGTCGCGCAGGCGGGCCGCCCGCTCGTACTCCATCTCCTCGGCCGCCTCGCCCATCTGCCGCTCCAGGCGGCGGATGTACGTGGTCGTCCGGCCCGTCATGAAGTCGCAGAACTCGTCGGCCAGTTCGCGGTGCTCCTCGGGGGAGACCCGGTCCACGCAGGGCGCGGAGCACTTGCCGATGTAACCGAGGAGGCAGGGGCGGCCGGTGCGGGCGGCGTTCTTGAAGACACCCGCCGAGCACGTGCGCACCGGGAAGACGCGCAGCAGCAGGTCGACCGTGTCGCGGATCGCCCACGCGTGCGCGTACGGCCCGAAGTAGCGCACGCCCTTCTTCTTGTGACCGCGCATCACCTGCACGCGCGGGAACTCCTCGTTCATCGTCACCGCGAGGTACGGGTAGCTCTTGTCGTCGCGGTACTTGACGTTGAACCGGGGGTCGAACTCCTTGATCCACGAGTACTCCAGCTGGAGCGCCTCGACCTCCGTGGACACCACCGTCCACTCCACGGACGCCGCCGTGGTGACCATGGAGCGGGTGCGCGGGTGCAGTCCGGCCAGGTCCTGGAAGTAGTTCGCCAGGCGCTGGCGCAGGCTCTTCGCCTTTCCGACGTAGATCACCCGGCGGTGCTCGTCGCGGAACCTGTAGACCCCCGGCGAGTCGGGGATCTCGCCCGGTTTCGGGCGGTAGCTGGAGGGGTCGGCCATGCTCACACCCTACTGGCGAGGACCGACAGCGCGGCCGGGCGGCGGGTCCTGCCCGGGGTCCGGTGAGCGGGCAGTTTCCAACGGCATGTCCCGCTCCGGGATTACCGGGGCCCGGGAGCGGGAATGCAGGCTTCCCACGGGGCACGGCGACGTCCGGGCGGGCGGAGGCGTGTCGGTGCAGACACAGGTTGTCAGGCGGACCGGCCGCTCCCACGCGGGGCGGTGCGGGCCACGGGTCGGAGGGCTGCGCGGATGAAGCGGATGCGGATCGAGAAGAACCGGCGCACGAGCCGTGCCCGCCGGTACGCGGACGAGCCGTTCGCCCTGGGCGACGCGCTGGACCCCCGTGACCCCGACATAGTGCGGGCCAAGAGGCTGGCCCTCGAGGAGCGTGCCGGGACCGAACGCACCTAGAGGCACGGTCGGGAAGCACGCCGTCACCTTGAACGCCCGGGGCGCACGCCCCGGGCGTTCGCATGTCCCGGCCCGGTCCGGCCCGTACCGTCCCGTCTGGCCGGTCCTGGCCGGTCCTGTCACGGCCCGTCCCGGCCCTGACCCGCCCCGAGTGCGTCACTGTCCGGAACGCTCCGGCCGGGAGTGCGTCACTGTCCGGCATCAGGTGTTGTCGGGACCAGGTCAACACGCTTCAATGCGGGGGAACTCGGGGCCTGAACGTCGGCGTACGGATGTGAAGAACCTCTGCCCACCCCGACGGGGCGCCCCGGGAGCACTGTGCGAACGGTCTGACCAGCCGTTGCCGACTCACAGAGAGGCCCCTGCATGCCGCACGCCACACAGCTCGCCGACGTCGCTCCCACGGAACTGGACTCGGTCCTGCGGGGCGGGCCCTTCCACGTCGCCCTGCGTGCCGCGATCGCCGCCCGGGGGCTGCCGCTGCAACGCGTGCAGCACCACCTGTCCCGTCGCGGCGTGAAAGTGGGCGTCACCAGCCTCAGTTACTGGCAGCAGGGTGCCCGTCGCCCGCAGCGCCCGGAGTCCCTGCGGGCCGTGCGGGCCCTGGAGGAGATCCTGGACCTGCCCGAGGAGTCGCTGATCCGGCTGCTGGCCGAACCCGGCGACGGCCCGGCCGGGCAGCGGTCCGCCGCCCGCTCCTACCGCTCCCTCGTCGAGGCCTCGGGGGTCCTCGACCAGCTGCTCGCCGAACTGGACAGCCCCGCGGACGCCGGGCTGCACACCCTCGCCCACCACGAACGCCTGCGGATCGGGGCCCGGCGCGAGCTGGCCGAACGCGAGTCGCACCACATCGTGCGCGCCCACCGCGACGGCGTCGACCGCTTCATCGCCGTCCACCACGGCGACCGGGGCGCCGTCCCGGAGCGCATACGTGTGCACCCCCTGGAGAACTGCCGCCTCGGGCGCGTGCGCCGGCACAACGACACGGGCGTCCTGGCGGCCGAGCTGCTGTTCGACACCCGGCTGCGCTCCGGGGACACGTTCCTCTTCCGCTACGGCGTGGAGGACGGAACGGCCGGCGTGTCACGGGAGTACGTCCGCGGCTTCGACTCCCCCGGCGGCCAGTACGCACTCCAGGTGTCCTTCGACGCCGCCGCCCTCCCGCAGCGCTGTCACCGCTTCGCCCAGCACTCGGCGGCGGCACCGCGCAGCGGGTGCCAGGAGCTGCCGATCAGCGGGCACCACCGCTCGGTCCACCTGGTCGAGCCTCGGGTTCGATCCGGGTTCCTGGGGATCGGGTGGGATTGGGAGTAGGGGTGGGGGTCGGGGGTGGGAGGGCTGGGGCCGGTCGCGCGTAAACGCTTGCGTAGGCGCTTACGGGGGCGCACGACCGCAGCGCTCATGCCAATGCCTCCACCCGCGTAAGCGGTTACGCCAGCGTTCGCGCAATTGGTGATGCGAGGCGCTGCGGAGGCGGACGCTATCGGCGTAAACGGTTGCGCGAGCGCTCGCGTAGACGCTTGCGCGAACGCCCCTCACCAACGCACGCATACCCTCGCTCGCTTGCTTACCTTCGCCCCCGCCAGCCCGCCAGCCCGCCGGCCCGCCAGCCCGCCGCCCGCCGCCTGGACGCGTACGCACCACAACGCCCGGCTCAGAAACTCGTCCACGTAAACGCTTACGCAAGCGTTTACGCACCCCCCGCAATGCGATACCTTCCCCGCCTGAGCCCGATCGGAGAAGAGAAGGGAGCGGCATGGCCACCATGGCCGACGTCGCGCGGAGCGCCGGAGTCTCCGTGGCGACCGTCTCACACGTCCTGAACGACACGCGGCCGGTGCTCCCGCACACCCGCCAGGCGGTGCTGGACGCCGTGGAGGAGCTGGGCTACACGACTAACACGCTGGCCCGTTCCCTGGTGACGGCTCGTACCCGGTCCATCGGTCTGGCCGTGTCGGCGATCACCAACCCCTACTTCACCGAGATCCTGCAGGGTGTCGAGGCGGCGGCTGTGGAGGCCGGCTACAGCCTGCTCATCGCCGATCCGCACGACGACCCCGAGCACGAGCGCAAGGTCGTCCAGTTGCTCCATGAACGCCGGGTGGACGGCATGATCGTCGCGCCCTCGGCAAAGCCGCGTGAGCTGCTGGCCTACCTGTCGCGGCACGGTGTGCCGGCCGTGCTGCTCGACCGGCTGGTGGATCCGCCGGACGCGGAGGGCGGCCCCCGCTTCGACCAGGTGTGCGCTGACAACGCCGAACCGATGTCCCGGCTGGTCACCCATCTCGCAGGGCTGGGACATCGGCGGATCGGGTTGGTGGCGGGGCTGCCGGGGCTCAGCACCACCAGCGAACGGATCATGGGCTACCGCAGCGGTCTCGCCTTCTCGGGGCTCTCGTACGACGAGCGGCTCCTGGTGCACGGCGACTCCGAGTCGGCCGGCGCCGAGCGGGCGACCGCCGACCTGCTCTCCAGCGGCGCACCCCCCACAGCACTGGTGACCGGCAACAACGCCATGACCATCGGCGCCCTGCGGGCCCTGCGCGCCCGCGGCGTGTCCGTGCCGGACGGCATGGCGCTGTGCTGCTTCGACGACTTCGCCTGGGCGGACCTGTTCTCGCCCCGGCTCACCGCCGTGGCCCAGCCCAGCAAGGAGATCGGTGCCCGGGCCGTCCGCGTGCTGCTGGAGCGCCTGGGCGAGCCGGACCGGCCCGCCCGGACCGTGCGGCTCCCCTGCACCTTCGTCCACCGCACGTCCTGCGGCTGCCCCGACCCGTCGGAGAGCCCGGCCACGAGCGTGCCGCACAACCGACCTGAACAGCGGACCGGCGACCCGTCCGCCATCGAGACCCGCCGGTGAACCCGTCGGAGAAGTCGGCCGTGGACCCACCGCCCGGAAACGCGCGCACGAAGCCGCCCGAAAACTTGCCCGTGAACCCGCTCGAGGACTCGTCCTCGCATCCATCCGTCCGGAGAAGGGACCCCGAACGTGATCGTCGTCGCCGGTGAGGCACTGATCGACCTGGTACCGCAGGGCGCGGGCGCCCTGGCGGCGCTGCAGCCCGCGCTCGGCGGCGGCCCGTTCAACACGGCCGTGGCGCTCGGCCGTCTCGGCTCCCCCACCGCGTTCTGCTCGCGGGTGTCGGACGACGCCTTCGGTGAGGCCCTGCTGGACCGGCTCCGCACGACCGGAGTGGACGTGTCGTCGGTGCAGCGCGGTGGCGAGCCCACGACGCTGGCCGTGGCGACACTCGGCGAGGACGGGTCCGCCGCGTACGCGTTCTACGTCGAGGGGACGGCGGACCGCCTGTTCACGGCACCGACAGCGCTGCCGCCCGGGACCCGTGCCGTCTCGTTCGGGACGTGCTCGCTCGTACTGGAGCCAGGGGCGAGCGCGTACGAGGAGTTGATGCGTGCGGCCGCCGGGCAGGGCGTGTTCACGGCCCTTGATCCGAACATCCGACCGGGACTGATCGCGGACCCGGACGCCTACCGGGCACGGTTCAAGAGCTGGCTGCCGTCGGTGTCGCTGCTGAAACTGTCCGCGGAGGACGCCGAGTGGCTCGGCGGCACCCCCCAGGAGTGGCTGGCATCCGGACCGGCGGCCGTCGTGGTCACCCGGGGTGGTGCCGGTCTGACCGCGTACACGCGCGACGGCGGCGAATACGCCGTGCCGGGCGAGCGGGTCGAGGTCGTCGACACGATCGGCGCGGGCGACACCGTGAACGCGGCGCTGCTGCACGGACTCGCCGTCCGTGACGCCCTCACCGACCGGGGCGTGACCGGTCTGGGCGAGGACGGCTGGACGGAGCTGCTGCGGTTCGCGGCCCGTGCGGCGGCGGTGACGTGCTCACGGGCGGGCGCGGAGCCGCCGTACGCCCGCGAACTGGAGGACTGACGGGCATCAGTCCCGCAAAGCCGGACCCCCGCGAATCCGGAGCCCCGGGAGGCCAGACCCTCCGGAAGGCGGACCCCTGGTGGGCTCGCCGAGTGTCCTGTCGACCGGGCCCCGGTGTGCGGCCCGACGAACGACGACGCGCCGTGCCCCCGGGAGGTCCCGGTGGGGGCACGGCGCGTCATCGGCAGGCGATCGGCGTCCGCTGACGCCGATCGCCGGGATCAGCCCTTGGCCGTCCGCGTCGTCTTCTTCGCGGCGGCCTTCGTGGTCGTGGTCGCGGACTTCGTGGTCGCGGACTTCGTGGTCCCGGACTTCTTGGCCGCGGCCTTCTTCGCGGCGCCGACCGACGTGGTGGTGGTACGGGTGGCCCTGGACTGCGCCGGGACCGTCTTCTTGGCCGTGCGGCGCGGTGCCTTCACCGAGGACGAGGACGCGTCGCTGACGCGGTCCGCCCCGAGGATCTCCCGCAGGAACTTGCCGGTGTGGCTGGCCGGAACGGCGGCGACCTGCTCGGGCGTGCCCTCGGCGACGACCAGTCCGCCGCCCGCGCCGCCCTCGGGACCCATGTCGACGATCCAGTCGGCCGTCTTGATCACGTCGAGGTTGTGCTCGATGACGATGACCGTGTTGCCCTTGTCGACCAGGCCGGAGAGGACCTTCAGCAGCTTGCTGATGTCCTCGAAGTGCAGACCTGTGGTCGGCTCGTCCAGGACGTAGACCGTGCGGCCGGTGGAGCGCTTCTGCAGTTCGCTGGCGAGCTTCACGCGCTGCGCCTCGCCGCCGGACAGGGTCGTCGCGGCCTGGCCGAGGCGGACGTAGCCGAGGCCGACGTCCTTGAGGGTGTTGAGGTGCCGGGCGATCGCGGGGACGGCCTCGAAGAAGTCGGTCGCCTCCTCGATGGGCATGTTCAGCACCTCGGCGATGGACTTGCCCTTGTAGTGGACCTCCAGGGTCTCCCGGTTGTACCGGGCGCCGTGGCAGACCTCGCACGGGACGTAGACGTCCGGGAGGAAGTTCATCTCGATCTTGATGGTGCCGTCGCCCGCGCAGTTCTCGCAACGGCCGCCCTTGACGTTGAAGGAGAAGCGGCCGGGCATGTAGCCGCGGACCTTCGCCTCGGTGGTCTCGGCGAACAGCTTGCGGATGTGGTCGAAGACGCCGGTGTACGTCGCCGGGTTGGACCGCGGGGTGCGGCCGATGGGCGACTGGTCGACGTGGACGACCTTGTCGACGAGGTCGTCGCCCTCCACGCGCGTGTGCCGCCCGGGCACGTTCCTCGCGCCGTTCAGCTCGCGGGCCAGGTGCGTGTACAGGATGTCGTTGACCAGGGTCGACTTGCCCGAACCGGACACGCCCGTGACGGCAGTGAAGACGCCCAGCGGGAAGGACACGTCGATGTCCTGGAGGTTGTTCTCCCGGGCTCCGTGCACGGTGAGCTGCCGGGAGGGGTCCAGCGGGCGGCGGATCTCGGGCAGCGGGATGGCCTTCTTGCCGGACAGGTACTGGCCGGTCTGCGACTCGTCGTTGGCCAGCAGCTCCTTCAGGGATCCGCTGTGCACGACCTTGCCGCCGTGCTCACCGGCGCCGGGGCCGATGTCGACGACCCAGTCGGCGACCTTGATGGTGTCCTCGTCGTGCTCGACGACGATGAGCGTGTTGCCCATGTCGCGCAGCCGGACCAGGGTCTCGATGAGCCGGTGGTTGTCGCGCTGGTGCAGGCCGATGGACGGCTCGTCGAGGACGTAGAGCACACCGACGAGGCCGGAGCCGATCTGGGTGGCCAGGCGGATGCGCTGGGCCTCGCCGCCGGAGAGGGTGCCGGCCGCGCGGTTGAGGGAGAGGTAGTCCAGGCCGACGTCGACCAGGAAGCGCAGCCGCTCGTTGACCTCCTTCAGGACGCGCTCGGCGATCTTCTTGTCGCGGGCGGTGAGCTTCAGCTCGCCCAGGAAGTCCGCGCAGTCGCTGATCGACATGGCGGAGACCTCGGCGATGGACTTGCCCATGATCGTGACCGCGAGGACGATCGGCTTCAGCCGCGTGCCCTCGCAGGTGGGGCAGGGCACCTCGCGCATGTAGCCCTCGAAGCGCTCGCGGCTGGAGTCGCTCTCGGCCTCGCTGTGCCGGCGCTTGACGAAGGGCACGGCACCTTCGAAGGCCGTGGTGTAGCGGCGCTCGCGCCCGTAGCGGTTGCGGTAGCGCACCTCGACCTGGGTCTTGTGGCCGTACAGCAGGGCCTTCTTGGCGCGCTGCGGCAGGCCGCCGAAGGGGATGTCCGTGCGGAAGCCGAGCGCGTCGGCGAGGGCACCGATCAGACGGGCGAAGTAGTCCTTGGTGTGACCGTGGGACCAGGGGTGGATGGCGCCCTCGTCGAGGCTCTTGTCCGGGTCCGGGACGATCAGCTCCGGGTCGACCTCCATGCGCGTGCCGATGCCGGTGCACTCCGGGCAGGCGCCGAAAGGCGAGTTGAAGGAGAAGGAGCGGGGCTCCAGCTCCTCGAAGGACAGGTCGTCGTACGGGCAGTAAAGGTGCTCCGAGAACATGCGCTCGCGCTCGGGGTCGTCCTCGGGGAGGTCGACGAAGTCCAGTACGACCATGCCGCCGGACAGGCCCAGGGCCGTCTCGACGGAGTCGGTGAGGCGGCGCTTGGCGCCGTCCTTGACCGTGAGGCGGTCGACGACCACCTCGATGGTGTGCTTCTCCTGCTTCTTCAGCGTGGGCGGGTTCGACAGCTGCACCGTCTCGCCGTCCACGCGCGCGCGGGAGTAGCCCTTGGTCTGCAGGTCCGCGAAGAGGTCGACGAACTCGCCCTTGCGCTCGCGCACCAGCGGCGACAGCACCTGGAAGCGGCTGCCCTCGGGCAGTTCCAGGACCCGGTCGACGATGGCCTGCGGCGACTGGCGGGAGATGGGGCGGCCGCACTGGGGGCAGTGCGGCTTGCCGATGCGGGCGAAGAGCAGCCGCAGGTAGTCGTAGACCTCGGTGATGGTGCCGACCGTGGAGCGCGGGTTGCGCGAGGTCGACTTCTGGTCGATGGAGACGGCCGGGGAGAGGCCCTCGATGAAGTCGACGTCCGGCTTGTCCATCTGGCCGAGGAACTGCCGGGCGTAGGAGGAGAGCGACTCGACGTAACGCCGCTGCCCCTCGGCGAAGATCGTGTCGAAGGCCAGCGAGGACTTGCCCGACCCCGACAGGCCCGTGAAGACGATGAGCGAGTCGCGCGGGAGGTCGAGCGAGACGTTCTTCAGGTTGTGCTCGCGCGCTCCACGGACGATGAGACGGTCGGCCACGCCGGTCCGCACCTTTCTTGAGAGAAGTGACAGGGGCGAGGCCCCCGTCTTTCCCAGACTAGGGGGAGCCACTGACAACGCCGGAAGGATTCACGGGTGTCAACAATCCCCGGCTCTCCAGCATGCCCGACGCCACGTCCGACCATATAGCACGTGCTTTCGAATAACGGCACTCCTTCACCACCTTCACCCGAACGAGTGGCGGGGCTAGGGTCAGCACCATGATTGATCACGCTCATGACCTGGCATCTGTACGTGACGCGACGGAACGGCTGCTGACCGCAGTCGGCAAACTGGACAACGCGGCTGTGACGCAGCCGTCACGGCTGCCCGGCTGGAGCCGGGGTCACGTGCTGGCCCACCTGGCCCGCAACGCGGACGCCCTCGTGAACGTCCTCCAGGGACGGCCCATGTACGTCTCCGCCGAGGCCCGGGACCACGACATCGAGCGGGACGCACCGCGCGCCCTCGACGTCCAGCTCGCCGACCTGCGCGAGAGCGCGGCCCGCTTCCAGGACACCGGGGACGCCCCCGCGGACTGGTCGCGCACGGTGGAGCTGCGCAACGGGGTCACGGACTCCGCGTCCCGGGTGCCGTTCCGGCGCTGGGTCGAGGTGGAGCTGCACCACGTCGACCTGGGCATCGGGTACGAGTTGGAGGACCTGCCGGCCGAGTTCACCGAACGGGAGATCGAGTTCCTCACCGCACGGTTCAGCGGCCACCCCGACGTGCCGCCGACCCGCGTCACGGACGGCACGCGCGCGTGGAGCACCGGTCGCGCCGCCGACGGCGCTGCCGCGGAGGACGGCGGTGCCGCGGTGACCGTGACGGGTTCCCCGGCCGATCTCGTGGGGTGGCTCGCCGGCCGCCGCACCGGAGCGGCACTGACCGTGGACGGCGGTCCGCTCCCGGCGCTGCCGCCGCTCTAGGACCCGGGCCGCTCCCCCGCTATAGGCTGACGGGCATGACGTACAGCGGACAGGTGACGGTCGGCGGGCCTGCCGACGTGCACGAGCTCAAGGACCTGATGATCACCAAGATCGCGGTCGGCCCGATGAACAACAACGCCTATCTGCTGCGCTGTCGGGCCACGGACGAGCAGTTGCTGATCGACGCCGCGAACGACGCGTCCGCCCTGCTCGGCATGATCGGGAGCGACGGCATCGCCTCGGTCGTGACGACCCACCGGCACGGCGACCACTGGCAGGCGCTCGCCGAGGTGGTGGGAACGACCGGGGCCCGCACGTACGCGGGCCGGGAGGACGCCGAGGGCATTCCCGTACGCACCGATGTGCTCGTCGACGACGGCGACACCGTCCAGGTGGGGCGCGTGGAACTCACCGCGCGCCACCTGGTCGGGCACACGCCCGGCTCGATCGCCCTCGTGTACGACGATCCGCACGGGCACCCGCATGTGTTCACGGGGGACTGCCTCTTCCCCGGAGGTGTGGGCAACACCCACCAGGATCCGGAGGCGTTCGCCAGCCTCCTCCACGACGTCGAGACGAAGATCTTCGACGTCCTGCCGGACGAGACCTGGGTCTACCCGGGCCACGGCCACGACACCAGCCTGGGCGCCGAGCGTCCGCAGCTCCCCGAGTGGCGCGCACGCGGGTGGTGAAGCAGGGGCGCGGGTGCCCGCGTAGGGCGTGAAGGATCGCGCGGGGCGCAGCGAAGGGGGCCACCCTGTCCGACGGTCCTACGCGTCCGCCTTCCCCGTCCCGGCCAGCGCGGCCACCCGCTCGACTCCGAACACGTACCCCTGCACGCCGCAGCCCGCGATGACACCGTCGGCGCGCAGCGACACGTAGGAGTGGTGCCGGAACGACTCGCGCTGGTGGATGTTGGAGATGTGGACCTCCAGCACCGGCATGCCGTCGCAGGTGTTGAGGGCGTCCAGGAGGGCGACGGAGGTGTGCGAGTAGGCGCCGGGGTTGATCACGATGCCGCAGTGGTGCAGCCGCGCCTCCTGGATCCAGTCGACCAGCTCTCCCTCGTGGTTGGACTGCCGGAAGTCGACCGTGCCACCGTGCGCGGCCGCCGCCTTCACACACAGGGCTTCGACGTCGGCGAGGGTGTCGGAGCCGTAGATCTCCGGCTGCCGCTGGCCGAGCAGGTTCAGGTTGGGGCCGTTGAGGATCATGATCGGGGCGTTGGCCAGGGTGCGGGGCACGGTTCCTCCGGTCCGGACGGGGTGGGCGGCCCGTGGCGGACCGCTGCTCACCGCCGGTTTATCACGGTGCGCCGACGGCCCGTCCGGCCGTAGCCTCCGGGCATGACGAGCCCGATCAGCCCGACGTACCCGCCCAAGCCGTCCCCGGGCGACCGGATCGCCGTGATCTCCCCTTCCTCGGGCCTGCCGGCCCTCTTCGGGACGTGCGCGCCTACGGGTTGATCGCGAGCTCCAGGTACGCCGCGAACAGCACCAGGTGCACTCCACCCTGCAACGGGGTGGCCCGCCCCGGCACGACCGTCAGCGAGGCCACCACCACGGTGAGGGCGAGCAGCACCATGTGCGTGGCTCCCAGGCCGAGCACCAGTGGGCCGGAGAGCCACAGGGACGCGAGGGCCACGGCGGGGATGGTGAGGCCGATGCTGGCCATGGCCGAGCCCAGGGCGAGGTTCATGCTGGTCTGCACCCGGTCGCGGCGGGCGGAGCGCAGAGCGGCGATGGTCTCCGGGAGCAGCACTAGCAGCGCGATGACCACGCCGACGACGGCGTGGTGCAGCCCGGCGGCCTCGACTCCCGACTCGATGGTGGGCGAGACGCCCTTGGCCAGGCCGACCACACCGATGAGGGCGAGGCCCAGCAGCCCGAGGCTGATCATCGCGGTGCGGGCGGTGGGCGCCTCGGCGTGTTCCTCGGCGGTGATGACCTCGCCGTGCCGGGTGATCGGCAGGAAGTAGTCCCGGTGCCGTACGGTCTGCGTCGCGACGAACAGGCCGTAGAGGACCAGTGAGGACAAGGCCGCGAAGGTCAGCTGGACGGTGGAGAACTCCGGCCCCGGCTTGCTGGTGGTGAATGTGGGCAGCACCAGGCTGAGCGTGGCCAGCGTCGCGACGGTCGCCAGCGCGGCGCCGGTGCCCTCGGGGTTGAAGACGGCCGTGCCGTGCCGCAGGGAGGCGACGAGCAGGCACAGCCCGACGATGCCGTTGCAGGTGATCATCACGGCCGCGAAGACGGTGTCCCGCGCCAGGGTCGCGCTCTTGTCACCGCCGTCGATCATCAGGGTGACGATGAGCGCGACCTCGATGATCGTCACGGCCACGGCGAGGACGAGCGAGCCGAACGGTTCTCCCACCCGGTGGGCCACCACCTCGGCGTGGTGGACCGCCGCCAGGACGGCACCCGCCAGGACGAGGGTCACCAGGGCGACGACCGCCGCCGGCAGATCACGCCCCCAGGTGAGGACCAGCAGCACGACAGCGAGCAGCGGCACCAAGGTCGTCCACTGCGCTGCGAGCGGCCTGCGCCGAGCGGTCATGCGGTGATCGTCCCAGAGGCGAGGGGGCCCCGCACTCCGGTCACGCCGGGTTCGTGAAGACGTGCGGCCGGGCTAGGTGAGGTCATGCTCGTCCACCACATCGCAGTTGGTGTACCTCCGCTCGCCGATGCTGAGTGCGTCGAGTCGTTCCGCCATGGCGCTGGTCTCCGGGTCATCACTGTTGTGCATGGCCTCCTCGAACGAATCGAACTCGATCAGCGCCAGGTAGCGGTGGGGCTTGTCCCGGTCCTTGAGCAGCACGCTGCGGGTCGGGCCGCCGGAGCGGCTGGCGTTGCGCTGCCCCGCTTCCCGGACCTCCCGCTGCATCTCTTCCAGGCGCTCGGTCTCGAAGTCGATGATCTGGACGAATTTCATGGTGTCTCCCGCCGGCCACGGCGTCCCCGGGCCGGGAACGCGCCTGCGACCAAGCAAGCACCGGGAGCGGAGGTCGGCAATTCGCCGCACTCCGCTCCCGGCGGCGGTGGTTGCGCTGCACGGCGGGCGCGATCAGACGTCGACGCTGTCCTTCGTGGCGTCGCCGCCCTTGTCCTGCGCCGCCTCGGCCGCCGCCTGCTTCTTGGAGGCGCGCAGACTGGTGATCGTGGTGACGATCAGGACGGAGCAGATCACGCCGAGCGAGACCGGAATGCTGATCTCGGGGACGTGCACCCCGGACTCGTGCAAGGCGTGCAGCACCAGCTTCACGCCGATGAAGCCCAGGATGATCGACAGGCCGTAGCTCAGGTGGACCAGCTTCTTCAGCAGGCCGCCGATGAGGAAGTACAGCTGGCGCAGGCCCATCAGGGCGAACGCGTTGGCCGTGAAGACGATGTACGGGTCCTGCGTCAGACCGAAGATCGCGGGGATGGAGTCGAGGGCGAACAGGACGTCGGTGGTGCCGATCGCGAGCATCACGACCAGCATCGGGGTCATGACCCGCTTGCCGTTCTCCTCGATCCACAGCTTGGTGCCGTGGTACCGGTCCGCCACACCGAAGCGGCGCTCGGCCGCCTTGAGCAGCTTGTTCTCCTCGAACTCCTCGTCCTCGTCGTCGGCCCGGGCCTCCTGGATGAGCTTCCATGCGGTCCAGATGAGGAAGGCGCCGAAGATGTAGAACACCCACGAGAAGCTGGCGAGGATCGCCGCACCGGCGGCGATGAAGATCGCACGCAGGACCAGGGCGATGAGCACACCGATCAGCAGCACGCGCTGCTGGTACTGCGTAGGCACCGCGAACTTGGCCATGATCAGGACGAACACGAAGAGGTTGTCGACACTCAGCGACTTCTCCGTGATGAAGCCGGCGAAGAACTCACCGGCCGGCTGTCCGCCCGCGAACACGAGCAGGCCCAGTCCGAACAGGGCGGCGAGGACGATCCAGACGGCCGTCCAGATCCCGGCTTCCTTGATCGACACGTCGTGCGGCTTGCGGCCGATGAAGAAGTCGACCGCGATGAGGGCGGCGAGGCCCACGATCGTCAGGACCCATAGGGTCACGGAAACATCCACTGCGCCTCCGGCAGTCGTAACGGCAAATGTCAGCGTCGTCGCTGCCGGAGGTCTCTTCCACCCAAGGTTGGGCCGACGCCCCGGGATCTGGCCTGATCCGTATTGACGGGTACGCCGCAGCAGACAGGGAGTACTCCCCTCCGTGCCGCCAACAGTACCCAATCACCAAGAACGAGTAAAGCGATTGGCAAAAGAACGGCCAAGATCCCAGGTCAGAGGTCTTTACCAATGCTTGGCACGGGCCGCCGCCACCTGGCTGAGCACCTGCTGGAGCACCTGGCTGCCGGGCGGAACGAGCGACGGCTCGTACGTCCAGGCATGGCCGACCCAGGGGTCGGCGAGGTGATCGTCCGCCACGGGTGTCAGTCGCAGCAGCGAACGCCACAGCGGATCGAGCAAGGGACCGTAGGCCGAGGACTCCTCGCGATCGGCCACCATCATCAGATGAAGGCCGAAGGCCGGTCCCTCGTCGGCGAGGTAGCGCAGCTGGTTCACGGCCCGGTCGTCGAAGCCGTGCGGGAAGTCGTTCACGATCAGCAGCTGCTGCGCGGTGTCGAACCCGGGCGGAAGGGCGTCCGCTGCACCGCCGCGCACGGCCATCTGCACCAGGTCGACCCGCTCGGTGAGCCGGCCCAGCACGTCCGCCACCCCGGCGGCACCCGCCGCCGGAGGGCCCGCCAGCACACCGGTCCGCACCAGCGGAGCCAGGGCCTGCGCGCCCGCTCCGGCCGGGTCGACGACGTGGACGGTGAACTCGCCGGCCGGATAGACGGCGAGGAGCCGGGCGGCGTGCGCGACGGCCGTCTCCATGGCCAGGCGCCCCATCGCGTGCGTGTCCGTGAGGGAACCGTCGGCGGACGGCACCCGTCCGCTGTCGATCCACAGGCCGCGCTCCAGCGGCAGCCGGACCAGCATGGGGATGCGGATCTCCTCCGCCTCGGGAAGGTGCAGGTCGCCCAGCCGCAGGGCCATCGGGATCTCCATCGGCACCCGGTAGGCGTGCCAGACAGGGTTGTCCCAGCGGGCGTACGCCGCGGGCAGTGCCGGTTCGACGACGTCGGCCTCGGCCTTGAGCTGGGCGAGGTCCCGGTCGAGGGCCTCCCTGGCCTGGTCGACGAGCTGGGCGTGGCGGGCCCTGGCCGTCTCGCGGGCGGCGTCGCCCTGCCCGCCGATCCGGTTGCGCGGGTCGGACAGGACCTGCTCGAGCTCCTTGTCCATGCGGGACTCGGCGAAGTCGACGGCGCTGCGGTAGGCGGCGGTGGTGCGGGCCAGGTCCTCGAACATGCCCCAGACCTGGTTGTAGAGCCGCTCGTCCAGGGACCAGCCGGTGGCGTCGCCCGCGACGGGACGGGCGGGCTGCCCGGGTGCGGCCGGGGGCGCGGCCGGCGGGGGCGGCGGCGGTGCGGCGTTCTGCCGGCGCGGGTGGCTGTAGTCGATGGGGCCGCCGGCCGTCGGCGCGGACGGCTGGGTGGCCGGACCCGGGTCGGGTGTGCTCCCCGCGTACGGGTGCTGTGGTGCGGGCTCCCCCGGTGCGCCGGGCAGCTGACCGTCGTACGGGGACCTCGGGGGGACCGGGCCGGGCTGGGGCGTGGTGCTCCCGTGGTCGGGGCCGAGAGCGGGGGCCGCGGTCTGGCGTGAGCGGTCGCCGTCCGCGGTGCGCGGGGGCGGTGCCTGCACCGAGCGGGCCAGGCCCTGGGCGACCGCCTCGTTGATGTCGGCCGCGAGCTGCCGGGCCTGCGGCAGGCCCTGGTCGGTGAGGAGGTCGGCCAGGCCGCCGGCGTAGCCCTGGCCGACCGCGCGCACCTTCCAGGCGCCCTGCCTGCGGTAGAGCTCCAGGGCGACGACGGCCGACTCGGTGTCCAGGCCGGTGAGGGTGAAGCTGGCGATCTCGGTGCCGTCGAGACCGGTGACGGCGGTGAAGGGGGCGGCGACGGCCCCGAAACGGATCGGGCCGGCCCCGCCCGTGGGCAGGGCGAGCAGGACGCCGACCCGGTGCACGGCCTCCGGTACGGCGTCCAGGTCCACCGCGAGGCGGTGCGCCGCGGCGGCCTGCCGGGAGACCTCGAGACCCGGCTGGGTGGGTGCGCCCGGGTGGGCGACCCACTCCACGCCGTGGATCCGGCCGTTCTCGTCGCTGAGCGCGGCCGCGGCCACGATCGGCGTGCCGGCCGAGATCCGGATCTCGAGACGGGCCTGGGAGAGCGGGTGGTTCTGCCCCCGCACCAGCTCGGCCGTCATCGCCTTCGTCCCCCTGTGTCGTTGTGTGGTGTCGTGTGCTGCCCGCCGGCCGGGGCCGGCGTGCCCTCAGAGGAGCGGCAGGATCGCCGGCATCAGGTCCTGGAAGGTGCGGCCGTTGGCCGGGTTGCCCAGGGCCGTCATCGTCCAGCCGCTGCCGGAGCGGTGCACCTTGGCCATGATCTGCGCGGTGTACTGGCCGCCGCCGGCGAGCGTGTAGCGGGCGAGCTCCTGGCCGTTGGTCTCGTCGACCAGGCGGCAGAACGCGTTCTGCACCTCCTGGAAGGTCTGTCCCGTGAAGGAGTTCACGGTGAAGACGATCTGGTCGATGTGGACCGGGATCCGCGCGAGGTCGACGAGGATCGCCTCGTCGTCGCCGCCCTGCCCGACACCGCCGACGAGGTTGTCACCGGTGTGGCGCACCGAGCCGTCGTCGCTCACGAGGTGGCGGAAGAAGACCACGTCGACCGGCTGCTTGTCCGCGAACAGCACGGCGGAGGCGTCGAGGTCGATCTCTCGCGTGCGCGAGCCGAACAGGCCGCGCCGGGGAGCCGCCTGCCAGCCGAGACCCATGCGTACCGCGGTCAGGCTGCCCCCGTCGTTCTTCTGCAGACTGATGGCCTGACCCTTGGTCATGTTGACGGTCACGCGCTGATTCCCCTCTCGAACGTCCCCTGTTGCCGCGCGGTCGCGGTTGACCAGAACCCTACGCAGGGCCACTGACAGTGACGTAGCCCCGGACGTACTTTGTGTCGGTCTTGCAACACAGCACGTACAGGGCACGTCGTCAGGCCAGGCCGGCCTCCTTCATCTGACGCAGCTCCTTCTTCATCTCGGAGACCTCGTCGCGCAGCCGAGCTGCGATCTCGAACTGGAGGTCGGCCGCGGCGGCCCGCATGCGCGTGGTGAGTTCCTCGATCTGCTCGGCGAGTTCGGCCGCGGGGCGGTCGGTCACCGCAGGCTCGGCCGCCTTCCCCTTGCCCTTGCCCTTGGCGGACTTGACCGACGCGGTCGCCTTGCCGAGGGCCGGCACGGGCGCCTTCGTGCCGCCGCCGTCCTTGCGGGACTTGCGGTAGCCCGACCCGAGGAGCTGCTCCGTGTCGATGTCCTCGCGGGCGATCTGCGCGACGATGTCGTTGATCTTCTTGCGGAGGGGCTGGGGGTCGATGCCCTTCTCCGTGTTGTACGCGATCTGCTTCTCGCGGCGGCGGTTGGTCTCGTCGATGGCCTTCTCCATCGCCGGCGTGATCTTGTCGGCGTACATGTGGACCTGGCCGGAGACGTTGCGCGCGGCGCGGCCGATGGTCTGGATCAGGGAGGTGCCCGAACGCAGGAAGCCCTCCTTGTCGGCGTCCAGGATGGCCACCAGGGACACCTCCGGCAGGTCGAGTCCCTCTCGCAGGAGGTTGATGCCGACGAGCACGTCGTACTCGCCGGCGCGCAGCTCGCGCAGCAGCTCGACGCGGCGCAGGGTGTCGACGTCGCTGTGCAGGTAGCGCACCTGGATGCCGAGCTCCAGGAAGTAGTCCGTGAGGTCCTCGGCCATCTTCTTGGTGAGGGTCGTGACCAGGACGCGCTCGTCCCTCTCGGTGCGCTGCCGGATCTCGTGCACCAGGTCGTCGATCTGGCCCTCGGTCGGCTTGACGACGACCTCCGGGTCGATAAGGCCGGTGGGGCGGATGATCTGCTCGACGTAGCCGTCCGCGCGGGACATCTCGTAGGTGCCGGGGGTGGCCGACAGGTAGACGGTCTGGCCGATGCGCTCCTGGAACTCCTCCCACTTCAGAGGGCGGTTGTCCAGGGCGGAGGGCAGCCGGAAGCCGTGGTCGACGAGGGTGCGCTTGCGGGAGGCGTCGCCCTCGTACATGGCGCCGATCTGGGGCACGGTGACGTGCGACTCGTCGATGACGAGGAGGAAGTCGTCCGGGAAGTAGTCCAGCAGGGTGTTGGGCGGGGAGCCGGGCAGGCGGCCGTCGAAGTGCATCGAGTAGTTCTCCACGCCGGAGCAGGTGCCGATCTGGCGGAGCATCTCGATGTCGTAGGTGGTGCGCATGCGCAGGCGCTGGGCCTCCAGGAGCTTGCCCTGCTTCTCCAGCTCGGCCAGGCGCTCGCCCAGCTCCTTCTCGATGTCGTTGACGGCCCGCTCCAGGCGCTCGGGGCCCGCGACGTAGTGGGAGGCCGGGAAGACGTAGAGCTGCTGGTCGTCGCTGATGATCTCGCCGGTGAGCGGGTGCAGGGTGGACAGCGCCTCGATCTCGTCGCCGAACATCTCGATGCGGACGGCGAGCTCCTCGTAGACCGGGAAGATCTCGATGGTGTCGCCGCGGACGCGGAACGTGCCGCGGCTGAAGGCCATGTCGTTGCGCGTGTACTGGATGTCCACGAAGCGGCGCAGCAGCTCGTCCCGGTCGATCTCCTCGCCGACGCGGAGCGGGACCATGCGGTCGACGTACTCCTGCGGGGTGCCCAGGCCGTAGATGCAGGACACGGAGGCGACCACGACCACGTCGCGCCGGGTGAGCAGCGAGTTCGTCGCGGAGTGGCGCAGGCGCTCGACCTCCTCGTTGATCGAGGAGTCCTTCTCGATGTAGGTGTCCGACTGCGGGACGTACGCCTCGGGCTGGTAGTAGTCGTAGTACGAGACGAAGTACTCGACGGCGTTGTTCGGCAGCAGTTCGCGGAACTCGTTGGCCAGCTGGGCGGCCAGGGTCTTGTTCGGCGCCATGACGAGCGTGGGCCGCTGCAGCTTCTCGATCATCCAGGCCGTGGTGGCGGACTTGCCGGTGCCGGTCGCACCGAGCAGCACGACGTCCTTCTCGCCCGCCTGGACGCGCCGGGCGAGGTCGGCGATGGCCGCGGGCTGGTCGCCACTGGGCTGGTAGGGACCGACGACCTCGAAGGGCGCCACCGAGCGTTCGATCTGTGAAACGGGCCGCATGACATCAACGGTACGACCCCCCACTGACAACCAGCTCTGATCAGCGCTTCTGCGGTGCGCGGGCGCTCCGGTGCCCGGCGGGACGGTGGGGTCGCAGACGCAGGCGGCGGGCGGAGTGCCGGACGGTGGCGCGGGAGTGGGCGGGGACGCCGGGCCTGCGCTCGGGGGCGACGACGGCAGGCCGGCCCATGACCATCATCGGGTCGAAGATCACCACGACCCCGGCGAGCAGCAGGAAGGCGAGCGGGCCGATCATCATGGGGGCGAGCAGGGCGGCGGGCGACTCCCCCGCGACGGGCCCGGCGGTGCCGTGCAGGTGGACGTCGAGGGCGGCCATCCCGGTGTAGTGCATGCCGGTCACCGCGAGGCCCATGACGAGGCTCGCGCCGACGCTCCACAGCCACCCTCTCACCTGGCCCGCCGCCCACAGGGCCGCGGTGGCGGCGCCCATGGCGATCGCCACGGACAGGCCGACGGTGAGGGTGTCGTACTCCAGCCGCCCGCGCAGTCGCATACCGGCCATGCCGAGGTAGTGCATGGAGGCGATGCCCAGGCCGGTGAGCGTGCCGCCGGTGAACAGGGCCGTTCCGCGGGCGCCCTTGTAGCCGACGATGAAGATCCCGACGCCCACCATCACGATCGCGACGGCCAGGCTCGCGAAGGTCATCGCCATGTCGTAGTGGATCGGGCTGCCGTGGACGGTGAAGCCCATCATCGCGACGAAGTGCATGGTCCAGATGCCGGAGCCGATGGCGGCCGAGCCGAGGGCGAGCCAGCCGGGGCGCCAGGACTGGGTGACGAGCATGGATCTGGTGGTGCACCGCAGGCCCAGTGCCCCGCCGAGGCAGGCCATGAGGTAGGCCACCAGGGGTGTGACCAGGCCGTAGCTGAATCCGTCGACCGTGCCCTGCATGCGCGGCTGCCCTTCCCGCCGTTTGCTTCCCGCAATACCTGATGTGCGCCCCCCTCCCGGGACCGCACGGGCGGTCAGGGTCGACGCGAAGAGTATGACCCCCACCGGAATGGTCGAACGACTTTCCGGCAAAGAAACACGGCCCCGCCGCAGGTGTGCGGTACCAGTGAGCGGAGTTGGGCCCCCGCTGTTCAGCGTGTGGCCATCTCGCGCTCCTCTGCCGGCGACTCTCTGCTGTCACAGTGGTGCTGTCCGTGATGCCGCCGACCGCTCGACACGAGGAGTACGCATGCACGCGCGCGTTGTCGCCGCTTCGACCACAGCACTCCTGGGGACCGCCGCCCTCCTCTTCCCTCACTCCCCCGCGCGGGCCGCCGACGACACTCCGGTGCCCCTGGTGATCGCGCACCGGGGGGCTTCCGCGTACGCGCCCGAGAACACGCTGGCCGCCGTGGACAAGGCGGCGGAGCTGGGCATCCGCTGGGTGGAGAACGACGTCCAGCGCACCCGGGACGGCGAGCTCGTCGTCGTCCACGACGACAATCTGCGGCGCACCACCGACGCCGAGGAGGTCTTCCCCGACCGCGCGCCGTGGAAGGTGAAGGACTTCACCGCCGCGGAGATCGCCCGCCTGGACGCCGGCAGCTGGTTCGACTCCGCGTACGCGGGCGCACGCGTGCCGACGCTGGAGCAGTTCGTGGACCGCCTGGAGCTCCGGCACCAGAAACTGGTGCTGGAGATCAAGAACCCGGAGCTGTATCCGGGCATCGAGCGGCAGACGCTGAAGGTCCTCAGCAACGAGGGCTGGCTGGACCGGTCGCACGTGTCGGCCCGGCTGATCGTGCAGAGCTTCAGCCCGGACAGCGTGCGGACGGTGCACGAGCTGAGGCCCTCGGTGCGGACCGCGGTCCTCGGGACACCGCCGGTGTCCGAACTGCTCGACTACGCCCGCTTCACCGACCAGGTCAACCCGTCGGTGAGCTCGCTCTCGCCGGCCTACGTGGCCTCGGTGCAGTCGTTCTCCGGACCGCACGGCCGGCCCTTGAAGGTCTTCGTGTGGACCGTGGACAACGCGACGACGGCCCGCCGGGTCGCCGCGTACGGCGTCGACGGGATCCTCACGAACCGGCCGGACGTGGTGCGGGACGCCGTGGGCGGGTGACCGGGCGCCGGCCCTGTGGCCCGCGCCGTCCGGCGTTGTCGGTGGCGCGTCGTACGGTGGGCGCATGGACAGTCAGGGGCAGGCCGGGCCACGGGTGGAGTGGACGGTCGTCGAGAGCCGCATCGGGCCGTTGCTGCTGGCCGCCGGCCGGGACGGCCTGGTCAACGTCGTCTTCCACGCCACCGACCCGGTCCGGGACCGCGCGGTCGAGCGGCTGGCGTCGCGACTGGGCACCGAGCCCGTCGAGGCGCCCGATTCCCCGCTGCTGGCCGAGGCGATACGCCAGTTCGAGGCCTACTTCGCCGGTGAGCGGCGCGTCTTCGACCTGCCGCTGGACTGGTCGCTGATCTCCGGCTTCCCCCGCGAGGTGCTGCGCGAGCTGGCCTCCGGCGTCCCGTACGGCACGGTCGTGGGGTACGGCGATCTGGCCGGCCGGGTCGGGCAGCCCGGTGCCGCGCAGGCCGTCGGGATGGCGATGGGCGCCAATCCCCTGCCCGTGGTGGTCCCCTGCCACCGGGTCGTCGAGAGCGGCGGAGGCATCGGGGGCTTCGGGGGCGGCCTGGAGACCAAACGGCAGCTGCTCGCCCTGGAAGGGGTGCTTCCCGAGCCGCTGTTCTGAGCGCGGGCGCGCGCGGTCAGTCGTAGTGGCGGGCCTCCAGCACGTTGCCGTCCGGGTCGCGGAAGTAGAAGCTGCGCGTGGCACTGCCGCGGGCGCCGAAGGAGTCGTACGACGGCTCCGACACGGGGACCGAGCGCTCCCGGAGCCGGTCGAGAAGGGCGTCGAAGTCGCCGCGCGGCAGGGACAGGCACACGTGGTTCACGGGGTGCCCGGCGCTCTCGACGGAGCCCGGCAGCATCGTCATGCGCGGGGTGAAGGTCAGCGGCATGAGGTCGAGGAGGGTCTCGGCGTTGACGCGAACCGACGGGAAGGGCACCTCGCCGGCGGTGAACTCGGCCAGCCGCACGGGCTCCAGGCCGACCGCCCCCTCGTAGAAGCGCGCGGCGGCGACAGGGTCGCGCACCCAGAGGACGACGTGGTCGAGACGCGGCGTGTGATCCGTCATGCGTCCCAGACTCCTTGATCGCGGACGCGACTCGCAAGGGCCCGGCCCGTGGGGCGGGGGGCTCGGGCTTCGGGCAGGGCCGGAACCGCGCGCGAGAGCACCGCAGGTGGGGAGGACCCGTCCGGACCCCGGGGTTTGGCCCGGGGCGCCGCTCGCCAGGGATGAGGGTGAACCGACTGGCCGACTGACAGGAGGCGGGCGCGTGGTGCTGGTGGTGTCGGAAGAGGTACGGGCGGCGATCGAGGAGCGGCGTCCGGTGGTGGCCCTGGAGTCCACGATCATCGCCCACGGCCTGCCGCGGCCGCGCAACCTCCAGGTCGCGCGGGAGCTGGAGTCGGTCGTGCGGCAGGAGGGGGCGGTACCCGCAACGATCGCCGTGCTGGACGGACGGCCCTGTGTCGGGCTCGACAAGGAGCAACTGGAGCGGGTCGCCAACGAGGACGGCATCCGCAAGCTCGGCCACCGCGACCTGCCGCCGGCGGTGTCGTCGGGTGCGAGCGGGGCGACCACGGTGTCGGCCACGGCGCTGCTCGCCGCCCTGGCGGGCGTGCGGGTGTTCGCGACGGGCGGGCTGGGCGGAGTGCACCGGGAGTGGACGGTGACGCAGGACGAGTCGGCCGACCTGGGGTTGCTGGCGCGCACGCGGATCACCGTGGTGTGCGCCGGTGTGAAGTCGATCCTGGACGTGCCGGCGACCCTGCAGCGGCTGGAGACGCTGGGCGTCACGGTCGCCGGGTACGGCACGGACCGCTTCCCCGGCTTCTACCTCTCCGACTCGGGACATCCCGTCGACTGGACACTGCGGACGCCCGAGGAGGTCGCGGGCGTGATGCGGGCCCAGGACGGGCTCGCGGGGCCGGATTCCGCGCTGATCGTCGCCAACCCCGTCCCCGAGGAGGAGCAGCTCGACCCGGACCTGCACGCGCGCGTGCTCGAGGACGCGCTGCACGCCTGCGAGACCGAGGGCGTCACCGGGCAGGCGGTGACGCCCTTCCTGCTGGACTACCTGGTCCGGCACACCGACGGGGCGTCTCTCGGCGCCAACCTGGCGGCGGTGCGCGGCAATGTGCGCCTGGCGGCCCGGATCGCGGCGGCCTGGGCGCGGGGATGAGCGCGGCCAGCCGCTCGGCGGCGTCCGGCGCCGGCGGCCGGGACTCCGGGAGGCCCGACGCGACCGGCACCGGCTTTGCGGGGGCTGAAGCGACCGGCGCCGCCTCCCCGGGAGCTGAAGCGGGTGGCACCGCCTCTGCGAGGGCTGAAACGGGCGGCACCGGCGCCGCGAAGACCGAGGGGGACGGCACTCCGGCCGCGGCGGTCGGTGCGGACACAGGGGGCCCCACTCAGGGGCGGGCCCTGCTGGTCGTCGGGGACGTCATCACCGATGTCGTCGCCCGGCACCGCGGTCCGCTGGCGGCCGGTACGGACACGGCCGCGTCGATCCGCACGGTGCCGGGCGGGGCCGGGGCCAACGTCGCCTGCTGGGCGGCTCACCAAGGAGCGGCCGACGTGCGGCTGCTGGGGCGCGTGGGCGCGGACGCGGCCGCGTGGCACGAACGGGAACTGGTGGCCCGCGGGGTGCGTCCGCGGCTCGTCGTCGACGCCGAAGTGCCCACCGGCACGGTGATCTGCATGGTGGACGAGGGTGCGGCGGCGGAGCGGACGTTCCTGACGGACAGCGGCGCGTCACTGCGGCTGGACGCCGCCGACTGGTCGGACGGGCTGCTCGACGGGGTGGCCCGGCTGCACCTCTCGGGCTACCTCCTGTTCTCCGAACCGAGCCGGGCGCTGGTGGCGGTGGCGCTGCGGGCCGCACGCGCGCGTGGAGTGCCGGTGAGCGTGGATCCCGCGTCGGCCGGCTTCCTCGCCGCTCTGGGCCCGGCGCGGTCCCTGTCGCTCGTCGACGGCGTGGACGTGTTGCTGCCGAGCCGGGACGAGGCGTGCCTGCTGACGGGGCTCGGTGACGCGTCCGGCGCGGCGGCCGAGCTGAGCCTGCGCGTGCCGCTGGTGGTGATCAAGCAGGGCTGCGTGGGGGCGCTCGTGGCGCGTGCGGGGAAGGTGACCGCCCGCGTCCCGGCCGTACCGGCGGCGCCCGTGGACACCACGGGTGCCGGTGACGCGTTCACCGGCGGGTTCCTCGCCGCTCTGCTGGCGGGAGCCGGTCCCGAGGACGCCGCGGCGCAGGGGTGCCGGGCCGGTGCGCTCGCGGTGGAGCGGGTGGGCGGCAGACCGCCGGCGAGCGGGTGAGGTGCGGGCAGGTGTGCGGGGGCGCCTGCCGAGGCGGTGCGGGTTCGCGCGCGGGCGCCTGCCGAGGCGCTCCGCGCCCGCGGCACGTCTCCCCGCCGCCCGGCTACGGCTTGCGCCCCCACGCCGAGATCATCGGAGCCGTCGTCAGGTCGAGCGTGCCGGACGTGACGTTCGACAGGTGCCGGTCGATCTCCTGCTCCGTGGCGAGACCGGCGCCGACGAGCTGGTCGCGGATCTGGCGCATGGTGACGGCTTCCAACGCGGCGCAGGCCGGCGAGGCCAGGGGGAAATAGGCGTCGGCCTGGACGCGGCCCAGGCCCGCCTCACGCAGGAGACGAGGGAGGGCCCGGCCGCAGGGGAGGTCGGTGCCGCGTTCGGCGAGGAGCTTGCGGAAGCCCTGGCGCAGCCGGTTGGCGAGCTGCTGTTCGGGGCCGTGCTCGTCGGGGCAGGGCAAGGGCTGGAGGGCGGGGTCGGCGTCCTCGACGAGGAGGCGTCCGCCGGGGCGCAGCGCCCTGACCATGGACCGCAACGCCCGCTCCCGGTCGGTGACGTGGACCAGGGCGAGCCGGGCGTGCACCAGGTCGAAACCCTCCCCGGGCGGGTCCTGTGCGCCGAGTTCGTGCACCCGCACCTCGACCGGTGGCCGGGCGGCGGTGGCGAGCCGTGCGGTGTCGGTGTCGGTCGCCACGACGCGTCCGGTCGGGCCGACCTTCTTGGCGAGCCAGGAGACGACGGTGGTGCCGGCGCCGACCTCCCAGCACCGCCAGCCCGACCCCACGCCGAGGGCGTCGAGGTGCCGGAACGTCGTGGGGTCGAAGAGGGCGGCGAAGGCGCTGAAGTGCTCCACCGCCTCGTGCTTCCGGTCGTCGAGGAGGTGTCCGTCGGTGTGCGTCATGCCGGGATCATCCCATTTGACGCTACTTGTCGTACCGGTCGACGCTCCGGGGCGGAGAACCGCGTGGCACCCGCCGGGCGTCGAAGCGATCGGTGTGCCGGGGCTGTCGCGTCGGGGCCCATCGGTGTCGGGGCCGTCGTGTCCAGGCCGTCGTGTCGAGGCCGTCATGTCAGGACTCACGGCCGCCGCGACCTGGTTATCCACAGCCGGGAACCAAGCGGAACGAGCCCTGTCCACAGGCCCGCACACCGTTCGCCCGAGGCTGGCAGACTGGCGCGCCAAGGCGCAGGACGGCGCGAGAAGTCCACGCAAGGAGATCCGGATGTCCATGGCAGGGAATCTGCGGAAGGTCACGAGCCTCGGCAGGGTCGGCGGCCTGCGCAAGGTGGCCCGTCTGGCCCGGCGGCGTCCGCGTGTCGACCTGAGTCACCCCGCACGGTCCCCCCTGGGCTCCTCGGTGGTCAACTGCGTGACGTACCGGGACGGCGTGCGCGTGACCGCGCGCGGCGATCTGGTGGAGACCGTGGAGCGGGTGCGCAAACACCGGGAGGGGTTCGTCTGGCTCGGTCTGCACGAGCCCACGGACGCCGAGTTCGCGGGCATCGCCGAGCTCTTCGACCTTCACCCGCTGGCGGTGGAGGACGCGGTCGAGGCCCACCAGCGTCCGAAGGTGGAGCGGTACGGCGAGACGCTCTTCGCGGTGTTCAAGACGGTCTGCTACGTGGAGCACGAGCAACTCACCGCCACCAGCGAGGTGGTGAACACGGGCGAGATCATGGTGTTCGTCGGGCACGACTTCGTCATCACCGTGCGGCACGGCAGGCACGGCTCACTCGGGCCGTTGCGCGAGGAGCTGGAGTCGCAGCCGGAGCAGCTGGCCAAGGGCCCGTCCGCGGTGCTGCACGCCCTCGCGGACCACGTGGTGGACGACTACCTGAGCGTCACCGACGCGGTGCAACTGGACATCGAGCAGGTCGAGACGGACGTGTTCGCGGAGACCGGGGCGCGGGCGGACCCCGGGCGCATCTACCAGCTCAAGCGGGAACTGCTCGAATTGAAGCGGGCGGTGGTGCCGCTCAGCCGGCCGCTGGAGGATCTCGCCACCCGGCCGCTGCGGGCGGTGGACCCCGAGATACAGGCGTACTTCCGCGACGTGGCCGACCACCTGCTGCGGGCGAAGGAGCAGATCGCCGCCTTCGACGAACTGCTCAACTCCATCCTGCAGGCGCACCTCGCGCAGGTCACGGTCGCGCAGAACGAGGACATGCGGAAGATCACCGCGTGGGCCGCGATCGTCGCCGTGCCGACGATGGTGTGCGGGGTCTACGGCATGAACTTCGACCACATGCCGGAGCTGCACTGGCGGTACGGCTACGGCATGGTCCTCTCCGTCATATCCGTCGCCTGCCTGGCGCTGTACCGGACCTTCCGGCGCACCGGCTGGCTCTGAACCGGGTCAGGCCGTGGTCCTGGCGTAGACGCTCTCCGCCCAGGAGGCCATCTGGCCGTCCGTCAGATGCCGGGCCAGGTCGGACTCGCTGATCATGCCGACCAGGCGCTTGTCCTGGATCACGGGGAGCCGGCGGATGCGGTGTTCCTGCATCTCGTGGAGCACCTCGCTGACGTCGGCGTCCGCGTCGATCCAGCGGGGCGTGCCCTTGGCCAGGTCGCCGGCGGTGACGCGGGCGGGGTCGTGCCCCATGGCGACGCAGCCGACGACGATGTCGCGGTCGGTGAGGATGCCGCACAGCCGCTCGTCCTCGTCGCTGATGGGCAGGGCACCGACGTTCAGCTCGCGCATGAGCTGGGCGGCGCGGTCGAGGGTCTCGTGCGCGGGGATCCACTGGGCGCCGCGGTGCATGATGTCTCCGGCGGTGGTCATGGGCTGCCTCCCGGTGCCGGACGGCCGGTGCGGCGCGGGACGCGCCGCGAGTCCCGGCCCTCCATTCTCGCCGCGCCCCGAGGGGCCCGCACACGGAGGCCGTCGGCGCACCCGCCCGCTGCCGCTCCGAGGCCCGGGGACGTCTCGCTCGGCCGGTGCCCGCGACACGGCCGCGGTCGGCCGGACCCGCTCAGCCGCCCCACGCGGGGTGCCGTGGGTCGTCCGCCCTCACCAGGACGTCGGCCGTGTGGACCGGGTCGGTCTCCTGCTCGTAGCGCTCGAAGGCCGGGAGGGTCCAGTGCTCGTCCTCGGGTGTACGGCGGCGCAGGGCGCCCGGGGAGAGGAGGACGTGGACGCTGAGATCGAAGGGGAACCAGTGCCGAAGGAGGAAGGGACCGTGCAGCAGCAGGACGCCGCCGGGCGGGAGTTGGACGTAGGGGGTGCGCGTGGCGCGGTCGGTCGCCGGGTCCCACAGGTCGGGCAGGACCCGCCCGTCGCCCTCGGCTTCGAGGGGGCCGAACACCTCGCGCCACAGGGCGCCGGTGTCGTACCAGCCGCCGTAGTAGGCCTCCACGTCCCGGTGGCCGTACTCCAGACGCACGGAAGCGGGGCGCAGGAAGTCCTCCGTGCCGACGACGAGCGAGGGACGGCCGCGTACGCGCAGCGCCTCTCCGACGCGCCGGGCGAGGTCGCCGGGGCGGGCGGCGGGGGCACCGTCGAAGGCGACACGCGGCCAGGGACTGCCGTCGGCGGGCTTCAGTTCGAGCAGGCGCTCGGCGAGCAGGTCGCCAAGCCGGTCCCAGGTGATCGCTTCGAGTCGCACACGGCCCATGATGCGTCAGGAAGCGACAGGGGAGGCGGCGCGAACATCACTGGCCCCCGCGCGAGCGGGAGGGCTCGGGGGGCGGCCGGGAGGGCGGCGGCCCGGTCGCGCTGCCTGATCGGGCGGGTTTCGTGCCGTGGACGTGGTGGGCACCGCGTGAGAGGGAATGAACTCCTCATGGTCCCCCGCGTGACGCTCCCGCCCCTCGGCGGACTGGTCGCCTTCCAGCCGCTCAAGCGGCGGTACTGCGCGGAGTGCCGGCGCGGCCCCCTGCCGCTGCTCGCCCTCGAGGAGGGTGCTCCGCGCTGTCTCGACTGCGCCGACCTCGGGCATCTGGTGTTCCTGCCGAGCGGCGACACCGCGCTGACGCGCCGGGCCCGGGAGGAGAGTTCGCTGTCGGCGGTGGTGGTGCGGTTCAACCGCCGCAAGGACCGCTACGAGCGGCAGGGTGTCCTGGTCGAGGAGGCGGCGCTCGCCCGGGCCGAGCAGCGGTGCCTCGCGGACGCCGAGGCACGGCGTCGGCGCCGCACGCGGGACGCGCGGCGGCGGGCGGCTCAGGACGCGTTGTTCGCGCGGGCGTTCGCGGCGGAGATACTGCGGCTGTTCCCCGGGTGCCCGGCCGAGCGGGCCCTGGCGGTCGCCGCGCACGCCTCGGAGCGGGGCAGCGGCCGGGTGGGCCGCAGTGCGGCGGGGCGGGCGTTGTCGGAGGAGGCGGTGACGGCGGCGGTCGTGGCCTCCGTGCGGCATCTCGACACGCCGTACGACCGGCTGCTGATGAGTGGAGTGCCGCGGCAGGAGGCCCGGCGGCGGATCGCCCCGGCGGTGCAGACGGTGTTGCGGAGCTGGTCAGGAGCGGGGCTGGGCTCGGCGGGGTGAGGACGCCCCTCCCGCCCCCGGCGTTCGCCGGGACGAAGGACGAGACCACCCGGCCCCTCGGCCACCGGGAAGTCATCGGGTGATGGACGCTCGCGCATGGCTCTGTGCCGCTCGGCCATGGCCCCGGGAGCCGTCAGGCCGTTCACTGGTGTGCGGGCGGAGCGGCGGACGGCATCCGCCCCGACGGGTGGGAGAGGACATGATCGACGGACCGCACACCGCGCTGACGGTGCTGGGAGTGCTGGCAGTGCTGGGGACGGGTCTGGTGGCCGGGGTGTTCTGCGGCTTCTCGACCTTCGTCATGCGGGGTCTCGCGGCCCTTCCACCGGAGCGGGGAGCCGCGGCGATGCAGGCGATCAACAGGGCGGCGGTGCGACCGCCCTTCATGATCGTGTTCCTCGGCACGGCCGTGCTGTGCGCGGTGATCGCCGTCGTGACCCTCGTGCTGCGGCCGGAGCGGGGAACGGTGGAGGCGCTGGTGGGCAGCGCGCTGTATCTGTTCGGCTCGTTCGGGCTCACCGTGGCGGCGAACGTGCCGCGCAACGACACACTGGCCCGCCTCGAACCCGGGTCGCCCCGGGCGGCGGCGTACTGGCCGGTCTACGTGCGCGAGTGGACGCGGTGGAACCACCTGCGCACCCTCGCCTCGGCGGGAGCAACCCTGTCGTACGTGCTGGCCCTCACCTGAGCGCACGCGGCGGCGGGCACCGGGGCGGACGCGGACGTATCGTGGCGAAAGGAGCGCCGCCCGACGACGCACGGCCCGTCACCCGCACACGCAAGGAAGACGGCCATGGCCGATCCCAAGGGTTTCCTGACCACGCCCCGGCAGGACTGGCCGCGCAGGCCGGTGGAGGAACGGGTGCGGGACTGGGACGAGGTGTACGTCCCCGGAGCGCTGCTGCCGATCGTCGGCGGGCAGGCCGGCCGGTGCATGGACTGCGGCATCCCCTTCTGCCACGACGCCTGCCCGCTGGGCAACCTGATCCCGGACTGGAACGACCTGGTGGCGCGGGGGGACTGGCGGGCGGCCGCGGACCGGCTGCACGCGACGAACAACTTCCCCGAGTTCACCGGGCGGTTGTGTCCCGCGCCGTGCGAGGCGGGCTGCGTGCTGGCGATCAACCAGCCGGCCGTCACGATCAAGAACGTCGAGTGCGCGATCGCCGACCGGGCCTGGGAGGAGGGCTTCGCGCCGCCGAGGCCACCGGAGCGGTTGTCCGGCAGGACGGTGGCGGTGATCGGCTCGGGCCCGACGGGCCTGGCCGCGGCCCAGCAGCTGACCCGGGCCGGGCACACGGTGGCGGTGTACGAGCGCGACGACCGGCTGGGCGGCCTGATGCGGTACGGCATCCCCGAGTTCAAGATGGAGAAGCACCATCTGGAGCGGCGGCTGGAGCAGATGCGGGCCGAGGGGACCAAGTTCCGCACGTCGACCTCGGTGGGACGGGACATCGACGCGGACGAGCTCCGGACCCGTTACGACGCCGTGGTCGTCGCCACGGGCGCGACGGCGTGGCGCGAACTGCCCGTCCCGGGAAGGGAACTGACGGGTGTCTGCCAGGCGATGGAGTACCTGCCGCTGTCCAACCGGGTGCGCGAGGGGGACCTGGCGGCGTCCCCGCTGTCGGCGGCCGGACGGCACGTCGTCATCGTGGGTGGTGGTGACACGGGTGCGGACTGCCTGGGCACCGCCGTGCGGGAGGGTGCCGCGTCGGTGACGCAGTTGGACATCTACGCACTGCCGGAGCGGGAGCGCGACGAGGACGGCGAGCCGTGGCCGACGTACCCGGTGCGGCTCTACCGGCTGTCCGCGGCGCACGAGGAGGCCCGTGACCTGCGCACCGCTCCGCTGGCGGACGCGGACGCCCGGCTGTTCGCGGCGTCCACCCTGCGCTTCGAGGGCGACGGCAACGGGCGGGTGCGCGCGCTGCACCTGGTCGAGGTGGACGCGCGGCGCCGCCCGGTGGACGGCACGGAGCGTTCGCTCCCCGCCGACCTGGTGCTGCTCGCCCTCGGCTTCACCGGCCCGGACCGGCACGACGGCCTCGTCGACCAGCTGGGACTGGAGCTGGAGCCCCGCGGCACGATCGCGCGGGACGCGGAGTTCGCCACCAACGTGCCCGGTGTGTTCGCCGCGGGTGACGCGGCCCGGGGGCAGTCGCTCATCGTCTGGGCGATCGCCGAGGGGCGGGCGGTGGCGGCTGCCGTGGACCGTCATCTGACGGGTGCTTCGGTCCTGCCGGCTCCGATCGGGCCGTTCGACCGGCCCATGTCGGTCTGAACCCCCCGCTTCCCCGCCCCCGCGGGCCTTGCTCCCCCGCCGGCCCCCGCTCACCGCTCGTCCGTGCCCGCCGCCTTCCTGGTGGCCAGGGCCACCCGGTTCCAGGTGTTGATCACGCAGATCAGGGCGAGAATCTGGGACAGTTCCCGCTCGTCGAAGTGTGCCGCGGCCTCGTTGTGGACGTCGTCGGGGACGCCCGCGTCGGCCACGCGCGTCACCGCGTCCGTCAGGGCGAGGGCCGCCTGCTCGCGTTCGGTGAAGAAGGGGCGGGCCTCGCGCCACACGGCGACCATGTGCAGCCGGTCCTCGCTCTCGCCGGCCTTGCGGGCGTCGTTGGTGTGCATGTGGAGGCAGTACGCGCAGTGGTTGAGGTGCGAGGCGCGGATCTGGATCAGTTCGACGAGGGCGGGGTCGAGCCCTTCCCGGGCCGCGGCGTCGAACGCGATGAGCGCCCGGAAGGCCTTGGGCGCGTTCTTGGCGAACTCGGGCCGGGGAGCGGCGACTTCGGTGGTGGTCGTGCCGGGTTTCGTCGTCATGCGTTCAGGCTATGGGCCGCAAAGACCGGCTGTAGGGTGCATTCCCGTGACGGATTCATGGGTCAATCGGGCGGAGCCGATCGGGTCGGACCTGCACCTCGAGCTGACCGGGCCGGGCGGCCGGCGCGCCGCGCTGATCCGTGCGCTGCGGGGCGCGGTGCGTGACGGGCGGCTGGCCCCGGGCACGCGGCTGCCGCCGTACCGCTCGCTCGCGGCGGACCTCGGTGTCGCCCGGAACACGGTCGCGGACGCCTACGCCGAGCTGGTCGCCGAGGGCTGGCTGACCGCCCGGCAGGGGTCGGGGACGCGGGTCGCGGAGCGTGCCGAGCCGCTGCGGCCCACCGCGCGCACGCCGAAGAAGTCGCCGCACCGCGCCCAGGGCCCCCGGCACGACCTGCGCCAGGGCAGCCCGGACAGCTCCGCGTTCCCGCGCACCGCCTGGCTCGCCTCCTACCGGCGGGCCCTGCAGCGGGCGCCCGGCGAGGTGTTCGGCCCGGGTGACCCCGCGGGGCGTGCCGAGCTGCGGGAGGCGCTCGCCGAGTACCTGGCACGCGCGCGTGGTGTGCGCACGGAGCCCGGCAGGATCGTGATCTGCTCGGGTTTCGCGCACGCGTTGCGGCTGCTGTTCGGCGGGGGCGTCCTGCGCGGGCCGCTGGCCGTGGAGGCGTACGGGCTCGGGTTCCACCGGGAGGTGCTGGCCGCGGCCGGGGTGCGCACGGTGCCGCTCCCGCTCGACGAGGACGGCGCCCGGGTGGACCGGCTGGGGCGCGAGCGGGCCGTGCTGCTCACGCCGGCGCACCAGTTCCCGACCGGCGGGCCGCTGCACGCCGCGCGCCGGGCCGCCGTGATCGACTGGGCACGCACGCGTGGCGGGCTGGTCCTGGAGGACGACTACGACGGCGAGTTCCGGTACGACCGCAAGCCGGTCGGCGCGGTGCAGGGCCTCGACCCGGAGCGTGTGATCCACCTCGGTTCGGTCAGCAAGAGCCTGTCTCCGGCGGTCCGGCTCGGCTGGATGGTGCTCCCGGAGCGGCTGGTCGACGCCGTCCTGGCGGCGAAGGGTGAGCGCGAGGCCTGGGCGAGTGTCCTGGACCAGCTGTGCCTGGCGCACTTCATCGTGTCGGGCGCCTACGACCGGCATGTCCGGCGGATGCGGCAGCGCTACCGCCGCCGCCGGGACCGGCTCGTCGCGGCGCTCGCCGGGCAGGCGCCGCACATCGAGGTCACCGGCGTCGCCGCGGGGCTGCACGCGGTGCTGCGCCTGCCGCCCGGGAGCGAGGCGTCCGCCGTCAAGGCGGCCGCGTGGCAGGGCGTCGCCCTCGACGGTCTGGCCGCGTTCCGGCACCCGGAGACGGACATGCCGGCGGCCGACGGCCTGGTCGTCGGCTACGCGACGCCCTCCGAACACGCCTACGGAGCGGCCCTGGAGGCACTGTGCGGCGCCCTGCCGCCGCCGTGACCCGCCTGTGTGTGCACACCGACCGCTGTGACAGGACCGACCGCTGTGACAGGCCGGTGCGGCGTGCGCCGCGGCTGCTCCGCCCGTGCGCGCGCACTCGCCGCCGTGCCCCGCCCCCGCGCGTGCACTGCCGTCGTGACCGGCCCGTGCGGCGCGCACGGCCGCCGCCATGCCGCCCGTGCGCGTGCACTGCCATCGCCGTGACCGGCCGGTGCGGCGTACACCGCCGTGACCGCCCGTGCGGAGCGCACCACCGCCGCCATGCCCCACCCATACGGCGTGCCCGCCCGCCGCCCCGACGCGGCCACCCCCGCCCCGGCTACGGCTTGCGCGCCACCGCCCCGTAGCCCGGGATGATCCCGTCGTCCTGCCCGGGCACGGGCTCGCCCAGCTCGGGATGCCACAGGTGCGGGACCTCGATGCCGGGCTCGACGAGTTCGAGACCGTCGAAGAAGCGGGTGAACTCCTCCCGGCTGCGCAGGGCGAGGGTGACACCGGCGGCGCGCAGTTTCTCGGTGGCGGCCGCGGACTCCTCCGGCGTGAAGTCGGAGGTGGCGTGGGTCATCACCAGGTGGCTGCCGGAGGGCAGCGCGGCGAGCAGCCGGCCGACCAGCTCGTGCGCGCCGTCCTCGTCGGGGACGAAGTGCAGCAGCGCGATCAGCGACAGGGCGACGGGCCGGGTCAGGTCCAGGACCTTCCGGGCGCCCTCCAGGATGGCGTCCGGGTCGCGGACGTCGGCCTGAAGGTACTCGGTCGTCCCCTCGTCCGTGCCGCGCAGCAGCGCCGCCGCGTGCGCGAGGACGATGGGGTCGTTGTCGCAGTAGACGACCCGGGCGTCGGGCGCGACCCGCTGGGCGACCTGGTGGAGGTTCGGCTCGGTCGGTATGCCCGTGCCGATGTCGAGGAACTGGCGCACGCCCTTGCCGGCGAGCCAGCGCGTGGCCCGGTGCATGAAGGCGCGGTTGACGCGCGCCATCACCGGCACCCTCGGGTCGAGGGTGAGCATCTGGCGTCCCATCTCCTCGTCGACCGGGTAGTTGTCCTTGCCGCCGAGGTACCAGTCGTACATCCGCGCGGGATGCGGCCTGGTGGTGTCGATCGGCGTGGCCGACGTGGGGTCCTGCCCGGTCATGAGGCACTCCATAAGGCGCAGAGGATGGTCAATGCGGCACCGGCTGTTCAGCACGAGAGGGAACAAGAGGGAGCAGAGATAGGGACACGAGAGAGGCACCGGAGAGGAACACGGACAGCGATGGACCGACCGGGAGCAGAGCCGGTCGCGTCAGGACAGCAGGAAGTCCGCCTCCCCCGCCTTCGCCCCCTCGATGAAGGCCGTCATCTCGGCGGTGGTGTAGATCAGCGCCGGCCCGTCCGGGTCGGTGGACTGGCGGACGGCGATGCGGCCGTCGGCGAGCTTCATCGCCTCCAGGCAGTTCCCCCCGTTCCCCCCGCTCCACGGCTTGTGCCAGCCTTCGCTGCCCAAGTCGCGCGCGGGCATGCCGTTGTAGACGTGTTTGCGCGGCTTGATGCGATCCATTCACAGCTCCTTGCGGAGATCCCGGAGGATCTCCTTCGTGCGATGTGCCGTGGCGGCCTGCGCCGCCATGCGGTCCATGACCTCGAGGTGGGTCGCCACCTCCGGGCGCGCGTCGAGGTAGACGGCGCCGGTCAGGTACTCGCTGTAGACCATGTCCGGCAGTTCGGGCATGGCGAACCGGAACAGCACGAACGGCCCGTAGGTCCCCGGGTGCGGACCACTGGCGAACGGCGCCACCTGCAGCGTCACGTTCGGCAGGTGCGTGGCCTCGAGCAGCCGGTCGATCTGGGCCCGCATCACCTCGGGGCCGCCGACCGGACGCCGCAGGGCGGTCTCGTCCATCACGACCCACAGCCGGGGCGCGTCCTCGCGGGTGAGCAGGTCCTGGCGCTGCATGCGCAGGTCGACGTGGCGCTCGATGTCCTCGGGCCGGGTCTGGCCGATGGCTCCGGAGCGCAGGACGCCGCGCGCGTAGTCCTCGGTCTGCAGCAGCCCGGGGACGAAGTGCGGCTCGTAGCTGCGGATGACGCTGGCCGCGCCCTCCAGGCTCACGTACATCGAGAACCAGCCGGGCAGGATGTCGTGGAAGCGCTGCCACCAGCCGGGCTTGTTGGCCTCCTCGGCCAACAGGACGAACGCCTCGGCCTCCTCGTCGGAGATTCCGTAGGCCTTCAGCAGCAGCTGCAGGTACGGGATCTTGAGCGCGACCTCGGCCATCTCCATCCGGCGGACGGTGGCGGGGGCGACGCGCAGGATGCGGGCGGCCTCCTCGCGCTTCATCCCGGCGCGTTCGCGCAGGTCGAGCAGGCGCCGGCCGAGGACGACCTGGCCGACCGTCGGTGCGGACCGCGGTTCGCTCACGCCCCACCTCCACACTGTTGACGAATCGGCCGTTCGAGCACGCTGACAGCCCGGCGGCGCCCTTCGAGAACCCGTCGGAGAGCATGTTCGAACAGGGTTTTCGAACGGATCTTCGACGATCTCAACTGGCGCCGCGCGGGGTGCTGTTGCGAGCAGTGTGCCACGCCGTTCCAGACCGTCACACAGCACTCTGCAATTTTCAGAGTGACACTTGCCAAGTGTTCACGCCGGGGAGATAGTGGCAAGCGTGATTCCGTCCGCGCCCTTAGGAACAGACGCCGCCGCAGGCCTTCCCGGCCTCGGTGCCGGAGCAGACCCCCTCGGGGCCGCTGCCCAGCGCCGGTTCCGCTTCGAGCTGGCCGCACATCCGGGTTCCCCCGCCCAGGCCAGACGCCTGACGCGGGCCCGGCTGACCGGCTGGTCGGTGTGCGAGGACACGTGCGACAGCGCGGCCCTGGTGGTCTCCGAGCTGGTCACCAACGCCATCGTGCACACGGCGAGCACCCACATAGTGTGCGAGCTGCACGACGGCGACGACCTGGTGCGCATAGCCGTGCGTGACGAGGGCTGCGCCCCGGGCCAGCCCCACGCCGCCAGCCGTACCCGGCCCGAGGAGGAGCACGGGAGGGGACTGCTTCTCGTCGACGCCCTCTGTCATGCCTGGGGCGCGCACGAGCACGGCCCGGGACTGCTGGTCTGGGCCGAACTGCCGCGCAAGGCGGACCCCTCCACCGACCCCACCGGGCCGTGGAACGACCTCGGCTGGGGGGAGCCCGGCCACCAGGACGGCCCCGCGGACGCCCCGGGCCGGGACGAACCCGACCGCCACCGCACGGCTCCGCCCCGTGACGAACCGCGCAACGACCTCGGCTGGGGCACCCGCCCCAAGCGGGGCGCCTCCGGCGACCCGGAGGACGGGGAGGGCCCCGACCCCCAGGCGTCGCGCCGCACCTCCGGTGCCCCGGATGTCCCGGCACAGGAGCGCCGCACGGAGCGGGGGCCGGCGTGAGCGCCCCGCGCGGCGGCCCCGTGCTGAGCCTGGACACACTGGTCCGCCTCGGCCGCGGACTGCGCGCGCCGGGTCCGGTCCTGCGGCTGCCCGTGCCGGAGGGCATGACGGCCCCGCTCGGCTGCGACGCGGTCGCGATGCCCGCCCGTCTCGGCCACCGGGTCATGACCCGTCTGCCGCGCGTGGGCTGTGTCTACGCCGACGGGGCGCACTGGTGGTGGCTGGTGCCGGCCGACTCCGACCAGGCACTGGAGTGGCCCGCCCCGGCGCAGTACGCCACGGGTGCGGTCGTCCCCGACGCCGAGCGGCTGCCCGAACTGGTCCACCGCCCGGAGGGCACCCTGCCCTACACCCCGCCGATCCCCCTGTACCTGGCGCTGTGCCGCGTGACCGGCACCGCCCCGTCCTGGTCGCGACCGGTCAGCGCGTAGGACCGACCCCCGCAACACCCCCGCGCCCGTCACCCCCACCCCCCGCCTCCCGCGCCGCCCCGTGCCTTCTGGCATGAGGCCGTGCGCCCGCGCGCCTCCGGCGCCCCGGACTACGCCCTGCACGGGTCCGCTCGGCCCCCGCGATAGTGACCGTTCACCCGCGCACGAACCTGCGCGGACCCGAGCGGACCACGAACGGGAGGTCGGTCGACGGTGGCGAAGAAGCGGACCGCGCCGGAGGTGTCCGAGTCGGAGCGGCTGCTCTTCGGCGGGCCGCTGCGCTACGACATGGGCTGGAGCCAGCACGCCGACGCGTTCCTGGAGCTGGACTTCCGCGCCATGATCCGGCGGTTGCCGTCCCTGCTGGCGTCCAGCCTCCGGCTCGCCCGGCAGGCCGATCCCGGTGCCGCGCGGACGGTCCTGGCCGCCGAGGCGGGCCGGGGCGTGGCGCAGGCGGTGAGCCTGCTCGCCGTGAACAGCGTGCTGGCCCGGCTGATGGGCGGCGGCCCGGTCGAGGAGCGGCTGCGCGGGGCCGCCCCGGCCCTGGTCACGGTCGCCGCCGTGATGCTGGTGGCGGCCCTGCTGCGGGCGGCCAGCACCTACGCCACCGGCCGTCTCGAGCCGAAGGTGGAGCGGGTCGCGACCGAGCGGTACCTGGAACGGGCCGCCGCCGTGGAGCTGTCCGCGATCGAGGACCACGCCTTCCACAAACTGCTGGACACCGCCCAGTACGGCGCCGCCTCAGCCCGCCGGATGATCTCCTACGGGACGCGCGTGATCAACGCGATGATCTCCCTGATCGCGGCGGCGGGTGTGCTGACCGTGCTGCACCCCGCCCTGCTGCCGCTGCTGGTCACGATGACCCTGCCGAGCGCCTGGAGCGCCCTGACCCTGGCCCGGCGGCGCTACGAGTCCTTCCACGCCTGGGTGCAGCACGCCCGGGCGGGCCGGCTGCTGGGCAGCCTGCTCATCGAGCCGGAGGCGGCCCCCGAGATCCGGGTGCACGGGGTGGGCGGCTTCCTGCTGAGGCACTTCCGGGCGATGTCGGAGACCGCCGAGGCCGAGCAGGCCCGGCTGGCCCGGCTCGCCGCCCGGACCGGGCTGTTCGCGGCCGCGTGGACGGGGGTCGCCACCGTGGCGACGTACGCGACGCTCGGCGGGTTGCTGCTGGCCGGGGCGATGGCCCTGTCCGTGGCGGGGACGGCGGTGATCGCGATCCGCACCGGCTCGCAGAGCCTCGACACGCTCGTGATCGAGGTGAACGCGCTGCACGAGGAGGCCCTGTTCGTCGGTGACCTGCACCGGCTGTACGCGGAGGCGGCCGAGCGGGCGATCCCGCAGGGCGGCCGGGCCCTGCCGGAGGAACCCCGCGAGATCCGCTTCGAGAACGTCACGTTCCGCTACCCGGGGGACGCGGCCCGCCCCGCACTGGACGACGTGTCGCTCAGCCTGCCGCTCGGCCGGATCGTCGCCCTGGTCGGGGAGAACGGCTCGGGCAAGACGACGCTGGTGAAGCTGCTGGCAGGGCTGTACACGCCGGACCGGGGCCGGATCCTGTGGGACGACGTGGACGCGGCCACCGCGGACCGGCACCGGCTGGCCGAGCGGATCGCGATGGTGGCGCAGGACTTCAAGCGGTGGCCGTTCACGGCCCGGGTGAACATCGCCCTCGGCCGCACCTCCACCCCGGTGAGCGAGGAGCGGCTGGCGGCGTCGATCGCCGAGGCCGGGGCCGAGCCCGTGGTGGCCGACCTGCCCCGAGGGCTGGACACACTGCTGGCCCGCAACTTCAGCGGCGGGCACGAGCTGTCGGGCGGCCAGTGGCAGCGGCTGGGCATCGCCCGGGCGGCCTACCGCCGCGGCCGCATCCTGATCGTGGACGAGCCGACGGCGGCCCTGGACGCCCGGGCCGAGCTGGAGGTCTTCGAGCGGATCCGCGCCCTGGCCGACAGCGGCCAGACGGTCGTGCTGATCACGCACCGGCTGGCGTCGGTGCGCCACGCCGACCTGGTGCACGTCCTGGACCAGGGCCGGCTGGTGGAGTCCGGCACGCCGGACGAGCTGCTGGCGACGGGCGGGCTCTACGCCGAGCTGTACGCGCTCCAGGCTGAGCAGTTCTCCCCGTCGGCCACGGCGGTGCCACCGGTGAGGAAGGTGCCGGCACCCAAGGCGGGCTGACGCGCCTCAGGCGGTGGCGTCGGCAGCGTCACCCCTGCGGACGATCACCAGGAACATGTCCGTGGCGAGGTCCATCACGACCTCGGCGGGCATGCCCTCCAGACGCCGCGCCTGCGCGAACTCCTCCGCAGGCCAGGAGCCTCGCGGTCCGCCGGCGGGGAAGCGCTCGAGCACTGTTCGCCCGTTCACCCTGCACCTCCATGTAGCGCTGTACTCGTGTAGTTAAACGCCAACCATGGGGTGAACGGCTCGCGAAGTGACGGTTCTGAGACGTTATCGACACGCGTTCACCGTGAAGTGTGAGGAAGTTCTCAGCCGCTTGGCTGATTTGCTCACTGCGGGTGTCAGTCGTCGTACTCGTCGTGATACCGGACGCGCTCGCTTCCCGCCGGCGCTCCGCAGGCCGAGGCGCGTCCCTCGGGCTCCTCCCACTCCTCCTGCCGGCCGAGCGCGGTCAGGTCCAGCAGGCTGGTGGTCGAGCCGAGCCCGTCGAGGCCGCGTTCGTACGTCGAGTAGGTGTGGAAGACGCGGTCGCGGTCGCGCAGGAAGCAGCTCAGGCCCGGTCGTTCGACCGGCTCGCCCTCGTGCTCCAGGGTCACCTCGAAGTCCCGGTTGAAGTCGCTGCCGTTCGAGGAGTACCAGGGCAGCGTCCAGCCCATCCGCGCCTTGAAGGGAAGGATCTTCGGGTACGGCGCCCGGGACACGACGGCGAAGGACGTACCGCGCGCCTTCAGATGGGCGAGGTGCCCGATCTGGTCCAGGAACGCGGAGCAGCTGCGGCAGCCCGCGTCCCACTCCGGCGCGAACATGAAGTGGTAGACCACGAGCTGGGGCCGGCCCTCGAACAGGTCGAGCAGGGTGGCCTTGCCGTCGCCGCCCTCGAAGACGTACTCCTGAGCGACCTCCACCATGGGCAGTCTGCGCCGCTCGGCGTTGAGCGCGTCCCGCGCGCGGGTCGCGGCCTTCTCCTGGACGAGCAGGTCGGCGCGCGCGGCGCGCCACTGTTCGCGCGAGACGATCTCCGGAAGCGACATGGGCCCTCCTGTGACAACGGTCCGTCCCCCGTGCAGACCGGGCGCGCGGGCGGAACTCATCGCCGCCTGGGGACGTTTTCCGCGGGACCCGCGGAAGGTCAGGTGTCGTAGCGCTGGATGCGCCGGCCGTGGCCGCGCTCGACGAGTGCGGGCAGTCGCTCGACCAGCTCCCGCACGACCTCCGGCACGTCGATCGTCAGCAGCTCCCGGTCGCGCATCAGGATCCGGCCGTCGACGATCGTGGTGCGGACGTCGGCGGAGCGGGCGCTGTGCACCAGGGTCGCGGCGAGGTCGTGGACGGGCTGGGTGTGCGGGCCGGTGAGGTCCACCAGGACGATGTCCGCCCGGCGTCCCGCTGCGACGGCGCCCACGCTGTCCCCGAGGCCCACGGCCCGGGCGCTCTGCGACGTCGCGTGGTGCAGGGCCTGACGGGAGGTCAGCCAGCGGGGGTCGCCCTCGGCCGACTTCTGGAGCAGCGAGGTGAGGGCCATGGACTCCCACACGTCGAGGGAGTTGTTGGAGGCGGCCCCGTCGGTGGCGAGGCCGACGTCGATGCCGATGTCGCGCAGGGCGCGCACGGGCGTGGTGCCGGGCCAGGCGAACTTGAGGTACCCGCGCGGCGCGCTCGCGACGGCCGTACGTCCGTCCGCCCGGCGCAGCAGGGGCAGGTCCCGGTCGGTGATGCCGGTGCCGTGGGCGATGAGGACGTCGGTGTCGAGAATGCCAGTGCGTTGCAGCACCTCGATCGGGGTGACGCCGTGGCGGGCGAGGCTGGTGTCGGTCTGGTCGCGGTTCTCGGCGGCGTGCAGGTGCACGGGCAGGCCGTGTGCGTGGGCGAGGCGGGCGGTGGCGGCGAGGTCGGTGTCGTCGACGGTGTAGGGGGCGTGGGGCGCGAGGGCGGTGGTGATGCGCCCGTCGGCCGCACCGCGGTGGCGCAGCGCGAACTCCAGGGAACGCTCCAGGCCTTCGGGCCCCTGCGAGGAGAAGAAGGCCTCCCCCAGCTCGGCGCGCATCCCGCACTCCGCGACGACCCGGGCGACGGCGTCCATGGCGAAGTAGTGGTCGGCGAAGCAGGTGACGCCGGCCCGGATCATCTCGGCGCAGGCCAGCCGCGTCCCCAACTCCACGTCCCGGGTGGTGAGGTTGGACTCCACCGGCCACACGACGTCGTTGAACCACTCCTCGGTCGGCAGGTCCTCGGCGAGACCGCGCAGGGCGACCATCGGCGCGTGCGTGTGGCAGTTGATCAGCCCGGGCAGGGCGACCTGGCCGCGGGCGTCGACGCGCTCGGCGGCGGGCAGGTCCGCGACCGCTGCGGCGGTGGTGACGGCGTCGACGAGCCCGCCGCGCACGACGATCGCGGCGTCCTCGGCGAACCCGATCCGCTCTTGATCGTCGTGCACGAGGACCGTACATGCGCTGATGATGAGGTCGGCGGGACCGTCCGCGGCAGAAGGCGTCATCACGTCAACGTACGACTGCGTCGTGGGGCGACATGAGCCGAACCGCGCATCCCGTCACGGCTCTGTCGCGGGGCGGGCCGGGCGCGCACCCTGGCCTCACCACCCCGTCTGTCGGCTTCGGAAAGGAGCCCGGCATGCTCCTCGGCACCTGGAACCTGGAGAACCTCTACCGCCCCGGCGGCCCGTACGGCCCCGAGGACGAGGCCGCCTACCAGGCGAAGCTCGCCGCGCTCGCCGCCGTGATCACGGAACTCGACCCCACCCTGCTGGGCGTGCAGGAGGTCGGCGACCCGGAGGCCCTGAAGGACCTGACGGGGATGCTGGACGACGACTGGCACCTCGCCCTGTCGGATCACGCCGACAGCCGCGGCATACGGGTCGGCTTCCTCAGCCGCGTGCCGCTGACGGTGGTGGCGGACACGGCTTCCTTCCCGCCGGAGCTGCGTCCCGTGCAGGTGGACGACGCGGGGACGACGGTGACCGCGGCGGGACGGGGCTTCCTGGCCGTGGAGGCCGGGGAGGGCGAGTCCGCCGGGAGCGGGCCGCTGCGGGTGGCCGTCTGCCACCTCAAGTCCAAGCTGCTGTCGTATCCGGACGGCCGCTTCCAGCCGCACGACGAGGGTGAACGGGCCCGCTACGGCGCGTACGCGCTGTACCGGCGGGCGGCCGAGGCGGCGGCGCTGCGCGCCCTGGCCGACGAGTTGCTGGCCGGGGACGGGCAGGGGCGGGACGTGGCGCTGGTCGGCGACCTGAACGACGAGGTGCAGGCGGCCACGACCCAGATCCTGCTGGGCCCGCCCGGCTCGGAGATCGGCACCCCGGGGTACGACCGCCCCGACCGGGGCGACGCGACACGGCTGTGGGACGTGGCACCGCTCATCCCGCCCGGGCAGCGCTACTCGCGTGTGAACTCCGGGCGCCGGGAGTTGATCGACCATGTGCTGCTGAGCCACCGCCTGGTCCGCCGGGCGTCGGCGGCGGGCACGGGACTGCCGGAGGAGGGCCCGCCGGGCCTGCCGTCGATCGGCCCGGACCCGGCGGCCCGCCGGGGTGTGCCGGGCTCGGACCACGCGCCGGTGTGGGTGCGGATCGGGTGAGGGCCGCCCCGCGGCGACTGCTCGGGGCGGGGTCCGGGCGCTATCCGGCCAGGGGTGCCCGGGGCAGCCGCAGTCCCAGCCGCGCGCCGGGTCCGGCGAGTTCGCCGAGCAGAGCGGTGAGCCGCTCGGTGTGTCCCGGCCCGATGCGGCCCGTGTCGTCGAGGTGGACGGCGCAGGCGGTGGTGGTGTCGACGAGGCGTTCGAGCAGATCGGCCACCTCGTCCGCGCCCTCGGTGTGCCGGGCCACGGCGGGCAGTTCGTGCGCGGCCAGGGTGATGGCGGACCGGGCCTCGGCGAGGGTCCGGTAGGCCTCGCGGCGCAGCGTCCAGCGGGCGGCGCGGTCGTCGGCGGCCGTGTGGGGGCCCGGCGGTCCCGGGCGCCGGCTGGTGGGCGTCGCGCCGGCCCGGGCGCCGGCGGATGCGCGCGGGCCGTCGTGGTCCGCGGGCACGGTGGCCGGGCCGCTGTGCGGGGCGCCGGCTTCGGCCAGGACGTGGGCGAGGTAGGCGTAGGCGGCGTCGGCGGCCGCCGTGAGCCTGCCGCGTACGCCGCCGCCCTTCTGCCCGGGCATCGTCAGGTGCCCGACGAGCAGCACGATCACGCAGGCCAGCAGCGTCTCGCCGATGCGGCCGGCGGAGGCCTGGGGCTCGCCGCCGACCATGACCAGGGCGAGGACGAGGACGGTGACGACGGCGGTCTGGGCGGCGAAGTGCCGGGTGGCGACGGGGATGAGCGCCCCGCTGAGGGCGACCAGCGCGACGAGCCCCTCGGGGCGGGGCAGGACGGTCGCGAGCCCGGCGAAGAGGAGGGCGCCGAGGACGGTCCCGGCGGCGCGGTTCAGTACGCGCGAGGCCAGCGGCCCGAGGTCGGGCTTGACGAGGAAGACGGCCGTGGCGGGCAGCCAGTACCAGTGGTCGTGCTGTCCGTACCACTGCGTCCGGTGCAGGGCCTGGGCGACCGCCGCTGCGGCCCCGAAGCTCAGGGCCACGCGCAGCCCGTACTCCCGCCCGGCGCTGCCGAGGGCGGCGCGCAGCCGGAGCCGGGCGAGGCGGGGGCGGGTGTGCAGGTCGCCGCCGCGGCCCTGGTCGAAGACCTCGGCGGCGTGCAGCAGGGCGTCGTCGAGGGCGCGCAGGGCGGGCGCGGACCGGACGGGCGCGGGCAGCGGCCCGGTGTGGGCGTCGGCGCGCACCGCCGCGGCGAGTCGCCGCGGGCCTTGCCGGGCGCGTTCGGTGACGGGTTCGCCGGCCCAGGCGAGGGCGGTGGCGGCTTCGGCGAGGGGCAGGGCGGCGGCGTACCGGGCGTGCAGCCGGCGCTCGGCGGAGGAGGACGCGTACCGCCGCAGCCGGGGCCCGGCGAGGGCGTCCTGCGCGTGGTCGAGGGCGGCGGTGAGCGCGGCGCGCCGGGGGATGGCGTCCGGTCCGCCGACGGCGTCGAGCAGTGCGGCGACGGCGTCGTAGACCCCGGCGACGGCCTCGCGTTCCCCGTCGAAGCGGAAGTCGCCGCCGAGGGAGCCGGGGGTGGGCAGGGCGAGCCGCAGCAGGAGCAGCCAGCCGGCCCCGGCGAGGAAGGCGAGCGCGCGCTCCCAGCCGGGTTCGGGCAGGGGCATCCCGGCCCCGACCGCGGCGCCGACGAGCAGCTGTGTGCCGGTGGCGGAGGCGACCGGCCCGACGGCGCTGATCGCACCGGCGACGAGACCCACGAGCGTGAGGATCACGGTCAGCACGACCGCGCCGGTGCCCTGCCCGGCGTACGTCCCGACGACCAGCCCCACGGCACCGCCCAGAGCGGGCGCCCCGAGGCGCTCGACGGAGGCCCGCCGGCTGCCGGGCCGGTCGTTAATCCCGGCCAGCATGGCGGCGATGGCGGCGACGACGCCCAGCGACGTGCGCCCGGCCTGCACCGCGACCAGCAGCAACGGGCCGGCCGACAGGGCCCCGCGGGTCACCGCGCTCCAGGGCACGGGCCCCCGCTGGGCACGCAGTGCGTGCGCGAGCCACGGCGGAAGACGGGGGGTGGTGCGGCGGGACACGGGGCTCCTGTCGTCTCGGCTCAGGCGGGGCGGGCCTTCGGGCGACGGCGACCGGGGCGGGGTGAGGACCTCCAGGGTAGGCCGGGTCACCCACCTCGAGGTTTCGGGAACGTGTCGGAGGGGCGCGCGGTGGGGGTTCTTTATGAACGCAACCTCAGGTGCGAGCTGCTTCCACGGCCCGGTCGAGCAGTTCCCCCACCTCGCGGAGGGTCCGGGCGAGCCCGTCCGGTCGGCTCGTCAGCCGCCCGACGAGCGCGTCGGCCTCCTCCAGGCCCGCCCGGGCCGCCAGCCCCTTCTCGTTGGTCACCCACTCGCCCCGGGCCGCCAGGACGGCGTGGGCCGTCTGGGTGGTGGCCAGGGCGATCGCTCCGGCGACCTGGGTGGCCGCGCCCTTCGGGGCGTGGCCTGCTCCGGCGTAGGCGAGGGTGGCCGTGGCCATGCCGTGCCAGTGCGGTGGGGCGGCGGCGCGCAGGGCCGGGGGGTAGGTGCCGGGGCGGGGCAGGTCTCCGCGCAGGACCTTGTTGATGGCGAGTTCGGCGAGCAGGAGGTAGGTCGGGATGCCCGCCAGGTGGAACATCAGGGGTTCGACCCGGAAGCGGCCCGCCTCCGCCTCGGCCGACTCGCGTTCGACGACGTCGAGGTCGCGGTAGTGGACGTCCACCCTGCGGCCCTCGACCGTCAGCCAGGCTCCGCCGTTGAAGACGCCTCCGCCCCACGCTCCCACCTCGGAGACCTCGCCCTCCCAGCCGATGGCGCGCAGATCGGCGGGGTCGAACGCACCGCGGTAGTAGACGGCCAGGTCCCAGTCGCTGTCGGGTCGTTCGGTGCCCTGTGCGCGGGAGCCGCCGAGGGTGACGGCCCGGACGGTGGGCAGGGCGGCGAGGCGGTCCGCCGTGCTGTCGAGGAAGGTCTGGTCCGCAACGGTGGACACGGCAGGCTCGCTCCTGGTCGGTCGGGGTTCCGGGCAGGGTAGGGGAACGCCCTGGTCGTGGGAAGCGAAATACGGGTGCGGCCGGGTGCCGTGGCCGCGCATGATCGGCGGGTTGCCCGCTTCGCCGTCGTCCCCGATCGGAGGACCGCCGTGATCCGTCGTGTCACCGTCCCGAGCCTCTTCCCGCCGCCCACCTACTCCCACGCGTCCGTCGTCGAGGCCGGCACGCGGCTGGCGTTCCTCGCCGGGTCCGTTCCCCTCGACGCGGAGGGCGAGCTCGTCGGCCCGCAGGATCCGGTGCGGCAGGCCGAGCAGGTCATCGCCAACCTGCGGGAGCAGCTGGACGCCGTCGGCAGCGATCCGTCCCACGTCGTGACGACCGACGTGTACGTGGTGAGCGCCGATCCTGCGGTGCTGTCCGCCGTGTGGGCCGTGGTCGAGGCCTCCGGGCTCAGCGCGGGTCCGCACTCGTCGACGCTGATCGGCGTGGCGTGCCTCGGGTACACGGGCCAGCTGGTGGAGATCACCGCGACTGCCGTCGTCCCCGACCAGGAACTGCCCGCGTCCGCGATGCCCGCCGACGCCGTCGGCCGTCCGCGCGGCTAGCCGTTCACCGGGAGGTCCGCCGCTTGCGCGGCCGTGCGCAGCACGTCCCGCAGCATCACCGGCGTGAGACGGCCCGTGAAGGTGTTGCGCTGACTGACGTGGTAGCAGCCGAACAGGTCCAGCCCGTCCAGGCGGACCCGGCTGCCGTGGGCGAACGCGGGGCGCGGCTTCGGCACCGGCCAGCCCGCCTCGGCGAACGCGGGCAGCGCGGCCTGCCAGCCGAAGGCGCCCAGCACGAGCACGGCCCGCAGGGTCGGGCGCAGCAGCCGCAACTCCTGCACGAGCCAGGGGCGGCAGGTGTCCCGCTCCTCGGGGGTGGGCTTGTTGGCGGGCGGGGCGCAGTGCACCGGCGAGGTCACGCGGACGCCGTACAGCTCCAGTCCGTCGTGGGCGTGCACGGCGGTCGGCTGGGAGGCGAGACCGACGTCGTGCAGCGCCTCGTACAGGACGTCTCCGGAGCGGTCGCCCGTGAACATCCGTCCGGTGCGGTTCCCGCCGTGCGCGGCCGGGGCCAGGCCCACGATCAGCAGCCGCGCGTCGGCCGGCCCGAACCCGGGCACCGGCCGTGCCCAGTACGTCCAGTCCGCGAAGGCCGCTCGCTTCACCCGGGCCGTCTCCTCGCGCCAGGCGACCAGCCGCGGGCAGGCCCGGCACTCCGCGATGCGCCGGTCGAGAACGGGAAGGCCGCTGGTGTCCATCACTCCACCGTAGGACGAGGCGCGGGGTGGGTCTTTCGGGGGGCGCGATCATCGGCGGATGCGGCTGGGGGCAGGGGGCCGGTCCCACCCCCGGCGGCGGTCACCCGCACGGTCCGTTCACCGGTGCGCCGCAGCCACAGCAGGGCTCCGGCGAGCAGCACGGCACCGGTCAGCAGCCAGGGCAGCGGCCCAGGGCGCAGCACCCCGACGGCCAACCCCGTCAGTGCGCCGACCAGTTGCTGGGCGAGGGACTGGACGGACAGGGCGGTGGCCCGGCCCGCGCTGGAGACGCGGCGGTGCAGCAACTCGTTCTCGTTCGGGGACGCGGCACCGAGCCCGAGGTAGACCAGGCAGAACCCGGCGACCGCGACGGCCGTGGCCGTCGGGTGTCCGGAGGCCGCGGTGATCCCGAGCAGCAGCAGTCCGGCCGCCCCGGTCCCGAGACCGGCCAGCACGGCCCGTTCACCACTGCCGGCGACCCGGGCGGTGAAGGGCGCGAGGTGGCTGCCGGCCCCGCTGCACAGGAAGCCGGCGCAGGACAGCGCGGCATAGACCATCGCCCCGGAGTCCGGCGCCCCGGTCACCTGGGCCGTGCGCCCGGGCACGAGCAGTTCGACGGCGGCCAGGGCACTGCCGGCGGCCGCGGCGCTGAGCAGCACGCGGCGGACCACCGCGTCCCGCCCGCCGAGCCTCAGCCCGTCCATGACGGTGGCCGGGACCCCCCTCATCACGGCACGCACGGTGGCCGGCGGCCGCGGGGGCTCCCGCAACACGGCCAGGACGTAGCCGATGAAGACGACCCGGACCACGACGCCGAGCAGCAAGGGGACGGCCAGGGGCGGCACCATCCCGCCGGTCGCCCCGCTCAACCGGGCTCCGGGATCGGGCCCCAGGCCGAGCAGCCAGGGCACCGCGCCACCGAGCAGGATGCCGGCCGCGAGGGCGGCGGAGGTCGCGGAGCCGCCCCGGGCCAGCCCGGTGCGCAGCTCGGCGTCCGGCCCGGAGCACGCGTGGACGGTGTCGACGTACCAGGCTTCGGCCGTGCCGCTGGACAGCGCCCGGGCGGCGCCCATGAGCACCATGCCGGCGGTGAGCACCCAGGCCGTGCCGCCCAGGCCGAGCAGGAGGCCGGCCGCCACGTTCAGCACACCGGCCACGACGAGCACCGGCCTGCGCCCGAGCACGTCGGACAGTCCCCCGGTGGGCAGTTCCAGGGCCGCCACCGTCAGCGAGTGGACCGCGAACAGCGCCGCGATCGCGGCCACGGACATGCCGCGCTCGCTGAACAGCAGCACCATCGAGGCCATGCCCAGACCCGGCGGCAGCCAGAGCAGCGCACAGAGCGTGACGTAGCGCCGCCGGGCGCTCCGTGTCCCCGGGGAGCCGGACGGACCGGCGGTTCCGGGGCGGGCCCCCGTCATGAGTCGTCGCCCCCGTCCCCGGCGCCCCCGGCGCTCCCGGCACTCGGGGCGCTCGGGCCTTCGATAGCGCCGAGGTCGAGGTCCCCCTGCTCGTGGGGGGCGACCGGCAGTGCGGCGGTGAGGAGCACGACCCGCTGTGCGTCCGGGTCGTCCGCGTCACGCGCGGTCAGTTCCTCCAGCTTCGCCGCGACGGCGGCCCAGAGCTCCTCGACCGACCCGGGCGTCAGTCGGGGCATGAGGTCACTGATCCCGGACGGCTCCACCCACTCCGGGCCCAGCCGCCCGGCGGCCATGTCCGACTCGTGCTGGGCGAGGGACGACTCCAGGTGCTCGATCTGCCTCCGCCGCGCCAGGCTGACGAACGCGCGCCCCGCCGAGGACGACTCCATCGACTCGTTGCTCCACGACGTCACCGTGTGCAGCGCCCGCCAGCGCCGCTCCCGGCCGTCCCGGTGCTCGGCCTCGGCGATGAACCGGTACTTCGCCAGCACCCGCAGGTGGTAGCTGGCCGACGCCGACGACTCCCCCGTCCGCACCGCCAGTTCACTCGCCGTCGCCGGCCCGTCCTGGCGGAGCAGCCCGAGCAGCCGGATCCGCAGGGGGTGCGTGAGGGCCTTCAGGGCGGCGGTGTCGTGCTCCGGGTCGAGTACGCGCTTGTGCTCGTCGCTCTCCATGCCGGGAGCGTAGGGGGCCGAAGGTGTTCAGCAAAAGACTTTTTGCAAAAGTTCTTTGGGGGACCCGACCGGGGTACACGAATATCCCGTCCGGTCGGCCCGGCAGGAGGACTAAGGTCGAAGGCATGGCTTCTCGAGGTACGGAGTACGGCGGGACGGAGTACGGCGGTACGGACGCGGCAGCGAACGCGGCGCCCGCGGAGAAGGCACCCGAGCCCGGGTCGCCCGCCGACGCGTCGTCCCCGCACTCCTCCCCCGCGGCCCCCGACACCGACGCGTCCGCCGATACGTCCGCCGGCACCCCGGCCACCGGCCCCGGGCCCGCCCGAGCCGGAGACCGGGTCCTCGACCCCAAGGTCGCCGCGGCCATCGCCGCCGCCGAGGCCGCCGGCCCGCAGAGCGGCCAGAGCGTCCGCGTCGACAGCTGGATCTGGTCCGTACGCCTGGTCAAGACCCGCTCCATGGGCGCCACCGCCTGCCGGGGCGGCCACGTCCGCGTGAACGGCGAGCGCGTGAAGCCCGCCCACGCCGTGCGCATCGGTGACGAGGTGCGCCTGCGCCAGGAGGGCCGCGAGAGGGTCGTCGTCGTCACCCGGCTCATCCGCAAGCGCGTCGGCGCTCCGGTGGCCGTCCAGTGCTACGTCGACAACTCCCCGCCGCCGCCTCCTCGCGAGGCCGTCGCCCCCGCGGGCATCCGCGACCGCGGCGCGGGTCGCCCGACCAAGCGCGACCGCCGCGAACTGGAACGCCTGCGAGGGCTGCCCGGTTTCGGGGGTGCTGCTCCCGGGGGCGGTTTCGGCAGCGGCCCGGGTCGGGGCCCTGACCCGGCTCCGGGGCCGGGCCCCGGCAAGGGCCGAGGCAAGCCCAAGCCCTGAGCGCGCCGTCACGCACGCACCCGAAGCAGGCGCAGCAGGTCCGCGTTGTGCCGGCGCCGCGCCCAGGCGATGAAGGCGAGCGGCACGAGCAGGATCAGCGGCGTCGCCGCGTTCTGCCCGTCGAACACGGTCACCTGGACCACGAACGCGCCCACCATCAGGGCGCCCAGCGCCATCGCCGCCACCGACTGGAGCACCGGTGTCAACAGGGCGATGGCACCGGCCAGTTCGAGCGCGCCGATCGTGTACATCCCCGCACTGCCCCAGCCGAGCCGGTCGAAGGACTCGGCGGCCGAGGCGTGCCCGATCAGTTTCGGCAGGGCGCTGGCGACCGCGTAGAACAGGGCCAGCAGGATCTGCAGGGCGCGCAGGGCAATACGCGCACGCCGCCCGCGCGCGGTCACGGACCCGGCGACGACGGCACCGGCCCGGCCGGACGGGGAGGCGGCGGAGGCGGGAACGGGAACGGCGGTCTCGGACATGGAGGTCTCCTGGGAAGCGATCCGCTGGTGTCATGGGGATGGACCGCCCTCGTCCCGAAAACTCATCGCCGCACGGCGGACGAGGACGCTCCCGGCGTGGCTGGCGTGGCTGGCGTGTCCGGCACCGCCCGCACCCATATCCGGTCCTCCGTCAGATAGCGGTCCACCCGCAGCCCCGCCTCGCTCAGTGCCGCCTCGAACTGCTCCCTGCTCAGGGGGCGCGAGCGGAACGTCTGCGTCCAGACGGCGTCGGGAAACTCGTACTCCGCCCGGACGGAGCGCACACCGTCACCGATCGGCTCGGACGACACGACCCGCACGGTGAAGCCACCGGGATCCACGCGCTCGCGCGGCACGTTCGCGTGGTAGTCCTCTCCCTCCCGCTGGATCAGGACGCAGCCGCCCTCGGCGACATGGCGGGCGCAGGTGCGCAGCAGGCCCCGGCGCACCTCGGCGTCGCCCGCGTGTACCAGGAACGACGCGAGCAGCACGACGTCGAACGTCTCGTCGAGGGCGAGCTCCTCGATCGGGCTGCGTATCGTGCGGGCCCCGCGCACGCGCGCCAGCATCTCGGCGGACTCGTCCACCGCCGTCAGCGTGAACCCGCGCTCCAGCAAGGCGTGGGTCATCCGGCCGACCCCGCTGCCCAGCTCCAGGATGCGCGCGCCCCGGGGCACCGCCGCGGCGATGATCTCCGGCTCGTCCCCGACGGGCAGTCGTGCGTAGAACTCCACGGCGCAGCCGTCCGGGGTGATCGCCCCGGGGCCCGTCCCCTCGTATCCCTCGCGCACTTTCTGCTTCATGCCCGTCCAACGGGCCGTGCCCGTACGCCCGTTCCCACTTCCACCCCGTTCACCCGACCGAGTGACCGAGGGTCCCGGTGGGCCCGGTCCGCCCCATTGGTCAGCACCCGTGGCGCGGAGTACGTTGCAGACAGGAGTGGTGATCGCGATGCGTACAGGCAGTGAACCGAGGACCGCGCGCAGTGCCCTGCGGGCGCGCTTCTGGCTGAGCGTGTGGGGGCTGGTCTGGGCGCTGTTCGGCACGGTGGCGTTCGCCCTGGTCGGACGGACCGGCTGGGCCGTGGCATGCGGCGTGCTGCTGCTGATCGTGACGATCGACCTGACCGTCGTCCTCCGGCACATCCGCCAAGGCCCCCACTACCAGCCGGGCCCGGACATTCCGCCGTACGAGCCGCCGGACGCCCGCCGCTGAGACGCGCACCCGGACCTGGCCGCGGGGTGCCGCCGGCTACGAGTCGAAGTGGGCCGCCTTCAGGAACTCCGGGTTGGGATCCAGCGCGGCCGCCAGACGGAAGTGGCGTTTGGCCTGCTCGGGGCGGTTCTGCCGCTCATAGGTGCGCGCGAGGGCGAAGTGCGCGAACGCGTTGTCGGGCTCCCGCTCCAGGACGATCGAGAACTCCAGCTCCGCGGGCCTCAGCTGCGCCGCCGCGAAGAAGGCACGGGCGCGCAGCAGTCGCGCGGCGGTGTTCTCGGGATGCGCGGCAATGACCTTGTCGAGCAGCTTCACCGCACCCCGCGGGTCCCGGGCCGCCAGGAGCTGCTCGGCGGCACGGAAGTCGATGACGTGGGTCTCCGGGGTACGTCCGGCGGAACCGCTGGTCTCGGGCACGGCAGAGTCCTTCCCTCACTGGAGCAGTTCAACGCCCCGTGAGAGGGCTGCTATTCCGCGTCCGGCTGCGACCGTCCCTCGCGGGGCGCCCTCGGCGGCTGTCCTGCGCGGGCGCCTTCTACGGCTGCTCGTCGCGGGGCGCCTTCGACCTGCGCACCAGCTCGGACCACACCTCCCGCACCCGCTGCTCCAGCTCGGCCAGCGGGACGTCGTTGTCGATCACGATGTCCGCGATCGCGCGGCGCTGCTCACGGCCGGCCTGGGCTGCCATCCGCGCGCGGGCGTCCTCCTCGGTCATGCCGCGCAGCCGTACCAGCCGGTCGAGCTGGGTGTCGGTGGAGGCGTCGACGACGATCACCAGGTCGTACAGCGGGGCCAGGCCGTTCTCCGTGAGGAGCGGGACGTCGTGCAGGACGACCGCGTCCTCGGCGGCCGCTTCCTCCAGCGCGCGGGACCGCTCACCCACCAGCGGGTGCACGATGGAGTTGAGCGTGGCGAGCTTGGCGGCGTCCGCGAAGACGATCGAGCCGAGCCGCGGGCGGTCCAGACTGCCGTCCTCGGCGAGGATCCCCTCGCCGAAGGCGTCGACGACCGCCGCGAGGCCGGGTGTCCCCGGTGCGACGACCTCCCGCGCGATGCGGTCCGCGTCGATCAGTACGGCTCCGCACTCCACGAGCAGCCGCGACACCTCGCTCTTGCCGGCGCCGATACCGCCGGTCAGGCCCACCTTCAGCATGAGCCGCAGCCTAGACGCTCCACCGGGACCACCGGGGGGAAGGGTGCCGTTCGGCGCATGGCGCGGGGTGTGCCGTCAGTTCTCGCCTTCCCGCTCCGCCAGGAACTTCTCGAACTCACGGCCGATCTCGTCCGCGGAGGGGATGTCCACCGGTTCGGCGAGCATGTTGCCGCGGGTCTCGGCACCGGCGACCGCGTCGTACTGGTGCTCCAGACCCTCGACGAGCGCGGTGAGGTCTTCGTCGCCCTCGCGGATCTGCCGGTCGATCTCCGTCTGGGTGCGGTGGGCGTCCGAGCGCAGGGCGTGGGCGATCCCGGGCAGGACCAGTCCGGTGGCCGCGGTGATGGCCTCGAGCACGGTGAGGGCCGCGTCCGGGTACGGCGAGCGGGCGATGTAGTGCGGGACGTGGGCGGCGACGCCCAGGACGTCGTGGCCGGCCTGGAGCAGCCGGTACTCGACGAGGGACTCGGCGCTGCCGGGCACCTGGGCCTCCTCGAAGGGGCTGCGGTGGCCCGGGACGAGGTCGGTGCGGTTGCCGTGCGGGGTGAGGCCCACCGGGCGGGTGTGCGGGACGCCCATCGGGATGCCGTGGAAGTTCACGGACAGGCGGACGCCGAGGCGCTCCACGATCTGCCGTACGGCGGCGGCGAAGCGTTCCCACTCCACGTCCGGCTCGGGTCCGGACAGCAGCAGGAAGGGCGCGCCGGTCGCGTCCTGGACGAGCCGCACCTCGATGGCGGGGTCCTCGTAGTCGCTCCAGCGGTCGCGCTTGAAGGTCAGCAGGGGGCGACGGGCGCGGTAGTCCACGAGCCGGTCGTGGTCGAAGCGGGCCACGAGCTGGTTCGGCAGTGAGTCGAGCAGCCGGTCGACGATCTGGTCGCCGGTCTCACCCGCGTCGATGTACCCGTCGAAGTGGTAGAGCATGACAAGTCCGGCCGACTCCTGGGCGAGCGCCATGTCGACGACGGCCAGGCCCTTCGGCTCCCATGCGTACAAATCCTGGGGATCAAGCACAGTGACCGCTCCTCCTCGTGTTCACCGTCCACAACGCCGTTGCGGGCAGGGGCATTCCCGGAGGAGCAGATTCATGATCTTCTCGGCGGCGACGGCCCGCGCACGGCAGCACCCGGACCTGCCCCCGGAAACACCAAAGGGCCGTACCTCGGAAGGTACGGCCCCTCGGCTATCGGCTATGCCTCAGCGGCGAGCGTTCAGCTCTGCCCGCCGGCCAGCTTCTCGCGAAGCGCGGCCAGCGCCTCGTCCGAGGCCAGCGCACCGGAGTTGTCCGGGCCCTCGGAGGAGTACGAACCGCCACCGGACGCGGCCGGAGCGGCAGCCTCGCCACCCTCGGCAGCGGCCTTCTCGTCCGCCTCGCGGGACTTGATGACCTGCGCCTGGTGCTGCTCGAAGCGCTGCTGCGCCTCGGCGTACTGGGTCTCCCACGCCTCGCGCTGGGTCTCGTAGCCCTCGAGCCAGTCGTTGGTCTCGGGGTCGAAGCCCTCGGGGTAGATGTAGTTGCCCTGGTCGTCGTAGGACGCGGCCATGCCGTACAGGGTCGGGTCGAACTCGACCGCCGACGGGTCGGCACCGAAGGACTCGTTGGCCTGCTTCAGCGAGAGGCTGATGCGACGGCGCTCGAGGTCGATGTCGATGACCTTGACGAAGATCTCGTCGTTGACCTGGACGACCTGCTCCGGGATCTCCACGTGGCGCTCGGCCAGCTCGGAGATGTGGACCAGACCCTCGATGCCCTCGTCCACGCGGACGAACGCACCGAACGGAACCAGCTTCGTGACCTTGCCGGGCACGACCTGGCCGATCTGGTGGGTGCGGGCGAACTGCTGCCACGGGTCTTCCTGGGTCGCCTTCAGCGACAGGGAGACACGCTCGCGGTCCATGTCGACGTCGAGGACCTCGACGGTGACTTCCTGGCCGACCTCGACAACCTCGGAGGGGTGGTCGATGTGCTTCCAGGAGAGCTCGGAGACGTGGACCAGACCGTCGACGCCACCCAGGTCCACGAAGGCACCGAAGTTGACGATCGAGGAGACGACGCCGGAACGGACCTGACCCTTCTGGAGGGTGGTGAGGAACGTCTGGCGGACCTCGGACTGGGTCTGCTCCAGCCAGGCACGGCGGGACAGGACCACGTTGTTGCGGTTCTTGTCCAGCTCGATGATCTTGGCCTCGAGCTCCTTGCCCACGTAGGGCTGGAGGTCGCGGACGCGGCGCATCTCGACCAGGGAGGCCGGGAGGAAGCCACGGAGGCCGATGTCGAGGATGAGACCACCCTTGACGACCTCGATGACGGTACCGGTGACGATCCCGTCCTCTTCCTTGATCTTCTCGATGGTGCCCCAGGCACGCTCGTACTGGGCGCGCTTCTTCGAGAGGATCAGGCGGCCTTCCTTGTCCTCCTTCTGGAGGACGAGGGCCTCGATCTCGTCACCGACGGCGACGACCTCGTTGGGGTCGACGTCGTGCTTGATCGAGAGCTCGCGGCTCGGGATCACGCCTTCGGTCTTGTAACCGATGTCGAGCAGGACCTCGTCCCGGTCGACCTTCACGATGACGCCGTCGACGATGTCGCCGTCGTTGAAGTACTTGATCGTCTCGTCGATCGCGGCGAGGAAGGCTTCCTCGTTACCGATGTCGTTGACCGCTACCTGCGGGGTGGTGGCGGTGGTCTCGGTGCTGCTCGTCATGTGGGAAAGGGCTCCGGTACGGACATTGAAGTCGTAGGTACTGCTACGCCGGGAGCCCGTTTCGCTCTGCAGAAGCCGGACAGCCAAGGAAGCGCCACACAAGAACGGTGGCGCCTCGACAACCGAGGGGACATACATACAGATGCGAGCGCAGCCTGCTACGTCTGAGGTGCGCAGGCCCGCAGCGCAACTTGTAGCATACGGGGGCAGCCGGGCAGGGTCAATGCGCGAAGCCGCCCACCGGGGGCGGAACGGCGCATACCCGGCACAATTCGTGTCGTGCGAGGCCACGCAGGGGGCATGAAGCCCCCTTTTGCGACGTCGCCGGGACCGGCTGGACGGAAGAGTACGACGAGGGAGCCGATCATCCAAGAGCCCGAAGCGTCCGAACCCGAGGCCACCCGCCGCGCCGCCGGGCCCTCGGAGAGCTCCCGCGCCAATCGTGGCTGGTGGGACCGGAACGCGGACGAGTACCAGGTCGAGCACGGCACCTTCCTCGGCGACGACCGCTTCGTCTGGGGCCCCGAGGGGCTGGACGAGGTCGAGGCCGAGCTGCTGGGCCCGCCCGAGGAGCTGAAGGGCCGCGATGTCCTGGAGATCGGCGCCGGCGCCGCCCAGTGCTCGCGCTGGCTGGCCGCCCAGGGGGCGCGTCCGGTGGCCCTGGACATCTCGCACCGGCAGCTCCAGCACGCCCTGCGCATCGGCGGCTCCTTCCCGCTGGTGTGCGCGGACGCCGGTGCCCTGCCCTTCGCGGACGGCTCCTTCGACCTGGTCTGCTCGGCGTACGGGGCGCTGCCCTTCGTCGCGGATCCGCGCCAGGTGCTGCGGGAGGTGCGCCGGGTGCTGCGCCCGGGGGGCCGTCTCGTCTTCTCGGTGACGCACCCGATCCGCTGGGCGTTCCCGGACGAGCCGGGGCCCGAGGGGCTGACCGTCTCGGCGTCGTACTTCGACCGCACGCCCTACGTCGAACAGGACGAGGAGGGCCGGGCCGTCTACGTGGAGCACCACCGCACCCTCGGCGACCGCGTCCGGGACGTCGTGGCGTCGGGCTTCCGCCTGGTCGACCTGGTGGAGCCGGAGTGGCCGGCGTGGAACACCTCCGAGTGGGGCGGCTGGTCGCCCCTGCGGGGCAACCTGATCCCCGGAACGGCCGTCTTCGTCTGCGAGCGCGGCTGACCCGGCGCGGGCGGGGACGGACCCACCCGCGCGTGGGAGGCGCCTCGCCGGGCGTACGACACTGAGGGCGTGATCCGCTACGACGCCCTGGACGCCCTGCCCGTACGCGGTGCGCTGCCCGCACTGGACGACGCGCTGGAGGGGCACGGCACCGCCGTGCTCGTCGCACCGCCCGGTACCGGCAAGACCACCCTCGTGCCCCTCGTCCTGGCCGGGCTGGTCGGGGACGGGCCGCGGCGCCGGGTCGTCGTGGCGGAGCCGCGGCGGATCGCGGCCCGGGCGGCGGCGCGCCGGATGGCGTGGCTGCTGGGCGAGAGGACCGGCGAGAGCGTCGGCTTCACCGTGCGCGGTGAGCGGGTCGTCGGGCGGCACACGCGCGTGGAGGTCGTCACGACCGGTGTGCTGGTGCAGCGGTTGCAGCGCGACCAGGAGCTGGCCTGCACCGACGTGGTGGTCCTCGACGAGTGCCACGAGCGGCACCTGGACGCGGACACGGCGGCGGCGTTCCTGTGGGACGTGCGCCAGGCGCTGCGGCCGGAGCTGCGGCTGGTGGCCGCCTCGGCGACGACCGACGCGCAGGGCTGGGCCGCGCTGCTGGGCGGGGCGCCGGTGGTGGAGGCGCAGGGCGCGGCGCATCCGGTGGAGGTGGTGTGGGCGCCACCGGCCCGACCGGTCCGGCCGCCGCACGGGACGCGGGTCGATCCGGCGCTGCTCGCGCACGTGGCGGCCGTGGTGCGGCGGGCGCTGGCCGAACGCGAGGGGGACGTCCTGTGCTTCCTGCCCGGCGTCGGCGAGATCGCCCGGGTCGCCGGGCAGCTCGGTGCGCCGGACGGGGTGGACGTGCTCCAGGTGCATGGCCGGGCACCTGCCGCGGTCCAGGACGCGGTGCTGGTGCCCGGGGCGCGCCGGCGCGTGGTGCTGGCGACGTCCGTGGCCGAGTCGTCCCTGACGGTGCCGGGCGTGCGGGTCGTCGTGGACTCGGGTCTGGCGCGGGAGCCGCGGGTGGACCACGCGCGCGGGCTGAGCGCGCTGGCGACGGTGCGGGCGTCACGGGCGGCCGGGCGGCAGCGGGCGGGCCGGGCCGGTCGTGAGGCGCCGGGGACGGTGTACCGGTGCTGGGCGGAGGCGGAGGACGCCCGTCTGCCGCGCTTCCCGGCTCCGGAGATCAAGGTGGCCGACCTGACGGCGTTCGCGTTGCAGGTGGCGTGCTGGGGGGATCCGGACGCCTCGGGGCTGGCGCTGCTGGATCCACCGCCTTCCGGGGCCATGGCGGCGGCACGGGACGTGCTGGAGGCCGTGGGGGCCCTGGACCACGAGGGGCGTGCGACCGAGCGCGGGGCCGCGCTGGCCCGGCTGGGGCTGCATCCCCGGCTGGGGAGGGCGTTGCTCGACTCCGTGCCGCTGGTGGGGGCCGAGCGGGCCGCTGAAGTGGTCGCGCTGCTCAGTGAGGAGACCCCGCGGGAGTACGGCGACGACCTGGCCGGTGCCCTGCGCCGTGCCCGGCGCGGCGGGGACGCCTACGCCGCGCGGTGGCGCGCCGAGGTGCGGCGGTTGCGGGCCGTCGGCTCCGGGCTGTCCGGCTCCTCCGCGGCCGGGGCGTGGCAGGGGCTGTCCGAGGACCGGCAGGTGGGGCTGGTGGCCGCCCTCGCCTTTCCCGAGCGGGTCGCGCGGGCGGACGGCGGGTCGTACCTCATGGTCTCCGGCACCCGGGCCGAGGCCGGTGACGCGAGCGCCCTGCGCGGGGCGCCCTGGATCGCCGTGGCGGTCGCGGACCGGCCTGTCGGGAAGGGCCACGCGCGCGTGCAGCTGGGGGCCGTCGTCGACGAGGAGACGGCCCGGCTCGCGGCGGGCGCGCTGCACGGGGAGCGGGACGAGGTGCGCTGGGACGGCGGGGACGTCGTCGCGCGGCGGGCGGAGCGGCTCGGGGCGGTGGAGCTGACGGTGCGGGCGCTGCGGGACGCCGATCCCGGGCTCGTGCGCGAGGCGCTGCTCGACGGGCTGCGGCGGGACGGACTGGGACTGCTGCGCTGGCCGGCGGAGGCCGTCGTCCTGCGGCAGCGGCTGGCGTTCCTGCGGCTGCACCTCGGGGAGCCCTGGCCGGACGTGTCGGACGGGTCGCTCCACGCGCGCGTGGACGAGTGGCTGGAGCCCGAGCTGAGCCGGGCACGGCGGCGGGCGGATCTCGCGCGGATCGACGCCGGGGAGGCACTCGCCCGGCTGCTGCCGTGGGCTTCCGGGGAGGCCGGGCGGCTCGACGAGCTGGCCCCGGAGCGGATGACGGTGCCCAGTGGGTCGCGGATCCGGATCGACTACGCGCGGCCGGAGCAGCCGGTGCTGGCGGTGAAGCTGCAGGAGATGTTCGGCTTGCAGGAGTCGCCCCGGATCGCCGGGGTGCCGCTGCTGGTGCACCTGCTGTCCCCGGCGGGGCGCCCGGCGGCCGTGACCGCCGACCTCGCCTCCTTCTGGCGGGACGGCTACCGGGGGGTGCGGGCGGAGCTGCGGGGGCGGTATCCGAAGCATCCGTGGCCCGAGGACCCGGCCGGGGCGGAACCGACCCGGCACACCAGCGCGCGGCAGAGGCGCTGACGGGACGGCGCCCTCGCCCACCGGCACGGCGGAAGGCGCACGACGACGCCCCTCCCGGTCGGGGAGGGGCGTCGTGCCCGTGCGTCAGGCGGCCGGTTCGGCCGAGGGGCTCGGTGCGCTCGTCCCGGCGGCCGCCACGGTCAGCTCGACGGTGAGGGTCGCGCCGCCCGCGGTGGTGACGCGCAGCAGGAACGTGCCGCTGGTGTCGTCCGCGTAGAGCTTCGGCAGCGTCAGCAGGCCCTTCGCGTCGGTCTTCAGGCCCGCCAGGGTGCGCACGGGCTTGCCGTCGGCGCCCTTGAAGTAGGGGCCCTTGTCGTTGGCGGCGGCGTCCTGCGCCGACTTGATGAGCGTGGCCGTGGCCGCGACGCCGTCGGCGACGGCGCCGCCGTAGGTCGCCTTCACCTGCACCTGGTTCGCGAACTCCCCGCCGGGGGCGCAGGTCAGGGCCGCGTCGCCGGTCCGGGTGAGCTTGTCGGCGGCGCGCTCGGTGACGGTGGCCTTGTAGTCGAGGCCCGCGACCGTGCGGCCCACGACGGTGGCCCGGACGGTGACGGTGCCGGTCTTCTCCCCTGCCTTCAGGACGGGGGCGACCGCGACTCCGGAACTGTTCGTGGAGACCGTGGCGACGCTCTCACCGCCGGTGAAGGTCGTGTCCGTGTCGCCGAGGATCGTGAACCGGACCCGGACCTTGCCGACGGCCTTGCCGGCCTCGGTCTCGGCGCGGGTGCTGATCCGCTGCGCGAACGCGTCGCCGGCCATGGCGGTGAGCTTCGCCGTGCCGGCGTTCTCCAGGTGGTGCACCGTGTCGGTGGGCGTGGGGGGCGTCGTGGGCGGGGTGCTCGGGTCGCCGGTGCCGGGCGGTGTGGTGGGCGGCTTCGGCGTGGTCGTACCGCCGCCCGGCTTGTCCGGCTTGCTCGGGCCCGGTCCGGGATCGGGCTTGGACGTGGCCGGTGGCTTGGTGGCACCCGGGGTGCCGGGAGCGCTCGGGACGGTGGGCGTGCTCGGGCTCGTACGGCCGGTGCCCGCCCCGGCGCCGCCGTCGCTGCGGTTGCCGGGCAGCGTGCCCGTGCCGTCGGGGACCTCGTGGGCGCCCTTGCGGTAGTAGTCCAGCCACCTCATCACGAGGTTGAGGTACTCGCGCGAGTTGTTGTAGCTGAGGATCGCCCGGTCGAGGTCGCCCTGGTCGGACAGGTCCCAGTCGTTGCGGCACAGGTAGTGGCCCGCGGCGAGCGCGGCGTCGTAGACGTTGTTGGGGTCCTTCTTGCCGTCGCCGTTGCCGTCGCGGCCCGCCCAGGCCCAGGTGGACGGGATGAACTGCATGGGGCCGACGGCCTGGTCGTAGGAGCTGTTGCCGTCGTAGGCGCCGTTGTCGGTGTCCTTGATGAGGGCGAAGCCGTTGCCGTCGAGCTGGGGGCCGAGGATCCGCCCGAGCGTGGTGCCTTCGGCGTCCACGCGGCCGCCGCGGGCCTGGCCGGACTCCACCCGGCCGATCGCGGCGAGCAGTTGCCAGGGCAGGTTGCAGCCCGGCTTCTTCTCGCGCAGAGTCGCCTCGGCCTTCTTGTAGGCGTCGAGGACGGTCGCGGGGATGCCGGACTCGGTGCCGCCCTGCGCGATCGGCCCGGTTCCCGTGGTGGGCGACGGGTTGGGGCTCTTGAGCGGTGGCAGGTCCGTGTAGTACGGGGAGTTGCCGGTGGCGCTGTCGTCGGAGGCGGTGGCCTCCGGTGAGGGAATGGCGTCCGCGGCGGTCTGTCTGCCGTGGTCGTTGACGCCCGGAGCCTGGGAAGCGGACAGAGCCGCGACCGCTGCCGCGGCCACGGCGGTGGTTGCCGCTCCCTTGCGCAGCCTCCTGCCGAAATGCGCCGCCATAGAGTGAACCCCTCCCGTGGACGCCGTGACGTCCTATCTCCGCCTGCAGTGTTCGCCCTGTTGTGACGATCGGGCCGCCCGAGTGGTTGCCCTCGGACGGTCACCTCTCTGTTCTCTTGCGCGTTCTGCGGTCCCTCGCGTGCCCTGCGTGCGCCGTCCCCGTGCGGTGTGCAGCGCGCCGGCGCGGCGACTCTGGCGACCCTACGACAACTTCGTTTCCCCGGGCACCCGTTCGTGACCGGTCTTCACCGATCGGCCATGTGGAATCGTGTCGGTGCCGGTACGGCGGCGTCCCGCACACCGGGCCGCCGGCCGCCGGGCCCGTCACCGGGCTGCCCGACCACCTGCACAAGGAGCCGAGTTGCCGTTCACGCTGAGTCATGCGGCCGCCGTACTGCCCGCCGTCCGCAGCGACGGGACGGGCCGGGGCCGGCTGGTGCCGGCCGCTCTCGTGGCGGGGTCCTTCGCGCCCGACATGACCTACTACGCGGCGAGTGTGCTGTCCGGAGCGAGGGAGTTCGGTGACGTCACGCACGGCCTGCCGGGGGTGTTCACGGTCGACGTGCTCATCGCCGGGGCGCTGGTGGGATTGTGGCTGTTCGTGAGAGAGCCGCTGGTGGCGCTGCTGCCGCGCGGGCGGCAGGGGCGGGTGGCCGCCCTGCTGCGGTGCGGGGTCCCGCGCGCCCGGGTGCGGCCGTCGCTGGTGGCGTGGTGGTACGGGTCCGCCGTGCTCGGGGCGCTGACGCACGTGGTGTGGGACGCGTTCACGCATCTCGACCGGTGGGGCATGCGGCTGTTCCCGGTGCTCGGCCGGGAGGTGGCGGGCTCACCGCTGTACTGGTACCTGCAGTACGGCGGTTCGGCCCTGGCCGCCGCCGTGCTCGCCGTGTTCGTCGTACGGGCGCTGCGGCGGGTGCCGGGAGGGGAGCCGGTCGGGGTGCCGGTGCTGTCGGGGCCGGACCGGTGGGCGGCCGCCGCCGTGATCGGCGGTGTCGCACTGGTGGGGGCGGTGCAGCGCGCGTCGCGCTGGTGGGCGTACTGGGGGGCCATGGCCAAGCCGTGGGAGCTCATCCCGACGGTGTGCTTCGGCGCGGGCGCGGGACTCGCGGTGGCGCTGCCGCTGTACGCCGCCGGGGTCAGGCTGTGGCGTCCGGCTCCGGTCCTTGCGGATCCTGCCCGCGACGCCGGTACGGAGCCGAGCCGTCCGGCCGCTCCCCCGACGGGCCGCCGGGTGTCGTGATGTACACGGTGATGGTGGTGGTGTGCGCCGGGCGGGGCCGCGGAGACAACGTGAGCACGTACGTGAGGTAGTCCCGGGCCCGCCGGGTCCACGGCCGGGCGAGCCCGCCCCGGGCCGAGGGTCGCGCTGCGGCAGAAGCGCCGCCCGGGCCGGTCACGCCGTGTGGCGCGACGGTGGCCGGCCGGTCGCACGCGGGGCCGGTGAGACCGAGCGCCGCGGTCAGGTCCCCCTGGTCGGTGAGACCGAGCGCTGCGGGCAGGTCGGCCGGGTCGTCGAGACCGAGCAGGGCGGCCAGGTCGCGGGGGCCGGTGATGCCCGGGGTGGTGGCGGGGGCGCCGGCGCGGGCCGGGTCGGCGGATGGTCCGCCCGGGGCGAGGCGCCGCCGCAGGCCCGCCGTCGCCTCGCTCAGGGCTGCGGTGAGGGTGAAGGGAACACGGACCGTACTCGCGGCGGCCTCGAACGCCGGAACCGACGCGTGCGCCGTGCCGGCTGCCGTGCGGCTGAGGAGCGTGCGTATACCCATGCCCCGCATCCTGACCACGCTCGGAGCCGGGGGCGTCTTGTCGGGGTCCACGCGAGTGACGGGACCGCGGCGGGCGACGAGGGGTGGAGGACGCCTTGCCGGGAGCCACGCGGGTGACGGGGCGGGAGACGTTGCACGAGGGGAGCGAGCGGCTTCGGGTGCCTTGCCGGGGTCCCGCCGGGTGACTGGACGGGCGGGGTGCGCGAGGGCAACGAGCGGCTTTGGGAGCCTCGCCGGGTGCCGGGCCCACGCGGATGACTGGGCGGGCGGTGCGCCAGGGAAGCGAGCAGCTCCGGGCGCCTCACCGGGGTCCCGCCGGGTGACTGGACGGGCGGGGTGCGCGAGGGCAACGAGCGGCTTTGGGCACCTTGCCGGGGGCCGGGCCCACGCGGATGACTGGACGGGCGGCTTGCGCCAGGGCAGCGAACGGCTTTGGGCGCCTCGCCGGGTGCCGGGCCCGCACGAATCTGGGCAGACGTGTTGCGCCAGAGCAGCGAACGGCTCCGGGCGCCTCACCGGCGTCCCGCCGGGTGACTGGACGGGCGGGGTGCGCGAGGGCAACGAGCGGCTTTGGGCACCTCGGAAAGGGGACGTCCGGCGGCCACTCGGGTTTCGGGGCAGTGTGGGAGCCGTCCGGTGCTGCCCGGCCGGGCGGGAGGTCGTCCCGCCCGGCCCGGCGCAGCTCCGTGACGTCGTCCTCTCCGCGCCGCTAGTGGGCCGCCGACTCCCAGTCGGTGCCCGCTCCTACCGAGACGCCCAGCGGGACGCGCAGCTCCACGGCGTTGGACATCTCGCGGCGGACCAGTTCCTCCGCGGCCGCCCGCTCGCCCGGGGCGATCTCCAGGACGACTTCGTCGTGGACCTGGAGGAGCATGCGGGAGGCCAGGCCCGCTTCCCGCAGGGCGTCGTCGACCTTGAGCATGGCGATCTTGACGATGTCCGCCGCCGTGCCCTGGATGGGCGCGTTGAGGGCCATCCGCTCGGCGGCCTCCCGGCGCTGGCGGTTGTCGCTGTTGAGGTCGGGCAGGTAGCGGCGGCGGCCGAACAGGGTCGCCGTGTAGCCCGTGGCCCGGGCCTCGTCGACCGCCCGGCGCAGGTAGTCCCGGACGCCGCCGAACCGCTCGAAGTAGGCGTCCATCAGGGCGCGGGCCTCCGCCGCCTCGATGTTCAGCTGCTGGGAGAGGCCGAAGGCGGACAGGCCGTAGGCCAGGCCGTACGACATGGCCTTGATCTTGCGGCGCATCTCGGCGTCCACCGCGGTCGGCTCGACCGCGAAGACCTGGGAGGCCGCCGTGGTGTGCAGGTCCTCGCCGGAGGTGAACGCCTCGATCAGGCCCTCGTCCTCGGAGAGGTGGGCCATCACCCGCAGCTCGATCTGGCTGTAGTCGGCCGTCATCAGCGACTCGAAGCCCTCGCCGACGACGAAACCGCGGCGGATCGCCCGGCCCTCGTCCGTGCGGACCGGGATGTTCTGCAGGTTCGGGTCCGTCGAGGAGAGACGGCCCGTGGCGGCGACGGTCTGGTTGAACGTCGTGTGGATGCGGCCGTCCGCGGCGATCGTCTTGATCAGGCCCTCGACGGTGACACGGAGCTTGGCCTGCTCGCGGTGGCGCAGCATGATCACCGGAAGCTCGTTGTCCGTCTGGCCGGCGAGCCAGGCCAGGGCGTCGGCGTCCGTGGTGTAGCCGGTCTTGGTCCGCTTGGTCTTGGGCAGGGCCAGCTCGCCGAAGAGGACCTCCTGGAGCTGCTTGGGCGAGCCCAGGTTGAACTCGTGCCCGGCCGCCGCGTGGGCCTCCTTGACCGCCTGCTGGACCGCGCCGGCGAACATCTGCTCCATGGCCTCCAGGTGGGACCGGTCGGCCGCGATGCCGTGCCGCTCCATGCGGGCGAGCAGGGCGGACGTGGGCAGCTCCATGTCGCGCAGCAGGTCGGCGGCGCCGACCTCCTCCAGGCGGCCCTCGAAGGCCTCCCCGAGGTCGAGGACGGTACGGGCCTGGATCATCAGGGCCTCGGCCTCGGCGGCCTCGTCGGCGCCGAAGGCGAGCTGCCCGTCGGCCGAGGCGGCCGGGGTCAGCTCGCGGTGCAGGTACTCCAGGGAGAGCGCGTCCAGGTCGAAGGAGCGGCGGCCGGGCTTGACCAGGTACGCGGCGAGGGCCGTGTCCATGCGCACGCCCTCGACGCTCCAGCCGTGCTCGGCGAAGACGCGCATGGCGCCCTTGGCGTTGTGGAAGACCTTGGGCCGGGCGGCGTCGGCGAGCCAGGCGGCGAAGGCCCTCTCGTCGGCCTCGTCCAGCTGGGAGGGGTCGAACCAGGCGGCGGCACCGCCCGGGGCGGCCAGCGCGACCTCGGCGACCGAGCCGGTGCCCAGCGCCCACGTGTCGACCGTGGCCACGCCGAGGGGCTGGGCGGCCTGCTCGGTGAGCCAGGCGGTCAGCTCGCCGGTGGCGATCACCGTGCCGTCCAGCTGCACGCCCTCCGTGCTGATCGGGGTGGCCTCGGCCTGCTCGCCGCCCGGATCGACGGCGAAGAGCCGCTCGCGCAGCGAGGGGTTCCTGATCTCCAGGGTGTCCAGCACCATCGCGACGGCCTTGCGGTCGTAAGGGGCGCGCTCCAGCTCGGTGACGCCCTTGGGGAGCTCGACCCGGCGCTCCAGCTCGGTGAGACGGCGGTTCAGCTTGACGGACTCCAGGTGGTCGCGCAGGTTCTGCCCGGCCTTGCCCTTGACCTCGTCGACGCGCTCGACGAGCTCGGCGAAGGAGCCGAACTGGTTGATCCACTTCGCGGCGGTCTTCTCACCGACCCCGGGGATGCCGGGGAGGTTGTCCGAGGGGTCGCCGCGCAGGGCCGCGAAGTCGGGGTACTGCGCGGGCGTCAGCCCGTACTTCTCGAACACCTTCTCCGGGGTGAAGCGGGTCAGCTCCGAGACGCCCTTGGTCGGGTACAGGACGGTCGTGTGCTCGCTGACGAGCTGGAAGGAGTCCCGGTCGCCGGTGACGATCAGGACCTCGAAGCCCTCGGCCTCGGCCTGGGTGGCGAGCGTGGCGATGACGTCGTCGGCCTCGAAGCCGTCCACGGCGAAGCGGGCGGCGCCCATGGCGTCGAGCAATTCGCAAATGAGGTCGACCTGGCCGCGGAACTCGTCCGGGGTCTTGGAGCGGTTCGCCTTGTACTCCGTGAACTCCTGGGAGCGCCAGGTCTTGCGGGAGACGTCGAAGGCGACGGCGAAGTGCGTGGGCGCCTCGTCGCGCAGGGTGTTGGCCAGCATCGACGCGAAGCCGTAGATCGCGTTCGTCGGCTGGCCCGTCGCGGTGGTGAAGTTCTCCGCGGGCAGCGCGAAGAACGCGCGGTAGGCCAGCGAGTGCCCGTCCATGAGCATCAGTCGCGGCCGGCTGCCGCCGGAGGTCTGGTCGGTCGTCTTCGATGCTGTCTCTGCCACGCCCCCGATCCTGCCACGCCCCACTGACACTCCGCCCCGCCCCGCTCCCGGCGCACGGGAACGGCCGCCGACCGGTCAGGCACCCCGGGGGGCCGGTGGCCCGGGCCGTCCGCGATCCCGCCCGGCCCCGTGCCCTGTCACCCCCGCGTGCGAGGATCGGAGACGTACCTCACAGCGCAGTGGAAGGGGAGCGGGCGATGGCCTCCAAGCCGCCCAAGAGTGATCCGGTTCAGGACGCGCCGCAGGTCGCCGGGCCGCAGCACGCGGCGGCCGGGCTCCCCGCGATCGGGCACACCCTGCGCATGGCGCAGCGGCAGATGGGCGTCAGGCGCACCGCGCTGACCCTGCTGAGCGTGAACCAGAAGGACGGCTTCGACTGCCCGGGCTGCGCCTGGCCGGAGCCGGAGCACCGGCACAGGGCGGAGTTCTGCGAGAACGGCGCGAAGGCCGTGGCCGAGGAGGCCACCCTGCGCCGGGTCACGCCCGAGTTCTTCGCCGCGCACCCGGTCGCCGACCTGGCCGGCCGCAGCGGCTACTGGCTGGGCCAGCAGGGCCGGCTCACCCACCCCGTGTACCTGCCCGAGGGCGGCACGCACTACGAGCCGGTCACCTGGGAGCGCGCCTTCGACATCGTCGCGGAGGAGATCGCCGCCCTCGGCTCCCCGGACGAGGCCGTGTTCTACACGTCGGGCCGCACCAGCAACGAGGCCGCGTTCCTCTACCAGCTGTTCGCCCGCGAGCTCGGCACGAACAACCTGCCCGACTGCTCGAACATGTGCCACGAGTCGTCCGGCTCGGCCCTGTCGGAGACCATCGGCATCGGCAAGGGCAGCGTCCTGCTGGAGGACCTGTACCAGGCCGATCTGATCATCGTGGCCGGGCAGAACCCGGGCACGAACCACCCGCGCATGCTGTCGGCCCTGGAGAAGGCCAAGGCGGGCGGCGCGCGGGTCATCAGCGTCAACCCGCTGCCCGAGGCGGGCCTGGAGCGCTTCAAGAACCCGCAGACCGCGCAGGGCATGCTCAGGGGCGCCGCGCTCACCGACCTGTTCCTGCAGATCCGCATCGGCGGCGACCAGGCGCTGTTCCGCCTGCTCAACAAGCTGATTCTGGAGACGGAGGGCGCGCTCGACGAGCCCTTCGTGCGCGAGCACACGCACGGCTTCGCGGAGTTCGCCGAGGCCGCCCGCGCCGCCGACTGGGACGAGACGCTCGCGGCGACCGGCCTGACCCGGCAGGACATCGAACAGGCCCTGGCCATGGTGCTGGCCTCGGAGCGGACCATCGTGTGCTGGGCGATGGGCCTCACCCAGCACAAGCACTCGGTCCCCACGATCCGCGAGATCGTCAACTTCCTCCTGCTGCGCGGCAACATCGGCAGGCCGGGCGCGGGCGTGTGCCCGGTGCGCGGCCACTCGAACGTGCAGGGCGACCGCACGATGGGCATCTTCGAGCGCCCCGCCCCGGCGTTCCTGGACGCCCTGGAGCGGGAGTTCGGCTTCGCCCCGCCGCGCCGGCACGGCTACGACGTCGTCCGGGCCATCCGCGCGCTGCGCGACGGCGAGGCGAAGGTGTTCTTCGCCATGGGCGGCAACTTCGTCTCCGCCTCGCCCGACACCGAGGTCACCGAGGCGGCCATGAGGCGGGCCCGGCTGACCGTGCACGTGTCGACGAAGCTGAACCGCTCGCACGCCGTCACGGGCGCGCGGGCCCTGATCCTGCCGACGCTGGGGCGTACGGAGCGCGACGTCCAGGGCGACGGTGAGCAGTTCGTGACGGTCGAGGACTCGATGGGCATGGTGCACGCCTCCCGGGGCCGGCTGGAACCGGCGAGCCGGCACCTGCTGTCCGAGCCGGCCATCGTCTGCCGCCTGGCCCGCCGCGTGCTGGGCGAGAACAGCGCCACCCCGTGGGAGGAGTTCGAGAAGGACTACGCGACGATCCGGGACCGCATCGCCCGCGTGGTCCCCGGCTTCGCGGACTTCAACGCGCGCGTGGCCCGCCCCGGCGGTTTCGCGCTCCCCCACGCCCCGCGCGACGAGCGCCGCTTCCCCACGGCCACCGGCAAGGCCAACTTCACGGCCGCGCCCGTGGAGTACCCCGAGCTGCCCGAGGGCCGGCTGCTGCTGCAGACCCTGCGCTCGCACGATCAGTACAACACCACGATCTACGGCCTCGACGACCGCTACCGAGGTATCCGGGGCGGCCGCCGGGTGGTGCTGGTCAACCCCGAGGACGCGAGGGCGCTGCGGCTGGCCGACGGCGCGTACGTGGACCTGGTGAGCGAGTGGCGCGACGGAGTGGAGCGCCGGGCGCCCGGCTTCCGCGTCGTGCACTATCCGACGGCCCGGGGCTGCGCCGCGGCCTACTACCCGGAGACCAATGTGCTGGTCCCGCTGGACGCCACTGCGGACGTCAGCAACACCCCGGCCAGCAAGTCCGTGGTGGTGCGTCTGGAACAATCGGCGACCGACTGAGCGTTCGCTCAGGCACAGTGGTCGAGTGACGAGGACGAACGGAGCCGGGCCCCATGGGTGAGCAGCAGCAAGTGAAGTTCCCGCAAGAGGTCGTCGACGAGTACGCAGCGCTCGGTGTGGACCTCCCGGCCCTGTTCTCCGCGGGCCACCTCGGGACCCGCATGGGCGTGCAGATCATCGAGGCCTCGGCGGAGCGGGTCGTGGGCACCATGCCGGTGGAGGGGAACACCCAGCCGTACGGGCTGCTGCACGGCGGGGCGTCCGCGGTGCTCGCCGAGACGCTCGGCTCGGTCGGTTCGATGCTGCACGGCGGCAGCTCCAAGATTGCGGTCGGCGTGGACCTGAACTGCACCCACCACCGCGGGGTCCGCTCCGGCCTGGTCACCGGCGTGGCCACGCCCGTGCACCGGGGCCGCTCCACCGCCACCTACGAGATCGTGATCAGCGACGGGGACGGCAAGCGGGTGTGCACCGCCCGGCTGACCTGCCTGCTGCGCGACGTGCGGCCCGCCGACGCGGAGATCGTCCGCGACGCCGGCTGACGACGTAGGGAAAACCCTGGAGGGGCGGCCGCGGCCTTGTCGCGGCCGCCCCGGCGCGCTTCACTGACGCTCCCCCCACAGGAGACGACCCGATCCACCGCAGAAGGGTTTCTCTTGAGCTCCGTACGCGCCCTCTCCGTCACCGCGGCGGCCTGCGCCACCGTCCTCGCCACCGCGCTGCCGTCCTCCGCCGTCAACTCCTACAACGCCACGCCCGCCCCCGAGCGCACCGAGGTCGGCGCGCTCGTGGCCACCTGGGACGACGACGGCGACCCCGCCACCCCCGACCGTGTGGACTGGGTCTGCTCCGGCACCATGATCGACGCGGACACCTTCCTCACCGCCGCGCACTGCACCTCGGACTGGCCCGACAACGTCCGCTTCCACGTCTCCCTGGACCAGGACGTGCAGGCCGGGCTCGACGCGGCGGCGCGCTCGCACCCCGGGGACCCCGCCGCGCAGGCCGCCGCCGTGGCCGTCCCGGGCACCGCGCACACGCACCCGGACTACCCGGGGCCCGCCTCCGACACCCACGACATCGCGGTGATCCAGCTCGACGCCGCCGCGGTCAAGGCCCGCTGGAGCTTCACCCCGGCCACCCTGCCCGGCGCGAACCAGCTCGGCCGGCTCGGCTCGCGAGGGCTGGACGCCGCCGGCTGGACCGTCGCCGGCTACGGCACCCAGGAGGCCGTCAACGGCCCCGGCGGCCAGACCCACCCCGGCGGCGGCGTCCGCATGAAGGCCCCAGTCTCCTTCAACGCCCTCAACGACTCCTGGGTGCGGCTGCAGATGACGGCGCCGCAGGGCAACGGAGGCGCCTGCTACGGCGATTCGGGCGGCCCCAACTTCGCCGTGATCGGCGGCAAGCGCATCCTGGCCTCCACCACCATCACCGGGGACAGCCCCTGCTACGCCACCAACGTGACGTACCGCCTGGACACTCCCGGCGCCCGGGCCTTCCTGTCCCCGTTCGTGAAGCTGCCGTAGGCGACCTCAACGGCCGTACACAGCACGGCAGTTCGGCCTCCACCGGACGGCCGTCCGCCCCGCCGCTCGCCCTGCACGACGCGAGCCGGCGGGGCACCGGGGCCGACACGCGAGACACTCCGGCCCCGACGGTCACTCGACCAACGCTCGATCAACACCCCTGGCTGAACCGCCCGTTCGGGCGCAGCCAGGGTCAACCAGCGCCGAAAACACACACGTTGCTCGGCAAAGCGGCCGCGACGCGGGCAGGACCGTCCACTCCGTGAGACACGGCCACGCCCCGGACCGGCGGGCCGCCCGCCCGGCCCCTCCGGGGGGAAATCGGCGAATCCGAATACGGGGAGTTTCCCGTGTATAGGACACGCAATTCCCGGCGTGACGCTGCGTAACGCGCACGCAATACAAGGCCGAACTCCCACCTTCGGCCGGGCCCACCCCGGGAACCTTTCCGATCTTGTCCACGGCCCGCACACCCGGCAAGAGCACGATCTCAGCCACGGCCAACCGGAAGTGCGCGTTCTCAGAATGCGGACTTCGGCGAAAATCCACCAAACCCGCCGAGAGCATCCGCGGTCGAGACCGGTCATCCATCGCGTCATAACAAGAAAGTCACAAGCGAGCCCACGCCGCTGACCCTGCCCTGACCCCGGGCTTAGAGTCACGGCCAGTCACCGCTCCATCGGGAGTTCGGTACCAGCGCGGCACTCACCCCCCGACCAGGGCGGGCCTGCCTGTGAAAGGACTGATTGTGCGACAGCGTTCCTTGGTGATTCTTACCTCCGTTCTCACGACCGGAGCTCTGACTCTCACCGCCTGCGGTTCCCGAGACGACAGCGGTGACAAGGGCGGAGACAACGGGAGCAGCACCACCCTGACCATCGGCGTGGACGCGCCCCTGTCCGGAGAGAACTCCACCACCGGACTCGGCATCCAGTACGGCGCCCAGATCGCCGTCGACGACGCCAACAAGAACAACTGGGTCCCGGGCGTGAAGTTCAAGCTCAAGGCCCTCGACGACAAGGCGCAGCCGGCCACCGGCCAGTCCAACGCGACCAACATCGTCGGCGACAAGACCGCCGTCGGCGCCGTCGGCCCGCTGAACTCCGGCGTCGCCCAGACGATGCAGCAGGTCTTCGCCTCGGCCAACATGGTCCAGATCTCCCCGGCGAACACCAACCCCGAGCTGACCCAGGGCAAGAACTGGCAGACGGACAAGAAGCGTCCCTACAAGACGTACTTCCGCACCGCCACCACCGACGAACTGCAGGGCAGCTTCGCCGCCGGCTACGCGTACAACGGCCTCAAGAAGAAGAAGGCCTTCGTCGTCGACGACAAGCAGACCTACGGCGCCGGCCTCGCCAAGATCTTCGGCGAGCAGTACAAGAAGCTCGGCGGCAAGCTCGTCGGCACCGACCACGTCAACACCGGTGACAAGGACTTCGGCTCCCTCGTCACGAAGATCAAGAACTCCGGCGCCGACCTGCTCTACTACGGCGGCCAGTACGACGAGTCCGCGCTGATCACCAAGCAGCTCAAGGACGCCGGCGTCAAGATCCCGCTGTTCGGCGGCGACGGCATGTTCGCCTCCACCTACATCGAGGCCGCCGGCAAGTCCTCCGAGGGCGACCTCGCCACCGCCATCGGTGTCCCCGCCGACACCCTCCCCGCGGCCAAGCAGTTCATCCAGACCTACAAGGACAAGGGCTACAAGGGTGACTACGGCGCCTACGGTGCCTACGCCTACGACGCCACCACCGCCATCATCAAGGCCGTGAAGGCCGCGGCCGACGCCAACGGCGGCAAGGTGCCCACCGACATCAACGACCTGCGCTCCAAGGTCGTCGACGGTGTCCAGAAGGCCGACTTCGAAGGCCTCACCGGCAAGATCGCCTTCGACCAGTACGGCGACACCACCAACAAGCAGCTGACGGTGTACCAGGTCGAGAAGGGCGCCTGGAAGGCCGTCGAGACCGGCACCGCCGACCTGCAGTAGTCCGGCCCCCCAGCAAGCCCCACGGGCCGCGCGGAAGGAGGACCCCGACCGCGCGGCCCGTTTTTCACACCCCCACACAGCACGCGACCACGCACGCACCCAGTGCACACGACCACCAGCGACATGGAGGCCATGCGGTGAACACCCTGCCGCAGCAGCTGGCCAACGGGCTGCTTCTCGGCTCGATGTACGGGCTGATCGCCATCGGCTACACGATGGTGTACGGCATCGTCCAGCTCATCAACTTCGCGCACGGCGAGATCTTCATGACCGGGGCCTTCGGCGCCCTCACGGTCTACTTCTACATCCTGCCCGACGGCACCTCGATGGCCCTCGCCGTACCGCTCATGCTCCTCGGCGGCGCCCTCGTGGCCATCCTCATAGCCGTCGGGGCGGAACGGTTCGCCTATCGACCACTGCGCGGAGCACCACGCCTGGCACCCCTCATCACGGCCATCGGCCTCTCCCTGGCCCTCCAGGAGGTCGTGCGCAACTTCTACCCCGGCGCCGACCGCGCCCGCGCCTTCCCCGGCCTCGACGCCACCCACGAGATCGGCTCCGTCACCATCAAGGACGCCGACATCTTCCTCATCCTGGCCGCCGTCCTCTGCATGGCCGCCCTCGCCTTCTTCGTGCGCCGCAGCCGCACCGGCCGCGCCATGCAGGCCACCGCGCAGGACCCCGACACCGCGCAGCTCATGGGCATCGACACCAACCGCATCATCGTCATCGCCTTCGCCATCGGCGGCTTCTTCGCCGCCGTCGCCGCCGTCGCCTACGGACTCAAGTACGGCAACGTCGACTACCGCATGGGCTTCCTGATGGGCCTCAAGGCCTTCACCGCGGCCGTCCTCGGCGGCATCGGCAACATCTACGGCGCCATGCTCGGCGGCATCGTCCTCGGCATCGCCGAGACCCTCGCCTCCGCCTACATCGACGAGATCCCCGGCATGCAGCAGCTCGGCGGCCAGAGCTGGGCCAACGTGTGGGCCTTCTGCCTCCTCATCCTCGTGCTCCTCTTCAGGCCACAGGGCCTGCTCGGCGAGCGCGTCGCGGACAGGGCGTGATCACATGACCGAGACGACCAAGACCGAAGTGCCGGACGCCGTCCCCACCCCGACGCCCGCACCCAGCGGCCTCGTCCCGCTGCCCCTCGCAGCCGCCCGCGGCCTCCTCCTCGGCGGCGGCATCGCCACCGCGGCCTCCGCGTTCCTCGCCTGGACCTGGACCGCCGAGTTCCCCGGCGACCTCACGATCAACGGCTACCCCGGCGGCCTGCAGTGGCTCACCTTCACCGCCGGCCTGCTCACCGCCCTGTTCGCCCTCGCCTCCTACGGCATCCGCGGACTCGGCTGGTTGCTGCCCGCCCGCAACAACGCACCCCTCGTGCTCACCGCGCTCGGCGGCTTCACCGTCACCTGGTTCACCGTCATCGCCATCAGCTCCAAGCTCGGCGGCGTCGTCAACCTCGAACCCGGCGGCTGGATCGCGGCCGTGGCCTCCCTGCTGCCCGTCCTCGGCGCCCTCGCCCTCCCCCAGGAGCGCACCGGCACCGGCACCAAGGCAGCCCTCAAGGACTACGTCGCCAAGCCCGAGCGCATCCCCGCCGCCCAGGCCACCGCGCCCTGGATCCAGCGCGCCGTCATCACCGTCGCGACGATCATCGGCCTCGGCGTCTTCACCTACGGCATCGACACCGAGTACGGCGAACTCTTCATCGGCTACCTCTTCGTCGTCGTCTTCGCCGTCTGGGCCCTGCACACCGCCGGCCTCCTCGACCGCTTCTCCGCGCTCATCGCCGCCAACCGCAGCTTCGCCCTCGCCATGGGCTTCGCCGCGGCCATCGCCTTCCCCTTCACCCAGACCGACGACCACTACGCCAACATCGGCGTCAACATCCTGATCTTCGGGACCGTGGCCCTCGGCCTCAACATCGTCGTCGGCCTCGCCGGACTCCTCGACCTCGGATACGTCGCCTTCCTCGGCGTCGGCGCCTACACCGCCGCCCTCGTCTCCGGCTCCGAGTTCTCCACCATCTCCGGCGTCCACCTGCCCTTCTGGGCCTCCGCCCTGGCCGGCGCCGCCGCCTCCCTCGTCTTCGGCGTCCTCATCGGCGCCCCGACCCTGCGGCTGCGCGGCGACTACCTCGCCATCGTCACCCTCGGCTTCGGAGAGATCTTCCGCATCGCCGTCAACAACATGGACGGCCAGTCCGGACCCGACGTCACCAACGGCCCCAACGGCATCCCCTCCATCCCCGACCTGAACCTCCTCGGGTTCAACTTCGGAGAGGCCCACGACATCGGCGGGTTCACCCTCGGCCGGTTCGCCAACTACTACCTGCTGATGGTCCTCATCATGGCCATCGTCGTCCTCGTCTACACCCGCGCCGCGGACTCCCGCATCGGCCGCTCCTGGATCGCCATCCGCGAGGACGAGACCGCCGCCACCGCCATGGGCATCAACGGCTTCCGCGTCAAGCTCATCGCCTTCGCCCTCGGCGCCGCCCTCGCCGGCCTCGCCGGCACCGTCAGCGCCCACGTCACCTACAGCGTGGTCCCCACGCCGTACCAGTTCGCCGGCTCCACCCCGCCCAACTCCGCGTTCCTCCTGGCCGCGGTCGTCCTCGGCGGCATGGGCACCGTCGCCGGCCCGCTCCTCGGCGCCGCCCTGCTCTATCTGCTCCCCGAGAAGCTCGTCTTCCTCCAGGAGAAGTCGCTCCTCGCCTTCGGCATCGCGCTCATCCTCCTGATGCGCTTCCGCCCCGAAGGCATCATCGCCAACCGCCGGCGCCAGCTCGAATTCCACGAGACCGGCCAACTCGACGTACCGAAACAGACCACGCTGACCGACGAACCGGCCGTCACCAAGGCGGGGGCGTAACCATCATGACGACACCAGTACTCGAAGCCCGCGACGTCACGATGCGCTTCGGCGGCCTCACCGCCGTCCGCTCCGTCGACTTCACGGTCAACGCCGGCGAGATCGTCGGCCTCATCGGCCCCAACGGCGCCGGCAAGACCACCTTCTTCAACTGCCTCACCGGCCTGTACGTCCCCACCGAGGGCACCGTCTCCTACAAGGGCACCGTCCTCCCGCCCAAGCCCCACCTGGTCACCCAGGCCGGCATCGCCCGGACCTTCCAGAACATCCGCCTGTTCGCCAACATGACGGTCCTCGAGAACGTCCTCGTCGGCCGCCACACGCGGACCAAGGAAGGCCTCTGGTCGGCCCTCCTGCGCGGCCCCGGCTTCAAGAAGGCCGAACGCGCCAGCGAGGAACGCGCCATGGAACTCCTCGAGTTCATCGGCCTCGCCCACAAGCGCGACCACCTCGCCCGCAACCTCCCCTACGGCGAGCAGCGCAAGCTCGAGATCGCCCGCGCCATGGCCTCCGAGCCCGGCCTGCTGCTCCTCGACGAGCCCACCGCCGGCATGAACCCCCAGGAGACCCGGGCCACCGAGGAACTCGTCTTCGCCATCCGCGACAAGGGCATCGCCGTCCTCCTCATCGAGCACGACATGCGCTTCGTCTTCAACCTCTCCGACCGCGTCGCCGTCCTCGTCCAGGGCGAGAAGCTCGTCGAGGGCACCGCCGAGGTCGTCCAGGCCGACGAGCGCGTCGTCGCCGCCTACCTGGGCGAGCCCTTCGAGGGCGACCCCGGCGAGGCCGAAGCCGCCGAGGTCGAGGCCGCCGAAGCCGCCGCCGACGCGACCAGCACCACCAGCAGCACCAAGGGAGAAGCCAAGTGACCGCACTCCTCGAAGTCGAGGACCTCCGGGTCTCCTACGGCAAGATCGAAGCCGTCAAGGGCATCTCCTTCAGCGTCGACGCCGGCCAGGTCGTCACCCTGATCGGCACCAACGGCGCCGGCAAGACGACCACCCTGCGCACCCTCTCGGGACTGCTCAAGCCCACCGCGGGAAAGATCCTCTTCGACGGCAAACCCCTCCACGGGGTCCCCGCCCACAAGATCGTCTCCCTCGGCCTGGCCCACTCCCCCGAAGGCCGGCACATCTTCCCCCGCCTCACCATCGCGGAGAACCTCCAGCTCGGAGCGTTCCTCCGCAAGGACAAGGAAGGCATCGAGAAGGACATCCAGCGCGCCTACGACCTCTTCCCCATCCTCGGGGAACGCCGCAAGCAGGCCGCCGGCACCCTCTCGGGCGGTGAGCAGCAGATGCTCGCCATGGGCCGCGCCCTGATGTCCCAGCCCAAGCTGCTCATGCTCGACGAGCCCTCCATGGGCCTCTCCCCGATCATGATGCAGAAGATCATGGCGACGATCTCGGAGCTCAAGTCCCAGGGCACGACCATCCTCCTGGTCGAGCAGAACGCCCAGGCCGCGCTGTCCCTGGCCGACCAGGGCCACGTCATGGAGGTCGGCAACATCGTCCTGTCCGGAACGGGGCAGGACCTGCTGCACGACGAATCGGTGCGCAAGGCGTACCTCGGCGAGGACTGAGGTCCCACCGCGCCACGAAGGCCCGCTTCCCCTCCGGTCAGGGAGGGGAAGCGGGCCTTCGCCGTACCGCTCGGCCGGGGATCAGCCCTTGCCGGCCTTCTTCTCCTCGGCGTCCTGGATGACCGCCTCCGCGACCTGCTGCATCGACATGCGGCGGTCCATCGACGTCTTCTGGATCCACCGGAACGCGGCCGGCTCCGTCAGCCCGTACTCCGTCTGCAGCACCGACTTCGCCCGGTCCACCAGCTTGCGCGTCTCCAGCCGGAGCGTGAGGTCGGCGACCTCCTTCTCCAGCTCCTTCAGCTCCGTGAACCGCGAGACGGCCATCTCGATCGCCGGGACGACGTCGCTCTTGCTGAACGGCTTCACCAGGTACGCCATGGCCCCGGCGTCCCGCGCGCGCTCGACGAGGTCCCGCTGGGAGAACGCGGTCAGCATCAGCACCGGCGCGATGCTCTCCTCCGCGATCTTCTCGGCCGCCGAGATGCCGTCGAGCTTCGGCATCTTCACGTCGAGGATCACCAGGTCGGGGCGGTGCTCACGGGCCAGCTCCACGGCCTGCTCACCGTCACCGGCCTCACCGACGACGGTGTACCCCTCCTCCTCCAGCATCTCTTTGAGATCGAGCCGGATCAGGGCCTCGTCCTCGGCGATGACGACCCGCGTCGTCATCGGAGGCACGTGCGACTTGTCGTCATCAGGCACGTCGACAGGCTGGGGCGACTCGGGGGCACTCACGTGGGCTCCTTGGTAGGGGCAGGCCGGTACTGCTCACAGAAGCGTACCTAGCAGCGGGGTCGCACAGTGAACCGGTACACTGCTGATCGGTCTCCTGACATGCCCGGTTGGAGGAACTGGTCAGACTCGCGGCACTCAAAATGCCGTGCCCTTTGGGCATGTGGGTTCGAATCCCACACCGGGCACTGCGAGATCGAAAAGCGGAGGATCACGTTCGCGTGGTCCTCCGCTTTTTGTTGCGCCCGATCACCGCCAGTGACCGACAGTGGTCATATGCACGGTCATGGCACTGAAGTGCGACAGAAGGCCCTCACCCTGCTCCGGTCGGGTGCGAAGAACGCGGACGTCGCCCGCGCTCTCCAGGTGCCGACGGGCACCATCGGCTACTGGAAGCACCTGGATCTGGCGCGACGAGGTGAGAGTCCCGGCAGGCACGACCCGAAGTGCCCGCGCTGCGACGGGAGGGATCTCGACGAGTCCGCCTATTCCTATCTGCTCGGTCTCTACCTCGGCGACGGCCACATCAGCCGCTATTCGGAGCACCGCGTTCCGAACCTCATGATCACCTGTACGGAATCCTGGCCGGGGCTGATGGACGACTGCGAGCGGGCCATGCGTGCGGTTTTCCCGGACAACGCCGTGTGCCGGGTGCGCAAGACCGGCTGCCGCAACGTGAAGGTCTACTCGAAGCATCTGTACTGCCTCTTCCCCCAGCACGGGCCCGGCAGGAAGCATGAACGCCGTATCGCCCTCGAATCCTGGCAGCAGGCCATCGTCGACGCCCAGCCCTGGGAGTTCATCCGGGGGCTGATCCACTCCGACGGCTGCCGGATCACCAACTGGACGACCCGCATGGTGGCTGGTGAGCGCAAACGCTACGAATATCCGCGATACGTCTTCGCCAACAAATCGGACGACATCCGCAGCCTTCTCACTGACACCCTCGACGACGTGGGCATCGAGTGGACCACTCTCGCCCGCGGGCGCGACCCTTTCCACATTTCCGTCGCCCGCAAAGCCTCCGTCGCCCTCATGGACGCCCACGTCGGGCCCAAGTACTGACCGCCGGCTACCGCGGGGCGTCGTCCTCGGCGATGTGGTGGACGCGGACCAGGTTCGTCGAGCCGGACACGCCGGGTGGGGAGCCGGCCGTGATGACGACCATGTCGCCCGGGCGGCAGCGGCCGTACGCGAGCAGCAGTTCGTCGACCTGGTCGACCATTGCGTCCGTGGACTCCACGCTCGGCCCGAGGAACGTCTCGACGCCCCAGCTGAGACTGAGCTGGGAGCGGGTCGCCTGGTCGGGGGTGAAGGCCAGCAGCGGGATGGGCGAGCGGTAGCGGGAGAGGCGGCGGGCGGTGTCGCCCGATTGGGTGAAGGCGACGAGGAAGCGGGCGCCGAGGAAGTCGCCCATCTCGGCGGCCGCGCGGGCGACGGCGCCGCCCTGGGTGCGGGGCTTGGTGCGTTCGGTCAGCGGCGGCAGGCCCCGGGCCAGGATGTCCTCCTCGGCGGCTTCGACGATGCGGGCCATGGTGCGCACGGTGCCGACGGGGTGTTTGCCGACGCTGGTCTCCCCGGAGAGCATGACGGCGTCGGTGCCGTCGATGACGGCGTTGGCGACGTCGGAGGCCTCGGCGCGGGTGGGACGGGCGTTGTCGATCATCGAGTCGAGCATCTGGGTGGCGACGATGACCGGTTTGGCGTTGCGCCTGGCGAGGGCGATGGCGCGCTTCTGGACGAGGGGGACCTGTTCGAGGGGCATCTCGACGCCGAGGTCCCCGCGGGCGACCATGATGCCGTCGAAGGCGGCGACGATGTCCTCCAGGTTCTCCACAGCCTGGGGTTTCTCGATCTTGGCGATGACGGGGAGGCGGCGGCCCTCCTCGTCCATGATGCGGTGGACGTCCTGGATGTCGCGGCCGCTGCGCACGAAGGAGAGGGCGATGACGTCGAAGCCGGTGCGCAGGGCCCAGCGGAGGTCGTCCTCGTCCTTCTTGGACAGGGCGGGGACGGAGACGGCGACGCCGGGGAGGTTCAGTCCCTTGTGGTCGGAGACGACGCCGCCTTCGCGGACGGTGGTGTGGATGCGGGGGCCGTCGACGCCGGTGACCTGGAGGCAGACCTTGCCGTCGTCGACGAGGATGCGTTCGCCGGTGGTGACGTCGGCGGCGAGGCCGGCGTAGGTGGTGCCGCAGCCGTCGCGGTCGCCCTCGGCGCCGTCCTCGACGGTGAGGGTGAAGGTGTCGCCGCGTTCGAGGAGTACGGGGCCTTCGGTGAAGCGGCCGAGGCGGATCTTCGGGCCTTGGAGGTCGGCGAGGGCGCCGACGCTGCGGCCGGTTTCGTCGGCGGCTTTGCGGACCCGGTGGTAGCGCTCCTCGTGTTCGGCGTGTTCGCCGTGGCTGAGGTTGAAGCGGGCTACGTCCATTCCGGCGTCGACCAGGTCTTTGATCCGGTCGTAGGTGTCGGTGGCGGGTCCCAGGGTGCAGACGATTTTCGCTCGGCGCATGGTACGAGCCTATGAGTTACCGACTGGTAGTGAATTGGCCGGGCGTGACCACTCAACAGACTTTGCGTGAAGCGCTATTGACAAGTGTTGAATTGTGCGGCGGGGCGCTCCGATGAGCATCCGGCGGGAATTCGGTCGCGTTTTCGGAAAAGGGCCCCGCCGGGATGTCACAGGCGCGGCGGGACCATGGTGAAGCGGGCGTTCACCTGGGCGTGGACGTGCTGGCGCTGGGGTTCGAGGTCGAGGGGGGCGGGCGTGTCCTCGGCGGTGCCGGCGAAGGCGGCGGAGCGCATGCGTCCGGGGGCCTGCGGGTGGATCGGCGGGGTGTTCTCGGCGCCGATGTCGGCGATCTCCACGAGGGCGGCGAGGGTGGTGCCGAGGGCGTCGGCGTACTCGCGGGCGCGCTGGACGGCTTCGTGCACGGCCTTCTTGCGGGCGTCGCGGTGGGCGGGTGAGTCGGGGCGCAGGGCCCACCAGGGGCCGTCGACGTGGGTGAGGTCGAGGTCGGCGAGGCGGGTGGTGAGTTCGCCGAGGGCGGTGAAGTCGGTGAGTTCGGCGGTGACGTGGACGCTGCCGTGGTAGGTGCGGACGCGTTCGCCGCGACCGTGTTTGGTGAGTTCGGGGGTGATGGAGAAGGCGCCGGTCTCCAGGCGTTCGACGGCGTCCGGGTAGGACTTGACGAGGTCGAGGACGGTGGAGTTGCGGCGGGTGAGGTCGTCGAGGGCGGAGCGGCGGTCGCGGCCGCGGGCGGTGACGGTGATGCCGATGCGGGCGATCTCGGGGTCGACCTCGAGGCGTGCCTCGCCGCGGACGGCTATGCGGGGGGCGTCGGGGGTGCCGTAGGGGAGGGCGGGCTGGGGGGTGTCCGTGGGGGTGGTCATACGTCCCACTCTGTCACGGTGTGGCGGGCGTCCGGGGCGGAGTTGGGGATTCCAGTCACCAGATCGCAACCTGCCGGGTCTGGCCGGTTCGGTCATGACCGGGTCAGAATCTACGCGCGTTATCTACGCGCGTTCACAGATTCCGCGAGGAGAGCCAGACATGCCGTTGAACCGCCGGAAGTTCCTGGGGAAGTCCGCTGTGACCGGAGCGGGGGTGGCGCTGGCCGGTGCGGTCGCGGCGCCGGGGGCCCAGGCGGCCGAGGCGCGGGGCGGGCGGCCTGCGAAGCGGTACGCGTTCACCGTGATGGGCACGACGGACCTGCACGGCAACGTCTTCAACTGGGACTACTTCACGGACAAGGAGTTCGACGACAAGGACCACAACGACGTGGGCCTGGCGAAGGTCTCGACCCTGGTGAACCGGGTCCGTGCGGAGAAGGGCCGCCGCAACACGCTGCTCATCGACGCGGGCGACACCATCCAGGGCACGCAGTTGTCGTACTACTACGCCAAGGTGGACCCGATCACCGCCGCGGGCGGGCCGGTGCACCCGATGGCGCAGGCGATGAACGCGATGGACTACGACGCGGCGGCGCTGGGCAACCACGAGTTCAACTACGGCATCCCGGTGCTGCGCAAGTTCGAGCAGCAGTGCGACTTCCCGCTGCTGGGTGCGAACGCGCTGGACGCGAAGACGCTGCGGCCGGCGTTCGCGCCGTACAGCATGCACCGGCTGCGCACGCCGCACGGGCGGGACGTGAAGGTGGCGGTGCTGGGGCTGACGAACCCGGGTATCGCGATCTGGGACAAGGCGAACGTGCAGGGGAAGATGACGTTCCCGGGCCTGGAGGAGCAGGCGGCGAAGTGGGTGCCGAAGCTGCGCTCGATGGGCGCGGACGTGGTGATCGTCTCGGCGCACAGCGGTTCGTCGGGCACGTCGTCCTACGGTGACCAGCTGCCGTACGTGGAGAACGCGGCCGGTCTGGTGGCCGAGCAGGTGCCGGGCATCGACGCGATCCTGGTCGGGCACGCCCACACGGAGATCCCCGAGTACTTCGTCACGAACAAGAAGACCGGCAAGAAGGTCGTGCTGTCGGAGCCGCTCAAGTGGGGTCAGCGGCTGACGCTGTTCGACTTCGAGCTGGTCTTCGAGAAGGGCTGCTGGAAGGTCGAGAAGGTGGGCGCGAAGGTCCTCAACTCCAACACGGTGGAGGAGGACGCGAAGATCACCAAGCTGCTCTCGGACGAGCACGCGAAGGTGGTCGCGTACGTCAACCAGGTCATCGGCACGAACGCGGCGGAGATGACGTCGGCCGAGGCGCCCTACAAGGACGTGCCGATCATCGATCTGATCAACCACATCCAGGCCGACACGGTGAAGCAGGCCCTGGCGGGCACCGAGCACGCGGCGCTGCCGGTGCTGTCGCAGGCGGCGTGCTTCTCGCGCAGCGCGCGGATCCCGGCGGGCGAGGTGACGATCCGGGACGTGGCGGGGCTGTACGTCTTCGAGAACACGCTGGAGGCGCGGCTGATGACGGGTGCGCAGATGAAGGCGTACCTGGAGTTCTCGGCGAACTACTACGTGCAGACGCCGGCCGGGGCGCCGGTGGACCCGGCGAAGCTGACCAACGCGGGCGGCATCCCGGACTACAACTACGACGTGGTGAGCGGGCTGTCGTACGAGATCGACATCGCGAAGCCGGCCGGGTCGCGGGTGACGAACGTGCGGTTCGAGGGGCAGCCGCTCGCGGACGACGCGAGGTTCGTGTTCGCGGTGAACAACTACCGGGCCAACGGCGGCGGGAACTTCCCGCATGTCGCCGCGGCCCCGGTGCTGTGGTCGAACTCGGAGGAGATCCGCAACACCATGATCGCCTGGGTGAAGGCGAAGGGGTCGATCGACCCGGCCGTGTTCGCGGCGGTGGACTGGAAGCTGACGCGTGAGGGCGCGCCGGTCTTCTGAGCCGTGTCCGTTCACCTGCGGTCGTCGACCAGCGGGGTCAGTGCCGGTGCCTCGCGGGGCGGCGGTACGTGGCGGGGCTGGGTGAGGCCGAAGGTGGTGAAGGCGGTGCGGCGCGGGAGTCCGTAGGCTTCCCTGCCGGTCAGGGAGTTGAGGATGATCGCGCCGCGCCAGGCGGTGAGGCCGAGGTCCGGGGCGCCGACCCCGTGGGTGTGGGTCTCGGCGTTCTGGACGTGGACGGTGCCGGTGACGGACGGGTCGAGGACGAGGCGGTAGTCCTCGTCGATGCGGGGCCGCTCGGCGTTGTCGCGGCGCAGGTACGGGTCGAGGCCGGCAAGGACGCGGTCCAGGGGGCGCTCGCGGTATCCGGTGGCGAGGACGACGGCGTCGGTGGTGAGGCGGGAGCGGCTGCCCTGCAGTTCGTGCTCCAGGTGCAGTTCCACCTTGGTGGTGGCGACCCGGCCGGCGGTGCGGACGCGGACGCCGGGGGTGAGGACGGCGTCGGGCCAGCCGCCGTGCAGGGTGCGGCGGTAGAGCTCGTCGTGGATGGCGGCGACGGTGGTGGCGTCGATGCCTTTGTGCAGGTGCCACTGCCCGGCGACGAGCCGGTCACGGGTGGCCTCGGGCAGGGCGTGGAAGTAGCGGGTGTGGTCGGGGGTGAAGTGCTCCAGGCCGAGCTTGGAGTACTCCATGGGCGTGAACGCGCCGGTGCGGCCGAGCCAGTGGAGGCTTTCGCGGCCCGCGGGCCGGTTGCGGAGCAGGTCGAGGAAGATCTCGGCGCCCGACTGGCCGGTGCCGACGACGGTGACGTGCCCGGCGGCCAGGAGGGTGTCGCGGTGGTCGAGGTAGTCGGCGGCGTGCACGACGGGGACGCCGGGGGCCTGGACCAGGGGTTTGAGCGGGTCGGGGACGTGGGGTTCGGTGCCGATGCCGAGGACGACGTTGCGGGTGTAGGTGCGGCCCAGGGCTTCGGCTTCCCCGTCGCCGTCGAGCTGGGTGAAGTCGACTTCGAACAGGTCGCGTTCAGGGTTCCAGCGCACGGCGTCGACCTGGTGGCCGAAGTGCAGGCCGGGCAGGTTCTCGGCGACCCAGCGGCAGTAGGCGTCGTACTCGGCGCGGTGGATGTGGAAGCGCTCGGCGAAGTAGAACGGGAAGAGCCGTTCGCGGGATCTGAGGTAGTTGAGGAACGTCCAGGGGCTGGTGGGGTCGACGAGGGTCACCAGGTCGGCGAGGTAGGGCACTTGGATGGTGGCGCCGTCGATGAGCAGTCCGGGGTGCCAGCCGAAGGCGGGGCGCTGGTCGTAGAAGACGGTGTCGAGGTCGCCGAGGGGGTGGGCGAGCGCGGCGAGGGAGAGGTTGGCGGGGCCGATGCCGATGCCGACGAGGTCGCGCGGGGCGTCGGGTTCGTGGTGTGGGCGGGGCGCCGGGATGTGGTCGGGGTTCATCGGGGGGTGTGTCCTTCCTCGAGTGCCGCCCGGCGTGCTGCCACGAGGTGCAGCAGGGCGGCCAGGTCGTCGGGGCCGGTGGCGGGGTTGAGCAGGGTGGCCTTCAGCCAGAGCCGGCCGTCGAGGCGGGCCCGGCCGAGGACGGCGGTGCCGTCGGTGAGCAGGGCGCGGCGTACGGCGGCGACGGTGGTGTCGGGGGCGCCGGCGGGCCGGAACAGCACGGTGCTGAGGGTGGGCGGCGCGTGCAGGTCGAAGCCGGGGTGCGCGTCGACGAGGGCGGCGAACTGCCGGGCGTGGGCGCAGACCTGGTCGACGAGCGCGCCGAGGCCGCTGCGTCCGAGGGTCTTGAGGGTGACGGCGAGCTTGAGGGTGTCGGGGCGGCGGGTGGTGCGCAGGGAGCGGCCGAGCAGGTCGGGCAGTCCGGCGTGGGTGTCGTCGTCGGCGTTGAGGTAGTCGGCGCGGTGCCGCAGGGCGGCGAGGTCGCGGGGGTCGCGGACGGTGAGGAGGCCGGCGGCGACGGGTTGCCAGCCGAGTTTGTGCAGGTCGAGGGTGACGGTGTCGGCGGCGTCGAGTCCGTCGAGCAGGGCGCGGTGCCGGGTGCTGAACAGCATCGCTCCGCCGTAGGCGGCGTCGATGTGCAGCCGGGCGCCGTGGGCGGCGCAGCGGCCGGCGATCTCGGGCAGCGGGTCGATCAGGCCGGCGTCGGTGGTGCCGGCGGTGGCGGCGACGAGCTGGGGACCCTTCGTGCGGGTGAGGGCTGTGTCGAGGGCTGCGGGGTCCAGTCTGCCGGCGGGGGCGGGCACGACGACGGGGTCGGGCAGGCCCAGCAGCCAGGCGGCGCGCGGCAGCGAGTGGTGGGCGTTGTCGCCGACGACGAGCCGGACGGTCCCGCCGCCGGCCTCGCGGGCGGCCTCGCGGGCGAGCAGCAGGGCGAGGTGGTTGGCTTCGGTGCCGCCGGTGGTGACGAGCGCGTCCGGGCCGGGGCCGGGCCCGTGGATCTCCCGGGCGAGGGCCCGCGTGACCATCGCCTCCAGCTCGGAGGCGGCCGGGGCCTGGTCCCAGGAGTCCAGGGAGGGGTTGAGGGCGGATGCGGCGAGGTCGGCCGCGGCGGCGACGGCCAGGGGCGGGCCGTGCAGGTGGCCGGCGCAGCGGGGGTGGGCCGGGTCGGCGGCGCCCTCGGCGACGGCACGGACGAGGGTGTGCAGCGCCTGCGGGTCGCCGTGGTCGGGGAGGATCTCCCCCACCGTCCGGCGCAGCCGTGCGGCGACCGCCTGCGGTCCGCCCGGCGGCAGGGGCCCGCCGCGGGTCCGGCCACCGGTGTCGAGCGCGTCGAGCACGGTGTCGAGCAGCGGTCGCAGGGCGCGGGGCCCTTCGGGGCCCGAGGCGAGGGACGGCGTGCGCATGAGCTGACCTCCGGGACACGGGGCGAACCGCCCGAACAGCCCAACGACGCAACCGGGCCGGAGGTGTTCCTGCGCGAATCGTCAGTTGCGGGAAGGGGACACGGGCTGGCCGCCTCACCGCCGGGCCGTGCCGGGTGCCGGGGGCGCCCCCGCGTGGCGTCGTGTCGGATGCCGGGGGCGCCCCCCGCGTGGCGTCGTGCCGGGTGCCGTTGCATCGGCGCGGCCGACTTGCCGTCGTGCCCCGCGGGGTGCCGGTGGCACTGGGGCGGCCGGTCCGCATCGCGTCCTGCCGGGCGCTAGAAGCTCCGCGGTGGCCGACTCGACGTCGGGGGCGGCGGGGCGGGGGCGACCCGCGCCGCATCCTGCCGGGCACCGAGAGCACCGGGATCGAGCCGACCCCACGTCGCGTCCCGCCGGATGCCGTCCCAGCAGGGGCGAGCCGGCATTGCGCCCTGCCGGGTGCCGGTGGCACCGGGGTAGGCGGAGTCACGCCCCACCGGCTACCGGTGGCACCGGGATGGGGTCATCCATGCCCCCGGGCCGCTGCGATGCCCGGGTCGGGGCGGTCCTCGTGGCCGTCCCGACCGCCGTGCGTCCCCCGGGTCAGTTCTCCGCTGCGTCCCTGACCCCCAGTGCGCGCCTGAGGTCGTCCAGTTGGTCGATCAGTTTGCGGCGCAGGGCCGGGCTGGGGGCGGCCTGGGTGAGGCACTGTTCGCCGAGGCGGAGGTTGTCCGGGTCGACGGCGTGTGCGGGGAAGGCCCAGCGGCCCGCCGCGTCGGCCATGGCGGGACCGCGCCGGTCGGCGAGGGCGACGGCGTCGGTGTAGAAGCGGGGCACGTAGGGGCCGACGAGGTCGCTCTGCTCGGGCTGCCAGAAGCCGCGGGCGGTGGCGGTGAAGAGGTAGTTGGACAGGTCGTCGGAGCCGAACATGGCCTGCCAGGCGCGTTCCTTGGCCTCCGGGTCGGGCAGGGCGGCCCGGCACAGGGCGGCGCCCTCCTGGCCGGTGGCGCTCGGGTCGCGTGCGAGTTCCGCGTCGATGGCGGCCTCGTCGGTCGCGCCGAGGACGGCGAGCCGGGCGAGCACGCGCCAGCGCAGCTCCGGGTCGAGCTCGGGGCCGCCGGGGACGGTGCCGTCGGCGAGCCAGGCGGCGATGGTGTCGGGGTGGGCGGCCACGTCGATGCGGTGGCGGACCGCGATCAGGCGCAGCCCGGGGTTGTCGCCGTCCTCGGTGCGGCGGATGAGGTCGCGGCACAGCTCGGACAGGGTGGCGAGGGCGGCGGGCCGCCGGCCGGGGGTGAGGTAGCGGTCGGTGAGGTGGGTGGAGGCGAACGCGAGGACGCCCTGGACGACGGCCAGGTCGGTCTCCAGCGGCAGGTGGGCCCGGGCGGTCTCCAGGTAGGCGGCGGGGGCGAGTTCGCCGTCGCGTACGGCGTCGCGCAGGGCGTTCCAGACGACGGCGCGGGTGAGCGGTTCGGGCAGGCCGGACAGGTCCTTGCGGACGGTGTCGAAGGACTCGGGGTCGAAGCGGACCTTGGCGTAGGTGAGGTCGCCGTCGTTGAGGAGGAGCAGCGCGGGGCGCTTGCCGATGGGGTGGTCCGCGGTCTGCGGGAGGTCCAGGTGGAGGCGTTCGCGCAGGACGAGTTGTCCGCCGTCGTCGCCGAGGTCGCGGTCGTACAGGCCGACGGCGACGCGGTGCGGGCGGCTGCCGGCGCGGTCGGTGGCGAGGGCGCACAGGCCCTGTTCGCCGGGGACGATCCGCGGGGTGAGGGTGTCGACGCCGGTGGTGCGCAGCCAGGCGTCGGCCCAGGCGTGGACGTCGCGGTCGGTGGCGCCGGCGAGGTTGTCGATGAAGTCGGCGAGGGTGGCGTTGGCGAACTTGTGCCGGGCGAAGTGGGCGTTGATGCCGGCGAGGAAGTCCTTCTCGCCGAGCCAGGTGACGAGTTGCCGCAGGGCGCTGGCCCCCTTGGCGTAGGAGATGCCGTCGAAGTTGAGCAGGGCGGAGGCGGTGTCGTCGACGGCTTCGGGGGCGACGGGGTGGGTGGAGGGGCGCTGGTCGGCGTCGTAGCCCCAGGACTTGCGCGTGACGGCGAAGTCGGTCCAGGTGTCGGTGAAGCGGGTGGCCTCGGTGAGGGTCTGGTAGCCCATGTACTCGGCGAAGGACTCGTTCAGCCAGATGTCGTCCCACCACTTGAGGGTGACGAGGTCGCCGAACCACATGTGGGCCATCTCGTGGGCGATGACCATGGCGCGGGTCTGCCGCTCGGTGTCGGTGACGGCGGAGCGGTAGACGAATTCGTCGCGGAAGGTGACCAGGCCGGGGTTCTCCATGGCGCCCGCGTTGAACTCGGGGACGAAGGCCTGGTCGTAGGAGTCGAAGGGGTACGGCTCGTCGAACTTCTCGTGGTAGCGGTCGAAGCAGGCGCGGGTGACGTCGAGGAGTTCGTCGGCGTCGGCGTCCAGATGGGGGGCGAGGGAGCGGCGGCAGTGCAGGCCGAAGGGCAGGCCGCGGTGCTCGGTGCGCACGGAGTGCCAGGGGCCGGCGGCGACGGCGACGAGGTAGGTGGAGATCAGGGGGGTGGGGGCGGCCCGCCACACGCCGTCGCGGTGCTCGGTGATGCCGTTGGCGAGGACGGTCCAGCCCTGCGGGGCGGTGACCGACAGGTCGAAGACGGCTTTCAGGTCGGGCTGGTCGAAGGCGGCGAAGACGCGCTGGACGTCGTCCATGAACAGCTGTGTGTAGACGTAGGTCTCGCCGTCGGTGGGGTCGGTGAAGCGGTGCATGCCCTCGCCGGTGCGGGAGTAGCGCATGCGGGCGTCCAGGCGCAGTTCGTGCTCGCCGGGGGCGAGGTTCTTCAGCGGGAGCCGGTTGCCGTCGAGGGCCTCGGGGTCCAGGGGTTGTCCGTCGAGGGTGGCGGAGTGCAGCTCGGCGGGCTTGACCTCGACGAACGTGTCCCCGGCCGCGCGGGCGGCGAACGTGATCAGGGTGCGGGAGCCGAAGGTCTCGTCACCGCCGGTCAGGTCGAGTTCGACGGTGTAGCGGTGGACGTCGAGGAGCTCTGCTCGGGCCTGCGCTTCGTCGCGCGTCAGTACGGACATGCAGACATGCTGCCTGATGGGGTCGGCACGGCACAGAGGCGGATCGGTACGTGCGCAATGTCCGGTCTCAGCCGCGGTCCTTCTCGAGCTCCCCGGCGTGCGCCCCCTGGGGCCGCTGGGTGGGTACGTGGGCGTCGGGGTGGGGCAGGACGGGACTCGCGGGGTGGGCGGGGGTGCCGGGGTGTTCCCGGGCCTGGGCGCGCAGCCGGCGGACCTCCCGTTCCAGGGCGAGGTGGCGGCGGTGGGCGTCGTAGAGGTAGCGGACCTTGGTGCGCAGGGCCCAGGGGTCGACGGGTTTGAGGAGGAGGTCGGCGACGCCGAGGCGGAAGGCGGTGGTGGCCAGGGCGTGGTCGACTCCGAAACCGGTCAGCAGGATGACCGGAATGTGCTGGGTCTGTTCGACGCGGCGCATGTAGCGCACGACCTCCAGGCCGCCGAGGCCGGGCATGCGCACGTCGAGCAGGAGCAGGCCGACCCCGCCGCGCAGGACCTGCTTGAGCGCCTCGTCACCGCTGGTGGCGCGGCCGATGCGGTGGCCCAGGGGGGCCAGGGCGCTCTCCAGCGCGTACAGCGTGTCCTCGTGGTCGTCGACGATGAGGATCCTGGTATCCGACGGCATGGCCCGACGCCCCCTCCCTCGTGGAGGACCAGAGTAGGTCCGGGACGCTGACGCGCAGTACGCGCCGGCTGACATGCTGTGCTCAGCGCAGCATGCCCGGCGCGGGCGGCGGTGTCACTCCCCCGGTGGCCGGTCGCCGGTGGCGGCGGGGGTCTCGGCGGGGACGGCGGTGCCGTTGAGCGCCTCCTCGGCGATGCGCTCGTGGTGGCGGATGACCTCGGCGACGATGAAGTTCAGGAACTTCTCGGCGAAGGCCGGGTCCAGCTTGGCGTCCTCGGCCAGGGCGCGCAGGCGGGCGATCTGGCGGGCCTCGCGGGCGGGATCGGCGGGGGGCAGCTGGTGCCGGGCCTTGAGGAGGCCGACCTGCTGGGTGGCCTTGAAGCGCTCGGCGAGCATGTGCACGACGGCGGCGTCGATGTTGTCGATGCTGTCGCGCAGCCGCGCGAGTTCCTCGCGGACGCCGGGCCGGGCGTCGTCGGTACCGGTGGTGCTGGTGGTCATGGGGCGGAAGCCTACGGGGACGGGGCGGCCCGGCCGCGGGGCGTCTCACGCCTCGGCGGCCCGGGGCGGGGGCGTCCTCGTACAGTGGAAGCGGGTTCCCGGGCGTCCTGGGGGTGAGGCGTGGCGAACGACGGGCCGGTCGAGCACGGCTACCCGCATCTGGAGACAGTGCGCGCCGCCGTCACGGCGCTGTACCGGCGGCTGTCCCACGTCACCGTCCGGACGTTCGCGACGAGTGTGGTCCCGGCGGACGTGGCGTTCTGCGACACGGACGACCTGCATCTGGGGGCGCAGCGGGTGGCGCGGGAGCTGGTGCGGCACTACCGGCTGCCGGACGCGCGGCTGATCGTGGGTTTCCGGGAGATGCGGCACGCGGCGAACGTGGAGCTGGCGGCGGGGCCGGAGTACTTCGTGGAGCTGAACGACCGGTTCCGTACGCACCGGCGGGACATCGGGGCGGCGCTCGCGCACGAGGTGACGCATGTGTACCTGCACCGGCTGGACCTGTCGTTCCCGGGCGTGCGGGACAACGAGATCCTCACCGACACGGCGGCGGCGTACCTGGGGGCGGGCTGGCTGCTGCTGGACGCCTACCGGGAGGACGGGGTGTCGTCGCAGAAGCTGGGGTACCTCACGCCGGAGGAGTTCGGGTACGTGCTGGCCAAGCGGGCGCTGGTGTTCGGGGAGGACCCGTCGGTGTGGTTCACCAGCGCGCAGGCGTACACGGCGTACGGCAGGGGGATGGAGCTGGCGCGGCGGGACGGGCGGCAGCCGCCGCTGACGGCGGCGGGCTGGGCGGGCCGGCGCCGCTACGCCCGGGACCGGCGGCTCGCGCCTGAGGGGCCGCAGCCGGGGGTGCGGTACGCCTTCTCGCCGGACGCGGGCGGGCGGTTGCGGGTCTCGTTCCCCTGCCCGACCTGCGAGCAGCGGATCAGGGTGCCGGTGCAGGGCCGGGTGCGGGCCCGCTGTGCGCTGTGCCGGAGTGTGCTGGAGTGCGACACGTGACGCCGTGCTGGAGTGCGACCCGTGACGCCGTGCCGGGCGGGTGTGCCGGCCGGGGCGTGCGGGGGCGTGCGGTTCAGCGGGTGCCGCGGTCCCGGACGATGCCGGCGGCCCTCGCGGCCGTGAGCCACGCGGGGAACTCGCCCACCAGCCGGTCGTACAGTTCGGCGTCCGGCACCGTGCGGGGGTCGGTGCCGGCGTGGAAGAACCCGGCGTTGTCGACGGCCCGTTTGCCCGGTACGGCCAGTTCGTCGAGCCTGCGCAGGAAGTCGAACTGCTTGCTGTGCGGGTCGCCGAAGCCGACGAACTGCCAGAACAGCGGCAGCCGGGCCGCCTTGCACAGGTAGCGCTCGGCGGCGAGCTTGTCGGCCGGCCCGCCGTCGGTCTGGAAGACGACCAGGGCGGGCTCGGCCGTGCCGCTGTCGAGGTAGTGGTCGATGACGGCGTCCATCGCCAGGTGGTAGCTGGTCCTGCCCATGTGGCCCAGGCCGGCCACGATCTGCTCGATGCGCCCCTCGTGTCCGGCCAGGGCGATCTCGGTCTCGGCGTCGACGTCCGTGGAGAAGAACACCACCGGCACGGTCCCGTCGTCGTCGAGGTGCGCCGACAGGCCGAGCACCCGGTCGGCGAGCGCCTGCACGCTGCCGTCCTTGTAGTACGGCCTCATGGAGCCGGAGTGGTCGACGACGAGATAGACCGCGGCCCGCAGCCCGTCCAGCCCGTGTTTCACGAGGGACACTCCGGCGCTCGTGTAGGACTCGACGAGCGCGGGTGCGCGTTCCCGCACCGTGCTGAGACTGATCGCGGCCATGGCGTCACTCTCTCACTGCTCGACGACCACTCCGTCGCTCAGTTCCAGCACCCGGTCGGCCAGGCCGAGGAGTTGGGGGTCGTGGGTGGCGACGAGGGCGGTGACGCCCTCGCTGCGCACCACGGCCCGCAGCAGTTCCATCACCGCCAGGCCGGTGGCGGCGTCGAGCTGCCCGGTCGGCTCGTCGGCGAGGAGCAGGGCCGGGCGGTTGGCGAGGGCCCGGGCGATGGCGACGCGCTGCTGCTGGCCGCCGGACAGCTCGGCGGGCCGCTGTGTCTCGTGCCCGGCCAGGCCCACCAGGGCCAGCAGCAGCGCCACGCGTTCCTCGCGTTCGCGTACCTCGGCGCGACGCAGCCGCAGCGGCACGCCCACGTTCTCAGCGGCGGTCAGGATGGGGATGAGGCCGAACGACTGGAAGACGAACCCGATCCGGTCGCGGCGCAGCGCGAGCAGTCCGCTGTCGTCCAGCGCCGACAGGTCGGTGCCGTCCACGACGACGCGGCCGCTCTGCGGGGAGTCCAGGCCGCCGATCAGGTGCAGCAGCGTGGTCTTGCCCGAGCCCGAACGGCCTTTGAGGGCGACGAGTTCACCGCGGCGGACGGCGAACGAGGCCCCGCGCAGGGCGTGCACGGCGGCGGCGCCCGTGCCGTAGGAGTGGTGCACGTCCTCGACCCGGAGCATCGGCTCGCCGGGCGGGCCGTCGGCGAGGGCGGCGCCGGTTGCGGGGCCGGTGTTCTCGGTCATCACCGCATCCCATACGGAACCCGCCGGATGGTCAAGAGCGGAACCACTTCCCCTTCGCACACGCGTGCTGGGCCGCCGACTCCCGTGATATGCATGGCGGGTTCGCGGGAGGGAGCGGCTCGGCCGACGGGGTGGGGGAACAGTGACAGGCTTGGTGCTGCTGCGTCTGCGCGCGCATCGGCTGCTGATCGTCGCCGCCCTGCTCGCCGCCCTGCTGACCACCTCGGTGCTCGCCGCCCTCACGGCCTTCTCCGGTTCCGTCGGGGACGCCGCGCTGCGCTCCACGCTGGACGGCAGGTCCAGGTCCGCCGCCTCCCTCGTGGTCGAGGCGGACGTGCCGCCCGGGAAGCGGGGTGCGGCGCAGCGTGCGGTGGAGCGCGGGGCGCGCGAGGCGTTCGGCGGGCTGCCGGTGACGGTGCGGCGGCTGGAGCGTTCCGGGCCGTACGCGCTGCCCCGGTCGCTGCAGAGCGCGGACGCGCGTGCCGGGCAGCCCGATCTGACGTTGCTGGCCGCCCTGGACCGGTCCCGGGTCGAGCTGGTCGCGGGCGCGCTGCCCACCGCGGCTGCGGTGTCCCGGGCCGGAGCCGTGCCCGTCGCCGTGCCGGAGGCGGCCGCCCACCGGCTGAGGCTGCGGCCCGGGGCGCGCCTCACCCTGACCGACCGGCTGGGCGGTGAGCCGGTGCGCGTGGCGGTGACCGGCGTGTACCGGGCGGCCGACGGCTCCGACCCGTACTGGCAGGCCGACACGCTCGGCGGCCAGGGGGTGCGCACGGTCGCCTTCACCACGTACGGGCCGCTGCTGGCCGACGGGCCGGTGCTCGCCTCGGGCCGTGTCACGCGGGGCGGCACCGGCTGGGTGGCGACGGCCGACCACCGCGGGCTGACCACCGGCTCCCTGAGTGCCCTGCGCACGGCGACCGTCCGGTCGGCCGCCCTGCTGCGCGAGGAGCCGACCCTGGGCGGCTCGGCGGACGTGCGCACCGGGCTGCCCGAGGTCCTGGACCGCGTGGAGCGGGCCCTGCTGGTGTCGCGCTCCACCCTGCTGATCGTCTCCTTGCAGCTGGTGCTGCTCGCCGGGTACGCGCTGCTGCTGGTGGCGCGGCTGCTGAGCAGTGAACGGGCGGGCGAGACGGAGCTGTTGCGGGCCCGGGGCGCCTCGCGGGGCCGGATCGCGTCGCTGGCCGGGCTGGAGGCGCTGCTGCTCGCGGTGCCCGCCGCGGTGTGCGCCGCGCTGCTGTCGGGGCCCCTGGCCCGGCTGCTCGCCGGGTGGTCCTCGCTGGAGCGGATCGGGCTCAGGCTCGGCGCCGCCCCGTCGGGCGGGGTGTGGCTGGTCGCGGGCGGGGTCGCGCTGGTGTGCGCCGTGGCGGTGGTGGCGCCCGCGCTGACGGGGGCGGCGGACGCTCCCGCGCGGCTGCGCCGGGTGCGGGCGGCGACGTCGGCCGCCCCGGTGCGCGCGGGCGCGGACCTCGCCCTGCTGCTGATCGCGGGCGTGGCGTACTGGCAGTTGCGGCGGCAGACCGGCGCGGCGGGCGGCGGGGTGATCGGCCGGGACCGGGCCGGGCGGCTGGGCCTGGATCCGCTGCTGGTCGCGGCGCCGGCGCTGGCGCTGCTGGCGGGCACGGTGCTGACGCTGCGTGTGCTGCCGTTCGCGGCGCGGCTGGCGGAACGCCGGTCGGCGAGCGGACGCGGACTGCCGGCGGCGCTGGCGGGCTGGCAGTTCAGCCGGCGTCCGCTGCGCGGGGCGGGTCCGGTGCTGCTGCTGATCGTCGCCGTCGCCACCGGCATGCTGGCCGTCGGGCACGGCGCGTCCTGGGACCGGTCGCAGGACGACCAGGCCGACTTCCGCACGGGCGCCGCGGTCCGGGTGCTGGACCACCGGCCGGGCAGCCCCGGCCAGACCGGGCTCCACGCGGCGCTGCCCGGGGCCCGCGAGGCCGCCCCCGCGCACCGTGCCGCGCTGAGTCTGTCCGGGGACCGCGAGGCGACCGTGCTCGCGCTGGACACCTCCCGCGCCGGGGACGGGATGCTCATGCGCGGCGACCTCGCCGACGAGCCGCCGGACGCGCTGCTGCGGGCCCTGGCCCCGCCCCCGCCCGGCGCGGACCGGGCCGTGCGGCTTCCCGACGGCACGCGGCGCCTCGCGCTGGACGTGCGGATCACCGACGAGCGTGCCCCGGGCGGACGCTCCCCGTCGGGACGTGCGCCCCTGCTGACGGTGGTGGTCGAGGACGCCTACGGCATCGCCTACCGGCTGGGCGCCGGGAACGTCCCGGTGGACGGCCGGGTCCACCGCGTGACGCTGGAGCTGGACCGGACGGCCACGGGCCGCCGCGCCGCCCCGGCCGGACCGCTGCGGCTGACCGGTCTGCAACTCGACGGCACCGTTCCCGCCGACCGCGCCGAGCGGCACCGCCTCACCGTCGAGCGGCTGCTCGCCACGGGTCCCGGCGGTCCCGCGCGCGCCGTGCGGGTGGCCCCGGGGACCCGCTGGCAGGGCGGCCGGACCGTGACCCGCAACGGCGAGGTCCTCTCGCGCGCGGCCGCACCGGCCGCGTCGGACACCGCGCCGCTGTCCCTGTCGTACACGACCGGTGCCGGTGGTGACGACGGGTACGGCGCGGCGCCGGTGTGGACGGTGCGGGCCGACACCGCCGGCGCCCGGGCCCCGCGCACCCTGGCCGCCGTGGCCACACGGGACTTCCTGCGGGCCTCGGGTGCCGCGCCCGGCGACAGCGTCGACGTCCCGCTGTCCGGGGAGCAGTTGCGGGTGCGGATCGCCCGGGTGGTGCGCGAGCTGCCCACCACCGGCACCGACACGGCCGGGCGGAGCGTGGCCGGCGGGGCGCTGCTGCTCGATCTGCGGGCCGTCGACGCCGTGCTGGCGCAGCGCGGCACCACCGCGCTCACGCCCACGGAGTGGTGGGTGAGCGCCGCGCCCGGCAAGGCCGCCGAGGTCGCGGCGGCGCTGCGGGCGCGGCCGGACCTGGAGGCGCAGCAGGTGCTGGTGCGCGACGAGGCCGCGGCGGATCTGCTGCGCGATCCACTGGGCGCCGGGCCGCGTGCGGCGCTGACGGCGGTGGCGGTGGCGGCCGTGGCCCTGGCCGCCGGGGGCTTCGCGGTGAGCGCGGCCGGGGCGCGGCGGGAGCGGTCGGCGGAGTTCGCGGTGCTGCGCGCCCTCGGCACGCCCCGCCGGGACCTCGCCCGGCTCGTCGCCACGGAGCAGAGCCTGCTCGTCGGGGTGGGTCTGCTGGCCGGGCTCGTGCTGGGCACGGTGCTGACCCGGGCCGTGGTGCCGCTGATCGTGCTGACGTCGGGGGCGGCGCGGCCGGTGCCGCCCGTCCTCGTGGAACTGCCGGTGGGGCAGGTGGCCCTGCTCGTCGCCGGGGTGGCCGCGCCGCTGGTGCTGATCACGGCCGCGTCGGCGCTGCCGCGCGCCGAGCCGGCGGTCGCGCTGCGGCATCAGGGGGAGGACTGACATGCCGTGGGACACGCGCGTCGCGGACGCCTCCTGGGTGCGCACCCGGCTGCGGACCGCCCCTTGGGCCGCCGTCGCCTTCGGGGTGCTGGTGCTGGTCACGGCCTTCCTCGCGGCGGTGCTGCCGCGGGCCGTGGAGGCGTACGAGACGCACGGGCTGCGCGAGGCCGTGGTCTCGGCCGCCCCCGGGTCGACCGTGCTGGAGCTGAAGACGGCCCAGCCCGGTCTGGAGCAGCCGGAGCGGGCGCGGGCGGACGAGGTCCGGCCGGAGGCGCTCGCCGAGGTGGACGCCCGGGCGCGGTCGCTGCTGCCCCGGCCGCTGCGGGTGGACCCGGCCCAGTCGGCGCACGGCGTGCGGACCGGCAAGAGCCTGCAGGCCCTGGACGCGTGGCTGCCCCGCCCGGACGGGCTGCCGCCCCGGTTCACCCTGCTCGCGCAGTCGGGCGCGGCGGCTCACGCCACGGTGCGCGAGGGCAGGCTGCCCGCCGCAGGCGGCCCGGTGGGCGTGGACACCAGGACGGTGGAGGGCGCCGTGACCGCCGAGACGGCCCGCACGCTGCGGCTGCGGGCCGGCTCCACGCTCACCCTGGCCGGCTTCCCGGACCGGCCGCTCACCGTCCGGGTCACCGGCGTCCTCGAACCCCGGCATCCGGAACGCAGCTACTGGTCGGCGGAGCCCATCGTGCGCTCACCGGCGCTGGCGAGCGACGGGGGCCGTCCGCCGCAGTTCTACTGGGAGGCGGGCCTCCTGCTCGCGCCGGAGGCGGCCCCGGCGCTGCTCGGCGGGCTGGGCGAGCCGGAGCGGTACTGGCGGTTCGCGCCCGCCACGCAGCGGCTGACCGCGGCGGACGCCCCGGCGCTGCTCGACCGGGTGGCGTCCCTGGAGGACGGCCCGGGACTGGTGCGCATGCGCGGTGCCGCCGGTCCGACGGCGCAGGTGTTCACCGGCCTGGAGGAGGTCGTGGGCGGGTACGCCCGGACCCGTGACGCGATCACGCCCGTGGTCGCCGTCGGGGCCGTCGGGATCGCCGCGGTCGCCGTGGTCGTCCTGGTGATGAGCGGTGGCCTGGCCGCGGCCCGCCGGGACACCGAACTGGCCCTGCTGCGGGCCCGGGGCGGCTCCCTGGCCGGGATCGGCGGGCGGCTGCTGGCGGAGAGCGCGGTGCCGGCGCTGCCGGCCGCCGCCTGCGGTCTGCTGCTGGCGGTGCTCGCCGTGGACGGGGCCCGGCTGCTGCCGTCCGTGCTCGGGGCGGGCGCCGTGGCCGTGTTCGCCTGCGCCGCGCTGCCGGTGCGGGCGGTGGTGGCGCACCGCAGGCCGCGCACGCACCCGGGGCGCGGCGACCTCACGCACGCCCGGCCCGGGGGGCGGCGCACGGTCGCCGAACTGACCCTGCTGGTGCTGGCCGCGGGCTCGGTGGCGGCCCTGCGCCGCCGGGGCGCCGAGGACACGGCGGACGTGCTGGTGAGCGCCGCCCCGGTGCTCGTCGGGCTGGTCGCCGCGCTGGTCCTGGTGCGGTTGTATCCGCTGCCCCTGCGGTGGGCCTCCGGCCCGGCCGGGCGGCTGCGCGGGGCGGTGGGGTTCCTGGCGCTGGCCCGGGCGGGCCGCTCACCGGCGGCGGTCGCCACGCTGCCGCTGCTGGCCCTGCTGACGGCCCTGACGACGGCCGCGTTCGGCGGCTCGGTGCTGAGCGGGGTGGCGGACGCCCGGGACCGGGCAGCGCTGCTGCGCACCGGCGCGGACGCACGGGTGGACACCTCCGACGGCTCGGCGCTCCCGGCGGGACTGGAGCGGGCGGTGCGGGAGGTGCCGGGCGTACGGCAGGTGGCGGCCGTGGGTGTGTCCTACGCCGCGGAGCGCGTGTCCGAGGACAAGCGGTCGCTGACGGTCGTCGCCGTCGAGCCGGACGCCTACGCGGCACTGGCCCGGCGCACGGGCCTCGGGGGGTTCACCGCCGACCGGCTGGCGTCGGGGGGCGGGGTGCTCGGCGCCGTCGCCTCCCCCGGGGTCGCCGAGCGGCTCGGTCGCGCCCCGCACCGGATCGGTACGGACGGCGGGCCTGTCACGGTGCGGATCACCGCCGTGCGGCCGGGCACCCCGGCCGTCCCGGAGGGCGACTTCCTGCTGGTCGACGCGGCCGGTCTGCCCCGCTCCGGCGGCGCCACGGCCCTGCTGGCCGCCGGTCCCGGACTGGACGGGGCCGCGCTGCGGGCGGCGGTGCGCGGCACGGGCGCCGGGCTGTCGGTCACCCTGCGCAGCGAGGAACGCGCCGCGCTGTCCGACTCGCCGCTGCAGTCCGGCGCCGAACGGATCTACCTGTGGGCCGTCGCCGCGAGCACCGGCTACGCCCTGCTGTCCCTGGTGCTCGGCATGGTCCGGACCGCACCGGAGCGGGCGGCCCTGCTGGCCCGGCTGCGCACCCTGGGTCTGACGGCCCGTCAGGGCAGGCGGCTGCTGGGCCTGGAGGCACTTCCCCTGGCGCTGCTCGCGGCCGGCGGGGGCGTGGCCGTGGGCTGGGCGGCGGTCCGGCTGCTCGCGCCGGGCATCGACCTGGACCGCCTCGCCCTGGCCGACGCGTACGGGGTCACGGTGCCGGGCGGTGCCGTGCTGCGCGCGGACGTGTGGTCACTGGCCCTGCCGGCGGCGGGCGCGCTGCTGCTGGCCGCGGCGGTGGCCGTGGCCCAGGCCTGGTGGGCGGGGCGCCGCACACCGATCATCCACCTCAGGGCAGGAGACTTGCGTTGAGCGCTACGACACGGTCGCTCGCGGAGCTGGAGCAGCGGGCGGCACACCACCGCGATCGGCCGGCCTACGGCCACGACGCCCTGATCGCCTGCGACCGGCTGGTGCGGATCTTCAGCCGGCGCGGCGGCGGGGACGCCATGGAGGTGCAGGCGCTCCAGGGCCTCGACCTGCTGGTGCGCGAGGGCGAGTTGATGGCCCTGGTCGGGGCGTCCGGCAGCGGGAAGTCGACGCTGATGAACATCCTGGCGGGCCTGGACGTGCCCACGGCCGGGACGGCGCGGGTCGCGGGGCGCGACCTGCTGGCGATGGACGCGAAGGCGCGCCTGCGCTACCGCCGCGAGGTGGTCGGTTTCGTGTGGCAGCAGACGGCCCGCAACCTGCTGCCGTACATGACGGCGGCGCAGAACGTCGTCCTGCCGATGCAGCTGGCGGGGCGTCCGCGCAGGCAACGGGCTTCACGCGCCGAGGAGTTGCTGTCCCTGCTCGGGGTCGCCGACTGCCGGGACCGGCGGCCGCCGCAGATGTCGGGGGGCCAGCAGCAGCGGGTGGCGATCGCCGTCGCCCTGGCCGACGACCCGGCTGTCCTGCTCGCCGACGAGCCGACGGGCGAACTGGACTCGGCGACCGGGCAGCAGGTCTTCGCGGCGTTCCGCCGGGCCAACGAGGAACTGGGCACCACGATCGTCGTCGTCACGCACGACCAGGCCGTCGCCGGGGAGGTCCGCCGCACGGTGGCGATCCGCGACGGCCGGACCTCCACGGAGGTGCTGCGCCGCACCGAGGTCGACGAGGCCGGTGAGGAGTCCACGGTGGCCCGTGAGTACGCCATGCTCGACCGGGCCGGCCGGCTGCAACTGCCGGCCGAGTACACGGCGGCCCTGGACATGCGGGACCGGGTGCTGCTGGAGCTGGAGGAGGACCACATCCAGGTGTGGCCGGACGAGGGCCGCGACGGCTGAGGTTCCGGGTGGACAGGCCCGGGCCCGCGGCGGGGCGCCGGGGGAAGTTCGACGGCGCCTGCCCGGGGTCCGGTCGGGGACAGTGGGCAGGCGCCGTCGGTGTTCCGCACGCCTTTGTGCGGGACGTTCAGGGGGTGCGCTCAGACCATCAGCGCACGGTCCGTGGGACGGATCGGGGCCGGCAGGTCGCTGGCGCCGGTGAGGTGGCGGTCCACCCCGCGCGCCGCCGAACGGCCCTCGGCGATCGCCCAGACGATGAGCGACTGGCCGCGGCCGGCGTCCCCGGCGACGAACACGCCCGGCACGTTGGTGCGGTAGTCGCCGTCGCGGGCGATGTTGCCGCGCTCGTCGAGCTCCAGGCCGAACTGCTCGACCAGGCCGTTCTCCCGGTCGGTGCCGGTGAAGCCCATGGCGAGGGTCACCAGCTGGGCCGGGATCTTGCGCTCGGAGCCCGGCTTCGGGGTCAGCTTGCCGTCGATGAACTCCACCTCGGTGAGGTGCAGCCACTGCACGTTGCCGTCCTCGTCGCCCTCGAAGTGGGTCGTCGAGACGGAGTAGACCCGCTCGCCGCCCTCCTCGTGCGCCGAGGTGACCTTGTACAGCATCGGGAAGGTCGGCCAGGGCTGGTTGAGCGGGTGCCGCTCCTCCCCCGGGCGGGGCATGATCTCCAGCTGCGTGACGGAGGCCGCGCCCTGGCGGTGGGCGGTGCCCACGCAGTCCGCGCCGGTGTCGCCGCCGCCGATGACGACGACGTGCTTGCCCTCGGCCGAGATCGGAGTGGTGACGTAGTCGCCCTCCTGCACCTTGTTGGCCAGCGGCAGGTACTCCATGGCCTGGTAAATGCCCTTGAGTTCGCGGCCGGGCACCGGCAGGTCGCGGGCCGTGGTCGCGCCGACGGCCAGGACGACCGCGTCGTAGCGCTTCTTCAGGTCCGTGGCCTTCAGGTCGCGGCCGATCTCGACGCCCGTGCGGAAGCGGGTGCCCTCCGCGCGCATCTGCTCGATACGGCGGTTGATGTGCCGCTTCTCCATCTTGAACTCGGGGATGCCGTACCGCAGGAGGCCCCCGACGCGGTCCGCGCGCTCGTAGACGGCGACGGTGTGGCCGGCGCGGGTCAGCTGCTGGGCGGCGGCCAGACCCGCCGGGCCCGAGCCGACGACCGCGACGGTCTTGCCGGACAGGCGCTCGGGGATCTGCGGGGCGACGTCCCCGGTCTCCCACGCCTTGTCGATGATCGAGACCTCGACGTTCTTGATGGTGACGGGCGCCTGGTTGATGCCCAGCACGCACGCCGACTCGCACGGGGCCGGGCACAGACGGCCGGTGAACTCCGGGAAGTTGTTGGTCGCGTGCAGGCGCTCGGAGGCGGCGGCCCAGTCCTCGCGGTAGGCGTAGTCGTTCCACTCGGGGATGAGGTTCCCGAGCGGGCAGCCGTTGTGGCAGAACGGGATGCCGCAGTCCATGCACCGGCTGGCCTGCTTGCTGATGATCGGCAGCAGGGAGCCGGGGACGTAGACCTCGTTCCAGTCCCGGACGCGCTCCTCGACGGGGCGGGACGTGGCGAGCTCGCGCCCGTGGTTCAAAAAGCCCTTCGGGTCAGCCATTGATCGCCGCCTCCATCATCTTCTCGTGGGTCTCGGTCTCGGAGAGACCGGCTCGCTCGGCGGCGTCCTTGGCGGCGAGCACTGCCTGGTACGTGCTGGGGATGATCTTGCTGAAGCGCTCCACCGCGGTGTCCCACTCGGCCAGGAGCTTCTCGGCGACGGTGGAGCCCGTCTCCTCCCGGTGGCGGCGGACCACGTCGTGCAGCCACTGCTTGTCGGCGTCGTCCAGCGCCCGGACGGCGTCCAGGTTGCCGGCGTTGACGTTGTCCCGGTCGAGGTCGATGACGTAGGCGACGCCGCCGGACATGCCGGCCGCGAAGTTGCGGCCCGTTTCGCCGAGCACCACCGCGTGCCCGCCGGTCATGTACTCGCAGCCGTGGTCGCCCACGCCCTCGGAGACGACCGTCGCGCCGGAGTTGCGCACGCAGAACCGTTCGCCGGTCTTGCCGCGCAGGAACATCTCGCCGCCGGTGGCGCCGTAGCCGATGGTGTTGCCGGCGATGACGCTGTACTCGGCGAGGTGGTCGGCCGCGCGGTCCGGGCGGACGACGATCCGGCCGCCGGACAGCCCCTTGCCGACGTAGTCGTTGGCGTCGCCCTCCAGGCGCAGCGTGACGCCGCGCGGCACGAACGCGCCGAAGGACTGGCCCGCGGAGCCGGTGAAGGTGATGTCGATGGTGTCGTCGGGCAGGCCCGCGCCGCCGAACTTCTTCGTCACCTCGTGGCCGAGCATGGTGCCGACCGTGCGGTTGATGTTGCGGATCGCGACCTGGGCGCGCACCGGCTGGGCCTCGCCCGCGCCGGGTGCGGCGAGCGCGTCGGCGGCGAGCCTGATCAGCTCGTTGTCGAGCGCCTTCTCCAGTCCGTGGTCCTGGGGGACGACCCGGTGGCGGGCGGCGCCCTCGGGCAGCTCGGGCACGTGGAACAGCGGCTCCAGGTTCAGGCCCTGCGCCTTCCAGTGGTCGACCGCGCGGGTGACGTCGAGGGCCTCGGCGTGGCCGACGGCCTCCTCGATGGAGCGGAAGCCCAGCTCGGCCAGGATCTCGCGGACCTCTTCGGCGATGTACCGGAAGAAGTTCACGACGTGCTCGGCCTTGCCCGTGTAGCGCTCGCGCAGCACCGGGTTCTGGGTGGCGATGCCGACCGGGCAGGTGTCCAGGTGGCACACGCGCATCATGACGCAGCCGGAGACGACGAGCGGCGCGGTCGCGAAACCGAACTCCTCGGCGCCGAGCAGCGCGGCGATGACCACGTCGCGGCCGGTCTTGAGCTGGCCGTCGGTCTGCACGACGATCCGGTCGCGCAGGCCGTTGAGCAGCAGGGTCTGCTGGGTCTCGGCGAGGCCGAGCTCCCAGGGGCCGCCGGCGTGCTTGAGCGAGGTGAGCGGCGAGGCGCCGGTGCCGCCGTCGTGGCCGGAGATGAGCACCACGTCCGCGTGCGCCTTGGACACACCGGCCGCGACCGTGCCGACGCCGACCTCGGAGACCAGCTTGACGTGAATGCGCGCCTGGGGGTTGGCGTTCTTCAGGTCGTGGATCAGCTGGGCGAGGTCCTCGATGGAGTAGATGTCGTGGTGCGGCGGCGGGGAGATCAGGCCCACGCCGGGCGTGGAGTGCCGCGTCTTGGCGACCCACGGGTAGACCTTGTGGCCGGGCAGCTGGCCGCCCTCGCCGGGCTTGGCGCCCTGGGCCATCTTGATCTGGATGTCGTCGGAGTTGACCAGGTACTCGGAGGTCACACCGAAGCGGCCGGAGGCGACCTGCTTGATGGACGACCGGCGCGCCGGGTCGTACAGGCGCTCGGGGTCCTCGCCGCCCTCACCGGTGTTGGACTTGCCGCCCAGCTGGTTCATGGCGATGGCGAGCGTCTCGTGCGCCTCCTGCGAGATGGAGCCGTACGACATGGCGCCGGTGGAGAAGCGCTTGACGATCTCGGAGACCGGCTCGACCTCGTCGACGGAGATCGGCGCGCGGCCGGACTTGAAGCCGAACAGGCCGCGCAGCGTCATCAGCCGCTCGGACTGCTCGTTCACGCGCTCGGTGTACTTCTTGAAGATGTCGTAGCGGCCGGCGCGCGTGGAGTGCTGGAGGCGGAAGACGGTCTCCGGGTCGAACAGGTGCGGCTCGCCCTCGCGGCGCCACTGGTACTCGCCGCCGATCTCCAGCGCGCGGTGCGCCGGGGCGATGCCGGAGGCCGGGTAGGCCTTGGCGTGGCGGGCGGCGACCTCCTTGGCGACGACGTCGATGCCGACTCCGCCGATCTTGGTGGCGGTGCCGTTGAAGTACGTGGCGACGAACGCCTCGTCCAGGCCGACGGCCTCGAACACCTGGGCGCCGCGGTAGGAGGCGACGGTGGAGATGCCCATCTTGGACATGACCTTCAGCACGCCCTTGCCCAGGGCGCGGATGAGGTTGCGGATGGCCTGCTCGGCCTCGATGCCGGGCAGGAAGGTGCCGGCGCGGACCAGGTCCTCGACGGACTCCATCGCCAGGTACGGGTTGACCGCGGCGGCGCCGTAGCCGATGAGCAGCGCGACGTGGTGCACCTCGCGGACGTCCCCGGCCTCGACCAGCAGGCCCACCTGGGTGCGCTGCTTGGTGCGGATGAGGTGGTGGTGGACGGCGGCGGTGAGCAGCAGCGACGGGATGGGCGCGTGCTCGGCGTCGGAGTGGCGGTCCGACAGGACGATCAGGCGGGCGCCGTTCTCGATGGCGGCGTCGGCCTCGGCGCAGATCTCCTCGATGCGCGCGGCGAGCGCGTCGCCGCCGCCGTGCACCCGGTACAGGCCGGAGAGGGTCGCGGCCTTGAAGCCGGGCATGTCGCCGTCGGCGTTGATGTGGATGAGCTTGGCGAGCTCGTCGTTGTCGATCACCGGGAAGGGCAGCAGGACGCTGCGGCAGGAGGCCGCGTTCGGCTCCAGCAGGTTGCCCTGCGGGCCGAGGGAGCTGCGCAGGGAGGTGACCAGTTCCTCGCGGATGGCGTCCAGCGGCGGGTTGGTGACCTGCGCGAACAGCTGGGTGAAGTAGTCGAACAGCAGGCGCGGCCGGTCCGACAGGGCGGCGATCGGCGAGTCGGTGCCCATCGAGCCGATCGGCTCGGCGCCGGCCTTGGCCATCGGCGCGAGGATGACGCGCAGCTCCTCCTCGGTGTAGCCGAAGGTCTGCTGGCGGCGGGTGACCGAGGCGTGGGTGTGCACGATGTGCTCGCGCTCGGGCAGGTCCGACAGCTCGATCTCGCCGGCCTCCACCCACTCCTGGTAGGGGTTCTCGGCGGCGAGCTGGGCCTTGATCTCGTCGTCCTCGATGATGCGGTGCTCGGCGGTGTCCACCAGGAACATGCGGCCGGGCTGGAGGCGGCCCTTGCGGACGACCTTGGCCGGGTCGATGTCCAGGACGCCGACCTCGGAGCCGAGGACGACCAGGCCGTCGTCGGTGACCCAGTAGCGGCCGGGGCGCAGGCCGTTGCGGTCGAGGACCGCGCCGACCTGGGTGCCGTCGGTGAAGGTGACGCAGGCCGGGCCGTCCCAGGGCTCCATCATCGTGGAGTGGTACTGGTAGAAGGCGCGCCGGGCCGGGTCCATGGAGTCGTGGTTCTCCCACGCCTCCGGGATCATCATCAGCACCGAGTGCGGCAGGGACCGGCCGCCCAGGTGCAGCAGCTCCAGCACCTCGTCGAAGGAGGCGGAGTCGGAGGCGTCGGGCGTGCAGACCGGGAAGATCCGGTCGATGGCCTTGTCGTCGGACCCGAACAGGTCCGACACCAGCTGCGACTCGCGGGCCACCATCCAGTTGCGGTTGCCCTTGACGGTGTTGATCTCACCGTTGTGCGCGACGAAGCGGTACGGGTGGGCCAGCGGCCACGACGGGAAGGTGTTGGTCGAGAACCGGGAGTGCACGAGCGCGATCGCGGAGGCGAAGCGCCGGTCGGACAGGTCCGGGAAGAAGGGCTCCAGCTGGCCGGTGGTCAGCATGCCCTTGTAGACGACGGTCCGCGCGGACAGCGACGGGAAGTAGACGCCGGCCTCGCGCTCGGCGCGCTTGCGCAGCACGAACGCCTTGCGGTCCAGGGCGATGCCCGTGGCGGGCGCGGCGGAGCCGTCGGCGACGAACAGCTGGCGGAAGACCGGCATGGTGGACCGGGCGGTGGCGCCCAGCAGCTGGGGCGCGACCGGCACCTCGCGCCAGCCGAGGACGGTGAGGCCCTCGTCGGCGGCGAGCGTCTCGATGTGCGAGACGGCGTCCGCGGTGGAGTCCTCCGGCAGGAAGGCGATGCCGACGGCGTAGGAGCCCGCCGCGGGCAGTTCGAATCCGGCCACGTCACGGAAGAAGGCGTCCGGGACCTGCGAGAGGATGCCGGCGCCGTCGCCGGAGTCGGGCTCGGAGCCGGTGGCGCCTCGGTGCTCGAGGTTGCGCAGGACGGTCAGAGCCTGTTCCACCAGGGTGTGGGACGCCTCGCCGGTGAGGGTGGCGACGAAGCCGACGCCGCAGGCGTCGTGCTCGTTGCGGGGGTCGTACATACCCTGCGCAGCAGGGCGAGCATCCATGAAGGACCAGTTCCGGCCGTTCGTGGAGTGCTGGGACGGCTGGCGCGGCGTACGCATCGGCTCTCCCGTCGTCGTCAGGTGGCTGGGGGCCCCTCCCAGGCTCGTGGGCTCTGGGGGAGCAGGTGCCGAGGGACGACGTTGGCCCTCGCGTGATCGCAAAATTTCGTGCAGGTTACATGATGGATCGGTTCTCGGGAAGCGGGATAATCCGTTCCATCATGCGGACACCACGGCCGTGCGGACGGGTCACCGAACCGGTGGTGGTGGAGGTCGTGGGAGACCGGAGGGAACGATCGGTCGGATCAGTCGGCCTCGGCCCGGGGGGCGGAGCGGGCGCCGTCGCCCACCCCGTCGAGTGCGCGACGGGCGTCATTGCCCGCGGCGCTTACGGCTCATGCCCGGTCGCCACACCGCCGAAACCAGCGAGTAACGAAAATCTATGCAGACCACTGCATAAGTCCGGGCCGCGCTATCCTACGGCCGTTCCGAACAGAGTGCCCAGGGCGTACGTCACACCGGCCGCCGCACCGCCCAGCAGCAACTGCCGCAGGCCGCTGTACCACCAGGTCCGCGTGGTCACCCTGGCCACGACCGCGCCGCACAGGAAGAGCCCGAGCAGCGCGAGCAGCACGGCCGGCAACAGCGTGCTCGCGCCCAGCAGGTACGGCAGCACCGGGACGAGGGCGCCCAGCGCGAAGGAGCCGAAGCTCGACACCGCGGCCACGGTGGGCGAGGGCAGGTCGCCGGGGTCGATGCCCAGCTCCTCCCGGGCGTGGATCTCCAGCGCCTGCTCGGGGTCCTTCGACAGCTGCCGGGCGACCTCCCTGGCCAGCCCCGGCTCGACACCCCGGGCCTGGTAGAGGGCGGCCAGCTCGGCCTCCTCGTCCTTCGGGTGCTTCCTCAGCTCGCGCCGCTCCACGTCCAGCTCGGCCTCGACCAGTTCACGCTGGGAGGCCACGGAGGTGTACTCGCCCGCGGCCATGGAGAAGGCACCGGCCGCCAGGCCCGCGAGTCCGCTGAGGACGACGGTGTGCTGACCGGCCGCCCCGCCGGCGACACCGGTCATCAGGGCCAGGTTGGAGACGAGGCCGTCCATGGCGCCGAACACCGCGGGACGCAGCCAGCCGCCGTTGACGTCCCGATGCGTGTGGTTGTCCCGGTGCGCCTCGTGCAGCGCCGCCTCGGTCTCGATGATCGCCATGAAAGATCCGCTCCCCTTGTCTGGACTGGTTCCAGATTTGTACAACCCCCAAAGTACGCCCGGAATTCCGTCCCCGCCAGCAAGGAAAGGCTGGGCTAACCTGCGGTTTTGCCCTTCATCGAACCCTGGGCCCATTCTCCTGCCCGGCATCGACCGGGTGATGCTGGGGCCGCCGATGCTCGCGTCGCGCGCCCCGGTGGGACACATGCCCCATGGCATCGACCGCCGGCACACCCTCCGCCCCGGACGCCCAGGACGCCACCGGGTTGCGCGCCCGGGCCCGGGGCGCCCTGCTGGGCCTGGCCGTCGGTGACGCGCTCGGGGCTCCCGCGGAGAACATGAAGCCCTCCGAGATCCGGGCGCGCTGGGGCCGCATCACCGGGTACGTGGCCGAGCACCCGGCGGGCACGGACGACACCGAGTACGCGATCTTCTCCGGCCTCCTGCTGGCCCGGCACGGCTCCGCGCTCACCCCGGCGCATGTGGAGTCGGCGTGGCACGAACTGATCGCCGACCGCGACGAGGGCCCCTTCCGGGGCGCCGGCTTCAGCGAACGCGGCACGCTGGAGAACCTGCGCCGGGGCCTGGCCGCACCCATCTCCGCCCAGCACCGGCACGCCTGGAGCGACGGCCTGGCCATGCGGGCGGCCCCCTTCGGCGTCTTCGCCGCGGGCCGCCCGGCGGAGGCGGCCCGGCTGGTCGCGATCGACGGCTCGGTGAGCCACGACGGCGAGGGCATCTACGGGGGCCGGGCGGTGGCGGCGGGCGTCGCGGCGGCCATGGCGGGCGCCCAGGTGATCGCGGTGGTGGCCGCGGCCCTCGCGGTCGTCCCCGACGACTCGTGGACCGCGCGCTGCCTGCGCCGGGCCGTCACGGCCGCCCACCGCGGCGAACGCGCCGTGCGCTCCGCGGTCGTCATCGGCGGCTACCCCTGGACCGATCTCGCCCCCGAGGCGGTCGCGCTCGCCTTCGGCGCGTACGCGGCGGCCGACGGCGACTTCCAGCAGTCCGTCCTGACCGCGGTCAACATGGGCCGCGACGCGGACACGACGGCGGCGGTGGCGGGCGCCCTGGCCGGGGCCACCCAGGGCGTGCCGGCGATCCCCGCCGAGTGGGCGGCGCCCATCGGCCCCGTGCGCGGCCGATGCCTCCCGGCGATGGCCGGCTACCACGTCCTGGACGTGGCGGATCTTCTGACGTCACCGTCCGCGTCCCCGGAACCCTCCCCGCCGGTTCCCCAGCCGGTTCCGGCGGACGCCATCCCGGCGGGGACCGAAACGGAGGACTCCGTATGACTGCGGACCAGCTGACACAGCGCGGTGGTGCCCGGCAGGCAGCCGCCACGCCGCACGACGCACCGCCCGCCGACGGCCCGCTCCCCCCACGCGAGACCAGGACCCTTCGAGTGACCGTCACGGGCGGTGCCCGGGTGGGAGACGACCGGGCCGACGGCGGAGCCGGGGCCGGGAGCCGGACCGAAGGGCTCCTGCTGGGTCTCGCCGCCGGCGACGCCGCGGGCTGGCCCGCCGCCCGGCACCGGGCCGCCCGCATGCCCGACTGGACCCGCCGCCTCACCCGCGAACTGGACACCTTCGCCGAGCAGAACGCCACGACCACCCTGCCCGTCCCCATCGCCCTGAACCAGCCCCCCGAGCCCCTGCGCCTCGGCCCGTCCGACGACGCCGAGTGGGCGGCCTTCGCCGCCGAGGCCCTCCTGAGCGCCGGCGAGGACACCGTCCTGGACGACCTCGGCCGGGACCGCCGTATCCGCGCCGCGATCGACCTCACCTGGAACGCCGTCGCCGGGGAGGTCGCCGCCGCGGCGGACCGCGCCCCGGAGATCGAGTCCGCCGTCCTGCCCCTGCGGGCCCGCATCTCCGTCCGCGCCGGCCTCGGCAACCTCGCCACCGGCCTGCGCCCGCCCGCCACCGGCCACGACAACCCCCACTATTTCGACGACGCCGCCTGCGTCCGCGCCTGCGTGCTGGCCGCGGCCCACCCCGGCGACCCCGCGAGCGCCGCCGCCCTGGCCGAGTTCGACGCCCGCTACACCCAGGACGGCGACGGCGTGCACGGCGCCCGCGCGATGGCGGCGGCCCTCTCCCTCGCCCTGGCCGGCGCGGACGTCGGCGCCTGTGTCGCGGCCGCCCTGGACGAACTGCCCGCGTCCACGGAGATCGGCCGCAACGCCCGGCACGCCCTGCACCTGGCCGCCGCGGCGGACAGCACCTTCGCCCTGGTCCCGTCCCTGGAGCACCAGATCGTCGACCACGTCTACAGCTACGGCATCGCCGCCGCCGAGACCGTGCCGGTGGCCCTCGCCCTGGCCACCGCCGCCCGGGGCCGCATCGCCGAGGCCGTCCCGGCCGCGGCGTGCCTGTCCCGCGTCGCGGACTCGGCACCGGCCCTGGCCGGAGCCCTCACCGGGGCCCTGGGCGGCGGCGCGTCCGTCCCGGCGCCCTGGCGGGAGACCTGCCGCACCCTCTCCGGCTGCGTCCTGCCCCGCCTCACCGGAACCGACCTCGTGGAACTCGCCGGGCTGCTGGAAGCCGCGCAACCGGCCCGGCCGGGAGGATGATGCGCCCATGCAGCCCGAATCACACCAAAACGCCTCACTGGACGAGCGGATCACCGGCGCCCTCGTCGGCGCGGCCGTCGGCGACGCACTCGGCGGCCCCGTCGAGGGCTACAGCCCCGAGCAGATCCTGGAACGCCACGGCGGCCGCGTCCACGGCGTCGTCGGCCCCTGGCACGGCGACGACTGGCGGACCGCCCGCCCCCTGGCGCCGTACCACAAGGGCGACGGCCACGTCACCGACGACACCTTGATGACGCACGCCCTGATCCGCGTCTACGCCCGGGTCCGCGACCACCTCGACGCCTACGCGATCGCCGACCACCTGGTCCCCGACCTGATGACCGAATCCCGCTGGATCCCGGAGCTGGAGACCGAGGCGCTCCCCCTCCAGCGTCTCTTCCTCGCCGAGAAGTGGCTGGTCACCCGCATCCACTACGGCCACGCCGACCCGCGCGAGGCCGGCACCGGCAACATCGTCAACTGCGGCGCGGCCATGTACGCCGCGCCCGTGGGCCTGGTCAACGCGGCCGACCCGCGGGCGGCGTACGCCGAGGCCCTGGACATCGCCGGCGCGCACCAGTCGTCGTACGGCCGTGAGGCGGCGGGCGTGCTGGCCGCGGCGGTGGCGGCGGCCTGTGCGCCCGGGGCGAGTGCGGACTCGGTCGTCTCCGCGTGCCTGGCCCTGGCGAAGGACGGCACCCGCGCGGCGATCGAGCGGGTCTGCGAGGAGGCCGCGCGCCACACCGACTTCGAGTCGGCCCTCGCCCCGCTGCGTGAGGCGGTCGCCCCGTACGACACCGTGGGCCCCGACTACCGGGCTCCCTCCCTCGGCGCCCGCCGCCCGTCCCGGCTGCACGCCATCGAGGAACTCCCGGTGGCCCTGGGCATGGTGACCGTGGCGCGCGGCGACTACCGCCACGCGGTCCTGGGCGCCGTCAACTACGGGCGCGACTGCGACTCGATCGCCACCATGGCGGGCGCCCTGGCAGGCGCCCTCGGGTCGCCGGTGCCCGAGGAGTGGGCGAAGACGGTGGCGGAGGCCAGCCGCCTGGACCTGTGGGAACCCGCGGCGACGCTGACGGCCGTGACCCGCGAGATCTTCGCCAAGGACGTGGCCCGCCGCCGCGCCCACGAGCGGGCCTTCGCCGTGCTCGGAGGCCGGGAATGCTCCGACTGACCTGGGTCCAGCCGGAGGACCTGATCGGCCACGAGCTGCGGCAGGCGGCCCAGGACGGACGCGAGCCGTCGCGGATCGCGGCCCGCTGGCGGGCGGCGGGCGGCCCCGAGGCCCCCCTGACGGCCGGGGCCTCCCCCACCCCGGCCTCCCGCTACCTGCGGGGCCTGGCGGAGGACCTCCTGGACGAACTGGCCGACCTGCCCAGCGCGTCGGCGGACGACGAGCCGACCGGCCTGGAGGCGATCAGGGCCGCCTGCCCCGACTGGCCCGCCCCGGTGGGCCGGCCCACCACCACGCCCGATCGCCTGGAGGCCGCCTGGCTCGGCCGGGCCGCCGGCTGCCTGCTGGGCAAACCGGTGGAGAAGCTGCCCCTGGACGCCGTCCGCCGGCTCGCCCGCTCCACCGGCAACTGGCCCCTCGCCGGCTACTTCACCGCCCGCGGCGTCCCGGCGGACCTGCTGCGGGAGCACCCCTGGAACCGCCGCTCGGCCGCCACCTCCCTCGCCGAGAACATCGACGGCATGCCCGAGGACGACGACCTCAACTACGCGCTGCTGAACCTGATCCTCCTCCGGCGCCACGGCACGGCCTTCACCACCGCCGACGTGGCCCGCACCTGGCTCGACGAACTCCCCGCGGGCCGCACCTTCACCGCCGAGCGCGTCGCCTACCGCAATCTGCTCTGCGGCCTGGAACCCCCGCACACCGCCCGTCACCGCAACCCGTTCCGGGAGTGGATCGGCGCCCTGATCCGGGCCGACGTCCACGGCTGGACCCACCCCGGCGACCCGGCCGGCGCCGCCGAACAGGCGTACCGGGACGCCACGTTGACCCACACCCGGAACGGCGTCTACGCGGCGATGTTCACCGCCGCCGCGATCGCGACGGCCGCGAGCGGCGACCACGACGTGCACGCCTGCCTGCGCGCCGGCCTCACCGTCGTCCCCCCGCGCTCCCGCCTCGCCGCGGCCGTCCGGCACGCCGTGCGACTGGCGGGCGAGCACGAGGACTTCGACACGGTCGTCGACGAACTCCACGCCGTCCACGCCGCCGGCCACCACTGGGTGCACGCCGTCCCCAACACCGCCCTGATCGCCGCCGCCCTCACCCACGCCGACGGCGACTTCTGCGGCTCGATCAGCCGCGCGGTCGGCGGCGGCTGGGACACCGACTCCAACGGCGCCACGGCCGGCAGCATCGCGGGACTGCTGGCCGGGCACCCCGCGGCGCTGCCGGACCACTGGACGGCCCCCCTGAAGAACCGTCTGGCCACGTCGGTGGGCGACTTCGACGGCATCGGCTTCGACACGCTCGCCCACCTCACGCACCGGGAGATGCACCGCCCATGACCGTGCCCCAGCCCACTCCCCTGTCCGGTCTGCGCGTCCTCGACCTCGCCACCCTCTTCGCCGGCCCGATGGCCGCCACCCTGCTCGGCGACTTCGGCGCGGACGTCGTCAAGGTGGAGCACCCCTCGAAGCCGGACCCCTCACGCGGCCACGGCCCGTCCAAGGACGGCGTGGGGCTGTGGTGGAAGACGCTCGGCCGCAACAAGCGCACCATCACCCTGGACCTGTCCAGGCCCGGAGGGCGCGCGACGCTGCTGCGCCTGGCCGCCACCGCCGACGTGATCGTCGAGAACTTCCGCCCCGGCACCCTGGAGAAGTGGGACCTGGGCTGGCCGGAGCTGTCGGCCGCCAATCCGCGGCTGGTCCTGGCCCGCGTCACCGGGTTCGGCCAGTTCGGCCCCTACGCGCACCGGCCCGGCTTCGGGACCCTCGCCGAGGCCATGAGCGGCTTCGCCGCGATCACCGGCGAACCGGACGCGCCCCCGACCCTGCCCCCGTTCGGCCTGGCCGACGCCATCGCGGGGCTGACGACGGCGTACGCCGTGATGACGGCCCTCGCGGCGCGCGAGCGGACCGGCGAGGGCCAGGTCGTGGACATGGCCCTGATCGAGCCGATCCTGGCCGCCCTCGGCCCGCAGCCCCTCTGGTTCGACCAGCTCGGCCACGTCCAGCCGCGCACCGGCAACCGCTCCCCCAACAACGCGCCGCGCGGTGTGTACCGCACGGCGGACGGCTCCTGGGTCGCGGTCTCCACCTCGGCGCAGTCGGTCGCCGAGCGCGTGATGCACCTGGTCGGCCGCCCGGAGCTGATCGACGAGCCCTGGTTCGCGACCGGCGCCGAGCGGGCCCGGCACGCCGACGTCCTGGACGGGGCGGTCGGCTCCTGGATCGCCGGGCGCACCCGCACCGACGTGCTGGCCGCCTTCGAGAAGGCCGAGGCGGCGGCGGCCCCGATCTACGACGTCCGGGACGTGATGGCGGACCCGCAGTACCAGGCCCTGGACACCGTCACCACCGTCGACGACCCGGAGCTGGGTCCGCTCCGCATGCAGAACGTCCTCTTCCGCCTGTCCGCCACGCCCGGCGCGATCCGCTGGGCGGGCCGGCCGCACGGCGCCGACACGGACGAGGTCCTCACCGAACTGGGCCTGACCCCGGCCGAGCTCACCGCACTGCGCACCGAGGGCGCCCTGTGACGGGGCACCCCCTCACGTGGCTCTACGCGCCGGGCGACCGGCCGCACGTGGTGGCGAAGGCCCTCACCCACGGCGCCGACGCGGTGGTGATCGACCTGGAGGACGCGGTCGCCCCCGACCGCAAGGCGTACGCCCGGGCCGCCACCGCCGAGTTCCTCGCCGAGGCGCCGCCCGTCCCGGTCCACGTCCGCGTCAATGCCCCGGGCAGCACCTGGGGCGAGGAGGACGTCGCCGCCCTCGGGCGGGCGCCCGGCCTGTCCGGGCTGCGCCTGCCCAAGGTGACCTCGCCCGCGCAGATCGTCCGGGTCGCGAGCCGGGTCACCGCCGGTCTGCACGCCCTGGTGGAGTCGGCCCTCGCCGTGGAACGGGCGTACGCCATCGCCACCGCCCACCCGGGACTGCGCGGCATCTCCCTCGGGGAGGCGGACCTGCGGGCCGACCTCGGTGTGCGCGACGACCGGGGCCTGGACTGGTCGCGCTCTCGGGTGGTCGTGGCCGCCCGCGCCGCGGGGCTGCCCCCACCGGCCCAGTCCGTCCACCCCGACATCCGCGACCTGCCGGGCCTGGCCGCCTCCTGCGCCCACGGCCGCGCGCTGGGCTTCCTCGGCCGGGCCGCGATCCATCCCCGCCAGCTCCCGGTGATCGAGCGCGCCTACCTGCCCACCGAGGAGGAGATCGAACGGGCCGAGTCGGTCCTCAAGGCGGCGGCGGCCGACCCGGGCGCCCAGGCCCTGCCCGACGGCCGCTTCATCGACGCGGCGACGGTGGCGGCGGCCCGGCGCACCCTCTCCCTGACCCACCGCCCCGGCACCCACCCGGGAACGCGCCACGGGTGAGCCCCCGGCGAGACCCGCCGGCCTCGCCACCTGCGAGACCTCGCAGCACCCCGCCCCCGACCTGCGGTCAGCCGACCTGAGCGACCGCAGGCCTCACCGCGAGGGAGAATTCCGCCGGGCCCCCGCCCACCGCCTCCGGCCGGCCCCGACAAGAGCCCCGGGCACGCCGTCGCTGGGCCGCCCGCCACCGCCGAGGAGGCCCGGGCGCGCCTCACATGTGACGTCCCGGGCGCGCCGCGTGCGAGACCCCGGCGCCCCGCCCGCGGCCCGCGGCAGCCGCCACCGGGCCCCTGCCCCGCCGCCGGGCCCCGAGCCTGCCGCCCGCGGCTCGCCGCGAGGAGGGCGTCCGCGAGGTGCGGCACGGCGCCGGTGGGACGCGGCGAGGGCGCCCCGGTTCGTCCCGGGGCGCCCTCGATGCCGTGCACGCAGAGTCGGTCAGGTCTTCTTGCCCGACCCCGCCTCGTCCCGGGCCGCGTCCCTGGCCTCGTCCTTCTCCGCCGCGCCGGCCGGCTCGCCGGGGGTCTTCCCGGCGGGCTCGCCGCCCTCGTCCGCCGCCTCGGTCTTCTCCTCGCCGTCGGCTCCGGCACCGGCGCCGGACTCGTCCGCCGGGGCCGTCGCCCCCGGCTCCACGACGTCCTCCCGGCCGGGCCGCTTCTTCGCCGACACCACGAAGTACGTCACCGCGAGCAGGAACACCAGGATCGCGGTCCACACGTTCAGCCGCAGGCCCAGGACGTGGTGCGCGTCGTCGACCCGCATGTACTCGATCCAGGCGCGGCCCGAGCAGTACGCGGCGACGTACAGGGCGAACGCCCGGCCGTGGCCCAGCCGGAAGCGGCGGTCGGCCCAGATGACCAGCACCGCCACGCCCACGCACCACAGCGACTCGTACAGGAACGTCGGGTGGTAGGTGCCCGGGACCCGCCCGTCGGAGGAGGAGGTGATCTCCAGGGCCCACGGCAGATCGGTGGGCTTGCCGTACAGCTCCTGGTTGAACCAGTTGCCCCAGCGGCCGATGGCCTGCGCGAGGGCGATGCCGGGCGCGACGGCGTCGGCGTAGGCCGGCATGGGGATGCCCCGGCGGCGGCAGCCGATCCAGGCACCCAGCGCGCCCAGCGCGATCGCGCCCCAGATGCCGAGGCCGCCCTCCCAGATCTTGAAGGCGTCCACCCAGTCACGGCCCTCGCTGAAGTACAGCTCGTAGTCCGTGATCACGTGGTAGAGGCGCCCGCCGACCAGGCCGAAGGGCACGGCCCAGACAGCGATGTCGGCCACCGTGCCGGCCCGCCCGCCCCGGGCGATCCACCGCCTGTTGCCGAGCCAGACGGCAACGAAGACGCCGATGATGATGCAGAACGCGTAGCCGCGCAGCGGAATGGGGCCGAGGTACAGCACCCCGCGCGACGGGCTGGGAATGAAGGCAAGTTCCATGGCAAGGTCGACGCTACCGTGCCGGACCGGGCCCGGGGCGGGCGGCCCGGCTACGGGTCCATAACAGGGGCGGGTGGGCGTCCCCCTATCCCTGGTTCGCCTGCTCCACCATCTGCTTGAGCTTGGCCGGGGTCATCGTCCGGTCCTGGTAGATGTTCTTGCCGTCGAACAGCACGGTCGGCGTGCCGGAGAAGTCGCCCTTGTCGAACGCCTGGTGCGACTTGGCGACCCAGGCGTTGTGCGTGCCCTTCTCGACGCACGTGCGGAACGCGGGCGTGTCCAGGCCGTCCACCTTGCCGGCCAGCTCGATCAGCTTGGCGTTGTCCGCGTAGGCGTCGTCGACCTCCTGCGGCTGGTTGTCGAAGAGCACGTCGTGGTATGCGGGGAACTTCCCGGCGTCCTGGGCGCAGGCCGCCGCGTTGGCCGCGTTGCGCGAGCCGCTGCCGCGCATGTTGCCGTCGATGAGGGTGACCAGGTGGTACTCGACCTTGAGTTGGCCGGCCTCGGTCAGCTCGTGGATCACCGGCCGGTAGACCGTCTCGAAGGATTTGCAGGCGGGGCAGCGGAAGTCCTCCCACACCGTGAGCGTGGACTTGGCGCCGTCCTTGCCGACCGGGATGGCCAGGCTGTCCTTGCCCTGCGCTCCCGAGGGGGCCACGACCGGGCCCGAGGCCTCGTCGCCCTCGTCCTTCCCGGCGTTGGCGGCGACGACGCCGATCACCGCCGCGAGTGCCAGGACACCGACGACGGCACCGCCCACGATCAGGGCGCGCCGGCGCTTGTCCGCGGACTTCTGCTTCTCGCGCTCGACCGCCAGCCGCTCACGGGCGGTGCGCTTTCCCTCACGGTTCTTCTCGCTCACACCCCGGAAACGAACCGGGGAGACGCACCGCGCCTCCCCGGCCCCAGGTCCACCCGTACGAGGGACCCGTATGACTTCCGGTCGTGCTACGCCTGTCCGCGCACGCCCTGGGCGAGGTCGCCGGCGAGCGCGCGCACGGCCTCGACGCCGGCCGCCTCGTCGGGCGCGTCGAGCATGGCCTTGACGAAGGCCGAGCCGACGATCACGCCGTCGGCGAAGCCCGCGACCTCGGCGGCCTGGGCGGGGGTGGAGACGCCCAGGCCGACGCAGACCGGCAGGTCCGTCCCGCTGGCCCGGGTGCGTTCCACCAGGTCCTGGGCCTGGTTGCTGACGCTGGCGCGGGTGCCGGTGACGCCCATGAGGGAGGCGGCGTACACGAAGCCGCTGCCCGCCGCGGTGATCTGCGCGAGCCGCTCGTCCTTGCTGCTGGGGGCGACGACGAAGACGGTGGCGAGGCCGTGCTTCTCCGCGTGCTCCCTCCACAGCGCCGACTCCTGCACGGGCAGGTCGGGCAGGATGCACCCGGCGCCGCCCGCCTCGGCCAGCTCGGCCGTGAACCGCTCCACGCCGTAGCGGTCGATGGGGTTCCAGTACGTCATGACGAGGATGGGCTTGCCGGTGGCCGCGTGGGCCTCGCGGACGGTGCGCATCACGTCGGCGATCTTCACGCCGCCGCGCAGGGCGATGTCGTCGGCGGTCTGGATGACGGGGCCGTCCAGGACCGGGTCGCTGTGCGGCAGGCCCACCTCGACGACGTCGGCGCCGCCGTCGATGACGGCCTTGATCGCGTCGATGCCGCCGTCCACGGTCGGGAAGCCGGCCGGGAGGTAGGCGATCAGCGCCGCGCGCCCCTCGGACCGGGCCGCGGCCAGGGTGTCGCTCAACAGCCGGATGTTGCCGCTCACTTGGCGTCCCCCTCGATCTCGGCGGTGCCGGAGGCGTCCTCGGCGACCTGGGCGTCGGTGTCGTACAGACCGAAGTAGCGCGCGGCGGTGTCCATGTCCTTGTCGCCACGCCCGGAGAGGTTGACCACGATCAGCCCGTCCTCGCCGAGTTCCCGGCCCACCTCGAGGGCGCCGGCCAGGGCGTGGGCGCTCTCGATGGCGGGGATGATGCCCTCGGTGCGGGACAGCAGGCGCAGGGCCTGCATGGCCGCGTCGTCGGTGACCGCGCGGTACTCGCCGCGGCCGGAGTCCTTCAGGTGGGAGTGCTCGGGGCCGATGCCCGGGTAGTCCAGGCCGGCCGAGATCGAGTAGGGCTCGGTGATCTGGCCCTCCTCGTCCTGGAGGACGTAGGACCGGGAGCCGTGCAGGATGCCCGGCTCGCCCGCGGTGAGGGTCGCCGCGTGCTCACCGGTGTCGACGCCGTGCCCGGCGGGCTCGCAGCCGATCAGGCGGACGCCCTCGTCGGGGATGAAGGCGTGGAACAGGCCGATGGCGTTGGAGCCGCCGCCGACGCAGGCGATCGCGGCGTCGGGCAGGCGCCCGGCGCGCTCCAGGAGCTGGCGGCGGGCCTCGACGCCGATGACGCGGTGGAAGTCGCGGACCATGGCCGGGAAGGGGTGCGGTCCGGCGACCGTGCCGAAGAGGTAGTGGGTGCGGTCGACGTTGGCGACCCAGTCCCGGAACGCCTCGTTGATGGCGTCCTTGAGCGTGCGGCTGCCGGACTTCACGGCGATGACCTCGGCGCCGAGCATGCGCATGCGGGCCACGTTGAGGGCCTGGCGCTGCGTGTCGATCTCGCCCATGTAGATGGTGCAGTCGAGGCCGAAGAGGGCGCAGGCGGTGGCGGTCGCGACACCGTGCTGGCCGGCGCCGGTCTCGGCGATGACCCGGGTCTTGCCCATGCGCTTGGTGAGCAGGGCCTGGCCGAGCACGTTGTTGATCTTGTGCGAGCCGGTGTGGTTCAGGTCCTCGCGCTTGAGGAAGACGCGGGCGCCGCCGGCGTGCTCGGCGAAGCGGGGCACCTCCGTGAGGGCGGAGGGGCGGCCGGTGTAGTCGGCCAGGAGGCCGTCGAGCTCCTTGGCGAACTCCGGGTCGTGCTTGGCCTTGTCGTACTCGACGGCCACCTCGTCGACGGCGGCGACGAGGGCCTCGGGGATGAACTTGCCGCCGAAGGCCCCGAAGTAGCCCTCGGGGTCCGGTGATTGACCCTCGGGGTCGGGGATGAAGAACTGGCTGGGCATGCGGATACCTCACGGTGAGTGTGGGTGGATCACTGATCGCCGTGGGGGCAGGGCTGTGTCGTCGACCGCGGGCCGTGTGTGGCGTCGCGCAGTTCCCCGCGCCCCTAACGGGCGCGCTGCCATCGCATGCCGTTGACCTGGCCCGGCTCGTCGCCGATGACGTACCGGACGCGGCGGCCGTGGACCCGGCGGGCGGGCGCACGGCAGCCGCGGGGGCGGCAGCCGCGCGCGAGGCGGGCGTACCGGTCCACGGTCGTCAGGATGGTCGTCATCGGGGCAAGCCTAGCGGCAGGTCAGCTCCGGCCGTGCCGGAGAGCGGGGTGTTCGCCGGCGGCCACCAGGTCGGACACCGCCGTCCTCGGGTCCTTGCCGGTGACGAGGGACTCGCCCACCAGGACCGCGTCGGCGCCGGCGTTGGCGTAGGCGATGAGGTCGTGCGGGCCGCGCACGCCGGACTCGGCGATCTTGACGATGTGGTCCGGGATCTCGGGGGCCACGCGCTCGAAGGTGCCGCGGTCGACCTCGAGGGTCTTCAGGTTGCGGGCGTTGACGCCGATCACCCGGGCGCCCGCGTCGACGGCGCGGTCCACCTCGTCCTCGTCGTGCACCTCGACCAGCGGGGTGAGCCCGATGGACTCGGCCCGCTCGATGAGGGACTCCAGGGCCGGCTGGTCGAGGGCGGCGACGATCAGCAGGGCGACGTCGGCGCCGTAGGCGCGGGCCTCCCACAGCTGGTACGAGGTGACGATGAAGTCCTTGCGCAGCACCGGGATGTCCACCCGGGCGCGCACGGCCTCCAGGTCGGCGAGCGAACCGCCGAAGCGGCGCTGCTCGGTGAGGACGGAGATGACGGCGGCGCCGCCCGCCTCGTAGTCCGCGGCGAGGCCGGCCGGGTCGGCGATGGCGGCCAGGGCGCCCTTGGAGGGGCTGGAGCGCTTGACCTCGCAGATGACCTTGACGCCGTCGCCGCGCAGTGCGGCAGCGCCGTCCTTGGCGGCGGGAGCCTTCGCCGCGCGCTCCTTGAGCTCGTCGAGGCTGACGCGCGCCTGCCGCTCATCGAGGTCGGCTCGGACTCCGTCGATGATCTCGTCGAGCACACTCACGCGAGCGGCCCCCTTCCAGACTCTTGACAGTTCCAGCGACCGATCGAAAACCGATGGTCACTGCGATGGTATCCGCAGCGGGGCGTAGGCCTCACATCCGGTTGACGCCGGTCCCACTACCTGGACATACCGGAGTGGATCAAGGATGGAGCCAGCCACCGAAGGGCAGGTTCCGGACAACCGTGAAGACCAGCAGCAATGCCCCGAGGCTCCACATCAGCGCGGCGGGAGGGTCGATCCGCAGCGGGCGCCCGCGGACGGCGTGGACCACCCAGACGGTCCAGAGCACCGCGAAGGCGAGGTAGCCGGCGACCGCGAGGGCGTTGCCCTGGAGGGCGGCGGAAAGGTCGCCGTGGACGAAGGCGTGGGCGCTGCGCAGCCCGCCGCAGCCGGGGCAGTACAGGCCCGTATAGCGCAGCAGCGGGCAGGCCGGGTAGTGGCCGGGTTCGTTGGGGTCCACCGCGCCGACGTAGGCGAAGGCGGCCGCGACGGCCGCGAGCACCCCGGCGGGGACCGCGAGACGGCCCGGGAGGCCGGTCGGCACCCGGCGGCGGTCGGTGTTCACACCAGGCATTGTGCCCCGGGCACGCGCGAGGGGCGGCCGCGGCACGTGCGTGCCGGCCGCCCCTCGTGCGAGGACGCCCGAGGGCGCCGTGCTCAGCCCTGGGCGCCCGCCGGCTCGCGGTCGCCGGTGGTCTGGTGCGGCTGGTGGTGCTCCTTCGGCTGGCCCAGGCCCATCATGCGCATGATGCCGCCGACGACACCGCCGAGGAGGGTGAGCGCGATGCCCGCCCAGAAGCCCGCGGGCTGGTCCATCACCATGAAGGCGCCCGCGACGCAGAAACCGATGAAGGCGATGATGACACCGGTCCAGGCGGCCGGGGTGTGACCGTGGCTGCTGCCCGCCATTGCTTGCTCCTCGTTGCTGTGTGCGTGTCTGAGCAGGACGCTCGGGGACATTGTCCCGCACGCGCGCCCGCCGGGTCACCGGGGGTGGGCCCCGCGCTCACCCGTGCGGCTCAGGCGCCGGTCGGGTCCTCGCCCCGGTCCAGCGCCTTCCACAGGTCCTCGGGCCGGTCGGGGTCGGCGGCCGGGGCCGCGCGGCGCGGCTGGGGCCGGCCGGCGCCGCGTTCGTAGCGGCCGGACATCCCCGGCCACAGGCGGCCGTAGCGCAGGGCGAGCAGCCCGGCGAGCAGGATCAGGACGCCACCGGCGGCCGCGACGTACGGCCACGCGGTGTGGCTGAGGGCGCCGACGGAGGCGGAGGTGTCGCCGGTGGCCTGGGCGGCCTGCTCGTCGAGCGCGGAGCTGTCGGAGGCGCCCAGCAGGGCCGCGACGACGATGCCGGCGCCGGACAGGGCGAGCAGCGCGGCCACGACGAGGCGGCCGGCGCGGCGCACGGCGAACACGGCGACGAGCGCGGCGAGGCCGACTATGGCGAGCGCCGCGGGGACGCCCGTGACGTCGCTGCCCCTGGCGGTGAGGGGGAACGCGCCGCCGGCCACCGTCGCGGTGCCCTCCGACCACTGCTGCCGGGTGGCGAGCAGGGCCACGGCCGCGCCGAGCGCGCCGCCCAGCAGGGCGACGGCGAGGCTCAGGCGGCCGGCCCGGGCGGGTCCGGCGGCTTCGGAACGGGGGTGAGGTACGGCAGTCACGTACTCCACTATCGCCTGAACCCGGGGCGATACGTCACCCGGGGTTCGTCTCAGGCCCCGCCCAGCCGGTTGGCGGTGTGCACCGCGCGCAGCACCGCGGCCGCCTTGTTGCGGCACTCGGTGTCCTCGGCGACGGGGTCCGAGTCGGCGACGACACCCGCTCCGGCCTGCACGTACGCGGTGCCGTCGCGCAGGAGGGCGGTGCGGATGGCGATGGCGGTGTCGGAGTCGCCGGCGAAGTCGAGGTAGCCGACGCAGCCGCCGTACAGCCCGCGCCGGGACGGCTCGAGTTCGTCGATGATCTGCATCGCGCGGGGCTTGGGGGCGCCGGAGAGGGTCCCGGCCGGGAAGCAGGCGGTGAGGACGTCGAAGGCGCTGCGGCCGGGCGCCACCCGGCCGGTGACCGTGGAGACGATGTGCATCACGTGCGAGTAGCGCTCGACGGACATGAAGTCGACGACCTCGACCGAGCCGGGCTCGCAGACGCGGCCCAGGTCGTTGCGGCCCAGGTCGACGAGCATGAGGTGCTCGGCGCGCTCCTTGGGGTCGGCCAGCAGTTCCTCGGCGAGGGCCTGGTCCTCCTGCGGGGTGGCGCCGCGCCGGCGGGTGCCCGCGATGGGGTGCACCATGGCCCGGCCGTCCTCGACCTTGACCAGGGCCTCGGGCGAGGAGCCGACGACGTCGAACCCGTCGAAGCGGAAGAGGTACATGTACGGCGAGGGGTTGGTGGCCCGCAGCACCCGGTAGACGTCCAGGGCGCTCGCCGTGCAGGGCGTCTCGAAACGCTGGGAGGGCACGACCTGGAAGGCCTCGCCGGCCCGGATGCGCTCCTTGATGTCCTCGACGGCCTCCTGGTAGTCGGGGCCGCCCCACAGCGCGGTGTACGCGGGCAGTTCGGAGGGCGGGAGCACGGCCGGGGGCTGGGGGACCGGGCGGGTCAGGTCGGCCTGCATGGCGTCGAGGCGGGCCACCGCGTCCGCGTGGGCCTCGTCGACGCCCGTCTCCAGGTCGTTGTGGTTGATCGCGTTGGCGATCAGCAGGACCGAGCCCTCCCAGTGGTCCATGACGGCGAGGTCGCTGGTCAGCAGCATGGTCAGTTCGGGCAGCCGGAGGTCGTCGCGTTCGCCGGGGCCGATCTTCTCCAGGCGGCGGACGATGTCGTAGCCGAGGTAGCCGACCATGCCGCCGGTGAAGGGCGGCAGGCCCTCCTGGTGGGGGGTGTGCAGGGCCTCGATGGTGGCCCGCAGCGCGGCGAGCGGGTCGCCGCCGGTGGGGACGCCGACGGGCGGGGCGCCGAGCCAGTGGGCCTCGCCGTCGCGCTCGGTCAGGGTGGCGGCGCTGCGGACGCCGACGAAGGAGTACCGGGACCAGGAGCGGCCGTTCTCCGCCGACTCCAGCAGGAAGGTGCCGGGGCGCTCCGCGGCGAGCTTGCGGTAGAGCGCCACCGGGGTGTCGCCGTCGGCGAGGAGCTTGCGGGTGACGGGGATGACCCGCCGGTCGGTGGCGAGCTTGCGGAACGTCTCGAGGTCCATGGCCAGTGACCTTACTGATCCGTGCCGGGGGCGCCGGTGTCGCCGTCCTTCAGCAGCACGTCCTCGTCGAAGCAGGTGCGCGCCCCGGTGTGGCAGGCCGCGCCGACCTGGTCGACCTGGACCAGGAGCGTGTCGGCGTCGCAGTCCAGCGCGACGGACTTGACCCACTGGACGTGGCCGGAGGTGTCGCCCTTGACCCAGTACTCGCGGCGGCTGCGCGACCAGTACGTGCACCGGCCGGTGGTCAGGGTGCGGTGCAGGGCCTCGTCGTCCATCCAGCCGAGCATGAGCACCTCTTTGGTGTCGTACTGCTGGGCGATGGCGGGCAGGAGGCCGTCGGCGCTGCGCTTGAGGCGCGCGGCGATCTCCGGGTCGAGGCGGCCGGGCCGGTCGGGCGTGCTGGTCATGCCGACCATTGTGCCGCGCCGCGCCGCCGGACCCTCTCCGGTGTCCACTGGGCGGACCGGCGCGGCGGTCCGACCGGCACGTCCGCTGGGCGGACCGGGGGGCCGGTCGTAGGCTGGCCGCATGTCGACCCATGCCAAGCGTGAACGACTTCTCCTCGCCGACCTGTTGGAGACCGCGGGCCCGGACGCGCCCACCCTGTGCGAGGGCTGGCTGACCCGGGACCTCGCCGCCCACGTGGTGGTGCGCGAGCGCCGCCCGGACGCCGCCGGAGGCATGCTGATCAAACAGCTCGCGTCCCGGCTCGACCGGGTGATGGCCGAGTACTCGGACAAGCCGTACGAGGAGCTGATCCAGCTGATCCGCACGGGTCCGCCGCGCTTCTCCCCGTTCTCCCTCAAGCCCGTCGACGAGGCGTCGAACATCGTCGAGTTCTACGTCCACACCGAGGACGTGCGACGCGCCCAGCCGGACTGGTCCCCGCGCGAGCTCGACCCGGTCTTCCAGGACGCGCTGTGGTCCCGCCTGGAGCGCACCGCCCGGCTGATGGGCCGGGGCGTCCCGACGGGCCTGGTGCTGCGCCGCCCGGACGGTCAGACGGCGGTCGCCCACCGCGGCACGCCGGTCGTCACGGTCACCGGCGAGCCGTCCGAACTCGTCCTGTTCTCCTACGGCCGCCAGAGCGCGGCCAAGGTGGACCTGGCCGGCGACGAGAACGCCATCACCAAGCTCCGGCAGTCGAAGCAGCTCGGGATCTGAGAAAGCCCCGGTCGCGTGGCGCGGCCGGGGCATCTCTGTGGGGCGGGAGCTCACCGCACCGGGTGGCCCGCTTCCCGCAGGGTCTGCTTGACCTGGCCGATGCGCAGGTCGCCGAAGTGGAAGACCGACGCGGCCAGGACCGCGTCCGCGCCCGCCTCGACGGCCGGCGGGAAGTCGGCCAGGGCGCCCGCGCCGCCCGAGGCGATGACCGGGACCGTGACGTGCTTGCGGACGGCGCGGATCATCTCCAGGTCGTAGCCGTCCTTCGTGCCGTCCGCGTCCATCGAGTTGAGCAGGATCTCCCCCGCGCCCAACTCGGCGGCCCGGTGGGCCCATTCGACGGCGTCGATGCCGGTGCCACGGCGGCCTCCGTGGGTGGTCACCTCGAAGGAGCCCGAGGCGGTGCGGCGCGCGTCGACCGACAGGACCAGGACCTGGCGGCCGAAGCGCTCGGCGATCTCGCGGATCAGCTCCGGGCGGGCGATGGCCGCCGTGTTGACGCCGACCTTGTCGGCACCGGCCCGCAGCAGCCTGTCCACGTCCTCGGCCGTGCGCACGCCGCCGCCGACCGTGAGCGGGATGAACACCTGCTCGGCCGTGCGGCGCACCACGTCGTAGGTGGTCTCCCGGTCGCCCGACGAGGCGGTGATGTCCAGGAACGTCAGCTCGTCGGCGCCCTCGGCGTCGTACACCTTCGCCATCTCGACGGGGTCGCCCGCGTCGCGCAGGTTCTGGAAGTTGACGCCCTTGACGACCCGGCCGTTGTCCACGTCCAGGCAGGGGATGACTCGGACCGCCAGGGTCATGAATCGTGCTCCTCTAGTGTTCCGCTGAGGGAGTGCCTCTGAATGCTTCGACTTCCACCGACACCAGGACCCGGGAGTCGATGAACCCCTGCACGACCAGCAGGGTCGCGGCCGGGCGCACGGCGTCGAACAGCTCCTGGTGGGCCCGTCCGACCGCCTCCACGTCCCGCGCGTGGGCCAGGTGGACCCGGGTGCGGATCACCGAGTCGGCGGTGAGGCCGAACTCGGCGATCGCCTCCAGGGCGGTGGTGAAGGCCACCTTGGCCTGTTCGTAGGGGTCGCCCTCGCCGTAGAGCACGTCGCCCTTGAAGGCGGTCGTGCCCGCGACGAGCACACGGTCACCCGCCGCCACGGCCCGTGCAAAACCGAAGGACTCTTCCCAGGGACTTCCGCTCTGCACACGCCGTACGGCTTCGGACGTCATGACGACACAGCCTCCAAGGCCTCTTCCAGGGTGAACGCCTTCGCGTACAGCGCCTTCCCTACGATCGCGCCCTCGACACCGGCCGGTACCAGACCGGCGATCGCCCGCAGGTCGTCCAGGGAGGACACGCCGCCGGAGGCGACGACCGGCCGGTCGGTGGCCGCGCAGACGTTCTTCAGCAGTTCCAGGTTGGGGCCCTGGAGCGTACCGTCCTTGGCGATGTCGGTGACGACGTAGCGGGCGCAGCCCTCCTTGTTCAGGCGCTCCAGCGTCTCGTAGAGGTCGCCGCCGTCGCGGGTCCAGCCGCGGCCGCGCAGGGTGGTGCCCCGCACGTCCAGGCCCACCGCGATCTTGTCGCCGTGCTCGGCGATGACCTTGGCGACCCACTCGGGGGTCTCCAGGGCGGCCGTGCCCAGGTTGACGCGAGTGCAGCCGGTGGCGAGAGCGGCGGCGAGGGTGTCGTCGTCGCGGATGCCGCCGGACAGCTCCACCTTGATGTCCATGGCCCTGGCGACCTCGGCGATCAGCTCGCGGTTGTCGCCGGTGCCGAACGCCGCGTCCAGGTCGACCAGGTGCAGCCACTCCGCCCCGGAGCGCTGCCAGGCCAGGGCGGCCTCCAGCGGGGAGCCGTAGGAGGTCTCCGTGCCGGACTCGCCGTGCACCAGGCGGACCGCCTGGCCGTCACGGACGTCGACGGCGGGCAGGAGTTCGAGCTTCGAAGCCATCAGAGGGTTCCGATCCAGTTGTTCAGCAGCTGGGCTCCGGCGTCGCCGGACTTCTCGGGGTGGAACTGCGTGGCCCACAGGGCGCCGTTCTCGACGGCGGCGACGAACGGCTTGCCGTGCGTGGACCAGGTGACCTTGGGGGCCTCGATCGTCGGGTTGTGCGTCTCCAGGGACCAGTCGTGGACGGCGTAGGAGTGCACGAAGTAGAAGCGGGCGTCCGCGTCGAGGCCGGCGAACAGCCGCGAACCGGGCGCCGCCTCCACGGTGTTCCAGCCCATGTGCGGCACGACCTCGGCCTGGAGCGGCTCGACCGAGCCGGGCCACTCGTCGAGTCCGTCGCTCTCGACGCCGTGCTCGATGCCGCGCGCGAAGAGGATCTGCATGCCGACGCAGATGCCCATGACGGGCCGGCCGCCGGACAGGCGGCGGTCGACGATCCAGTCGCCGCGCGCCTCGCGCAGCCCCGTCATGCAGGAGGCGAAGGCGCCGACGCCGGGCACGAGCAGGCCGTCGGCGTTCATGGCCTTGTCGTAGTCACGGGTGATCTCGACGTCGGCTCCCGCGCGGGCGAGGGCGCGCTCGGCGGAGCGGACGTTGCCGAAGCCGTAGTCGAAGACGACGACCTTCTTCCGCGTCTTCAGGGGGCTGCTCAATTCCACACCTCCAGTCGCACGACGCCGGCGACCAGGCACATGGCCGCGCCGATCGACAGCAGCACGATCAGGCCCTTGGGCATCTTCTGCTTCACGAACGAGTAGACCCCGCCGGCGAGGAACAGGCCGACGACGATCAGCAGGGTCGAGATGCCGCTCACAGGGCGCCCTTCGTGGAGGGGAGGATGCCGGCCGCGCGCGGGTCGCGCTCGGAGGCGTAGCGCAGGGCCCGGGCCAGCGCCTTGAACTGGCACTCCACGATGTGGTGCGCGTTGCGCCCGTAGGGCACGTGCACGTGCAGGGCGATCTGCGCCTGGGCCACGAAGGACTCCAGGATGTGCCGGGTCATGGTGGTGTCGTACTCGCCGATCATCGGCGCCATCTTCTCGGGCTCGGTGTGCACGAGGTAGGGGCGGCCGGACAGGTCGACGGTGACCTGGGCGAGGGACTCGTCCAGCGGGACCGTGCAGTTGCCGAAGCGGTAGATGCCGACCTTGTCGCCGAGGGCCTGCCGGAAGGCGGCGCCGAGGGCGAGGGCGGTGTCCTCGATCGTGTGGTGCGAGTCGATGTGCAGGTCGCCCTCGGTCTTCACGGTCAGGTCGAACAGACCGTGCCGGCCGAGCTGGTCGAGCATGTGGTCGTAGAAGCCGACGCCGGTGGAGATCTCCGTCTTGCCGGTGCCGTCGAGGTCTATCTCGACGAGGACCGAGGTCTCCTTGGTCGTCCGCTCCACGCGTCCGATGCGGCTCATTGACTCTGCTCCTTCTTCAGTGCACGGACCGCGTCGAGGAACGCGTCGTTCTCTTCGGGGGTGCCGGCCGACACGCGCAGCCACCCGGGGATGCCGTTGTCCCGTACCAGCACCCCGTGGTCGAGGATCGAGCGCCAGGCCGCGTGCGCGCCGCCCTCGCCGTCGAACCGCCCGAACTGGACGAAGTTCGCGTCGGAGTCGACGACCTCGTAGCCGGCCGCCCGCAGCTCGGTGACCAGGCGGTCCCGCTCGGCCTTCAGCTGTTCCACATAACCGAGCAGCGTGTCCGTGTGTTCCAGGGCGGCCAGGGCGGTCGCCTGGGTGACGGCGGACAGGTGGTACGGCAGCCGGACCAGCTGGACCGCGTCGACGACGGCCGGGTGGGCGGCCAGGTAGCCCAGGCGCAGGCCCGCCGCGCCGAACGCCTTGGACATGGTGCGCGAGACGACGAGGTTCGGGCGCCCCTCGAGCAGCGGCAGCAGCGAGTCGCCGTGGCTGAACTCGATGTACGCCTCGTCGACCACCACCATCGACGGCTTCGCCGCCTGCGCGGCCTCGTACAGCGCGAGGACGGTCTCGCGCGGGACGGCGTTGCCCGTGGGGTTGTTGGGGGTGGTGACGAAGACCACGTCGGGCCGGTGCTCGGCGATGGCCCGCTCGGCGGCGGCGAGGTCGATCGTGAAGTCCGCACCGCGCGGCCCGGAGATCCAGCCCGTCCCGGTGCCCCGCGCGATGAGCGCGTGCATCGAGTACGACGGCTCGAAGCCGATCGCCGTGCGGCCCGGGCCGCCGAAGGTCTGCAGCAGCTGCTGGATGACCTCGTTGGAGCCGTTGGCCGCCCAGACGTTCGCCGGACCGACCTCGTGGCCCGAGGTGTCGGTCAGGTAGGCGGCGAGCCGGGTGCGCAGCTCGACCGCGTCCCGGTCGGGGTAGCGGTTCAGGTTCCTGGCCGCCTCCCGGACCCGCTCGGCGATGCGCTCGACCAGCGGCTCGGGCAGCGGATAGGGGTTCTCGTTGGTGTTCAGCCGTACGGGGACGTCCAGCTGGGGCGCGCCGTAGGGGGACTTGCCGCGCAGTTCGTCGCGTACGGGGAGATCGTCGATCGTCACGTCGCTCACTTGCCCTGCGGAACCTTCCAGTCGAACCTCGCCTTGATCGCCGCGCCGTGGGCCGGCAGGTCCTCCGCCTCGGCCAGTGTGACCACGTGGTGCGCGACGTCGGCCAGCGCCTCGCGCGTGTAGTCGACGACGTGGATGCCGCGCAGGAAGGACTGCACGGACAGGCCCGAGGAGTGGCAGGCGCAGCCGCCGGTGGGCAGGACGTGGTTGGAGCCGGCGGCGTAGTCGCCCAGCGACACGGGCGCCCAGGGGCCGATGAAGATCGCGCCGGCGTTGCGGACCCGGTCGGCCACCGCGGCGGCGTCGGCGGTCTGGATCTCCAGGTGCTCGGCGCCGTACGCGTCGACCACCTTCAGGCCCTCCTCGACGCCGTCGACCAGGACGATCGCCGACTGCCTGCCGGACAGGGCCGGGACGATGCGGTCCTCGACGTGCTTGCTGGCGGCGACCTGCGGCTCCAGTTCCTTCTCGACGGCGTCGGCGAGGTCGGCGGAGTCGGTGACCAGGACGGCGGCGGCCAGCGGGTCGTGCTCGGCCTGGCTGATCAGGTCAGAGGCGATGTGCACCGGGTCGGCGGTGTCGTCGGCGAGGACCGCGATCTCGGTCGGGCCGGCCTCGGCGTCGATGCCGATCTTGCCGGTGAAGTAGCGCTTGGCGGCGGCGACCCAGATGTTGCCGGGGCCGGTGACCATGTTCGCGGGGGCGCAGGACTCGGTGCCGTAGGCGAACATCGCGACGGCCGTGGCACCGCCGGCCGCGTAGACCTCGTCGACGCCGAGCAGGGCGCAGGCGGCGAGGATCGTCGGGTGCGGCAGACCGCCGAAGTCGGCCTGCGCGGGCGAGGCGAGCGCGACGGACTCCACGCCGGCCTCCTGCGCGGGCACCACGTTCATGATCACGGAGGACGGGTAGACCGACCGGCCGCCGGGTGCGTACAGCCCGACGCGCTCGACCGGAACCCACTTCTCGGTCACGGTTCCGCCGGGCACGACCTGGGTGGTGTGCGTGGACCGGCGCTGCGCGCGGTGGACGGTCCGGGCACGGCGGATGGACTCCTCCAGGGCCGCGCGCACGGCCGGGTCGAGCTCCTCCAGCGCGCGGGTGAGCGCGGCGGCGGGGACGCGCACCTGGTCGAGCCGGACCCCGTCGAACCGCTCGGCCGCGTCGATCAGCGCCGCGTCGCCCCGATGATGCACGTCCTCGCAGATCGGACGCACCTTGTCCAGGGCGGCCTGTACGTCGAAGTCGGCTCGGGGCAGCAGGTCACGCAGGGCGGGGCCCTCGACGAGGGCGTCGCCGCGCAGATCGATTCGGGAGATCACGTGCTCAATTCTCTCAGACCCGGGTGAGGCACTGTCCGCGCGTATCAATGGCTGATACAACGCGCCGCGGATTCCGGAAGACCGCCCTCACTTCGCCCTCACTCCGTGCTTTCGGACCGTCACCCTGCGGGCATGAACGGTTGTACGAAGGGACCAACCCGCGAGTATCCGGGGAGGGAGGGAGACCGGTGACCGAGGGGGACGGCGTGCGCGCCGGGGAGCTGCCCGACGACCTCACCGCCGCCGAGGCGGGCATGTGGCAGGCGTTCCGCAACGGCAGCGTGTACGACCTGAGCAGTGGGGACGCCGTGGCGGACGACCCGCACGCGGGCGGGCCGTGGGACGCGGAGCGGACCGTGCGGGCGCGCATCGTGTGCTGGCTGCTGCTGGACGGACCGCCCGCCCTGGCCGGGCGGGTGGCGTCGCTGAAGCTGGTCGGGGTGCAGGTCAGCGGCTCGCTGGACCTCGCGGGCGGCACGGTGGAGCCGTACGTGGAGCTGCGCCGCTGCCGGTTCGAGCAGGACGTGCTGCTGCCGGAGGCCCGCTTCACGACCCTGCGGATGGTCGACTGCTCGGTGCCGCGGCTGGAGGCGGCCCGGGTGCAGACGGAGGGCGACCTGCACCTGCCGCGCTGCCGCTTCCACCACGGTATCCGGCTCACCGACGCGCAGATCGGCACGGACCTGATGCTGAACCAGGCGGTCGTGCACCGGGACCGCAGCGGCCGGTCGATCGCGGCGGACGGCCTGACCGTCGGCCAGGACCTCCAGGCCGAGCTGCTGGAGTCGCACGGCGAGCTGAGCCTGCGCGCGGCGACCGTCGGCGTGTCGCTGAGCCTGCGCGGGGCCCGTCTGGCCCACCCGTACGCCCGGCTGGCGCTGAACGCCCCGCAGCTGACCGTCGAGCGCAGTCTGTACCTGACCCCGGCGGGCGTGGGCGCGCAGGCGATGAGCGGGATGACCCCGGCGGAGGGGACCCGGATCCAGCGGTTCGCCTGCGAGGGCGGGATGCGGCTGGACGACGGGCGGTTCGGCGACGCCGTCGACTTCGAGCTGGCCCGGTTCACCCTCGCGGACGACCAGGAGGTGTCGCTGCGCCGGGTGCAGACGCCGGAGCTGCGGTTCCTCGGGGAGCGGCCGGCGCGCGGGCGGGTGGTGCTGTCCGGGGCGAAGGTCGTCAACCTGATGGACCGGGCGGACGCCTGGCCCGGCCCCGGGCGGCTGCACATGGGCGGCTTCGCCTACGAGAACCTCGTGCCGCGCGGGCCGTTCCCGCTGGACGAGCGGCTCCGGTGGGTCGCCGCGGCGACCGCCGAGTACAACCCGGAGCCGTACGAGCGGCTCGCGGCCGTGCTGCGGGCGGGCGGGGAGGACCAGGGCGCCCGCGAGGTGCTGCTCGCCAAGCAGCGCCGGCATCGCGAGAGCCTGCCGCCGGCGGCCAAGGTGTGGGGCTACGCGCAGGACTGGACGGTCGCCTACGGCTACCGGCCGGGGCGGGCGGCGGTGTGGATGGTGGTGCTGTGGGCGGCGGGGTCCGTCGCCTTCGCGCAGGCCGGGCACCCGCCGATGAAGCGCGGCGAGCACCCGGAGTGGAGCCCGGTGCTCTTCACCCTCGACCTGCTGCTGCCGGTCGTCGACCTGGGCCAGGTGGGCTTCTGGCAGCTGCGCGGGGGGTGGCAGTGGCTGGCGACGGCGATGATCCTGCTCGGCTGGATCCTGGCGACGACGGTCGCGGCGGGCGCGACGCGGCTGCTGCGGCGCACGTGATGTGCACGCTGTGATCAAAGATGAAGAACGGTCACGTTTTTACCTTCTCTTGACCACAGGGCATACAACTTTCGTCGATTTGCCGGAACGATCTGGCGCGGCCCCGAGCGGCCGACTTTCAATGGTCGGCACCATGGCCATGCAGTTGCCGTTCATCCGCGCGAGCCGGATGACAAGGACCCCCCACCCCGCCGGCCGGCCGGACGACGACGAGGTGCTGCTCGACGCGCCCGACGCACGGCTGAGCCCGGCGCTGGTCGCGGCCGCCCGCGGCGAGCACGGCCCGGCCGCCGCCCTGCTCCTGGCCACCCGGACGGCCGGGGAGTGGGAGCGACGCGACCGGTACGTCACCCGGCTGGCAGCCTTCGCCCGCTCGCGCCCCGCATGGCTGGACGCGTGGCTGGCCCTCGCCCCCAAGGACCCCGACGCGCTCCTGGTCGGGGCGCAGCTCGCGGTCGACCGCGCCTGGGACTCACCGGCCCGGGCCGAACTGCTGCGCGAGGTGAGTCCGCTGATCACGGCGGCGGCCCGGGGCGACCAGTGCGATCCCGTGCCGTGGCGCCTCGCACTCGACCACGCCCGGGGTGCCCAGGCCGGGCACACCTACTTCGAGGAACTGTGGGCGGCGGCCGTCCGCCGCGCCCCGCACCACTACGGCTGCCATGTCGCGGCCCTGCGCTACCTGGCCGCCTCCTGGCACGGCTCGCACCGCGAGTGCTTCGACTTCGCCGACCGGGCCGCCCAGGACGCACCCGCCGGCGCCCTCGTGCAGGCCCTGCCGGTCAGGGCCGCCTTCGGCTACCTCACCGACGGCTGCGGGCCCGAGGTGCCGCGCGAACGGCTCGACGCGGCCGCCGACCGGGCGATCGCCCTGTCCCCGCTGCTGCCCGTGGCCGACCCCTGGCCCGCCCGGATGCGCAACCTGCTGGTCTTCGTCCTGGTGCGCCTGGAGCGCTGGCAGGACGCCCGCGAACAGCTGCGGCTGAACGGCCCGTACGCCACCTCCTTCCCCTGGGACCGGATGTCGGACGACCCGCTCGGCCACTTCCTGGACGTGCGCGAGCAGATCATGGCCGCGGCGGCCGGGGAGCCGCCCCGGCATCCACAGGGTGAACGGGGCGGACGGGTCCGCGGCGGCGACCATTAGGCTCTTGGGTCGTGACCACCGTCCGGCTCCCCCTCTTCCCCTTGAACTCGGTGCTGTTCCCGGGGCTCGTGCTCCCGCTCAACGTCTTCGAGGAGCGGTACCGCGCCATGATGCGCGAGCTGCTGAAGACGCCCGAGGACGAGCCGCGCCGGTTCGCCGTCGTGGCGATCCGCGACGGCCACGAGGTGGCCCCGAGCTCCCCCGGCATGCCCGATCCGACCGCCGTGCCCGAGCGCGGGCCCGCCGCGGGCTTCGGGCCGGACCCGGTCAAGGCGTTCCACAAGGTCGGCTGCATCGCGGACGCGGCGACCCTCCGGGAGCGCACCGACGGCTCCTTCGAGGTGCTGGCGACCGGCACCACCCGGGTGAAGCTGCTCTCGGTCGAGGCGTCCGGCCCGTTCCTCACGGCCGAGCTGGAACCGCTCGCGGAGGAACCCGGCGACGAGGCCGCGCCGCTGGCGGAGGGCGTGCTGCGCTCCTTCCGCCAGTACCAGAAGCGCCTGGCGGGCGCCCGCGAGCGGTCCCTGACGACCGGGGCGGACCTGCCCGACGAACCGGGCGTGGTGTCCTACCTCGTGGCTGCGGCGATGATGCTCGACACCCCGACCAAGCAGCGGCTGCTCCAGGCGCCCGACACGGCGTCCCGCCTGCGCGACGAGCTGAAACTCCTTCGCGCCGAGACGGCGATCATCCGTAATCTGCCGTCGTTGCCGGCGTCGGAGCTGACGCGCGGCCCGATGAGTCTCAACTGAGCGGACCGGCATGGCGAAGAAGGCGAAGAAGCAGCAGCAGGGCGGCACACCCGCCACGGTGGCCCTCACGGCGGCCGGGGCGCGGTACACGGTCCACGCCTACGACCACGACCCCGCCCACCCCTCCTACGGCGAGGAGGCCGCCCAGGCCATGGGCGTCTCCCCCGACCGGGTCTTCAAGACCCTGGTCGCGGACGTCGACGGAGCGCTGACGGTCGCGGTGGTCCCGGTGGCGGGCCAGCTGGACCTCAAGGCCCTGGCGGCGGCGGTGGGCGGCAAGCGGGCGACCATGGCCGACCCGGCGCTCGCCGAACGCACCACGGGATACGTCCGGGGCGGCATCTCCCCGCTGGGCCAGCGCAAGCGGCTCCCGACCGTCCTCGACGCCTCGGCGTCGGCCCACGCGACGATCTGCGTCTCGGCGGGGCGGAGGGGCCTGGAGGTGGAACTCGCCCCGGACACCCTGGCGACCCTCACCCAGGCCGTCCTGGCCCCGATCGGCCGCCCGTCCTGACCGGACGCGCTCCCTAGGCCGCGGGCGCCAGTCCAGGCCGGGCCGCACCACGTCCCCACGCCGGCGCGGGCGGCGCGGCGCGACCCCACGGGGCAGGCGGCGCCCCGCCCTCACGACACGGCACGGGCCGCCGCTCCCCGGCGACGATGCCCGCCGCTCCCGGCTCGGGACGCCCGGAGCGAGCGGCGCGGCACGACACCACAGGGCAGGCGGCGCCAGGCGCGGGCGGGAACGGCGGCGCCCGGGCGGACGACGACGTACGGCTCGCGAGGCCCCGGCCCGCGAGCTTCCGGCACGGGCCCGTCCCACCGGTCCGCGCGCCGCCCCAGCCCCGCGGTTCCGGCGCCGGCCGGCTACGAGGCCGGCGGCTGCCCTCCGTGCGGCCCGTCCGCGAAGTCCGGCTCGGGGTCCCGGGGGCCGAACAGCGCCGTGAGCCCGAGGTGCACCACCAGGGCGGCGAGCGGCCAGGCCAGCAGCGCCCCCTTGGCCCCGAGCTTCAGCGGCGCGGAGAACGTCGCCCCCTTGCCGACCTCCCGCGCGTGCGCGATCACATCCTGCTCGGGTCCGAGCCAGACCCCGACCCGCCAGGCGAGCAGCGAGCCGAGCAGACCGCCGACGGCCAGCCCCACCACCAGCGGCACGCCCCCGCGCCGGCGCAGCAGGAACACCACCAGGGCACTGACCAGCCCGAAGGCCAGCGCGAGCAGCACGAACGTGCCGTCGACGCCGATCGCCTGCTCGCCCTCGGTGTCCTTGAGGTAGACGACCCAGTTCCCGCCGGTCGCGTCCCCGACCAGCGGGACGTGCGGCGCGAGCTTCCACCACAGCAGGCCCAGCAGCAGCCCGCCGAGGGCCACGGCCACGGCGACCACACCGGCCTCGCGTACTTCCGTCCTCATGCCGGGGCCGTCCTGTCCGTACCAGCCGTCTGCGGTGTGCCCGGCGTGCTCGGAGCCGGGTGCCACGGGCCCGTCGGCCGGCGGCTGCCACGGTCCCTGAGCGGAGTGGTCGTTGGGTGGCGGTGGCGGAGTCAGCGGTGCGGTCACCCTGTCATCGTGCCAGGCCCGCCTGTGTGCCGCGTCACCGGACGACCCGTCCCGACTCACCGGACGGCCGCCCGGCGGTACGCCCAGGTCGCCACGGCCAGCGAGACGACGCCCACGGCCCCGCACACGGCGAGGTCCCCCAGCACGAACGCCCAGTCGGGGTCCGGCCCGAACGTCCGGGCGAACGCCTCCACCCCGTAGGTGGACGGCAGCAGGTCCCGCGCGAAGCGCACGAACTCCGGCATCCGGTCCGCGGGGAGCACCCCCAGCAGCAGCGCCGCCGACATGCCCAGCTGCCCCAGCAGCGTGGCCAGCTCGGGCCGGGGCGCGAGCAGCCCGAGGGCCGCGCCCAGACCCGCGAGCGCGGCGCCCGCGAGCGGGATGACGGCCACCAGGATCCACAGGTGGGCCAGCGGCAGCCCGAAGAGCACACAGCCGAACACGGCCGTCACGACCGTCCCGGGCACGGTGAACGAGGCGTACGCGCCCGCCGCGCCCAGCACCACGGCCGCCGGCGGCACCGGCAGGGTCGCGTAGTGGTCGAGCCCGCCGCTCGCCCGCAGCTGACCGAAGTACTGCGCGAGCAGGTTCAGCGCCACGAAGGCGACGACCAGGACCGAGGAACCGGCGACGACCGCCTGCGCCTCCGCCCCGTCGTCCACCACCCCGCGCATCAGGATCATGATGCCGACCGACTGGAAGGTCGCCACGAACAGCAGCGGGATCCGCGCCACCCGCGCCCGGGACAGCTGCGCCCGGTACACGGCCGCCAGCGAGGGCCACAGCCGCGCCCGGGGACCGAGCTCGGCCGCGCCCGCGGCGGGCTCCTCGGCGGCCAGGGCACCGCCCGGCAGGACATCGGCGGGTACGACACTCACGTCGCGCTGCTCCCCTTCGTCGGGTCCACTGCGGCAGTCGGTACGTACGGTGGGGCCCGGCTGCTCAAGACCGGCGCGGCTCACGCCTTCACCAGCCCCTGCTGCGCGGCCCCGCCCAGGGCCAGGTAGACGTCCTCCAGGCTGGGCGTGGTCAGGGTGAAGTCGTCCAGCGCGGCGAAGGCGGCCCCGCCGGTGACGGTCGCCACGACCGCCCGGGCCTCCTCGGGCCCGAGCCGCAGCGTCCAGCGGCGGCCCGACTCCGCGACCCGGTTCCGCAGCGCGGCCACCTCCGGGACGTGCAGCGGCGCGGCCTGACGCCACACGAGGTCGACCCGCACCTCGCCGGCGACCCGTTCCTTCAGCCCGGCCGGGGTGTCGCAGGCGATGACCCGCCCCCGGTCCAGCACGGCCACCCGGTCCAGCACGGTCTCGGCCTCGATGACGTTGTGGGTGACCAGCAGCACCGTCGTCCCGTCCTCGGCGCGCCGCCGGTCGACGGCGGACCAGACGGCCCGCCGCGCCACCGGGTCCATGCCGGTGGTCGGCTCGTCCAGCACGAGCAGCGGCCGCTTCCCGACCAGGGCAGCCGCGAAGCACGCCAGGCGCCGCTGGCCCCCCGAGAGCTTCTTCAGCGGCCGTCCGGCCAGTGGGGCGAGGCCCAGTTCGTCCAGGACGGCGTCCCGCTCGGCGCGGGCCCGGGCGGCGTCCAGTCCGCGCAGCCGCCCGGTGGTCTCGGCGGCGAGCGACACGGTCAGCTCGTCGAGGGCGGTCGACTCCTGCCCTAGGTAGGCGAGGATCCGCGCGGCCCGTTCCGGGTGGCGCACGATGTCGTGACCGAGGATCTCCACGCTGCCGCGGTCGGGCCGCATGAGTCCGGTGAGCTGCCGCACGAGGGTGGACTTGCCGGCGCCGTTCGGCCCGAGCAGGCCGAAGATCTCGCCCCGGCGGATGTCCACGTGCACGTCGTCCGTGGCCCGGACCTCGGGGGTGGCGGGCACTCCGCGCCGGCCCCGCCCGGCCGGATACGTCTTGGTCAGCCCGCGCACCGCGCACACGATGTCCCCATCGTGCCGAAATGCCTGTGCCGCGCGCGTACTCACAAGGGACGAGACTACGGGGTCCGGGACCCCGGCCCGCTCCCGGGGCGGCGGGTGAGGGTAAATCCGCCCGGGGAATTCTCAGTCGCCGGCCGGGGCGTGCTCCACACCCGTGCGGACGCCGATCTCCTTCCAGAAGCCGGCCCGGATGGCGTAGCGGTCCCGCTCGTCGATCTGGTCGTCCTTGTGGGCGAGCAGACCGAAGCGGGCGGCGTAGCGCAGCAGCTCGCCGTCGACGCGGTGCGGGATGCGGGGATACATCCCGGACAGTTTCTGCAGGTGGCCGTGGTCGCCGAGGCGCTCGACCCAGCGCCGGGCGAAGACCTGCCCCACCTCGAAGGGGTCGCCGCCGACCGTGGTGATGTCCTCCTCGCGGTCGGCCCAGCGCTGCTCGGCGGTGGTCAGCTGGGCGAGCGTCGGCATCGAGGCGGCCTCGGGGGGCTCGGGCGCGGGCCGGTCGACCCACCCTTTGTCGGAGGACCAGCGCAGGGTGGCGGAGGAGGGCTGCCGCTCGGGCTGGGCGCCGGGGGCCCGCAGGGCTGCCAGGTCCTTGGGGGTGGGGACCCCTTTGGCGGCGGCGGGCACCCGCTCGCCGGTGCCGTTGGCCGCGGGGCCGGCCACCTGGTGGTCGGGTTGCGAGGCGGGCCGCTCGGACGGGGCGGACAGGGCGGAGTCCGGCAGGGGCGCGGAGAGGATCGCGGCGATCTCGGGCCGGGGCGCGGGCTGCGGGGCGCACACCCCCGTGTGCTCCTTGGCGCGGACGGCCTTGGTGATCCATGTCCGGTCCAGGACGCGCCGCTCGTCGGCCTCGGCGACCAGGTCCTCGGACTGGTTGTAGTCGCCGTCGGCGGCCTGGACGGCCCACAGGTGCACCGCGACGCCGTGCTCCTTGGCGGCCATCATGCCGGGCAGCAGATCGCCGTCGCCGGTGACCAGGACGATGTCGGAGCAGGCGCGGTTGCGGGCCAGTTCGGTGAGCTCGGCGTGCATGGCCGCGTCCACGCCCTTCTGCGCCCAGCGGCCGTCGCTGCGGGTCAGTGCCCCCAGGCGGACGGTGACCCGGGGCATGACGCGCAGCCGGCGGTGCTCGGGCTGGGGGACGCGGTCGGGGGCGCCGTCGAACCAGTAGATGCGCAGCAGGGGCTGCGCGGTGTCGGACTCGGCGCGCTCGCGCAACGCCTGGATGAGGGCGGCGTGGTCGACGGTGATGCGGGACCGCGAGGGCTCCCCGGCGAGGAGGCTCGCCGCGGCTCCCAGCAGATATCCGGCGTCCACCAGGACGATGCAGCGGTCCACGCGACTCACCCGCTTCCCAGGAGGTTTGCTTCGGGGCTCGCTTCGAGTCTGCCCGACGGCGCGGAGGTTAACGGCCGGAACTCGATCTTCGGCGTGGCGTTTCGCCCTGCCCTTCTCCGACTACCCCTGTCACGCACGGTGATTGCCCGACATGCGAGCGTTGCCGGCGTGTGTGAATCTGGTCCCGGCCCTGGCCCCTAGATCCCCCACAGGAGGCATCACCATGGCCAAGAACAAGAACCGTGACCGTAAGCAGCAGCGTCCGACCGACCGCGGGCAGCGGGCGGACCGCCGTCCGGCGGCCGAGGCGGAGGCCCAGCCCGAGGTCGAGTTGACCCCCGGCGACGTGGCGACCCGCAAGCGGAAGCGCAGCTTCGGCCACAACTGACGTCTGTGTAAAGGGTTGTAGACCTTCCCACACACGTGCACGAGGGGCGTACCAGGTACCGGGTACGCCCCTCACGCGCGCCGGAGGTCCGCGCCGGCGGTTCAGCCGGCCAGGCAGGACGGGCCGAGCAGCACCTTCAAGTCGCCGAAGAGCGCCGGGTCGGGCTTGACCCGGTGCCGGTCCAGCCGCAGCACGGTGGTCTTGGTCGGGCCCTGGAGCTTGATCCGGACCTCGCTGTCGCCCTTGTGGTGGCTGAGGACCTCGCCGAGGCGGCTGACCAGCGGCGGGGTGACCCGGGTGGCCGGGATGGTGAGGACCACGGGGGCGTTCGCGCCGGCGTTGGACAGGTCCGGGATCATCAGCTCCATCGCGACCAGGCGCGGCACGTCCTCGCGCTTGTCGAGCCGGCCCTTGACGAACACCACGGCGTCCTCGACGAGTTGCGTCGAGACGAGCTGGTACGTCGCGGGGAAGAACATGCACTCGATGGAGCCGGCCAGGTCCTCGACGGTGGCGATGGCCCAGGCGTTGCCCTGCTTGGTCATCTTGCGCTGGAGGCCGGAGATGATGCCGCCGATGGTGACGACCGCCCCGTCCGCGTGCTCGCCGCCGGTCAGCTGGGAGATGCCCGCGTCGGCCTTGTCGGACAGGATGTGCTCCAGGCCGAACAGCGGGTGGTCGGAGACGTACAGACCGAGCATCTCCCGCTCCTGGGCGAGCAGATAGGTCTTGTCCCACTCGTCGGTGGAGAACTCGACGTCGAGCCCGAAGCCCGGTTCGCTGGTCTCGGCCTCGCCCATGCCGCCGAAGAGGTCGAACTGCCCCTCGGCCTCCTTGCGCTTGACCGCGACCACGTTGTCGATCATCGGCTCGTACTGGGCGGTGAGGCCCTTGCGGGTGTGGCCCATGGAGTCGAAGGCGCCGGCCTTGATCAGGGACTCGGTGGTGCGCTTGTTGCAGACCACCGCCTCCACCTTGTCCAGGTAGTCCGGGAACGAGGTGTACTTCCCCTTGGCCTTGCGGCACCGGATGATCGACTCGACCACGTTCGTGCCGACGTTGCGGACGGCGGACAGGCCGAACAGGATCACGTCGTCGCCCTGCGCGGCGAAGTTGGACATCGACTCGTTGACGTTCGGCGGGAGCACCTTGATGCCCATGCGGCGGCACTCGTTGAGGTAGACGGCCGACTTGTCCTTGTCGTCCTTCACGGAGGTGAGCAGGGCGGCCATGTACTCGGCGGGGTGGTTCGCCTTGAGGTACGCCGTCCAGTACGAGACGAGTCCGTACGCGGCGGAGTGCGCCTTGTTGAACGCGTAGCCGGCGAAGGGGACCAGCACGTCCCACAGCGCCTGGATGGCCTCGTCGCTGAAGCCCTTCTTGCGGGCGCCCTCCTGGAAGAGCACGAAGTTCTTCGCCAGTTCCTCGGGCTTCTTCTTGCCCATCACGCGGCGGAGGATGTCGGCCTCGCCGAGCGAGTAACCGGCGATGATCTGGGCGGCCTTCTGCACCTGCTCCTGGTAGACGATCAGGCCGTAGGTGACGTCCAGGACCTCCTTGAGAGGCTCCTCCAGCTCGGGGTGGATGGGCGTGATCTCCTGCTGCCCGTTCTTGCGCAGCGCGTAGTTCGTGTGGGAGTTCATGCCCATCGGGCCCGGGCGGTACAGGGCCGACACGGCGGAGATGTCTTCGAAGTTGTCCGGCTTCATCAGCCGGAGCAGGGAGCGCATGGGCCCGCCGTCGAACTGGAAGACGCCGAGCGTGTCGCCGCGCTGGAGCAGGTCGAAGGTCGTGGGGTCGTCGAGCGGGAGGCTCAGGAGATCGATGTCGATCCCCTTGTTGGCCTTCACCATCTTGACGGCGTCGTCCATGATCGTGAGGTTGCGCAGGCCGAGGAAGTCCATCTTCAGCAGGCCGAGCGACTCACAGCTCGGGTAGTCCCACTGCGTGATCGTCACGCCGTCGGTGTGCCTCACCCAGACCGGGACGTGGTCGGTGATGGTCTCGCTGGACATGATCACGCCGGCCGCGTGCACGCCCATCTGCCGGACCAGGCCCTCCACACCGCGGGCGGTGTCGATGACCTTCTTCACGTCCGGCTCGTTCTCGTACATCCCGCGGACCTCGCCGGCCTCGCTGTAGCGCGGGTGGTTCGGGTCGGTGATGCCGGAGAGCGGGATGCCCTTGCCGAGGACGTCGGCGGGCATGGCCTTGGTGATGCGGTCGCCCATCGCGTACGGGTAGCCCAGCACGCGCGCGGAGTCCTTGATCGCGTTCTTGGCCTTGATGGTGCCGTACGTGCCGATCATGGCGACCTTGTCGGCGCCGTACTTCTCGGTGACGTACCGGATCACCTCGACGCGCCGGCGCTCGTCGAAGTCGATGTCGACGTCGGGCATGGAGATGCGCTCGGGGTTGAGGAACCGCTCGAAGATCAGGCCGTGCGGGATCGGGTCGAGGTCGGTGATGCCGAGCGCGTAGGCGACGATCGAGCCGGCCGCGGAGCCTCGGCCGGGGCCGACCGCGATGCCCTGCTTCTTGGCCCACATGATGAAGTCGGCGACCACGAGGAAGTAGCCCGGGAAGCCCATCGAGATGATGGTGTCCATCTCGTACTCGACCTGCTTCATGCGGTCGTCCGGGATGCCGTCCGGGAAGCGGCGGTGCATGCCGCGCAGAGTCTCCTCGCGGAACCAGCTGACCTCCGTGTACCCCTCCGGGATGTCGAACTTCGGCATCAGGTCGCGCTTCTCGAACATGCCGGTCGTGTCGACCATCTCGGCGATCAGGCGCGTGTTGGCGCAGCCCTCCTGCCAGGCGTCCGAGGAGTCGATGGCGTACATCTCGTCCGTGGACTTGAGGTAGTAGCCAGTGCCGTCGAACTTGAAGCGGTCCGGGTCGGAGAGGTTCTTGCCGGTCTGGATGCACAGCAGCGCGTCGTGGGCGGTCGCCTCGTGCGCGTAGGTGTAGTGCGAGTCGTTGGTGACCAGCGGGGGGATGCCGAGCTTCTTGCCGATCTCCAGCAGGCCGTCGCGGACGCGGTGCTCGATGTCGATGCCGTGGTCCATCAGCTCCAGGAAGTAGCGGTCCTTGCCGAAGATGTCCTGGTAGTCGGATGCGGCCTTGAGGGCCTCGTCGAACTGGCCGAGCCGCAGCCGGGTCTGGACCTCGCCCGAGGGGCAGCCGGTGGAGGCGACGATCCCCTCGGACCACTGGGAGATGGTCTCCTTGTCCATCCGGGGCCACTTCTGCAGCCAGCCCTCGGCGTACGCGTCGGAGGAGAGCCGGAAGAGGTTGTGCAGACCGGTGCTGTTCACGGCCCACATCGTCTTGTGGGTGTAGCCGCCGGAACCGGAGACGTCGTCCCGCTTCTGGTGCGGCTGGCCCCACTGGATCTTGCGCTTGTTGCGCCGGGACTCGGGCGCGACGTACGCCTCGATGCCGATGATCGGGGTGATCCCGGCCTTCTGCGCGGAATGGTAGAAGTCGTACGCCCCGTGGAGGTTGCCGTGGTCGGACATGGCGATGTGCGACATGCCCATCTCGTTGCACGCGTCGAACATGTCCTTCAGCCGCGCGGCACCGTCCAGCAGCGAGTACTGGGTGTGGACGTGCAGGTGCGTGAACGGCGGCTTCGACACGGCTGCGGCCTCCAGGGAAGACGTGGGCGGACGGGGCCCGACAGGCTGCGGACAGTCTGGGGGACAGCGTCGAAGTCTATGCCTCGGCACCGACAGCCGGAGGGCTGACCCGCGTACCGTCTCGGCGTGGGTCGCGGGCACTCCCGCCGGCCACCGCACGTTAGGCAAGGGGCGGACCCGCCGCCCGCAGACGTCTGCACCAGGAGGCACCCAGCGATGTCGTTCCCGCAGCTCAGCGACGAGCAACGCGGTGAGGAGATCCTCGCCGTCTTCGACACCGCCTTCAGCCGGCTGCTGTCCGCCGACCCGGCCGCGTTCCGTGTGAAGTTCCGCAAGATGGCGGCCTCGGCGTTCGCCTTCTACCGGGGCACGGCGTGCCTCTTCTACCACGACCTGGACGAGGAGAAGGACGCCGGGCGGGCCGGGAGCACGCCCGGCCTGCCGTACCTGGACGAGCGCACCTCGCGCGTGTGGATCCACGGCGACCTGCACGCGGAGAACTTCGGCACGTACATGGACTCCACCGGCCGCCTGATCTTCAACGTCAACGACTTCGACGAGGCCTACGTCGGTCCCTTCACCTGGGACCTGAAGCGCTTCGCCGCCTCCGTCGCGCTGATCGGGTACGCCAAGGCGCTCAGCGACGAGCAGATCTCCGAGCTGGTGACGGTCTACGCCGTCGCCTACCGGGAGCGCATACGCGCGCTGGCGACCGGCGCCAAGAGCGACGAGGTGCCGCCCTTCACCCTGGACACCGCGCAGGGCCCGCTGCTGGACGCGCTGCGCGACGCCCGCTCCCTGACCCGGTTCGGGCTGCTGGAGTCGATGACGGAGATCCGCGAGTTCGAGCGCCGCTTCGCGCCGGGCGGCGGCTCCGTGGAGCTGGACGCGGCCACGCGGTACAAGGTCCTCGCCGCGTTCGACGGCTACCTGGAGACGCTCCCGGACGACTCCCTGACCCGTCCGGACTCCTACCGCGTGAAGGACGTCGTGGGCCGGCGCGGCATCGGCATCGGCTCCGCGGGGCTGCCGTCGTACAACATCCTGCTGGAGGGGCACAGCGACGCCCTGGAGAACGACGTGGTGATCTACATCAAGCAGGGCCAGACCCCGGCGGTCTCCCGGCACATCACCGACCCGGCGATCCGCGACTACTTCCGGCACGAGGGGCACCGCACGGTCATCTCCCAGCGGGCCCTGCAGGCGCACGCCGACCCGTGGCTGGGCTGGACGGAGCTGGACGGCGCGGGCCAGCTGGTCGCCGAGGTCTCGCCGTACGCGGTGGACCTCGACTGGGGGGACATCGACGAGGCCGAGGAGATCGCGCAGGTGGTGGCGGACCTCGGCCGGGCGACGGCCGCCATGCACGCGGCGGCCGACGACCAGTCCGGCGAGTCCCTGGTGCCGTTCTCCACCGAGCGGGCCATCGACGCGGCGATCGCGGCCGACGAGGAGGGCTTCGCGCCCCTGCTGGTGGACTTCGCCCACGGCTACGGCGCCCGCGCGCGGGCCGACCACCAGATCTTCGTGGACCTGTTCCGCAACGGCCGCATCCCGGGGCTGTGACGAACGGCACCTTTCACAGGCACCCTTTAGGGGTCTCTTACCGGCCCGCGTGACAGACTCTCCTATCGCTATGGACATATCCGGGATCCCGCTCAGAGCCGTACGCGCGGCGCTGTTCACGGCCGTGGTCGTGACGCTCAGCACCGCGTCGCACGTGCTGCTGTCGCGGGTCCCGCTGCCGGTGGGCACGGTGACCGCGGTCGCCGCCGCCGTGTTCGCCCTCGCGTTCGCCCTGGCGGGCCGCGAGCGCTCCTTCGCGCGGATCGCGGCCCTGCTGGTCCCGCTGGAGCTGGCCGCCGACACCGTGTTCACCACCGGCCAGCACGCCTGCTACGGCCGGGCGGGCGGCCCGGTCGCGGGCCCGCTGCGCTCGGTCGGCCTGGAGGTGCTCTGCGGCGGCGGCGAGGTCGGCGGTCCGCTGGCCCGGGTGGCCGACGCCACCGGCACCGAGCGGCTCGCCGCCACGATCGCCCACGCCGACCCGGCCACGGCCTGGCTGCTGCTCGGTGCGCACCTCGGGGTCGGCCTCACGGCCGCCCTCTGGCTGCGCCGGGGCGAGCGTGCCCTCGCGCAGCTGCTGCGGGCGGTGGCGGCGACGACGTTCCGGCCGCTGCTGCTGGCGGTCGCCGCGGTCGCGGTGGAGCGGTCCCCCGCCGGACGCCGGCCGGCCGCACCCGCGGCCCGCCGCGGGGCCGGCGCCCGCGGCCGGCTCCTCGCGTACTCCCTGGGACGGCGTGGACCGCCGTGCTCGCCCGCCCTCGTCTGAGGCACACCCCGAGCACCCGCAGTCCCCCTCACGCAGTCCGCGCACCGGCGTGTGCGCGTCCCCCACTGGAGAACACCACCATGAGCAAGCGGAACAGCCAGGCGGCCAAGACGGCGGCCCGCGAGCGGCTGCGCGTCGAGCGCGAGCGCGAGGCCAAGCGCGCGAAGACCAGGCGGCAGGTCATCGTCGCCGGTTCGATCGTCGCCGTCCTGGCGATAGCCGGCGGCATCGGCTACGCGGTCGTCCAGGCCAACAAGCCCGACGGATGGGACGCCGCCAAGGACGCCAAGCTCGTCAAGCCGGCGAACACGTCCGGCAAGGACGGCACCACGGTCGTCATCGGCAAGGACAGCGCCGACAAGACCCTCGTCATGTACGAGGACCCGCGCTGCCCGGCCTGCGCCGCGTTCGAGCAGGCCGTCGGCCCGACCGTCGACAAGGACGTCGAGGACGGCAAGTACAAGATCCAGTTCGTCGGTGCGACGTTCATCGACAGGAACCTGCCGGGAGTGGGCTCCAAGAACGCCCTGAGCGCGCTCGGCGCCGCGCTGAACGTCAGTCCCGAGGCCTTCCTGGAGTACAAGACGGCGCTGTACTCGACGAAGTTCCACCCGGAGGAGACCGAGGACAAGTTCAAGGACGACGACTACCTGATCAAGGTGGCGAACTCCGTCGACGGCCTGAAGGGCAACAAGACCTTCCAGACGGCGGTCAAGAAGGGCACCTACGACAAGTGGGCGCTGGTCATGGGCGAGAAGTTCGACGCCGACGGCGAGAAGTACGGCTTCCAGGGCACGCCTTCGCTGGTCATGGACGGCAAGAAGGTCACCGGCAGCGACGGCCAGAGCGCCCCGATGACCACCGCCGACTTCAACAAGGCGATCGACGCCGCGCTCAAGAAGTAGCCGCAGCGGACGCACCCCCGGCCGGTCCGCGTGCCCGGTCCGCCGTAGCACGGAGCGGCGCCGCGTGCGGGCCGGCCGGGGGGATGTGAGCAGCGACTGCTCAAACAGCGGGCGAACTTCCGGAGTTCGCCCGCCGTGGGTCATACCGACCGGTAACCTGATCGGCCGTGACCAGTCGATACAGATCATCGAACACGTCCGAGGGCCTCAACTCCCTCACTCCACGCCGCCGTACGGTCGTCAAGGCCGCGGCGGCGACTGCTGTCCTGGCCGGGCCGCTGGCGGCAACCCTGCCCGCCCGCGCCGTGGACCAGACCCCCGCCTTCCTGCACGGCGTCGCCTCCGGGGACCCCCTGCCGGACGGCATCCTGCTGTGGACGCGTGTGACGCCCGTCCCCGAGGCGATACCGGGCTCGGGTACCGGCCCGGACACCGAGGTGGGCTGGATCGTCGCCCGGGACAAGGCGTTCACGCACATCGTCGCCAAGGGCTCCACCCTCGCGACGGCCGCCTCCGACCACACCGTGAAGGCCGACATCCGCGGTCTGGAGCCGGCCACCGACTACTGGTTCCGCTTCTCCGCCGGCGGCACCGACTCCCCCGCCGCCCGCACCCGCACCGCCCCCGCGCACGACGCGGCCGTCACGGGCCTGCGCTTCGGCGTGGTCTCCTGCGCCAACTGGGAGGCCGGCTGGTTCTCCCCGTACCGGCACCTCGCGGCCCGCGGCGACCTGGACGCCTGGCTGCACCTGGGCGACTACATCTACGAGTACGGCACCGGCGAGTACGGCACCCGCGGCAAGGTCGTCCGCCCGCACGCCCCGGCGCACGAGATCGTCACGCTGGCCGACTACCGCACCCGGCACGCCCGTTACAAGACCGACCCGGACCTCCAGGCGCTGCACGCGGCGGCCCCCGTCGTGGCGATCTGGGACGACCACGAGTTCGCCAACGACACCTGGTCGGGCGGCGCGGAGAACCACACGGAGGGCGCCGAGGGCACCTGGTCCGCCCGCCAGGCCGCCGCCAAGCAGGCCTACTTCGAGTGGATGCCCGTGCGCCCCGCCCTCGCGGGCACCACCTACCGCCGGCTGCGCTTCGGCAAGCTGGCCGACCTCTCGCTGCTCGACCTGCGCTCGTTCCGCTCCCAGCAGGTCAAGGTCGGCAACGGCGAGGTCGACGACCCGGACCGCACCCTCACGGGCCGCGCCCAGCTCGACTGGCTCAAGGCGGGCCTGAAGGCGTCCGACACCACCTGGCGCCTGGTCGGCAACTCCGTGATGATCTCGCCGTTCGCCATCGGCTCGCTCTCCGCCGACCTGCTGAAGCCGCTCGCCAAGCTGCTGGGCCTGCCGCAGGAGGGCCTCGCCCTCAACACCGACCAGTGGGACGGCTACACCGACGACCGCCGCGAGATCCTGGCCCACCTGCGCGCGAACGCCATCCGCAACACGGTCTTCCTCACCGGCGACATCCACATGGCGTGGGCCAACGACGTGCCGGTCGACGCCGGCACCTACCCGCTGTCCCCGTCGGCCGCGACGGAGTTCGTCGTCACCTCGGTCACCTCGGACAACCTCGACGACATCGTGAAGGTGCCGGAGGGCACGGTCTCCGCGGTGGCCTCGCCGGTGATCCGCGCGGCCAACCGGCACGTGCACTGGGTCGACACCGACCGGCACGGCTTCGGCGTCCTGGACCTGACGGCCGAGCGCGCGCAGATGGACTTCTACGTCGTCTCCGACCGCGCCAAGCGCGACGCGACGGCCAAGTGGTCCCGCTCGTACCGCACCCGCAGCGGCACGCAGAAGCTCGAGCGCACCTACGACCCGGTGTAACGGCTACAGGGTCTCAAGGAAGCCGAGCGCCACCCGCCAGGTGGTCTCGGCGGCCTCCGCGTCGTAGTCCGGCAGGTCGGGGTCGGTGTAGAGGTGACCGGCCCCGGCGTACCGGTACACCTCGACGTCGGCTCCGGTGCGGCCCATCTGCAGATACCAGGCACTGAGCCAGTCGTCCGTCTCGAAGGGGTCCGGCTCCGCCACGTGCAGCTGGACCGGCAGGTCCTCGGCCGTGGCGCCCGGGGCGATGTCCGAGGTGCCGTGCAGGAGCAGCAGGCCGCGCGCCTTGTCGTCGCCGAGGGCGAGGGTCTGCGCCACGGAGGCGCCGAGCGAGAACCCCGCGTAGACCAGCCCGCGCTCCGAGTAGGGCGCGGCGGCCAGCACCGCCCGCCTCAGCAGCTCGTCCTTGCCGATCTTCTCCTTGTGCTCCATGCCCTCCTCGACCGCCTCGAACGTGCGCCCCTCGAAGAGGTCGGGCGTCCACACCTGGTGCCCGGCCGACCGCAGCCGGTCGGCGGCCTGGTGGACGGCGGGCCGCAGCCCGTAGGTGGAGTGAAAGAGCATGATGTTCATGGGGCCATGGTGCCAGCCGGGTGTGGGGGCCCGGGATCACGGCAGTACCCAGGACGCAGTGGAAGTCACATGTTCATGCCCCCGGTGAGCCGGTTAGGTTCGGTGGCATGGAGAACCTGCTACGACCGCTGATCGTGGTCGGTGGCTCGGTCGTGCTCACGCTGGTGATCGGCTGGGCCACCGACTTCCTTCTGCGCAAGGCCGACCGACGGCACCACGACACCCCGCTGTGGGGTCTGCTCCGCCGTGCCCGCATCCCCTACCAGCTCGTGCTGTGCGCCGCCCTGCTGAGAGGGTCCTACGACCAGGCGCAGCTGCTGCAGAGCCGCGAGGAGGCCGTCGGCCGGACGCTGACGCTGGTGCTGATCGGGTCCACCGCCTGGCTGGTCATCCGGATCGCGGCGGCGATCGTCGAGACGTCCTACAGCCGGTACGCCCACGCCCGGGCGCACCGGGACCCGGCCCGGGTGCGCCGGGTGCGCACCCAGGTGTCGCTCATCATGCGGGTGGTGTCCGCGATCGTCGGCGTGGTGGCAGCGGCGAGCATGCTGCTGACCTTCCCGGCGTTCAAGGCGGCGGGCGCGTCCCTGCTGGCCTCGGCCGGAATCCTCGGGATCGTCGCCGGTGTCGCCGCCCAGTCCACGCTGAGCAACATGTTCGCCGGCTTCCAGATCGCCTTCGGCGACATGGTGCGCATCGGGGACACGGTGGTGGTGGACGGCGAGTGGGGCACGGTCGAGGAGGTCACGCTGACGTTCCTGACCGTCCGCACCTGGGACGAGCGCCGGATCACCATGCCGGTGTCGTACTTCACGTCCAAGCCGTTCGAGAACTGGTCGCGCGGCACGCCGCAGATGACCGGCATCGTGTTCTGGCACGTCGACCACTCCGCGCCCGTGGAGGCGATGCGCGACAAGCTCCGCGACATCCTGCGCGAGTGCCCGGCCTGGGACGGCCGCGCCTACAGCCTGTCCGTGACGGACAGCACACCCAGCACCATGGAGGTGCGGGCGCTGGTGACGGCCAAGGACGCCGACGACATCTGGACCGTCCGGGTCACCGTCCGCGAGGAGATGATCCGCTGGCTGACCGCGGAGCACCCCTACGCCCTGCCGCGGGTGAACACCGCCGACGCGGTCCTGCCCCCGTCCCGCAACGGCCACCGCTTCTCCCACGACGCCGTGCCGGTGCCGCAGCGCCGGTACCACGGCTCGGGCCGCACCGACCGCTGAGCCCGGCCCGCGCCCCCGATCGGGAGGGCCGCCCGCGAGCACGCGGGCGGCCCTCCCGCGTGCTCGCGTGGTCAGTGGCCGCGCTCGGCGCCGCCGTTGACCTGGATGATCTGCGAGGTGACGTGCCGGGCGCCCGGTGAGGCCAGCCAGTGCAGGGTCCCGGCGACGTCGCCGGGGGTCCCGGCCCGCCCGGTGGACGTCTCGGAGATGAGCCGCTCCCGCCGCTCGGCGGCCATCGCGTCCCCGAAGAACTCGGTGTCCTCGACGTACCCCGGCGCGACGACGTTCACGGTGATGCCGCGCGGGCCCAGCTCCCGGGCCAGGTCGTGGGCGTACGGGTGCAGTCCGGCCTTGGCCGCGGCGTAGGCCCCGCTGCCCGACCCCCGGTAGGCGGCGATGGAACCGAGGAACAGCACCCGCCCGCCGGGCTCGGCCAGGCGCGGCTTCAGCGCCTCGGTCAGCAGCACGGCGGTCAGCAGGTTGAGCCGGAAGTTGACCGTCCAGGTGTGGGCGACACCGCGCAGCGCGTCGCCGTCGCCCCCGGCGTCCGCCTCGAGCAGTCCGGTGCCCCCGGCGCTGTGGACGAGCACGTCCACGGCGCCCAGTTCCCGCTGCACGAAGGCGGCGACTCCGCGCACCTCGTCCGGCTCGGCGAGATCGGCCGCGTAGGTCAGCGCGCCGGGCACGCCGGCCTGCTCCAGTACCCCGGCCCGCCGGCCGAGCAGCAGCACCCGGTCGCCGTCCGCCGCGAAGACCCGCGCCGCCGCGAGCCCGATCCCCGTGCCGCCACCACTGATCACCACGTTGCGTGCCATGCGCCCGACCTTACGACCCGTCAGGCGGCGGGCGCGAGCTCATCGCAGGCTGCGCACGTCCAGGTGCCGCAGGACCCGGTCCACCACCTCCGGGTCGGCGCCCGGCTCGCTGCGCGCCGACAGCACCTCGTGGCGTGCCGCGCTGAGCATCTGCTGCTGGAGCTGCCGGACCCGCTTCACCCGCCGGGCGCGCTCCCGGTACGCCTCGCGGCGCTCGTCCTCGGCCAGTTCCGGGCTGATGCGCACCGCGATGTCCATGGCCCGGCGCAGCATCTGCTCGGACAGCTCCTCCGGCAGTTCCTCGTCCTCCTCGATCTCCCGCAGCCGCTCCTTGGCCGCCTTGGCGGCGCGCAGCGCCAGGGACTTGGCGAACTCCTTCTCGTGGTCGGTGTCGGCCTTCACGCCCAGGCGCCGCACCAGCCAGGGCAGGGTGAGGCCCTGCAACACCAGCGTGGCCATGATCACGCCGAAGGCGATGAAGATGATCTCGTCGCGGCTGGGGAACGGGGCGCCGCTGTCGGTCTCCAGCGGGATCGCCAGCACCAGTGCGACGGACGCGACCCCGCGCATCCCCGCCCACCACATGACGACGGTCTCGCGCCAGCTGACGGGGATGTCCTCGTCGTAGTCCCGCCGCGCGTGCAGCCGCTTGGTCAGCCACGTCGCCGGCAGCAGCCACAGCAGCCGTACGAACACGACCACGCACACCACGATCGCCGCCCAGCCGAGCAGCTCGCCCCACCGCCCGGAGGCGGTGTTGATCGCGTTGTGCAGCTCCAGGCCGACCAGCCCGAACGCGACACCGGTGACGAGGGTGTCGACGATGTTCCAGAAGGTGTGCCCGGCCAGCCGCGTCATGACGTCGTCGGCGTCGGAGCCGTGCTCGGCGAGGAACAGCGCGGTGGTCAGCACGGCGAGCACGCCGGAGCCGTGCAGTTCCTCGGCCATCACGTAGGCGGCGTAGGGCACCAGCAGGGTCAGCCCGATCTGCAGGACCGCGTCGCCGAGGAGGTCCATCAGCTTGTTGGCGCCCCAGCCGAGCGCGAGCCCCACGGCCACCGCGACGACGGCCGACAGCACCAGGTCCAGACCGGCCTTCCAGGGCGAGAACGTCCCGCTGACGGCGGCGGCGATCGCCACGTGGTAGAGCACGATGGCCGTGACGTCGTTGAACAGCCCCTCGCCCTCCAGGATGGACACCAGGCGGCGGGGCAGCCCGAGCTGGCCGGCCACGGCGGTCGCGGCGACCGGGTCGGGCGGCGCCACCAGCGCCCCGAGCGCGAACGCGGCGGCCAGCGGCAGGCCCGGCACGATCGCGTCGGCCACGGCGGCGACACAGACCATGGTGACGAACACCAGCGCCACGGCCAGCAGGAAGATGGGTCTCTTGTTCGCCGTGAACTGCCGCCACGAGGTACGCCGTACGGCCGCGTACAGCAGGGGCGGCAGCAGCAGCGGCAGGATCAGGTCCGGCGGGATCTCGACGTTCGGGACGAACTCCAGCAGGGCCAGGACGATGCCCAGGAGCGTCATCAGCACCGGAGCGGGGACGCCGAGCCGGTCCCCGAGCGGAACACTGATCACGGCCCCGAGCAGCAGGACGAACAGCAGGGCCAGCTGATCCACGGTCAGCGCTCCGGGAGGTCAGAGGTGCACACGACTGATCTCAAGACTGCCACGCGACTGCCTGGGCAAACCGTTTCGGCACCCCCCGCGGCACCGCCCGGGACGGCTCAGAGGGAACGCCGCATCCCCTGATGCGGAATGCCGGCCTCCAGGTACTCCGGCCCGTACGGCGCGTAGCCGAGCCGCGCGTAGAAGCCGAGCGCGTGCGTCTGCGCGTGCAGATCCATGGCCGCGAGCCCGCGGGCGCGTGCCGCCTCCTCGACGGCCCGCACCAGGGCGGTCCCGACCCCGAGCCCACGCGCGTGAGCCGTCACCGCCAGCCGGCCCAGACACCCCACGGACGGGTCCGCACCGGTCTGCGCCACGGCCGCCGCTCCCCACAGCAGCCGCCCGGTCCCCAGCGGCACCCCGTCCTCCCGGACGGCCAGCACGTGCACGGCCCCGGCGTCGTACGCGTCGTACTCGAGGTCCTCGGGAACGCCCTGCTCGCCGACGAAGACCTCCTTGCGCACCGCGAAGCACGCCTCACGGTCCGCCGCGTCCTCCGCGACCCGCACGACGTACGTCTCCGTGCTCACGCGTACGTCTCCTCCCGGACCTGGTCCAGGGCCTGCTGGAGGTCCTCCGGGTAGTCGCAGGAGAACTCCGCCCACCGGCCGTCCCCGGGGTGCTCGAAGCCCAGGCGCACGGCGTGCAGCCACTGCCGCGTCAGCCGCAGGCGCTTGGCGAGCGTCGGGTCCGCGCCGTAGGTCAGGTCGCCGACGCACGGGTGGCGGTGGGCGGCCATGTGGACGCGGATCTGGTGGGTGCGGCCGGTCTCCAGCTTCACGTCCAGCAGGGACGCCGCGCGGAACGCCTCGATGAGGTCGTAGTGGGTCACCGAGGGCTTGCCCTCGGCGGTGACCGCCCACTTGTAGTCGTGCTGGGGGTGCCGGCCGATGGGCGCGTCGATGGTGCCGCTGGTCGGGTCGGGATGGCCCTGGACCAGCGTGTGGTACCGCTTGTCGACCGTGCGCTCCTTGAACTGGCGCTTGAGCGACGTGTACGCGTACTCCGACTTCGCGACCACCATCAGGCCGGACGTGCCGACGTCGAGGCGGTGGACGATCCCCTGGCGCTCGGCCGCCCCGGACGTCGAGATCCGGTACCCGGCGGCGGCCAGGCCCCCGATGACGGTCGGGCCGGTCCACCCGGGCGAGGGGTGCGCGGCCACACCGACCGGCTTGACGATGACGACCACGTCGTCGTCGTCGTGGACGATCTCCATGCCCTCGACCGGCTCGGCCACCACCTGCACCGGCGCGGGCGCCTGCGGCATCTCGACCTCCAGCCAGGCGCCGCCGTGCACGCGCTCCGACTTGCCGACCACCGACCCGTCGACCGTGACCTTCCCCGCGGCGGCCAGCTCGGCGGCCTTGGTCCGGGAGAAGCCGAACATGCGGGAGATGGCGGCGTCGACGCGCTCGCCCTCCAGGCCGTCGGGCACGGGCAGGGTACGGATCTCGGGAATCGTGCTCACCCGTCGAGTATGCCGGACGGCTCCGGCAGGGCCGTACGCGCGCTCAGTCCTTGTGGACGGTCCCGTCGGGGTCGAGCCCCTTGAACGACAGCAGCACGATCAGGATGCCGCCGCACACGATCGCCGAGTCGGCCAGGTTGAACACGGCGAAGTGCTTGGGCGCGATGAAGTCGACGACCGCGCCCTCGAAGACGCCGGGAGCCCGGAAGATCCGGTCGGTGAGGTTGCCCAGCGCACCGCCGAGCAGCAGCCCCAACGCGATCGCCCAGGGCAGGCTGTACAGCTTGCGGGCCAGGCGGGCGATCACCACGATCACCGCCGCCGCGATCACGGTGAAGATCACGGTGAAGGCCTCGCCGAAGCCGAAGGCCGCGCCCGCGTTGCGGATCGCCTCGAACCTCAGCCAGTCCCCGACGATCTCGATCGGCGGGTGGTGCTCCAGCTTCGCCACCACGATCAGCTTGCTGACCAGGTCCAGGGCGTAGGCGAAGGCGGCCACCGCGAACAGGACCGCGATCCGGCGCCTGCCCCGGGGCCGCCCGGCGGCCTCGGACCCTTCGGCCCCGTCGGCGCCGGCGGCCGCCGGGGTCCGGTCGGTGCCGGACCCTGCGGCGGGAGCGCCCTCGGAACCGGAGCGCCCGCCCGGCGCCGCGTCCTCGCCGGGCCGCTCCCGCCCGGCCCCGGCCGCGTCCGGAGTGTCCGGCGTACCGATGATGCGCTCCGCCTCTGCCACGTGAGTCCCTCGCCTAGGTGCCTGACTGAGCACGAGGGTACGACACGCCCGCCGCGATCCACGTGCTCAGGAGGCATTCGGCCCCGGTCAGTACCTGCGCTCCTGCTTCTGCTTGCACTCCACGCACAGCGTGGCCCGCGGGAAGGCCTGCATCCGGGCCTTGCCGATGGGGTTGCCGCAGTTCTCGCACAGGCCGTAGGTGCCCGTGTCGAGGCGTTCCAGCGCGCGCGTGGTCTGGTCGAGCATCTCGCGCGCGTTGGCGGCCAGGGCCAGCTCGTGCTCGCGCGTGATGTTCTTGCTGCCGGTGTCGGCCTCGTCGTGCCCGGCGCCGTCACCGGAGTCCCGCATCAGACCGGCCAGCGACCGCTCCGAGGACGCGATCTCCTCCCGCAGCCGCGTCTCCTCCGACATCAGCTCCGACCGCGCCTCGTCGACCTCCTCCGCCGTCCAGGGGTCCTCGCCCGGACGTACCGCGAGTTCACCGGGCTCGGCCGCGCCGCGCGCCTTCGGCACGGCGGTCTTGGCCGCCGTCGCCGCGCCAGGAGTCTTCTTCGCACCCACCGTGGTCGCTCCCGTCTGCTGCGCGGCGTGGGCCGCGCCCGCCTTCTTGGCCGTGCTGCTGCCGGCCGTGTCCTGTGTGACCGCGCCGGTCCGGGCAGTGCCCTTCCCGGTCGCGCCCTGCGTGGTGGTGCTCGTGTCCGCGGCGCCCTGCCCGGCGACGCCCCGGGCGCCCTTCTCCGCGGCGGTCTCCCCCGCCCTCGCCGTGCCGCCCGCCGTCTTGCGCGCCGGGGTCTTCTTCTTCCCCGGCGTCTTCGTGGCAGCGGCCTCCTTGCCCGTCGCCTTCCCGGCGTCGGCCTTCTTGGCGGTGGCCTTCTCGGAAGCCTTCTTGGGGGTGGCCTTCTCGGAAGCCTTCTTGGGGGTGGCCTTCTTGGGAGTGGCCTTCTCGGAGGTGGCCCTCTTGGCGGTGGTCCTGGGGGCCGCGGCCGTTCCGGCCGCGGGCTCCCCGCCGGCGGGCTTCCGCGCAACCGCCGCCGCGGACGCCGACCGCCTCGGGACCGGCCCGCCCTCGCCGTCACTCGCCTTCCCCACGGGCGCCGCTCCTCCGGCCGCCCTCCCGGCCGCCTTGCCGGCCGCGGGCTTCCGGGCCTCCGTCGCCGCCTTCCCGCCCTCGGTCGCCCCCGGGGTGTCCGTCCCGCTCTCGGCGTCCGTACCGCCCGGGGAGGTCCTCTTCACCGCCGCCTTCGTCTTGCGGACGACCGCCTTCGCCCCCTCGGTCGCCTTCTGCGCCGCCCCCTTCGCCGCCCGCCCCGCCGGCCCCGCCTGCGCGGACTTCTTCCCGCCGACGTCCTTGGCCGCGCCGCCGGCGGACCCCGCGGATCTGCCGGACGCCGGCTGCTGTACGGCGGTCTTCTTCGCCACCATGGCCGCGGCCCCTTCACATATTGTGATCTTGCTCGCGAATCGTGCTGGGACGATAAATCGACTCGAGTCCCGCGGCAACGGGGCACACCGCCCGATTCGCCCGCCTCGCGCACGCCGCGCGGCGGACCTGCATCCGTTGTGCCCAGCTCCCCGCCTGGTAATCCGCCGGTCAGGGCGTCCCAGGATCCGAACACCCATACCCGCTCCAATCGGGTCATCAAACCCATTCCACCCCCGGCGGACCTCCCGGCCCTCCGGGCGGCCCCCGCCCGGCCCGGAAAAGCGGGTCGGCCGCCGCCCGCCCGGCGCCGTACACTGGGCGGAGCGAGAAGCGTGGATGGGGACGAGTAGCGGCGTACGCAGCCCAGAGCGACCCGGGGACGGTGGGAGCCCGGGGGCGAGCGCGACGTGAAGATCACCCCGGAGCCGCCGGAAGAACGCCGCAGCCCAGGCAGCGGCCAGTAGACCCGGCATCGCGACCCCAATGAGGGGGCTCACCGGCGCACACCCCGTGCCGGGGGGCCAAGGAGGGTGGTACCGCGGGAGCGCGCCGAAGGCGGCGCAGGCAGACGTAGCTCTCGTCCCTCCGGACGGAAGGCAGCAAGTCCGCCGGAGGAAGCCCGCTGATGACATCGCCGACGTACCGCCAGGTACCCGCCCAGGTCGACCTGCCCGCCCTCGAGCACGCCGTGCTCGACTTCTGGCGCGAGCAGAAGATCTTCGCCAAGAGCCTGGAGCAGTCCGAGGGCCGCCCCGAGTGGGTGTTCTACGAGGGCCCGCCCACCGCCAACGGCATGCCCGGCGCCCACCACATCGAGGCCCGCGTCTTCAAGGACGTCTTCCCCCGCTTCCGCACCATGCGCGGCTACCACGTCGCCCGCAAGGCCGGCTGGGACTGCCACGGCCTCCCGGTGGAGCTCGCCGTCGAGAAGGAGCTCGGCTTCTCCGGCAAGCAGGACATCGAGGCGTACGGCATCGCCGAGTTCAACGAGAAGTGCCGTGCGTCGGTGACCCGGCACACGGACGCCTTCGAAGAGCTCACGACCCGCATGGGTTACTGGACCGACCTGAACGACCCGTACCGCACGATGGACCCCGAGTACATCGAGTCGGTCTGGTGGTCGCTGAAGGAGATCTTCAACAAGGGCCTGCTGGTCCAGGACCACCGCGTCGCCCCCTGGTGCCCCCGCTGCGGTACGGGCCTGTCCGACCACGAGCTGGCGCAGGGCTACGAGACGGTCGTCGACCCCTCGGTCTTCGTCCGGTTCCCGCTCACCTCCGGCCCGCTCGCCGGCGAGGCCGCGCTGCTGGTGTGGACGACGACCCCGTGGACCCTGGTGTCCAACACGGCCGTCGCCGCCCACCCCGAGGTCACCTACGTCGTCGCGACGAAGGGTCCAGAAGGTTCGGAGAAGCTCGTCGTCGCCGAGCCGCTGGTCGCCAAGGCGCTCGGCGAGGGCTGGGAGACCACCGGCGAGACCTTCACGGGCGCCGAGATGGAACGCTGGACGTACCAGCGCCCGTTCGAGCTGGTGGAATTCCCGGCCGAGGCGCACTTCGTCGTCAACGCCGAGTACGTCACCACCGAGGACGGCACGGGTCTGGTCCACCAGTCCCCCGCCTTCGGTGAGGACGACCTCAAGGTCTGCCGCTCCTACGGCCTGCCGGTGGTCAACCCGGTCCGCCCGGACGGCACCTTCGAGGAGGACGTCCCGCTCGTCGGCGGCGTCTTCTTCAAGAAGGCCGACGAGAAGCTCACCGCCGACCTGGACGAGCGCGGCCTGCTCTTCAGGCACGTCCCGTACGAGCACAGCTACCCGCACTGCTGGCGCTGCCACACCGCGCTGCTCTACTACGCCCAGCCGTCCTGGTACATCCGCACCACCGCCGTCAAGGACCGCCTCCTCGCGGAGAACGAGGGCACCAACTGGTTCCCGGACACGGTGAAGAACGGCCGGTACGGCGACTGGCTGAACAACAACATCGACTGGGCGCTGTCCCGCAACCGCTACTGGGGCACCCCGCTGCCCATCTGGCGCTGCGAGGACGACCACCTCACCTGTGTCGGCTCCCTGACCGAGCTCACCGAGCTGACCGGCACCGACCAGTCGGGCCTGGACCCGCACCGCCCGTTCATCGACGAGGTCACCTTCGCCTGCCCGCAGGGCGGTTGCGGGAAGACCGCCACACGCGTGCCCGAGGTGATCGACGCCTGGTACGACTCGGGCTCGATGCCGTTCGCGCAGTGGGGCTACCCGTACAAGAACAAGGAGCTGTTCGAGGCCCGCTACCCGGCGCAGTTCATCTGCGAGGCCATCGACCAGACCCGCGGCTGGTTCTACACGCTGATGGCGATCGGCACGCTGGTCTTCGACAAGTCCAGCTACGAGAACGTGGTCTGCCTCGGGCACATCCTCGCCGAGGACGGCCGCAAGATGTCCAAGCACCTGGGCAACATCCTGCAGCCGATCCCGCTGATGGACCAGCACGGCGCCGACGCGGTCCGGTGGTTCATGGCGGCCGGCGGCTCCCCCTGGGCGGCCCGCCGCGTGGGCCACACCACCATCCAGGAGGTCGTCCGCAAGACGCTCCTGACGTACTGGAACACGGTCGCCTTCCAGGCCCTGTACGCCCGTACGTCGAACTGGGCCCCGTCCGAGGCCGACCCGGCCCCGGCCGACCGCCCGGTGCTGGACCGCTGGCTGCTGTCCGAGCTGCACGCCCTCACCGACCAGGTCACCCAGGCGCTGGACGCCTACGACACCCAGCGCGCCGGCAAGCTGCTGTCCGCGTTCGTCGACGACCTGTCCAACTGGTACGTGCGCCGCTCCCGCCGCCGCTTCTGGCAGGGCGACAAGGCCGCGCTGCGCACCCTGCACGAGGTCGTCGCGACCGTGACGCAGCTCATGGCCCCGCTGACCCCGTTCATCACCGAGCGGGTCTGGCAGGACCTGATCGTCCCGGTCACCCCGGGCGCCCCCGAGTCGGTCCACCTGTCGTCCTGGCCGGAGGCGGACCTGTCCGCCATCGACCCGGAGCTGTCCAGGCAGATGGTGCTGGTGCGCCGCCTGGTCGAACTGGGCCGCGCCACGCGCGCGGAGTCGGGCGTCAAGACCCGGCAGCCGCTGTCCCGCGCGCTGATCGCGGCGACCGGCTTCGAGACGCTGGACACCGAACTGCGCGCGCAGATCACGGAGGAACTGAACGTCGAGTCCCTGGCGACGCTCAGCGAGGTCGGCGGTTCCCTGGTGGACACCACGGCCAAGGCCAACTTCCGCGCGCTGGGCAAGCGGTTCGGCAAGCGCGTCCAGGACGTGGCCAAGGCCGTCGCGAACGCGGACGCGGCCGCCCTGTCCCTGGCGCTGCGCGAGGGCACGGCGTCCGTCGAGGTCGATGGCGAGACCGTCACGCTGGCCCCCGACGAGGTCATCATCACCGAGACCCCGCGCGAGGGCTGGTCGGTGGCGTCCGACTCCGGTGCGACGGTCGCCCTGGACCTGGAGATCACCGAGGAGCTGCGCCGCGCGGGCCTCGCCCGTGACGCGATCCGCCTGATCCAGGAGGCTCGCAAGAACAGCGGCCTCGACGTGGCCGACCGCATCGCGCTGCGCTGGACCGCCACGGACCGGGCGACGGTGGAGGCCCTGACCGACCACGCCGGTCTGATCGCCGACGAGGTGCTCGCCGTCGACTTCGCCCAGGGCGAGGCGGACGGCGCCTACGGGGAGTCCTTCACCGACGAGGGCCTGACCCTCACGTTCCGCCTGCGCAAGGCGTAACCGCCGCACCGTCGAAGGCCCGGTCCCGCCGAACATCTCGGCGGGACCGGGCCTTCGGCGTTGTGTACGCGGAACGAGGCCGCGGACGGTGAACGCAGGTGCGTACGGCCGAACGCCGGCGGGTGAGCAGGCGAACGCGCGTAGCACAAGGGCGAGGCCCCGGGAGGGATCCCGGGGCCTCGCCCTGAACGCTGCCGACCGCTACGCCGTACTACCGGCCGTCAGGCCGTCAGTTGTCGTCCTCGTCGATCAGGAAGCCCCGCATGGGCGAGGGCGCCTGACCCATCGGCGACGGACCCTGCGGACGCACCGGCGCCATGGGCTGGGTCATCGCCGGGGACATCTGCTGCTGGCCACCGTAGGACGGGGCGGACGGCGAAGGGGCGCCGCCCATCGTCTGGTTGCCGCCGTACGACGGGGCGCTCGCGCCGGCCGGAGCCATCGAGGGCGCCGGGGACGGCGGGAGGGACGCGGTCGCCGGGGTGCGCGGCGGGGCCAGCGAGTCGTCGGCCTGGGTCTCCAGCTGGCGCAGCTGCGACTCCAGGTACGACTTCAGGCGCGTGCGGTACTCGCGCTCGAAGCCGCGCAGGTCCTCGACCTTGCGCTCCAGCGTGGCGCGGGCGGACTCCAGGGAGCCCATCGCGACGCGGTGCTTCTCCTGCGCGTCCCGCTCCAGGGCGTCAGCCTTGGCACGGGCGTCACGCTCCAGACCCTCGGCACGCGAACGGGCCTCGCCGACGATCTTGTTGGCCTCGGAACGGGCCTCCGCGATCGCCTGGTCGGCGGTCTGCTGGGCCAGCGACAGGACACGGGCGGCGCTGTCGCCACCGGGACCCTGCTGACCGGGGCCGCCCATCGGACCGCCCATGGGGCCGCCCATCGGGCCGCCCATCTGCTGCATCGGGGGCTGGCCCATGGGACCCGGACCCTGGCCCATCGGGCCGGGACCCTGGGGGCCGCCCTGACCGCCGGGACCGGCGGGCAGCTGCGGGGCACCGCTCGGCAGCTGGGGCGGACCACCCATGGGGCCACCCATCTGCTGCTGCGGCGGGCCCGATATGCCGGCGGGGACGGGACCGCCCGGACCGCGCATGCCCTGCTGCTGTTGCTGCTGGTCCTGCTGCTCCGGGGGCTTGCGCATGTTCTGCTGGTTCTGCGCGGCGGCACGCGTGGCCGCGGCCAGCTTGGCGCGCAGGTCCTCGTTCTCGCGGAGCAGGCGGGTCAGTTCGGCTTCGACCTCGTCGAGGAAGGCATCGACCTCGTCCTCGTCATAGCCTTCTCGGAGGCGGACGGTCGTGAACTGCTTGTTCCGCACGTCCTCGGGGGTCAACGGCATCTCTTCACCTCAACGTAGTCGTCGGCAGTCGGCAAGACCGTAGCTGTCACATCGCTCACATCGCGTTCCGCACGAGTGTGATCAGGATGTAGACGATGATCATCAGTACGAAGAAGGACAGGTCGAGCGCCACGCCCCCGAGACGCAGCGGCGGAATGAACCGCCGCAGAAGCTTGAGCGGTGGATCGGTGACAGTGTAGGTGGCCTCCAGAACGACCACCATCGCCTTGCCGGGTTGCCACGAGCGGGCGAACTGGAAGACGTAGTCCATGACCAACCGGAAGATGAGCACGATGAGGAAGCACATCAGCGCGATGTAGACGACATCCAAAACCACGCCCATGACCTCTTGCTTCCCTCTCCCCTGTGCCCTGCTGTGTTGCGTTGTGTACTGATGTTCCCGGTGGTGCGTCTCAGCTCTGGTTGAAGAACCCGCCCTCTGCGATGCGGGCCTTGTCCTCCGCCGTGACATCGACGTTAGCAGGCGACAACAGGAACACCTTCTGCGTCACCCGCTCGATGCTGCCGTGAAGACCAAACACCAAACCGGCCGCAAAGTCGACAAGTCGCTTCGCGTCTGTGTCATCCATCTCAGTCAGATTCATGATCACCGGGGTGCCCTCACGGAAGTGTTCCCCGATGGTACGGGCCTCGTTGTAGGTCCGTGGGTGGAGTGTGGTGATCCGGTAAGGCTCTCGTTCGGACACGACCTTGGGCATGATCACCGGTGCGTTCTTCTCCAGATTTGCGCGTTCTTGTGTGATGGAAGCCACGGGCGCGATGCGCGCCGGGCGGCTGGATTCCGCGGGGAGCGAAGCGGAGCGGGCGGCCGGTTCGCGGGGAGCGGGCGGCTGTACGACTCGTACCTCTTCGTCCCTTTGGGACTGATGTGAGACGTGCGGCTGGTGGGACGGCTCGTGCCGTCGGTGGTCCCGCTCGGGCTCCGGGTCCAGTTCGGGTTCGAAGTCGTCGTCGGGGTCGAATCCGCGGCCGTCGTACCCATCGTCCTCCACGAGGCCGAGGTAGACCGCCATCTTGCGCATCGCGCCGGCCATGCTCTGAGTCCTCCGCTCTGTGGTGGATCGGCTGACGACTGCCAAGTGCCTGCGATCCACGTGGTCCTTGAATCCGCCTTTCGGCGGCAATGACCATATTTTCTGCTGTGGTCCGACTTCTTGGCGACGTTACCGGAGCCTGGGGCGGACTCCGAGTACCGCGCTGCCGACGCGCACATGTGTCGCTCCGGCCGCCACGGCCTGCTCGAGGTCCGCACTCATCCCTGCCGAGACCATGGTGGCAGTCGGATGACTCCGGCGCAGGTCGGTCGACAAATCCATCAACCGCCCGAACGCCGCCTGTTCACGTCCCGCGTACTCCCCGGTGAGCGGCGCGACGGTCATCAGCCCGGCGAGCCGCAGCCCCGGGGCGCCGGCCACCAGATCCGCCAACTCGCCGACGCCGTCGGGCGCCACGCCGCCGCGCTCCCCCCGGGCGCTCTCCCCGGCGTCCAGGGCGACCTGAAGCAGGCAGCCCAGCTCGCGCCCCGACCGGACGGCCTCCTTGGAGAGGGCGGTGACCAGCTTGGCCCGGTCGATGGACTGCACGAAATGCGCGTAATTCACCACCGAACGGACCTTGTTGGTCTGGAGTTGACCGACGAAGTGCCAGGTGAGGGGCAGATCCGAGCAGTCGGCGGCCTTGGGGGCCGCGTCCTGGTCGCGGTTCTCGGCGACGTGCCGCACGCCGAGCTCCGCGAGGAAGCGGACGTCGCTCGCGGGGTAGGTCTTGGTGACCACGATCAGGGTCACCTCCTCGCGTGCCCGCCCCGCGGCCGCGCATGCGTCGGCGATGCGCCGCTCCACCTTCGCCAGGTTCGCGGCGAGTTCGTCCTTGCGCTCCGTCATGTCCCTCAGTCCAGCCACACGTAGCCCGCGAGCCGACCGGTGGTGCGGTCGCGGCGGTACGAGAAGTGATCGTGCGATTCCAGCGTGCACACCGGTGACCGCTCCCGGTCGCGCACCCCGAGCCGTTCCAGCTGGGCGTGCACTCCGGCGCTCACGTCGACCGCCGGCGTGCCCCAACTCGTCTCGGCGTACGCCGCCGGCTCGACGGCGGACACCTCGGCGCGCATCTCGCCGGGCACTTCGTAGCACCGGCCGCAGACGGTGGGTCCGGTGCGGGCGACGATGCGGGAGGGCTCGGCCCCCCGTTCGGTCATCGCGCGCACCGCGGCCGGGACGACCCCGGCGACCATGCCCGGCCGGCCCGCGTGAGCCGCGGCGGCGACCCGCGCGACCGGGTCGGCCAGCAGCACCGGCACGCAGTCGGCGGTGAGCACGGCCAGGGCGAGACCCGGGCGCGTGGTGACGATCGCGTCGACGGGCGGAAGACCGGCCGACGATCCCCACGGGCCGTCGACCACCGCCACGTCCGCGCCGTGCACCTGGTTCATCCAGACGACCAGGTCGGGTGCGACGCCCAGGGACTTGGCGGCCAGGTCCCGGTTGGTGCGTACGGCATCGGGGTCGTCGCCGACCGCTCCGCCGAGGTTGAGCTCCTCATACGGAGCGGCGCTCACCCCGCCCCACCGGTCGGTGAAGGCGAAGTGCGCGCCGCTCACGCTTTCGCGCTGTCCTATCACGTCAGAAGGATCACTTGAGGAAGTCCGGTACGTCCAGTTCCTCGGCCGCGCTGTCCGAGTAGGTCCGGGGCGCCGGCGGGACCGGCGGGGCGACCGGGATGTCCTCGACCGGCTTCGGCGCGGGCTCCGGGTCCTCCTTCGGGGTCACGCTGCCGAGCGACCCGAAGGACGGGCGGCTCTCGGCCTGGCGGACCGGGGCCGGCTCCTCGCGCTTGGCCGAGGAGGAGCCGAGGACGTTGTCCCGGCGGGCCGGGGGCTGGCCCCCGTCGAACCCGGCGGCGATGACGGTGACCCGGACCTCGTCGCCGAGGGCGTCGTCGATGACCGCGCCGAAGATGATGTTGGCCTCGGGGTGCGCGGCCTCGCTGACCAGCTGGGCGGCCTCGTTGATCTCGAACAGGCCGAGGTCGGAGCCACCGGAGATGGAGAGCAGGACACCGCGGGCGCCGTCGATGGACGCCTCCAGCAGCGGCGAGGAGATCGCCATCTCGGCGGCGGCCACCGCGCGGTCGTCGCCGCGGGCCGAGCCGATGCCCATGAGGGCCGAGCCGGCCTCGGACATGACCGACTTGACGTCGGCGAAGTCCAGGTTGATGAGGCCGGGGGTGGTGATGAGGTCGGTGATGCCCTGGACACCGGAGAGCAGGACCTGGTCGGCCGACTTGAAGGCGTCGAGGACCGAGACCTGGCGGTCCGAGATGGACAGCAGCCGGTCGTTCGGGATGACGATGAGGGTGTCGACCTCTTCGCGGAGCTCGGCGATGCCGTCCTCCGCCTGGTTCGCCCGGCGCCGCCCCTCGAAGGTGAACGGGCGCGTGACCACACCGATGGTGAGGGCGCCCAGGGAGCGGGCGATGTTGGCCACGACGGGCGCGCCGCCGGTGCCGGTGCCGCCGCCTTCACCGGCTGTCACGAAGACCATGTCGGCCCCCTTGAGGACCTCCTCGATCTCCTCGCGGTGGTCCTCGGCGGCCTTGCGGCCCACGGCCGGGTTGGCTCCGGCGCCGAGTCCGCGGGTGAGTTCCCGGCCGACGTCCAGCTTGACGTCGGCGTCGCTCATCAACAGAGCTTGCGCGTCGGTGTTGATGGCGATGAACTCGACGCCCTTGAGACCGACCTCGATCATCCGGTTGATGGCATTGACACCACCGCCGCCGACACCGATGACTTTGATGACTGCGAGGTAGTTCTGCGGTGCTGCCACGTCGAAGGCCTCTCGCCTCGAGTTACGTGTCGCCGGTTCACCGTGGCGCCTTGCGCCCCGCGACCCGACGACTGATGCCGAATGGGACGGTCCGTATCGCCGACCCGAACCCTAACCCTGAAGTTTAGGGTTACCAGTGTGTCCGTTCCTTGGAGTCTTCTGAACAGGACACTAAGTCGACAAGTGGCGCACGTTCAACGAACACGCCGAACCTCCCGTTTTTCTTTTCACCCTATGTGATCAGCCGTAGCACTGCCCAACCAGGGTGCTGGCCTGCGCTGATGTGCGTCAACTCCCCGATGACGCGGGAGCGGTGGGCACACTCACGTCGAAGTACCCCGCATCGGGCGTTGCTTTCATCAGCGCGGTGAGGGTACGGGCCTTCGCGGGGCCCTTCTCACTGCTGCCCCACGCGACGGTGCGGCCGTCCCGCAACTCCAGCGAGATGTCGTCGTAGGAACGGACCTTGACGGTTCGTGTGTCGCGCGCGACGGCGGCCGGGACTGCGCGTGCGACGGCGACGGCCTCGCGCACGAGCCGGGGCTCGCCGAAGCGGCGCAGGCTCGCGGCGGCGGATCCGGACCTGGAGAGCGTCATCTCCAGTGCGGGTACGCCTTTCGGCGCTTCGGGCACCGTGGCGAAACGGACGCCTTCGTCGTCCACTTCGACGAACTTGCCGCCTGTGCGGACCACCAGAACCGGAGTCCGCTCCACCACGTCCAGGTCGATTCCGTGGGGCCAGGAACGGACGACGTCGACCGAGTCGATCCGGGGCAGTTCCCGGCGCAACCGCGCCTCGATCGCGCCGGTGTCGACGGAGACGAGCGGATCGCCGATCGGGACGTCCGCGGCCGCCTCGACCTGTTCCGGTGTCAGCACCCGGGTGCCCGACACCGAGACGTGCTCGGCGCGCAGCCAGTCGGAGCCGTAGAGCAGCCAGACGCCCGGGATGCCGAGGAAGACCAGGGCCAGACCCAGGATGACGATCACACGAACGTGGCGCCGCCGCAGGCGTCTTGCGGGCGGCGGGCCGGACGACCTCTGCTGGCGTTCACCGCGCTCGGCGGTGGTCGATCCGGCCACGCTCCCCTGCCTTCCGTCATACGGGCCTAGCGGTGTGCACGAGCGGCGGCGATCGCCTCGTACACCATGCCGACGAGCAGGTCGTCGGCGTCCCGGCGGCCGAACTCGGCGGCGGCGCGGGACATCTGGTACAGCCGGTGCGGATCGGCGAGCACGGGCAGCACGTGTTGCTGGACCCACTCGGGGGTCAGCTCCGCGTCGTCGACCAGCAGCCCGCCGCCGGCCTTGACCACCGGCTGGGCGTTGAGCCGCTGTTCGCCGTTGCCGATGGGCAGCGGGACGTAGGCGGCCGGGAGCCCGACGGCGGAGAGTTCGGCGACGGTCATCGCGCCCGCGCGGCAGAGCATCATGTCGGCCGCGGCGTACGCGAGGTCCATCCGGTCCAGGTAACTTACCGGTACGTACGGGGGCATTCCCGGCATCTGGTGGACCTGCGGCAGTTCGTTCTTCGGTCCGACCGCGTGCAGGATTTGGATTCCGGCCTGCTGAAGCCAGGGCGCGACCTGCTGGACGACCTCGTTCAGCCGGCGGGCGCCCTGGGAGCCGCCCGTGACGAGCAGCGTGGGCAGGTTGGGGTCCAGCCCGAACGCGGCCCGGGCCTCGGGGCGTACGGCGGCGCGGTCCAGGGTGGCGATGGAGCGCCGCAGCGGGATGCCGATGTACCGGGCGCCGCGCAGCTTGCTGTCCGGGGTGGACACGGCGACCTGGCTGGCGTAGCGGGAGCCGATCTTGTTGGCCAGGCCCGGGCGGGCGTTGGCCTCGTGGATGACGATCGGCACGCCCAGGCGCTTGGCCGCGAGGTAGCCGGGCAGGGCGACGTAGCCGCCGAAGCCGACCACGGCGTCCGCCTTGGTGCGCTCCAGGATCTGCTCGGTCGCCTTGATCGTGCCGCGCAGCCGGCCCGGGACGGTGATCAGCTCGGGGGTGGGCTTGCGCGGCAGCGGGACGGCCGGGATCAGCGCCAGTTCGTACCCGCGCTCGGGTACGAGACGGGTCTCGAGCCCGCGTTCCGTGCCCAGGGCCGTGATCCCCACGGTCGGATCCTGCCTGCGCAGGGCGTCCGCGAGGGCGAGCGCGGGCTCGATGTGGCCCGCGGTTCCTCCGCCGGCGAGTACGACATGCACCGAAATTCACCGCTCTCCGGACGGACGCGCCACCGAGGCACGCCGTCGCATCGTGTTCCATCTCCGGGGGCTCCGACCGGAACGGGTGCCCCCAGCCCCCCGCTTTCTACCAAAGCGGGGTTGCCGCATCGCAAGCGCCGCCCGCGCAGCGGGCTCGTCGCGTGCGAAGGCGATCAGCAGCCCGATGGCGAACATGGTCGGCAGCAGGGCGGATCCTCCGTAGGAGAACAGCGGGAGGGGGACACCGGCGATCGGCAGCAGACCGAGCACCGCACCGATGTTGATCACGGCCTGGGCCGTGATCCAGGTGGTCACGCCTCCCGCGGCATACCTGACGAAGGGGTCCTCCGTGCGTCCGGCCACGCGGATACCCGCATAGCCTAGAGCCGCGAAGAGGGCGAGGACCGACAGCGTCCCCGCGAGGCCCAGTTCCTCACCGGTGACGGCGAAGATGAAGTCGGTGTGGGCTTCGGGTAGTTGGCCCCATTTCTCCACGCTCGCGCCCAGCCCGGAACCGAAGATCCCGCCGGAGGCCAGGGCGTAGATGCCGTGCACGGCCTGCCAGCAGTCGACCGGGCCGGACTGCGGCTCGGTGGCGCCCAGGCACTGCAGGCGCGCCATGCGGTTGGGGCTGGTCTTGATGAGGATCAGGCCGAGAACGGCGGCGACCGACAGCACGCCGGCGAACAGCCGCGTGGGTGCCCCGGCCAGCCACAGCAGGCCGAACAGGATGGCCGTGAGAATGATCGCGGTGCCCATGTCGCCGCCGATCATGATGAGGCCGAGCAGCATGAACGCGGCCGGCACCAGCGGCACCAGCATGTGCTTCCACTGGTTCAGCAGCCGCTTGTCCTGCTTGCGGGCCAGCAGGTCGGCGCCCCACAGCACCAGGGCGAGCTTGCCGAACTCACTGGGCTGGATCTGGAAGGAGCCGCCGAGGGCGATCCAGTTCTGGTTGCCGTTGACCGACACTCCTATCCCCGGCACCTGCACCAGGGCCATGAGGCAGACGGCGCCCGCGAGGATGGGGTAGGCCAGCGCGCGGTGCAGCCGCACCGGCATGCGGGAGGCGGCGAGCAGCAGTCCGGTGCCGATGGCGGCCGCGAGCAGTTGCTTGCGGAAGAAGTAGGAGCCGGGCAGGGACATCTGCAACGCGGTGATCTGGGAGGCCGAGTAGACCATCACCAGCCCCAGCACGGTGATCAGCGCGCTGCCGCCCAGGATGAGGTAGTACGCCGTGAGCGGCCGGTCCCAGCCCCTGCGCGCCCGGTCGTAGAAGGCCGAGACGGGGTTGTCGCGCAGGGAGCGGGACGGGGCGGGGCGCTTGGGGGCGCGCGCCACGGGGGGCCGTCCGGTGCGGCTGGTGGGCATCCGCGCTCACCTCGCCGTGCCGGAGGGGATCGCCTTGCCGTGCGGGCCGTCAGGCCGCTGCTCGGGCACCAGCCGCATCCGTGTCACGCGTCCCTCCCAGGTACGTCCGGCGTCCCCGCCGGGCGAGGCGGAACCCGGGTCAGCCCTCGGCGGAGCCGAGTTCACGAACGGCGTCCGCGAAAGCGTCCCCGCGCTTGTTGTAGTTGACGAACATGTCCATGGACGCGCACGCCGGCGCCAGCAGCACCGTGTCGCCGGGGCGGGCGAGCCGCCGGGCCTCCTCGACCGCCGCGCGCATCGCCCCAGTGTCGGTCCGGTCGAGGTCGACGACGGGTACTTCCGGGGCGTGTCGCGCCAGGGCTTCGCGGATGAGCGCGCGGTCGGCGCCGATGAGGACGGCGCCGCGCAGCCGGGGCGCCGACTTGGCGACCAGCTCGTCGAAGGACGCGCCCTTGGCCAGTCCGCCCGCGATCCACACGATGGACTCGTACGCCGCCAACGAGGCCTCCGCGGCATGCGTGTTGGTGGCCTTGGAGTCGTCCACCCAGGCCACGCCGTCCACTTCGGCCACGTGCGCGATGCGGTGGGCGTCGGGCGTGAAGGCCCGCAGGCCGTCCCGTACGGCCTTGGCGGGGACGCCGTAGGCGCGGGCGAGGGCGGCTGCCGCAAGGGCGTTGGCGATGTTGTGCGGGGCCGGCGGGTCGACGTCGGCGACCTCGGCGAGCTCCTGGGCGTTCTTGTGCCGGTCCTCGACGAAGGCGCGGTCGACCAGGATGCCCTCGACGACGCCGAGTTGGGAGGGGGCCGGGGTGCCGAGGGTGAAGCCGACGGCGCGGCAGCCCTCCTCGACGTCGGCCTCGCGGACCAGGTCCTCGGTGGCCTTGTCGGCCACGTTGTAGACGCAGGCGATGCGATTGCCCTCGTAGATGCGGCCCTTGTCCTTGGCGTACGCCTCCATGGAGCCGTGCCAGTCGAGGTGGTCGGGGGCGAGGTTCAGCACGGCCGCGGAGTGGGCGCGCAGCGAGGGCGCCCAGTGCAGCTGGTAGCTGGACAGCTCCACGGCCAGGACGTCGTACGTCTCCTCGCCGAGGACCGCGTCCAGGAGCGAGACGCCGATGTTGCCGACGGCGGCGGTGCGCAGGCCGGCCGCCTTCAGGATCGACGCGAGCATCTGGACGGTGGTGGTCTTGCCGTTGGTGCCCGTGACGGCGAGCCAGGGAGCCGCGTCGGGGCCGCGCAGGCGCCAGGCCAGTTCGACGTCGCCCCAGACCGGCACGCCCGCCTGCCCGGCCGCCGTGAACAGCGGCTTGTCCGGCTTCCAGCCGGGCGCGGTGACGATCAGCTCGGTGCCCTCCGGGAGGCTGTCGCCGTCGCCGAGGCGCACGGTGATCCCGAGCGCCTCCAGTTCGGCGGCCTGCGCCCGCGCGCGCTCGTCCGCGCCGTCGTTGACGACCGTGACGCGCGCGCCGAGGCCGTGCAGCACCTTGGCCGCCGGGACGCCGGAGACGCCGAGCCCGGCGACGGTGACGTGCTTGCCCTGGAAGTCGAAGGGCTCCGAGGAGGTCACTTGTCCGCTGCCCATCCCGCGTAGAAGAGGCCCAGTCCGACGATCACACAGATGCCCTGGATGATCCAGAAGCGGACCACCACCAGGACTTCGGACCAGCCCTTGAGTTCGAAGTGGTGCTGCAGTGGCGCCATCCGGAAGACGCGCTTGCCGGTGAGGCGGAACGAACCGACCTGGATCACCACGGACATGGTGATCAGGACGAACAGGCCGCCGAGGATGGCGAGCAGCAGCTCGGTGCGCGAGCAGATCGCGAGGCCGGCGAGCACACCGCCGAGCGCGAGCGAACCGGTGTCACCCATGAAGATCTTGGCCGGCGAGGTGTTCCACCACAGGAAGCCGAGGCAGGCGCCCATCAGCGCGGAGGCGACCACCGCGAGGTCGAGCGGGTCGCGCACCTCGTAGCACGCGCCGGGGTTGGTGAGGGTCTGCGCGTTGGCGCACGACTCCTGGAACTGCCAGACGCCGATGAAGGTGTAGGCGCCGAAGACCAGCACCGAGGCGCCGGTGGCCAGACCGTCCAGACCGTCGGTCAGGTTCACGCCGTTGGACATGGCGAGGATCATGAACAGCGCCCAGACGACGAACAGCACGGGGCCGATCGTCCAGCCGAAGTCCGTGATGAACGACAGCTTGGTGGAGGCCGGGGTGTTGCCGCGGTTGTCCGCGAACTGCAGGGACAGCACGGCGAAGCCGATGCCGACGATCAGCTGGCCGGCCATCTTCGCCTTGGCCCGCAGGCCCAGCGAACGCCGTTTGACGATCTTGATGTAGTCGTCGAGGAAGCCGACCAGGCCCATGCCGACCATCAGGCCGAGCACCAGCAGGCCGGAGAAGGTGGGCGCCGCGTCGACGTCCGGATCCACGTACCCGGTGATCACCTTGGCCAGGAAGTACGCGGCGACGGTCGCCAGGATGAAGGCGATACCGCCCATGGTCGGCGTACCGCGCTTGCTGGCGTGCTCGCGCGGGCCGTCGTCGCGGATGTACTGGCCGTAGCCCTTGCGCGCGAGGAGCTTGATCAGCAGCGGGGTGCCGATCAGCGTGAGGAACAGACCAATGACTCCCGCGAACAGGATCTGCTTCATCATCGGGCGGAAACCTCACCCTCGGCACCGGTCTCGAGCAGCGCCTGGGCCACCGTCTCGAGCCCGACCGAACGGGACGCCTTCACGAGTACGACGTCCCCCGGGCGCAGCTCGCTGCGCAACAGGTCGACCGCCGCCTGTGCGTCGGACACGTGCACCGACTCCTCACCCCACGAACCCTCGTTATATGCGCCCAGTTGCAGCCAGGCGGCTTCCCTGCCACCGACCGCGACGAGCTTGCTGACGTTGAGCCGGACGGCGAGCCGCCCGACCGCGTCGTGCTCGGCGAGAGCCTCGTCCCCGAGCTCGGCCATCTTGCCGAGCACCGCCCACGTACGACGCCCCTTGCCGATCGCCACCAGCGCGCGCAGCGCGGCCTTCATGGACTCGGGGTTCGCGTTGTAGGCGTCGTTGACGACCGTCACGCCGTCCGGGCGCTCGGTGACCTCCATCCGCCAGCGGGAGAGGGAGCCCGCCTCGGAGAGCGCGAGGGCGATCTCGTCTGCGGACATGCCCAACTCGTGGGCGACGGCGGCCGCGGCGAGCGCGTTCGACACGTGATGCTCACCGTACAGGCGCATGGTCACATCACTTGCACCGGAGGGTGTGTGAAGCCTGAACGAGGGCTGTCCGGTGTCCGTGAGTCGCACGTTCTCGGCACGAACGTCCGCTTCGCCGGACTCCCCGAAGAACAGCACCTTCGCCTTCGTACGGGAGGCCATGGCCCGGACGTAGGGGTCGTCCGCGTTGAGGATCGCGGTGCCGCCGTCGGCCTCGGCGGGCAGGGACTCGACGAGCTCGCCCTTGGCCTGGGCGATCTGCTCGCGGCCGCCGAACTCGCCGATGTGGGCGCTGCCGACGTTGAGGACCAGACCGACCTTGGGGGGTGTCAGGCCGGTGAGGTAGCGGATGTGCCCGATGCCGCGGGCGCCCATCTCCAGGACGAGGAACTTGGTCTCGTCGGTGGCGCTGAGCGCGGTCAGCGGCAGCCCGATCTCGTTGTTGAGCGAGCCGGGCGTGAACACCGTGGGGGCCTTGCGCCGGAGCACCTGCGCGATGAGGTCCTTGGTGCTGGTCTTTCCGGCCGAGCCGGTGAGGGCGACGAGGGTGGCGCCGAGCCGGGCCACGACGTGCCGGGCGAGGGCGCCGAGGGCGTTCTGCACGTCGTCCACGACGATCGCGGGCACGCCGACGGGACGGGTGCCGAGGACGGCCACCGCTCCCGCCTCGACGACGGCGCCCGCGAAGTCGTGGCCGTCCACCCGCTCGCCGGCGAAGGCCACGAACAGGCTGCCCGGTCCCGCCTCGCGGGAGTCCCGGACGACCGGGCCGGTGACCTCGACGGACGGATCCGGTATGTCGTGCGTCTGCCCGCCGACGACTTCTGCGATCTCGGCGAGGGAGAGGGCGATCACAAGTTCATCCCCTGGGTCTTCTGGATTTTCATCCCTGGGTCTTCTGGATGGCTTCGCGGAGCACCTGGCGGTCGTCGAAGGGACGGACCACCCCGGCGATGTCCTGGCCCTGCTCGTGGCCCTTGCCCGCGACCAGCACGGTGTCGCCCGGTTCGGCGCGGGCGACGGCGGCGGCGATCGCGGCGGCCCGGTCCTCGAAGACCTGCACCTCGCCGCGCTCGTGCGCCGGCACGGACGCCGCGCCCTGCAGCATCGTGGCGAGGATCGCGAGCGGGTCCTCGGAGCGGGGGTTGTCGGAGGTCAGTACGGCGGTGTCGGCGAGCCGGGCCGCGGCGGCGCCCATCGGCTCGCGCTTGGTGGTGTCCCGGTCCCCGCCGCAGCCCAGGACGATGTGCAGCTTGCCCTCGGTGACCTTGCGCAGGGCGCGCAGCACGGACTCGACGGCGTCGGTCTTGTGCGCGTAGTCGACGACCGCGAGGTACGGCTGGCCGGCGTCGACGCGCTCCAGGCGGCCCGGCACGCCCGGGACGGCGGCGACGCCGTCGGCGGCGGCCTGCGGGTCGAGCCCGGCAACGGCCAGGGCGACGATCGCGGCGAGGGTGTTGGCCACGTTGAACGGGCCGGGCAGCGGCGACCTGGCCGCGATCCGCTCCCCCTTGGGGCCGACGACGGTGAACGTCGAGTCCAGCCGGCCGATCTCGACGTCCTCGGCGCGCCAGTCGGCGTCGGGGTGGCCCTCGGCGGAGTAGGTGACGACCGGGACGGTGGCCTCGTTGGCCAGCCTGCGGCCGTACTCGTCGTCGACGTTGACCACGCCGAGCTTGCCGCGTTCGGGCGTGAACAGCTGCGCCTTGGCCCGGAAGTAGTCCTCCATGTCGGAGTGGAACTCCATGTGTTCCGGGCTGAGGTTGGTGAAGACGCCGATGTCGAAGACGCAGCCGTCGACCCGGCCGAGGACCAGGGCGTGGCTGGAGACCTCCATGGCGACCGCCTCGACACCGCGCTCGCGCATGACGGCGAACAGGGCCTGCAGGTCGGTGGCTTCGGGGGTGGTGCGCTCGGACTTGATGCGCTCGTCGCCGATGCGCATCTCGACGGTGCCGATCAGGCCGGTGGCGCGGACCGTCCTCAGCCCGCCCTCGACGAGGTAGGCGGTGGTGGTCTTGCCGGAGGTGCCGGTGATGCCGATCTGGAGCAGGTCCCGGCCGGGGTGCCCGTAGATCGTGGCGGCCAGTTCGCCCATCCGTCCGCGCGGGTCGTCGACGACCAGGACCGGCAGTCCGGACGCGGCGGCGCGCTCCGCGCCGGTCGGGTCGGTCAGCACGGCGGCGGCACCGAGGCCCGCGGCCTGGGTGACGAAGTCCGCCCCGTGCAGCCGGGCGCCCGGCAGGGCGGCGTACAGGTCTCCGGGACGGACGGCGCGCGAGTCGTGGGTGATGCCCGTGACCTCGGCGGCGCCCCGCGGCGCGGGAGCACCCAGCTGACCGGCGAGTTCCGCGAGAGGTGTGGCGGACACCTGCACCGGCCTGGGCGGCCCGGGGTATGTCACGGGATGGCCCTTCTGGGTGGTTTGGGACTGATCAGCGTGTGGCACGGCGGTGAGCGTACCGGGCGTACCCGCCTCCGGGCGAAGCGAGGGGCCGGGGCCGTGGTGGTTCCCGGGGCCGGGAGTGATCGTCGTCACGAGGTGGTTCCTGGTGTGTTCCGTGCTGACCTGGGCCTGGGGCCGGTCAGCGCTCGAAGGTGACGGGGAGTTTCGCGGGCGGGGCGCCGGTCGGCGGGACCTGGAGGGACTTCAGTGCGAACTCCATGACCTGCTTGTAGACCGGCCCGCAGATCTGCCCGCCGAAGTAGCTGCCCTGCGTGGCGTTCTGGATGGCGCAGTAGACGGTGATGCGGGGCTTGTCGGCGGGCGCGAACCCGGCGAACGAGGAGGTGTAGCCGTGGTACTTGCCGGTGGCCGGATCCACGCGGTTGGCGGTGCCCGTCTTGCCCGCGACGCGGTACCCGGGGATGCGCGCCTTGGTGCCGGTGCCCTCCTGGTCGTCCACCACGGACTCCAGCATCTGCGCGAGGGTCCTGGCCGTCTTCGCGCTGACGACCCGGGTCTTCGCGGGCTTCGGGGCGGGGGTGTAGCGGCCGTCGGGTCCCCTGGTGCCGCGCACGAGTGTGGGCTCGACGCGTACACCGCCGTTGGCGATGGTCGAGTACACGGAGGCCGCCTGCATCGCGTTGATGGACACGCCCTGGCCGAAAGGGATCGTGTACTGCTGCGAGGTCGACCACTTGGCGGGCGGGGCGAGGATGCCCGGGGTCTCGCCGGGGAAGCCCAGGCCGGTGTAGTGGCCGAGGCCGAACCTGCGCAGGTAGTCGTAGAGGACCTTGTTGGACCGGGCCTGGGTTTTGCCGAGCTGGCCGGTGGCCAGGATGGTGCCGATGTTGCTGGACTTGGCGAGGACGCCGTTCAGCGTCAGGTACCAGGTGGGGTGGTCGATGTCGTCCTTGAACAGCCGGTCGCCGCGGTGCAGCCGGTTGGGCACGACGACGTGGGTGGCCGGGGTGGCCACACCCTCCTCCAGCACGGCGGCCATCGACATGACCTTGGCCGTGGAGCCGGGCTCGAAGGCGTCCTGGAGGGCCGCGTTGCCCAGGGCGGCGGGATCCGCCCCGGACAGGTCGTTCGGGTCGAAGCCGGGCGAGTTCGCCATGGCGAGGATCTGCCCGGTCCGGGTGTCCTGGACGATGACGTAGCCGCGGTCGGCCGCCGACTCCTTCACCTGGTCGCTGATGGCCTTCTGAGCGGCCCACTGGATGTCCCGGTCGATGGTGAGCTCGACGTCGCTGCCCGGGACGGCGGGGGTCTCGGTGGCGCCCCCCGCGGTGGGGACGAGCCGGCCGCCGGACTGGGCGTAGCGGATCTTGCCGTCCTTGCCGGCCAGGCGCTTGTCCAGTTGCAGTTCGATGCCGCCGCCGGGCTTGCCCTCGGAGTTGACCCAGCCCAGTATCCCGGCGGCGAGGTCGCCGTTGGGGTACACCCGCTTGCTGGTGGCGACCGAGAAGACACCGCCGAGGACGTTGCGCGCGGACTTGTCGGTCTCGGCCTTCTTGGCGAGCGCGGACTTCAGGTCCTTGATCTGCTTCCAGACCTGCGGGGTCTGCCGGGAGGCGAGCTTGACGTAGCGCAGGGCCTCGTTCTTCGGGCGGAGCTTGCCGACCAGGTCCTCCTGGTCCTGCCCGAGGATCGGGGCGAGGAGGGCCGCCGCCTGCTCGGGCCCGTCGTCGATCTTCAGCATGTCCGGGGCGAACATCGTGGGGTCGGCGGTGATGTCGTAGGCGTCCTCGCTGGTGGCCAGGGCCACGCCGGACCGGTCGGTGATCTCGCCGCGGTCGGCGGCCAGCACCTGCCCGACGTAGCGGTTCTGCTCGGCCTTGGCGGCGTAGGTGCTCGCGTCGACGGCCTGCACCTGGAACAGCCGCACCACGAAGGCGGTCAGGACCAGGGTGAGGGCGAGCCCCACCAGGCGCAGGCGGGGCCGCGGGCTGCCGAGCAGGAGCTGCTTGGCGGGGGCCGGGCGGCGGCCCGGTGACGGCCGCCGGGCCGGGCGGGCGCCCGGACCGGGGCGGCGCCGGGCGTCGGGGCGGGCCGGCCGCGCGGGGCCGGGCACGCGGCGGCGGGGCGGTTCCCTGTCGGACACTTCCGTCACCTGCCGGGGGTCTGGGTGGGGCCGTCGGTCATGGCCTCGGGGGCGAGGACCGGGGGGATGCGGGTGTCGGTGCGACGGACGCCGGAGGCGGGGCCCGGGACGCCCTTCACCTTGCCGTCGGGGCCGAGGAAGGCGGGGTCGCCGCCGGGGACCATGCCGAGTTCGCGGGCGCGGCGCTGGAGGGCCTCGGGCGCGGAGTAGGCGTCGATGTCCCGCTGGAGGGCCTGCTCCTCGTCGGTGAGGCTCTTGGTCTCGCGCTGGAGGTCGTCGAGCTTGAACGCCCCTTCGCTCAGGGCGGAGTTCAGCACCAGCAGGCAGATGAGTCCGCCGCCGAGGAGGAGGACGACCAGGAGGACGAAGGGCGTACGGGCCGCCCGGCCCGGGCCGTTCGGGAAGAGCCGCGCGAGACGGGCCGCTCTGCCCTTCAGTTCGGGTTTGCTGCTCACTCACGCTCCTCGGTCCGGGGCGGCCGGCCGCGGCTCACTCGACGTCCGCCCTGATGCGCTGTGCTCCGCGCAGTCGCGCGGGAGCGGCACGCCGGTTCTCGGCGATCTCCTCCTCGGTGGGGAGTTCGGCACCCCGGGTCAGCAGCTTGAGCCGCGGCTGGTAGCGCTCGGGCACGACGGGCAGCCCGGGCGGCGCGGTGGTGGCCGCGCCGGCCGCGAAGACCTGCTTGACCAGCCGGTCCTCCAGCGAGTGGTACGACAGCACGGCGATCCGGCCGCCCACGTCGAGGGCCTTCACGGCGGCCGGGATCGCCCGCTCCAGGACGGACAGTTCGCCGTTGACCTCGATGCGCAGGGCCTGGAAGGTCCGCTTGGCCGGGTTGCCGCCGGTGCGCTTGGCGGCCTGGGGCAGGGCGTCGCGGATCAGCTCGACCAGCCGCGCGCTGGTGGTGAACGGCTCCTTCTCGCGCTCGCGCACGATCGCGGCGACGATCCGCTTGGCCTGCTTCTCCTCGCCGTAGGCCCGCAGGATGCGCACGAGTTCGCCCGGCGGGTAGGTGTTGAGGACCTCGGCAGCGCTCATCCCGGTCGTCTGGTCCATGCGCATGTCGAGGGGGGCGTCCTGCGCGTAGGCGAAGCCGCGGTCGGCCTCGTCGAGCTGCATGGAGGACACGCCCAGGTCGAACAGGACGCCCTGCACGGCCGTGATGCCGAGCCGGTCGAGCACCTCGGGCAGTTCGTCGTAGACGGCGTGCACGAGGGTGGCGCGCTCGCCGTGGGGTGCCAGGCGCTCGCCGGACAGGCGCAGGGCCTCCTTGTCGCGGTCGAGGGCGACGAGGCGGACGCCGGGGAACCGCTCCAGCAGGGCCTCGCTGTGGCCGCCGAGACCCAGGGTGCAGTCGACGACCACCGCGTCCGGGCCCTCCAGGGCGGGTGCCAGCAGATCCAGGCACCGCTGGAGCATCACCGGGACGTGTCGACTCTGGCTCAAGGGGCCCTCTCAGATCCGGCGGCGCCGGGGGCGTCAGCCGACCGGGAGCGGGAGGAGGCCGAGCCGTACGTACGCGCCGCGCACGCGGGGAGATCTCCGGTCGTCGCCGGGGTCTCCGGGGAAGTCATGGCAGCGAGGAGGTCCCGCCTCCCGCTTCGCGTCACTTTAGTCCACGGTGTCTCGCGGTCAATCAACCGGCCTGCGCGTCGCAGCCGCCGGCGCGGGAGCCGCCGGCGCACGCCTGTGCAATACCTCACAACCCCGTCCGACTGACAATTTTTGTCCACTCTCACAGGAGGTTCGCAGGGGGTCCGACCAGTAACGTCATGACTATGACGACTTCTGCATCGATTCCCACGGGTTCGGAGAACGCCGCGAACGGTGGCGGCACGGTCACGGACCGTCTCGTCGAGGCGAACGCCCGCTACGCCGCCTCCTTCACCGACCCGGGAATGGACGCACGCCCCGTCCTGAACGTCGCCGTCGTGGCCTGCATGGACGCCCGCCTCGACCTGCACAAGGCCCTCGGCCTGCAGCTGGGCGACTGCCACACCATCCGCAACGCGGGCGGCGTCGTCACCGACGACGTGATCCGTTCCCTCACCATCAGCCAGCGCAAGCTGGGCACGCGCAGCGTGGTCCTCATCCACCACACCGGCTGCGGCCTGGAGAGCCTCACCGAGGACTTCCGCAACGAGCTGGAGGCCGAGGTCGGCCAGCGTCCGGCGTGGGCGGTGGAGTCCTTCCGGGACGTCGACCAGGACGTGCGGCAGTCGATGCAGCGCGTGCGCACCTCGCCGTTCGTGCCGCACACCGACGACGTGCGCGGTTTCGTGTTCGACGTGAGGACCGGCCTGCTGCGCGAGGTCGACCCGGCCTCCTGACCGGGACCCGCGGCCCGGTGACGTGGGCCGCCCACCGCAGGACCACGGAAACGGCCCGCTGTCGAAATCCTGTCAGTCACGTGTTCGAATGGCCTCAAGGCCGACATATCGCGGCCAGTTGTCCACAGTCGAGTGACACGAATCGGTAACGGCAGCAAGAATGCGGGAGTGGCGTCGCGCGGGGCTGTGCGCGCGTGATGCCCGTGGTTCGGGGTGGGCCGGCCCGCGTCCATGCGGCGCCGGCCCGGGAAATTGGGGTAACCCGTGCTCCCTGGGAGAGCGGGAAAGGCCGAGGAGGGCCGGGTGACGACCTATGACGATCGAGCGAGCCTCACTGATCTGACCGCCGTGGTGGAGCGCGTGCGGGAGTCGGTGGAAGGCGTGATCGAGGGCAAGCCCGAGGTCGTACGGCTCTCGCTGACCGTGCTGCTGGCCGAGGGACACCTGCTGATCGAGGACGTCCCGGGGGTCGGCAAGACCATGCTGGCCAAGGCGCTGGCGCGGTCCATCGACTGCTCGGTGCGGCGCATCCAGTTCACGCCGGACCTGCTGCCGTCGGACATCACCGGCGTGTCCATCTGGGACCAGCAGCGACGCGACTTCGAGTTCAAGCCGGGCGCGATCTTCGCGCAGGTGGTGATCGGCGACGAGATCAACCGCGCCTCGCCCAAGACCCAGTCCGCGCTCCTGGAGTCCATGGAGGAGCGCCAGGTCACCATCGACGGCAAGACCTACGAGCTGCCCAGCCCCTTCATGGTGGTGGCGACGCAGAACCCGGTCGAGATGGAGGGCACCTACCCGCTGCCGGAGGCCCAGCGCGACCGCTTCATGGCCCGCGTCTCGGTCGGCTACCCGAGCGCGGAGGCCGAACTGCAGATGCTGGACGTGCACGGCGGCGTCTCCCCGCTGGAGGACCTCCAGCCCGTGGCGCACGCGCACGAGATCCTCAAGCTGATCGAGGCGGTGCGCGGGGTGCACGTCGCGGAGCCGGTCCGGCGCTACGCGGTCGAACTGGTCGGTGCCACGCGCACGCACCCGGACCTGAGACTGGGCGCCTCCCCGCGCGCCACGCTCCACCTGCTGCGCGCGGCGAAGGCGTCCGCGGCCCTGAGCGGCCGTGAGTACGCCCTGCCGGACGACGTGCAGGCCCTCGCCGTAGCCGTCCTGGCCCACCGACTGCTGCCCACCGCCCAGGCCCAGCTCAACCGCCGCACCGCCGAGCAGGTCGTCGAGGAGATCCTGCAGGGCACCCCGGTCCCGTCCGCGTCGCAGCAGAGCGGCTACGGCGCAGTGGGCCGGGCCGCACCGGCCTACCCCTCGCACCCGCCCCGGAGGCTGTGATGAGCACCGCGGGGACGGGGCAGGCGGTGGCCGACCGGGGTGAGAAGGGCGGCATCCGCACCGCCCTGGCCGGTCTGACCACCCGCGGACGCTCGTTCCTGGCCGCCGGAGTCGCGGCCGCCGTGTGCAGTTACGTGCTCGGGCAGGGGGACCTGCTGCGGGTGGGCCTGCTCCTGGCGGTGCTGCCGCTGGTGTGCGCGGCGGTGCTCTACCGCACCCGCTACCGGGTCGCGGGCAGCCGCCGCCTCTCCCCCGCACGCGTGCCGGCCGGCAGCGAGGCGCGGGTGCACCTGCGGATGGACAACGTCTCGCGGCTGCCCACCGGCCTGCTGATGCTCCAGGACCGGGTGCCCTACGTGCTCGGGCCCCGGCCCCGTTTCGTGCTCGACCGGGTGGAGGCCGGCGGCCGGCGCGAGGTGTCCTACCGCGTCCGCTCCGACCTGCGCGGCCGCTACCCGCTGGGCCCGCTCCAGCTGCGCCTGACCGACCCGTTCGGCATGTGTGAGCTGACCCGCTCCTTCTCGTCGTACGACACGCTGACGGTCATCCCGCGGGTGGAGCCCCTGACACCGGTCCGGCTCGCCGGCGAGGCCCAGGGGTACGGCGACGGACGGCAGCGCTCCCTCGCCCTGGCCGGCGAGGACGACGTGATCCCGCGCGGCTACCGCTACGGCGACGACCTGCGCCGGGTGCACTGGCGCTCCACCGCCCGCTACGGCGAGCTGATGGTCCGCCGCGAGGAGCAGCCCCAGCGCGCCCGGTGCACGGTGCTGCTCGACACCCGGGGCATCGCCTACCGGGGCGCCGGACCGGACTCGGCCTTCGAGTGGGCGGTCACGGGCGCCGCGTCCGTGCTGGTGCACATGCTGGAGCGGGGCTACTCGGTCCGGCTGCTGACGGACACCGGCAGCACGGTGCCCGGCGAGGGCGGTGACGGCTTCGCCGGCGTCAGCCAGGAGTCCGCGGACGCGGCCGGGCTGATGATGGACACCCTCGCGGTGATCGACCACTCCGACGGGGCGGGCCTGTCCCGCGCCTACGACGTGCTGCGCGGCGGCAACGAGGGGCTGCTGGTGGCCTTCCTCGGCGACCTCGACGAGGAGCAGGCCGCGGTGCTGGGCCGGATGCGCCAGCGCAGCCCCGGGGCGGTCGCCTTCGTCCTGGACAGCCGCACCTGGGTGCGGGAACCGAGTGACGTGCCCGGCCCGTCGGACATGAGCGGGAAGCGGCTGCGCATGCTGCGCGAGGCGGGCTGGACGGCCCTGGGCGTGCCGCGGGGCGCCTCCCTCGACGGGTTGTGGCGGCAGGCGGACCGGGAACGCCGGGGCGTGGCCGCCGCGAGCGGCGGGGAGGGACCGCGATGAGCGGGCGGATACGACTGACCCTGGGGGCCTGGGCGGCCACGATGCTGGCCGCGTGCGCGCTGCTGCCCCTGGTCCAGCCGGCCACATGGATCGTGCAGGCGGCGTTCCTGCTCGCCGTGCAGGCGGCCGTCGGCACGGCGGCCCGCAGAGTGCCGCTGCCCCGGCCGCTGACGGTGGCGGCCCAGGCCGTCGTCACGGTCGTGCTGCTGACCTTCCTGTTCGCGCGTGAGCAGGCCCTGGCCGGGCTGATCCCCGGCCCGCAGGCCCTGGACCGTTTCGCGGTCCTGCTCCAGCAGGGCGGCGACGACATCGCGCGCTACGCGATCCCGGCGCCGCTGGACTCCGACGGCATCCGGCTGATGCTCATCGGCGGAGTGCTGATCATCGGCCTGCTGGTGGACACCCTGGCGGTGACCTTCCGCAGCGCCGCCCCGGCCGGGCTTCCGCTGCTCGCGCTGTACTCGGTCGCGGCGGGGCTCTCCGACGGCGGCACGGACTGGCTGTGGTTCGTGCTGGCGGCCGCCGGCTACCTCATGCTGCTGCTCGCCGAGGGCCGGGACCGGCTCTCCCAGTGGGGCCGGGTCTTCGGCGGGCCCACGCGCACCGCCGGAGCCGAGGAGACGGGCACCGTCGCCCCGGTCCGCACGGGCCGGCGCATCGGCGTGGTCGCGCTGGGCATCGCCCTGGTGGTGCCGCTGGGCCTGCCGGCGATGAACGGCGGCCTGCTGGACTCGGTGGGGACGGGCGCGGGCGGCGGTGCGGGCGGCGGGGGCACGATCTCCGCCGTGAACCCCCTGGTGTCGCTGCGCGACAACCTGAACGCGGACGAGGACCGGCAGGTGCTGTCCGTGCGGACGAAGATGCCGGACGTCACCGACCTGTACTTGCGGATCGTGTCGCTGGACGACTTCGACGGCACCACCTGGAAGCCGTCCCGCCGGTCCATCACGGCCGTCCCGGACGGCACGTTCCCCACGCCGACCGGCCTCAGCCCCGACGTGAAGCGCACCGAGGTCGCCACCACGATCTCGGCGGCGGACTGGTACGCCCAGGACTGGCTGCCGATGCCGTACCCGCCGAGCAGCGTGCGGATCGGCGGCAACTGGCGCTACGAACCGCAGGGCATGACCCTGGTCGGCGACCACGGGCAGAACACCCGCGGACTGACCTACCAGGTGGAGAGCCTCGACGTGCAGCCGACGGCCAAGCAGCTGGCGTCGGCCGGTCCGCCGCCCGCGGACGTCCTGCGCGACTTCACCGAGCTGCCCGAATCCCTGCCGTCGTCGGTGCCGCGCACCGCCCGCAAGGTCACCGCGGGCGCGGCCGACCCGTACGCCCAGGCCGTCAAGCTGCAGGACTGGTTCGCCGTGACCGGCGGCTTCGAGTACGACACGCAGGTGCAGGTCGGCAGCGGCTCGCAGGCCATCGCCCGCTTCCTGCGCGACAAGCAGGGCTTCTGCGTGCACTTCTCGTTCGCCATGGCGGCGATGGCCCGCTCGCTGGGCATACCGGCCCGGGTCGCGGTGGGCTTCGCGCCGGGTTCCCCGCAGGCGGACGGTTCGGTGTCGGTGGGGCTGCGGGACGCGCACGCCTGGCCCGAGCTGTACTTCGAGGGGGTGGGCTGGACCCGGTTCGAGCCCACGCCGAACCGGGGCTCGATGCCGTCGTACACCCTGCCCGACACCCCGGACAGCTCGGTGCCGGAGTCCGCGCGGCCGTCGGAGTCGGCGTCCGCGGCACCGTCCGCGGCGCCTTCGCGCAGCGAGGAGTGCACGCCGGAGCAGAAGAAGCTGGACGGCGGCTGTGCGAGCGAGTCGCCGCAGGCGGCGCTCCCCGTCGGCGACGACGGCCCGAAGTGGTACGCGCTCGCGCTCTGGACGCTGGCCGGTCTGGCGGTCCTGGCCCTGCCACTGGCGCCGATGCTGTGGCGCATGCGGACCCGGGCGGCCCGGCTCGGGGCCCACGGGCGGGGTGAGGCGGACGCCGTGCCGCACACGCTGGCCCTGTGGCAGGAGCTGACCGACACGGCGTGGGACTTCGGCATCGTGCCGGAGGAGTCCTGGACCCCGCGCAAGGCGGCCGCCCGGATCGTCCGGCTCGGCCGGCTCGACGCCACCGCGGCGGCCTCGGTGCACCGGCTGGAGGACGCCGTGGAGCAGGCCCTCTACGCGCCGCGGCCCCGGCCGGTGGCGGGGCTGACGGAGGACGTCCGGCTCGCGGCGGCGGGCCTCGGCGCGGCGGCCGGCCGCTCCACGAGGCTGCGCGCCCGTGTGGCCCCCCGCTCCACGGTCCGCGTGGTGTGGGCGGCATCGGCCTGGTGGTCGGGCGTGCGGGCACGGGCCCTGGCGCTGCGGCCGACCTGGCGGAAGGCGTCGGGCCAGCAGGGCTGAGGCACCGCGCGGGCATCCAGCCGGGGCCGCGGGTCGGCCCCGGCCTTCCGGCGCCCGGGTTCCGGCGCGCTTTTGCCGGTGCGCGCACATGCGTCAGGGGGTGACCACCGGGTCGGTGGTCACCCCCTGACGCATGGGATCACGTGGCGCGGAAGGGGCCGGTCGAGGGGCTAGTGGCCGCCCTGCTCGTCACGGCGCTTCTGCCAGCGCTGCTCGATGCGGTCCATCATGGAGCGCCGCGAACGGCCCTGACGGCGGGCCTGCGGCCCTCCGGCGGCACCGGCGGCCTGCTGTTCGCCCGGCTTGGGCGCCTTGCGCCATCCGGTCACCGCCAGCACGGCACAGCCCAGCATGACGAGGAAGCCCACGACACTGAGCCACACCTGCTTGGCGACCATTCCGGCCATGAGGAGCGCAATACCTACGAGGAAGCCCGCGACCGCCTGGTAGACCCGCCGCCGGGTGTACGTACGCAGCCCGCTTCCCTCGAGCGCCGACGCGAACTTGGGATCTTCGGCGTACAGCGCTCGCTCCATCTGCTCGAGCATGCGCTGCTCGTGCTCCGAGAGCGGCACGGAGTCCTCCTCATCGTGCAGTCGCCGGGGCGACCCGGGGGGTCCCTTCAGGATAGGCAGGGAATCGCCCCCGTGAAACCCGCCCCTCTGCGCCAATTGCCAACCGGCACCCGCCATGGACATCCGGCTCGCTGAGGCTTCCATTCCCCGGCGGCCGACCCGTCATGCCGGAACGGTCTCCCTCGATCATACGGCGCGAAGCCCCCATTCGGGGGGCCTGTGGCGTACTCCATGCGCAGCAGCGCCGCTGATCAGCGGCGGTGCCCCAGGAGGCTGCTCAGCTCCCGGCGGTCCCGGTGGCCCCACCGGCATCGCCCGTCCCCGCGCCCCCGGCGGGCTCTTCGGCCCCGGCCGACTCCGCCAGGACGTGGAGCTGCGTGGCGACGGACCGGAACTCGGGGAGGCCGGCGGCGGCCTCCTCCAGCTTCAGCAGGGCCTCCAGCGCTCCGGGCTCGGTGTCCACCAGGACGCCCGGCACCAGGTCGGCGAAGACCCGCACGCCGTGCACGGAGGCGACCCGCAGGCCCGCGCCCTCGACCAGGTCCGTGAGCTGCTCGGCGGTGAACCGGCGCGGCACGGGGTCACCCGAGCCCCATCGTCCGTTCGGGTCGTCGAGGGCCTGCCGGGCCTCCTTGAAGTGCCCGGCGAGGGCCCGGGCGAGCACGGCACCGCCGAGACCGGCGGCGAGCAGGCTCAGGACGCCGCCGGAGCGCAGCGCGGCCACGGCGTTGCGGATGCCCTCGGCCGGGTCGTCGACGTACTCCAGGACGCCGTGGCACAGCACCGCGTCGTAGCCACCGCGCTCGGCGACGTCGAAGAGGCCGTGGGCGTCGCCCTGCACGCCCTTGACCCGGTCGGCGACGTCCGCCTCGGCGGCGCGGCGCTCCAGGGCGAACAGCGCGTTGGGGCTGGGGTCGACGACCGTGACCCGGTGGCCGAGGCGGGCCGCGGGCACCGCGAAGTTGCCGCTGCCGCCCCCGGTGTCGAGGACGTCGAGCGACTCCCGGCCCGTGGCCTTGACCCGGCGGTCCAGGGCGTCCTGGAGGACCTCCCAGACCACGGCGGTACGGAGTGAGGCGCGGGGGCGCATCGGGTCCGGCACGGCAGTTGACTCCTCGGCGCGGCACCGCCTCTTGCACGGCGGCGCGAACGGGGTGCCTCCCCCGGCGCCGTACGAGCGGGCGGGGAAGACCTCAGGCGTCCCCCACCCTATTGCCTCGGGTGGGACGACCCGCTGCCCCGGTCCGTGGACGGCCGCGCGGCGAGCACCCGGACCTGCCCGGAGGCTCGGGGTCCGTCAGCCCGCGTCCGGCATGTCCCGCTCCCGGTCCGGGCCCTCCGGGCGGTCCTGGTCCGCGCGGGGCTGCGGAAGCACCGGCTGGAGGACCAGCATGCGCTCCACGAGGCGGAGGAACATCGACACGTCCCGTATCAGGTCGTCGGCGTCCCGCTCGCCGGCCGCGCCCTGGATGCCCGCCTCGGCACGGGCGCGGCGCCGGGCGCCGGCGGCGAAGAGGGCGCTCCACTCGGCCAGTTCGGGCGCGATCTCCGGGAGCACCTCCCAGGCGCTTCGGATCTTGGCCCGGGCCCGGGGAGACGTCTCGGGCCGGCCCCGGGCGGCGAGCACGGCGGCGGCGGTGCGCAGCGCGGCCAGATGGGCCGTCGCGTAGCGCTCGTTGGGGGTTTCCAGGACGGTGGCCTCTTCGAGACCCGCGCGCGCCTGGGCGAGCAGGTCGAGGGCGGCGGGCGGGGCCGAGGCCCTGCGCAGCACGGGGTGGACATCGCTCGCCGGGCCGGTCAGTGAGGGGGCAGGGCCGGTGGCGCGGCGCCGGCGGGCGGCTGCTGCGTTGTAGGTGGCCATGACGAACCTCCTGTCGTCTGTGTGACGGCACGTCAGTGCCGTATGCCCCCATCGTGCGGTATGGCACTGACAATCCGATCCGACCTGCGGTTTTGCCTCGCTCGTAGGTTCGGAGTAGTTTTTGCACTGACCAGTCAGTTCAAATATTGGGGAGTCTCGTGGGGGAACGGACGGGAGGGGTGCGGATCGTCGCCGACGGCCTCGGGGTGAAAGGGCCTCGGGGCTGGGCGGTCCGCGGGGTGTCCGTCGACGCCGGGCCGGGATCGCTCGTCGCGGTGCAGGGCCCGTCGGGGTCCGGCCGCACATGCCTGCTGCTGGCGCTGACGGGGCGGATGAAGGTCGCGGAGGGCACGGCGGAGGTCGGCGGGGCCAGGCTGCCGAAGCAGTTGTCGGCGATACGCCGCTTCAGCGCACTGGCACACGTCCCGGGGGTCACCGACCTCGACCCGGCCCTGACCGTCGGCGAGCACCTGCGCGAACGGGCGCTGCTCCAGCGGCGGTTCGGCGGCTCGCTGCGCGGGCTGCTGCGTCCGCGCAGCGAGCGGGCGGCGGAGTCGCGGCGTCGCGTCGACGAGGCACTGGACGCCGCCGGGCTCGACGTCGAGGCACTGCCGAAGGGGCCCCGCACGGCGGTGCGCGACCTGGAGCGCCTGGAGGCGCTGCGGCTGTCCGTGGCCCTCGCACTGATCGCCCGGCCCCGCCTCCTGGGCGTCGACGACGCGGACTTGAAGCTCGCCGGACCCGAACGGGCGCAGGTGTGGGACTTGTTGAGGTCCCTCACCGAGGCGGGGACCACGGTGGTGGCGGTGTGCAGCGAGGCACCGGAGGGAGCCGTCCGCCTCTCCACGCACCGGGACCACGACGGTGACGGAGAGGGCGACGGCGACCACGACGCCGGCGACAGCGACAGCGACAGCGACGACGCCGGCCGGCGGGCCGCGGGGAACGGCCCGTCCGCCGAGACCACCGAGACCGCAGAGAAGACCGAGACCGCGGAGAAGACCGGCACCACGGAGAAGACTGGTACCGCCGACGACGGCCACGCCGACGAGACCGGCCGGACCGACCAGGGGAAGGGGACGGGCGATGCGTTCGCCGAAACTCGCCGCGCTTGAGCTGCGCCGCTTCGGCCGGGGGAAGCTGCCGCGCGCCGCACTGGTCGCGCTGCTCGTCCTGCCGCTGCTGTACGGGGCGTTGTACCTGTGGTCGTTCTGGGACCCGTACGGCCGGCTGGACCGGATCCCGGTGGCCCTGGTGAACGACGACAAGGGGGCGACGGCCGACGGGAAGAAGGTCACGGCGGGCGACGACATCACGGAGCGGCTGCACGACAGCAAGACCTTCGACTGGCGCGAGGTGAGCGCCGAGGAGGCCCGCCGGGGCGTCGAGGACGGCACCTACTACCTGTCGCTCACCATGCCGGCCGACTTCAGCGAGCGCATCGCCTCCAGCTCGGGCAAGTCCCCGGAGACCGGGGCCCTCCAGGTCCGCACGAACGACGCCAACAACTACATCGTCGGGCAGATCTCCCGGACGGTCTTCAGCGAGGTGCGCCAGGCCGCCTCCACGAAGACCTCGCGGAACTTCCTGGACAAGATCTTCGTGTCGTTCTCCGGCATCCACGGCGAGACCGTGAAGGCGGCGAAGGGTGCCGACCGGCTCAAGGGCGGCATCGGCAAGGCAGAGAAGGGGTCCAAGGACCTCGCCGACGGCCTGCAGGACGCCAAGGACGGCAGCGGCGAGCTGTCCACGGCCCTGACGAAGCTCACCAAGGGGGCCGGTGCCGTGGAGGACGGCACCCGGGGTGTCGCCGACGGCACGCAGCAGCTCGCCGACCGGGTCAACGGCACGGCCGGCAAGGTGGGTCCGTTCCTCAAGGGCAACGAGAAGGCCATCGGCGACACTGCCCGGCTGGTCGCCGACTTCTCGGGCGTGATGCGCAAGCACCTGGACACCCTGGTGGAGCGAGCCCCCACCGCCGCCAAGGACGCCCGCGCCGCCTCCGGCACGCTGAACGACGTGTACGCCCGGCGCTGCGACGACCCGGTGCTGTCCGACGCGGCCTGCGCCGACCTGAAGAAGGCCAAGGACGCCGCCGCCGACGTCACCCTCATCGCGGACGACCTCAACACGCTGATCGCGGACCAGGACGGCGACCTGGACCGACTGGACAAGCACCTGGCCACCCTGCAGAAGCAGTCCCAGGCGCTCGCCGACCGCGCACCGCACCTCTCCGAGGACCTCGACGACGCCGTCAAGAAGATCAACAAGCTGAACGACGGAGCGGCCAAGGTCGCCGCGGGGGCGAAGAAGCTGCACACGGGGCTCGGCAAGGCCAAGACCGGCGCCGCCGACCTGGACAAGGGCGTCGGCAAGCTGAAGACCGGTGCGGACGACCTCAACGGCGGCATCTACCAGCTCGTCGGCGGCTCCGGGAAGCTCGCCGGGGGCCTGCACGACGGGGCGGAGAAGATCCCCGACTACGACAAGCAGGACCGCGACCGCCGCACCGAGGTCATGGCCGACCCCGTGCGCATGGCCTCCCACGACCTGCACAAGGCGCCGAACTACGGCACCGGCTTCGCCCCGTACTTCATCCCGCTGTCGCTGTGGGTGGGCGCGATGGTGGCGTACATGCTGATCACGCCGATGAACCGGCGTGCCCTCGCGGCCGGTGCCCCGGCCTGGCGGATCGCGCTGGCGGGCTGGCTGCCGGTGGTGGCGATCGGCGTGCTCCAGACGGTCGCCCTGATGTCGGTGCTGCACTGGGCCGTCGGCCTGGAGATGGTCCGGGCAGCCGGGACGGTGGCCTTCCTGTTCCTCGTGACGGCGTGCTTCGCGGCGATCGTGCAGTGGCTGAACGCCCGCTTCGGGGCGGCGGGCCGGATCCTCGTCCTGGCGCTGCTGATGCTGCAGCTGACCTCGGCGGGCGGCACGTACCCGGTGCAGACCAGCCCCGGCTTCTTCAACGCGCTGCACCCGTACCTGCCGATGAGCTACGTCGTCGAGGCGCTGCGGCGGCTCATCACGGGAGGCGGACTCGGGCCGGTGTGGCAGGCGTGCGTGGTGCTGACCGCGTTCACCGCCGGCGCGCTCGCGCTGACCGCCGTGGCGGCCCGCAGGCGCCAGGTGTGGACGCTGGACCGGCTGCACCCGGAGCTGAGCCTGTGAGTGCCTCCGTCACTTCTCCCGGAAAGGTTCCTGTGACAATCAGGGCCATGGAAAGCAGCAGTGCCGCGTCGGGCGGCAGCACGCGCCGCGAGGCCACCCGGCAGAAGCTCTACGAGGCGGCCGTCACGCTCATCGCCGAGCAGGGGTTCTCCGCCACGACCGTGGACGAGATCGCCGAGCGTGCCGGGGTCGCGAAGGGCACGGTGTACTACAACTTCGCGAGCAAGTCCGTCCTGTTCGAGGAACTGCTGCGGCACGGCGTGGGCCTCCTCACCGCCTCCCTGCGGGACGCGGCCGAGCAGACAGCGGGCCGGGGCGGCAGCAAGGTCGACGCCCTGGACGCGATGATCCGCGCGGGACTGGTCTTCATCGACCGCTACCCGGCCTTCACGCAGCTGTACGTGGCGGAGCTGTGGCGCACCAACCGGGCGTGGCAGTCGACCCTGATGGTGGTCCGGCAGCAGGCCGTCGCGGTGGTGGAGGACGTGCTGCGCGAGGGCGTGGGCAACGGCGAGTTCAGCGACGAGATCGACGTGCAGCTGACGGCGGCGGCGCTGGTCGGCATGGTCCTGGTGGCGGCCCTCGACTGGAAGTCGTTCCAGCCGGAGCGCTCCCTGGACGACGTGCACGCGGCCCTGTCGCGCCTGCTCCAGGGACGCGTGAGCGGCTGCCGCTGACCGGCGAAGCCGGGGCGCGGCCGCGCGGGGCGCGCGGGGCGCCGACTGGCATGCGTGGCATCCGTGGCGCGCACGTCATCCGTGGCACGCATGGCGCCGTGGCACGCACGGCGCCGTGGCACGCATGGCGCCGTGACGCCGTGACGCCGTGGCGCGCATGGCGCCCGTGGCACGCAGGGCGCCGTGACGCCCGTGGCGCGCATGGCGCCGTGGCACGCATGGCGCCGTGACGCCCGTGGCACTCGTGACGCCGTGGCGCGCGTGACGCCGTGGCGCATGGCGCGCATGACCTCGTGACCCCGTGACCCCGTGGCGCGGTGGCGCCGTGAACCCCGTGATCCCGTGACGCCGCAGCGCACGAAGGCGCCGGTCCGGATCGGCCGCGTCCCCCGCGGGCCGGTCCGGACCGGCGCCTTCCGTGCTCCCCCGTGCTCCCCCGTACTCCCCCGTACTCCCCCGTGTGTCCCCCGCGGGACCCCCTTTGCGGTCGCCCCCGGTGCTCCCGGATGATCCGGACTGCCCGGATCCTCCGGTCGTGCTCCCCCGTGCCTCGCTCCCGCCGGCTCCGCCGGCGGAAGGAGCGGATCGCGGGCCGGCTCCGTTCCGGCGCCCCGTGTCGCCGGTGCCGGAGCCGTGCCCCTCTCCGTGTCTCCACTCTCCCGTCCCGGCAGGGGGCTTCCCATCCGCGCCCGTACTCAACTCCCCCTCTGAGTACCGGTACTCACCCCTGCGCACCTGCCCCCGGAACCCCCCTGGCCGGGTGGGCACGATCGCGTCCGCTCCCGTCCGCGCAGGTGGCCGGCAGAAGTCCCCGGAGCAGGGCGGATAAAGTCCCTGGCATGGCACGGATTGCGGTGATCGGCGCCGGGATGGGCGCGATGGCGGCCGCCGCCCGGCTGGCCGTCGCGGGCCACCGGGTGGCGGTGTACGAGCGGACGGACACCTACGGCGGAGCGCTGCGCCGCTTCACACGCGACGGGTTCTCCTTCGACACGGGCCCCGGTCTGCTGCCGCTGCCCGCCGTCTACCGGGACCTGTTCGTCAAGACCGGCAAGGAGCCGCTGGAGGCGTGCGTCGACCTGGTCCAGGTGGACCCGTCGTCACGGCACGTGTTCGCGGACGGCACCGAGGTGTCCCTGCCGAACGCCTCCCGCGCCGGTGTGGTCGCCGCCCTGGACGAAGGTCTCGGCGCGGGCGCCGGGCAGCGCTGGGGCGACTTCCTGGTCCGGGCGCGCGAGGCCTGGGACCGGACCCGGCGGCCGCTCCTGGAGGAGCCGCTGTGGCCCGACTGGCAGGTGCTGGCCGAGCGCGAGCCCTACCCGGCGGTGCCGCACAAGCGCCTGCTGCGCACCCGCAGGGCCGGCACCCTCGCCGAGGTCGGTGCCTGGGAACTGCGCGACCCCAGGCTGGCCGCGCTGCTGGAGAGCCACGCCCTCATGCACGGTCTGGACCCGCGGACCGCGCCCGCGAGCGCGGCCGTTCTGCCGTACATGGAGCACGCGTTCGGCACCTGGTACGTGCGCGGCGGGATGCGGGAGCTGGCGCGGGCGGTGCACGAGCGGTGCCTGGCCCGCAGGGTCGCGTTCCACTTCGGTGCCGAGGTCACCGGTGTGCTGGAGAAGGACGGCCGGGTCGCGGGGATCGAACTGTCCGACGGAACGGCCGTGGAGGCCGATCACGTGGTGGCCGGGGTCTCCCCCGGCACGCTGGACCGGCTGGCGGCGGGCCGGGCGGTGCGCGGCGGGAGCGGGGTGCGCCCGCAGCCGGCGGCGGCCGCGCGGCTGACGCTCCTGCTCGCCCTGCGCGGCGGCCGCCCCGAGGGCACGGCTCACCGCACGGTGGTGCACGCCCCGGACCGCCAGGCCGAGTTGGACGCCCTGTTCGGCCCGGCCGAGCCGGCCGGGCAGCCGACGGTGACGGTTCTGCGGCCGGGCGACGAGCGGGCGGCCCCGGAGGGCCACGAGGCGGTCACCGTCACCACGACCGTCCCCGCGCGGCCCGACCGCTCCTGGGACGACCTGGCCGCACGGATGCTGACCGCGGCCGGACACGCCGTACCCGGGCTGCGCGAGCGGCTGCTCTGGCAGGAACTGCGCACCCCGGCCGACATCGTGGCCGCGACGGGCGCCGAGGGCGGTGCGGTGCCGGGCCCGGCGCTGGCGGCGGCCGGCGGGCGGCTGCTGCACCCGTCCAACACCACCGGCCTGCCGGGCCTGTTCGCCGTCGGCGGCTGGGCGCACCCCGGCGGCGGGCTGCCGCACGCGGGCATGTCGGGAGCGCTGGTGGCCGGTCTGATCGTGGAGGGACCGGGGTTCCGCGGCTCGCAGTGACCCGCCACCGAGCGGACTTGGGAATCGGTACTGCGCTCAGAAACGGTACTGCTCGTCGAAGCCGTTCCCCTGCGGCTGCTGCCCGCCTCCCTGGTAGGGATAGGGCTGCTCCGGCGGGAGTTCCTGGCCGTACTCGTCGGTGCTGCGCTGCTGCGGCACCCACACCCCGCCGGGCGGTGTCTCCCCGGTGTAGCTGCCCGAGTACGCGTCCTGCCCGTAGCCCTGCTGGCCGTAGTACTGCTGGTCGCCGTAGCCGGTGTCGTAGGAGGCACCGGCGTAGTTCGACGAGCCGATGTACGGGTCGGAGTAGGCGGCGTACTGCTGCTGGCCGGTGCTGTCGTAGCCCTGCTGCTGGCCGTAGCCCGAGTAGTCGTAGGAGTAGGACTGGTCGGCGCCCTGGGCCGCGTACTGGTCCTGCGGCGGGCCCGGGTAGCCGGTGTCGCCGTAGACGCCGTAGGTGCCGGTGTCGTCGGGCATGGGCTGCGGCTCGTAGACGGCGGTGTGCGCGTCGTCGGCCGCGCGGCCCTGGCGCACCGGGGTGAACACGTCGTCGTGGTCGTCGTCCTGGCCGTAGGCGTCGGTGTCCCGGCTGCGCCCGGCGTCTTCGTCGCCGTAGCCGCCCTCGGCCTCAAGGCCGGAGACCTCCAGGGTCGGCTCCTGGCGTCCGCGCTCACCGCGGCGGCGCTTGCTGCCGCCGAGCACCGGCGCGTTGACCGCCCAGCCGGCCGCGAAGCCGCTGCGGAACGACAGGGTGACGTAGGTCTGCCCGACCGCGAACGCGGCCGCGCCCAGTCCGATCACCACGACCGACGGGATCAGGACACCGACGACGACGCCGAGGAATCCGACGAAGGCCAGCAGCCGCCAGCGCAGCCGCGCCTTGTACTGCAGGAGCACCTCGCCCAGCAGCCACAGCGCGACGATGCCGAACGCGATGTAGAGGACCGCCCAGCCCATGTACGCCCCTCTCCCAGTGGCCGTTACGCAGTGTGTCGTATATCGGTGCGAACGGTCTAGGCCTGCGATGGGTGGTGCAGGCCCAGGTTCTCGTAGATTTCCAGGGTCGCCGTGGAGTTGTTGAGCGTGATGAAGTGCAGCCCGGGCACGCCTTCGGCGAGCAGCCGCGCACAGAACTCCGTGGCGAATTCGATCCCAATGGAGCGTACAGCGGCCGGATCGTCTTGTGCTGTGAGGATCCGCTCTTTCAGGGCGTCCGGGAACGCGGCGTTGGTCAGGGAGCCGATGCGCTCCAGCGTCCGCACACTGGCGATCGGCATGACCTCGGGGATGATCGGGGTCTCGCAGCCGGCCGCCGCGACCCGGTCGCGCAGCCGGAGGTAGTCCTCCGGCTGGAAGAACATCTGGGTGATGGCGTAGTCGGCGCCCGCGCGGCACTTGTCGACGAAGTGGCGGACGTCGGTCTCCCAGTCCGCGGAGCGCGGGTGCATCGCCGGGAAGGCGGCCACGCCCACGCAGAAGTCACCGGAGGCCTTGATCAGTTCGACGAGTTCGGAGGCGTAGGCCAGTCCTCGGGGGTGCGGCACCCAGTCGCCCATGGGGTCGCCGGGCGGGTCGCCGCGCAGGGCGAGCATGTTGCGGATCCCGGCGTCCGCGTACTGGCCGATGATGTTGCGCAGGTCGGCCACCGAGTGGTCGACCGCGGTGAGGTGGGCGATCGGCGTGAGGGTGGTGTCAGAGGCGATCGCCTCGGTCGCCTTGACCGTCCCGGCGCGGGTCGAGCCGCCCGCGCCGTAGGTCACGGAGACGAAGTCGGGTGCCACGGCCTCGACCCGGCGCAGCGCGTTCCACAGGTTCCGCTCGCCCTTCGGGGTCTTGGGCGCGTAGAACTCGAACGAGTACGTCGTCTTGCCGGTCGCGAGCATGTCGCGCACGGTGCGAGCGTGGTCCGACCTGATGGATGCGGTGCCGAGGGCCATACCGGCAGGTTAGCCAGGGGTGGGCGGTCCCCCAACCGGGCACGGGATTTTGCACCTTTTGTCCACTTGTTGTCCATCCTTCTGTCCACTCCTTGGACAGAAGGACGGCTCAGGCGAAGGACGCGTGCGGCGGGCAGCCGGTTCAGCGCTCGCGCAGGCGCCCGGCGAACTCGGCCGCCGCGGCACCCGGGTCGCCGGCCTCGGTGATCGCCCGTACGACGACGACCCGCCGGGCGCCCGCGTCCAGGACCTGGTCGAGGTTGCCGAGGTCGATGCCGCCGATGGCGAACCAGGGGCGGTCGGTGCCGAGGCCGGCCGTGTACCGGACCAGGTCCAGGCCGGGGGCGTGCCGGCCGGGCTTGGTGGGGGTCGGCCAGCACGGGCCGGTGCAGAAGTAGTCCACACCCTCCTGCCGGGCGGCCGCGGCAGCCTCGGACTCGGCGTGGGTGGAGCGGCCGATCAGGACGTCGTCGCCGAGGACGGCCCGGGCCGCGGGGACCGGGAGGTCGCCCTGGCCGAGGTGCAGGACGTCGGCGCCGGCGGCGTGGGCGACGTCCGCCCGGTCGTTGACCGCGAGCAGCTTGCCGTGCCGGGCGCAGGCCTCGGCGAACACCTCCAGGTGCGCCAGCTCCTCGCCCGCCTCCATGCCCTTGTCGCGCAGCTGCACGATGTCGACGCCCCCGGCGAGGACGGCGTCCAGGAACGCGGGAAGGTCGCCCTGGCGCTTGCGGGCGTCGGTGCAGAGGTAGAGCCGGGCGTCGGCGAGCCGGGCCCGGGCGGTGGTGGCGGCGGTGCCGGTCATGCGAGTCCCCCTCGGTTGTCGGTGGCGCGGACCCCACCCGCCTGCCTGCCTGCGCGCAGCGGGCGGGCGCCGGGGTCCGGTGGTCGGCGCGGACTGCTCCCGCCCGTACGCCGTGGGTGGGCGCGGGCGCGGCGCCCGGCCGGTGGTGCGGGCGGACCCGCGCGCCTGCCCGGCGCGCGAGGGCGGGAGGCCTGTGCAGGCCGGTGCGGTCCCGTCCCAGGGGGCGGCCCCGCCCGCCGGGGTCCCGGCCGGGCGTGCGCGTCCCGTGCGGGACCGACCCGGGCACCTTACGCGGAGCCGGCCCGGGTCCGCCCGCCCCGGCCCGTGCGGGGACAGGGCCCGAAGCCTCAGAGGGGCCCGTGCGCGGGCACGGCGCGGTCCCGGGCCGTGACCCCGAGGGTCACGGCCCCGCACCGGGCGGCTGTCCGGATCCGGCCCCGCTCGCGCGGGGCCGGACGGCCGGCCCGTCGGATCGGGGTCAGACCGCGAGCGCCTGCGCGCGGCGCTTCACCTCCGTGCCGCGGTTCTCGCTGAGCGCCTGCGCCGGGGTGCCGGGCAGGCTGGGGTCGGGGGTGAAGAGCCACTCCAGCATCTCTTCGTCCGTGAAGCCGTCGTCCCGCAGGAGCGTCAGGGTCCCGGTGAGGCCCTTGACGACCTTGTCCCCGTCGATGAAGGCGGCGGGGACGTGCAGCGCGCGGTTCTCACCGCGGCGTACGGCGATGAGCTGGCCCTCCTTGACCAGCTGCCGCACACGCGTCACCTCGACGCCGAACTGCTCGGCGATGTCGGGGAGGGTGAGCCAGGCGGGGACGAGAGCATCGATCTTTGCGTCAATCTCGGTCACGGTGACAAGCCTGCCATCCGCCACCGACAGTCGGAAACCGGCCCGGTCCACCCGGGCGCCCCGCCCCGTCCACCCGGGCGCTCCGACCCCGCCCACGCAGGCGCCCCGGCCCGCTCCGCCCGGGCCCGGCCCTCAGGCCGTGGCCGCCTTCATCGGCCGGGCCGGGTCCGCCAGCAGCACCCGGTTCATCGGCGTGCCCGACTCGATCAGGCGGCGGCCCTGGGCCAGGTCCCGAGGACGGCCCACCGCCAGCAGCGCGACCAGCCGCTCGTCCCGCAGCCAGCACGCCGTCCAGGCCGGGCCGGAGGGGTCGCCCCGCCACAGCAGCGCGTCGGCGGCCGCGTGGTGCCCGGCGTACTGCACGAACCGGCCGAACTGCTCGGACCAGAAGTAGGGCACCGGGTCGTACACCGCGGGCGGCTCGCCCGAGGCCCCGCCGACGATGTTCGCGGCGACCGTGCGCGGCCCCTGAAGGGCGTTGTCCCAGTGGTGCACCAGCAGGCGCTCGCCGTAGCGGCCGGAGGGGAAGGAGGCGCAGTCGCCGACGGCGTACACGTCGGGCACGCGGGTGCGCAGGTGCGCGTCGGCGACGATCTCGCCGTGCGCGCCGAGCTCGACGCCGGACCCGGCCAGCCAGGCCGTGGCGGGGCGGGCGCCGATCCCGACGACGACCGCCTCCGCGGGCAGCCGCGAGCCGTCGTCCAGGACCACCGCGCCGGGCTCGACCCGCGCCACGCGCGCGTGGGTGCGCAGGACGGCGCCCGCGTCGGCGTACCAGCGGGCCATCGGCGCGGCGACCTCGGCGGGCAGGGCGTCGGCGAGGGGACGGCCGGCGGCCTCCACGACGGTCACCGAGCAGCCCGCCTCGCGCGCGGCCGTGGCGAACTCCGCGCCGATCCAGCCCGCGCCCACGACCACGATCTCGTGCCGGGCGGCCAGCACCGGCCGCAGCCGCTCGGCGTCGTCCAGGGTGCGCAGCAGGTGCACGCCGGGCACGCCCTGCGCGCCGGGCAGCCGGACCGGCTCGGCGCCGGTCGCGACCACCAGGACGTCGTAAGGCACGGGCCCGGCCTCGGTGTCCAGCTCGTGGTCGCCGGGGCGCAGGCCCAGCACCTCGCAGCCGAGGCGCAGTTCGATGCCCAGGGCCTCGAAGTCCACGTCGAAGGCGGAGCCCTCGGCCTTGCCGAGCAGGACGGCCTTGGACAACGGCGGGCGGTCGTAGGGCTGGTGGGGCTCGGCACCGATGAGGCTCACGGTGCCGGCGAAGCCCTGTTCGCGCAGGGCGACCGCGGTCTGCACCCCGGCCATGCCCGCGCCCGCCACGACCACGCGCCGCGGCGCGGACGGGCCTGGTTCCTGCGTCTGCTCGCTCACCTGATCACCATAGACACCTGACGTTCCGTCAGTCAGTGCTCCTGCGCCGTGAGCTGCTCCACAACGCTGGTGCCGCTGCCCGGCCCGGACTCCCACTCCCAGGTCTCCTCCAGCCGCACCCGGCCGTCGGGCAGCTCCACGACCGTCGAGACGCAGTGCCCCGAGGCGGTGGTGCCGTCCCGTCTGAGCTGGACGTAGCGGAAGTCGAGCCTGTCACCTTCCCGGATACCCACCAGATGCCCGCGTACGACGTCCCCGCCCGCGTAGTCGGCCCAGATCTCGCCGTCCCGCTCGTGGTAGCGGAACCGGGTGCGGGTCCCCACCTGACCGGATGCCTGGTCGGCGACCGGGGCGAGGACGAGACCGTCGAGGGATCGGGCCATGGGGGAAGGCTCCCTTACTGCGGTGTGCGGGGTCGGGCTAGGGTGGCCAACGTAGAGCACTCGCGGGAGCCCGGGCGCACCGGGCTGAGAGGGAGGCTGGCGGCCTCCGACCGTACGAACCTGATCCGGGTCATGCCGGCGAAGGGAGGGGCTGGACGCCCATGTCGCGCACGTCCACCACATCAGACGTCCTCGTCGTCGGGGGCGGGATCATCGGCCTGGTCACGGCCTGGCGGGCCGCGCAGCGCGGGTTCGCCACGGCCGTGGTGGATCCCGAGCCCGGCGGCGGGGCCGCCCAGGTCGCCGCCGGGATGCTGGCCGCCGTCACGGAACTGCACTACGGCGAGCAGACCCTGCTGGGGCTGAACCTCGCCTCGGCCCGCCGCTACCCGGAGTTCGCGGCCGAGCTGACCGAGCTGACCGGGCACGACCTCGGCTACCGCCGCAGCGGCACCCTGGCCGTGGCCCTCGACGCCGACGACCGCGCGCACCTGCGGGAGCTGCACGCCCTCCAGCAGCAGTCGGGGCTGGACTCGCAGTGGCTGTCGGGGCGGGAGTGCCGCCGGCTGGAGCCGATGCTCGCGCCGGGGGTGCGCGGCGGGCTGCGGGTCGACGGCGACCACCAGATCGACCCCCGGCGCCTCGCCGCGGCGCTGGTCACCGCCTGTGAGCGGGCCGGGGTGGTCCTGCACCGGGCGTGGGCCGAGCGGCTCACCGTGGCGCGGGACCGGGCCGTGGGTGTGGTCACCGACGACGGGACCGTGCTGAGCGCGGGGCAGGTGGTGCTGGCCGCGGGCAGCCTCAGCGGGCGGCTCGCGGGCGTCCCGGACGAGGTGCTGCCCCCGGTGCGGCCCGTGAAGGGCCAGGTGGTGCGGCTGACCATGCCGGCGCGGCACGGGCCGTTCCTGAGCCGCACCGTGCGCGCGGTCGTGCGCGGCAGCCACGTCTACCTGGTGCCGCGCGAGAGCGGCGAGCTGGTGATCGGGGCGACCAGCGAGGAGCTGGGCTGGGACACCACCGTCACCGCGGGCGGCGTCTACGAGCTGCTGCGCGACGCCCACGAGCTGGTGCCGGGCATCACCGAACTGCCGCTCACCGAGACCCGTGCCGGGCTGCGCCCCGGATCTCCGGACAACGCCCCGCTGCTCGGCCCGACGGCCCTGGACGGGCTGCTGCTGGCCACCGGGCACCACCGCAACGGCGTGCTGCTCACACCGGTGACCGGCGACGTGCTGGCGCACGCCCTGGCCACGGGCGAACTGCCCGCCGAGGCCCGCCCCTTCACCCCGGAGCGCTTCCGCGCCGTCACCGCACTCCAGGAGCAGCCCGCGTGAACATCTCCGTCAACGGCGAGCCCCGCCGCGTCCGGCCCGGCACGGCCCTCGACACGGTCGTGGCGTCCCTCACGACCTCGTCCTCGGGCGTGGCCGCCGCCCTCAACGAAACCGTCGTCCCGCGCGCGCAGTGGCCCGCCACGCCCCTGTCCGAGGGGGACCGCGTGGAAGTCCTCACCGCCGTCCAAGGAGGCTGACCATGGCCGACGATCCGTTCGTCCTCGCAGGCACGTCCTTCACCTCCCGCCTGATCATGGGGACCGGCGGGGCGCCCAGCCTGGACGTGCTGGAGCGCTCCCTGGTCGCCTCCGGCACGGAGCTGACGACCGTGGCGATGCGCCGCGTGGACGCCTCCGTGCACGGCTCGGTGCTGTCCGTCCTCGACCGGCTCGGCATCCGGGTGCTGCCCAACACGGCGGGCTGCTTCACCGCCGGCGAGGCCGTCCTCACCGCCCGCCTCGCCCGCGAGGCCCTGGGCACGGACCTGATCAAGCTGGAGGTCATCGCCGACGAGCGCACCCTGCTGCCGGACCCGATCGAGCTGCTGGACGCGGCCGAGACGCTGGTCGACGACGGCTTCACGGTGCTGCCGTACACCAACGACGACCCGGTGCTCGCGCGGAAGCTGGAGGACGTGGGCTGCGCGGCGATCATGCCGCTCGGCTCGCCGATCGGGTCGGGGCTGGGCATCCGCAACCCGCACAACTTCGAGCTGATCGTGGAGCACGCGCGCGTGCCGGTGATCCTCGACGCGGGCGCCGGGACGGCCTCGGACGCGGCCCTGGCGATGGAGCTGGGGTGCGCGGGCGTGATGCTGGCCTCGGCGGTGACGCGGGCGCAGGAGCCGGTGCTGATGGCCGACGCGATGCGGCACGCCGTGGAGGCGGGCCGGCTGGCCCATCGGGCGGGCCGGATCCCGCGGCGGCACTTCGCCCGGGCGTCCTCGCCGGCCGAGGGCGTGGCGGCGCTGGACCCGGAGCGTCCGGCGTTCCGGTAGGCACGTCCGTCCTTGCGGGACCACGTCACAGGTCCGCTGCAGTCCCGCCCCGGGGACGGCCGGGGGGCGGGGGCTGTCGGTCACGGCTCGTACACTCGCCTGCGTGGACACGACCCTTCAGGACCCCTTGGTCGGGCAGGTGCTCGACGGCCGGTACCGCATCGACGCGCGGATCGCGGTCGGCGGGATGGCCACGGTCTACCGGGCCGTGGACACCCGTCTCGACCGGGTCCTCGCGCTCAAGGTGATGCACCCCTCGCTCGCGGTCGACGGCTCGTTCGTCGAGCGGTTCATCCGCGAGGCGAAGTCGGTGGCCCGGCTGGCCCACCCGAACGTGGTGCAGGTCTTCGACCAGGGCACCGACGGCGCCTACGTCTACCTCGCGATGGAGTACGTGGCCGGCTGCACCCTGCGGGACGTGCTGCGCGAGCGCGGGGCGCTGCAGCCGCGTGCCGCCCTGGACATCCTGGAGCCGGTGCTGGCCGCCCTGGGGGCCGCCCACCGGGCCGGGTTCGTGCACCGCGACATGAAGCCGGAGAACGTGCTGATCGGGGACGACGGCCGGGTGAAGGTCGCCGACTTCGGCCTGGTCAGGGCCGTCGACACGGTGACCAACACCACCGGCACGGTCCTCGGCACGGTGTCGTACCTCGCTCCCGAGCAGATAGAGAGCGGCACCGCCGACCCCCGCGTCGACGTCTACGCGTGCGGCGTGATGCTCTACGAGATGCTCACCGGGGACAAGCCGCACGACGGGGACTCCCCCGCCGTGATCCTCTACAAGCACCTGCACGAGGACGTCCCGCCGCCCTCGGCCGCCGTGCCGGGCCTGGCGTACGAGCTGGACGAGCTGGTCGCCTCGGCGACGGCCCGCTCCGCGGAGGTCCGCCCGTACGACGCGGTGGCCCTGCTCGCGCAGGTCCGTGACGGACGCGCCCGGCTCACCGGCGACCAGCTGGACGCGGTGCCGCCGCAGGCGCTGGCGTCGGAGCACGACAACGCCGACGACCGCACGAGCGTGATCCCGCGTGCGCTGACGACACCGCGCCCGGGCTCCTCCGGCCGGGACGGCGCGGTGCCCGAGGCGGAGCTGAACCGCACCAGCCGTCTGGCGTCCCCGCCGCCGCCCCCGCCGTCACGGCGCCGGGCGGTGCCGCGCGGCCCGCTGGCGGTCGTCGTGGCCCTCCTGCTCGTGCTGGGCGTGGGCACGGGCGTCTGGTACATCAACTCCGGCCAGTTCACCGAGGTCCCGCCGCTGCTGGCGAAGACCCAGGACCAGGCCGAGGACCGGTTGCGGGACGCGGGGCTGGAGCTGGGCAAGGTCGAGCACGCCCACAGCGACACGGTCGAGCGGGGCCGGATCATCAGCAGCGACCCCCGGACCGGGACGCGCATCCGGGGGAACGACTCGGTGGGCATCACCGTCTCCGACGGCCCCGCGACCGTGCGGGTGCCCGCCCTGGCGGGCCGGAAGCTGGCCGAGGCGCGGTCCTCGCTGAAGGACGACGGGCTGGAGCCCGGCATGGTGACGCGGAAGTTCAGCGAGGACGTGCCGCGTGGCGCGGTCGTCTCCGCCGAGCCGGCGGACGGCACCAAGGTGCGCGCGGGCACGGCGGTGGCGCTCGTCGTCAGCAAGGGCAGCCCCGTCGACGTCCCGGACGTCACCGGCGAGGACCTCGCCGACGCCGAGGCGGACCTGGAGGAGGCCGGCCTGAAGGTGAAGGTCGCCGAGAAGCAGGTCACCTCCGCCGAGTTCGACAAGGGCGAGGTCGCCGGGCAGAGCCCGAAGGCCGGCGGCCGGGCGGCCGAGGGCGACACGGTGACGCTGACGGTGTCCAAGGGGCCCGAGATGGTCGAGGTCCCGGACGTGGTGGGCGACAGCGTCGACGACGCCACCCGCGAGCTGGAGGAGGCGGGCTTCCAGGTCGACGAGGACCGCGGGCTGCTCGGCCTGTTCGGCGACACCGTCGAGGGCCAGTCCGTCGAGGGCGGCGAGCGCGCGCCCAAGGGCTCGACGATCACGATCAAGATCAGGTGACGGCCGCGGGCGCGGGGCCCGCGGCCGGGACGGGGCCGCGGGCATGACACCCTGAACGGGTGATTCCTCAGCTGTCCGGCCCGTCCCGCAACCCCGTGGGCGGCCATGTCCCCGTGGCCGGCGGTCTCCACCGCGTCGGCCTGTCGTACGCCCGTGAACTGGCGGCGGAGGCCGTGCAGGTCTTCGTCGCCAACCCCCGCGGCTGGGCCACCCCGGCCGGGAACCCCCAGCAGGACGAGGCGTTCCGCGCGGCCTGCGAGGCCGGCGGGATCCCGGCGTACGTGCACGCTCCCTACCTGATCAACTTCGGCTCGCACACCGAGGCGACCGTCGAGCGATCCGTGGAGTCGCTGCGGCACTCGCTGCGGCGCGGGCGGGCGATCGGCGCGCGGGGCGTGGTGGTCCACACGGGCAGCGCCACCGGTGGCCGGGAGCGGCCGGTCGCGCTGCGGCAGGTACGGGAGCATCTGCTGCCGCTGCTGGACGAACTGACCCACGAGGACGACCCGTTCCTGCTGCTGGAGTCGACCGCCGGCCAGGGTGCCTCGCTGTGCTCGCGGACCTGGGACTTCGGCCCGTACTTCGAGGCGCTGGACGCCCACCCGAAGCTGGGCGTGTGCCTGGACACCTGCCACGTGTTCGCCGCGGGGCACGACCTGACCGGCCCGGACGGGATGCACCGGACGCTGGACCTGCTGGTGGACACGGTCGGCGAGGGCCGGCTCAAGCTGATCCACGCCAACGACTCCAAGGACGTCGCGGGCGCGCACAAGGACCGGCACGAGAACATCGGTGTCGGCCACATCGGCGAGGACCCGTTCCGCGCGCTGATGACCCATCCGGCGACCGAGGGCGTGCCGCTGGTCATCGAGACGCCGGGCGGCAAGCAGGGGCACGCGGCGGACGTGGAGCGGCTGAAGAAGCTGCGCGACGGCTGACGCGGACGCGACAGCCCGCGGACGGGCGCCGGGCGTCTCAGAGCCCGGGGCCGTCCCCCGGTTCCTCCTGGTAGGAGTAGCGCTGCTCGCGCCAGGGGTCGCCGATGTTGTGGTAGCCGCGCTCCTCCCAGAAGCCGCGCCGGTCGGCGGTCATGTACTCCACGCCGCGCACCCACTTGGGGCCCTTCCAGGCGTAGAGGTGGGGCACGATCAGCCGGACCGGGAAGCCGTGCTCGGCGGTGAGCAGCTCGCCGTCCCTGTGGGTGGCGAACACGCTCTGCTCGGAGGCGAAGTCGGCCAGCCGCAGGTTGGAGCTGAACCCGTACTCGGCCCACACCATCACGTGGGTGACGCCGTCGGCGGGCGGTGCGAGGTCGAGGATCGTGCGGGCGGGGATGCCGCCCCACTCGGCGCCCAGCATGCTGAACTTGGTGACGCAGTGCAGGTCGGCCACCACGGTGGTGTGGGGCAGGGCCGTGAACTCCTCGTGCGTCCAGCAGTGCTTGCCGCCGGCGGCGGTGGCGCCGAAGACCCGGAACTCCCAGCGCTCGGGCCGGAACTTGGGGACGGGGCCGTAGTGCGTGACCGGCCAGCCGCGCTGTACGCGCTGTCCCGGGGGCAGCGCCGCTCCTGCCGAATCGCGCCCTTCTCCCGATTCGTGTCCCAGCGGCTGACCCATGACTCCATCCTGACAGACCCGGGGTGATGCCCCTGACCGGGGCCACCCCATACGCGGACGAAATGGACTAAGCATGCCCTAACTTACTAAGTGAACACTTACTGGACGATCTTCGCCCTCAGTGGAATCATGCGGCGCACGTGCCAGTCCCACGCGTGGAAGGAGCCTCTGCGATGCAGGGCGACCCCGAGGTCCTCGAATTTCTCAACGAGCAGCTGACCGGCGAGCTGACGGCGATCAACCAGTACTGGCTGCACTACCGGATCCAGGACAACAAGGGCTGGACCAAGCTCGCCAAGTACACGCGTGAAGAGTCCATCGACGAGATGAAGCACGCGGACAGGATCACCGAGCGGATCCTGATGCTGGACGGCCTGCCCAACTACCAGCGGCTGTTCCACGTACGGGTCGGCCAGACGGTCACCGAGATGTTCCAGGCGGACCGGCAGGTCGAGGTCGAGGCGATCGACCGCCTCAAGCGCGGCATCGAGGTGATGCGCACCAAGGGCGACATCACGTCCGCGAACATCTTCGAGGACATCCTCGCCGACGAGGAGCACCACATCGACTACCTGGACACCCAGCTGGAACTCATCGAGAAGCTGGGTGAGGCGCTGTACCTCGCGCAGCAGATCGAGCAGCCGAGCTGAGCCCTGCCGTCAGGCGGCGTCTTCCAGTTCCGACAGGACCGGCTCACCGCGGTCGGCCAGGTCGCGGCGCGGGCAGGTGCCCCTGCCGAGGATCGCCTGGATCCGGCGGACGCACGACCCGCAGTCCGTGCCCGCCTTGCAGGCGGAGGCTATCTGGCGGGGCGTGCAGGCGCCGCCGTCCGCGTGCTGCTTGACCTGCTGCTCGGTGATGCCGAAGCAACTGCAGACGTACACGCGGTCCACCTCCCGACGGGATCTGAGTGCCGTCCCCGTGATCGGTGAGGCAAACCTAACCTTACCCGCCGTCCCGGGAGCACGAAAGCAGTGAGGGGCGCGGATCGTGTGATCCGCGCCCCAGTGCTTGCCCCGGTGACGGGCAGGCGGACCGCTACTGGTCCCGGTACATCTCCGCCACGAGGAACGCCAGGTCCAGCGACTGGCTGCGGTTGAGCCGCGGGTCGCAGGCCGTCTCGTAGCGCTGGTGCAGGTCGTCGACGAAGATCTCGTCGCCGCCGCCCACGCATTCGGTCACGTCGTCGCCGGTGAGCTCCACGTGGATGCCGCCCGGGTGGGTGCCGAGCGCCTTGTGGACCTCGAAGAAGCCCTTCACCTCGTCGAGCACGTCGTCGAAGCGGCGGGTCTTGTGCCCGGAGGCCGCCTCGAAGGTGTTGCCGTGCATCGGGTCGGTCACCCAGGCGACGGTGGCACCGGAGGCGGTGACCTTCTCGACCAGCTCGGGGAGCTTGTCGCGGACCTTGTCGGCGCCCATGCGCACGATGAAGGTCAGCCGGCCCGGCTCCCGCTCCGGGTCGAGGCGCTCGATGTACTGCAGCGCGTCCTCGGCCGTCGTGGTCGGGCCCAGCTTGATCCCGATGGGGTTGCGGATCTTCGAGGCGAACTCGATGTGCGCGTGGTCCAGCTGCCGGGTGCGCTCACCGATCCACACCATGTGGCCGGAGACGTCGTACAGCTGCCCCGTGCGCGAGTCGACCCGGGTCAGGGCCGACTCGTAGTCGAGCAGCAGCGCCTCGTGCGAGGCGTAGAACTCGACCGTCTTGAACTCCTCCGGGTCCGCCCCGCAGGCGTGCATGAAGTTGAGCGCCTGGTCGATCTCGCGGGCCAGCTGCTCGTAACGCTGCCCCGACGGGGACGACCTCACGAAGTCCTGGTTCCAGGCGTGCACCTGGCGCAGGTCGGCGTAGCCGCCGGTGGTGAAGGCGCGCACCAGGTTCAGCGTGGAGGCGGAGGCGTGGTACATCCGCTTCAGCCGCTCGGGGTCCGGGACGCGGGCCTCTTCGGTGAAGTCGAAGCCGTTGACGGAGTCACCGCGGTAGGTCGGCAGGGTCACGCCGTCGCGGGTCTCGGTCGGCTTGGAGCGCGGCTTGGAGTACTGGCCGGCGATGCGGCCGACCTTCACCACGGGCACGGACGCCGCGTACGTGAGCACCGCGCCCATCTGCAGCAGCGTCTTGAGCTTGTTGCGGATGTGGTCCGCGGACACCGCGTCGAAGGCCTCGGCGCAGTCGCCGCCCTGGAGGAGGAACGCCTCTCCCTTGGCGACGGACGCCATCCGGGCACGCAGCTGGTCGCACTCGCCCGCGAAGACGAGCGGCGGATACGACTCGAGGTCCGCGATCACTGCGCGCAGAGCCTCGGTGTCGGGGTACTCGGGCTGCTGCGCCGCGGGCAGGTCTCGCCAGGTGTTGCCAGCAGTCGCGCTGGTCTTAGCGTTCACGGTCACGCACTCAACCCTACGGGGTCGGCACGGGCCTCCCGACCGGTGACCAGCAAATGAGACACGGGGTACACCCCTCGGACGTGGGGTAGGGTGCGGGGCATGTTCGCGCACTCGATCCAGACCTGGTGGTGGACCGCTCATCCGGCGGCCCGCTGACTGCGCGTATCCCAGACTTCGCGAAGGCCGCCCGAGGGGCGGCCTTCGGTGTTCCCGGGGTCCGTTCCTCTCCCTCTGACGTTCCCCGAGAAGGAGCACGGACCATGAACCTGCTCGGCTTGCCGGACGACCCCCGTCCGTTCGCCCTGCTGCGCCGCCGCACCCCGGGCCACGACCACGACCTGGTCGAGGTGCTGATCGGCCCCGTCACCGCCCATGAGCGGCTGGCCGACCTGCCCGCCGAGAGCCTCGCGCTCGTGCCGTTCCGGCAGATCCGCGAGCGCGGCTTCGACGTCCGCGACGACGGCACACCCCTGCTGGCCCTCACGCCCGAGGAGACGTACACCGTCCCGCTGGCCGAGGCGCTGGAGCAGCTCCCCGCGCACGACGTCCGGGTCCGCGACGGGGCCTTCGACGTCGACGACCGCGTACGCGCGGATCGTCGGACGGGTGCTGGAGGAGGAGATCGGCCGCGGCGAAGGCGCCAACTTCGTCATCCGGCGGACCTACGAGGGCGAGATCCCCGGGTTCGGCAGGGCGGACGCCCTCGCGCTCTTCCGGCGGCTGCTGGAGGGCGAGCGAGGGGCCTACTGGACGTTCGTCGTGCACACCGGAGAGCGGAAGGGGCCCGAAGGGCCTTCCGCGGAGGGGCGGCGGTGGGAGACGGGTGGGCGCACCCTGGTCGGGGCCAGTCCCGAGGTGCACGTGCGGATGTCCGGCGGCACGGTCGTCATGAACCCGATCAGCGGCACCTACCGCTATCCCGCCGGCGGCCCGACCCCGGAGCACCTGCTGGACTTCCTCGCCGACGGCAAGGAGATCGAGGAGCTGTCGATGGTCGTCGACGAGGAGCTCAAGATGATGTGCACCGTCGGCGACCGGGGCGGGGTGGTGGTCGGACCCCGGCTGAAGGAGATGGCACATCTCGCCCACACGGAGTACGAGCTGCGCGGCAGGTCGACGCTGGACGTGCGGGAGGTGCTGCGGGAGACCATGTTCGCGGCGACCGTCACCGGCTCACCGGTGCAGAACGCCTGCCGGGTGATCGAGCGGCACGAGAGCGGCGGGCGAGGGTACTACGCCGGGGCGCTGGCCCTGATCGGCCGGGACGCGGGCGGGGCCCAGACCCTGGACTCCCCCATCCTCATCCGCACCGCCGACATCGACGCGGACGGGCGCCTGCGGGTGCCGGTCGGCGCCACCCTCGTGCGCGGCTCGGACCCGGTGGGCGAGGTCGCGGAGACCCACGCCAAGGCGGCGGGCGTGCTGGCGGCGCTGGGCGTACGGCCCGCCCGGCCGCGCGCGGAGCACTCCGGCCCCCGCCTGGCCGACGACCCGCGCGTGCGGGCCGCGCTGGACGGACGGCGGGCGTCCCTGGCGCCCTTCTGGCTGCGCATGCAGGAGCCCGCGCAGGAGCCGGCCGGGCACGCCCTGGTCGTCGACGGCGAGGACACCTTCACGGCGATGCTCGCGCACGTGCTGCGTTCGGGCGGACTGCGGGTGACCGTGCGGCGGTACGACGAGCCCGGGCTGCGGGAGGCGGTGCGGGGACACGAGGGACCGGTGGTGCTGGGCCCTGGACCGGGGGATCCGTCCGACCCTGCGGATCCGAAGATGCGGTCGCTGCGCGCCCTGACCGCCGAGGTGGTCCGCGCCGGGCGGCACGGCGTGCTCGGTGTCTGCCTCGGGCACGAACTGATCGCCGCCGAACTGGGGCTGGAGATCGTCCGCAAGGACGTGCCGTACCAGGGGGCGCAGACGGAGATCGAGCTGTTCGGACGGCACGAGACGGTCGGTTTCTACAACAGCTTCACCGCGCGCTGCGACGACGGGGCGGCGGCCGGGCTCGCGGCCCGCGGGGTGGAGGTGTGCCGCGCCGCGAACGGGGAGGTGCACGCCCTGCGCGGGCCGGGCTTCGCCGGTGTGCAGTTCCACCCCGAGTCGGTGCTGACGCTGAACGGGGCGCGGATCGTCCGGGAGCTGATCGGGCAGCTGCGGGACACCGGCGCGCCCTCGCGGTGACGCCACCCGGCAGGGCCCGGAGTGTGCCGGAGACGCGGACGGTGTGACGGAGACGCGAACCGGGTGACGGACCGGCCGGGCCCGCGGGGTCCCGGCCGGTGGGGGCGTCACTCGTCGTCGAGGCCGCGTTCGATCGCGTACCGGACCAGCTCCACGCGGTTGTGCAGCTGGAGCTTGCCCAGGGTGTTCTGGACGTGGTTCTGCACCGTGCGGTGGGAGATGACCAGGCGCTCGGCGATCTGCTTGTAGCTCAGGCCCTTGGCGACCAGGCGCAGCACCTCGGTCTCGCGCTCGGTGAGCCGGGGCGCCTTCGACTCGTCGGTGTCGGGCGCGGGCGCGGGCTCCGAGGCCAGGCGGCGGTACTCGCCGAGGACCAGACCTGCCAGGCCCGGGGTGAAGACGGGGTCGCCGGCCGCGGTGCGGCGGACCGCGTCCTGCAGTTCCTCGGTGGAGGCCGACTTCAGCAGGTAGCCGGTCGCGCCGGACTTCACCGCCTCCAGCACGTCGGCGTGCTCGCCGCTCGCGGACAGCACCAGCACGCGCAGGGCCGGGTCGGCGGCCACGACCTCCTTGCAGACCTGGACGCCGGGCTTGCCGGGCAGGTTCAGGTCCAGGACGAGGACCTGGGGCGCGGCGGCCCGGGCGCGGCGCACGGCCTGGTCGCCGTCGCCCGCGGTGGCGACCACGTCGAAGCCCGACTCGGCCAGGTCGCGGGCGACGGCGTCGCGCCACATGGGGTGGTCGTCGACCACCATCACCTTGATCGGGTCCCGTCCGTCCCCGGTGCTCGACGTCATCGCCGCTCCGCCTTCCCCCGCGTGTCCGCCACGCTCTTCGGTACCTTCAACTCGACTTCCGTGCCCTGCCCCGGCACCGAGATCAGCTCGGCGCTGCCGCCGAGGTCGCGCAGCCGGCCGCGGATCGACTGGGCGACGCCGAGCCGCCCCTCGCCCTCGGCCTGGGCGAGCCGCCCCTCCGGGATGCCGGGCCCGTCGTCCCGGACGGTGACGATCACCTCGTCGGGTTCGTCCTCGACCAGGATCCAGGCGCGGGCGTCCTCCCCCGCGTGCCGCCGGACGTTGTCCAGCGCGGCTCCGACCGCCGCGGCGACCTCCCGGGCGGCGGCGGGCGCGAGGAGCACCGGGGCGCCGGGCTCGGCGAGGCTCACGGTGGCCCTGGCGTACGGCGCGAGCAGGGCGCGCAGATCGGCGGGCCCGTCGTCGGGCTCCTCCTCGACGGCCCGGACGAGCGCGCCCTCGGCGGCGTCCTCCGAGACGCGGGAGACCGGCACCAGCCCGCCCGAGACGAGGGTGCGCAGCGCGACCTCCTGCTCGCCGGCCATGCGGCCCAGCTCGGCCGCCTCGCCGCCGATCACCGCGCCCCGGCGCTGCACCATCGCCAGCACCTGCAGCACGCTGTCGTGGATGTCCCGGGCGAGGCGCTCCCGCTCGCGGGTGGCGGCCTCGATCTCCAGGGCGCGGGCGAGGGTGCGCTCGGAGGCGCGGGCCACCTCGACGACGTAGCCGATGGCGACGGACGCGATGATGACCAGCACGACGTTGTGGACGGTGTCGCGGGCCGGGCTGCCGCGCTCGGCCAGGTTGGCCACGGCCACCAGGGAGGAGGCCAGGGCCGCCCAGCGCCAGCCGCCCTTGAGGGCGAAGGCCAGGACGGCGCCCGCCGTCCATATCGACGGCAGGGTCGGGCCGCCCGCCTGGACCCTCTCGTGCGCGTCGGCCACGGGCGTGAGCAGGATGCCGGTGAGGGCGACGGTCAGGTCGGCGGCCAGGAACCCCCGGGTGCAGCGGGCCGCGTTCGCGACCCGGGTCAGCGTGGCCAGGGTCCACCCGGCCAGCACCACGTAGTAGCCGACGGCGATCCAGGGGCGCGGGAACTCGTCGTGGGCGGTGGCGAACAGGCCGATGGCGTACAGCATCGTGAGCACCCGGTAGGCGGTCAGCGCCCGCCACAGCGGCTGCTCGACCGACATCCTCATGACACGCTCGCGCCTGGCCATCTCCCCCACCCCCGGCCCGGGCCCCGGCTAGGGCTCGGTGCGCTGCTCCGACTGCTTTTCCTTCTCGGCCTGTTCCTTCTCGGCCTTGGCGAGCGCGGCCCGGGCGGCCTTCCCGGCCTCCTTCTCCGCCTTCGCCGCCTCGGCGAGCTGCCGCTTCATGGCCGTGGCGTACATGTCGACGTACTCCTGGCCGGACAGCTTCATGATCTCGTACATGACCTCGTCGGTCACCGCGCGCAGCACGAACCGGTCGTGCTCCATGCCCTGGTAGCGGCTGAAGTCCAGGGGCTTGCCGATGCGGATGCCGGGCCGCATCAGCTTGGGCATCACCTGGCCGGGCGGCTGGATCTTCTCCGTGTCGATCATGGCGACGGGGACGACGGGCGCGCCGGTCGCGAGGGCCACGCGCGCGAGGCCGCCGGGCTTGCCCCGGTACAGCCGGCCGTCGGGCGAGCGCGTGCCCTCGGGGTAGATCCCGAACAGCTCGCCGCGCTCCAGCACCTCGATGCCGCTCCGGATGGCGGCCTCGCCCGCGCCGCGCGCACCGGAGCGGTCCACGGGCAGCTGGCCGACGCCCTTGAAGAAGGCGGCCGTCAGCCGGCCCTTGACCCCGGGCGTGGTGAAGTACTCGGCCTTCGCGATGAAGGTGACCTTGCGGTCCAGCACCGCGGGCAGGAAGAACGAGTCCGAGAAGGACAGGTGGTTGCTCGCCAGGATCGCGGGGCCCTCGGCGGGAATGTGCTCCAGACCTTCCACCCAGGGCCTGAAGGCGACCTTCAGCGGTCCCCCAACAGCGACCTTCATCGCGCCGTACAACAACCGAGTGCCTCCTGTAGGTATCGGTCAGACCTTAACCCGGAGTGCCGTCGAAGGCGCCGACGGCCCTGGTCGGTGTCAGTGCGGTCGCGTACGGTGAAGGTCCCGCGAACGCCATGCGACCCCTTCCATGACGTTCCGTGACATCAGTGATCGTGTCCGTCCCTTCTCACGACCTGGAGGCCGAAGGTGCCGGTCCTCGCCGGAGCCGAGCCGTTCCACCACGAGGGCGGGGAGGTCGCCGTCCTCCTCTGCCACGGCTTCACCGGATCACCGCAGTCGCTGCGCCCCTGGGCGGAGCACCTCGCCGAGCACGGCATGACCGTCTCCCTGCCGCTGCTGCCCGGGCACGGCACGCGCTGGGAGGACCTGCGGATCACCGGCTGGCAGGACTGGTACGCCGAGGTGGACCGCGCCCTGCGCCTGCTGTGCGAGCGCCGCGAGAACGTCTTCGTCGCCGGTCTGTCGATGGGCGGCGCCCTGGCCCTGCGGCTGGCCGCCAAGTACGGCGACGCCGTGAGCGGTGTGATGGTCGTCAACCCGGCGAACAAGGTGCACGGGCTGGCCGCGCACGCGCTGCCGGTGGTCCGCCATCTCGTCCCGGCGACGAAGGGCATCGCCAGCGACATCGCCAAGCCGGACGGCAGGGAGCTCGGCTACGACCGGGTGCCGCTGCACGCGGCGCACTCCCTGAGGCAGTTCTTCCGGATCGTCGACGGCGAGCTTCCCCAGGTGACCCAGCCGGTGCTGCTGCTGCACAGCCCGCAGGACCACGTGGTGCCGCCCGCCGACTCGGCCCGCATCCTCGGCCGCATCTCGTCGACGGACGTGCGGGAGGTCCTGCTGGAACAGAGCTACCACGTCGCCACGTTGGACCATGACGCGGACCGGATCCACGAGGAGAGCCTCGCGTTCATCGGCCGGCTCGCGTCCGGCCCCGTCCAGGAGTCCGGTCTCGGCAAGGAAGGGACGACCGCAGGTGGCTGAGAACGACTCCGACCGCGAGGGCCGGGAGCCGGACGAGAAGGGCGTCCCCTTCGACGAGGACGCCGCGTGGGCCGCGATCGTCGCCGGGTACGGCGAGGAGCCGCCGGACCCGCCCGGCGCGAAGCCCTTCAAGCCGGTGGAGGACCTGGCGCTGCTGGAGGCCGGCACCAACGACGACCGGGTGGAGACGGCCGGGGCCGCCGGTGAGGCGGTGAAGCCCGCCGAGCCGGAGGAGAGCGACCGGCCCGCCGAGAAGCCGGTCAAGCCGCTCGGCGGCTCGGTCTCCTTCGCGCCCGGCGTCGGCCCGCGCGACTACAGCGTGCCCGAGCCCGCCGAGGAGGACTTCGACGAGGACGACGAGGGCCACTTCGTCCCGCCGGAGCCGCCTCCCCTGCCGACCGCCGACCCCACGGCGAAGTTCGCCTGGCTCGGCGTGCTGGGCGGCCCGGTGCTGCTGCTGCTCGCCGTGCTGCTCGGCTGGGAGATGACCTGGTGGCTGGCCACCCTGGGGATCGGCGGCTTCCTCGGCGGCTTCGCGACGCTGGTGGCCCGCATGCGCACGGACGACGAGGACGACGACGACCCCGGGCGCGGGGCGGTCGTCTAGCCGGCGGGCACCCTGAGGGCGGCCAGGACCGGGAGGTGGTCCGTGGCCGCCCTCAGGTCTGCGTCCGTCACCCCGGGCAGCGCCGACGGCACGCCGCAGCCGAGCACCTCGATGCCGCCGGTCGCGAAGATCGCGTCGATGCGCTGGTAGGGGTCGTGGGGGGTCCAGGTGTGCTCACCGCCCCAGGGCGCGGCCGCCCGGCAGTCGGTCAGCCGCCCGGCCAGGCGGCGGAAGGCCGGGCCCTCGGGCCGTTCGTTGAGGTCGCCACCGGCGATCGCGTGCTCCACGCCCATCCCGGCGAGCCGGTCCAGCAGCATGCCGGACTGCGCGTAGCGCTCGTCCTTCTGCAGGGACAGGTGGCAGCTGAGCACGCCCAGGCGGGTGCCGGCGATCCGGACGACGGCGGTGGCGAAGCCGCGGCGGTGCAGTCCGGGAGTGGGGGGCAGCAGGACGTCCTCGGTGCGTTCGACGCCCACCCGCAGCGAGCCGAGGATCGCCGGTCCGGTGGTGGTGGCGCCGCCGGTGACCATCACCAGGTCGCAGGCGCGGGCCAGCCGGGCGAGCTTCTTGCGCCAGCGGAAGAAGCGGGGGGCTTCCTGGAGGAGCACGAGATCGGGCTCGCACGCCCGGAGCACGCGGACGAGGGCGTCCGTGTCGTCGCGCAGGGAGCGGATGTTATAGCTGAGGACCCTGATGACCGCGGAACCGTCGGGTTCCGTACGGGAGTTGGGGAGCAGCGGCATGTGATCAATTTACGCCTCATGGCGCGGGGCGCGGGGTACGTGCGCGCGTGCCGGTTGTTCGTGGCTCGTCGCGCAGTCCCCCGCGCCCCCGAAGACGAAAAGCAGGGCGTCACATGATCGGGTCGGGTTCCCTCGCCAGGTCGGCCGCGCCCACCAGGCCGGCCTTGTTGCCCAGTTCCGCCGCGCGGACCTCGGCCACGGGACGCCAGTTGCCGCCCACGAGCCAGCGCTTGTAGGACTTGCGGATCGGTCCCAGGACCAGCTCGCCCTCGTCGGACAGACCGCCGCCGACGATGAACGCCGAGGGGTCGAAGAGGGAGGCGAGGTCGGCGAGTCCCGCACCGACCCAGCGGGCCAGTTCGCGGTACGAGTCGACGGCCACGCGGTCGCCCTGGCGGGCGGCCATGGAGATGTGCTTGCCCTCGATGCCGTCGGGCGTGCCGTTGCCGAGCCCGAGCAGTATCTCGGCGTTCTCCGGGGTGGCGTTGGCGCGCTGCTTGGCGTACCGCACGAGCGCGCGACCCGAGGCGTACTGCTCCCAGCAGCCCTGGGAGCCGCAGCCGCACAGCAGGCCGTCCGGCACCATGCGGATGTGGCCGAACTCGGCGGCCACGCCGAAGTGCCCGCGGCGCAGCTTGTTGCCGATGATGATGCCGCCGCCCAGGCCGGTGCCCAGCGTGATGCAGATGACGTTGCGGTGGCCCTTGCCCGCACCGAACTTGTACTCGCCCCAGGCAGCGGCGTTCGCGTCGTTCTCGACGACCACGGGGAGGCCCGCGCGGGCCTCGACCTTCTCCTTGAGCGGCTCGTTGCGCCAGTCGATGTTGGGCGCGAAGTAGACCTCGGAACGCTGCCGGTTGACGTATCCGGCGGCGCCGATGCCCACGCCGACGATCTCGTGACCGACGCGCGCGCCGTCCACCGCCGAGGCGATGGCGTCCACGATGCCCTCGGGCGTGCCCGGGGTCGGCACCGTGTGCGTCGAGAGGATGTTGCCTTCCTCATCGACCACGCCGGCCGCGATCTTCGTGCCGCCGATGTCGACGCCGATGGTGAGTCCCATGAATCCCTCAGTTTCGGTCGAGCCCCGCTACGGCCAACGGTACCCGAGGCCCTGACCCCCGGTCGGCGGTCGTCCGCGGGCTGGGCAGGACGCGGCGGCGGCTCCCGGGGGGCCGCTCGCTCCCGGAATGGGGGGCTCAGTCCAGGTCGATGCGCTCGCCGGGGCCGTCGTCGCCGCCGCGGTCCGGTCGTTCGCCCTGGTCACGCGGGTCGCCCTCGGCGTCGCGGCCGGTCCAGCGCCGCTCCTGGCCCTGGACGGCGGTGCGGTAGGCGGCGAGCAGTTCGTTGCCGGCGGCGGCCAGGTGGTCGAAGACGTCCGGGTTGCGCTCGATGACCGGTTCCACGGCGGACCGGGCCTGCTCGACGACCTGCCGGACGGCCTGCTGGGCCGCCGGGCCCGCGAGTGCGCCGAGCAGCGGGGACCGGACGCCCGACAGCTTGTCCGCGACGGCGTCGACGAGCTTCTTCAGCTCCTCGGCCGCGGAGCCCGGGGGCGTGCCGTGCTGCGTGCGGCGGCGGGCCTTCTCCGCTTCGAGGTCCTCGGCGCACGCCCTCGACCAGGCGTCGGCGTCGAACGCCCGCGCCTCGTCCGCGGCCTCGTCGCGCGCGCCGTCGAACGGGGGCTGCTCTTCGCTCATGACGGACTCCTGACTACGGTTCGTCCCTCCGACGTTACCCGAACGGCCGTACCGGGTTCACGGGCCGGACGGACCGTGTCCGGCCGCGCCGGCCGCGCCGGCCGCCTCACCGGGTCCGGGGCCACAGCCGGGGGTCGGGCGCGAAGCGGATGCGCAGCTCGCCCTCGCGCAGGGCGGCCCCGTCGACCGTGCAGCGGCGCAGGGCGGAGGGCAGGGGGACGATCCTGCGGAACGCGCCCGCCGTGACCACGAGTTCGTCGCCGCGCCGGACCAGGTCCAGTTCCTCGCGGACGGCGCCGGGCAGGGGGAGGTGCCAGACCAGCACGCCGTCCTCGGCGAGCCGGTCGGTCACGGGCCAGTCGACGGCGGGAGCGGCGCCGCCGGCACCCGGGGCGCCGAGCGCGGCGAGGTCGTCGGCGCCGCGCGGGTCGCGGCCGAGGTGCGCGACGGTGCGGACGTCGTGGACCTGCCGCCACTCCTCCAGCGCCTTGCGCTGCTGGGCGACCGGGCCGGCCAGCCAGGTGTCGGGCGAGGCCTCGGGCAGGACGCGGTTGGCGACGACGGCGTCGGTGCGCAGTCCGCGCAGGGCGAGTCCGAGTCCGGCGGTGCGCAGGGCGTCGAAGCCGGCCGGGCCGGGCTCGGCGACCAGGCGGACGACGGTCTCCCGGTCGGCGAGGACGGCCTCTACCGCGGCCAGTTCGGTGTCCCAGCGGGCCGCCGTCTCGTACAGCCACTCGGCGGGCATGGGGACGCCGGCGAGGCGGCCGAGGACGGGGCGCAGGGCGCGGGCGGCCCGCCGCTCGGGCGGCACCAGACGGCGCAGGTAGCGGCGGAGTTCCTCGGGCAGGGCGAGCAGGGCGAGGGCCTGCGGGACCGGCGGCAGGTCGACGACGAGCAGGTCGTACGCCTCGCCGAGCGCCGCGTCGCGCAGGGCGCGCAGCAGGGCGAGCTCCTCCGCGCCGGGCAGGGGGGTGAGCTCCTCGGGGTCGAGACGCGAGGCTCCGAGGAGGTCGAGGGCGGAGGCGGCGCGGTCCTGGAGGGCGGTGAGGTCCCGGCGGAAGTCCCGGGCCGGGTCGGGGCGCCGGACGGTGAGGTGCGGGGCGGCTTCGACGGGCGCCGGGCCGGTCGGCACGCCGAGGGCGGCACCGAGGGTGTCGGTGCGGTCGCTGCCGAGGAGGAGGGTGCGGGTGCCCCCGGCCGCCGCGGCCAGGGCGGTCGCGGCCGCGAGGGTGCTACGACCGCTGCCGCCGGGGCCGGTGATCAGGAGGGTGCGCATGGAACGGAACGCTACCGGCCACCACCGGCGTGCCCGGCGCGGCAGCGGAGTCCGCCTGCCACCGCAGGGCGAGGACTCCGCGGCGGACCTCCGGTTCCACGGGTACGGCCGCTTCCCCGGCGCCGCACACCCGGGGCCGGGCCCGCGGTGTCCGCCGCGCGGCCGGGAGCGGCCACGACGGGAGCGCGGCGGGCCGGTCACGGGAGCGCCCGCGGCGATCAGGCGGATACGGCCGCTTCCCTAACCCGCCGACCCGGGTCGGACCTGCGCAGGAGCGGCCACGACGGGAGCGCGTCGGGACCGTGGCGGAAATGCCTGCGGCGATCAGGCGGCTCCGGCCGCTTCCTCAGCGCCCCGCACCGCGGTCGCACCTGCGGCTCCGCCGCGCGGGCGGCAGCGGCCGCGACGGGAGCGCGGCGGGAGCGCCCGCGGCGATCAGGCGGATACGGCCGCTTCCTCAGCGCCGCACACCCGGGTCGGACCTGCGCGGGAGCGGCCACGACGGGAATGCGACGAGCCCCTCGCGGGAGCGCCCGCGGCGATCAGGCCGATTCGACCCGCTTCTTCAGCCCCGCCAGCGCGCGGTCGATGATGACCTTCTCCGCCTTGCGCTTGATCATGCCGAGCATGGGGATCTTGACGTCGACGGTCAGCGCGTACGTGACCTCCGTGCCGCCCGTCCCCGCCGGCTTCAGCAGGTAGGTGCCGTCGAGGGAGCGCAGCATCTGGGACTTCACCAGGGTCCAGGACACCTCGTTGTCCCCGGTCCAGGTGTAGGCGAGGACCTGGTCGTCCTTGATCGCGCCCGCGTCCATGACGAGGCGGACCTGCTCGGCGCGGCCCTGCGCGTCGGTCTGGAGGACCTCCGCCTCCTTCACCTCACCGGTCCAGTCCGGGTAGCGGCCGAAGTCGGCGATGACCGCCATGACGTCGGCCGGGGCCGCCTCGATGGTGATGCTCGAGCTGGTGTGTTCCGCCATCGCCGTGGCTCCTCCAGATGCGGGCCGGTATGGATCGTGGTGCGCACGTGTGTGCAGCGTGAAGGCTACCGCGCACGGGACCGCCCGATCTCATCCGACCTGGGGCGCCCTCACCACTGGAGCGCCCAGGGCGTGCCGGTCCCCGCGAAGTGCCCGACGTTCACACATTCGGTTGCCCCGATCCGCATCCGTCGCACCAGCGGCTGGTGCACGTGTCCGAAGAGGGAGTACCGCGGACGGGTGCGGCGGATGGCGTCGAGCAGGGCCCGGCTGCCGCGTTCGAAGCGGCGCGCGACCGTGTCGTAGACCAGTTCGGGGACCTCCGGCGGGATGTGCGTGCACAGCACGTCGACCTCGCCCACGGCCTCGATCTTCGCCGCGTACTCCTCGTCGCTGATCTCGTAGGGCGTGCGCATCGGGGTGCGCAGCCCGCCGCCGACGAAGCCGAAGACCCGTCCGCCTATCTCCACGCGCTGCCCGTCCAGGACGGTCGTGCCGGGGCCGGCGTACTCCGGCCACAGGGACGGGATGTCGACGTTGCCGTAGGTCGCGTACGTGGGGGTGGGGAACGCGGCGAACATCTCGGCGTACTGCTTGCGCACCGCCTGCTCGATCACCGCGGCGCGGTCCTCGCCGACGCCGGCCCACAGGCGGGCGCCGAACGCGCGGGCCTCCTCGAAGCGCCGGGCGGTGCGCAGGGCGACGATGCGGTCGGCGTTCTCCACGCCGAACAGGTCCGGGAAGATGCCGCGCGCGTGGTCGGCGTAGTCGAGGAAGAGGACGAGGTCGCCCAGGCAGATCAGGGCGTCCGCGCCGTCGCCGGCCCGGGCCAGGTCGCGGGCGTTGCCGTGCACGTCGCTGACCACGTGCACGCGGGTGGTGGGGCGTCCGGCTGGTGTGGGTGCCATGACGATCAAGGGTAGGTCGCGCGCTGCGCCTGTGAACAGTGGCGGTCCTACCTGCGGTTACTGGCCAGTCGTTTTGGCGGTGGACTACTGTGCGCGAAGGAACGCCCGACCGTGTGACGCAGCGAACATCTCGATGGGACCCCCTGTCGGAGAAGCCATACCGGCGGGTAACGTCCGGGCAGTCCAGTCGTGCTCTGCATTTCAACATGTGAATGCCTGAGTACCTGCCCGAGCCTTGGACCGCACCGTCGCAGCACACACCGTCGTGGCGCCGGTGCCCTATGAGGAGCAGCAGTCTTGCGCGAGTTCAGCCTTCCGGCTTTGTACGAGGTCCCTGCGGACGGAAATCTGACCGACATCGTCCGCAGAAACGCCGCGCAGCACCCGGACGTCGCCGTGATCGCCCGCAAGGCAGGCGGCAGCTGGCAGGACGTCACGGCCACCGCGTTCCTCGCCGAGGTGCACCGGGCGGCCAAGGGGCTCATCGCCGCCGGGGTGCAGCCGGGTGACCGGGTGGGCCTGATGTCGCGCACGCGCTACGAGTGGACGCTGCTGGACTTCGCCATCTGGAGCGCGGGCGCGGTGACCGTGCCGGTGTACGAGACCAGCTCGCCCGAGCAGGTGGAGTGGATCCTCGGCGACTCGGGCGCGACCGCCTGCGTCGTGGAGAGCGACGCCCACACCGCCGCCGTCGAGTCGGTGCGCGACCGCCTGCCGGCGCTCAAGCACGTGTGGCAGATCGAGGGCGGCGGCCTCGACGAGCTGGGCCGGCTCGGCCAGGACGTCACGGACCGGACGGTGGAGGAGCGCAGCTCGATCGCCCGGGCCGACGACCCGGCGACCATCGTCTACACCTCGGGCACCACCGGCCGCCCCAAGGGCTGCGTGCTGACCCACCGCAGCTTCTTCGCCGAGTGCGGCAACATCGTGGAGCGGTTGCGTCCGCTGTTCCGCACGGGCGAGTGCTCGGTGCTGCTCTTCCTGCCGCTCGCGCACGTCTTCGGCCGGCTGGTGCAGATCGCGCCCATGATGGCGCCGATCAAGCTCGGCTGCGTGCCGGACATCAAGAACCTCACCGACGAGCTGGCCGCGTTCCGCCCGACACTGATCTTGGGCGTGCCGCGCGTCTTCGAGAAGGTCTACAACTCGGCGCGCGCCAAGGCGCAGGCCGACGGCAAGGGGAAGATCTTTGACAAGGCCGCCGACACGGCGATCGCGTACAGCAGGGCGCTGGACACCCCCTCGGGCCCGTCCTTCGGTCTGAAGATCAAGTACAAGGCGTTCGACAAGCTCGTCTACAGCAAGCTGCGCGCGGTCCTCGGCGGCCGGGGCGAGTTCGCCATCTCCGGCGGCGCCCCGCTCGGCGAGCGGCTCGGGCACTTCTTCCGCGGCATCGGCTTCACGGTCCTGGAGGGCTACGGCCTGACCGAGTCGTGCGCGGCCACCGCGTTCAACCCCTGGGACCGGCAGAAGATCGGCACGGTCGGCCAGCCGCTGCCCGGCTCGGTGGTCCGCATCGCCGACGACGGCGAGGTGCTGCTGCACGGCGAGCACCTGTTCAAGGAGTACTGGAACAACCCCGGCGCGACCGCCGAGGCGCTGGCCGACGGCTGGTTCCACACCGGTGACATCGGCACGCTCGACGAGGACGGCTACCTCAGGATCACCGGCCGCAAGAAGGAGATCATCGTCACCGCCGGCGGCAAGAACGTCGCCCCGGCCGTGATCGAGGACCGCATCCGGGCGCACGCCCTGGTCGCGGAGTGCATGGTGGTGGGCGACGGACGGCCGTTCGTGGGCGCCCTGGTCACCATCGACGAGGAGTTCCTCGGCCGTTGGTGCAGCGACCACGGCAAGCCGGCCGGTTCCACGGCGGCGTCGCTGTGCGAGGACCCGGACCTGCTGGCCGCGATCCAGGCGGCGATCGACGACGGCAACGCCGCGGTGTCCAAGGCGGAGTCCGTGCGCAAGTTCCGCATCCTGTCGCACCAGTTCACGGAGGAGTCGGGCCACCTGACGCCTTCGCTGAAGCTGAAGCGGAACGTGGTGGCGAAGGACTACGCGCACGAGATCGAGGCGATCTACGCCAAGTGACGCCGGGCACCCGCGGGGCGGGCACCCTCTACAGCAGCTGCTCGAGGTGCTCCGCCAGCAGGTCCCAGCGCCACTTCTCCTCGACCCACGCCCGGCCCCGCTCGCCCATCCGGCGGCGCAGCTCCGCGTCGCCGAGGAGCGTGACGATGCGGTCGGCGGCGTCCTCCGGGGAGCCGCCGCGCACCACCCAGCCGGTCTCGCCGTCGAGGACCGCGTCCGGGGCGCCGCCCGAGTCCCCGGCCACCACCGGCAGGCCCGTCGCCGAGGCCTCCAGGTAGACGATGCCGAGGCCCTCGACGTCGAGGCCGCCGCGCCGGGTCCGGCAGGGCATGGCGAAGACGTCGCCGGCGCCGTAGTGCGCGGGCAGCTCGGACCAGGGGACGGAGCCGGTGAAGCGGACCGAGGCGGCGACGCCCGTCTCGTGGGCCAGCCGCCGCAGGTCCTTCTCGTAGGGCCCGCCGCCGACGATCAGCAGCACGGTGTCCGGCTCGGCCGCCAGGATGCGGGGCAGGGCCCGGATCAGGGTGTCCTGGCCCTTGCGCCGCACCAGCCGGGAGACGCAGACCACCACGGGCCGGTCCGTCAGACCCAGCCGGGCGCGCACCTCGTCGCCGCCCGACCCGGGGTGGAAGGTCTTCTCGTCGACGCCCGGCGGCAATTGCACCATGCGCGCGGCGGCCTGCGGAGTCAGCGCGGTCGCGATCCGCGAGCGGGTGTACTCGCCGAGGTAGGTCAGCGTGTCCGTGGCGTCGCCGATGCGGCGCAGCAGCTGCCGGGCGGCAGGCAGTTGGGCCCAGCCGGCCTCGTGCCCGTGCGTGGTGGCCACCAGCCGCTCGGCGCCCGCCTCGCGCAGGGCCGGGGCCATCAGGCCGAGCGGGGCGGCCGCGCCGAACCACACCGACGTGCACCCGTGCTCGCGCAGCAGTCCCACGGCCCGCCGGGTCGCCCCCGGCGTCGGCAGCAGCATGGTCGTGCGGTCGCGTACGACGGTGAAGGGCTGCTCGGCGTCGAAGGCGCGGGTCGCCTCGATCCCCTCGCTGCCGCGCTTCCACGTCGAGGCGTAGACGACCAGCTGTTGCGGGTCCAGCCGCAGCGCCATGTTGTGCAGGAACGCCTGGATGCCACCGGGCCGGGGCGGGAAGTCGTTGGTCACGATCAGGGTCTTGCGCACGCCGCCGACCCTACCGAACGGCCCCGCGGGTCCCCCCGGCGCGGCGGGTGTGGCACGCTCACAGGCGGCGGGCCCCTCACGGCCCCCTCGACGCGGCAGCCGAACGGACAGGGATCACGTGGAGACGACGGGCGCGAGGCGGTCCCTGGCATGGCTGCCGGTGATCTGGTGTCTCACGAGGACGCTGCTGCTGCTGTGGGTGCTGAAGGTGTACGTCTTCCCCGGCCCGGACGTCACCAGCGACGTGCACGTGATCTACCAGGGCTGGTACGGCGTGCTGCGCGGCGGAACGTTCCCGCTGGAGGACGTCACCTGGCAGTACCCGCCGGCCGCCGCGCTGGCGATCCTCTCCCCCGGCCTGCTGCCCTTCCTCGACTACGCGACGGCGTTCTTCGTCCTGGTCTGCGTCACCGACCTGCTCGTCCTGGTGCTGCTGGCCTACGCCGGGCGCCGCCCGGGCCGGTCCCCGCGCGGCGCCTGGGTGTGGGTCGCCGGCGTCCCGCTGCTCGGCCCGACCGTCTACGCCCGCTACGACGTTATGGTCACCGCCGTCGCGGTGGCCGCCCTGCTCGCGGGTGTCCGGCACCCGAGGACGCTCGGCGTGCTGGCGGCCTTCGGCGCGCTGCTGAAGGTGTGGCCGGCGATGCTGCTGCTGGCCGCGCGCCGCCGCAGCGCCTGGGTGTCGGCCCTGGGCACGGGCCTGCTGGTGTCGGCGCTGTTCCTGCTGACCATGCCGGGGCCGTTCGCGTTCCTGACCTTCCAGCGGGACCGGGGCACGGAGGTGGAGTCGCTGGGCGCGCTGGTCTTCCACGTCGCCCGGCACTTCGGCTGGCAGGGCGAGATCAAGCTCAACTACGGCTCCATCGAGTTCCTCGGCCCGTACGTGAGCGAGGTGAGCACGGGGGCGCTGTTCTTCACCGGAGCGGCCTTCGGCTGGCTGGTGCTGTGGCGGCTGCTGGCCCGGCGCTTCGAGGAGCACACCCTCGCCGACGCGGCCTTCGTGGCCGTGCTGATGTTCACCACCACGAGCCGGGTGATCAGCCCGCAGTACATGGTGTGGCTGGTCGGTCTGGCGGCGGTGTGCCTGTGCTTCCCCGGAAGCCGGATGCGCCTGCCCGTGGTGCTGGTGCTGCTGGCGTGCTTCGTGACGGTGCTGGAGTTCCCGCTGTACTTCGCCGACGTGGTGGCGAGCAACGCCCTGGGGCTGACCCTGCTGTTCCTGCGCAACGGCCTGCTGGTGGCCGCCACGCTGCTCGCGGCGCGCGCCCTGTGGCGCGCGACGGTCCCCGGGGCGGCTTCCGCCCGGGTGCCCGCCGGTTCCGCGCGCGGCGACCGCGACCCGTCCGGGGTGGCCGGCGAGCCGGAGCCCGCCGGTGCGCGCCGTGAGGCGGGCGACCTGCTCCCGCCCGGTCAGCCCAGCTGATCCCGCAGGTACGACCGCCACTCACGGGTGAACGCCTGCGGCGTCGTGCCCAGGACGTCGCGCATCGCCCCCTCCACCGCCCCCTCGCGTGTCCCGTGCTCCCCGACGGCCCGGTAGAAGGCGCGCAGCCGGGCCTCTCCCCAGCGGCCCGCGATCATCAGGCACGCCGTCCAGCCGCTCTCGTAGGACCGGGCCAGCCGGCCCGCGTCGCCCGTGAAGCCGAAGTCCCGGTCCGAGGGGAGTCCGGCCGGGACCTCGCCCCGGCGCACCGCCCGGGACAGCTCCGGGGCGGCCTCGGCGGGGGCCCGGCCCGCCGTGCGGTAGCCGACCCAGTCGGCGTACCCCTCGGACAGCCACAGGGGGGTGGCGGCACCGGTGTGGGCGCGGGTGGCGACGTGCGTGGTCTCGTGGGTGACGACGACCTGCTCCCCGGGGCCGCCGAGGAGGGCGAACGCCTCCGGGTTGACGATGATCCGGTCGGCCGGGGACCGGCCGGGGGCGCCGGTCTCCCCGGTGGTGACCGCCGCGATGCCCCGGTAGGAGGAGGCGGGCGAGCCCAGCAGGCCCGCCATCGCCGTCAGCGATCCCGGCACCAGGAGGACGACCCGGCCGCTCCAGTCCGCGCCCCAGGCGTCCGTCACGGCCGGCACCGCGCGGTCGGCCAGTCCGGCGAAGTCGCGCAGCGCGCCGGCGGACTGCCCGACGCCCAGGACGAGACTGCGCTCGCCCCGGACCAGCCGCACGGTCCCCTGGTCCCAGAGCTGCTGCGCGGCCTTCTCGGCGGGCCGCTCGGCGTCGACGGTCCATCCCCCGTCCGCGTCCCGGCTCAGCCGCAGGGTGCGCCGGGCGGTGACCGGTGCCCGGTCGTACCCGGCGAGGCGGTAGCGCAGCTCGGCGTCGGCGGTGGCCGTGCCGCCCGTGCGGCGCAGGTCGGTCAGGCGGTACGACCAGGCGGTCAGGGGCACCGCGCGCAGCCGGCCGAAGTCGCCTCCCGTGCCGGTGCGGGCCCAGGCCCGTGCGTCGCGGTCCAGGACGGCCGCGGCCCGGCGGTCCAGCAGCCGCTGGACGTCGATGGTGGTGCTGTCGGCGGTGGACGGCCCGCCGCAGCCGGCCAGGGCCACGAGCAGCAGGACGAGCACCAGCACCGCGGACCCCGACCTTCGACCAGCCACCTCCCGATCGTACGGGCGCCCGGCCGGTCCGGTCAGACCCTGGTCACCGAGGAGACCGGCATCATCCCGACCGGGTCGTAGCGCACGGGCGCTCCCGGGTAGGGCGCGTGGATCACCTGGCCGTTGCCCATGTACATCCCGACGTGGCTGGCGTCGGACCGGTAGACGACCAGGTCGCCGGGGCGCGCCTCGGACAGCGGGACCTGCCGGCCCGCGAAGCGCTGGGCCTGCGAGGTGCGCGGCAGGGCCACCCCGGCCTGCGCGTACGACCACTGCATCAGGCCCGAGCAGTCGAAGCCGGTGGGCCCGTTGGCGCCCCAGACGTAGGGCTTGCCGAGGGCGCTGCGGGCGGCGGCGACGGCAGCGGCCCCGCGGCCCGAGGCGGCGGCGCCGCCGGGGGCGGGCAGGTCGGTGCGGCCGGCGCGGGAGGCCCGGTCGTAGGCCTCGCGTTGGCCGTCGGACAGGGAGTCGAGCAGCCGCCGGGCGGTGACGAGCTTGTGCTCGACGGTCCTCTTGTGGGCGGCGACGGCCTTGCGGCTGCGCTCCAGTTCGCGGAGCTTGTCCGCCGTCTCCTCACGGTCCTGGGCGAGTTCGCGCAAGGCGCCCTGCAACTCCTTGAGTTCACCGGCCTGGTGGGCGGTGAGGCGGTCGAGCCGGGCGGCCCTGTCGAGGTAGTCGTCCGGGTCGTCGGAGAACAGCAGCTCGACGGCCGGGTCGACTCCGCCCGAGCGGTACTGGGCCCCGGCCAGCGAACCGAGCGACTCGCGCAGGGAGTTGATGCGCTGCTGCTGGCGGGCGATCCGGTCCCGGGCGGTGCCGACCTCCTCGCGCAGTGCGTCGGCGCGCTCGTCCGCCTCGTTGTAGGCCTCGGTCGCCCGCTCCGCCTGCTCGAAGAGGCGGTCCACCGTGGCCCGGGTGTCGTCGTGCGGTGCGGCGGCGGCCGGGACCGTGGTCAGTGCGGCGGCCGCCACGGACAGCAGACCGAACGCGGCACCGGCGCCCCGGTCGGGCCGGGACGGTGCAAGGCGGCGATGGGACCCCACGGGAAGCCGCTCTCCTTCCGCTGGCGGAATGGACGCGGCAGACAGTAGCCCCGCGGCGGGTGACCGCCAACGACCGTCCGGGGGTACGCGGCGCGGCGCCCCGCCGCTGACGCAGGTCACCGGCGGGGCGTGGGCTCACTCGGGGCTGTCGGGATTCCCCCGAACGGCGGACATGATCTCCGGGTCCGGGGGAAGCCGGACCGGTTCGCGCGGTCCGGGTGTCAGACCCGGACGCCGAACATGAAGGGGCCGCCGATGGTGTTCATCGACTCGTAGCGGACGACCGTGCCGGTGCGGGGGGCGTGGATGATCTGCCCGTTGCCCGCGTAGAGGCCGACGTGGTGCAGGTCGTTGAAGAAGAACACCAGGTCGCCGACCTTGAGCTGGCTGACCGAGTAGATCTTGGTGCCGGCCCCGGTCTGCGCCTCGGAGGTGCGCGGGATCTGCACGCCGGCCGCCGCGTAGGCCCGGGAGGTGAGGCCGGAGCAGTCGAAGGAGCTCATGCCGGTGGCGCCGTAGACGTAGGGCTTGCCGAGCTGGCTCTGGGCGAAGGCGAACGCGGCGGCGGCGCGGCCCGAGCCGGGCGGCACGTCGACGTCGAGGGCGTCGCGCTCGCTGGCGCGGGTGGCGCGGGTCTCCTCGGCGGCCAGCGCGGCCTTCTCGGCGGCGGTGAGGCTGTTGAGCAGCTTCTGCGCGGCCGCGAGCTTGCCCTGCACCTCCGTCTTCTTCTTGCCGAGTTCGGTCCGGGTGGAGGCGAGGTCCTTGAGCTTCTCGGCGGCCTCGGCGCGTTCCTGGGCGAGTTCGCGCTGCTTGTCCTGGACCTTCTTCAGCGCCTCGACCTGCTGGCTGCTCAACTGGTCGAGCGTGGAGGCCTTGTCGAGGTAGTCGTCCGGGTCCGCGGAGAGGAACAGCTGGACGGACGGGTCGATCGTGCCGGTGCGGTACTGGGAGGCGGCGGCGAGGCCGAGGCTGTCGCGCAGCTCGTTGAGCTCCTCCTGGCCGCGGGCGACGCTGTCCTGGATGGTGGAGATCTCCTTCTGGAGCTTCTCCTGCCTCTCCTTGGCGCCGTTGTACTTCTCGGTGGCCTTCTCGGCCTCCTCGTAGAGCTTGTCGACCTTGGTCTTGACCTCGTCCTTGCTCGGCTTCTCACTGGGGGCCGCGTTGGCGGCCTGCGAGCTGAAGGCGACGGCAGCGGCGGCGGCGGTGGTCAGCACGGTCACACGTGCGCGGCTGGGCTGCTTCGGACGACGGTGGGACGCCACGGGTGAAAAGCTCCTTCTGGCCCCTCCGCCGTCTCTCCCGATGAGTGATCACCCGAGCGGAGGTTGGGGCCGACCCTAGTGACCTTCCTGTGATCAGTTCAAATCCTCAGATGAAAATTCGCGTCACGGTAAGCCATCTTTTCCCCTGGACTCACAGGCGGTGAGAGGCGCTTGACGCACCGTGGCCCACAGGCCCCGCCAATTCGGGCATCACGCCCGGACGTTGCGCATGCGGGCGTACGCCCTACAGACTCACGTAAGGCGCTTGAGGAGCATCGCCGAGGCCACCGGCCGGGCACCGGCGCGGGCGACCCCGTCGGCCACCTCCCGGTCGGTGGAGGCCACGATGACGGGACGGCCCGGGGGTTCGGCGCGCACCAGCTGCCGGATGAGCTCGTCGGCGGTGACGCCCGGCTTCGAGAACAGCACCCGCACCCCGCGCGGGGGTGCGAGCAGCACCGGCGCGGCCAGCTCGGCCCCGTCGAAGACGCAGGTCACCTCGGCGCCGCTCTGCGCGGCCAGTTGGGAGAGCTGCCCCAGCAGCCTCAGGCGCTGCTTCTCCAGCGGCATCTGCGGATAACCCGTTTTGGTGACGTTGTACCCGTCGACGACGAGGTGCGCCTGCGGCAGCGCGAGGAGCTGGTCGAGGACCTGCGGGTCGTTCTCCGACAGGGCGCGGGCGGCGATGTCCTTGGGTGTCATCCGGCCCGGCTCGACCGCGTCGACCGTCTCGGCCGGGCGGACGGACACCGGCGGCAGGGCCAGCTCGCGGCGCAGCCCCTGGGTGGCGTCCAGCAGGGTGTCCAGCAGCAGCCGCACCCGCATGTCCTCCACACTGCGGCCCTCACGCGCGGCCCGCCGGGCGGCCTCCAGGGCCGCCTCGGTCTCGCCGAGCCGCGCCTTCAGCCGCCGGGTCTCGCTCTCGGCGGCGGAGACCTGGGCGTGCCCCTCGGCGCGCGCGGCCTCGATCTCGCCGTGCGCCTTGCGCAGGGCGGCCTCGCCGCGCTTGACGTCGCTGAGGGCGGCGCGCAGCTTGCGGTGCAGCGCCTCGCCCTCCCTCCTGGCCGACTCCAGCTCCGCGCGCAGCCGCTCGGTCTCGGACCGGGTCGCCTCCCGGGCCCGGTCGAGTTCCGCGCGCAGCCGCTCCAGCTCGGCCCGGCTCTCCTCGTCGGCCCGCTCGGCGTCGGCCCGCTGGGCCTCCTCGCCGGCGGCCGCGACCAGCTTCACCCAGCCGGGCGGGCGCAGTACGTACGCCGCGGCCGCCACGTCGAGCGGGTCCGCGGCCGGGGGCGGGGAGCCGGAGTCGAGGGCGCCGGTGAGCTCCGGCTGGGTCTCCCTGAGCTTCTCCCCGATGCGCTGGCGGAACAGCGGGTCGGTCTCCAGCGCCGAGGCCATGGCGTTGCCGGCGAACTTGGCCCGCCGGTTGGGCGCGAAGCGGGCGTACTGCCGCAACTGGGCGGGCAGCTCGCCGACGGTCAGCGAACCGAAGCCGTCGGCGACGATCTGCACGACCCGGCGGCGCACGCCGTCGGGCAGCGGACGGTCGAGCACCTCGGCGGCGCCGTCGCCCGGCTCCCCGCCCGTGGTCTCCACCATCCGTCACACCCCAATCCGTGCGGGACCCTCCCCCACTCCTGGCTTCGCCCGAGCGGGGGGACCCCCATGCTCAGGAGCCGGCGCCCGGCCTGTCCACGAGTTCCACCTGGTCCACCGCGTTGCACCAGCGGCAGCGCACCGACTCGATGGTCTCACTGAGCACCTCGCGCTCCTCGACCTTCGGCTCTCCGGCCAGGTCGAGGTGGACGTACTCGACGACCTTCGACGAGCGGGTGACGTCGAACCGCGTGAGGTTGCCGCAGAGGGTGCAGCGCCAGCGCGTCCCGGCGGTCGGCAGGGGAACCGTCATCGTGACCTGTTCTCTTTCCTCTAGTGTCCGTGACGCCACCGGCATCCCCGGTGCGTGTGGCTCGTAACCCTACGGCCTGGGGGGTGCCCGCCGCCCACGTGTCCACGGCGGCGAGGCGGTCTGTCCGGCTGCGTCCCCTTACGTCATGCTCTGTAGTCATGATCCGCAAGTGGAGTGCGTCGTTCGTCCGGGCCGGCAGGGCGGCCGGAGGGGCGTCGGCACCGGTGACGTACTCGCTGATCGCCCTGTGCTGCCTGGTCTTCCTGGCCGGGCCCGGCTCGGGCCTGAATCCGGCGTACGGCACGGGCGACGAGCTGCTGGCGGCGCAGCGGGCCTACTTCCGCCGCTGGGGGGTGGTCCCCGCGGAGCTGTTCGACGGCTCCGCCCATACCGGCGGCTCGGTCCTCACCCCCGTGACCGCGCTGTTCGTCCACGGCAGCTGGGTGCACCTGCTCGGCAACATGCTCTTCCTCTACGTCTTCGGGGCGATGACCGAGGAACGCATGGGCCGCGTGCAGTTCCTGCTGTTCTACACCGGCTGCGGCTGCCTGGCCCTGCTCGGCTACGCCGTCGCCAACGCGGACTCGGGGCAGTCCCTGGTCGGGGCCTCGGGGGCGATCTCCGCCGTCCTCGGCGCGTTCCTGTACCTGTTCCCGCGGGCCCGGGTGACCAGTCTCCTGCCGTTCCTGTTCTTCCTGCCGGTGCGCTTCCCGGCGTGGGTCGTGCTGCCGTTCTGGGCGGGCCTGCAATGGCTGGCGGCGGGGCGTGCCTCGGACGGGCCCGGGGTGGCCTACCTGGCCCACCTGATCGGATTCGGGCTGGGCTTCGGCTACGCGTCCGTGCGCTACGGCCGTCCGACCGGCCCGACTAGAGTGAGGACCGCCCCTGCTCCGGCCCCCGAGGGAGAGAACCAGCCGTGATCACCGCGATCGTCCTCATCAAGACCAGCGTGGACCGGATCCCCGAGATCGCGGAGTCGATCGCGGCGCTGGAGAACGTCAGCGAGGTCTTCTCGGTCACCGGCACCTACGACCTGATCGCGATGGTCCGGGTGAGCCGGCACGAGGACCTGGCCGAGGTCATCCCCGGCCGGATCAGCAAGATCCCCGGGGTGGAGGGCACGGACACGCACGTGGCGTTCCGCACCTACTCGCAGCACGACCTGGAGGCCGCGTTCTCCATCGGCCTGGACGCGTAGCCCCGGTCGCGGGGCCCTGCGGGCGATCGTCCCGAGGGCCCGGCCACCGCCGCTCCCGGCCCACGCTCCTCACACGGAGGTGTCCGGCACGCAGCGGCCGTCCTCGGTGCGGTAGTTCCACTTCGCCCCGTCGGTCACCAGCTCCCGCACGGCCCGGACGAAACGCTCCACGTGCTCGTCCGGCGTGCCCGCCCCGAAGCTCACCCGGATGGCGTTGAGCGCCTTCTCGCCCGGCGCGGCCTCCGGCGCCCCGCACTCGCCCTGCTGCTGCGGGTCACCGCCGAGCAGCGTGCGCACCAGCGGGTGGGCGCAGAACAGCCCGTCCCGGACGCCGATGCCGTACTCGGCGGAGAGCGCGGCGGCGAAGTGGGAGCTGTTCCAGCCGTCCACGACGAAGGAGATCACGCCGACACGCGGCGCGTCGTCGCCGAACAGGGACAGGACCCGGACCTGGGGCACCTCGGCGAGCCCCTGGCGCACCCGGTCGATCAGGTACTGCTCGCGGGCGACCAGCGTGTCGAACCCGGCCTCGGTGAGGGCCTTGCAGGCGGAGGCGATGGAGTAGGCGCCGATGACGTTCGGGGAGCCGGCCTCGTGGCGGGCGGCGCTGTCGTGCCACTCCACGTCGACGCCGCCGTCCTCCCGGCGCGTGACCTTGCGGGAGGCGCCGCCGCCCGCGAGGTACGGCTCGGCCGCGCGCAGCCAGTCGGACCGGCCGGCCAGCACGCCGGAGCCGAAGGGCGCGTACAGCTTGTGCCCGGAGAAGGCGACCCAGTCGACGTCGAGGTCCGCGACGGAGACGGGGTGGTGGGGGGCCAGCTGGGCGGCGTCCAGCACGATCCGGGCGCCGTGGGCGTGCGCGGCCGCCGCGAGCTCCCGCACGGGCCACAGTTCCCCGGTGACGTTGGAGGCGCCGGTGACGCACACGAGGGCGGGGCCGTGGGGGTCCCGGTCGGCCAGGGCCCGCTCCAGGGCCTCGACGGCCTCGCGGTGGCTCCTCGGGGCGTCGAGGCAGGTGACCTGGGCGTCGCGCCAGGGCAGCAGGGAGGCGTGGTGCTCGGTCTCGAAGACGAAGACCCGGCAGTCCTCCGGCAGGGCGGCGGCGAGGAGGTTGAGGGAGTCGGTGGTGGACCGGGTGAACACCACCTGGTCGCCGTCCCGGCAGCCGAGGAACTCCGCGACCGTGCGGCGGGCGTTCTCGAACAGGTCGGTGGACAGCTGGGACAGGTACCCGGCGCCGCGGTGGACGCTGCCGTAGTAGGGCGCGTAGGCGGCGACGTCGTCCCAGACGCGCTGGAGCGCCGGGGCGCTGGCCGCGTAGTCGAGCGCGGCGTAGGTGACCTCTCCCCCGGTCACCAGCGGCACGGTGACGTCCCGGCCCAGAACGGGCAGCGGGGCGCAGACGGACTGTTCGGCGGCAACGGCGGAGACGGACATGGTGAACTCCCGTGAGATCAGGCGGGACCACCCGCGGGCCCGATGGGCTGCCGGCGGGGGTGAGGAAAGGAAGAGGGGATGCGGAGGCGGGGCTCTGCGGCCCTATCGCATTCGCTGACTCACGGAGAACTCCTCGACGACCAGGACCCCTGGTATCGCGAGGGGTCCGCGCTTGCCGCAGACCTCGCTGCCTGCGGCCTGGTCTTCACCCGGGGCACCCCGCCACGGACGGAGGGTTGCCGGACAGTCGGCCGGGGCCTCATGACTGTCACTCATGACCTGTTCAGGAACGTACGCGAAAAGATCGGCGCCCCGCAACCCGGGTCCGGATCGCGGGACGCCCTCGCCGCAGCCGCTAGGCGTTGGTCGCGGCCACCCAGCGCTCCAGGGTCCGCTTGGCCGCCCCGGAGTCGATGGACTCCGCCGCCTTCGCCATGCCGGCGCCGAGCTGCTCGGCCAGTGTCCCCGTGCCCGGCTCCAGCGCCACCAGGGCCGCCGCCGCGTTCAGCAGGACGGCGTCGCGGACGGGGCCGGTCTCGCCGTCCAGCAGCCGGCGGGCGACCTCCGCGTTGTAGGAGGCGTCCGCGCCGCGCAGCGCCTCGACCGGGACCAGCTCCAGGCCCACGTCCCGCGGGTCGAAGGCCTCCTCGGCCACCGTGCCGTCCCGGACGATCCAGACCCGGGAGGTGGACGTGGTGGTCAGTTCGTCGAGGCCGTCGTCGCCGCGGAAGACCAGCGACGAGTGGCCGCGCCCGGCGAAGACGCCCGCGACGATGGGCGCCATGCGCGGGTCGGCCACGCCGACGGCCTGGGCACGGACCTTCGCGGGGTTGGTCAGCGGGCCCAGGACGTTGAAGATCGTCCGGATGCCCAACTGGCCGCGGGCCGCGCCCGCGTAGCGCATCGAGGGGTGGAACTTCGCCGCGAAGCAGAAGGTGATCCCGGCCTCCTCGGCCACGCCGGCCACCCGGTGCGTCGGCAGTTCCAGGTTGACCCCGAGCTTCTCCAGCACGTCCGAGGCCCCGGACGCCGAGGAGGCGGCCCGGTTGCCGTGCTTGACGACCTTGGCGCCCGTGCCGGCGATGACGATGGCCGACATGGTGGAGATGTTGACGGTCTTCGCCCCGTCGCCGCCCGTGCCGACGATGTCGACCGCCGGTCCGGGCACCTCGATCACGTTGGCGTGCGCGTACATCGCCCGGACGAACCCGGAGATCTCCTCGACGGTCTCGCCCTTGGCGCGCAGCGCGACCACGAAGCCGGCGATCTGCGCGTCGGTGGCCTCGCCGCGCATGATCAGGTCCATCGCCCAGGCGGTGTCGTCGGCGGTCAGGTCCCGGCCCTGAAGCAGGCCGTTCAGCAGCAGGGGCCAGGAGCGGGCCGCCGCGGTGTCGCCTCCGGCGGGGGTCACAGCGCTCATAAGCCGCTCCAGGGTCAGGTGTCCCGCACTGCGGGACGGAATGTCTCGACGCGTCCACCCTATCCACCCCCGGACAGGCCGAAGGGCCCCGTCCGAACACCGGACGAGGCCCTTCTGGTGGCGTGGCGAAGCAGTGATCAGTGGTGGCCGTGGCCGCTCGTGATCTCCCGGTACTCCTCGACGGTGGGCTTCGGGATCTGGGAGCCGTCGCCGTAGTAGGCATCGCTGAGCTTGGCGCGCAGCTTTTCGGAACCCTTCACCTTGCGCTCGACGCCGTTCTCGTCGACCGTCGGGCCGATCTCGGCCGGCTTGTACTGCTCGTGCGCCGTGAGCGTGTACATCTGCTCCTGGCTGAGCGGCTCGTGCACCTCGATGAACTCACCGTGCGGCAGGCGCTTGATGATGCCCGACTCGCGGCCGTGCAGCACCTTCTCCTTGTCCCGGCGCTGGAGGCCGAGGCAGATCCGCTTGGTGACGACGAAGGCGACGACCGGGCCGAGGAAGAACCCGATCCGGACGAACCAGGTGACCGCGTTGATCGACAGGTGGAAGTGGGTCGCGACGATGTCGTTGCCACCGCCGATCAGCATGATCACGTAGCCGGTGACCCAGGCGACACCCACGGCCGTGCGGGTCGGGGCGTTGCGCGGACGGTCCAGGATGTGGTGCTCGCGCTTGTCCCCGGTGATCCAGGACTCGATGAACGGGTACAGGGCGATGATCGCGAGGAACAGGCCGAAGAGGACCAGCGGGATGAACACGCCCAGGACGAGCGTGTGACCCCAGAAGTTGATCTCCCAGCCCGGCATGGCGCGGACCAGACCCTCGGCGAAGCCCATGTACCAGTCGGGCTGGGCACCGGTCGACACCTGGTCGGGGCGGTAGGGGCCCAGGACCCAGATCGGGTTGACGGTCGCGATGCCGGCGATGGCCGCGATGACACCGAAGACCAGGAAGAAGAAGCCTCCGGCCTTGGCCATGTAGACCGGCAGCAGCGGCATGCCGACGACGTTCTTGTTGGTCCGTCCGGGACCCGCGAACTGCGTGTGCTTGTGGTAGAAGACCAGGATCAGGTGGCCGACCACGAGCCCGAGCATGATGCCCGGCAGCAGCAGGATGTGGATCGAGTAGAACCGGGCGACGAAGTCGGTGCCCGGGAACTCCCCGCCGAACAGGAACATCGAGATGTACGTGCCCACGATCGGCACGGACAGGATCGCGCCCTGCGTGAAGCGGACACCGGTGCCGGAGAGCAGGTCGTCCGGGAGCGAGTAGCCGGTGAAACCGGTGAACATGCCGAGGACGAACAGCAGGAAGCCGAACAGCCAGTTGATCTCGCGCGGCTTGCGGAACGCGCCGGTGAAGAAGACGCGCATCATGTGCACGAACATGCCGGCGAGGAAGATGATCGCCGCCCAGTGGTGGATCTGCCGGATCAGCAGACCGCCGCGGACGTCGAAGCTGATGTCCAGCGTGGAGGCGAACGCCTCCGACATCAGCTGCCCCTGGAGCGGGACGTAACTGCCGTGGTACTCCACCTCGTTCATCGACGGGTGGAAGAACAGCGTCAGGTACACACCCGTCAGGATGATGATGATGAAGCTGTAGAGGCAGATCTCACCGAGCATGAAGGACCAGTGGTCCGGGAAGATCTTGCGCATGTTGGCCTTGGCCAGGGAGTAGATCCCCAGGCGGCCGTCGGCCCAGTCGGCGACCCGCTCTCCGGCGGGTGCCTTGCGGCGTGTCTGTGCAGTGCTCATCCGCGCTCCCAGAAAGCAGGGCCGACGGGCTCTTCGAAGTCGCCGAGCGCCTCGAGGTAGCCCTCGTCGTTCACGCCGATGCGCAGCTGCGGCAGGGCGTGACCGGCGGGACCGAAGATCACTCGGGCACCGTCGGACAGGTCGAAGGTGGACTGGTGGCAGGGGCAGAGCACGTGGTGCGTCTGCTGCTCGTACAGGGAGATCGGGCAGCCGACGTGGGTGCAGATCTTCGAGTACGCGACGATGCCCTCGTGCGACCACTCGAGCTCGCGCTTGTCCTTGATGTTCTCCGGCTGGATCCGGACGATCATCAGGGCGGCCTTGGCGATCTCGTTCTGGAAGTCGTGGTCGTGCTCCTCCAGGCCCTCGGGCTTGGCGAAGGTCAGCGAACCGACCGCGACGTCGGAGGGGCGCAGCGGCTCGTTGGTGTTCATGTTGACGAGCAGCTTGCCCTTGGACCACAGCGTGTGGCGGAGCTTCTCGCCGGGCAGCGGGCCGAGGTCGCGCAGCAGCACGACACCGGAGAGCGGGACCAGCGTCAGCGCGCCGAGCATGGTGTTGCGGATCAGCTTGCGACGGCCGAGCGCGGACTCCTTGGCGCCCTGCTTGAAGTCGGCGAAGACCTTCTCGCGGACTTCGGGCTCCGCCTCGATCGGGTGACGCTCGTCGGCGATCTCCACGTCCGACATCAGGGTGCGGGCCCAGTGGACGGCGCCCGCGCCGATGCAGAACAGCGCGATGCCGAGCGTGACGCCCAGCGCGAAGTTCAGCGCGCTGATGTGACCCAGCGGGAAGATGTAGACCGACTTGTCGACCGGGATCGCCACGAACGCGGCGATGAAGGCGATGGTGGCCAGCATCGACACCGTGAACATCAGGGCGACCGAGCGCTCGGACCGCTTGGCGGCCTGCTCGTCGATGTCCTGGATCCGGTGCTCGTGGGGCGGCAGGCCCGGGTCGGCGAACGGGTGCTTGTCGTCCGCGACGCTCACCACGCCGTGCTCGTCGTGTCCTGCGGACTGCGCGGCGGGCAGGTTCTCTTCTGGAATGTCTTGGCTACTCATGACTTCTTGGCCTTTGCGGTCCGGGCGGCGACCCATACGGCGACGGCGATCAGTCCGCCGAGACCGAAGATCCAGCCGAACAGACCCTCGCTGACCGGCCCGAGACCGCCCAGCTCGAGGCCGCCGGGGCTCTCGGTCTTCTCGCTGTTGACCGCGTCGAGGTACGCGATGATGTCCTTCTTGTTCTTCTCCGACAGCGTGGTGTCGGGGAAGGACGGCATGTTCTGCGGGCCGGTCTGCATGGCCTCGTAGATGTGCTTCGGGGTGACGCCCTCGAGGGTCGGCGCGTACTTGCCGTGCGTGAGCGCGCCGCCCTTGCCGGTGAAGTTGTGGCACTGCGCGCAGTTGGTGCGGAACAGTTCACCGCCCTTGGCGATGTCGGCACCCTCGGGGCCGTACTGCTCCTCCGTCGGAACGGACGGACCGGCGCCCAGCGAGGCGATGTACGCCGCGAGCTGGTCGATCTCGGCCTGCGAGTAGATGTTCTTCTTCTCCGGGACCTGGGGGCCCTGGGAGGTGGCGGCCGGCATACGGCCCGTGCCCACCTGGAAGTCGACGGCCGCGGCGCCCACACCCACCAGGCTCGGCCCGTCGGAGGTGCCCTGACCGCCGGTGCCGTGGCAACTGGCGCAGCCGACGGCGTAGAGCTTCTTGCCCTCCTCGATGGTGAGGGACTGGGCGGTTTCGTCGGCCTGCGCCTTGTCCGCGGGTGCGAACACGGCGTACAGCCCCCCGGTGCATGCCAGCGCGAGGAGTAGGACCACGAGCGCCGCCAACGGGTGGCGTCGTCGTGCGGAGAGCTTTTTCACGGATTACCCCGGTGTCAGGATCTTCTGCGTCGATGCTTCTGGGATGCGCGCTTCGTCGAGCACGCGCGGTTGGGGGCCCTGCTACTTGATCATGTAGATCGTGGCGAAGAGGCCGATCCAGACGACATCGACGAAGTGCCAGTAGTAGGACACGACGATCGCAGCGGTCGCCTGCTCGTGGGTGAACCTCCGGGCCGCGTAGGTCCGGCCCAGGACCAGCAGGAAGGCGATGAGACCGCCTGTCACGTGCAGGCCGTGGAAACCGGTGGTCAGGTAGAACACCGAGCCGTACGGGTCGGAGGACAGGGACAGGCCCGCCTCCTTGACCAGCTCCGTGTACTCGAAGACCTGACCGCCGATGAAGATCGCACCCATCACGAAGGTGACGATGAACCACATCCGCAGCTTCTTCACGTCACCGCGCTCGGCGGCGAAGACGCCGAGCTGGCAGGTGAGCGAGGAGAGCACCAGGATCGTGGTGTTCGTCGCCGAGAACGGGAAGTTGAGATGGCTCGCCATCTCCTTCCAGTGATCGGGACCCGTCACCGATCGCAGGGTGAAGTACATCGCGAAGAGGGCCGCGAAGAACATCAGCTCGGAACTCAGCCAGATGATGGTTCCGACGCTGGTGAGGTTCGGCCGGTTGACCGACGGGTGCGCGTGCCCGGTTTCTACTGTCGTTGCTGTCGCCACGACCGACATTATGTCGGTCGCTTATCCCGCCCTCACTCCGGGGGGTGCCGTTCGGAGTGTCTTCCCCGTTCGTACCGGTGTTGACGTGGTGTTCAAGGGAGTAGCATCCGGCCCAACGGGCCTGTCCTTACGACGCTGACGTCACGGAGGAACAATGCAGCCGACCGCCACGGTGCTGGTCTACAGCGACGACTCCCACACCCGCGAGCAGGTGCGGCTCGCCACGGGACGGCGGCCGGCGCCGGACGTGCCCGTGGTGGAGTTCGTGGAGTGCGCGACCCCCGCGGCGGTGGTGAAGGAGCTGGACAAGGGCGGGATCGACGTCTGCGTCCTGGACGGCGAGGCCGTGCCCATGGGGGGCATGGGCGTCTGCCGGCAGATCAAGGACGAGGTCTTCGACTGCCCGCCGGTGCTGCTGCTGATCGGCCGGCCGCAGGACGCGTGGCTGGCGACGTGGAGCCGCGCGGAGGCGGCGGTGACGCTGCCGGTGGATCCGGTGGAGTTCGCCTCCGCGCTGGCGTCCCTGCTGCGGGAGAAGGCCGCTCTCAAGGCCTAGGAGCCGGGGAGCGGGCGTGGGCCGCTCACACGCTCTGCGGCGTCAGGCGGGCCGTGTCGGCCTGTGCGGGGCCGTCGGACGTGCCGCCCACCAGCGCGCTGCCGGTGCGCCACTTCGCCCAGTCGAGGTTCCAGTCGCCGTAGCCGTTGCCGAACGGGGCCATCGTGTCGCCGCCGGAGTTGACGACCTCGACGATGTCGCCCTCGCGGACGGTGTCGTAGAACCAGGCGGCGTTCTCGGTGCTCATGCCGGTGCAGCCGTGGCTGACGTTGGCGAAGCCCTGGGAGCCGACCGACCAGGGGGCGGCGTGGACGTACTCGCCGCTGTTGGTGACCCGGACCGAGTGGTGGACGATCAGGTCGTAGAAGTCCGAGGAGCCGATGCTGGCGCTCGTCATGCGGACGGTGCCCTCCTTGGCGAGGACGACCTTGACGCCGTTGCGGGTGTCGTAGCCGGGCTTGCCCGTGGTCACGGGTATCTGCCGGATGATCTCGTCGTTCTTGTAGACGGTCATCTGGTGGGCGGCGGCGTCGGTGACGGCTATGAGCTTGTCCGCGGTGGTGAAGGTCAGCGGCTTGGCCTTGCCGCCCCACATGCGGTCGCCGACCTTGATGCCCTCCAGGTTGCTGCGGACCTGGACGGTGGCCTGGGCGGGCCAGTACTCCTTGGGGCGGTAGTGGAGCTTCTTGTCGTCCACCCAGTGCCAGGCGCCCTCGGTGGCGGGCGTGGAGGTGACCTTGAGGGCGCGCTCCACGACGGCCCGCTGGGCGGGGTCCTTCACCGGCTGGCTCAGCTCCGCCGTGACGGGCTGGCCGACGCCGTACGTGCCCTTCTTCGGGCCGAACGCGACGTCCAGGCGCTTCTTGGCGGTGGGCTTGCCGGTGTCGAAGGTGATGACCTTGCGGCCGGGCTCCCCGTCCTCGTTCTCGGTGCTCACCCGGACCGTGTAGCCGGCGTCGGCGGCCAGCGGGGAGGTGCTGTGCCAGCGGCGCCCGTCGGCGGCGAGTTCGCCCGCCACGTAGCGCCCTGAGGCGTCGTAGGCCGTGACGTCGGTGATGCGCCCGTCGGAGTCCTCGGCGACCACTTCCAGGGGCTTGTCCGGGTCGGCCTTCCGGTTGCCCTCGGTGGGGGCGTTGAAGGAGATCTGGTCCGCCGCGTCGTAGGGGCGGGCGGAGAGCGGGTCGCCGTCGGAGCCGCAGGCGGTGACGCCCGCGCAGAGGGCTATCACCAGCAGCGTGCAGCTGACGACGGGGCGGGAGTTCGCTGTGTGGCTCATGACCTCACGCTAGGAACCGGCGTCAATCGCGGCACGCCGGATGACTCGTACGAGTGACACGCATTGCGGTGGACGGCGGACACGAAAGCAGGGGCCCGGACACTCCTCTCGGAGTGTCCGGGCCCCTGCGGCGCTCGGTGTCCTACTGGGTGCGGTTCTCACCGCGGTAGTACTCGAAGACCCAGCCCCAGACGGCGATCAGGATGACCGGCAGCGAGAAGTACATCAGCCACCAGCCGATGGCGACCGCCAGGAAGGCGAGGGCGCCGCCGATGCCCAGGAAGAGCGGCTGCCAGCTGTGCGGGCTGAAGAACCCGACCTCGCCGGCGTCGTCCGCGACGTCCGCCTCCTTGTTGTCCTGTGCGCCGACGTCCACCCGCTTGGCCGTGAAGCCGAGGTAGAAGCCGATCATGATGCACAGGCCGAAGGCCAGGAAGAGGGCCGTGGTACCGGCGGGCTCCTTCGACCAGAAGCCGTAGACGACCGCCATGATGAGCACGAAGGCGCTCAACCACATGAACATCTTGCCCTGGATCTTCACTTGCCGGCCTCCTTGCCGCCAGCGAGGGCCTTGTCGCCGTGGCCCACGTTCTCGAGCTGGTCGAGAGCTGCGATCTCCGGGTGGTGCAGGTCGAACGCCGGGGATTCGCTGCGGATCCGCGGCATGGTGATGAAGTTGTGCCGCGGCGGCGGGCAGGAGGTGGCCCACTCCAGGGAGCGGCCGTAGCCCCACGGGTCGTCGACGCCGACGGGCTTGCCGTACTTGGCGGTCTTCCAGACGTTGTAGACGAACGGCAGGATCGACATGCCGAGCAGGAACGAGCTGATCGTCGAGATCGTGTTCAGCGCGGTGAAGCCGTCGGCCGCCAGGTAGTCGGCGTACCGGCGCGGCATGCCCTCGGCGCCCAGCCAGTGCTGCACCAGGAACGTGCCGTGGAAGCCGATGAACAGCGTCCAGAAGGTGATCTTGCCCAGGCGCTCGTCCAGCATCTTGCCGGTCCACTTCGGCCACCAGAAGTGGAAGCCGGAGAACATCGCGAACACCACGGTGCCGAAGACGACGTAGTGGAAGTGCGCGACGACGAAGTACGAGTCGGAGACGTGGAAGTCCATCGGCGGCGAGGCCAGGATGACGCCGGTCAGGCCACCGAAGGTGAAGGTGATCAGGAAGCCGGTCGCCCAGAGCATCGGCGTCTCGAAGGACAGCGAGCCCTTCCACATGGTGCCGATCCAGTTGAAGAACTTCACGCCGGTCGGGACGGCGATGAGGAACGTCATGAAGGAGAAGAACGGCAGCAGCACACCACCGGTGACGTACATGTGGTGGGCCCACACCGTCACGGACAGACCCGCGATCGCGATGGTCGCGCCGATCAGACCCGTGTAACCGAACATCGGCTTGCGGGAGAAGACCGGGATGACCTCACTGATGATGCCGAAGAACGGCAACGCGATGATGTACACCTCTGGATGGCCGAAGAACCAGAACAAGTGTTGCCACAGCAACGCTCCGCCGTTGGCCGAGTCGAAGATGTGGGCGCCGAACTTGCGGTCCGCCTCCAGCGCGAACAGGGCCGCGGCCAGCACCGGGAAGGCCAGCAGGACCAGCACACCGGTCAGCAGCACGTTCCAGGTGAAGATCGGCATGCGGAACATCGTCATGCCCGGGGCGCGCATGCAGATGATGGTGGTGATGAAGTTGACCGAGCCGAGGATCGTGCCGAAGCCGGAGAAGGCCAGACCCATGATCCACATGTCGGCGCCGATACCGGGCGAACGCACCGCGTCCGACAGGGGGCTGTAGGCGAACCAGCCGAAGTCGGCCGCGCCCTGCGGCGTGAGGAAGCCGCCGACCGCGATGAGCGAGCCGAACAGGTACAGCCAGTAGGCGAACATGTTCAGCCGCGGGAACGCCACGTCCGGCGCGCCGATCTGCAGGGGCATGATCCAGTTCGCGAAGCCCGCGAACAGCGGCGTCGCGAACATCAGCAGCATGATCGTGCCGTGCATCGTGAACGCCTGGTTGAACTGCTCGTTCGACATGATCTGCAGACCAGGCCGGGCGAGCTCGGCGCGCATGAGCAGCGCCATCACGCCACCGATGACGAAGAACACGAACGACGTGGCCAGGTACAGCGTGCCGATCGTCTTGTGGTCCGTCGTCGTCAGCCACTTGACCACGACACTGCCGCGGTTCTGGCGCCGGACCGGCTGCTCGTCCTCGTAGTGGGACCCAGCAGCCGCGGCACCCTTGGGGTCATTCAGGATGCTCACAGTACGTTCGACTCCCGGTTCTTCTCGTGGCCCGCCTGCTCGATGCCGGACGGGACGTAACCGGTCTGCCCCTTCTTCACGAGGTCCTTGAGGTGCTGCTCGTAGCGCTCGGGGGAGACGACCTTCACGTTGAACAGCATGCGCGAGTGGTCGACGCCGCAGAGCTCGGCGCACTTGCCCAGGAAGGTGCCCTCCTTGTTGGGGGTCACCTCGAAGGCGTTGGTGTGGCCCGGGATGACGTCCTGCTTCATGAGGAACGGCACCACCCAGAAGGAGTGGATGACGTCACGGGAAGTCAGGATGAAGCGGACCCTCTTGCCCTCGGGGAGCCAGAGCGTCGGACCCGGGTTGTTCGTCTGCGGGTTCCGGGTGCCCGGGGTGCCGCAGTCGTAGGTGCCGCCGGCGTCGGCCGGGAAGTCCTTCTTGAACCGGTCCGGGATCGCGTCCAGGTCCTTGGAGGTCTTCGCGTCACCGGACGTGCCGGCGACGGGCTCGATGTAGTTGAAGCACCAGCTCCACTGGAAGCCGACCACGTTGATGGTGACGTCGGGCTTCTTCTTGAGGCTGAGGAGCTCGGACTCGTCGCGGGCGGTGAAGTAGAACAGCACCGAGACGATGATGAGCGGGACCACGGTGTACAGCGCCTCGATGGGCATGTTGTACCGGGTCTGCGGAGGTACCTCGACCTTGGTGCGGCTGCGCCGGTGGAAGAAAGCACTCCACAGGATCAGACCCCACACCAGCACGCCGACGGCGAGCGCAGCCGCCCAGGACCCCTGCCACAGGGAGAGGATCCGCGGAGCCTCTTCCGTGGTCGGGGTGGGCATACCAAGGCGGGGGAAGTCTTCCCAGTTGTACGAGCAACCGGTGGCTGTCGCCAAGACCAGGCCCGCGGTCAGTGCCTGCAGCAGCTTCCGCCGCATCGGGCGCCGCGGCGAGCGGTCGGAGCCGTTGGGACTCACGTAGCGCCTTCCCGAGAGTCTCGCCCGCGCGGTTCGGCTGCGGCCTGGCCTTCTCGCTGGTCGGTCGCCGCCCTGCGTCGGGCAGGGGTTTGGATGTTTATGCGGACCAAACCCTAGCCGACGCCCTCCGGGGGTTCTCGGGGAGGGGTGCCTACTCACTCGGGTGGTTCGCTGATTTGGCGGCTGCGGGCCGTTTGTGGCTGTTCGCGCAGTTCCCCGCGCCCCTGCGGGGACGTCGTGGCGCCGGGCGTTCTAGCGTTGCGGTGTGGGTTACTTCGATGCCGCTTCCGCCGCTCCGCTCCATCCCGTCGCACGGCAGGCCCTGCTGGCCTCCCTCGATGAGGGGTGGGCCGACCCCGCACGGTTGTACAAGGAGGGGCGGCGGGCCCGCCTGCTGCTCGACGCGGCGCGGGAGGCCGCCGCCGAGGCGGTGGGGTGCCGGCCGGACGAGCTGGTGTTCACCTCGTCCGGAACGCGTGCCGTGCACACGGGGATCGCGGGCGCCTCGGCCGGACGGCGGCGGGTCGGACGCCACCTGATCGTGTCAGCGGTCGAACACTCCTCGGTACTCCATTCGGCCGAGCGGCACGAGGCGGAGGGCGGTTCGGTCAGCCGGGTGACGGTGGACCGGCACGGGGCGGTGGACCCCGCCGCCTACGCCGAGGCCCTGCGCCCCGACACGGCCCTGGCGTGCCTCCAGTCGGCCAACCACGAGGTGGGCACCGAGCAGCCGGTCGCCGAGGTGGCCCGGCTGTGCCGGGAGGCCGGGGTGCCGTTGCTGGTGGACGCGGCCCAGTCGCTCGGCTGGGGGCCGGTGGACGGGGACTGGTCGCTACTGACGGGCAGTGCGCACAAGTGGGGCGGGCCGCCCGGGGTCGGGCTGCTGGTGGTGCGCAAGGGGGTGCGCTTCGCGGCGCAAGGGCCGTCGGACGAGCGGGAGTCGGGGCGGGCGCCCGGTTTCGAGAACGTCCCGGCGATCGTGGCGGCGGCCGCGTCGCTGCGCGCCGTACGGGCCGAGGCCGTCGAGGAGGCGCGGCGGCTGCGGGAGCTGACGGACCGGATCCGGGCCCGGGTGCCGCGGCTGGTGCCCGACGTGGAGGTGGTCGGCGATCCGGTGCGCCGCCTGCCCGGGGTCGTCACCTTCTCCTGCCTCTACGCCGACGGGGAGGCCCTGCTGCACGAGCTGGACCGCGCCGATTTCTCCGTCTCGTCCGGATCGTCCTGCACCAGCAGCACGCTGACGCCCAGCCACGTCCTGCGCGCCATGGGCGTGCTGAGTGAGGGGAACGTGCGGGTCTCGCTGCCGATGGGGACGGCCGAGGAGGAGGTGGAGAGATTCCTGGAGGTGCTGCCGGGGGCCGTGGCGGCGGTCCGGGAGAAGCTGGGCGCGCCGGTCGCGCGGACGGCGGTGCGGGAGGACGTGCTGATCGTGGACTCCCTGGGCAAGCGGTGCCCGATCCCCGTCATCGAGCTGGCCAAGGTCATCGGGGACGTGCCGGTGGGCGGGCTGGTCCGGGTCCTGTCGGACGACGAGGCGGCCCGGCTGGACATCCCCGCGTGGTGCGAGATGCGGAACCAGGAGTACGTGGGCGAGGAGCCGGCGGACCGAGGAGCGGCCTACGTGGTCCGCCGGGCGAGCTGAGAAGGCCGAGGGGCGTGGGGAACCGCGCGCAGCACCCCCACGCACCCGCGGCCGCAGCCGCAGCCGCAGCCGCAGCGATCAGCCCAGGTGTCCCCGGACCTCTTCGGCGGCCTCGTCCCCGTACGCCTTGGTGAACCGCTCCATGAAGTGCCCGCGCCGCAGCTGGTACTCCTGCGTCCCGACCGTCTCGATCACGAGGGTCGCCAGCATGCAGCCGACCTGTGCGGCCCGCTCCAGGGAGACGTCCCAGGCCAGGCCGGAGAGGAACCCGGCGCGGAAGGCGTCGCCGACGCCCGTCGGGTCGGCCTTGCGCTCCTCGTCCGGCGTGCCGACCTCGATGGGGTCCTCGCCGGACCGCTCGATGCGCACGCCCCGCGCGCCGAGGGTGGTCACCCGGTGGCCCACCCGGGACAGGATCTCGGCGTCGGTCCAGCCGGTCTTGGTCTCGATGAGGCCCTTCTCGTACTCGTTGGAGAAGAGGTAGGTCGCCCCGTCCAGCAGGATGCGGATCTCCTCGCCGTCCATGCGGGCGATCTGCTGGGAGAAGTCGGCGGCGAACGGGATGTTCCGCGAGCGGCACTCCTCGGTGTGGCGGAGCATCGCCTCCGGGTCGTCGGCGCCGATGGAGACCAGGTCGAGACCGCCGACCCGGTCGGCGACCGTCTTGAGCTCGATGAGGCGGGCCTCGCTCATGGCGCCGGTGTAGAAGGAGCCGATCTGGTTGTGGTCGGCGTCGGTGGTGCACACGAAGCGGGCGGTGTGCAGCGTGTCGGAGATGCGGACGGAGTCGGTGTCGACGCCGTGCCGCTCCAGCCAGGCCCGGTACTCGTCGAAGTCCGCGCCCGCGGCGCCGACCAGGATCGGCCGGGTGCCGAGCTGTCCCATGCCGAAGGCGATGTTCGCGGCGACGCCGCCGCGGCGGACGTCCAGCTTGTCGACCAGGAACGACAGCGAGACCGTGTGCAGCTGGTCCGCTACGAGCTGGTCGGCGAAGCGGCCGGGGAAGGTCATGAGGTGGTCGGTGGCGATGGAGCCGGTGACTGCGATGCGCACGGCGTGGATTCTCCTGGGGGAGGCGGACCTTGACGTCTCACGCTATCGGGTGGGCGTGGCCGCTCTGAAGGCAACGAAACTACCCGATAGTAGATCTTTCTCCGTGCACCGGGGCGTGCATACGGTGCCGTTATGACGAACCTCAAGTTCCACACCACCGCTCCGGTCGACATCGAGGGCGATCTGGCCTCGCTGCCGGGTGAGGGGGCGCGGATGGCCCCGCACTGGGCGGCTCCCGAGCGGGTCGCCTCCCGGCCGGTCTCCCCGGCCCTGATCCACGGGGTGGAGGTGCCCGTCGCGTCGGCGCGGCTGCTCGACGCGATGTCGGACTACGGCGACTGAACGGCGCACGCACGGGAACCGCGAGCTCCCCCGCTGCGTCCCATCGCTGTCCCCCGTAAAGGGGAGACGGGATACGACCCACCAGCGGCCCTGATCCGGCCGGGCAGGGTCCCCCTGGGACAGCTGTGCAGCCGAAGGAGCGATGCGGTGAACACCGAGCGACCCGAGAACGACGACGCCGCGAGGGACCTGGGCGCCGGCGCGGACGCCCGCACGGCCGGCGAGCCGGGTCCCGAGACCGGCCCTTCGGCGGCGGCAGGGGCGCCGGAAGCTGCGCCGGACGGCGCGCCGGACGGCGCCGGGGGTTCCTCCGGGGAGGCCGGGAAGCCCGATACGCCCGCGGCAAGCGACACCGTGGACACCGGAAACGCCGGGACACCCCCGGAGCAGCCCCAGGACCCCGGGCACACCGGGAACGCCGAAGCCGGCACCGACCCCGCCCAGGACACCGACGCGGACGCGGGAGCCGACGCCGCCCCTGCCCGGGATGCTCGGGACGCCCGGGACGCCGAAGCCGGCACAGAATCCGCCCGGGACGGCCAAGCGGACGCCGAACCCGCCGCGAACGCCGAACCCGGCGCCGACACCGCCCGGGACACCCGGGACGCCGAAGCCGGCACCGAGCCCGCCCGTGACGCCGGCGCGGACGCCGAGCCCGCCGCGAACGCGGAACCCGGCACCGACACCGCCCGGAACAGCGACGCGGACGCGGAGCCCGCCCGGGACGCCGGAGCGGAGACGCAGTCCGCCGGAGGTACCCGGGCGAATCCGGATTCCGTCCGGGACGGCCGAGGGGGCGCCGGGCCCGTCCTGGGGCGGTCCGGGTCCTCGGGTTCGTCCGGTGCTCGCGGCTCCGCCGCGGACGGTGAGCTTCCCCCGCTGCCCGCTCACGAGGACCGGGTCCCGCACGGTGGTGGCCGGCGCCGTACACCCGCGCTGGTCGCGTCCGTCGCCGCGGCCGTCCTGCTGATCGGCGGGGGCGGCGCCTGGCTCGCCTCGAACGCGTCCGGCGGTACGGACGGCAAGGCCGCCGCCCCCGGTGCGCCCGGCGGCGACGGCACTCCCCCGCCCCTGGCCCTCGACGGGTACTCGGAGTCCGCGCCGGGCGACGGCAACGGCATCGCGCCCGGCGAGCCCAACCCCTACGGCGCGACGTACCGCGTCGAGGGCGAGCTCCCGGACGGCCCCCGCGAAGCCCCGGTGTACCGGGCCCGCGGCGAGGTGGCGAAGGACGACGTGGCCCGGCTGGCGAAGGCGCTCGGGATCGAGGGCACGCCGGTCGCCCAGGGAGAGGCCTGGAAGATCGGGGGCCAGGACGGTTCCGGACCGGCGCTTCAGGTGAACCGGCAGGCGCCGGGGGCCTGGACGTTCAGCCGCCACGCGCCGGGCACCGACAACTGCAAGGGCGTCGACACCTGCAAGGGCCCGCAGACGGCCGGTGGCGATCCCGTCGGCGAGGCCGAGGCGCGGCGGGCGGCCGCGCCGGTGCTGAAGGCGGTGGGCCAGGACGGCGCGAAGCTCGACACGAGCCAGGTCATGGGCGCCCAGCGGGTCGTGAACGCCGAGCCCCGGGTCGGCGGTCTGCCCACCCACGGCTGGACGACCGGGATCACCGTGGGCCCGGACGGCGAGGTCGTCGGCGGCAGCGGCCGGCTGCGGGCGCCGGTGAAGGGCGACACGTACCCCGTGGTCGGCGCCGAGAAGGCGCTGGAGCTGATGGAGGGGCAGTCCGGGGGCGACCGCCGGGCGGGCGTCGGCGGCTGCGCCTCCCCGGTTCCGCTGGAGGACCGCCCGGAGGAGGAGCCCTGCGGAACGCCGGCGAGCGGCGGGCCCGCGAAGGAGACCGTGACGGTCGAGGGCGCGGTGTTCGGGCTGGCCGCGCACCACGTGGACGGGCGCGAGGCGCTGGTGCCGTCCTGGCTGTTCGAGGTGCGGGCCCCGGGCGCGCGGGATCCGTTCACGGTGACGTACCCGGCGGTCGATCCGACGTACCTGGCCTCCCCCGCGCCGAGCGAGCCGCAGGAGCGGCCGACCTCCGCGCCGGGGCCGCGCGAGGTGAAGGTGGACGGCTACCGGGCCGAGGGCGCGGAGCTGACGGTGTCGTTCACGGGCGGCGTGTGCGCCGACTACGACGTGACGGCGGCCGAGAAGGGCGACGAGGTGACGGTCACGGTGACCTCGACCCCGTGGCCGGACAAGGTGTGCGTCATGATCGCCAAGCAGTTCCAGAAGACCGTGCAGCTGGACGAGCTGCTCGGCGCCCGCGGGGTCGTGGACGCGGACGGCAGGGCGGTCCCGCTGGCCAAGGAGGGTGCGCGGCTGCCCGCTCCGCCCACGCGGTAGTCCCGGGAAGCACGAAGGCGGCGGCCCCGTCGGAGGAGGTCGCCGCCTTCGTCGCGTCCGCGTGCCGCCGGGGCGGCCGGCCGGCTCAGCTGAAGGAGTCGCCGCAGGCGCAGGAACCCGTCGCGTTCGGGTTGTCGATCGTGAAGCCCTGCTTCTCGATGGTGTCCACGAAGTCGATCGTGGCACCACCCAGGTACGGGGCGCTCATGCGGTCGGTGACGACCTTCACACCGCCGAAGTCCTTCTCCACGTCGCCGTCGAGGGACCGCTCGTCGAAGAAGAGCTGGTAGCGCAGGCCGGAGCAGCCGCCGGGCTGGACGGCGACGCGCAGGGCGAGGTCGTCGCGGCCCTCCTGGTCGAGCAGCGCCTTGACCTTGGACGCGGCGGCGTCGGTCAGGATGATGCCGTCGGTGACGGTGCTGGTCTCGTCCGATACGGACATCTACATCTCTCCCGGGTTGTTCGGAGACTGCTTGCCGACGGTTGCAACCGGCGGGGCCTCGGATTCATTCCGGACCGGACGCTCGATCTCGGCTCCTTGCCATGCTCGCACACCCGCCCGGGAGCAGAAAACGGCTCTTTCCGGGCCTTGTGGGGAAGAGACGGCCGTGGGCCGGGATTCACGTCACACCGACGCTATGGCCATCGTCAAAGTGACGTGAAGCGGTTATGATAGATAGCGTCAAATCGACGAAAAGTCGCAGAAACAGAAAGGGTGCGTGTCGTGACCACCGCCCAGACCCAGGACCTCGACGTACAGCCGACGCCCCTCGCCCTGCTGCTCCTCGGCCGCGAGGCCGACCCGCGGAGCGAGCGCGGCGTGGAGTGTCCCGGTGACCTGCCCTCGCCGTCCGACCCGGACCTGGTGGAGCGCGCCCGCAAGGCGAAGGAGAAGCTCGGGGACAAGGTCTTCGTGCTCGGCCACCACTACCAGCGCGACGAGGTCATCCAGTTCGCCGACGTGACGGGTGACTCCTTCAAGCTGGCCCGGGACGCGGCGGCACGCCCGGAGGCCGAGTACATCGTCTTCTGCGGTGTGCATTTCATGGCGGAGTCCGCGGACATCCTCACCTCGGACGACCAGAAGGTCGTGCTGCCCGACCTGGCCGCCGGCTGCTCCATGGCCGACATGGCGACGGCCGAGCAGGTCGCCGAGTGCTGGGACGTGCTCACCGAGGCCGGGATCGCCGAGCAGGTCGTGCCCGTCTCGTACATGAACTCCTCCGCGGACATCAAGGCCTTCACGGGCAAGCACGGCGGCACGATCTGCACCTCGTCCAACGCCCAGCGGGCCCTGGACTGGGCCTTCGAGCAGGGTGAGAAGGTGCTGTTCCTGCCCGACCAGCACCTCGGGCGCAACACCGCCGTGCGGGACATGGGCATGTCCCTGGAGGACTGCGTCGTCTACAACCCGCACAAGCCGAACGGCGGCCTGACCGCCGACGAGCTGCGCGGCGCGAAGATGATCCTGTGGCGCGGCCACTGCTCGGTGCACGGCCGCTTCAGCCTGGACTCGGTGAACGACGTGCGCGAGCGCATCCCCGGCGTGAACGTCCTGGTGCACCCCGAGTGCCGGCACGAGGTCGTGGCCGCGGCCGACTACGTCGGTTCGACCGAGTACATCATCAAGGCCCTGGAGGCCGCGCCGGCCGGCTCCAAGTGGGCCATCGGCACGGAACTGAACCTGGTCCGCCGCCTGGCGAACCGTTTCGCTCCGGAGGGCAAGGAGATCGTCTTCCTCGACAAGACGGTCTGCTTCTGCTCGACCATGAACCGCATCGACCTCCCCCACCTGGTCTGGGCCCTGGAGTCCCTGGCCGAGGGCAACCTCGTCAACCGCATCGCGGTGGACAAGGAGACGGAGGCGTTCGCGAAGCTGGCCCTGGAGCGGATGCTGGCGCTGCCGTAGCGGGCCCCGAGCGACGCGAAGGCCCACCCGGGATCCCGGGTGGGCCTTCGTCGTGCCGCCGGAGGTCAGACCTGGGCCGGCTCCGGCTCCGGGGCGCTCTCCTCGGGGCCCGTGAGGCCCTTCTTCGCCGCGCGCTTCTTCGCCCGGCGCTCCTTGCGCAGCTCGACCATCGCGTACAGCGTCGGCACGAGCAGCAGCGTGAGCAGGGTCGACGTCACCAGGCCGCCGATCACCACCACGGCCAGCGGCTGGGCGATGAACCCGCCCTCACCCGTGATGCCGAGGGCCATGGGCAGCAGCGCGAAGATCGTCGCCAGTGCCGTCATGAGGATCGGGCGCAGCCGGTGCCGGCCGCCCTCGATCACGGCCTCGACGACGCCGTGGCCCTGCTTGCGGTACTGGTTGATCAGGTCGATCAGGACGATCGCGTTGGTGACCACGATGCCGATCAGCATCAGCATGCCGATCATCGCCGGGACGCCCATCGGGGTGCCGGTGGCGATCAGCAGGCCGATCGCGCCGGTGGCGGCGAACGGGATGGACACCAGCAGGATCAGCGGCTGGATCAGCGACCGGAAGGTGCCGACCAGCAGCATGAAGACGATCGCGATGGCCGCGAGCATCGCCAGGCCCAGGTTGGCGAACGCCTCGTCCTGGTCCTCGGAGACACCGCCGATGGAGGCGGTGGCACCGTCCGGGAGCTTCAGCCCGTCGATCTTCGACTGGAGTGCGGCGCTGACCGCGCCGGTGTTGTCGCCGGTGGGCTTGGCGGTGATGGTGGCGGCGCGCTGGCCGTCGATGCGGGTCATCGAGACCGGCCCGTCGACGACCTTCACGGTCGCGATGTCACCGAGCTTCACCGAGGCGCCCAGGCGCAGGTCCTCGAGCTGCTTCAGGGTCTGCGCCGGCTTCGCCGAGCGGATGACGACGTCGCGCTCGGTGTCGTCCAGCACGGCCTTGGCGGTGGGGGTGCCGCGCACCGCCTGGGCGACGACGGCCCCGAGGCTCTGGTCGTCGAAACCGGCCGCTGCCGCCTTGGCGTCGGCCTTCACGGAGATGCGCGGGACGCTCTGCGACAGGTCGCTGGTGACGTCCCGGACGTCGTCGAGCGAGGCGACCGCCTTGCGGACCTCCTCGGACGCCGTGCGCAGGACACCGGCGTCGGCGGCCTTCACGACCACGCTGAGGTCCTGGGCGCCGAAGCCGTCACCGGCGGAGACGGTGGTGGTGCCGATGCCCTTCAGCCCGGCCAGGCCCTTCTCGATGTCCTCCTGGACGCCCTCGGCGGACGCGGAGTCCTCCAGACTCACCTGGTAGGACGCCTGGTTGGTGTCCGTGCCGCCGCCGAAGGCGGCCATGAAGCCGGACGAGCCGATCGTGACCTGGTAGTCCTTCACACCGTCGGTGTCCGCGAGCAGCCGCTCGACCTTCCTGGCCTGGGCGTCGGTGGCGGTCAGGCTGGTGCCGGGCTTCAGCTCCTGCTTGACGGTGAGGACCTCGACCTCGCCCTGGTCGAAGAAGTTGGTCTTCAGCAGCGGCGCCATGCCGAAGGTGCCGACCAGGACGACGACGGCGATGGCCACGCTGGTGAGGCGGCGGCGCGTGGCGAAGCGCAGGACCGGGACGTAGACCCGCTGGAGGCGGCTCCTGGCCTCCTTGTCCTCGGCCAGCCGGCGCGCCTCGGCCGCGTCCTCGGGCGTGCCCTTGGGCGGACGCAGGAACCAGTACGACAGAACCGGGACGACCGTCAGGGAGACGAGGAGGGACGCCAGCAGGGCGGCCGTCACGGTGAGGCTGAACGAGCCGAACAGCTCGCCCACCATGCCGCCGACCAGGCCGATCGGCAGGAACACCGCGACCGTGGTGAGCGTCGAGGACGTCACCGCGCCCGCCACCTCGCGGACGGCGTTGATGATGGCCGAGTGGCGCTCCTCGCCGTAGCCGAGGTGCCGCTTGATGTTCTCCAGGACCACGATCGAGTCGTCGACGACCCGGCCGATGGCGATGGTCAGCGCGCCCAGGGTGAGGACGTTGAGCGACAGGTCGCGCGTCCACAGCACGATCAGCGCGAGGACCACGGACAGCGGGATGGACACCGCGGTGACGAGGGTGGAACGGACCGAGGCGAGGAAGACGAGGATCACCAGGACCGCGAAGAGCAGACCGAGCGCGCCCTCGGTGGTCAGGCCCTCGATGGACTTCGACACGGCCGGGCCCTGGTCGCTGACGACCGTGAGGGTCGCGCCGGAGCCGAGGTCCTCGCGCAGGCCGGGCAGCTTGTCCTGGACGGCCTCGGAGATGGCGACCGCGCTGCCGTCGCGGTCCATGGTCACGGCGACGGCGAGGCTGGGCTTGCCGTCGGTGCGGGTGAGGGAGTCGGCCGGGGCCTCCTGCTGCTTCACCGCGGCCACGTCGCCGAGGCGCACCGGCTCGCCCTTGCCGGGCTCGCCCTTGACCATCAGGTCCTTGATCTGACCGACGGAGGTGAAGCCGCCGCCGACCTGGACGGTGCGGTTGGCGCCGCCCTCGTCGAAGGAGCCGGCCGGGACGGTCGCGCCGCCCGCCCTGAGGGCCTCGCCGAGCGACTGGACGGTCAGGCCGGCCTTCGCCAGCTTCGCGTCGTCGGGCGTGACGGTGACCTGGACGTCGCGCACGCCGTCGACGGTGACCTGGCCGACGCCGTCGATGCTCTTCAGGTCCGGCACGACCGTCCTGTCGAGCTGGTCGGCCAGGGCCTGCTGGTCGCGGCCGGAGGTGACGGCCAGGACGACGGTCGGGATGTCGTCCGTGGAGCCGGCGACGACCTGCGGGTCGACGTCGTCCGGGAGCTGGACGCGCGCCCGGTTGACGGCCTGCTGGACGTCGGCCACCAGCTGCTCGGTGTTGTTGCCGTAGTCGAAGGACGCCATGATCACGGCGTTGCCCTCGCTGGCGGTGGAGGTGACGCCGCTGATGCCGTCGACGGCTTCGAGGTTGTCCTCGATGGGTTCGACGACCTGCTTCTCGACCACGTCCGGGGACGCGCCCTGGTAGGGCGCCAGGACGGACACCATGGGCAGTTCGATGGTGGGCAGCAGCTGCTGCTTGAGCTGGGGTATCGCGATCGCCCCGAAGACGAGCGCGATGATCGACATCAGCCCGATCAAGGCCCGTTGCGCGAGGCTGAACCTGGACAGCCAGGACATGGGTGAGGGTCTCTCTTCTGTTAACGGCAGAAGCGGCAGCGGACGCGCAGAGGAGCGCCCGTCCCTACACCCTGGGCCATGGGACGACGCTGTCCCGTAGGCCCCAGGTCCATTTCCTTATGCGGCGCATACTCCGCCCGCAGTACGCCCGGTGGCGCTCACTCCACCCTCGGACGGACCAGCCCGGATTCGTAGGCGATGACCACGAGCTGGGCCCGGTCGCGGGCGCCGAGCTTGGCCATGGCCCGGTTGACGTGCGTCTTCACCGTCAGCGGACTCACCTCCAGCCGCTCGGCGATCTCGTCGTTGGAGTGGCCGCCGGCCACCTGCACCAGCACCTCGCGCTCGCGGACGGTGAGGGAGTCCAGGCGCTCGCCGCGGGCCGGGTCGCGGTCGCCGTCGGCCGGGTCCTCCTGGGCGAGGAAACGGGAGATCAGCCCGGTGGTGGCCGCCGGGGAGAGCAGGGCCTGGCCGCCGGCGGCGATCCGGATGGCGTTCAGCAGCTCCTCGGGCTCGGCGCCCTTGCCGAGGAAACCGGAGGCCCCGGCGCGCAGCGACTGCACCACGTAGTCGTCGACCTCGAACGTCGTCAGGATGACCACCCGGACGTCCGCGAGCGCGGGGTCGGCGCTGATCAGGCGCGTCGCCGCGAGACCGTCGGTGCCGGGCATCCGGATGTCCATGAGGACGACGTCGGCGTGGTGCTCCTTGGCCAGCCGCACCGCCTCCGCACCGTCGGACGCCTCCCCGACGACCTCCATGTCGGGCTCGGAGTCGACGAGCACGCGAAAGGCGCTGCGCAGCAGCGCCTGGTCGTCGGCGAGCAGGACGCGGATGGTCATGCGGGGTCCTCCCCGTCGGATGTGCGGTTCTTGACGGGCAGGATCGCATGCACGCGGAAACCGCCCCCGTAGCGGGGACCGGTGGTGAGGGTGCCGCGCAGCGCGGTGACGCGCTCGCGCATGCCGAGCAGCCCGTGGCCGCCTCCGCCGGCGGGGGCCTCGTTGTCGCCGCTGCCGTCGTCGAGGACGGTGATCTCGACGTTCGGCCCGACGCGGACCACGCTGACCTCGGCCTTGGCCTGCGCCCCGGCGTGCTTCTGCACGTTGGTCAGGGCCTCCTGGATGATCCGGTAGGCGGCGAGGTCGACGGCCGCGGGCAGGGCGGTGCCCTGGTCGGCGCGGGCGACCTCGATGTGCAGGCCCGCGTTGCGGAAGGTGCCGGCGAGTTCGTCGAGGCGGTCGAGGCCCGGGGCGGGCTCGGTGGGGGCCTCCGGATCGCCGGACTGGCGGAGCAGGCCGACGGTGGCGCGCAGCTCGTTGAGCGCGGAACGGCTGGCCTCACGGACGTGCGCGAGGGCCTCCTTGGCCTGGTCGGGGCGCTTGTCCATGACGTGGGCGGCGACCCCGGCCTGGACGTTGACCAGCGCGATGTGGTGGGCGACGACGTCGTGCAGGTCGCGGGCGATGCGCAGGCGCTCCTCGGCGACCCGGCGGCGGGCCTCCTCCTCCCGGGTGCGTTCGGCGCGTTCGGCGCGTTCCCGGATGGCCTGGACGAAGGCGCGGCGGCTGCGGACGGCGTCGCCCGCGGAGGCGCCGATACCGGTCCAGGCGAAGATCGCCAGGTTCTCCTGGGCGTACCAGGGCAGGCTGCCGGCCGCCATGGCGGTGCCGGTGAGCACGGTCATGGTGAGCAGGCCGACACGCCAGGTGGTGGGCCGGTCCGTGGTGGAGGCGACGGTGTACAGGGCGATGACGGCGGACATCGCGACGGGCGCGCGGGGGTCGGCCGTCACGGACTCGACGACGGACGCCGCGCCGGTGACGGCGAGGACCCGCAGCGGGGCGCGGCGGCGGAAGACCAGGGCCGCGGCGGCCAGGGTCATCAGCACCAGGCTGAGGGTGTCCGGGGTGCGCAGGACGCCCCAGCTGACGTTGTCGCGGTGCCGGGGCTCCACGAAGGATCCGGCGACCATGCAGACCAGGACGGCGGCGGCCAGGGCCGCGTCCACGGCCAGGGGGTGTGCCTTGGCCCGGCATCTGGCCCGCGCGAATGTGCTCACGAGCGTTCACGGTATCCGGCCCGGGGGCCGTGCCCCCAGCCCTCCGCCGGCCGGAGGGGCCCGGGCCCCGGCCGCCGGGGGCGGCCGGTGTCGGGTGCGGAGCTCAGCCCGGGATCAGGCCGTCGTCGCCGAGGAGCTCCCGGACGTCCTCGAGCGTCGCGTCCGGGGAGGGCAGGATCAGCTCGGACGGCTCCAGGGAGTCGTCCGGCAGCGGTTCGCCGAGGGCGCGGACCCGGGCGAGCAGGGCCTGGAGGGTGCGGCGGAAGCCCGGGCCGTCGCCCTTCTCCATCTCCGCGAGCAGTTCGTCGTCCAGCTCGTTCAGCTCGGCGAGGTGGCCGTCGGCCAGACTCACCTGGCCCTCCCCCATGATCCGTACGATCATGTCGCCCTCCTAGGCGTGGACCCCTGCCGCTCGGCTACTGCTTGTCGAAGCGCGGGGTGTCCTGCGGCTGCTGCTGGGACTGCTGCCCGGTCGTGCCGCCCTCGATGGCCTGCTGCCCGGCGCTCGGGCCCCCGGCCAGCTCGGCCTTCATGCGCTGCAGTTCCAGCTCCACATCCGTACCACCGGAGAGCCGGTCCAGCTCGGCCTGGATGTCGTCCTTGTGCATGCCGGAGGGGTCGTCGAGGGCACCGGAGGCGAGCAGTTCGTCGATCGCGCCGGCGCGGGCCTGGAGCTGGGCCGTCTTGTCCTCGGCACGCTGGATGGCCAGGCCCACGTCGCCCATCTCCTCGGAGATGCCGGAGAACGCCTCGCCGATGCGGGTCTGCGCCTGGGCCGCCGTGTACGTGGCCTTGATCGTCTCCTTCTTCGTGCGGAAGGCGTCCACCTTGGCCTGGAGCCGCTGGGCCGCGAGGGTGAGCTTCTCCTCCTCGCCCTGGAGCGTGGCGTGCTGGGTCTCCAGATCGGTCACCTGCTGCTGGAGCGCGGCCCGGCGGGAGAGCGCCTCGCGGGCGAGGTCCTCGCGGCCCAGCGCCAGGGCCTTGCGCCCCTGGTCCTCCAGCTTCCCCGACTGCGACTGCAGCTGGTTCAGCTGGAGTTCCAGACGCTTGCGGCTGGTCGCCACGTCGGCGACACCGCGCCGCACCTTCTGGAGCAGCTCCAGCTGCTTCTGGTACGAGTAATCGAGGGTCTCGCGCGGGTCCTCGGCCCGGTCAAGGGCCTTGTTCGCCTTCGCGCGGAAGATCATCCCCATACGCTTCATGACACCGCTCATGGGCTTCGCGCGCCCCCTTCTGACCGACTCCGGCTGAGCTCCTGCGACAGAACCCACAGTACGGGCCCTGCATCCATTACCGCACTGTTCGGGGACGGATGCGCTCATCCCCAAGGACGACTGCGCGCGCTCCCGGTCCGGCGTAGGGAGTAGGTGGTACCCGGGGTCACCGGAGGGGGGCCTCCGGGGGAACGACCGGGTGCGTGCGCAACGTCCCGTCTGTCCCCTTACAGACGACTGGTGTTGCCGGATCGTTCCCCGCGGGACTGGGGTCCATGCCCGTCATGCCCTTACCCTTGGGTTTTGTGTTCCGTAGCCGTGCCAAGGAAGAGAAGGCCCAGGCCGCCGACAAGGCGCCGGTGAACTTCTCCAAGCAGCCCCGCGACCCGCAGGCCCCCAAGGGCCGCCCCACGCCCAAGCGCAGCCAGGCCCAGAGCCAGCGCCGCAGCGTGGCCAACACGTCGATGACGCGCAAGGACGCCGCCAAGCGCCAGCGGGAGGAGCGCCGCGCCGCCCTCGAGCGCCAGCGCCAGGCCCTGGCGAGCGGCGACGAGCGGTACCTGCCCGCGCGTGACAAGGGACCGGTCCGCCGGTTCGCGCGCGACTTCATCGACTCGCGGTTCAACATCGCGGAGTTCTTCCTGCCGATGGCGGTGGTCATCCTCGTGCTGAGCATGGTGCGGGTGGCGTCGCTGCAGAACATCGCGCTGCTGCTGTGGCTCGTGGTGATCGTGCTGATCGTGCTCGACTCGTTCGTCACGGCCTTCCGCCTGAAGAAGCAGCTGAACGAGCGCTTCGCGGGTGAGAACAAGCGCGGCGCGATCGCCTACGCCCTGATGCGCTCCCTCCAGATGCGTCGGCTCCGGCTGCCGAAGCCGCAGGTCAAGCGCGGAGAGCGGCCCTGACCACGACGCCGTTCTCCGGGGGTGCGGCGGACGCCTGGCTGGACAAGCTGGGCGGGCTGCGCGATGTCGTCCGGCAGGAGCTGGTGGCCCGCCAGCTGGACGAGCAGATAGTGGCCCGGTTCCCGGTCGGGCAGCGCCTGCGGGTGCTGGACGTGGGGATGGGCCAGGGCACGCAGGCGCTGCGGCTGGCCCGGGCCGGGCACGAGGTGACGGGCCTGGAGCAGGACGCGACGATGATCTCCGTGGCGAGGGAGTCGCTCGCCGGGGAACCGGCGGGCATCCGCAAGCGGATGCGGATCATCGAGGGCGACGGCCGGGACACCGGCGTGCACTTCCTGCCGGGCAGTTTCGACGTGGTGCTCTGCCACGGCGTCCTGATGTACGTGGAGGAGCCCGACCCGCTGCTGGCGGGGCTGGCCCGGGTGCTCGCGCCCGGCGGGCTGCTGTCCCTGCTGGTGCGCAACGGCGACGCCCTGGCGCTGCGTCCGGGGCTGTCCGGTGACTGGGCGGGCGCGCTGGCCGCGTTCGACACGGTGGCCTACCGCAACCGCCTGGGGCTGGACGTGCGGGCCGACCGCTTGAAGGACCTGACGGCGACGCTCGCCGGGATCGGGGCGCCGCTGCACGTCTGGTACGGCGTGCGCGTGTTCACGGACACGGCCGCGGACGGCGCCGAGGTCCCCGCCGACGTGGAGACGCTGCTCGCGGTGGAGGAGAAGGCCGGGCGGACGGATCCGTACCGCGGGGTGGCGGCGCTGCTGCACCTGTGCGGCGTGCGGGGCTGATCCCGCCGGCCGCGCACGAGCAGGGGCGGGGACCGCGGGCCCCCGCCCCCGGGCTCACGCCTCGGCCGCGTGCAGGCTCATCGGCCCGTAGATCTCCGTGGCGTCCTCGAACAGCCGCACCTGGTCGGCGCCGCCCTCCTGGAGTTCCTTCCAGTGCTCCCCGATCCAGGACTCGGCGTCCCCCTGGGTCGTGAAGTCCTCCGGCGCCACCGCGGGCTGGACCTCCGTCCCGTCGGTCTTCTCGAACCGCCACGTCCATGCCGCCATGTACGCCTCCCATGCGTGTGAGCACATTGCACAGCGAGAAGCCGGAACAGGGTCCGGCTCCTGACCAGAGCCTAAGCGCTCGGCCGGGCGGGGCGGCACAGGTGGTCGGATGCGCGCGTGACCCCGCGAGGGTGTCTCCGTCACGCGAGTCCCGCACGCGCGGGTGAGAATCGGGGCGTGGAACTGACTCTCCTCGGCACCGGCGCCCCCGCGGGACTTCCCCGCCCCGACTGTCCCTGCGCGGCCTGTGCGGTCGCCCTCGGCCCCGACGCGCGGGCGGCGACCGCGCTGCTGCTGGACGGGGTGCTGCTGCTCGACCTGACGCCCGGGGCGGCCTTCGCGGCGGCCCGGGCGGGCCGCTCCCTGGGCGGGGTCCGGCAGGCGCTGCTGTCCCATCCGCACGACGGGCCCGCGGTGGAGGTCCCGGCGGGGCTGCCGCAGCCCGGACGGGTGCCGGACGGGCAGGAGTTGACGCTGCTGACGGGGCATCGGGTGCGGGCGACGGCACTCGACGCGCCGGGCACGGGCTACGCGGTGACGGGGCCCGAGGGGCAGCGGCTGCTGTACCTGCCGCCGGGCGGGGCGCCGGCCGGGATCGAGGGTCCGGCCGAGCCGTACGACATGGTCCTGGCGGACGTCGTGGGGCGGCCCGACGCGCTGGCGAAGCTGCGGGCGGTGGGAGCGGTGGGGCCGACGACCGACGTGGTCGCCGTCCACCTGGACCACGACGTGCCGCCCGGACCGGAGCTGGGGCGGCGGCTCGCCGCGGCCGGGGCCCGGGCCGTGCCGGACGGGACGACGCTGACGGTGGGCGTGTACGAGGACGTGCCGGACGTGCCGCGGCGGACGCTGGTGCTGGGCGGGGCGCGCTCGGGCAAGTCGGTGGAGGCGGAACGGCGGTTGGAGGCCTTCCCGGACGTGCTGTACGTGGCGACGGGCGGGTCGCGCAACGGGGACACCGAGTGGTCCACGCGGGTGGCCGCGCACCGGGACCGGCGGCCCGGGTCGTGGCAGACGGCGGAGACCTGCGACCTGGTGCCGCTGCTGGCCGGGGAGGGGCCGCCGCTGCTGATCGACTGTCTGTCGCTGTGGCTGACCGACGCGATGGACTCCGTCGGGGCGTGGGACGACGCGGTGTGGGCGGAGCAGGGCGAGAAGGCGCTGCGGGAGCGGGTGCGGGAGCTGACGGAGGCGGTGCGGGCGACACGGCGGACCGTGGTGGCCGTGTCGAACGAGGTGGGGTCGGGCATCGTGCCGGCGACCGCGTCGGGGCGCCGGTACCGGGACGAACTCGGGCGCCTGAACGCGGGGTTCGCCGACGAGTGCGAGCACGTGCTGCTGGTGGTGGCGGGGCAGGCGGTGGCCCTGCGGGGCTGACAGCCCTCAGGGGGCCTTGCGGGCGATCACCCGGTAGGTGTTGGCGAAGCGGGTGCGCCGGGCCACCGGGGCGATCAGGTGGTCGGCGGTCGCCGCCAGTGCCACCAGGGGGACGCCCGCCCGCAGCAGGGCCGTGCGGGTGTGCCGGTGGAGCGGGGGCGGGGGGACGGCCCGCCAGGGGGTGTCCGGGGCCGGGAGGCCGTGGGAGATCGCCAGGGCCAGGGCGCCCGAGAGGTCGTGCGGGATGTGGACCGGGCGGTGGTCGAGCGTCAGGACCTCGCAGCCGTCCGACTCGAGTTCGGCGCGGAGGTTGCGCGGGGGCAGCAGGTGCAGGTGGCGGGGCTGGTCGTAGGGGAGCCACCAGCGGCCCAGGAGGGCGGCGAAGACGCTGCGGGGGCTGAGGGTCTCGACGATCAGGTGCCCGCCCGGGCGCAGCACGGTGAGCGCGGCCCGCAGTTCCGCCCGGGGGTCGGGCGTGCCCTCCAGGTGGTGGAGCATGCTGACCACGTCGTAGCGGCCGCGCAGTTCGGCGGCGATGCGGGGGTCGGTCAGCCGGCCGACGTGCGCCTCCTCGACGCGGTCGGCGGAGCGGGCGCGCACCACCCGGGGTGTGGGGTCCAGGCCGTCGAAGGCGGTGTAGGGGAAGTACCGCCGGGCCGTCGCCGGGAAGCGGGCGTGGCCGGTGCCGACGTCCAGCCAGCTCTCCGGCTCCCCGGTGCGCAGCATCGCCTTGGCGGCCGAGCGGTGCCGGCGGGGGCTGGCCCGCAGGGCGAGGAGGCCGTCGCTCGCCGGGTCCCGGGGCGCCCCGCGCACGCTGCGGTGGTAGAGCGCGAGGCCCTCGGCCGTGAGGCGGGGGTTCTGGAAGGTGTGGCCGCACTCGCGGCACTCGTCGACGGTGAAGACGCCGGGCTTGTACTCCCGTACGTCGCCCGTCCGCAGCCGGTTGCGCAGCCGGGCCGAGCCGCACCAGGGGCAGTCCTCCCGGCGCGGTTCGTGGACCGGGGCGCTGGTGCGGGGGGCGGGGGGTGCGGAGGGGGCGGGGTGGGCGGGCATGGGCGGCTCCCGGGCACGACGGCGTACGGCAGGACGGCGGGGCTGCCCCGGGGACGAACATGTAGGACAATCCGCGCGAAAGGGAACGTATGGGATGCCGGTGCCGGGTGCAACGATGCCGTCCCGGCGGAGTCGTGACGTGGCGCCCTGCCGTTCGGCCACGGCCGGTACTGTTCGGCGAATGAGCTCGCTTAATCTCGACGACTTCACCGATCTGATCGAGCGTCCGGACGGCGGGATCCGCCGTGACGCCGAGGCGCGCCGGGAGCGACAGGTCGTGCCGCCCGGCTCGCTGGGCCGGCTGGACGACCTGGGTGAGTGGCTGGCCGCGGCGCAGTCGGCGGTGCCGGTGCGGCCGGTGGAACGGCCGCGGGTGGTGCTCTTCGCCGGTGACCACGGCGTCGCCGCCCTGGGCGTCTCGGCCCGGCCGGCGGGCAGCGCCGCGGAGTCGGTGCGCGAGGTGCTGGAGGGCGAGCGGCCGGTGTCGGTCCTGGCCCGACGTCTGGGCGTGCCCGTGCGGATCGTCGACATGGCCCTGGACTGCGACCCGGCCACCCTGCCCGAGGACGTCGTGCGGCACCGGGTCCGGCGCGGCAGCGGGCGCATCGACATCGAGGACGCGCTGAGCCTCGCGGAGGCGGAGGCGGCGTTCCGGGCCGGGATGGCGGTGGCCGACGAGGAGGCCGACTCGGGCACGGACCTGGTGGTGCTCGGCGATGTGAGCGTCGGCGGGACCACGGCGGCGGGCGTGCTGGTCGCCGCGCTGTGCGGGGTCGACGCGTCGGTGGTCACCGGGCGCGGCGGGCAGGCCGTCGACGACCTGGCGTGGATGCGCAAGTGCGCGGCGATCCGGGACGCGCTGCGCCGGGCCCGGCCGGTGCTCGGCGACCAGATGCAGCTGCTGGCGACGGTGGGCGGCGCCGACCTCGCGGCGATGACGGGCTTCCTGCTGCAGAGCGCGGTGCGCAAGCTGCCGGTGGTGCTCGACGGGGTGGTGACGGCCGCGTGCGCCCTGGTCGGGCAGCGGATCGCGTTCCGGGCGCCGGACTGGTGGCTGGCCGCGCACGACAGCGGCGAGCCCGGGCAGGCCAAGGCGCTGGACCGGATGGCGCTGGAGCCGCTGCTCGGCCACGGCGTGACCGTCGGGGAGGGCACCGGAGGGCTGCTGGCCCTGCCGCTGGTGCAGGCGGCGGCCGCGCTGGCCGCGGAACTGCCCGAGCGGCCGAAGGAGTCCGAGGCGGCCGACGCGTCGCCCGCCCCGGAGGTTCCCGCCGAGTCGTAGGCGCGCCGGGGATCCAGGTCACGCCCGCCCGGCTCAACGTCGTCCCGTTGCGGTCGGTCTTGGCACACGGTGTCCGTTTGACTGAGTGACGGACACCCGCGCCCGGACCACCGCACCGACGAGGACGACCCGATGAGCACGTTCGCCCGCTGGGCCCGCGCCGAATGGGGGCCGTTGGTCGCCGCGGTGCGCGGGCCGCTGGCGCGGCGGCGGTGGCGGGCCGTGCCGCTGGCGGTCACGTCCGTGTGCCTCACGGCGGCGCTGCACTTGGCTGACGGCCGGGCGTGGGGCCACCGGTTCGTGCAGGAGGCCGGGGGCGTGCGGGCCGAGGACCCGCTGTGGGCGGCGCTGCTGCGCACGCCGCTGTCGCTGTTCGTGCCGGCGCTGGACCTGCCGGTGTGGGGTGCGCTCGTGCAGCTGCTGCTGGTGTTCGGGATCGCGGAGCTGTGCCTGGGCCGGTGGCGGACGCTGGTGATCGCCTACCTCGCCACGCTCGCCGGCACCCTCTACGCGCGGCTGGGCATCTGGCTGGGGCCCGGCTCGCCGCTCGGCCTGCCCGCCTCGGACGCCCGGGTGGTGGACACCGGGCCGTCGGCGGCCGTGGTGGGCCTGGCCGTGTTCGTCGCCTGGCGCTTTCGGGCGTACGCCACCGCCGGGCTGGTGATCGCGGCGATGGTGGCCGAGGTCGTGGTGGAGGAGAACCTGGCGGGCAAGGAGCACCTGGCCGCGATCGCGGCCGTGCTGGTGCTGTGCGCGGCCGGTGAGGTGCGTCAGCGGCGCTCCAGGGCGCGGGCGGGCTCGGGGTCCGGGGCGCCGCCGATCCAGTCCTGAAAGGTCCGCCGGGGCCCCACCCAGCGGCGGTCGTGGTGGTAGGCGCGCAGACCCGACTTGGCCCGGGCCCGGGGGCGGTTGCGGTAGAACCGCTTGGCCCACGGGGAGGCCGGGCGGGCCAGCCGCACGGCGGCGACCAGCGCCACGAGCGGGACGATCACGCCCAGGACGGCCATGCGGACCTTCCCCTTGAACAGGGCGATGAGGGCGAAGCCGAAGTTCACCAGGACGTTGGCGAGGACAGCGGCGCGGTTCTGCTGCTGGTCCTCGGTCAGGTCGTCCACGCCGAGGGGCGAGAAGCCGATCAGGAGCAGCCCGACGAGGGAGGCGGTGAGGACGACCATCTCCACGCTCTTGCGTCCGTCCGGGGTCCAGTAGACGTCGGCCAGGTGCAGCACCAGGGCGAACTCGTCCAGCACCAGGCCCGCGCCGATGCCGAAGATCACCGCCGCCAGGCACGAGCCGAAGCCGTGCTGTCCGCCCGCGACCGCGCCGAAGCCGCCGACGAGGGTGAGGATGACGCCGGGCACCACGTGGTGGACGTGGACGCCGCCGCTGCTGATGTTGCCGAAGGGGCCCTTGCCCGCGCGGATGAGGCGGGTGATGACCCGGGTGATCACGAAGGTCAGCACGAAGGCGACGAGGGCGAGGAGCAGCGGAAGTTTGCCCGGTTCGATGATGTTTCGCTCCAGCCATCCCATAACGGAACTTTATCCTCGCCTGCCGTCACCGCTCTCGTGACCGGCGGGTAGCCTGCGCCGGTGCCCAGAACCTCGCCCCTCGACGGCCTCCGTTTCGCCTTCGGCACCCTGACGGTGTTCCCGGTCCGGGTGACCCGCTGGGATCGCGAGGCGGCCCGCGGCGGCATGCTGTGCGCCCCGCTCGCCGGCCTGGCCGTGGGAGCCGCCGCGGCGGGCCTCGGGCTGGTGCTGCTGGTCCTCGGCGCGGACGCGCCGCTGGCCGCGGTGGCCACCGTCGCCGTGCCGGCGGTTCTCACCCGCGGCCTGCACCTCGACGGGCTCGCGGACACCGCGGACGGGCTGGGCAGCGGCAAGCCCGCCGAGGACGCCCTGCGGATCATGAAGCAGTCGGACATCGGGCCGTTCGGCGTGATCACCCTGGTCCTGGTCCTGGCGGGCCAGGCCGCCGCCCTCGCCCAGTCCTACAGCGCCTCCTGGACCCGGGGTGCCTGCGCCGCGGTCCTGTCGGCGACGGTGGCCCGGCTGGCCCTGACCCTGGCGGCCCGGGCCGGGGTGCCCGCGGCCCGGCCGGAGGGGCTCGGGGCGGCGGTCGCGGGCGTGGTGCCGGTGCGGGCGGCCGCGGCGGCGGGGCTCGTGGTGGCGCTGGCCGCGGCAGCGGCGGGCGGCGCCTCGGGACCGTACGGGGCGGTGCGGGCCGTCCTCGCGGTGGTCCTCGCGCTGGCCGCCGCCGAGGCACTCCTGCGGCACTGCACCCGCCGTCTCGGGGGGATCACCGGCGACGTCTTCGGCGGTCTGGCGGAGACCGCCGCAACCGCGGTGCTGGTCGTCGTGTCACTGGGCTGAAACGATCCCCCCGTCGCCCTCCCGACCCGGCCTCCGGGCGGCTAGCTTCCTTCCCGGACACACGAGTGATCGGGGGACGTTCATGCCGAAGCTGCGCCGTGCCGTGGCCTGGGCCGTCGACTTCGCGCTGGTGGTGACGCTGGCGTCGGCGCTGGCGGTGCTCACCTTCCACCGGGTCTCGGCGCTGGTCACCGACGTGCCCGAGCTGGCCGCCCGGGGCGGCTGGGACCTGCTGACCTCGCGCGGCGACGTCGTCGACGCCTCCGCCGGCCTGGGGTTGTCGCTGTGGGACAGGTCGGTGCTGTACGTGGAGCAGGCCTTCGGGCTGCTGGTGCTGGCGGTGTTCCTCTACCAGTGGGCGTGCCTGTCACTGGCCGGGCGCACGGCCGGCAAGGCCCTGACCGGTCTGAAGGTCACCGGGGGTGCGCCGGGCCGGGTCAGGGCCGCGCGGCGGGCCGCCGTCACCACCGTCGTGGACGTCGCCGTGTACGCCGTGGCCTGCGTGCTGCTGGTCGAGGGGCAGCTGCTGCTGTCGGTCCTGGTGTGGGCGGTCGCCGTGGTGCTGTTCCTGCTGAACGCGCTGCCGGTCCTCTCCCCCGGCCGCCGGTCGCTCGCGGACCGGCTGGCGGGCACCTCGGTGACCGGCATCGGCCTCAGCAGGCCCGTCGCCACACCCCCAGTTCGTACTTCTTGAGCAGCGAACTCAGCTTCAAGCGGCGGGAGTCGGGGCAGAAGCGGCCGGTGGGCAGCTCGTACTCGACGTGGAAGACGGCCTTGTCCGCGTCGACGAACGGCTTCAGCTCCGCGCACTCGCCGTACTGGGCGCACTGCTCGTTGACGGCGAAGTCGAAGTCCCCGACGAGCTGCGGGATCTGGTCCAGGTCGTTCTTCAGCCCGACGGCCAGGCCGCGCTCGTGGGCCAGGCGGGCGATGAGACGGTTGTAGCGGAGCTGGTCGGCGGCGGTGAGGGGGAAGCCGGTGTCGTTCCGGTAGCCGTCCATGTTGTCCGGTTCGACCGCGTCGAAGCCCTTCTCCCGGCACATGTCGATCCGGGCGGCCATCAGCGGCCGCAGGACGTCGGTGCGGCGGATGTCGAGCCAGCGCTCGCCCTTCCAGCCGTTGCCGCGGCCCAGCACGGACGCCGGGAACCTCTTCGCGTCCGGCCGGAACTCCTCCCAGGCGCCGGTGGACAGGTAGCAGATGACCTTGCGGCCGTCGTCGTGCAGCCGCGAGACCGTCTCCGCGGAGTGGTCGTAGCCGTCGATGTCGTAGACCGGCACGTCGACGGAGGTGTCCAGGCGCCCGCTGAGCTGCCACTGCCAGCCGGTGCCGGGGCGGGGCTGCCAGCGCGGGCCGGGCTCCTCGTCCGCGGGCTGCGAACAGCCCGCCAGCAGCAGGGCGAACAGGACCAGGAACAGGGACGGGCGTCTCACGAGGCGTTCTCCGCAGGGGGGTTCGGGGCGGGACCGGGGTGTCCACGACGATCATCCCCCGCCCCGCCGGGGGCCGGTTCACGGGTGCCGGGAACCGGACATGGCCGCCGGGCCACGGGCGGGTGAACGCCCGCGGGGCATGAGCCGGGCGGGCCACGCGCGTAGTCTCGTCGTCGAGTGTTCGCCGTACCGGGGAAGGCCCCGTGACCACCGGCCCCAGGGGCCGGACTAGGGTCGGCTCGGGCCCGGTCGACCCACACCGTTCGACCACTGCAACTTCACATCGGAAGCGAGATTTCACCACCGTGACTGCTCTCACTCTCAGCACCGCCGCGGCGCCCGGCCTGCGGGCCGACGCGATCGTGATCGGTGTGGCCAAGGGTGCCAAGGGACCGGTCGTCGCACCGGGCGCCGAGGCCGTGGACAAGGCGTACGACGGCAGGCTCGCCGGCGTCCTGGAGACTCTCGGCGCCTCCGGTGCCGAGGGCGAGCTGACGAAACTGCCGGCGCCGTCCGGCTTCAAGGCCCCGCTCGTGCTGGCGGTGGGCCTGGGCGCGGTGCCCGAGAAGGACGCCGACTACGCCGCCGAGGCCCTGCGCAAGGCCGCCGGCGTCGCCGCCCGCGCCCTGGCCGGAGTCAAGAAGGCCGCCTTCGCCCTGCCCCTGGCCGACGCCGCCGACGTGGCCGCGATCGGCGAGGGCGCGCTGCTCGGCGCGTACTCCTTCGACGCGTACAAGGAGAACGGCAAGGACGCCCGGTCCAAGAACGGCAAGGCGCCCCTCGCCGAGGCCACGCTGCTCGGCGGCAAGTCCCGCGACAAGGCCCACAAGGCGGCCGTCGAGCGGGCCGTCGCCGTGGCCGAGGAGCTGAACCGCGCCCGCGACCTGATCAACATGCCGCCGAACGACCTCGACCCCGAGGCGTTCGCCGCGATCGCCCAGGCCGCGGCCAAGGAGCACGGCATCAAGGTGCAGGTGCTCGACGAGAAGGCCCTCGTCAAGGGCGGCTACGGCGGCATCCTCGGCGTCGGTGCGGGCTCCGCGTCCGGTCCGCGCCTGGTGAAGCTGTCCTACACCTCCTCCAAGGCCAAGAAGCACCTCGCCCTCGTCGGCAAGGGCATCACCTACGACTCGGGCGGCATCTCGCTGAAGCCGGCCGGTCACAACGAGACGATGAAGTGCGACATGAGCGGCGCGGCCGCGGTGTTCGCCGCGGTCGTCGCCGCCGCGCGCCTGGGCCTGGAGGTCAACGTCACCGGCTGGCTGGCGCTCGCGGAGAACATGCCCTCCGGGTCCGCGACCCGTCCGGGTGACGTGCTGCGCATGTACAGCGGCAAGACCGTCGAGGTCCTCAACACGGACGCGGAGGGCCGCCTGGTGCTGGCCGACGCGCTGTGGGCCGCTTCGCAGGAGAAGCCGGACGCGATCGTCGACGTGGCGACCCTGACCGGGGCGATGGTGCTGGCGCTGGGCAACCGGACGTTCGGGATCATGGGCAACGACGACGCCTTCCGCACGGCGGTGCTGGAGGCGGCCGAGGAGGTCGGGGAGCCGGCGTGGCCGATGCCGCTGCCGGAGCACCTGCGCAAGGGGATGGACTCGGCGACCGCCGACATCGCGAACATGGGTGAGCGGATGGGCGGCGGCCTGGTGGCCGGTCTGTTCCTGCGCGAGTTCGTGGGCGAGGGCATCACCTGGGCGCACCTGGACATCGCCGGGCCGGCCTTCAACGAGGGCGGGCCGTTCGGATACACGCCGAAGGGCGGCACGGGGACGGCTGTGCGGACGCTGGTGCGGCTGGCCGAGCTGACGGCCGCCGGGGATCTGGGCTGACCTTCCCCTGAGAGCCCGGTCTCGTCCGTCGTGTGGCGAGTGCGGGGGCGTGGGGGCTGTTCGCGCAGTTCCCCGCGCCCCTTCGGCGCGGTGCCCTCGCGCCCACGCGGCGGAGCCGCAGATCAGACACAGCCCCGCGCCCCTTCGGGGCGCTCCCCGGCACGCTCATCCGAACGTGGGGTGTCTCACACCGCAGCCCGGCGTCTCCTTGTGTGCCGACAAGTGCGAAGATGGGGCTCGGCAGGACAGGGCCCCACCGAAGGGCCGAAGAACGAGCGGCCGGACACCAGCCGCCTGCCGGTCACTGACGACCGGCTCACGGCGCACATGCATGGAGGACGTGACGTGGCGAACGACGCCAGCACCGTTTTCGACCTAGTGATCCTCGGCGGTGGCAGCGGTGGTTACGCCGCGGCCCTGCGCGGGGCGCAGCTGGGCCTGGACGTCGCCCTGATCGAGAAGGACAAGGTCGGCGGCACCTGCCTGCACCGGGGATGCATCCCCACCAAGGCCCTGCTGCACGCGGGCGAGATCGCCGACCAGGCCCGCGAGAGCGAGCAGTTCGGTGTGAAGGCCTCCTTCGAGGGCATCGACATCGCGGGCGTCCACAAGTACAAGGACGGCGTGATCGCCGGCCTGTACAAGGGCCTGCAGGGTCTGGTCGCCTCCCGCAAGGTGACCTACATCGAGGGCGAGGGCCGGCTGTCCTCCCCCACCTCCGTCGACGTCAACGGCCGCCGCGTGGAGGGCCGCCACGTCCTGCTCGCGACCGGCTCCGTGCCGAAGTCGCTGCCGGGCCTGGAGATCGACGGCAACCGGATCATCTCCTCCGACCACGCCCTCGTCCTGGACCGCGTGCCGAAGTCCGCGATCATCCTGGGCGGCGGCGTCATCGGCGTCGAGTTCGCCTCCGCGTGGAAGTCCTTCGGCACCGAGGTCACGATCGTCGAGGGTCTGAAGCACCTCGTCCCGGTCGAGGACGAGAACTCCTCCAAGCTGCTGGAGCGCGCCTTCCGCAAGCGCGGCATCAAGTTCAACCTGGGCACGTTCTTCCAGAGCGCCGAGTACACCCAGGACGGTGTCAAGGTCACCCTGGCCGACGGCAAGCAGTTCGAGGCCGAGGTCCTGCTGGTCGCCATCGGCCGCGGCCCGGTCTCCCAGGGCCTGGGCTACGAGGAGCAGGGCGTCGCGATGGACCGCGGCTACGTCCTGGTCGACGAGTACATGCGCACGAACGTGCCGACCATCTCCGCCGTCGGTGACCTGGTCCCGACCCTCCAGCTCGCGCACGTGGGCTTCGCGGAGGGCATCCTGGTGGCGGAGCGTCTGGCCGGTCTGAAGACCGTCCCGATCGACTACGACGGTGTCCCGCGGGTGACGTACTGCCACCCCGAGGTCGCCTCCGTCGGCATCACCGAGGCCAAGGCCAAGGAGATCTACGGTGCGGACAAGGTCGTCGCTCTGAAGTACAACCTCGCGGGCAACGGCAGGAGCAAGATCCTGAACACCGCGGGCGAGATCAAGCTCGTCCAGGTCAAGGACGGTGCCGTCGTCGGCGTCCACATGGTCGGCGACCGCATGGGCGAGCAGGTCGGCGAAGCCCAGCTGATCTACAACTGGGAGGCGCTGCCCGCCGAGGTCGCGCAGCTCATCCACGCCCACCCGACGCAGAACGAGGCGCTCGGCGAGGCCCACCTGGCCCTGGCCGGCAAGCCCCTGCACGCGCACGACTGACCCTCGGTCGACGAACGCGACGACACAGACTTCCGCACTTTCCGTAAGGAGCAACCGAAACCATGGCGGTTTCCGTAACCCTTCCGGCGCTCGGCGAGAGCGTCACCGAGGGCACCGTCACCCGCTGGCTGAAGGCCGAGGGTGAGCGCGTCGAGGCCGACGAGCCCCTGCTCGAGGTCTCCACCGACAAGGTCGACACCGAGATCCCCTCCCCCGCCTCCGGCGTGCTGTCCTCCATCAAGGTCGCCGAGGACGAGACCGTCGAGGTCGGCGCCGAGCTGGCGCTCATCGACGACGGCTCCGGCGCCCCCGCCGCCGAGGAGGCCCCGGCCGCCGAGCAGGCCCCGCAGGCCGAGCAGGTCGCCGAGCCCGCCCCCGAGCCGGCCGCGGCCGCGCCCTCCACCGAGCAGTCCGCCCCGGCGCCTGCCCCGACCGCCGACGCCGCTGCCGGCGGCGGCTCCGCCGAGGGCACGGACGTCGTCCTGCCCGCGCTCGGCGAGTCCGTCACCGAGGGCACCGTCACCCGCTGGCTGAAGTCGGTCGGCGACACGGTCGAGGCCGACGAGCCGCTGCTGGAGGTGTCGACGGACAAGGTCGACACCGAGATCCCCGCCCCGACCTCCGGCACGCTGCTGGAGATCGTGGTGGGCGAGGACGAGACCGCCGAGGTGGGCGCCAAGCTCGCCGTCATCGGCGAGGCGGGTGCCGCCCCGGCCGCCGCCCCCGCGCAGGAGGCCCCGGCCGCCCCGGCGCAGCCCGAGCCCGCCCCGGCGCAGCCCGAGCCCACCCAGGCCCCGGCCCCGCAGCAGGCCGCCCCGGCCCAGCAGGCCCCGGCTCCGCAGGCCCCCTCGGCCCCGGCCCCGCAGCAGCAGACCACCCCGGCTCCCGACCCGGTCCCGTCCGCTCCTGCGCCGGCCCCGGCTCCGGCCCAGGCCCCGGCCCCGGCCGCCGCCAAGCCGGCCGACGACGGCGCCTACGTCACCCCGCTGGTGCGCAAGCTCGCCGCCGAGCAGGGTGTCGACCTGGCCACCGTCAAGGGCACCGGCGTCGGCGGGCGTATCCGCAAGCAGGACGTCGTCGCCGCCGCCGAGGCCGCGAAGAGCGCCGCCGCCACCCCGGCGCCCGCCGCTGCCGCCCCGTCGGCCGCGAAGAAGGCCCCGGCGCTGGAGGCCTCCCCGCTGCGCGGCCAGACCGTCAAGATGCCGCGCATCCGCAAGGTCATCGGCGACAACATGGTCAAGGCCCTGCACGAGCAGGCGCAGCTGTCCTCGGTCGTCGAGGTCGACGTCACCCGCCTGATGAAGCTGCGCGCCCGTGCCAAGGACGCGTTCGCCTCGCGTGAGGGCGTCAAGCTCTCCCCGATGCCGTTCTTCGTCAAGGCCGCCGCCCAGGCGCTGAAGGCGCACGCGCCGATCAACGCCCGGATCAACGAGGCCGAGGGGACCATCACCTACTTCGACACCGAGAACATCGGTATCGCGGTGGACTCCGAGAAGGGCCTGATGACCCCGGTCATCAAGAACGCCGGCGACCTCAACCTCGCCGGTATCGCCAAGGCCACGGCCGACCTGGCGGGCAAGGTCCGCGCCAGCAAGATCACCCCGGACGAGCTGTCCGGCGCGACCTTCACCATCTCCAACACCGGGTCGCGCGGCGCGCTCTTCGACACGATCATCGTGCCGCCGGGCCAGGTCGCGATCCTCGGCATCGGTGCCACGGTCAAGCGCCCCGCCGTGATCGACACCGAGGACGGCCCCGTCATCGGCGTCCGGGACATGACGTACCTGACCCTGTCCTACGACCACCGTCTGGTGGACGGCGCCGACGCCGCCCGTTACCTGACGGCGGTCAAGGCCATCCTGGAGGCCGGCGAGTTCGAGGTCGAGCTCGGTCTCTGACACGTCGGTACGGCTGTACGGTGCCCCCGCCCGGATCATCTCCGGGCGGGGGCGCTTTGTTCAGGGGCGCGGGGAACTGCGCGGCAGGCCGCATACAAGGCGCCGGTCGAACGACAGCCCCACACCCCCTGTGTAAGTCTCGTCTCACCTGCGCGACAGCGCCCTCGTCGGCCCCACCCGCGGAGCGAACCGGCCGTATTGTCTAAACGTCGATCCCGCCTAAGGAGCCCTCATGACCGCGCCCGTCATCCACTCGCTCCGCGAGCAGATCCGCGAGCACATCCTGGAGGGGATCATCAGCGGACGCTGGCAGCCGGGCGAGCGGATCGTCGAGCGCCGGATCGCCACCGAGCTGGAGGTCAGCCAGACCCCGGTCCGCGAGGCCCTGCGCGAGCTGGAGTCGCTGCGCCTGATCGAGTCCGCTCCCAACAAGGGCGTCCGTGTGCGGAACCTGACCGCAGCCGACCTGGAGGAGAGCTATCCCGTCCGGGCCGGTCTGGAGGCCATCGCGGCGGAGCTGGCCGCCGAGGGTCTCGCGGAGGACTGCTCGGCGCTGGAGCCCCACGTCAGCGCCCTGCACGAGGCCGACCGCGTCTCCGACGGCACCGCCCAGGTCCGCCACACCGTCGCCTTCCACCGCGAACTGGTGCGCGCTGCCGGGAACTCGGTCCTGCTGCACACCTGGGAGGGCCTGGGCATCGAGGTGTTCACCGCCCTGTCGATCCGCTGGCTGGGCACGCGGCAGCAGTCGTACGCCGAGGAGCACGAGGAGCTGGTCGCCGCGTTCAAGCGGCGGGACCCCCGGATCGCCGAGCTGGTGAAGGCCCACGTGCTGGGGTGCGCACCCCGGGCGTGACACCCGAGCGCCCTCCCGCTCAAACGCCTCCGACCTGCGAGAACCCGGCGCATCCCGGTCACCGCGTGCCACTGTCGGAGGCACCGCGTGCCTACTTTCTCGTGATCAAGAGGTTTTGGTCCTCAACCCTTTGATCGATCATCGATCAGGGAGTTACAGTCGCCGACGGGCTTCCACCGAAGCCTCAGCCCTGTCCTGCCAAAGACCAAGGGCACCCCCGATCCCCTTACGTGAGGGAACCCCCTTCGACTGAGGAAGGCGGCGACATGACCGACCCCAACGCCATCCAGCCGAGCGAGCTCGACCAGCTCCCCGACCGGGACCCGGAGGAGACCGCCGAATGGCAGGCCTCCCTGGACGCGGTCACCCAGGCTGCCGGGCCGCACCGTGCCGCGTACCTGATGCGCCGCACGCTGGAGCGCGCCGAGGGCGCCGGCATCGCGCTGCCGAAGCTCCTCGAGACCGACTACGTCAACTCCATCCCCACCTCCGCCGAGCCGGCCGTGCCCGGTGACGAGGCGATGGAGCAGCGGATCACCGCGTGGAACCGCTGGAACGCGGCCGCGATGGTCACCCGCGGCAGCAAGTACGGCGTCGGCGGCCACATCGCCACCTTCGCCTCCGCGGCCTGGCTCTACGAGACCGGCTTCAACCACTTCTTCAAGGGCAAGGAGGCCGACGGGTCCGGCGACCAGCTCTACATCCAGGGCCACGCCTCCCCCGGCATCTACGCCCGCGCGTTCCTCGACGGCCGGCTGGACGAGGAGCAGCTCGACAACTTCCGCCGCGAGGCGGGCGGCAACGGCCTGCCCTCCTACCCGCACCCGCGCCGCCTGCCCTGGCTGTGGGAGTTCCCGACGGTCTCCATGGGCCTCGGTCCGCTGTCGGCGATCTACCAGGCGCGCTTCAACCGCTACCTGGCCAACCGCGGCATCAAGGACACCTCCGCCTCGCACGTGTGGGCGTTCCTCGGCGACGGCGAGATGGACGAGCCCGAGTCGACCGCCGCCCTCGCGCTGGCGGCCCGTGAGGAGCTCGACAACCTCACGTTCGTCATCAACTGCAACCTGCAGCGCCTGGACGGCCCGGTCCGCGCCAACTTCAAGATCGTGCAGGAGCTGGAGGCCCAGTTCCGCGGCGCCGGCTGGAACGTGATCAAGACGCTGTGGGGCACCGCCTGGGACGAGCTGTTCCAGCTCGACACCACCGGCGCGCTCGTACGCCGGCTGCGCCAGGTACCCGACGCGCAGATCCAGACGTACCAGACCCGCGACGCGGCCTACATCCGCCAGGACTTCTTCGGCGCCGACCCGGCGCTCGTGGAGATGGCGAAGCTGCTGAGCGACGACAAGATCCTCGAGTGCTTCCACCTCTCGCGCGGTGGTCACGAGTCCCGCAAGGTGTTCGCCGCGTACAAGGCGGCCGTCGAGCACAAGGGCGCGCCGACCGTGATCCTGGCCCAGACGGTCAAGGGCCACACCCTCGGCGAGGGCTTCGCGTCGAAGAACGCCAACCACCAGATGAAGAAGCTCTCGGTGGACGAGTTCAAGAACATGCGCGACCTGCTGGAGCTGCCGATCTCCGACAGCGCGTTCGTCGACGGCGTGGTCCCCTACGGCCACCCCGGCGCCGACTCCCCCGAGGTCCGCTACCTCCAGGAGCGGCGCGCGGCCCTCGGCGGCCCGGCCCCGGCCCGCCGCGTGCACCCGGTCGCCCCGCTGCCCGCGCCGGCGGAGAAGGCGTTCGCCTCCTTCGACAAGGGCTCCGGCTCGCAGAACGTGGCCACCACCATGGCGTTCGTCCGCCTGGTCAAGGACCTGGTCCGCGACAAGGAGACCGGCAAGCGCTGGGTGCCGATCGTCCCCGACGAGGCGCGCACCTTCGGCATGGAGTCGCTGTTCCCGTCGCTCGGCATCTACTCGCCCAAGGGCCAGACGTACGAGCCGGTCGACCGCGACCAGCTGATGTACTACAAGGAGGCCAAGAACGGCCAGATCCTCAACGAGGGGATCACCGAGGCCGGTTCGATGGCCGACTTCATCGCCGCCTCGACGTCGTACGCGACGCACGGCGAGACGATGATCCCGTTCTACATCTTCTACTCGATGTTCGGCTGGCAGCGCACGGCCGACCAGATGTGGCAGCTCGGCGACCAGCTCGGCCGCGGCTTCCTGGTCGGCGCCACGGCCGGCCGCACCACCCTGACCGGCGAGGGCCTCCAGCACGCCGACGGCCACTCCCCCGTCATCGCCGCGACCAACCCCGCGGCGCTGACGTACGACCCGGCCTTCGCCTACGAGGTCGCGGCCATCGTCAAGGAGGGTCTGCGCCGGATGTACGGCGAGGCCGCCCCGGGCGAGGACCAGGACGTCTTCTACTACCTGACCGTCTACAACGAGCCGCTGCCGCAGCCGGCGAAGCCGTCCGTCGCGGGGATCGACGAGGGCATCGTCAAGGGTCTGTACCGCTTCAACACGGCGGAGTCGGCGGGTGTGACCGTCCCGGCGAACGCCCCGCGGATCCAGCTGCTCGGCTCCGGCACCGCCATCCACTGGGCGCTCAAGGCGCAGGCGCTGCTCGCCGAGGAGTGGGGCGTGGCGGCCGACGTGTGGTCGGCGACGTCGTGGAGCGAGCTGCGCCGGGACGCCCTGGAGGCGGACGAGGCGCTGCTGCGCGGCGAGGAGCGGGTGCCGTTCGTGCGGCGGGCGCTCCAGGGCGCCGAGGGCCCGGTGCTGGCGGTCTCCGACTACATGCGCCAGGTCCCGGACCAGATCGCGCAGTGGGTCGAGCAGGACTGGTCCTCGCTGGGCGCCGACGGCTTCGGCCTGTCGGACACCCGTGACGCGGCCCGCCGCCACTTCGGTGTCGACGCCGAGTCGATCGTGGTCGCGGCCCTGGCCCAGCTCGCCCGGCGCGGCGAGGTCAAGGCGGCGTCCGTGAAGGAAGCGCGCGAGAAGTACGGCCTGTAGGTTCTGCGGCCCCCGCCGGTCCCGGTCGTTCGTCGGCCGCGGGCCGGCGGGGGCTTCGTCGTGCAGGTACCGCGCTCCTGGAACAGGCCCGCCCCCACACAGCCGCACCCCGACACGCACCATGATGGTCCTATGCGTGCTGCCCGGCTGATCAAGATGGTGTTGCTGCTCCAGTCCCGGCCCTCCATGACGGCCGCCGAGCTCGCCCGGGAGCTGGAGGTGTCGGAGCGGACGGTGACGCGCGACGCGCAGGCGCTGTCGGAGGCGGGCGTGCCGGTCTACGCGGACCGGGGCCGGGCCGGCGGCTACCGGCTGGTCGGCGGGTACCGGACGCGGCTGACCGGGCTGCACCGCGGCGAGGCGGAGGCGCTGTTCCTGTCCGGGGTGCCCGGGGCGCTGCGTGAGATGGGACTGGAGGACGCGGCCTCGGCGGCCCGGCTGAAGGTGTCGGCGGCGCTGCTGCCGTCCCTCAGGGACGCCTCCCGGACGGCCGCGCAGCGGTTCCACCTGGACGCGCCGAACTGGTTCAGGGAGCCGAAGACGCCCGCGCTGCTGCCGGCGGTCGCGGACGCGGTCTGGGACGACCGGCGGATCGGCGCCCGCTACCGGCGCGGTGAGGAGGAGGTCGTCCGGGAGCTGGAGCCGTACGGGCTCGTGCTGAAGGCGGGCGTCTGGTACCTGTGCGCGCGGGTGGCCCGCGGCACGTCCTTCCGGGTGTACCGGATCGACCGGTTCACGGCGGTGGAACCGGCTGAGGAGCGCTTCGAGCGGGTGCCGGAGTTCGACCTGCCCGCGTTCTGGGAGGAGCGGGCCGAGCAGTTCGCGCGGTCCATCCTGCGGGCCCGCGTGGTGGTGCGGCTGTCCCCGGCCGGTGTGCGCGCCCTGCCGTACGCCCTCGACCCGTTCACCGCACGGGAGGCCCTGGCCGGGGCGGGCGAGCCGGACGGCGAGGGCTGGGTGCGGGTGGACCTCCCGGTGGAGTCCGAGGAGGTCGCGCACAGCCAGCTCGCGGCGCTGGGCCCGGAGGCGGAGGTGCTGGAACCGGCGGGGCTGCGCGAGCGGTTCGCCGCGGACGCGGCACGGCTGGCGCGCCTGTACGGACGGGCGGACGGCGCATAACGATCCCGTCCACTCCGGGTGCGCCCCTGTGCCCCAGGCCCGATGCTGGACCCGTGATGGACGAGACGGAGTTCTGGGAGCTGGTGGACGACGCCCGTGAGGCCGCCGAGGGCGACCCGGAGGAGCAGGCGGATCTGCTCGTGGAACGGCTCGTTCGGCTGGACCCGGACTCGGTGCTGGACTTCGCCCGTCACTTCGAGTCCCGTTACCACCGGGCCTACCGCTGGGACCTGTGGGGCGCGGCCTGGGTGCTGCTGGACGGCGCCAGCGACGACGCCTTCGACTTCTTCCGCTGCTGGCTGATCGGCCAGGGCCGGGAGGTCTTCGAGGGGGCGCTGCACGACCCGGACGCGCTCGCCGGGCTGCTGGACGACTTCGACGAGGAGATCGACGGCGACGGCGAGGAGCTCGGTTACGCGGCGGACGAGGCGTACGAGCAGCTCACCGGGGTGGTCGCCCCCGATCTGGAGATCGCCGCGCCGCCCCCGGAGCCGGAGGGCACGCCGCTGGACTTCGAGAACGAGCGGCTGCTGGCCGAGCGCTACCCCCGGCTGTGGGAGCGGTTCAGGGGCTGACCGGAGCCCGCCCTGTGTGCGGCTGCCCGGGGCTCAGGACGCCGCGCGGCGGCTGTGGCCCTCCTGGGTGGGGGCCGGCCTGCCCTGCATCCGGGCCGCCATGTCGCGGATCTGCGGCAGCCGGGCGTGCAGGGCGGCGCCGGGGCAGCTGGTCATGTAGCCGTCGTTGTGGCCGGCCAGGGCGGGCAGCGTGGCGGTGCTGCCGGCCGCGTACCGGCTCAGGCCGTTGCTGGAGACCAGGCGGACGTGCGCGCGCGGGTCGGTGCCGCTCAGGCCGAGTTTCCAGGCGGCCAGCGCGGCGATGGACCTGATCATCGGCTGCGGGACGGGCATGCCCTCCGTGAAGGTGCCGAGGGCGGCGATGCCGGAGGTGCGGTGGTTGAAGCCCTGGGTATGGGCGCCGGTGACGGCCCGTTCGACGCCCCCGGCCCGGCCCTCGTAGATGGTGCCGCAGCGGTCGACGACGAAGTTGTAGCCGATGTCGTCCCAGTCGCGGGTGCCCCGCTGGCCGGTGTACACGTCGCGGATGATGCGGGGCGCGTCGGCGCAGTCGTAGCCGTTGGGCGAGTCGGTGTGGTGCACGAAGACGGCCGCGACCCGGTCGTCGTAGCGGGGGCGGGGCTGGGTGCGTGCCGCCCCGCCCAGCCACTGCGAGCGCGGCACGATGGGCGGGCGGGGCGCGGCGTAGGGGGTGGTGGCGGGCCGGTGCGCGGCCGCGCCGCCGGCCTCGGCGGCCGTCTCGACGCCGTGCGCGCACAGCACCAGCGCCACGACGGCGGCGGTGCCCGGCAGGCAGCCGAGCAGCACCCGGGCCGCGCGCGGCAGGCCCGCCCGGCCGGGCGTCCCGGCGGTGCGGTGCCCGCGTGTCCCTGGCCGACCTCCGAAGGCACGCATGGTCCCACTGTCGGCCTGTTCCGCTCCGTCCGCGATGTGTGATGTGCCACCCGGTGGAACCATCGTCACGGTCCGCGGCGTTTTTCCGGGTGCACGCGTGCGGGAAGGGTCTCCTCCGCCGCGCGGGTGCGACTGATCAACGGGGCGTTCCCGCGCGTACTAGGGGTTCCCGAGGAGAGGCGGCGTTGCGTGGACCTGCTCGACATCCTGCTGTTGCTGGTCGTCCTGGCCTACGCGGCGTCCGGGTACCGCCGCGGCCTGGTGGCCGGCTGCGTGTCCCTGGCCGGGTTCGTCGGCGGCGCGGTCGTCGGCGTGTGGATCCTGCCGTGGGTGATGGACCTGGTCGAGCCGGGGACGACCCGGGCGACGCTGACGGCGGTGCTCACGGTGCTGCTGCCGGCGGTGCTGGTGCACGAGCTGGCGGGCCGGCTGGCGCTGCGGCTGCGGCGGGAGCTGGACCGCGGGCCGCTCCGGGTGGCGGACGGGGTGGGCGGGGCCGTGGCCAACGCGGTCGCGGTGCTGATCGTGGCGTGGGTGGCCGCGAGTGTGCTGGGTGCCTCCTCCTCGCCCGCGGTCACCTCGGCGATCCGCGACTCACGGCTGCTGGGTGCCGTGCAGCGGACGATGCCGGACACGACCCCGGCGTGGTTCTCGGAGGCCACCTCCGCGCTGACCCAGGCGGGCTTCCCGCAGGTCTTCAACCCGTTCGAGAGCGAGTCGGCGGCGGAGGTCGCCGAGCCCACCGGCGACAACGTGACGCGGGCCGCCACCCGGGCCGCCCAGCGCAGCACGGTGAAGGTGGAGGGCGTCGCGGGCACCCAGGGGCGCGAGGGCAGCGGGTTCGTGTACGCACCGCGGCACGTGATGACCAACGCCCATGTGGTGGCCGGCATCGACGAGCCGACCGTGCAGATCGGCGGCGTCGGGCGGGCGTACGGGGCGCGGGTGGTGCTCTTCGACCCGGAGAAGGACGTGGCCGTGCTGTACGTGCCGGAGCTGCGGGCGCCGAGCCTGCGTTTCGACGACGACGCCGGGCGCGGGGACGCGGCGGTGGTGGCGGGCTATCCGCAGGACGGCGACCTGGACCTGCAGGCGGCCACGGTCGCGAACCGGGTCCGGGCGACCGGCCAGGACATCTACAACGAGGGCACGGCCGTCCGCGAGATCTACTCGATCCGCTCCACGGTCCGCCCGGGCAACTCCGGCGGCCCGCTGCTCACCACGGACGGCCGGGTGTTCGGCGTGGTCTTCGCCCGCTCCACGTCGGACGCCGAGACGGGGTACGTGCTGACGGCCGACGAGGTCGCCCCGGAGGCCGAGCGCGCGGCGCGGGCGACGGAACCGGTGGACACCGGCGAGCCCACCGGGTCGTGAGCGCGCCGGGTGCGGCTCAGAGGAAGCGCCCCATGAAGACGTCGTCGACGTACCGCCCGTCGAGGAGGAACTCCTCGGGCAGGACGCCCTCCACCACGAACCCCTCGGCCTCGTAGAGCCTGCGCGCGGGGGTGTTGTGGCCGAGGACGCGCAGGGTCAGGCGCCGTGCGCCGCGCCGGCGGGCCTCCGCGACGGCGGCCCGGACCAGGGCCCGGCCCGCCCCGCGGCCGCGTGCCTCCTCGGCGACGGCGAGGCCCTGGATCTGGAGCACGTGCCGGTTCGCGGCGAGAGGGGTCGGGAAGCCGAGGTGCGCGTACCCGGCCGGGCGGCCGTCGTGCTCGGCGACGAGGCAGTCCTGCGGCGGGTGCCGGTCGCTGAAGAACGGCGGGTAGGGCGGCCGCGGCTCGGGCGTCACGGCGTGCAGGGGCGACCAGGCGCGCCGGTCCAGCAGGGCCAGTTCCGTCTCGTCCTCGGGCACGGCGACGCGGACGCGCACGTCGGGATGGTCGGGCATGGGCGTCACCCTAGGTCGCGGGGCCCGTGGTCCGACAGTGGATATGCGGGGTCCGGGGGCAGGATGGGGGGATGGAACGCTCACGTATCGCAGTGGCCGGCGCGTCCGGTCTCATCGGCGGCGCCCTGGTGCGGTCACTGGCGTCGGACGGGCACGAGGTGGTGCGCCTGGTGCGCCGGGAGCCCCGGGGCACGGACGAGGTCCGCTGGGACCCGGAGGGCGGGCGGGTGGACGCGGCCGGGCTGGCCGGGTGCGCCGCGGTGGTCAATCTGGCGGGGGCCGGGGTCGGCGACCGGCGCTGGACGGACGCCTACAAGCAGCGGATCCGCGACAGCAGGGTGAACGGCACGGCCGCGCTCGCGCGGGCGGTGGCCTCGCTGGACGACGCGGACCGGCCGCGGGTCTTCGTGAACGGCAGCGCCATCGGCTACTACGGCGAGACCGGGGACCGCGCCGTCGACGAGAGCGCCCCGGCGGGCTCGGGCTTCCTGCCCGAGGTGTGCGTGGAGTGGGAGGAGGCAGCGGCGCCCGCCCGGGAGGCCGGTGTCCGCACCGCGTTCACCCGGACCGGGCTGGTGGTCTCCCGCGAGGGAGGGGCGTGGGGGCGGCTGTTCCCGCTGTTCAGGGCCGGGCTGGGCGGGCGCATGGGCGACGGGCGGCAGTACTGGTCGTTCGTCGCGCTGCACGACGAGGTCGCCGCGATCCGGCACCTCCTCGACACCGACGGCCTGTCGGGGCCGTTCAACATCACCGCCCCGAACCCCCTGACGAACCGTGAGATCACCGCGGCGATGGGGCGGGTGCTGCGCCGGCCCACGGTGTTCCCGGTGCCCGCGCCCGTCCTGCGGTCCGTGCTGGGCGAGATGGCCGGCGACGTCCTCGGCAGCGCCCGCGTCCTGCCGACGCGGCTGCTGGATTCCGGCTTCCGCTTCGCGTTCCCGGACATCGAGGGAGCGCTCCGCGCAGCGCTGTAGGCCCCCGAATCGCGGCCCCGCGCCACGCCCCAAGCCCGCGTGCGTCCCCCCGCCGCCCGCCGACGCAGGGACCACGACAGTCCGCGCCACACACCAGCCCACCGGGGGGCGTCTCCACCACGCCCCACACCAGCCCCAGGGGGCCGCTCCCGCGCCGCACATAAGCCCAGGGGGGCCGCTCCCCTGCCCCGCGGGGGCCGCCTCCCCGCCCCACACCGCCTGCGCGAGAGCCGACACTGCGCGGGCACTGCGCGCCTCACACCGGCCCGCGGGATCCCTGGTCTGCGCCCCACACCGCCGACGCGGGCCGACGCACCGCGTAACACGCCCGCCCACGAGGGTCCTTGTCCGCGCCACACCGGCGGCGCGGCTGCCGACCCCGCGCCGCGCCTCGCCGGTGCAGCGGCCGGCGCTCCGCACCACACACCGGCCCACGAGGGCCGCGCCCCGCCGCGGTTGTCGCGGCCGCTTCCGCCGCCTTCTCCCGTTCCCCCGGTTCCCCCGGGGCCCGGCCCCCGGTCGCGCACCAGTCTCCCGTGACCACTTCATGCCCACACGGCATCCGAATGCGACCACCGTGCGACCGTGCCCTGTGCATGCGCGACCCCATCTGACCGATCACAGCCCTACGCTCGACCGGAACTCGCGTATCCCTGGGGCCTGTTGAGGGCATGACGTCTCCAGCGCCCGCGCAACCTCGAGGAGGGGCACGTGCTTGAGCCCGCGTACCAGGCGGACGTGGTCGTCGTGGGGGCCGGGGTCGCCGGCCTCTCGGCCGCGCATCGGCTGACCAGCGCAGGAGTGACGACCATGGTCCTGGAGGCCGCCCATCACGTCGGCGGCCGGATGGCGACGGAGAAGGTCGACGGATTCCGGCTCGACCGGGTCGGCCAGTTGCTGTCCACGGCGTATCCCGAACTACACCGGACCCCGGGGCTGGGCGGGCTGGTGCTGCGCCCCTTCGCACCGGGCGTCCTGCTGCACGGGGACGGGCGCCACCACCGCGCGGGCGTCCAGCCCGGCGTGGGGGGCGCACGGGGCGCGCTGCACGCGGTCCGTGCGCTGGCTGGTGCGCCTCGGCCGCCGGCGGCTCCCCGGGTGCCGCGCAGGCCGGTGGCCGTGCCCGGCCGGCAGGTCTCCGTGCCCCGCAGCCGGTCCGGCGCCCCGCTCGGCACGGCCGTCGACCAGGCCCGGCTGGGCGCGGCCCTGACCCGGCTGGCCGGCACCTCCGCCGAACGGCTGCTGGCCCGCCCGGAGTTGCCCGCCGGCCAGGCCCTCGCCGAACGGGGGCTGCCCGCACGGACCATCGACGGCTTCCTGCGCCCGCTGCTCGCAGCCCTGCTGTGCGACCCGGACCTGACGACGTCGAGCCGGTGCGCCGACCTCGCGCTGCGCGCCTTCGCGAGCGGCCGGCTGTGCGTGCCGGAGGGCGGGGCGGAGGCCCTGCCCGAGCTGCTGGCGCGGACCCTGCCGGAGGGGTCGGTGCACACCGGCGTGCGCGTCACCTCCGTCTCCACGACCTCGGTGACCACCGCCGAGCACGGGGTGATCCGCTGCCGGGCCGTGCTGGTGGCGACGGACGCCCGGGCGGCGGCCGTCCTGCTGCCCGGGCTGCGGGTACCGGACTTCCACCCGGTGACGGTGGTGCACCACACCACCGACGAGCCGCCGGCGACGGGCGCGTCCCTGCTGCTCGACGCGGACCTCGGCGGCCCCGTGGCCCACACGGCGGTGCTCAGCCACGTCGATCCGTCCCGGGCGCCCGTGGGCCGGGCCCTGGTGTCCTCGACGGTGCTCGGCCGGCCGCCGGGCGACGTCGACACGGCCGTGCGGATGCACCTGGCACGGCTGTACGGGACGTCGACGGCGCGGTGGGAGACGCTGGCGGTGCACCACACGGCCGAGGCGGTGCCCGCCATGCGGCCGCCGCACGATCTGCGGCGGCCGGTGCGGTTGCTCGCGGGCCTGTACGTGTGCGGGGACCACCGGGACACCAGCACCGTCCAGGGCGCCCTGCACTCCGGGCACCGGGCGTCCGCGGCGATCCTGGCGGACCTGGGGGCGGGGCGGTCGATGCATGCCGCCGACCCCGTGCCGACCGTCCCGAGGGCTGCCTAGGGCCACCCCCGGCGAGCGAGGAGCCTCACCCCAGGGCCGCCACCTTGTCGCGGTAGGTCCGCACCGGAGCCGCGTCCTTGTACGGTTCCAGCCGCCGCTCGAAGTCCCGCACGTACTCCACCGCCCGCACCGAGCGCATCTCGGCGGCCTGGCCCGCGGCCTCCGCGGCCAGCTGGCAGGCCTGGTCGAGCTCGCCCAGCCCGAGGCGGGCGGTGGCGAGGACGACGCGGCAGAACAGCCGGCTGCGGGCGTAGGACGGGGCCCGCAGTTGCAGTGAGCGTTCCGCGTGCTGGGCGGCGGCGCGGAACTGCTGGAGGTCGCGGTGGCAGTGGCCGAACTCGTCGGCGAGCTGGGCCTCGTCGAAGAACCTCGCCCACGGCGGCACGTCGTCCCCGGGGCGGGCCGTCTCCAGGGCCCGCTCGGCGCGCACCAGGGCCGCCGTGCAGGCCCGGACCTCGCCGAGCACCCCGTGCCCGCGCGCCTCGGAGGCGTGCAGCAGGGCCTGCAGGACGGGCGGCCCGGCGGTGCCCACGCCCTGCTGGGCGACCCGGGCGAGCTGCACGGCTTCCCGCCCGTGCCCCAGGTAGACGGCCTGGCGGCTCATGGTGACCAGCACGTAGGCCCCGAACGCCCGGTCCCCGGCGGCCTGGGCGAGCCGGAGCGCCTGCACGAAGTAGCGCTGGGCCAGTCCGTGGGCGGCGATGTCGTACGAGGTCCAGCCGGCGAGCCGGGTCAGGTCGGCGGCGGCGGCGAACAGCCGGCGACCGGTCTGCTCGCCGTAGGTGCCGCGCAGCATGGGCTCGCACTCGTGCTCCAGGTAGCGCACGAGGGCCTGCCGGGCGTGGCCGCCGCCGTAGGCGTCGTCGAGGGTGCGGAACAGCTCCCCGACCGAGCGCAGGGCGGCGATGTCCCCGGCGGTGACCCGCTGGCCGGGTCCGCGCTCGGCCCCGCCGCGCTGGCGGGGCAGGGACGCGACGCCCTGCTCGGCCGGGAGCCTCAGGGCGGGGCGGCCTTGCGCGGGGATGCGGGCGGGGTGGGGCTCGCCCCGGGCGACCTTCTCGTCGGCGCGGCCGATCAGCCAGTCCCGGCTGGGCACCACGAGCCCGGCCGGGGTGAAGGCGATCTTGCGCAGCTCGGCGTGGCTGCCGGAGTCCTTGCGCCACAGCCCGCTGACGATGTCGACGGCCTCCTCCGGGGTGGCGGCGAACTCCAGCCCCGCGTAGACCGGCGCGCAGGCGTCCAGTCCCAGGTCCTGGGCCGTGAGGCGGCGGCCCAGGCGCCGGGTGAACACCTCGGCGATCAGGGCGGGCGTGGTCCCCCGGGGCTGCTGGCCGCGCAGCCACCGGGTGACGGAGGTCTTGTCGTATCTCAGGTCGAGGCCGTGTTCCAGCCCGAGCTGGTCCACGCGACGGGCGAGTCCCGCGTTGGAGAACCCCGCTTCTGCGATGAGCGCGGCGAGCTGTCGGTTGGGGGTGCGCTGCGCGGGTCGTTCCGTCATCTGCGGTGCGGTCTCCTGCCTTCCGGCCTTCGTGATGTGCGCGGATTGCCTGTGAGCTGGCCTTATGCCTTGCTGAACGGCGCGAATGTAGCGGAGAGTAAGCACCCCATCACACATTTTCCCGGACATTCATCCGATCGTGTGAGGATTGACCCCGGGACTGACGTGTCCGGGCCGGACGTACAGTGGCGTGGGCGCGTTACGTGCCTGACACACCCGTCCGAGGGAGGCGCTTGCCGTGAGTGAGTTGCGGTTCGTCCGCATGGGGTTCGGCGACGAGGCCGTCGAGTACCAGGAGGCCTGGGACGAGCAGCGCCGGGTGCACGCGGCGCGCTTCGCCGACGAGGTCCCCGACACCGTCCTGCTCCTGGAGCACCCGCCGGTCTACACGGCCGGGCGGCGCACGGCGGACAACGAGCGCCCCCTGGACGGCACGCCGGTCATCGACGTGGACCGCGGCGGCAAGATCACCTGGCACGGCCCCGGACAGCTGGTGGGCTACCCGATCCAGAAGCTCCCGCGCCCGGTGGACGTGGTGGCCCACGTCCGGCGCCTGGAGGAGGCCCTGATCCGCACCTGCGCCGACTTCGGGCTGGAGACGACCCGGGTCGAGGGCCGCAGCGGCGTGTGGGTCCTGGGCGACCCGGTCGAGCAGCGGCCCGCGCTCGGAGGCCTCTCGCTGGACTTCGACCCGCGGTTGCAGGACGAGGAGTTCGACCCGCGGCTGAACGGACCGGAGTACGCCCCCTCCAACGCGGGCCAGCGCCGCGAGGACCGCAAGATCGCGGCGATCGGCATCCGCGTCGCCAAGGGCGTCACGATGCACGGCTTCGCGCTGAACGTGAACCCCGACAACAAGTGGTTCGACCGGATCATCCCGTGCGGCATCCGCGACGCGGGCGTGGCCTCCCTCGCCGCCGAGCTGGGCCGCGACGTGACGATCGAGGAGGTCCTGCCCGTGGTGGAACGCCACCTGAGGGACGTCCTGGAGAACGCCGACCTCAAGCCCCGGGAGATCGAGCGGACACCGGCGGCATAAACGCCCGCGGGGAGGGGGCTGACACCACACACAGGCATTCAAATCCACGGGCGTACCCTTGAGGACGCCGAAGAATCAACGCTAGGGAGCCGGTCGTGTCCGCAGTCGCACCCGACGGACGCAAGATGCTGCGCCTGGAGGTCCGCAACAGCCAGACCCCCATCGAGCGCAAGCCCGAGTGGATCAAGACCCGGGCGAAAATGGGCCCCGAGTACACCAAGATGCAGAACCTCGTGAAGAGCGAGGGCCTGCACACGGTCTGCCAGGAAGCCGGCTGCCCGAACATCTACGAGTGCTGGGAGGACCGCGAGGCGACCTTCCTCATCGGCGGCGACCAGTGCACCCGGCGCTGCGACTTCTGCCAGATCGACACCGGCAAGCCCGAGGCGCTGGACCGCGACGAGCCCCGCCGCGTGGGCGAGTCCGTGGTCACCATGGACCTGAACTACGCCACGATCACCGGCGTCGCCCGCGACGACCTGGAGGACGGCGGCGCCTGGCTGTACGCCGAGACGGTCCGCCAGATCCACCGGCAGACGGCCGGCCGCGAGGGCGGCCACACCAAGGTCGAGCTGCTGGCCCCCGACTTCAACGCGATCCCCGAGCAGCTCGAGGAGGTCTTCTCCTCCCGCCCCGAGGTCTTCGCGCACAACGTCGAGACCGTCCCGCGGATCTTCAAGCGCATCCGCCCCGGCTTCCGCTACGAGCGCTCGCTGAAGGTGATCACCGAGGCCCGCGACTACGGCCTGGTCACCAAGTCGAACCTGATCCTCGGCATGGGCGAGACGCGCGAGGAGGTCAGCGACGCGCTGAAGCAGCTGCACGAGGCGGGCTGCGAGCTGGTCACCATCACGCAGTACCTGCGCCCCTCCGTGCGCCACCACCCCGTGGAGCGCTGGGTCAAGCCGCACGAGTTCGTGGAGCTGCAGCAGGAGGCCGAGCAGATCGGCTTCTCCGGCGTGATGTCCGGCCCGCTGGTGCGCTCCTCGTACCGCGCCGGGCGGCTGTACCGGATGGCCATGGAGCAGCGGGACGCGCGCGTCGCGGCCCAGGCCGTCTGACGCGGCGTCACCCCCTCTTCCCGGTACGGGACGAGACAATCGTGTGAATTCGCGCACGTGATGCTACCGACCGGTACTGACCGGTTCGACGCGGTCCTGACCGTCCTCGCAGATGAGGGCGTACGTCAGGACCGCGTCGGCGTTCCCCCGCTCCCCGGCCGGGCTTCACGGGTGTTTGACCGGCCGGTCACGCCCTGGTAACACCAATCAGTGACGCTGAACTCACAGCACGTACACCCGTTCCGAGGGGGGACCTCACCCATGCAGGCCGCGCCCGTCCGCGCCACCGCGATCCCGTCGTTCACGACCGCCCTGCGCGCGGTCGAGGCGCTGCTGATGAGCAGCGGCCAGCGCACCGCCCGGCGCAACGCGTGGACCTCCGTGCTGGAGGACCGTCGTCGCGCCAAGGACCGGGTCGAGGCGCAGCGCGTGCTGGAGCAGTCCCTCACGCACACCCTGTCCGCCCGCCCCTGAGGCCAGGACCGCGCTCCACGGGCCCCGGGCGGCACTGCCGTCGTCGGCGCTCGTGCGGACACGTAGACTTCGTGGCATGGCGAGGAAGGAACCCGCAGCGGACGCTGCGAACCCCGGGCGACTGAAGCAGATCGCCCTGACCTACAAGATGACCCGCAAGGCCGACAAGAAGATCGGTCTTGTACTCGCGGCTGTCGGAATCGTCACCTTCGGTGTCTTCCTCGCGATCGGTTTCTTGATCGGTCACCCCATCTATCTCGGCATCCTGGGCCTCCTGCTCGCCTTCCTCGCGACGGCGATCGTGTTCGGGCGCCGGGCCGAGCGGGCCGCCTTCGGGCAGATGGAGGGCCAGCCCGGTGCCGCGGCGGCGGTGCTCGACAACATCGGCCGGGGGTGGACGACGACCCCCGCGGTGGCGATGAACCGCAACCAGGACGTGGTGCACCGCGCGGTCGGCAAGGCCGGCATCGTGCTCGTGGCCGAGGGCAACCCGAACCGGGTGAAGACCCTGCTCGCCGCCGAGAAGCGCAAGATGAGCCGCATCGTCGCGGACGTTCCCGTGCACGACCTGGTGGTGGGCACCGGCGAAGGCCAGGTCGAGCTGAAGAAGCTGCGCACGACCATGCTGAAGCTGCCGCGCGTGCTGACCGGCCCGCAGGTCACCGCGACCAACGACCGGCTGCGCGCCCTGGGCGACCTGATGAGCAACATGCCGCTGCCGAAGGGCCCGATGCCCAAGGGCATGCGCCTGCCGAAGGGCGGGCCGAAGGCCCGCTGACCCGTACCCGTACGACGAAGGGGCGCCCGGACCACTCCGGGCGCCCCTTCGTCGTACGGGTGCGCGGCACGCGGCAGGTGCTCGGCGCGTACGTCAGATGCGGACCTCGACGGTGCCGGCCAGCCGGTCGTGCAGGCCGCGGCCGTCGCGGTCCCAGATCAGGGCGGGGATCGCGAGGAACAGCAGGACCGTGCGCACGACGGCCCGCCAAGGGCTGACCCGGCCGGTGTCCAGGGCGAGCACCCGGATGCCGAACAGGCGCTTGCCCGGCGTGAAGCCGACCGTGCCGACCGTCAGCACCATCAGCGCGAACATGATCAGCGGCGCCCAGACCTGCGCCGCCTCGTTGTAGCTGTCGGCGATCAGGCCGTACGCGATGAGCAGGCTCAGCCCCCAGTCCACGGCCAGGGCGCCGATCCGCCGGCCCGGGCGGGCGATCGAGCCGGAGCCCTCCTCGGGCAGGCCGAGCTGCTCGCCCCGGTAGCCGAAGTCGACACCGGCCTCTTCCGCGGCCGCGCGGGGCCCCGAGAGCCACGATCCGATTGCTTGCCTGTTGTCCACCCGTCCACGGTACTGCGCCCCCATATGACCGGAGCACGGCGGGGTGCGTCGGGGCTACGGTGGAGGGTGAGCCGGTTAACTTGTGCGAAACAAACGGGTCACGCCCGAGAAATCACCCGTCCCTAGGGTCGAGGACAGCGTGTGCCACCCGCACTGGCCGCACGAACGAACTACCACCCCGGCGGGACGGTCGGGAGTAGGAGGAGCTGGATGTTCCAGAACGCCGACGAGGCCAAGAAGTTCATCGCGGACGAGGACGTCAAGTTCGTCGACGTCCGCTTCTGCGACCTCCCGGGCGTGATGCAGCACTTCACGGTGCCTGCGGAGGCGTTCGACGCGGAGGAGGAGCTGGCCTTCGACGGCTCCTCGATCCGGGGTTTCCAGGCCATTCACGAGTCCGACATGGCCCTGCGCGCGGACCTGTCGACCGCCCGGGTCGACCCGTTCCGCCGTGACAAGACGCTGAACATCAACTTCTTCATCCACGACCCGATCACGGGCGAGCAGTACTCCCGCGACCCGCGCAACGTGGCCAAGAAGGCCGAGGCCTACCTCGCCTCCACCGGCATCGCCGACACGGCGTACTTCGGCCCCGAGGCGGAGTTCTACGTCTTCGACTCCGTCCGCTTCGCCACCAGCGCGAACGAGTCCTTCTACCACATCGACTCCGAGGCCGGCGCCTGGAACACCGGTGCGCTGGAGGACAACCGCGGCTACAAGGTGCGCTACAAGGGCGGATACTTCCCGGTCCCGCCGGTCGACCACTTCGCCGACCTGCGCGCCGAGATCTCCCTGGAGCTGGAGCGGGCCGGCCTGAAGGTCGAGCGCCAGCACCACGAGGTGGGCACCGCCGGCCAGGCCGAGATCAACTACAAGTTCAACACGCTGCTCGCCGCCGCCGACGACCTCCAGCTCTTCAAGTACATCGTGAAGAACGTGGCGTGGAAGAACGGCAAGACGGCCACCTTCATGCCGAAGCCGATCTTCGGTGACAACGGCTCGGGCATGCACGTCCACCAGTCGCTGTGGACCGGCGGCCAGCCGCTGTTCTACGACGAGGCCGGTTACGCGGGCCTGTCGGACACCGCCCGCTACTACATCGGCGGCATCCTCAAGCACGCCCCGTCGCTGCTGGCCTTCACCAACCCGACGGTGAACTCCTACCACCGCCTGGTGCCGGGCTTCGAGGCGCCGGTGAACCTGGTGTACTCGCAGCGCAACCGCTCCGCGGCCATGCGCATCCCGATCACCGGCTCCAACCCGAAGGCCAAGCGCGTCGAGTTCCGCGCCCCGGACGCCTCCGGCAACCCGTACCTGGCCTTCTCGGCGCTGCTGCTCGCCGGCCTGGACGGCATCAAGAACAAGATCGAGCCGGCCGAGCCGATCGACAAGGACCTGTACGAGCTGGCTCCCGAGGAGCACGCGAACGTCGCCCAGGTCCCGACCTCCCTCGGCGCGGTCCTGGACCGCCTGGAGGCCGACCACGAGTTCCTGCTCCAGGGTGACGTGTTCACCCCGGACCTGATCGAGACGTGGATCGACTTCAAGCGCGCCAACGAGATCGCGCCGCTCCAGCTGCGTCCGCACCCGCACGAGTTCGAGCTGTACTTCGACGTGTGAGCGACGCCCCCGTCGTCCGTCCGGTGCCCCCGTCTCCCGCAGTGGAGGCGGGGGCACCGTCGTCCGCGCCCGGGCCGCGCTTCCCAGGCGGGCCCCCGAGGGGGATCATCTAGGGGGACGGTTGTTCGAGAAAGGGTGCGGGGATGCCGGGACGGGACGACGAGGAGCGCGAGTTCGACATCCGGTGGGCTGACGGCGCCGAGCACAAGGAGCCGTCCGCGCGGGCCCGCATGCTCGCCGCCCGCTGGAAGCACGACCCGCCGGGGCCGGTGCCTTTCCGTCCCGAACCCGGGCACGTGGGCCGCGCGCGCCGCCGGTCCCCGTGGGTGTCGACGGCCGTGGTGCTCGGCGGCCTGGCGGCGGTGATCGTCCTGCTCGGGTACCTGGACTTCCGTCCCCCGTTCTAGGGTCTGTCGTTTGGATCAGCCCGGCTATGAGGCTCGGCTCTGTCAGCCGACTCGAGCGGGGTCTGGTGCGTCCAGCTGCAAGGCGGAGGAGGGCGTCAACGCGGAGCGTTGGCAACCGACGACAACGCCGCAGATGGGCGTGCCAGGCCACGCGACGCCGGAATGATCCGAACGACAGGCCCTAGCCCGCGGCCCTGCTAGCGTCCGGGCCCGTGGACGACAGCGTGTACACGGGCAACGCCGGCGAGGACGCCGCGCTGGACCGGGGATGGATCCTGGGGCACTTCAAGGCCGCCGGGGACCCTCGGCACAGCGAGGACGTCGAGATCAAGTGGGGGGTCCACCCCCCGGGCGACGAGCGCGCCGAGTGGGTGCGCGGCGAGCAGCGCACCGCGCTGCTGGTCCTGATCAGCGGGCGTTTCCGCGTCGAACTGCCGGGGCGCAGCGTGCTGCTGCGACGGCAGGGCGACTACGTGGTGTGGGGGCGGGGCGTCGACCATTCCTGGCGCGCGGAGGAGGAGTCGGTGGTGCTGACGGTGCGGTGGCCGTCGGTGCCCGGGTACGCGGTGGAGTCCGGGGCCTGACGGCCATGCCCGTCTCGGCCGCAGGCTCGGCGGTCGGTGCCGGGCCGGGCCGCCCGGGGCCGGTGGCCGACGGCCGTGCGCGGGGGCGGTGGCCGACGGTCGTGCGCGAGCGCGGTGGCTGGGCTGCGCCGAGGTCGGGTGGCCGGGGCTGCTCCTGGGGCGGTGGCCGGGGCTGCTCCGGGGTCGGTGGCCGATGGCCGTGCGTAGGTGGCGGCTTTGCCCGGAGCGGAGGTGATCGCGACCCGCTCATGGGTGAGCGCGGCGCACACTGGCTGGGGAACCAGTGCCTGACTGCGCGAGGTGAGGCGGTGAGCGGCCCATGGGTCTGCTGGACATCCTGCTCGGCCGGACCAAGCCGGTCGTCCCGGATCTCGACCGGCTCTTCGCTCTGCCGTCCGCGGCCCTGACCCTGGAGGCGGCCGCCGGCTTCACGCCCACGGGGCGGGGCGCGGTCTGCTTCTCCACGGTGGAGGGCGCCGCCTTCGAGCAGACCCACCGGGAGGTGCAGGCGCTGCTGGACGCCGACACCGACCGCGACGGACCGCCGCTGGAGCTGCGCACGGACGGCTACGGCTGCTCGTGGCTGGTCTCCCGCCGCTCCCCCGGTCAGCTGCCGGCGCTGGTGAACGACCTGCACGCCGTCAACAGCCAGATGGAGGTCAACGGTTTTGGCCCGCAACTGCTGTGCAGCTGGGCCGGGTTCGAGGACCGCGCCGGACGGCGTCTTGCCCTGGTCCACCTCTACAGACGGGGCACGTTCTACCCGTTCGCGCCCCTGCCGGGCGGGGCGGAGCGGCGCGACAACGCCCTGGAACGCCAGGTGGGTTCCGCACTCCGCGCCGAACTGCCCGTCGAGCAGGACCCGGGCCGCTGGTCCCCGGTGTGGGGGGCGCCGGGTCTGTGAACCGCCCCGCAGGCCGCGGTCCGCGTGAGTGAATGACCGCATGAGTGAGCCGACCCCCTTCACGCACACGGCCGACGGCGAGCGGCTCGGCGGGCTGCGCTGCGGTACGGACCGGCCCGGTGGGGCGACCGTCGTGCTGCTGCACGGCGCGGGAAACGGCAGCGCGGAGCGGCTGGTGCCGCTGCTGGAGGAGTTCGCCGCGCACGGCTGCCGCGCTCTCGCCTTCGACTTCTCCGGCCACGGCCGCAGCACCGGCCTGCTGCGGGAGCTGAGCCTGCGCCGCCGTTTCGAGCAGGCCGTGTCCGTGATCGACGCGCACGCGCGCGTGGACGGGCCGCTGGTGCTCGTCGGGTTCAGCATGAGCGGGCAGACGGTGGCTGATCTCACCCGGCACTACGGGGACCGGGTGGCGGCCCTGGGACTGTGCGCGCCGGCGGTGTACGCGGCCGACGCCTGGGACATGCCGTTCGGCTCGGGTGAGGGGCGGTTCAGCGAGCTCATCCGCGCGGAGGGGAGCTGGCGCGGTTCGCCCGCCCTGGAGGTGCTGCGGGCGTACGAGGGGCGGGCCGTGCTCGCGGTGCCGGGCCGGGACGAGGTCATCCCGGCGGCCGTGACCCAGGCGGTCTCCGAGGCGCTGGCCGGGCGGGCGCAGTTCACCCACCGGGAGTTTCCCGGGGCCCGGCACCGGCTGGGACTGTGGTTCCGCGACCATGCCGCCGACCGGCGGGAGTTCGTGGCCGCCGTACTGGCCGGGCTCGGCGAGGGGGGCTGGACGGCCACGCGCGCGTGGGTGGCCAAGCAGCTGCCCGAGGGCCGCACGGTGACCGGCTCGGCGTTCCTGAGCGGCGGCTGGAGCGCCCAGATGCGACGGCTCACGCTGGACGACGGCCGCGAACTCGCCCTGCGGTCCTTCGTGAAGCCGTTCTTCCGCCGGCACGCGGGCGGGCTCCTGGGTCGCGAGGCGGAGATCCTGACCCTGCTGGCAGGTGAGGAGGGGGTGCCGGCCCCCGCCCTGGTCGGTGTGGACGCGACGGGTGAGCACTGCGATCACCCCTCGCTGCTGATGACGCTCCTGCCGGGCCGGGTGCGGGTCGACGAGGACGACGTCGGCCCGAGGGTGGACCTGCTCGCGGCCCAGCTGGCCCGGATCCACCGGGTCGTCCCCGCCGAGCGGCCCCGGACCTACCAGGCGTGGACGTCGCCGGAGCGGGTGGCGGCGCCGGCGGGTGCGGTGTGGGAGCGGGCCGTGGAGGTGATCCGCCGGGAGCCGCCTCCGTACGAGGGCTGTTTCCTGCACCGGGACTTCCACCCCGGGAACGTGCTGTTCACCGGCTCGGGGGCAGGCCTGCGGATCAGTGGCGTCGTCGACTGGGTGGAGACCTCGTGGGGGCCCGCCGACCTCGACGTGGCCCACTGTGCGACGGCGCTCGCGCTGCTGTACGGGCCCGAGCACGGTCTCGCGTTCCGGGGCGCGTACGAGGCGTGGGGCGGCCGGTGTTCGGCGGACGGGTCCGCGCATCTGTACTGGCGGCTGCTGGACGCGCTGGCCTACGTCCCGGACGCGGCGAAACTGGCCGGGCCGTGGCGCGAGCTGGGCCGGACGGATCTGACACCGCGGGTGCTGGGCGAGCGGCTGGAGGCGTATGTGAGGGGGCTGCTGGAGCGGTACGGCTGAGCGGCGGCGGGTGATCGCGGGCGCGTTGTCGGTGGGGGGCGCGATGATGCCGGTGGGCGGCGGTGCGTCGTCGGGATGAGCGGTTGCCGCCGGTCAGGCGGTGCCGGGACGGGGAGGCCGGTATGGAGGCGCGGCGGTACATCGGCGGGGTGGAGCGGCGGGCCCGGCTCGCGTTGCGGCAGCGGCTGGCCGGGCAGGCCCGGGCGGCCACGCCCGAGCAGGTCGCCGAGTCCCTGGTGGCGCTGCACGGCACGGACCCGGCGACGGTGTACCTGGCCGTGGGCGCGCGGCTGGCGGACCCGGCGAAGGCCGTGCCGGAGACCGAGCGCGCGCTGTACGAGGACCGGACCCTGGTGCGGATGCACGGCATGCGGCACACGGTCTTCGTGTTCCCCACGACCCTGACGGCGGTCGTGCACGCCTCGACGGGGCTGGCGGTCGCCGCGAGGGAGCGGGCCGCGCTGCTCGCGCACATGGCGGCGGCGGGGGCGCCGGACGCGGCCTGGCTGCGCGAGGTCGAGGAGTCGACGCTGGCGGCCCTCGCCCGGCGCGGGCAGGCGACGGCGGCCGAGCTGGCCCGGGACGAGCCGCGTCTGCGCGAGCAGTTCGTATACGGGGCGGGGAAGAGCTACGAGGGGCTGCACCGCGTCTCGACCCGGCTGCTGAAGGTGCTGGGCGTGGAGGGCAAGGTGGTGCGCGGCCGGCCGCTCGGCTCCTGGACGTCCAGTCAGTTCCGCTGGGCCCTCGCGCCCGAGCACGAGGAGCTGGACACGGCCGCGGCGCAGGCCGACCTGCTCGGGCGGTGGCTCGCGGTGTGCGGTCCGGCCACCGAGGCCGACCTGAAGTGGTGGTCGGGCTGGCGGGTGACGGAGGTGCGCCGCGCGCTGGTGGCGATCGGGGCGGAGCAGGTGGAGCTGGACGGGGGCACGGGCTTCGTGGCGCGGGGTGACGCGGAACCGGCGCCCGGGCCCGACGGTCCCTGGGCCGCGCTGCTGCCCGCTCTCGATCCGACCGCCATGGGTTGGCAGCAGCGCGACTGGTACCTCGCGCCCGAGGTGCGGCCGCGGCTCTTCGACCGCAGCGGCAACGTCGGCCCGACGGTGTGGTGGGACGGCCGGGTGATCGGCGGCTGGGCCCAGCGCCCGGACGGGGAGATCGTGTGGCGGATCCTCGACGAGGCGGGCGTCGGCCGGGAGGCCCGCGCGGCCGTCGAGAGGGAGGCGGAGCGGCTGCGCGGCCTGCTCGGGACGACCCGGGTCACCCCGCGTTTCCGCACTCCTCTGGAGAAGGAGCTGGTGGCATAGCCGGCGTCTGCGGGGCCGTGTCCGTCACGGGCGTACGAACACCCCGGCCCGGGCCGCCGTGGCCGCCGCCTCGGCGGCCCGGACGGCCATCGCCTCGTCCAGCCGGCCTCCGCTGATCAGCAGGTGGTAGTAGAGCGGGGCGGACACCGCGCGGATCACCTCGTGCGGGTCGGTGCCCTCGGGCACCTCGCCCCGGTCTGCGGCCTGCCGCACGCACGGGGCCCACTCCCGGACGCGGACGTCGTAGAAGCGGTGCAGGGCGGCCGCCGTCCGGGGGTCGCCGGTCGCCGCGGCGATCAGCGCCTTGAACAGGGGCCCCTGCCGGGGGTCCGTCAGGGTGCGCTGCACGAGCCGGGCGTTGGCGGTGAGGTCGCCGAGCAGGGTCCCGGTCTCGGTGCGCGGAGCCGACTGCTCGGCCATGTCCGCCAGGAGGTCCGCCACCAGCCCGGTCACCGTGCCCCAGCGGCGGTACACGGTCGTCTTGCCCACTCCGGCGCGGCGGGCGATGTCGGCGAGGTCCAGCCCGGTGACGCCGGACTCGGTGAGGGCGTCCTCCGCGGCCCGCAGCACCGATTCCCGGACCCGCGCGGTGCGTCCCCCGGGCCGCACGGTCCCCGGTTCGCCCCCGTCAGCCATAACGGTACTCCTGTTCCATTAGCCAATGCCTCCTGCTACTTTAGTGACCACTAATGGAACCGCAGAACCGTTAGGGCGGGTCTGCAGCGAGAGGGGCGGACATGGAACACAGGCGACTGGGCGCGTCCGGGCTCATGGTCCCGGCGCTGAGCTTCGGGGCGGGCACCTTCGGCGGGAGCGGCCCGCTGTTCGGCGCGTGGGGCACGACCGACGCGCGGGAGGCGCGCCGGATGGTGGACATCTGCCTGGAGGCGGGCATCACGATGTTCGACACCGCCGACGTCTACTCCGGCGGCGCCTCCGAGGAGGTGCTCGGGGCGGCTCTGGAGGGCCGCCGGGACGAGGTGATCATCTCCACCAAGACGAGCCTGCCGATGGGCGACGGGCCCACCGACGCCGGCTCCTCGCGCTCCCGGCTGATCCGCGCCTGCGAGGACGCCCTGCGCAGGCTGCGCACCGACCGCATCGACCTGTTCCAGCTGCACGCCTTCGACGCCGGGACGCCGGTGGAGGAGGTCATGGACGCGCTCGCGTCACTGGTGCGGGCGGGCAAGGTGCGCTACACCGGCGTCTCCAACTTCTCGGGCTGGCAGGTGATGAAGTCACTGGCCGTCGCGGAGCGGCAGGGGCACCCGCGCCACGTGGCCCACCAGGTGTACTACTCGCTGATCGGCCGCGACTACGAGTGGGAGCTGATGCCGCTCGCGCTCGACCAGGGCCTGGGCGCGATCGTCTGGAGCCCGCTGGGCTGGGGCCGCCTCACCGGCCGCATCCGCCGCGGCAGCCCGTTGCCGCCCGGCAGCCGGCTGCACCGCACCGCCGACTTCGGCCCGCCGGTCCGCACGGAGCACCTCTACGACGTGGTCGACGTACTGGACGAGATCGCCGGGGAGACGGGGAAGGCGGTCCCGCAGATCGCCCTCAACTGGCTGCTCGGCAGGCCCACGGTGTCCTCCGTCATCATCGGCGCCCGCGACGAGCGGCAGCTGCGGCAGAACCTCGGCGCCGTCGGCTGGAGCCTCACCCCCGAGCAGGTGGCCCGGCTCGACGCGGTGAGCCACCGACCGGCGCCCTACCCCTACTTCCCCTACGAGCGCCAGGAGGGGTTCGCCCGGCTGAACCCGCCGGTGGTCCCGGCGCCGGGCCGGGCCGGGCCGCGTGAGCACGCGCAGGGGCCCGTGGTCCGGGGCGTGCGGGCAAGCGAGCGGACGCCGGACAGCCTCCGCTCCGGGGCCGCGAGCGGGCGCCGGGCACCCCCGGATCGGGGTTCCCGGCGCCCGGAGCGCGGCGGTTCAGCGGGCGTAGCGCATGAGCGCGCGCACCATGTGGCACGTCGTGTCCGACGGCGGGTGGACGCCGATCAGTTCCGCCGCGTCGCGGATCGTCTCGTTGCGCGCCTGGCCCGGCATGTGGACGCCGGAGTCGAGCAGGGCGATGGCCAGCCGCATCGCCTTGAGGCGCCGGTTGTGCGCCACGTACCACTCCCGCGGCCGGCCGGGCGGCAGCGGCCGCTTCTCCACGGGGGCGTACGGCAGGTCGAGCAGGACGGGACGCTTCGCGGTGGACTGGGTGGGCAGCGGCTTGGACTTCGGCTTCAGAGCGGCAGCGGGCACAGGCATCCTCCTGTCGCGGTCGGGTGACCCCGGGACTTCCGCACCCCGGCGCCACCCTCGAACACTGCTTCCAGTGTACCGCCGGGCACTGACAACGGGGAGTGCGCACAGCCCGTCAAATGCGCAGGTGAGGGCGGGAATTGACACTTCGGCACGGCAGGTTCGGGAGAGGCTGCTGAGGCGTCAGAAAATCGAACAGAGGGCGGTGCGCGTACTGTGCTGCCCATGGAGATCTGGATCAACCCGGCCTGTTCGAAGTGCCGCAGTGCCGTGCAGCTGCTCGACGCCGAGGGCGCCGACTACACCGTCCGCCGCTACCTGGAGGACGTGCCGAGCGAGGACGAGATCCGCGAGGTGCTGACGCGGCTCGGACTCGAACCGTGGGACATCACCCGCACCGCGGAGGCCGCCGCCAAGGAGCTCGGCCTCAAGGACTGGCCCCGCGAGGCCGGTTCGCGCGACCGGTGGATCGCGGCGCTCGCCGAGCACCCCAAGCTGATCCAGCGCCCGATCATCACCGCGGACGACGGCACGGCGGTCGTGGCCCGGACCGACGAGGCCGTACGGGACGCCCTGTCGCGTTGACCCCGCCCCCCACCGGGTGTGGTGCAGGTCACTCGGCCGACTCCTGCGACCGCTGAGCAACCCCGTTCGGTATCTCGTACATAGCGGCGTACGCTCCCCTACCTCTTCAGGAGGCGCGCATGTCGCGCAGGAGAACTCTCGGCACGAACAAGACGATCGCGCTGCTGGTCGGCGCGGCGGCGGTGGCGGGAGGCGGGGCCTTCGTCATGGCGAGCACGTCGAACGCCGCGCCGACCCCCAAGTCCGCGTCGGAGTCGACCGTCTGCCTCGGTCTCGCCACGGCCCTGGGCAACAACCAGAAGTTCATCGCGGACCAGCGGGCCAATCCGGACGCCCAGTCCGAGGCGCGGATCGCCAACCGCGAGGCGGTCGTCGCGGAGATCAAGCGGAAGCAGGAGGCGTCGGGGTGCGCGGTCGGGGAGTCGGCTCAGGACTCCCAAGCCGCGCAGCCCTCGCAGCCCGCTCAGGGCGGTCAGCAGGCCGGCGGTGGCCAGCAGGCCGGCGGTGGCCAGCAGGCCGGCGGCGGTCAGCAGGCCGGGGGCGCGCAGCCCTCGCAGCCGGCCGCCTCCGCACCCGCGGCGAACCCCGGCGGCGGTGCCGCGGCCGGCCGGCAGGTGTGCAACGGCTCCACGGTCACGCTCTCCGGTGAGGGCGGTGCGCCCGCCGCGTCCAGCAACCAGTTCCCGGCCGGCACGAAGCTGAAGGTCACCAACCTGGACAACAACAAGTCCACGACGGTGGAGGTCACTTCGGTCTCCGGCAGCTGCGTCCTGCTGAACAACGCGGCTTTCGAACAGGTCCGTGAGTCCGGCAAGTTCCTGATCCGCCGGGCCGTGATCGAGAAGGTGGGGTGAGGCCGGACGACCGGACAGGTCCCTGAGGCGGCGGCCCACCCCTCGGCCGCCCCTCGTACGTGTCACCGGTCCTGCCACCCCCGGCCAGGGGTGGCAGGACCGGCGCGCGTGAGGGCCGTGCGGCCCATGCGGCCCGTGCACCGGCTCGACGGAGGGGAGCCGGTGCACGGCGCCACCGGGACGACCGGGTAACACGGGGTTCACACCCGGGCAACGGCCGGGTAATCGCCGGTTGCCAGGCTGCCGGGCAGCACCTCGCGGCGCCTCAGTGCGGCAGCGCCGCAGCACCCGCGATACGCGCCCGGACACACCCCGAAGGAAGTGGCCCGTGACCTTCAAGGCTGAGTACATCTGGATCGACGGCACCGAACCGACGGCCAAGCTGCGGTCCAAGACCAGGATCATCCCTGGTTCGCCCGCCGGTCTGGACGCGCTGCCGATCTGGGGCTTCGACGGGTCCTCCACCAACCAGGCCGAGGGCCACTCCTCGGACTGCGTCCTGCGGCCGGTCTTCACCTGTCCCGACCCGATCCGCGGCGGCGAGGACGTGCTGGTCCTGTGCGAGGTGCTGAACATCGACCTCACCCCGCACCCCACCAACACGCGGGCGGCGCTGGCCGAGGTGGCCGAGAGGTTCGCGGCGCAGGAACCGATCTTCGGCATCGAGCAGGAGTACACGTTCTTCAAGGACGGCTACCCCCTCGGCTTCCCCAAGGGCGGCTTCCCGGCCCCCCAGGGCGGCTACTACTGCGGGGTCGGCGCCGACGAGATCTTCGGCCGGGACGTCGTCGAGGCGCACCTCGACAACTGCCTCAAGGCCGGCCTCGGCCTGTCCGGCATCAACGCCGAGGTCATGCCCGGCCAGTGGGAGTTCCAGGTCGGCCCGCTGGCGCCGCTGGAGGTCTCCGACCAGCTGTGGGTGGCCCGCTGGCTGCTCTACCGCACCGCCGAGGACTTCGACGTCGCCGCCACCCTCGACCCCAAGCCGGTCAAGGGCGACTGGAACGGCGCCGGTGCGCACACCAACTTCTCCACCAAGGCGATGCGCGAGTCCTACGACGCGATCATCACCGCCTGCGAGTCGCTCGGCGAGGGCTCCAAGCCGCTCGACCACGTCAAGAACTACGGCGCCGGCATCGACGACCGTCTGACCGGCCTGCACGAGACCGCCCCCTGGGACAAGTACTCCTACGGCGTCTCGGACCGCGGCGCCTCGGTGCGCATCCCGTGGCAGGTCGAGAAGGACGGCAAGGGCTACATCGAGGACCGCCGCCCCAACGCCAACGTCGACCCGTACGTGGTGACGCGTCTGCTGGTCGACACGTGCTGCGCGGCGCTGGAGAAGGCCGGCCAGGTCTGACCGGCCCGTCGACCGGCTCCCCGGGGGCGCCCACCCGCGTGGTGGGCGCCCCCTCGGCCGTCCGACGGGTGTCCGAGGGGTGAGAGAAGGTCCCTGCGTCGCGGGGACGTCTGCTTCAATGGGGCCATGGCCAGCTACCGGAAGAACGCCGCGACGGGTCGCCACGACCTCGAGCCCTTCTGGCCGTCCCGCCAGGACCACGACTTCGACCGGGTGTGTTGCCGCGCGACGAACGCGCAGGCCTGCTGAAGCCGCCCACACCCGGCCTCCGGCCAGCGCGAACCGCGTACGTCCCTCGGCGAGCCCGACCACGAACTCGCGGCCGCCGTCTCCCCGGCGAACTCCTCGCGCGAAAGAGCTGACCTCTCATGGCGACCACTCGTTCCCTGTCCCCCGCCGCCCCCTTCACCGCCTCCGCCGGCCACGGCCCCCGGCACCGGCTGCGCGCCGTCGACCGCGACGAGGTGCTGACCGTGGCCGACCTGCTGCCCCCGGGCGCCACCTGGCTCCCGGCACCGCAGCACACCCTGCCCACCCTGCCGGGACAGCCGCCGATGGTCGGCTACCTGGTGCTCGTCCCGGCCGACCAGCAGCCGCCGTTCCCGATGGCCGTGCCGGACCGGCCCGTCGCGGCGGAGTCCGGGGCGGCCCCCGGGCCGGGCGGTGACGCGCTGATCCGCGTCGACACCGTGCAGCGCACCGCGCAGGTGGCCGGACGGCCGCTGGACCTCACCTACCTGGAGTTCGAGCTGCTGGCCCATCTCGTCGCCCACCCGGGCCGGGTGCACACCCGCGACCAGCTGGTCGGCACGGTGTGGGGCTACGGGCACGTGGGCGACGGCCGCACGGTCGACGTCCATGTCGCGCGGCTGCGCCGCAAGCTGGGCGCGGAGTACCGCGACACGATCCGCACCGTGCGGCGCGTGGGCTACAAGTACGTGCCGCCGACGGGCCGTTGACGGCTCCTCCCGCGCCCCGCCCGGTCCCGCGCCCGCCCCGCCCTCGTGATCTGCCGGTCCCGTGATCGGCGGTCCCATCATCGGCCGGTCCCGTGATCGGCGGTCCCATCATCGGCCGTTCCCGCGAGCGGCCGTTCCCGCCTCTGCCGAGAGCAGATGACCGTTCCCCGGGGCCGCCCCACCGGGCACAGTGCACGGCATGAGACTGCTGATGCTGGGCGGGACGGAGTTCGTGGGGCGGGCCGTCGTGGAGACGGCCCTGGAGCGGGGCTGGGACGTGACCGTCTTCCACCGGGGACGGCACGACGCCCCGCCGGGCGCGCGGACGCTGCTCGGCGACCGGACCGCGCCCGGAGGCCTGGCCGCCCTGGCCGGGGACCCGGGCGAGTGGGACGCCGTCGTCGACACCTGGTCGGCGGCGCCCCGCGCGGTGGCGGACGCGGCACGGCTGCTGCGGGACCGCGCCGGGCGGTACGTGTACGTGTCGAGCTGCTCGGTGTACGCCTGGTCCCCGCCCGCCGGGTACGGCGAGGACGCCCCCCTGGTGCCGGGCGCCTCGGCCGAGGCGGAGCAGACGGACTACGCCCGGGACAAGCGCGGCGGTGAACTGGCCGTGCTGGACGCCTTCGGCGAGGACCGGTCGGTGCTCGTGCGGTCGGGCCTGATCCTCGGCCCGCACGAGAACATCGGCCGGCTGCCCTGGTGGCTGGCCAGGACCGCGCGCGGCGGCCCCGTCCTGGCCCCGGGACCGCGCGAACTGCCCTTGCAGTACGTGGACGTCCGCGACCTGGCCGCGTGGATCCTGCACGCGGCGCAGCGGCGGCTGAGCGGGCCGTACAACCTGGTCTCCCCGCAGGGGCACGCCACCATGGGCCGCCTGCTGGAGGCCTGCGCGCGGGTCACCGGCGGGCGGGCCGAGCTGCGCTGGACCGAGCCCGGGGCGATCCTCGACGCCGGCATCGAGCCGTGGACGCAGCTGCCGGTGTGGGTGCCGCCGGGCAGCGACCTGCACGACGCGCTGCACAGCGCGGACGTCTCCCGGGCGGTCGGGGCGGGGCTGGCCTGCCGGCCCGTGGAGGAGACGGTGGCGGACACCTGGCAGTGGCTCCGGGAGCGCGGGGGCACGGCCCCCCAGCGCCCCGACCGCCCCCGCCCGGGTCTCGACCCCGAGGTGGAGGCGAAGGTGCTCGGGAGCGGGTGAGCCGGCCCGCCGGCACCGGCCCGGGGGTGTAGGTAGCACCACCCCCGAGCCGGTGGCCCGGCCCCGTGACCGGGCCGCCGGGCTCGGCCAGACTGACGCCATGACCACCGACACGAAGAACGGCAACGGGCGGATCGACGGACGGCGCATCGGGCTCGCCGCCGTGCGCGGACTGGCGCTGGCCCTCGTCGGCCTGCCGGGGGCGGTGCTGTGCTTCTCCCTGTCCCTGCTCTCGATCGCGCTCATACCGATCGGCGTCGGGCTCGTCACGACGCCCTACGTGCTGGGGGGCGTCCGCGCGTTCGCGAACTGGCGGCGGTTGCTCGCGGCCGAGTGGGGCGGGGTGCGGATCCCGCCGGCGTACCGGCCGCTGCCGAAGGACGCCAACCCGTGGGCGCGCACCTTCGGGATGCTGCGCGACCCGGCGACCTGGCGGGACCTGGGATGGCTGCCGGTCGACATGACCGCGGGGTTCGTCACCGCGCTGCTCCCGGCCGTGCTGCTGCTGTACCCGCTGGAGGGGTTCGCGCTCGCCGTCGGCCTGTGGCGGGTCTTCCCCGACGGGTACTGGTACGGGTTCGTGCCGGTGACGGGGCAGGCGTCGGCCTTCGGCGCGGCGGCCCTGGCCCTGGTGCTGCTGTTCTTCGCGCACTTCTTCGCACCGCGCCTGCTGGACGTGCACTTCCGGCTGACCCGGGCCGTGCTCGGCGGCAGCCAGGAGGAACTGGCCGAGCGGGTGCGGGTGCTGACCGAGACCCGGCGCGACGCGGTCGACGCCTCCGCCGCCGAGCTGCGGCGCATCGAGCGGGACCTGCACGACGGGGCCCAGGCGCGTCTGGTCGCCGTCGGCATGGACCTGGGCACCATCGAGGTCCTGCTGGACAAGGACCCGGCCCAGGCCCGGCTGCTCGTCGCGCAGGCCCGCGCCTCCTCGGTCGAGGCCCTGGCCGAGCTGCGCGAGCTGGTGCGCGGCATCCACCCGCCGGTCCTCGCCGAACGCGGGCTGGGCGACGCGGTGCGGGCGCTGGCGCTGCGGCTGCCGGTGGCCACCGAGGTGAGCGTGGACCTGCCCGGGCGGGCGGAGGCACCGGTGGAGTCGGCCGCGTACTTCGCGGTGAGCGAGGTCCTCGCCAACGCCGTGAAGCACTCCGGCGCCGACCGGATCTGGATCGACCTGCACCGGGCGGACGGCATGCTGCGGGCGACCGTCACGGACAACGGCAGGGGCGGGGCGGTGGTCGGGGCCGGCTCGGGGCTGGCCGGGGTGGAACGGCGACTGGGTACATTCGACGGCGTCCTGGCCGTCAGCAGTCCCGTGGGCGGCCCCACCATGGTCACCATGGAGATCCCTTGCGCGTAGTCCTGGCCGAAGACCTGTTCCTGCTGCGCGACGGCCTGGTGCGGCTGCTGCAGGCGCACGGCTTCGAGATCGCGGCGGCCGTCGAGTCCGGGCCCGAACTGGCCGCCGCGCTGGCGGAACTCGACCCGGACGTCGCCGTGGTGGACGTGCGGCTGCCGCCGACGCACACCGACGAGGGCCTGCAGTGCGCGCTCGACGCCCGCCGCAGGCGACCCGGCCTTCCGGTGCTGGTGCTCTCCCAGCACGTGGAGCAGCTGTACGCCCGCGAACTGCTCGCCGACGGCAGCGGCGGGGTCGGCTATCTGCTGAAGGACCGGGTCTTCGACGCGGAGCAGTTCGTGGACGCGGTGCGGCGGGTGGCCGCCGGCGGGACGGCGATGGACCCGCAGGTCATCCAGCAGCTGCTGGCGCGGCAGTCCGGCGAGGACCGGCCGCTGGCGCGGCTGACGCCGCGGGAACGGGAGGTGCTGGAGCTGATGGCGCAGGGCCGGTCCAACGCGGCGATCGCCGGCAAGCTGGTCGTGACCGAGCGGGCCATCGCCAAGCACACCGCGAACATCTTCGCCAAGCTGGGCCTGGAGGTCTCGGACGACGACAACCGGCGCGTGCTGGCGGTCCTCGCGTATCTCGACCACGGCCGGTGACGCCGGACCGGCCCCCTCACCCTCGGTGCGGGATCGGCAACTCCCGGTTTCACAGCGGTTGTTGAGGGCACAGAGTCCTCACGAATCTCGCATCAATTCTCAGGACCCCTGAACACCTCGGGGGCGGCCTCCGTATGGAAGGGGGCCGCTTCACTCCTGTCGGGCGCCTCGATGCCCCCGAAAAAGGAAGTCAGAGGAGTTCCATGGGACGCAACACAAGAAAACGCCGTACGCCGCTGGCCACCAAGGCCATTGCCGCATCGGCGGCCCTAGCGCTCGGTGGGGGCGGGCTGATCTGGGCGAACTTCTACGCATCGGCGCACGAGTCGAACTCGGCGAACCGGACGAAGTCCGCGGGCTGGCAGATCGCCACGATCCAGTGCCCGGACGTCGGCCAGAAACTGACGTCGGTGCCCAACCGCGCCCGCCGGGGGGTGGACAAGGAGCTGGCGAACCTCGACAAGCAGATCAGTGAGGCGTACTCCCGGCTCGCCTCCACGCGCCGGGCGCAGGCCGGTGACCCGGGCTTCGTCGACAACGCCATCCTGGGCCCGCTCAGGTCGAAGCGGACCGCGGCCCTGGACCGTATCGGCATCAACATCCGGCGGGTGGGCGGCAAGGCCCCGCGCAACCTCGGTCAGCTGGCCAAGTGCCGCGGCATGGCCGCCGACGCCAACACCAACGACGGCGGGCAGAACGGCGGCCAGAACAACAACGGCGGCCAGGACCAGGGCCAGAACAACGGCGGCCAGAACGACGGCGGTCAGAACAACAACGGCGGGCAGAACGGCGGCCAGAACAACAACGGCGGCCAGGGCGGCAACGGTCCCGCGGCGGACGACTTCATCAAGATCGAGGACGTCCAGCCGAACAGCCGCAACCTGCCCAACGGCCTGCCGGCGAACGGCGACGGCGGCTCCACCGGCACCTTCACCACGTCCTGCGGCACCAACGAGAACGAGAACCGCAACTCGGACAACGTGATCGTGGCGCCCGGTGTCTCCAACGGCGCCAAGCACCAGCACGACTACGTCGGCAACCAGAGCAACAACGCCTTCGCGAGCGACGAGGACCTGGCCAACGCCCAGACCACCTGCCAGAACCAGGGCGACAAGTCCTCGTACTTCTGGCCGGTGCTGCGCATCCAGGACGGGTCGCAGGACATCGACCAGGGCCAGCCCGGCGGTGGTCAGGACGGCAACGTCGGCAAGATCGTCGAGCCGGCCGAGGCGCAGCTGAAGTTCGTCGGCAACCGGACGAGCGACGTCGTCGCCATGCCGAAGGCGCTGCGCATCATCACCGGTGACGCCAAGTCCCTCACCAACGGCCTGAACAACGCCAACACGGCCTGGAGCTGCACCGGCTTCGAGGACCGGCAGGTGACGGACAAGTACCCGATCTGCCCCGACGGCAGCTCCGTGGTGCGCACGTCCAACTTCCAGAGCTGCTGGGACGGCCAGAACATCGACAGCGCCAACCACCGCACCCACGTGGACTTCGTGGAGGCGGACGGCAGCTGCTCGAACGGCTTCAAGGCCATCCCCCAGCTCCAGGTCCGCCTGGTCTACGACATCCAGGCGCCGCAGATCGACAACGGCCAGGTGCAGAACGCCTTCGCGGTGGACTCCTTCCCGGAGCAGCTGCACAAGCCGATCACCGACCACAACGACTTCATCAACTTCTTCGACGAGAACCTGATGAACGAGATGGTCCAGTGCATCAACAGCGGTGAGGACTGCCAGTAGTCCCCGGCCGCACGAGAGAGCCGGCGGTGGGAATCCCCACCGCCGGCTCTCTCTCGTTCCGGCCGCCCCCGGTGTCCTCAGCCGTGGTGGCCGCCGCGGTTGTGGCTGCCGCCGGGGTTCATGTGTGCCGAGCCCTCCTCCATCGTGCCGCCGAGGGTGCCCTGCAGGGCCGTGACCGTCTTCTCCTGGCCCACGGCGACCCACTTGCGGCCGACGAGGTAGTAGCCGCCGTAGTCCTTGGCGCTGTTCAGCCACTCGCGCTGGCCCCGGTCGGTGGCGAAGGTGGCGAGGACGTACTTCTCCTTGCCCTTCCTGCACAGGGCCTGGCGGATGGTGTCCGCGTCGGTCTGCATGTTCGGCTTGCACTTGGCCTCGGCCGCGATGTGCTCCAGGCTGCCGGTCACCGCCTCCGGGACGGCCGCCTCGTCCTCGCCGCCCGTTCCGCAGCCGGCCAGCGCCAGTATCGCCACCGCGCCGCTCAGCGCGAGCATCGGTCGGGTCACCCTCATCTGTTCCTCCGGTCCTTGTGACGGCACGGTCCTGGTCACGGCACGGTCCGGACACATGCCGCACGGAGCCCCGGCACGAGGCTCTCGCCTTCGATACGGCTGCGGAGGCCGAAGCACTCAAAACCCACCTGCCCGCGGCGGCACTCCTGTGCGAGGGTGACCCGGTGGACCAGGACTGGGAAGAGCGCGTGAGCGCCCTGTGGGACCGTTTCGACGACTACGCCGAGACGGAGGAGGGCGAGGCCCGCTTCCGCGCCGACGTGGACGCCCTCGTCGCCGAACTGCCCGCCGGCAGCCCGCTCGGGCCGTTCGAGCAGGCCTGCGCCTGGGACTCCACCGGCCGCTCCGACCTGGCGGTGCCGCTGTACCGGGAGGCGCTGCGGCGCGGCCTGCCCGGCGTCAGCCGCTACAAGGCCCGCCGGACGAAGATCCAGCTGGCCAGCTCCCTGCGCAACATCGGGCGCGCCGATGAGGGCGTGGCGCTGCTGACGCCGGAACTGGACGCGCCCTCCGACGAGCTGGACGATCCGGTGCGGGCCGTCCTCGCCCTGTGCCTGTCGAGTCTGGGCCGTGACCGCGAGGCGCTGTCGCTGGTGCTGGGCGCGCTCGCCCCGCACCTGCCGCGCTACCAGCGGTCGGTGACGCACTACGCCCGGCTGCTCGTGGAGCCCGCCGGGTCCCCCGGGGTGTGACGCTCCGCAGTCAGGTGACCAACCGCCGATTCGCTCGTTCTGCTGAACGTGCAGTCACAGGATGTCGCCCAGCGCCCCGCACCCTCCTCCCCCGCCGGCCCGGTCGTCGACGTCGAGCAGGCCGAGGCCGCCCTCGTCGAGCACTACCCCCGACTGGTCCGCCTGGCCTATCTGGTGCTGCCTCCGCGCCTGGGCCGCAGCAGGCGCGTCCTGACCGCACACGCCCTCACCCAGCGCGCGCTGCCCCGCAACCGCACGGCCTCACCGGTGATCCCGGCCCAGTCCGGGGGCGCCGGCCCCGTGAGCGGAGCCGCACACCGGGCGAGCGGCCGGGACGGCGACCCGGGCTACGCCCTCGTCCGGCTCCAGGTGCTGCGCACGGCGCTGGAGGCGGGGCTGCCCCTGCGGTTCGGGGCGTGGCCCAAGCGGGCGCAGCTGCCCGCGCTGCTGCCGCAGGTGTGGGGCCTGAAGCTGTTCCCGCGCTCCGGCGGGGCCGACGAACTCGCTCTGGACCAGCGGCTGTCCAGCCTGTCCGGCCCGGCCCGGGCGGTGTACGCGCTGCGCGGTCTGGAGCGGCTGACCGACGAGGGCGTGTGCGAGGTCCTCGCGGCGGCCGGCGCCGCCGACCCCGAGGGCGCCCTGCGCGAGGCGGACGCGGTGCCGGCCCGGTACGGCCTGCTCGAGTCGCCCGAGTTCGACCCCTGCTCGCTCCAGGCCCGCCCCACCGACCTGATGCGCCGCCGCCAGCACCTGAAGGCCGCCCTGGCCGCCGGTGCCGCCCTGCTGGTCTGCGGGGCGCTGCTCGGGCTGCCCGGTGAGGGCTGGGGCCCCGACGGCGCCGCGGCACCGCCGTACGCGCGCAATCCGGCCGCCCAGGCCGCCCTCGACCCGGCGAAGCTGACCAGGGTCTCCCCCGACGCGTGGCGCAGCTCGGCGCGCACCGACTTCTCCGTGTGGCCCGCGCGCGGTGACCTCACCGGGGACGAGGCCCTGCTGCGCCGCGCCCTGGCGGTGTGGGCCCGCCCGGGCGGGACGGTCCAGGTCTCGGCGACACCGGGCACTCCGTCCGGCGGCCCGGCCGGCCCCCCGCAGTTGCTGTTCGCCGGGACGGTGGACGCGGCCCGCGTGGTGATCCTCCACGACGGGCTGCGCATCGCCCGGTACGCCGAGCCGAAGGACGGCACCCAAGGCGCGGCCCTCGACTTCGCCCGGGTCGACGGCGCCGGCCGGGCCGAGTCGGGCGCGGTGGTCCTGGGCCGGGCCGACGGCAACGTCCGCTATCTGACGGCCCCCTGGGTGAGGAAGGCGGGCGAGCGGGATCTGATGAAGCCCGCCTCCGGGGCCATGGACCTGGCCCTGACCGACGGGGTGACCGCGCCGCTGGCCAGCCCGGCGCTGCGGTCGGGGCCGTGCACGTCCTGGAACGTGCTGCAACTGTCCGACGGCACCGGCACGCGGCTGCTGACCGACCTCGGCGAGCTGGTCCCGGCGCGGCTGACCGCCGGGCGGCCGGGCTCCCCGGGTGAGGCGTCCCGGCCCGCCGCCCTGGCCGGCTGGGCGCCGTTCGCCTGCTCGCTGGGCACGCTGCGGTCCGCCGGGGTGCGCGGCGTCAACGCCTGGGCGTTCAACGAGCAGCGGCTGCCCGACGGGAGCGGCTCGGCGGTGTGGGTGTGCACCCGGGCCGAGACCTGGCGCGGGGGCGGTGCGCGGGTGCTCGCACAGTTCCACACGCCGGGCGGAGCCTACGGGGCGGTCACGGCGAAGGCCGAGAACGTCCCGGCCTGCGGGGCGCGCGAGCCGCACGTGCTGGCCGGGGTGCTGTGGAAGTCGGAGGCGGGTGACTGGTACCTGCTGGCCGCCGGCAGCCGGGACACGGCGTCGATCCGGGCCACCGGCGGGGTCGAGGGGGCGGCGCGCGGCAGTTCGCTGACCGTGCCCGCCGCACAGGGGGCGCAGGCCGAGCTGAAGGGGACGCTGAAGGACGGCCGTTCCGTCGGCGGGCTGCGCTGACGAGCGGCTTCCCGGGGCGTCGGCGGCACGTCGGCGGACATCCGCGCTCGGTCCGGCCCGTTCGAGGCCGGATTCGATCGGTAAGGTGTTCGTATGACTACCGGGGTTCGCCGCAGGATGGGAGTCGAGGAGCGGCGGCAGCAGTTGATCGGCGTCGCCCTCGAACTGTTCAGCCGCCGCTCGCCCGACGATGTCTCCATCGACGAGATAGCGTCGGCCGCGGGCATCTCGCGGCCGCTGGTGTACCACTACTTCCCCGGCAAACTCAGCCTGTACGAGGCCGCGTTGAAGCGGGCGTCGGACGATCTCGCGGGCCGGTTCGTGGAGCCGCACGAGGGTCCGCTCGGGGCTCGGCTGCTGCGCGTGATGCGCCGCTACTTCGACTTCGTGGACGAGCACGGGCCCGGATTCTCGGCCCTGATGCGCGGTGGTCCGGCTGTCGGCTCGTCGACGACCAACGCACTCGTCGACTCCGTACGGCAGGCCGCGTATGTCCAGATCCTTTCGCACCTGGGCGTGACGGATCCGCCCGCGCGGCTGGAACTGGTGGTGCGGTCGTGGATCTCGCTGGCCGAGTCGACGGCACTGATCTGGCTGGACGGGCGGCGCATCCCGCGCGAGGAACTGGAGCCCCAGCTGGTCAACGACTTCGCCGCGCTCGCCGCCGTCAGCGCCGCCTACGACGAGGAGATGACGCAGCTGCTGCGCACGGCCCTCAAGGACGAGCCGGCCGACGGCCCGTTCGCGCACCTGGTCGGCCGGCTGGTCGCCCTGGCGGGCTGAGCGGGCTCAGCTCTCGTGCTTGGCGTAGGACGGGTCGAGGTCGCGGACCTCGGCGGAGGCGTGCAGGGCGAGACCGGCGGGCTGCTTCAGATGCGTCCGCAGCGCCTCCAGCGCGGCCTCGGTGAGCCGCGCCTTGGTCTCGTCGGTGCGGCCGGCGAGCAGCGCGATGTGCACGTGGACGTGGGCGTGGCCCTCGCTCTCGGGGCCGACCACGATGTCCTCGGTGCGGCGGAAGCGGGTCTTGCACGCGGGCGGTCGCGCGGCCGCGATCTCGACCGTCGCCTCGTGCAGCGCCCTGGCGAACCCGGGCCGGTCGAAACCGTCCGCGAGGTCGGCGGAATAGTCGACGGTGATCTGCGGCATCAGCACTCCTGTTCCGGGTGGGTGTGCTCACCCTAGGGCCTGTCGCTCGGATCAGGTCGGCCGAAAGTGACTGTGCCTGTCGGCCGACCCGAGCGGGGTGTGGTGCGTGCAGCTGCAAGGCGGAGGAGGGCGTCAACGCGGAGCGTTGGCAACCGACGACAACGCGGCAGATGTGCGTGCCACACCCCGCGACCCCGGCATGATCCGAGCGACAGGCCCTGACGGCGGGCGGGGCGGGCCGCCGGTCGCGGTCCGCCCCGCCCGCACCGGGTGCGCTACCCCGCGGTCCGGGTGAAGACCGCGACCGTGCGCGCCGGCACGGTGAAGGTGCCGGACGCCCGCGCGTAGGCGGCCGACTTCACGGTGGCGTCGGCGCCCGCCGCCTGCACCGGGTGCAGCCGGTAGCCGCTCCCGGCGAGCGCGGACACGCGCTGCTCCTGCCGTTCGGGCGTGGCGTTGAAGACGACGACGAGGTCACCGAGCCGCATGGTGACCACGCCGGGCGTCTCGTCCTTGCCGGAGAGCGGGAAGGACAGCCGGGACTGCACCCGCGCGGCGGTGGCGAGGGAGAAGTCCTTCTCGGTGCTGCGGATCCGCAGCAGGTCACGGTAGGCGGCGGAGGCGCCCCGGATCTGCTCGCAGCCCACCCGGGCCTTGGTCAGCAGCGGCTTGGCGTAGGGCCACTTGTCCGCGTTGTCGGCGGCCATGGGCAGTCCGCGGCCGAAGCCGTTGCCGTCGGCGCAGTCCCAGTGGATGGCGTTGAACCAGTCGCCGCTGTCGTAGGAGTTGCGGTCCAGGGACTTGGAGCGCAGCAGGTCGGTGCCCGCCTGGGAGAGGGCCGGGCCCTGCGAGAGGGTGGCCGTCGCCATGGCGAGGACCTGCATCCGGGCCCGGTCGGACGCCGTGGTGCCCGCCGGGAGCTTGAAGGCGAGCGCGTCGAACAGGGACTCGTTGTCGTGCGCGTCGGCGTAGGCGAGGGCGTCGCCCGGGGCGTCGGCGTATCCGGCGGGGGCGCCGTTGTAGTCGACCTGGGAGCCCTTGACCTCCTTGCCGCTGGTGTCGGTGAACGTGTAGGCGCTCAGGTTGCCGGTCAGGCCGACCTTGAGGAGGTCCTGGTAGTGCAGCAGGCGGGCCTTCTGCTCGGCCGGGGTGCCGTTGTTCTCGGAGGAGTTGGGGTCGGTGTACAGGCCGGACGCGAAGCCCTGGACGCCGGGGTCCTCGTCGAAGGGGCCGCCGCCGCGCACGGCGTCACGGGCCCGGTCGGAGAAGGTGGCGATGCCGGTACCGGCCATGTTCTTCTGCGTGGCCTGGACGAAGCGGGCGTCGTCGGCGACCTCGCCGAAGTTCCAGCCCTCGCCGTACAGGATGATCTTCTTGCCGTCGACGCCGTCCTTGGCGAGGGTCAGCTCGTCCAGGGCCTTGCGCACGGCGAGGATGTTGGCCTTCGGGTGGTGGCCCATGAGGTCGAAGCGGAAGCCGTCGACCTTGTACTCCGTGGCCCAGGTGACGATCGAGTCGACGACCAGCTTGCCCATCATGGCGTTCTCGGTGGCCGTGTTGGCGCAGCAGGTGCTGTTGGCGACCGAGCCGTCGGCGAGGAGCCGCTGGTAGTAGCCGGGCACGATCCGGTCCAGGACGGAGGTGCCGGCCTGGCCGCTCGCGGCGGTGTGGTTGTAGACGACGTCCATGACGACCCGCAGTCCGTCGTCGTTGAGGGCCTTGACCATCCTGCGGAACTCGACCGTGCGGGCGGTGCCGTCGGGGTCGGTGGCGTAGGAGCCCTCGGGGACGGTGTAGTGGAACGGGTCGTAGCCCCAGTTGTAGGCGTCCTTCGCGGCGATCCTGCCGACGCACTCCTGCTGCTTCTCGGAGTCCGCCGGATGGGAGGCGAGGTCGCAGTCGGTGCGTGCCTGGTCGGCCTTGCGCTCGGGGATGGTGGCGATGTCGAACGCGGGCAGCAGGTGGACGTAGGAGGTGCCGGCCTTCGCCAGCTCGCGCAGGTGCTTGCTGCCGTCGCTCGCCTTGTCGGTGAAGGCGAGGTAGGTGCCGGGGTGCTTCGCCGTGCGGTCCTCGACGGAGAAGTCCCGGATGTGCAGCTCCTGGATCTGGGCGTCTCGCAGCGGCACGGCTTTGGGCTTGGTGTACGACGACCAGCCGGACGGCTTGAGCGCCTTGTCTGCCAGGTCGACGACCAGGCTGCGCTTCGAGTCGGTGGTGAGGGCGACGGCGTAGGGGTCGGTGACCTTGTTGGTGACGACCTTGCGGACGCTGGGCGCCCACACCTTCACGGCGTAGCGGTAGGGCTTGCCCTTCCAGGACGCCGGGCCGGTGACGGACCAGACGCCGGTGGTGTCGTCGCGGCGCATGGGGACGGCCCTGCCGTCGAGTTCCAGGGCGACGGACTGCGCGGTCGGCGCCCACACGGACAGGGTGGGGCGGCCCTTGGCGAAGGTGGGGCCGAGGTCGGCCTTGGTGGCGCCGGGGTACAGGTCGTCGAGGACGCCGGCGATCTGGACGCCGGTGGCCGCGAGTACCGCGCCGTTGGCAGCTCGCTGCGTGGCGACGACCTGGCCGCGCAGGGCCTCGCGGACCCGGTCGCGGTCACGGGGGTCGACGGTCCAGGCGGTGTGGTCCTTCAGGTGCGGGAACTTCGCCTTCTGCGCGTCGCTCAGCGTCCCCTTCGCCAGGCGCAGCCATGCGGCGTCGCCGGTCAGGGTGCCGTTCTCGGCCTTGATCGTGCCGTCGCGGGAGTACAGCAGCTGGGTGGAGGCGGCGGCTTCGGAGCCGTTCCAGGCGAGGGTGTTCCGATCGATCCAGACCGCCTTGGAGGTGGTCAGGTCGAGGGCGGCGGCACTGCCCGCGGGCTGCGGGAGGAGGTGCTTGTCCTGGCCGTTCACCAGCCACACCTCGTGGCCGTCGGCCTTGAGGTCGAGCGACCGGTCGGTGGGCAGGTCCTTCTCGTCGCCCTTGTGGACGATGTAGCTGAGGCTGGTGGCACCCTCGGTGAGCGGCACCTCGAAGACTGCGCCATAGGAGTCAGTCTTCACCGGCTTCAGCGGGTTCGACCAGTCGGTGGGGTTCGCGGCGCCGGTCCAGACGTGCAGTCCCCAGCCGTCGTAGTTCCCGTCGGCCCGGTGGTAGTGCAGGACGGCCTTCCCCTTGTCGGGGGCCGGGTAGTCGGGCCGTTCGGTGGTGACGGTGTCCTTGCCCTGCTCGATCCAGATCTCACCGGTCTTGGTGACGTCGATCGTGCGGTCGGTGGAGACGTCCTTGGTGCCGTCCTTGTCGATGACGAGGAAGCCGACGTTCGAGGCACCGGGCTTGAGCTTGACCCAGGCGAAGGCGCCGTAGGCGTCCCGGCCGGTGAAGGGGTGGCTCTTGGGCCATTCGGTGGCCTCGCCCTCGGCGAGGTCGCCCCAGGCGTACAGGCCCCAGTCGGCGTAGTCGCCGTCCGCGCGCTTGTAGTGGACGATCGCGTAGTCGCGGGAGGACGCGGTGGGCGGCTCCTGGACGGGCGGGGTGCCGGTGGTTGAGGCGGCCAGGGCGCTCGCGGTGCGGCCGGCCGAGTCGATCACGAGGGCCTTGTAGCGCAGGGCCGTGCCGGGTGCCACGTCCTTGCCGATGGTGTGGGTGACCTTGTAGGGGGCGTGGTCGGCGGAGCCGAGGACCTGCCACTTGCCGTTGCCGGTCTGCGCGGCGACGACGACCCGGTTCAGCTGCCCGCCGTCGACGTCCGCGGTGACGTCCACCGTGCCGGTGGCGCCTGCCGCGGGGGCCTTCAGGGTGAGCGTCGGGGCCGCGGCGGGCTTCGCGAGCTTCCCTGCCGCCTTGAGGACGATCGCCGAGCCGGCCGGGACGGTGACGGTGAGCTTCCTGTCGTTGTCGCTCTTCGGGCGCGCGTCGGTGCCGTGGATGCCCCGGTAGGTCATGCCGGCCGAGCCGGTCTCGAAGGTCGCGGTCTTCTTCTCACCCGCGTTGTTGAAGGCGACGACGTACTCGGTGCCGGTCTTCGCGTCGGTGCGGGTGAAGGCGTAGACGCCCGGGCCGTCGGCCGCGTACCGCTCCTGCTGGACGCCGTCGGCCAGCGCCGGGTTGGCCTTGCGGAGCTGGGCGAGGGCCCTGATCTGCCGGTAGAGGGGCGCCTTGGTGTCGTAGGCGTCCTCGGCGTGCGTGGCGTCGGTGCCGATGCGGTCGTCGTCGAGGTAGTCGGCGGTGCGTGAGGCGAACATGCTCTGCCGGGCGTCCTTGTCGCCGCCCGGGCCGGCGAAGCCCTGCTCGTCGCCGTAGTAGACGACCGGGTTGCCGCGGCTGAGGAACATCAGCTCGTTGGCGAGCTTGTCCTTCGCGAGGAGCTCGGCGTCGGTGGCCTCGGGGTCGTCCTGCTTCAGGAACGACCCGATGCGGCCCATGTCATGGTTGCCGAGGAAGGTGACCTGCTCGTACGCGTTGGCCTTGCCGGTCGTGTACTTGTGGTCGTCACCGAAGACGCCGGCGAGCTTGCGGGCGCTGCCGCCCTGGGAGGCGTACTGGCGGGCCGCCTCCTGGAAGGGGAAGTCGAGGGTGGCGTCGAGCCGGCCCTGCGTGACGTACGGGGCGGTGACGTCCGTGTCGGCCGAGTAGACCTCGCCGAACATGAAGAAGTCGTCGCGGCCGCGCTTCGCGGCGTAGGCGTCGAGGGCGGTGGCCCACTGGGTCCAGAACTCCATGTTGACGTGCTTCACGGTGTCGATCCGGAAGCCGTCGATGTCGAAGTCCCGCACCCAGCGCTGGTAGATCCTCTCCATGCCGTCGACGACCTCGGGGCGCTCGGTCCACAGGTCGTCGAGGCCGGAGAAGTCGCCGTGGGTGGAGCTCTCACCGGCGAAGGTGGAGTCGCCGCGGTTGTGGTACATCGTCGGGTCGTTGAGCCAGGACGGCACCTTGTTCTTCCTGGTGACCACGGGGGTGCGCGGGAAGGAGTCCCGGTCGACCGCGGGGAAGCGGCGCCGCCCGTCGGCGTAGTCGGCGTCGTCGAAGGGCACGCCGTCCTTCGTCAGGTAGGGGAAGGCGCCCTTGGAGAGGTAGTCGTAGGACTTCTCCTCGTAGTCGACGACGTCGGCGGTGTGGTTGGTGATGACGTCGAAGAAGACCTTCATGCCCTTGTCGTGGGCCTTGTCGATGAGGTTCTCGAGGTCCTCGTTGGTGCCGAAGTGCGGGTCGACCTGGGTGAAGTCGGTGATCCAGTAGCCGTGGTAGCCGGCGGAGGCGTTCGCCCCGGTGCCCTGCACGGGCTGGTTCTTGAAGATGGGCGCCATCCACAGGGCGGTGGTGCCCAGGCCCTTGATGTAGTCGAGCTTCCGGGTCAGGCCCTTGAGGTCGCCGCCCTGGTAGAAGCCCTTGTCGGTCGGGTCGTAGCCGGTCGACAGGCGTGAACCGGTCAGGCCGCCCTTGTCGTTGCGCGGGTCGCCGTTGGCGAAGCGGTCGGGCAGGACGAAGTAGAACTGCTCACGGGTGGCGTCGTGCCGGGCGGGCTGGGCGGCCAGCGCGGCGTCGGACGGCGGCGCCGGCGGGGTGGCCGCCCCGGCGGCGAGCGGCTGGACGAGTGTGGCGGCCAGCGCCGCTGCGGTGACCGCGGCGACCCGTCCGGCACGGGCGGTTCGGCGCCTGGACGGCACCGGCCATCTCGGTATCACAGATGGGCTCCTAGCGATTGCGGCTCTCTCGGGTCCGACCCCGCGCGACCGTATCGCCGCCGAAACCCTTACAGCAAGAGTCCTGAAAGCATTGGAAAGAACTTTCAACCACCGGGCGTGGCCCGGCGCAGCGGTCCCGGCCGCCCCATGAGGGGGCGGCCGGGACCGGGCGTACCGCGCACGGAAGTGTGCGTCTAGCAGGCGGACTTGCCCGCGTGGATCGCCAGAGCCGTGTTGGCGCCCAGGGTGGCCGTGACCTGCCCGCTCGCGTTCACGGTCACCTGCGTGTTGTTCTGCACGTTGCAGTACGTCCCCGCGGGCATCGACGTCTGGTAGGTCCGGGTCAGGGAGCCCGACTCGTGGTTGATGGCCACGAAGCCCTTGCTGCCCCGGCCGAAGGCGATGGCGTCACCGCCGTTGTCCCACCAGTTGGTGACGGCCTGACCCCGGGTGGCGTTGCGGAAGCCCACCATGGACTTGATCTCGGGCCAGTTGTGCTGGCACTTCCAGCCGTCCTGCCAGCAGGCGTTCACCTGGCCTCCGTTGGGCGGCCCGGCGTCGTGGTCGGTGAACTCGTAGCCGGAGTTGACGTCGGGGGCGCCGTAGGGCCAGGCCAGCATGAAGACGCTGGCCAGGGTGTAGTTGGCCCCGTCCTTGTAGCTGAGGGTCGAGCCGTTGCGCTCGGTGTCGTGGTTGTCGACGAAGACGCCGGAGACGCCGCTGTTCATGTAGCCCCAGCCCTCGCCGTAGTTCTTCAGGTAGGCGAGGTTCTCGTTGGTGAAGACCCGCTTGAGGTCGTAGGCGTAGCGGAACTCCTGGACGTCGCCGTTGCCGGTGTACTCGGTGGGCTGGACGGCCTCGCCGGCGCCGAAGATGGCCTCCTGCTTCCAGTACACCGACGGGTTACTGAGCCGGGACTTGATGTTGGCGAGGTCCCCGGCCGGCATGTGCTTGGCCGCGTCGATGCGGAAGCCGTCGACGCCGAGGGAGAGCAGGTCGTTCATGTACCCGGCGATGGTCCTGCGGACGTAGTCCTCGCCGGTGTCGAGGTCGGCGAGGCCGACCAGTTCGCAGTTCTGGACGTTGCCGCGGTCCTGGTAGTTGCTGATCTGCGAGGTGCAGTTGTCGAAGTCGTAGGAGGAGTACAGGCCGGGGTAGGTGTACTTCGTGTACGACGAGCCGCCGGTGCCGGTGCCGCTGCCCGCCGACATGTGGTTGATGACGGTGTCGACGACGACCTTCACCCCGGCCGCGTGACAGGTGTTCACCATGTTCTGGAAAGCGGCGCGGTCGCCGAGCCGTCCGGCGATCTTGTAGCTGACCGGCTGGTACGAGGTCCACCACTGCGGGCCCTGTATGTGCTCGGCAGGCGGGGAGACCTGCACGTACCCGTAGCCCGCGGGGCCGAGGGTGGTGGTGCACTCGCGGGCGACGGAGGCGAACTTCCACTCGAAGAGGACGGCGGTGACGTCCTTGGTGCCGGGTGGCGAGGCCTGTGCGATGGTCGGGTTCATGACAACCGCAGCCGCGGCGAGCGCGACGGCGGCGGAGAGGTGTCTGCGTGCCATGTGGGGTTTCCTTCTCCGTTGAAGGCTCTTGCTGCAAGGTTCAGAAACCTTGCGGTGACGCAGATGTTAAAGGCCCGCCGCCCGAAAGGGCAGCGGGCCGTACTAAATCGAGAGCGAAAACTAGTCGGCCTGCGCGGTCGTCCACCACACCGTGGTGTCGGCGGGCACCTTCGCCTCGTCGTCCACGAGCACGATCTCCCCGCTCGCGACCAGCACCCGGCCGTGGGCCGGCAGCGCCACCGACTCGCCCGTGGTGTTGGCGACGCAGACGAACTCCCCGCGCCGGAAGGCCAGGACGCCCTCGGGCGCCCGCAGCCACTCCACGGACGTGCCGGCGCCCAGGTCGGGGTGCTCGCGCCGGACGGCGAGGGCGGCGCGGTACAGCTCCAGGGTCGAACCGGGCACCCCGGTCTGCGCCTCGACGCTCAACTCGCCCCAGCTGTCGGGCTGCGGCAGCCAGCTGCCCCCGTCACCGAAGCCGTACGAGGTACCGGTCCGGGTCCACGGGATGGGCACCCGGCACCCGTCACGGAAGCCGTCCTGACCGGCCCCACGGAAGTACGCCGGGTCCTGGCGCACCTCGTCGGGCAGGTCGACGACGTCGGGCAGGCCGAGTTCCTCGCCCTGGTAGACGTAGGCCGAGCCGGGCAGGGCCAGCATCAGCAGGCTGGCGGCGCGGGCGCGGCGCAGGCCCAGCTCCCGGTCGCCGGCCAGGCGGATCTGGGTGCCCAGGCCGGGCGGGTTGGCGAAGCGGGTGGCGTGCCGGGTCACGTCGTGGTTGGACAGCACCCAGGTGGCGGGCGCGCCGACCGGGCGCATGGCCTCCAGCGTCCGGTCGATGACCTCGCGCATCTCGGCGGCGTCCCAGTGGGTGCTCAGGTACTGGAAGTTGAACGCCTGGTGCAGCTCGTCCGGGCGGACGTAGTGGGCCGTGCGCTCGATGGTCGGGGTCCAGGCCTCGGCGACGAAGATCCTCCCCCCCGCGTACTCGTCGAGGACGAGCCGCCACTGCCGGTAGATCTCGTGCACGCCTTCCTGGTCGAAGAACGGCATGACATCGTTGCCCAGCAGCTTCACCTGGTCGTGGGATCCCAGGTCGGGCAGCCCGTCCGCCTTCACCAGGCCGTGGGCGACGTCGATGCGGAAGCCGTCGACGCCCATGTCCAGCCAGAAGCGCAGGATCGAGCGGAACTCGTCGCCGACCGCCGGGTGGTCCCAGTTGAAGTCGGGCTGCTCCGGGGCGAAGAGGTGCAGGTACCACTCGCCGGGGGTGCCGTCCGGTTCGGTGACCCGGGTCCAGGCCGGGCCGCCGAAGATCGACTCCCAGTCGTTGGGCGGCAGTTCGCCGTCGGCGCCCTTGCCCGGGCGGAAGTGGTAACGCTCCCGCAGCGGGGAGCCCGGGCCCTCGGCGACGGCCCGCTTGAACCACTCGTGCTGGTCGGAGGAGTGGTTGGGCACGAGGTCCACGATGACGCGCAGGCCCAGGTGGTGGGCGTCGCGGATCAGCGCGTCGGCGTCCAGCAGGTTGCCGAACATGGGGTCCACGGCCCGGTAGTCGGCGACGTCGTAGCCGGCGTCGGCCTGCGGCGAGGCGTAGAAGGGGCTGAGCCACACGGCGTCCACGCCGAGGTCGCGCAGGTAGGGAAGACGGGTGCGGACACCCTCCAGGTCGCCCATGCCGTCGCCGTTGCTGTCGGCGAAGCTGCGCGGGTACACCTGGTAGATCACCGCGTCCCGCCACCAGTCGCGGCGCTTGGCGACGGCCAGGGCGGACGTGGGGCTGGGGGCAGGTGCAGCTGAGTGCTGGCTCATGTCGTCCTTGAGGCGTAACGAGGGTGTGGTCATGGGACGTGAGGTGGTGCGAGGCGGCCGCGGCACAGCGGGGTCGGATGGGCACCGCGGCCGCCTCGGGCTGGTGGGGGGCCGTCCGGCGACGGCCCGGGGGCGGGTCAGCCCTTGGTGCCGCCGGCGGTGAGCCCGGTCACCAGGTTCTTCTGCACGAGGTAGAAGAACGCGGAGACGGGTATCGCGATGAGCACCGCGGTCGCGGCCATCAGGTTGCGCTGGGCGTCGTGCTCGCTGATGAAGCTCTGCAGGCCGACGGCGAAGGTGTACTTCTCGTCGTCCAGCATGAACACGGTGGCGAAGGCGACCTCGCCGAAGGCGGTGATGAAACTGTAGAAGGCCGCCACCGCCAGTCCCGGTCGGGCGAGCGGCAGGATCAGCCGGAAGAAGGTGCCGAAGGGGGTGAGCCCGTCGACGCGGCCGGCCTCGTCGATCTCGAACGGGATGGTGTCGAAGTAGCCCTTCAGCAGCCAGGCGCAGTAGGGCACCGCGGTCGAGCAGTAGACCAGGATCAGGCCGAAGTAGGTGTCGACGAGCTGAAGGCTCGACAGGATCTGGTACATCGGCACGATCAGCACGGCGATGGGGAACATCTGCGTGCACAGCAGGACCCACATGAACTTCTTGTAGCCCGGGAAGCGCATGCGGGACACCGCGTACCCGGTCGTGGCGGCGATGACCACTCCGATGACGGTGGTCCCCAGGGACACGATCAGGGTGCTCTGGAGCCAGTGGAAGAAGGCGGTCTCCTGGAGCACGAAGCTGTAGTTGTCCAGGGTCATCTTCGACCAGATGCCGCCGGGGTGCAGGTAGTCGTCCTTGTCCGGGCCGAGGGACAGGAAGACCAGCCAGGCGATCGGGAAGATCGCGATCAGGCTCGCGAGGGTCAGCAGGCCGTGGGAGAGGAGGCTCCCGGCCGTGCCGCGCCGGCCGCGCGGGCGCGCGGGGGCGGCGGCGGGGACCGGAGCCCCGCCGGCGGACTGCTGGACGGTCGTGGTGCTCATGGGGACTCCTGCCTCAGATCGCGAGCTGCTGCTCATCGCGGTTCAGCCAGCGGCGGTAGAAGGAGGTGAAGACGATCAGGATGCCGAGCAGCAGGATGCCGTAGGCGGCCGACTGCGCGAAGTCGCGCGGCTGCTGTCCGAAGCCGAGCTGGTAGGCCCAGGTGACGAGGATCTGCGCGTCCGGGGCGGTGTTGCCGAACAGCAGGAAGATGATGGCGAACTGGTTGAACGTCCAGATCACGCCGAGCAGCACCACGGTGGAGCTGACCGACCTCAGGCCCGGCAGCGTGACGTAGCGGAACTGCTGCCAGCGGCTGGCGCCGTCCATCTCGGCGGCCTCGTAGAGGGAGGAGTCGATGGACTGCAGGCCGCCGAGCAGGGAGACCATCATGAACGGCACGCCGCACCAGGTGTTGACCATGATCGCGGCGAAGCGCTGCCAGAAGGTGTCCTCCAGCCACGCCGGGCTCGGCAGGTGCAGCATCTCCAGGCCGGAGTTGATGATGCCGGAGTCGGCGAGCATGAAGCGCCAGCCGAAGACGGTGACGAAGGTCGGCACGGCCCACGGCAGGATGAGGATCAGCCGGTAGAAGGTGCGCCCGCGCAGCTTCTGGTTGAGCAGCAGCGCCAGGCCGAGGCCGATGGAGTAGTGCAGGGCGACGCACAGGGCCGTCCACACGATCGTCCAGATGAAGTGGGACCAGAAGCGGTCGTAGGCCGTCTCCCCCCACAGGATGTCCGCGTAGTTGTCGAAGCCGATGAACTTGTAGGTGGCCTCGATCTCGTTGACGCCGATCGTCCGGGCCGTGTTGAGGCTGGTCGCGTCGGTCAGCGTCAGGTAGAAGCCGTAGGCCAGGGGGTACAGCACGAGGACGCCGAGCACGACGGCCACGGGCGCGATCATCGCGTAGGCGTACCAGTGCTTCTGGTAGCTGTGCTTGAGGCGCCGGCCCAGCCCGGACCGGGGACCGCGGTCACCGCTCCGCTTGCCGGTCGCTCGGTCGATGGCGACTGTCATGTTCGACAACCTTCTTCGCGAACTGGAGATCAGCTGGAGATCAGGGGATACGGCACACAGGCCGATGGCCGCCGGATCCTTCCCCCTCTGTCTGGAGGATCCGGCGGCCGTGGGGGCCTACTTGCTGTAGTCCGGCAGCAGCTTGGCGATGGAGGTCTCGGCGCTCTTCAGCCCCGCGTCCAGGGACTTCTTGCCGCCCGCGATCGCGAGCAGCTCGTCGTCCAGCGGCGTCCACAGCGAGCTGTACTCGGGCAGCTCCGGGCGCGGCTGGGCGGCGGCGAGCACGCCCTGGTAGCCGGCGATGCCCGGGTCGGCCTTGACCTCGGCGGTGTAGGCGTCGTCGCGCGTCGGCAGCGTGTTGTTCTTGAGCGCGATGGTCTCCTGGGCCTTGGCCGAGGTCATGAACTTCACGAACTTCAGCGAGGCCTCCTGGTGGGCCTTGTCCGAGCCCGCGTACACCGAGAGGTTGTGGCCGCCGGTCGGGGCGCCCGCCTTGCCGGAGGAGCCGGCCGGGACGGTGGCGATGCCCAGGTTGGCCTTGTCCTTGAACGCCGAGCCCTTGTAGAAGTTGGTGATCTCCCACGGGCCCTGGATGATCGAGGCGACCTTGCCGCTGACGAACGCCTCCTGGATGTGGGCGTAGGCGTCGGCGGTGGTGTCGGCCTTGTGCAGGCCCTTGCCCTTGAACAGGCTCAGCCAGGTGCCGTAGGCCTTCTCGGCCGCGGGCGAGGTGACCGTGATCTTCTTGGCGTCGACGTCGACGGTGTCGGCGCCCTCGCCGTAGAGGAAGGAGTGGGCGTAGTAGGACTGGGTCGAGCCCCAGTAGCCGTCGACGCCGGTCTTGTCCTTGATCGTGGCCGCGGCCTTCTTCAGGTCGTCCCAGGTCTTGGGGGCCTCGACGCCGGCCTTCTCGAACAGGGCCTTGTTGTAGACGAGGGCCAGGGTGTCCGTGGTGAACGGGACGCCGTAGGTCTTGCCCTCGTACTGGGCCTGCTTGATCAGGTTGGACTTGAACTTGTCCTGCTCGGCGAGGGCGTCCGTGCCGTCCAGCGGCAGGAAGAAGCCCTTCTTGGCGAAGGCCGGGGTCCAGCCGACCTCGGAGCGCAGCACGTCCGGGGCACCCTTGGAACCGGCGGCGGTGTCGAACTTGTTCTGCGCCTGGTCGAAGGGGACGTTGACGTACTTGACCTTGACGTCCTTGTTGGCGGCCTCGAACTCCTTGACGAGGGCCTTGTAGGTCGGCGCCTCGTTGGTGGCGTTGGAGGTGTCCCACCAGGTGAGGGTGACGGGACCGTCGGCCTTGTCGCCGCTGTCGCTTCCGCCGCACGCCGTCGCTGCCAGGGCGAGGGACGCCACCAGCGCGGTGGCCGCTATGCCACGCCGCATGAGTTCTCCTTGAGGGTGAAGCCCGTTTCGTGCTGCCGACTGCGCCGTTGGCCGCCGGGCGTCGGTGACATTAGCCCCGCTGCAAGGCGTTGCGAAAGACCTTGCAGCAAAAAGTTGCAAGAGGTGGGGATGGTTATCCCGCCGTGACCTCTCCTCGACCGCTTCGAGGCCCCGATTTCCGGCTGTTCGGCGGGGACTCGGACAGTTGTGCAAGACTCTGCAAGCACTTGCCATCCGTTGCCGTCGGGGGAATCATCCGTTGCGGAGCGGACGCCGACCACGAGTTGAGGGACCGCGATGACCAAGCCACCCGCAGTGGGCCGCGCGACCGCGCGCACCAGGCGTCCCGTCGGTGTGCAAGCGGAGATCCGGCCGCTACAGTCCGGTGCTGTGACCACACGGCTTGCGGACATCGCGTTGCAGGCGGGGGTGAGCGAGGCGACCGTCAGCCGGGTCCTCAACGGGAAGCCGGGCGTCGCCGCCACCACCCGCCAGTCCGTGCTGGCCGCCCTCGACGTCCTCGGCTACGAACGTCCGGTGCGGCTGCGCCAGCGCAGCGAGGGCCTGGTCGGCCTGATCACCCCGGAACTGGAGAACCCGATCTTCCCGGCCCTGGCCCAGGTCATCGGCCAGGCGCTGACCCGGCAGGGCTACACGCCGGTGCTGGCCACCCAGACCCCGGGCGGCTCGACCGAGGACGAGCTGACCGAGATGCTCGTGGACCGCGGCGTCGCCGGCATCATCTACGTCTCCGGACTGCACGCCGACACCACCGCCGACATGCAGCGCTACGACCGGCTGCGCGCACAGGGCGTGCCCTACGTGCTCGTCGACGGCTTCTCGCCGAAGGTGCAGGCGCCGTTCATCTCCCCCGACGACCGTGCGGCGATGAGCCTGGCGGTGACGCACCTGGCGTCCCTGGGGCACACCCGGATCGGCCTGGCGCTCGGGCCGAAGCGGTTCGTGCCGGTGCAGCGCAAGATCGAGGGGTTCGTGCGGGCGGTGCAGGACCAGCTGGGGCTGGCCGCCGAGGTCGTCGAGACCGAACTGGTCCAGCACTCGCTGTACACGCTGGAGGGCGGGCAGGCCGCCGCCGTCGCCCTGATGGAGCGGGACTGCACGGCCGTGGTGTGCGCCAGCGACATGATGGCCCTGGGGGCGATCCGGGCGGCCCGGCAGCGCGGTCTGGACGTGCCGAAGGACATCTCCGTGGTGGGCTTCGACGACTCCCCGCTGATCGCCTTCACCGACCCGCCGCTGACCACGATCCGCAAGCCGGTCCCGGCGATGGGCCAGGCCGCCGTGCGCACACTGCTGGAGGAGATCGGCGGAACGCCCGCCCCGCACAGCGAGTTCGTGTTCATGCCGGAACTGGTGGTGCGCGGCTCGACCGCGTCGGCTCCCGGGGACCGTGCCCGCTCCTGAGGCGTACGGCCTGATTTCGCCGTAGAACATGCGGCTCGGACCGGGCCGCGGGATCATCGGTGGGGAAGTCCTTTTCTGGCAGACTTTGTGCCTATGGGTGACACGACCGTGACGCAGCCGGAGGGCAGGGAAGCGGCCCTCCCGATCACCGCTGCGTCCGGATCCCGGCCGGGACCCCTGCGGCGGCTCCGGGCCCCGCGCAGACCCCGGTTCTGGTTCGAGATCCTGCTGATCGCGGTGAGTTACTGGGTGTACTCACTCGTCCGCAACGCGGTCCCCGAGCAGAAGACGCAGGCGCTGCGCAACGCCGACTGGATCTGGCAGGTCGAGCACCAGCTGGGCATCGCCGTCGAGGAGTCGGTCAACCACGCGGTCAACTCGGTGACTTGGCTCATCATCGGGATGAACTACTACTACGCCACGCTGCACTTCGTCGTCACGCTGGGTGTGCTCGTCTGGCTCTTCCGCCGCCACCCCGGCCGCTACGCGGCGACCCGCCTGGTGCTGTTCGCGACCACCGCCGTCGCCCTGGTCGGCTACTACCTGTATCCGCTGGCTCCCCCTCGGCTGATGAACGGCGGGGACTTCGTCGACACGGTCATGGTCCACCAGACCTGGGGCTCGATGGCGTCCGGCGACCTGAAGAACATGTCCAACCAGTACGCGGCGATGCCGTCGATGCACATCGGCTGGTCCCTGTGGTGCGGGCTGACGATCTTCGCCCTGGCGCGCGTGCCGTGGGTGCGGGTGCTGGGCCTGCTGTACCCGGCGCTGACGCTGGTGGTCATCGTCGCCACGGCCAACCACTTCTGGCTGGACGCCGTGGGCGGCCTGCTGTGCCTGGCGTTCGGCTTCGCGGTGGCACGCCTGTGGTACGGCAGGCAGCCGTACGCGCTGCCGCGCACGGTGGTCGAACGCGCCCGCCGGCCGGCCCCGGCGGCCGGACCCCGACCGAACGCGGCACACGGGGGCGCTGCGCGGGCGGGCGCCGCGCGGGGGGATGTCGCTGAGGCGGATGTCCCGCGTCCCGGCGGCTCACGGGCGGACGCGGCGCGGGCGGATGCGGCGCGGGCGGATGTCCCGCGTCCCGGCGACTCATGGGCCGCCGCACGGCCGGGCGACTCGCAGGCGGATGCCGGGCGGGGGGATGTCGCGCAGGCGGATGTCCCGCGTCCGGGCGGCTCACGGGCCGGCGCCGGACGGCCGGACGCGTAGGCGGACGTCTCGCGGGCGGACGTCTCGCGGGCGGATGCCTCGCGGGTGGACGGCCCGCGTCCGCGCGGCCCACGGGCCGGCGCCGCACGACCGGACGCCCCACAGCCGGGACACTCGCGGGCGGATGCCGCGCAGCCGGACGCCTCGCAGCGGGACGTCTCGCCTCCGGGCAGCTCACGAGCCGGCGCCGCACGACCGAGAGGCTCGCGGGGGAACGCCGCGCGGCCAGGCGCCTCGCGGACGGGACGCCTCCCTAGGGGGACATCGCGCTGGCAGACGCCCCGCGTCCGAGCGGCTCACTGGCCAGCGCCGCACGGCCGGACGCGTAAGCGGACGGCCCGGCGGCCGGACGCCTCGCGGCCGGGCGCCTCGCAGCGGGGCGTCTCGCGTCCGGGCGGCTCATGAGCCGGCGCCCGTACGGCCGGGCCGCTCTCGGGCGGACGCGGTGCGGGGGTGCTCCGGCCCGGAGAGGCTGGGCGTGGTCCGGCGCTGCGGGGGGGGCGTTCGGGCGTGGGGTGTTGGTGGGGCTGAGCGGCCCGGGGGGCACCGGGTCCGCGACTAGCGCTCCCCCGCCCCGTAGAACAGCTCCTCCACCACGCCGCGTGCCCTGCGTGCCGTGCGCCGGTAGGCGTCCAGCATGTCTCCGACGTGACCGGGTCCGTACCCCAGGTAGCGGCCCACCGCCGCCAGTTCCCTCGGGTCCGAGGGGAAGGTGTCGCCGGCCCGGCCGCGGACCAGCATCACCGCGTTGCGTACGCGACTGGCGAGCACCCAGGCCTCGTCCAGGATCTCCGCCTCCTCGTCGCCGATCAGGCCGGCCGCGCGGGCGGCGGCCAGGGCCTGCCGGGTGCGGGTCGTGCGCAGCCCCGCCTCCTCGGCGCCGTGCCGCAGCTGCATGAGCTGCACGGTCCACTCGACGTCGGACAGGCCGCCCGGGCCGAGTTTGGCGTGCAGCTTGGGGTCGGCGCCGCGCGGCAGCCGCTCGGACTCCATCCGGGCCTTCAGCCGCCGGATCTCGCGGACGGCCTCCTCGCTCAGCCCGTCGGCCGGGTAGCGCAGCGGGTCGATCAGCTCGATGAAGCGGCGGCCCAGGTCCTCGTCCCCGGCGACCGGTTCGGCCCGCAGCAGTGCGTGCGACTCCCAGGTCAGCGACCACCGGCGGTAGTACGCCCCGTAGGACTTCAGGGTCCGCACGAGGGGGCCGGACTTGCCCTCCGGGCGCAGGTCGGCGTCGATGAGCAGCGGCGGGTCGGCGCTGGGGATCTGCAGCAGGCGGCGCATCTCGGAGACGACCTTGCCGGCCGCCCGGGAGGCCTCCGCCTCGTCGGCGCCCTCGCGGGGCTCGTGCACGAACAGCACGTCCGCGTCGGAGCCGTAGCCCAGTTCGTGACCGCCGAAGCGGCCCATGCCGATGATCGCGAACCGGGTGGGCAGGCTGTCGCCCCAGTGCTCGCGGACCACGGCGCGCAGCGTGCCCGCGAGGGTGGCGGCGGTCAGGTCGGACACCGCCGCCCCGACGAGGTCCACCAGGGCGCCCTGGTCGGCCTCGGCGGGCTGCTCCTCGGTGCCGTAGGAGCCGACGATGTCGGCGGCGGCCGTGCGGAACAGCTCCCGGCGGCGCACCCCGCGGGCGGCCGTGACCGCCTGGGCGGCGCCGTCCGCCCGCCGCACCGCGGCGAGTATCTCCTGCTCCAGGTGGAGCCGGGGGCGCGGCTCCAGCCCGCCGCCGTCCCCGTCGCCGAGCAGCGCCACCGCCTCCGGGGCGCGCATCAGCAGGTCGGGCGCGAGCCGGCCGGCGGACAGCACGCGGGCCAGGTTCTGCGCGGCGGCGCCCTCGTCCCGCAGCAGCCGCAGGTACCAGGGCGTCTTGCCCAGGGCGTCGGACACCTTGCGGAAGTTCAGCAGGCCCGCGTCCGGGTCGGCGGAGTCGGCGAACCAGCCGAGCAGCACGGGCAGCAGGGTGCGCTGGATGGCGGCCTTGCGGGTGACGCCCGAGGCGAGGGCCTCCAGGTGGCGCAGCGCGGCGGCGGGATCGGCGTACCCGAGGGCGACCATGCGCTCGCGCGCCGCCTCGGTGCTCAGCCGGGCCTCGCCGGGGGCGAGCTGGGCCACGGCGTCCAGCAGCGGCCGGTAGAACAGCTTCTCGTGCAGCCGGCGTACGACGGTGGCGTGCCGGCGCCACTCGCGGTGCAGGCCGGCGACCGGGTCGGTGCGCAGGCCGAGGGAGCGGCCGATGCGGCGCAGCTCGGCCTCGTCCTCGGGCACCAGGTGGGTGCGCCGCAGCCGGAACAGCTGGATGCGGTGCTCCATGAGGCGCAGGAAGCGGTAGGCCTCGTCGAGCTGGGCGGCGTCGGCCCGGCCCACGTAGCCGCCCGCGGCGAGGGCCTGGAGGGCGTCGAGGGTGGTGCCGCTGCGCAGGGAGGTGTCGGCCCTGCCGTGCACGAGCTGGAGCAGCTGCACGGCGAACTCGACGTCCCGGAGGCCGCCCGGGCCCAGCTTCAGCTGGCGGTCGACCTCGGCGGCGGGGATGTTCTCCACGACCCGGCGGCGCATCTTCTGCACGTCGGCGACGAAGTTCTCCCGCTCGGCCGCCTTCCAGACCAGCGGCTGCACGGCGGCCACGTACTCCGCGCCGAGGTCGAGGTCGCCGGCCACCGGACGGGCCTTGAGCAGGGCCTGGAACTCCCAGGTCTTGGCCCAGCGCTGGTAGTAGGCGAGGTGGCTGGCCAGGGTCCGCACGAGCGGGCCGTTGCGGCCCTCGGGGCGCAGGTTGGCGTCGACCGGCCAGATGGAGCCCTCGACCGTGGTCTCCGAGCAGATCCGCATCAGGTGCGAGGCGAGCCGGGTCGCGGCCCGCACGGCCTCGGTCTCGTCGGCGCCCTCGGCGGCCTCCCCCACGAAGATGACGTCCACGTCGGAGACGTAGTTCAGCTCGTGTCCGCCGCACTTGCCCATCGCGATCACGGCGAGCCGGCACCGGGCGTCGTCCTCGGGTGCGGCGGCCCGTGCGAGGCCGAGCGCGGCCCGCAGGGTGGCGGTGGCGAGGTCGGCCAGCTCGGCGGCGGACTCGGCGACGCCGGTCGTGCCGCACACGTCCCGGGCGGCGATGGACAGCAGGCAGCGCCGGTAGGCCACGCGCAGGGAGACGGGGTCGTCCGCCTCCGCGAGGCCCGCCTCGAACTCCTCCACTCCGGGGTGCAGGTCCCGCGACTCGTAGGTCACCAGGGCCTGCCAGTCGCCCGGGTGGCGGACGAGGTGGTCGGCCAGGGCGGTGGAGGCGCCGAGCACACCGAGGAGCCGGTCACGCAGCGGTTTGGCCGCGATCAGCGTGTCGAGCAGCTCCTGCCGGGCGCCGGGGTCCGGCTGGGCCTCCAGCAGGCGGACCAGCCCGAGCAGGGCGAGGTCGGGGTCGGCGGTGCCGCCCAGCGCGGCCAGCAGCACGGGGTCGTCGCGCAGGGGGGCGAGCTCGGGGCTGTCCAGCAGGCGCTCGGCGGCGGAGGCGTCGGTGAAACCGTGCCGCAGCAGGCGTGTGAAGGTACTGCTCCTGCGCCCCGGCACCGCCGTCATCCGGGCCTCCCTCGCACTGTTCCTCGGACATCCATCGGATCAAGGTCGTACGGCTTTGAGCCTAACCGCACGAGCCCGCTCGGGCGCCGCCGAGTTCGGCAGGCGGACGGGCTCCCTCCCGTGGGTCGTCCGGCAGGCCCCGGCGAGCGGCCCGCGGGGCACCGGCGGGCTCGCGGGCGGGACGGGCCGGTGCGATTCGGTGGCGCCGCGCCCGGATTTCCGGTTCGGTGAGGGGAGCCGCTCCGCCGGACGGGGCGGTGGCTCGCCGGACGCCGGACGAAGGAGTCTCGCCGTGGACCTCACCCTCGAAGTCATCCCGCTGCCCGTGACCGACGTCGACCGCGCCCGGGACTTCTACCGGGACAAGGTCGGCTTCCACGTGGACATCGACCAGGAGGTCATGCCCGGGATGCGCATCGTGCAGCTGACCCCGCCCGGTTCGGGCTGCTCGATCGCCCTGGGCGAGTCCATCTGGCAGATGACCCCGGGTCCCACTCCGGCCCCGGGCAGCTACCAGGGCCTTCAGCTGTGCGTGGCCGACATCAAGGCGGCGCACGCGGAGCTGGTCGCGCGCGGCCTGGAGGTGTCCGAGCCGGTGCAGTACGCCCCGGACGACGGCGCCACGTTCATGCACTTCCAGGACCCGGACGGCAACGGGTGGGCGGTGCAGGAGTACCGGCGCAGGGCCACGGAGCCGCTGCACGAGCTGCTGGCGAAGGTGAAGCGGCAGCAGACGGGCTGAGGCCCCGCCCGGCGCACCCGCACCCGCACCCGCCCGGCGACCCCGCCCACCGGTCGGGTGCATCCGGTCAGGAATCGAGAAGCCCGTGCGCGACGCCGTGACTAGCGTCGTCCTCATGACCTCTCTCGCACACATCACCCTCGAAGTGACCGACGTCGACGCCGCCGAGCGCTTCTACCGCACCGCCTTCGGCCTGGACGGACGCCTGCGGCTGGCGGCCTCCGAGGCGCCGTCCACCGGCTTCCGCGGTTTCACGCTGTCGCTGGTGGTGGCGCAGCCGGCCGACGTCGACGCCCTCGCCGAGGCCGCCGTCGCCGCCGGTGCCCGCACGCTGAAGCCCCCGGCGAAGTCGCTGTGGGGCTACGGCGGCGTCGTGCAGGCCCCGGACGGAACCGTCTGGCAGCTCGCCTCGTCGGCGAAGAAGAACACGGGCCCGGCGTCGAGGAGCGTGGAGGAGTTCGTGCTCCTGCTGGGCGTGGAGGACGTGAAGGCGGCCAAGCAGTTCTACACGGGCCGCGGGCTCGCCGTCGCGAAGAGCTTCGGCTCCAAGTACGTCGAGTTCGCCACCGGGACGGGTCCGGTCAAGCTCGCCCTGTACAAGCGGCGCGGTCTGGCCAAGGTCGCCGGTGTCTCCCCCGAGGGGAGCGGCTCGCACCGGATCCTGATCGGCAGCGACGCCGGACCGTTCACCGATCCCGACGGGTTCGCCTGGACGGCCGCCGCGGAGGCCGCCTCGCGGTGAGGCGCGGGGGCACCGGCCCCCGCGCCTCAGCGGGGCACCGGCCCCCGCGCCGCCACCGTCACAGCGACTCGCGCCACCCGTTGGTGATGGGCAGCCGCCGGTCCTTGCCGAAGCCCTTCGGGGAGATCTTCGTGCCCGGCGGGTACTGCCGGCGCTTGTACTCGGCCGTGTCGACCATGCGCAGCGTCTTCGCGACGAGCTGGGCGTCGAAGCCGGCCTCGACGATCTCGTCGGCGCCCCGGTCGCGGTCGACGTACAGCTCCAGGATCGCGTCCAGCACCGGGTAGTCCGGCAGGGAGTCGGTGTCGACCTGGCCCGGGCGCAGCTCGGCGCTCGGCGGCTTGCTGATCGAGTTCTCCGGGATCGGCGGGGTCTGGCCGCGCTCCCGTGCGGCGCGGTTGCGCCACTCGGCCAGCCGGAACACCGACGTCTTGTAGACGTCCTTAATCGGGCCGTACGCGCCGACGGAGTCGCCGTAGAGCGTGGAGTAGCCGACCGCCAGCTCCGACTTGTTGCCGGGGGCCAGGACGATGTGGCCCTCCTGGTTGGACAGGGCCATGAGCAGCGTGCCGCGCAGCCGGGACTGGAGGTTCTCCTCCGCCAGGCCGGTGAGGTTCACGGAGCCCATGTACGCGTCGAACATCGGCTCGATGGCGACCGTGCGGTAGTTCAGGCCCGTGCGGCGGGCGAGCTCGGCCGCGTCGTCCTTGGAGTGGTCCGAGGAGTACTTCGACGGCATGGACACGCCGTACACGTTCTGCGCGCCCAGCGCGTCGCAGGCGATCGCCGCGACCAGCGCGGAGTCGATGCCGCCGGACAGGCCGATGAGGACCGACTCGAAGCCGTTCTTCGCCACGTACGCGCGCAGGCCCACGACGAGGGCCGAGTAGACCTCCTCGTCGTCGTCGAGGCGGTCCGCGTAGCCGCCGGCGTGCTCCGGCTCGTACCGGGGCAGCGGGTCCTCGGACAGGACGACCCGGTCGATGCGCAGACCGTCGTTCACCACGCCCGTCGGGGCGTCGGGGGACGCGGCCGGCAGGTCCAGGTCGACGACCACGCAGCACTCGGAGAACTGCGGCGCCCGCGCGACGACGGCGCCGTCCTTGTCGACGACGATCGAGTCGCCGTCGAAGACCAGGTCGTCCTGGCCGCCCATCATGGCGAGGTAGGCGGTCGTGCAGCCGGCCTCCTGGGCGCGCTTGCGGACCAGCTCCAGACGGGTGTCGTCCTTGTTGCGCTCGTAGGGGGAGGCGTTGACGGACAGCAGCAGCCCCGCCTGCGCGGCGCGGGCGGCGGGGACGCGTCCGCCGTCCTGCCAGAGGTCCTCGCAGATGGCCAGGGCCACGTCCACGCCGTGGACGCGCAGGACGGGCATGCTGTCGCCGGGCACGAAGTAGCGGAACTCGTCGAAGACGCCGTAGTTCGGCAGGTGGTGCTTGGCGTAGTGGAGGACCACCTCGCCGCCGTACAGCACCGCTCCGGCGTTCTGGGGCGCGCCGGCCGGCTGGCCGTACTTCGGCTGGGCGCTCTCGCTGCGGTCGAGATAGCCGACGACCACCGGAAGCTCCCCGAAGCCCTCGTCGGCCAGCCGGGCGGCGAGGGCGCGCAGGGCCGACCGGGAGGCCTCCACGAAGGACGACCTCAGGGCGAGGTCCTCGACGGGATACCCGGTCAGCACCATCTCCGGGAACGCCACGAGGTGCGCTCCCTGCTCGGCGGAGTGCCGGGTCCAGCGGACGATCGACTCGGTGTTGCCGGCGAGGTCGCCGACGCGGGCGTCGATCTGGTTCAGGGCGAGACGTAGTTGAGGCACGGGCCCAGTGTAATCGTCAGAGCGACGCAATAGGGTGGCGGGGCACCAGGGTGGGGCACTCCTCACCGCACTCCTCACCCCCGGCGCCGTCGCGCTACGGACGGGGTGCTGCTCCGCGCTCCTCGAGCAGGTCCGCCATGAGCCCGATCTCGGACTGCTGGGCGTCCACCATGCCCTGGGCGAGCCGCTTCTCCACGCCGACCGTGCAGGCGCGCACGCACGCCTCGGCCATGTGGATGCCACCGCGGTGATGGGCCGTCATCAGGCGCAGGTAGGAGACCTCGGCCTGCTCGCCGTCGAGTTTCCCGAGCCGTTCCATCTCGGCGTTCGTCGCCATGCCGGGCATCAGCGCGCCGTCCTCGCCCGAGGCCATGCCGCCCATGTCCATCCAGGTCATGGGGGGTTCGGAGGTGACCTTGGGCAGGCCCCACAGGTCGAGCCAGCCGAGCATCATGCCGCGCTGGTTGGCCTGCGTCTGCGCGATGTCGTAGGCCAGGCGCCGCACCTCCTCGTCCTCGGTGCGGTCGCGCACGATGTACGACATCTCCACGGCCTGCTGGTGGTGCACCGCCATGTCCCGGGCGAACCCGGCGTCCGCGGACTCCACCGACGGGACGGTGGTGCCGCCGTCGTCACCGGCGACGGCGTAGGTGATCGCCCCGGCCGCGACGAGCGCCGTCGCCGCGGCCGCGGCGACCAGCGGCACGTGCCTCACTGCGACAGCCCGTTGGTGCAGGCGGCACCCGGCTCGGGGGTCTGCTCGCCCTGGACGAACTTCTCGAAGAACGTGTCGACGTCCGGGTCGTCGGCGCCGGTCACCGTGCGCTGGTGCCCCCAGGCCGAGAGCATGATCGGGTCCTTCTGGTCGTCCATCGGGCTCATCAGCGTGTACGGGGTCTTCTTCACCTTCGCCGCGAGCGCGTCGACGTCGGCCTTCTTCGCGTCGGCGTTGTACGTCACCCACACCGCGCCGTGCTCCAGGGAGTGCACGGCGTTGGTGTTGTTCAGTTCCTTGGTGTAGACGTCGCCGTTGCAGTTCATCCAGACCTGGTTGTGGTCACCGCCGACGGGCGGCTCGGAGGCGTACTCGACGGCCTTGGTGACGTGGTTGCGCGACAGCTTGCCCTGCCACGTCCTCACCCCGTCCTTACCGCTGACGAACCTGCCCTTGCCGGAGGAGTCGCTCGTCGCGGTGCTGCTGCCGCCGTCGTCCTGGGAGCGCACGAGCACCACGCCGCCGGCGACGAGTCCGCCGACGACCACCACACCGGCCACGGCGGCGAGGATCCGGTTGCGGCGCTCGCGTGCCCGCTCCGCACGCCGCATCTCCTCTATGCGCGCCTGGCGTCCGGTGCTGCTCTTCTTGGCGGAGCCCATGGAGTGTCCTTCGGGAAAAGTGACGGTCGGGTGGGCTGATCGTAAGGGTGCGGGAGGGGCGTGCCGTAGGGCGGTGGCGGGAATGGGCCGAATCGATACGGCACCGACAGCGGACCGACAGCCCGGCAGCCGGTGGGAACGGGTTCGGGCCGGCCGGCGGCGACGTTGGGCGGGACGGCGTGGCCGAGCACGTCGGCGCCGGCGGCGACGGCGGCGACGGACGGGTACTCGGGGTGATCACGTACCGCTCGGGATGACGCCCCGCCCGGCACCGGAAGCGGACCAGCCGTTACGGACGCCGGTGCGAGCAGGCACTATGGGCATCGGAGCAGTCCACCCGGCGTACGCGGGTCGTCCGGTCACCGCCGGTCGGGCGATCATGGTCCGCAACGCGTACGAAATGGTCGTGTGGTGGGATGCTCAGGTGCCCGACCGCCTCCCGTGGTACGGAAGAGAAGGCGGCCTGACCAGCAAGGATGGGGAAGCGGAAGATGGACAAGCAGCAGGAGTTCGTGCTCCGGACTCTGGAGGAGCGCGACATCCGGTTCGTACGCCTGTGGTTCACGGACGTGCTGGGCTTCCTCAAGTCCGTCGCCGTGGCACCGGCCGAGCTGGAGCAGGCCTTCGACGAGGGCATCGGCTTCGACGGCTCCGCGATCGAGGGCTTCGCCCGGGTCTACGAGTCCGACATGATCGCCAAGCCGGACCCGTCGACGTTCCAGATCCTGCCCTGGCGTGCGGAGGCCCCCGGCACGGCCCGGATGTTCTGCGACATCCTGATGCCGGACGGCTCGCCCTCCTTCGCCGATCCCCGCTACGTGCTCAAGCGCGCCCTGGCCCGCGCCTCCGACCTGGGGTTCACCTTCTACACCCACCCGGAGATCGAGTTCTTCCTGCTGAAGGACCGCCCGCTGGACGGCTCGCGCCCCACCCCGGCCGACAACTCCGGCTACTTCGACCACACCCCGACCAACGTCGGCATGGACTTCCGCCGCCAGGCGATCACCATGCTGGAGTCGATGGGCATCTCCGTGGAGTTCTCCCACCACGAGGGCGCGCCCGGCCAGCAGGAGATCGACCTGCGGTACGCCGACGCGCTCTCCACGGCCGACAACGTCATGACGTTCCGTCTGGTCATGAAGCAGGTGGCGCTGGAGCAGGGCGTGCAGGCCACGTTCATGCCGAAGCCGTTCTCGGAGCACCCCGGCTCCGGCATGCACACCCACCTCTCCCTCTTCGAGGGCGACCGCAACGCCTTCTACGAGTCGGGCTCGGAGTACCAGCTGTCCAAGGTGGGCCGCTCCTTCATCGCGGGCCTGCTGCGGCACGCGGCGGAGATCTCCGCGGTCACCAACCAGTGGGTCAACTCCTACAAGCGCATCTGGGGCGGCGCGGAGCGCACGGCGGGCGCGGGCGGCGAGGCGCCGTCCTACATCTGCTGGGGCCACAACAACCGCTCGGCCCTGGTCCGGGTCCCGATGTACAAGCCCGGCAAGACGGGTTCGGCCCGCGTCGAGGTCCGCTCCCTCGACTCCGGCGCGAACCCGTACCTGGCCTACGCGGTCCTGCTGGCCGCCGGCCTCAAGGGCATCGAGGAGGGCTACGAGCTCCCGCCGGGCGCCGAGGACGACGTGTGGGCGCTGTCCGACGCAGAGCGCCGCGCGATGGGCATCGAGCCGCTCCCCCAGAACCTGGGCGAGGCCCTGACCCTGATGGAGCGCAGCGACCTCGTCGCCGAGACCCTGGGCGAGCACGTCTTCGACTTCTTCCTGCGCAACAAGAGGAGCGAGTGGGAGGAGTACCGCAGCGAGGTCACGGCGTTCGAGCTGCGGAAGAGCCTGCCGGTGCTGTAGGGGGCAGGCTTCCTGCCCATGCGGCGGATGGGGCCGACGGACTGAGGACCGTCGGCCCCATCGCTTGTTTCTTCACCGGGCCGTCCGTGGGCCGTCCGGACGCATCCCGGCGCTGAGAGCCGGCCCGGGCGTCGGTCAGCTGCCGCAAGCGCATCCGGCGGCGGCCTTGGCCTCGGCCGGGGTCCGGGCCGGGTCGACAGCCGCCTCGCCGGGGGTGCAGCAGGCAGTGGTACCGCAGCACGCGTCAGGGGCGGTGCTGGCCTTCTCCAGGGTGTCGGCGTCGGCCTTGACGACGTAGACCTCCCACGGCTCCTTGCCCGGTCCGGTCACCCACACCTTGTCCTGGAGCGCGTAGCAGCAGGAGGTGTCGTTCTCCTGGAACGTGGCCAGACCTGCTTCCTTCAGCCGGGTCGTGGCGGCGTTCACGTCCTCGGTCCCGGCCACCTCGACACCGAGGTGGTCCAGGCGGGTGTCCTCGCCGGTCCCGCCCTCGATGAGGACGAGCTTGAGCGGGGGCTCGGTGAGGGCGAAGTTGGCGTAGCCCTCGCGGCGCTTGGCGGGCTCGGCGTCGAACAGCTTGGAGTAGAAGGCGATCGAGCCTTCGAGGTCGGCGACGCGCAGGGCGAGCTGAACGCGGGACATGGCGGTCTCCCATCCGGAAGCGACTGTTTCGACATCTGTCGATACAGGCGACCTTGCCACCGGATTAGATGCCTGTCAACATAGAGAAATGTCGAAACACGCTGATCTGCCGGTGCTCGGACAGGACGAGGCGGCGTGCTGCGCGCCGATGGTCCGCGAGCCCCTGGGCGAGGAAGCCGCGGCCGAGTTGTCGCGGATGTTCAAGGCCCTGTCGGACCCCATCCGGCTGCGGTTGCTGTCGCTGATCGCCTCACACGAGGGCGGCGAGGCGTGCGTGTGCGACCTCACGGGCCCGTTCGACGTCTCCCAGCCCACCATCTCCCACCACCTGAAGGTGCTCAGGGAAGCCGGGCTGGTGGCCTCGGAGCGGCGCGCGACCTGGGTGTATTACTGGGTGCTCCCCGAGGCGCTCGCGAAGCTGTCCGCTCTGCTCCAGACCCCCGCCGCGGCCGCGAAGGTGCCGGCGTGAGCGTGGCAGCGCCCCTGGCCCGGCGGGCGGCCGTGGAGGGAACAGGCACGGCCGCGCTGGTCGCGGTGGTGGTCGGCTCCGGCATCCAGGCCACCGAACTGACCCGCGACGTCGGCGTGCAGCTGCTCGCCAACTCCCTGGCCACCGTCTTCGGCCTCGGCGTACTGATCACCCTGCTCGGCCCGGTGTCGGGGGCGCACTTCAACCCGGCGGTCACCCTCGCCGCCTGGTGCACCGGCCGCCGGACGGGACAGGCTCCGGCCCTGCGCGACGTCGCGGCATATGTGCCCGCCCAGATCGCCGGAGCGATCGCGGGTGCGGTGCTCGCCGACGCCATGTTCGGCAGGCCGCTGGTGGAGTTCTCCACCCACGATCGGTCCGCCGGCCACCTGTGGCTGGGCGAGGTGGTGGCCACGGCCGGGCTGGTCTGGCTCGTCGTCGGCCTGGCCCGCGCAGGCCGCGCCCACCTGGCGCCGGTCGCGGTCGCCTCCTACATCGGCGCGGCGTACTGGTTCACCTCCTCCACCTCCTTCGCCAACCCGGCCGTCACGATCGGCCGGGCGTTCACCGACAGCTTCGCCGGTATCGCCCCCGCGTCCGTGGTGCCGTTCCTCGCCGCCCAACTGGTCGGCGCCGCCGCCGGTCTGGGCCTGGCCGCCCTCTGCTTCGGCCGCCCGGCCGGGGTGAACGAGGACGTCGCCGTCCCCCAGGGCAGGCAACAGCCCGCCGATCTGCCCCGCCCCACCGAAGAGAGCGCCCTGACCTGATGAGCACCTCCGCCGTTCCCTCCGTGCTGTTCGTGTGTGTGCACAACGCCGGCCGCTCCCAGATGGGCGCTGCCTTCCTCACCCACCTCGGAGGCGACCGCGTGCAGGTCCGCTCGGCCGGGTCCGCCCCGGCCGAGGCGGTGAACCCGGCCGTGGTGGAGGCCATGCAGGAGGTCGGCATCGACATCTCCGCCGAGACCCCCAAGGTCCTCACCGCGGAGGCGGTGCAGTCGTCCGACGTGGTGATCACCATGGGCTGCGGCGACGCCTGCCCGTACTTCCCCGGCAAGCGGTACCTGGACTGGAAGCTGGACGACCCGGCCGGCCAGGGCGTCGCGGCGGTCCGCCCGATCCGCGACGAGATCGAGCGGCGCATCCGTGGTCTGCTCGCCGACCTCGGCATCGAGGCAGCGTGAAGGCCCCGGCCACCGGCCTGCGGATCGCACCGATGCGGCCCGAGCACGCCGCACAGGTCCTGGCGATCTACCGATCGGGCATCGACGAGGGCAACGCCACCTTCGAGACCACGGCCCCGACCTGGGAGGCGTTCGACGACGCCAAACTGCCCGACCACCGCTTGGTCGCCCTGGACGAAGGCGCCCTGGTTCTCGGGTGGGCCGCCGTCGTGCCGGTCTCCGACCGGTGCGCGTACGCCGGTGTCGTCGAGCATTCCGTGTACGTCCACCCCGACGCCCGGGGCCGCGGGGTCGGCATGAGCCTGCTGACCGCGCTGCTCGCCTCCACCGACGCGGCGGGCATCTGGACGGTGCAGTCCGGCATCTTCCCGGAGAACACCGCCAGCCTCGTCATCCACGAACGGGCCGGGTTCCGCGTCATCGGCACCCGCGAGCGCATCGGCCGCCACCACGGCACATGGCGCGACGTCGTCCTCGTCGAACGCCGGAGCCCCACTGTGGACTGAGCGTCACGGAGGTGATCCCGGCCGGTGGCCGCTCCTGGCGGCCCGGAGCGCCATCAGAGGGTGCGTGGCGGGACGGCCCAGCCTCGGCGAGCAGATCCGCCACCGGGCGCGGCGCGGGCCTGGCCTTGCTTCTGGCCACGGCCGTGGCGCTCGCGCACGTCCGTGCGGGCCGGCAGCCGGTCGTCGTCAGGCGGTCTCGTCCTGCTGCTGCCAGACCCGGGGCCAGTTGCCGGAGGGCGGCGGGGGTCCCGGGATGCCCAGGTCGCGCCGTGCGAGGGCGTAGAACTGATCACGTGCTCGGCTCATCCGGCCGACTGCCCTCTCCCAGCCCGCGGGGTCGTCCTTCATGCCGCGCGCATAGAGTTCGACGTTCCACACCGCCTCGTGCCACTGCCGGGCCGCCGCCACCGTCTCGGCATCGCCGACGAGCAGCACCGTCTCCCACTCGGACGCACGCCGCGCCTCGGCCTCGGCGAGCTGCACCAGGCCTTCTCCCTCGGGGTCCAGCGGGTTCACGGCGTGCTGGAACCCTCTGGCAGCGCCCATGCGCTGGGCGATGTTGATCTGATGCTTCAGGCAGTTCGCGTAGGACGCGTAGGTGTCCAGCCTCTTCTGATCCCAGCGTTCGGCCCGTGCGCGTCGCCACCGGCTCCGCTCCGTGAGGCTGGTGGCCACATAGGAGCCGACGGCTCCCACGAGGACACCGGCCAGAGCAGGCACCTGTTCCCACACGTCGTCTCCCCCATGACTCACGCGGACAGTCGGAGACACGGTGCCGCAACGGGAGGCTCCGGTAAAGGCGGTCCCCACCGGAGGTCGGGACCTGCCCGGGCAGGCGGAGAGCACGGCAGCCCCCGGGCGGGTTCCCGGGGGCTGCCGTGCTGTCGCTCGTGCCGGAGGCGTCAGTGGTGGAGGGCCTCCGCCTCCTGCGGGACGTGGCTCGCCACGACCCGTTCGCGGCCCGGCGCCGGCGCCCGGCGGCGGTCCACCGCCGCGGCCAGTGCGGCCACCCCCAGGCCGAGGACGGCCAGGGCCGCCCCCGTCAGGGCCGGGGACGTGACGCCGAAGCCCGCGGCCAGGGCGAGGCCGCCGATCCAGGCGCCGCCCGCGTTGGCCAGGTTGAAGGCGGCCTGGTTGGCCGAGGAGGCCAGGGACGGGGCCGCGGAGGCCTTCTCCATGACCATCAGCTGCAGCGGCGACCCGGTGGCGAAGGCCGCCATGCCCAGGAGCGTCACCGCCACGGCGGCCGTCACCTCCGTGCGCATCAGCAGCGGGAACAGCGCCAGGACCGCCACCAGCGAGATCAGGCCGCCGAACAGCGTGCCGCGCAGCGAGTGGTCGGCCAGGCGGCCGCCGAGCAGGTTGCCGGCGGTGGCGCCGACGCCGAACAGCGCCAGCAGCAGGGTGACGCTGGCACCGGCGTACCCGGCGGCGTCGGTCAGCATCGGGGTGATGTAGCTGTAGGCCGCGAACAGGGCGCCGAAGCCCGCGACGGTCGTGCCGAGCGACAGCCAGACCGGCAGGGAGCGCAGGGCGGCGAGTTCGCCGCGCAGGCCCCGGGCGGTGGCGTGCTCGTGGTCGTGCGGGATGAGCGCCGCGAGCGCGGCGATCGCCACCAGTCCGATGGCGCTGACGCCGAGGAAGGTCGCGCGCCAGCCGAGGTGCTGGCCCATGAGGGTCGCGACCGGCACCCCGGCGACGTTCGCGACCGTCAGGCCGAGGAACATCAGGGACACCGAGCGGGCCTTGCGTTCGGGGGCGACCATGTTCGTGGCCACGACGGCCCCCACGCCGAAGAAGGCGCCGTGCGGCAGCCCGCTCAGGAAGCGGGCGGCCAGCAGCCAGCCGTTGCCGGGTGCGAGCGCCGACAGGGCGTTGCCGACGACGAAGAGCCCCATCAGGCCGATCAGGACCGTGCGGCGGGACATCTTCGCGGTGACGGCGGCCAGCAGCGGCGCGCCGATGACCACGCCCAGCGCGTACGCCGACACCAGGTGGCCGGCGCCGGGGATGGAGATGTTCAGGTCGTCCGCGACATCGGGCAGCAGCCCCATCATCACGAACTCGGTCGTGCCGATGCCGAAGGCACCCACGGCGAGGGCGAGCAGGGCCAGGGGCATGAAGAACCTTTCGAGACGTGCTGAGATCCGTACGCTTATGTTCAAGTACGGAACAAAGTCTCGCAGGCGCAGCATTCCAGCAGCCGGGGCCCCGAGGGAGTCTTCCCGTTGACGCGCCTCTGACCTGCGGGTTCAGGATCCCGCTGTGGTGACCTTCACACGGGCCGCGACCGGCAGATGGTCGCTTCCCGTCTGCGGCAGGGTCCAGGAACTCTGCGGTGTCAGACCGCGGACCATGATCTGGTCGATGCGCGCCATCGGGAACGAGGCGGGCCAGCTGAAGCCGAAGCCGCTGCCGGCCGCGCCCTGCGTGGAGCGCATCTGGGAGGTCACCGCATTGAGCGCGCGGTCGTTCATGGTGCCGTTCAGGTCGCCGAGCAGGACGACGTCGGGCAGCGGCTCGTGGGCGATGGCCTCACCGAGGTAGTCGGCGCTGCGGTCGCGCTGACGGGCCGTGAAGCCGGCTTCCATCTTCACGCGCACGGACGGCAGATGGGCGACGTAGACGGCGAGCCGTCCGGTCGGCGCGGTCACCGTGGCGCGCATCGCCCGCGTCCAGCCCATGTCGAGGTCGACGGCCCGCACCCCGCTCAGCGGGTACTTGCTCCACACGCCGACCGTGCCCTGCACGGAGTGGTAGCGGTACGTCGACGCCAGCGCCTTCTCGTACACCGGGACGGCGGCCGGGGTCAGTTCCTCCAGGGCGAGGACGTCCGCGCCGGAGGCGGCCACGTCCCGGGCGGTGCCCTGCGGGTCGGGGTTCTCGGCGTTGACGTTGTGCGTGACCACGGTCAGGTCGCCGCCGGTGGCCGTCTTGTCGCTGAGCTGGCCGCCGAAGAGGTTCAGCCAGATCACCGAGGGCAGCACCACGGCGATGAGCGCGGTCGCGGACCGGCGCACCACCGCGAGCAGGAGCAGCACCGGGATGCACAGCCCCAGCCAGGGCAGGAAGGTCTCGGTGAGACTGCCCAGGTTGCCGATGCTGTTGGGGATCTGCGCGTGCAGCGCCAGGACCACACCCAGCAGCACCGCGCACCCGGCGACGACGAGCCCGCGCCGCCAGACGCGGGGATCGCCCCGCCAGCCGCGGGCCAGCCGTCCGAACAGGCGCCGAAGCCGGGTTCCCCGGTGCTCGGGTCCCGAGCCGCCGTTGTCCGTCTCCGTCATGTACGCCTGCTGCGCCATACCGTCGCCTCACTGCCTGCCGTGCACACCATCGCCCCCGTGCCTCACGACCCTAGGGGATGATCCGTTCCGTTCCCGCCGTCCGTCGACGGCCGTACGGGAGCGAGGACGTTCGAGTTCCTCCGGGGAGTTCCGATCACACCCGCCGAACGTGTGGTCTGTGACGAAACGCGCACATTACGGCCGGTCGGGACCGGCCTCACCGGGAGGCGGGCCGGCCGGGCGCAGGCCCTGGAGCAGGGTGTCGACGACCCGTTCGGCGAGGTCCTCGGGAAGGTCGGCGTCCGGGCTCAGGACGGAACGGACCAGGACCGGGCCGACGAACAGGTCGTTGAGCAGCTCCAGGTCGACGTCGGTGCGCAGTTCGCCGTTGTCCTGCCCGCGGCGCAGCACCTCGAGGCCGAGCCGGCGGCGCGGGGCGACGACGGTGGCGTGGTACGCCGCCCAGAGCTTGGGGCTGCTCTTCATCTGGGCCTGCACGCTGTGCAGGATGGCCGAGGAGCGCTGGGCGAGGCCGCGCCGGCGCACCTGCTCCAGCAGCACCACGAGGTCGTCGCGCACGGAGGTGCCGGGCAGCTCCGGGTCGGGGAGTTCGGCGCCGCGCACGATGTCGACGAACAGCTCCTCCTTGCCGCTCCAGCGCCGGTAGATCGTGGCCTTGCCGACCCCGGCGGTGCGGGCGATGCGCTCGATGGACAGCTCCGCCAGGGGCACGCCCTCCTCCAGCAGCCTCATCACGCCCTCGATGATGGCGCGTTCGGCGGCCTCGCTCCTGGGGCGGCCCCGGGCGGGTCCGTCGTGCGGGGTCTGCCGTTCGGCGAGGCTCACGTCGCTGCGTCCTTTCCTGGCACCGGGTGCTCTCACGGCACCGGGTGCGTTGCTGACCCCGGGTGGGGACGGCTCCTTGCCGCACGCTGCATTGTCCCGCGGGGTCAGGACCCGGTGTGCGACAACTCCTGTTCCCTGCCGGGCTGCTGGGGGTCCTGCCGCCTGCCGGGCAGGAACAGCGCCACGACGACCGCGCCGAGCACGGCGATGCCCGCGCCCCACAGGGCCGTGACGTGCATGGCGTGCAGGAAGGCGTCGTAGGCCGGGGTGACCAGGGCCCTGCCCTCGGGTCCGAGCTTCTGGGCGACGCCGAGGGTGGCCTCGATGGACTCCCCCGCGGTGTGGCGCAGGCCCGGCGGCAGCTGCCCCAGGTCCCCCTCGATGCTGTTGCGGTACGCGGTGGACAGCACCGAGCCGAGGACGGCGATGCCGAGGGCGCCGCCGACCTGGCGGAAGGTGTTGCTGAGGGCGGAGGCCGAGCCGGCCTTCTCGCGGGGCAGGGCCTGCATGATGACGACGCTGACCGGCGTCATGATGTGCGCCATGCCGGCGCCCATGAGGAAGAAGATCACTTCCAGGAGCCAGATGGGGGTGTCCGCGTCCAGGAGGGCGAAGGCGGCCAGCATCGCGGCGAGGACGAGCATGCCGGCCGTGGTGGTGGCCCGGTTGCCGAAGCGGTCGACCACCAGCCGGGCGCGCGGCGCGAAGAACAGCTGGGCGGCGGCCAGCGGCAGCATCAGCAGACCGGTCTGCAGCGGCGAGTACCCGCGCACGCTCTGCGTGTAGAAGACCGCGAAGAAGGTCACGCCCATCAGGGCGAAGAACACCAGCGCGATGGCGGCGATGGCGGCCGAGAAGACCTTGTTCTTGAAGTACGTGACGTCGATCGACGGGTGGTCGCTGCGCCTCTCGAACACCACGAAGGCCACCAGCACGGCCAGACCCGCGCCGATCGTCGACAGCACGGTGGCGTCGGTGAAGTCGGCGAGCTGACCGCCCTTGATGATGCCGTAGACGAGCAGCACCAGGCCGACGACGGACAGCGCGACGCCGACGGGGTCGATGCGGCCCGGAGCCGGGTCGCGGGAGTCGGGCACGAGCCAGAGCATCAGGGCGAGGGCGAGCAGCACGATCGGCACGTTGACGAGGAAGACCGAGCCCCACCAGAAGTGGTCGAGCAGCAGTCCGCCGGTGATCGGGCCGATGGCGATGGCCAGCCCGACGCCGCCCGCCCAGATGCCGATGGCCTTCGGCTGCTCGTCGCGCTCGAAGACGTTCATGAGGACGGCGAGGGTGGCGGGCATGACGAACGCGGCGCCCACGCCCATCACGGCGCGGAAGGTGATCAGCTGGCCGGGTGAGCCGGAGAACGCGGCGAGCGCCGAACCGATGCCGAACACGGCGAGGCCGCCGAGCAGGACCTTCTTGCGGCCCAGCCGGTCGCCGAGCAGCCCGGCGGTGAACAGCAGGCCGGCGAAGACGAGGGTGTAGGAGTTGATCGCCCACTCCAGCTCGCTCTGGGTGGCGCCCAGGCCGGTGGGGGCCGGGGTGGAGATCGTCTTGATGGCGACGTTGAGGATGGAGTTGTCGAGAACGACGATCAGCAGGCTCAGCATCAGCACGCCGAGGATCGCCCAGCGGCGCCGGTGCACCGCTTCCGGTACGCGGGGGCCGGTGGGGGCGGCCTGGTCGGCAGGTGAGGTCATGTGTCCAGCGTAGGCCATTTTCGATACGAGACCGTCTCGTATCGGAATACTCTTACCGCGCTCTTACTGCGGATTCCGCTTGTGGCCGGGGGCGCACCTCACAGGGGCTCCTCTAGCCCAACCCGGCACGAAGTGCCACCATGGACGTGGTCCGGGGACGCCGTCAGGGCGCCTCGAGATGACGTGTTAGGAGCCGTGCCATGACGCAGCTTTCGGCTGCCCAGACTGCACATGCCGCCGACGGCGGGAAGACGCTGTACGGGGGCAAGGGGAATCGGCGCATCACCGTCCGCGACATCGCCGCCGCGAAGGAGCGCGGCGAGAAGTGGCCGATGCTCACCGCGTACGACGCGATGACCGCATCCGTGTTCGACGAGGCCGGGATCCCGGTGATGCTCGTCGGCGACTCGGCGGGCAACTGCCACCTCGGCTACGAGACGACCGTGCCCGTCACCCTCGACGAGATGACCATGCTGTCGGCCGCGGTCGTACGGGGCACCTCGCGCGCCCTGATCGTCGGCGACCTGCCCTTCGGCTCCTACCAGGAGGGGCCGGTGCAGGCGCTGCGCTCGGCCACCCGCCTGGTGAAGGAGGCCGGCGTGCAGGCCGTGAAGCTGGAGGGCGGCGAGCGCTCGCACGAGCAGATCCGGCTGCTCGTCGAGTCCGGCATCCCGGTGATGGCCCACATCGGCCTGACCCCGCAGTCGGTCAACGCGATGGGCTACCGGGTGCAGGGGCGCGGCGAGGAGGCCGCCCAGCAGCTGCTGCGCGACGCCAAGGCCGTGCAGGACGCCGGGGCCTTCGCGGTGGTCCTGGAGCTGGTCCCGGCCGAGCTCGCCGCCGAGGTGACGCGCGTGCTGCACATCCCGACGGTGGGCATCGGCGCGGGCCCGGAGACGGACGCCCAGGTCCTGGTGTGGACCGACATGCTGGGTCTGACCGGCGGGCGCGTGCCGAAGTTCGTGAAGAGCTACGCGAACCTGCGCGAGGTCATGGGGAACGCGGTGAAGGCGTTCGCCGAGGACGTCGTCGGCGGCACCTTCCCGCAGGAGGAGCACTCCGTCCACTAGCCACTGCCGCACCACCCCCGGACAGCCCGTCGATCTTCCCCCGTCGACGGGCTGTCCCCTTTCGCCCCGCGTTCCCCGACGGGTTCCGCCCCGGGCCGGCGGGCCTGTCGGGGCGGTGTCGGCGGCTTGTCGGTGAAGTGTCGGTGGGGCCTGGCACCGTCTGTGCCATGACGCGCATCGACGAACGAACCAGCGGCGCCGCTGTCACCGTGCGGGGGCTGGTCAAGCACTACGGGGAGACGAAGGCCCTGGACGGGGTCGACCTGGACGTGCGGGAGGGCACCGTGATGGGGGTGCTCGGACCGAACGGGGCCGGGAAGACGACCCTGGTACGCATCCTGTCCACCCTGCTCACCCCCGACGCGGGACGGGCCACCGTGGCCGGCTACGACGCCGTACGGCAGCCCCGGCAACTGCGGCGGGTGATCGGCCTGACCGGGCAGTACGCCTCCGTGGACGAGAAGCTCTCCGGCTGGGAGAACCTGTACATGATCGGGCGGCTGCTCGACCTGTCCCGCAAGGACGCGCGGGGCCGGGCCGACGAGCTGCTGGAGCGCTTCTCGCTCACCGAGGCGGCCAAGCGGCACGCGGGCACGTACTCCGGCGGCATGCGGCGGCGGCTGGACCTGGCCGCCTCGATGATCGGCCGGCCGTCCGTGCTCTTCCTGGACGAGCCCACCACCGGGCTCGACCCGCGCACCCGCAACGAGGTGTGGGACGAGGTCAAGCGCATGGTCGGCGACGGGGTGACCGTGCTGCTCACCACCCAGTACATGGAGGAGGCGGAGCAGCTCGCCTCGGAGCTGACCGTCGTGGACCGCGGCCAGGTCATCGCGGGCGGGGCCATCGAGGAGCTGAAGGCGAAGGTCGGCGGCCGTGCGCTGCGGATCCGCCCGGCCGACCCGGCGCACCTGCGGCCGCTCGCCGCCGCGCTCGACGACCTCGGCATCACGGGCCTCGCCACCACGACCGTGGACGGCGACCGCGGTGACGTCCTGGTGCCGATCCTCAGCGACGAGCAGCTGACCGCGGTGGTCGGCGCGGTCACCGCGCGTGGCATCACCCTCGCCTCCATCACCACCGAACTGCCCAGCCTGGACGAGGTGTTCCTGTCCCTCACCGGCCACCGTGCCAGTGCCCCGCAGGACGCCGTGCCCGCCGAAGACCTTCAGGAGGCCGCCGTATGAGCGCCGTCACCCTCGACGACACCGTGACCGACGCCCGTATCCCGCTGCGCGGCCATCTGCGCCACACCGGTGCCCTGATCCGGCGCAACCTGCTGTGGATCCGCAAGGACCCGGAGTCGATGGCCGACGCGCTGCTGATGCCGGTCATCTTCACCCTGCTGTTCGTGTTCGTCTTCGGCGGCTCGATCGGGCAGGCCCTGGGCGGCGGGCAGGAGCGGTACGTGCAGTACGTGATCCCCGGCATGATCGCGATGATGAGCATGACGCTGTCCCAGGGCGTCGGCACGGGCTTCAGCCAGGACTTCAACTCCGGTGTCATGGACCGTTTCCGGTCCATGCCGATCGGGCGGGGCTCGGTGCTGTTCGCGAAGATCTCCGTGGAGCTGCTGCGGATGCTGTTCGCGACCGCCGTGCTGATGGTCGTCGCCGTCGCCGTCGGGTTCGAGATCACCGACTGGCCGGGGCTGCTCGCGTCCGTGGCGCTGTCCACCGCGTTCGCCTCGTCGATCATGTGGGTGTTCCTCACCCTGGGCGTGATGCTGAAGAACGCGCAGTCCGTGCAGGCGATGGGCTTCCTGGTGCTGTTCCCGCTGCAGTTCGGCTCGTCGATCTTCGCGCCGACCACGTCGATGCCGGGCTGGCTGCAGGCGTTCACCGACTACAACCCGCTGTCCACGCTGGCGGACGCCGCACGCGGCCTGATGATCGGGGGGCCGGTGGCGCACGACCTGTGGGTGACGCTCGGCTGGTCGGCCGCCATCACGGCCGTGATGGCGCCCGTCGCCATCCACAAGTTCCGCACCAAGAGCTGACCGGGCGCGGCCGGGCGCCGTCAGAGCAGGGCGGCGGCCTCCTCGACCGTGAGGCCGTCGCCCCGCGCGTACGCGGCCTCGTACGCTGCGTCGCCGAGCACTTCCCGGGCCTGCCGTTCCGCCGCCTCGCGGGTCTCGCGCTCCTGCCGCTGGGCGAGGTGGCCGGGCGGCAGCAGGGCGTCGGCGGCGCCGAGGCAGCGGGCCGCGTCCGCGGCGCGCCGTCCCCCGTCGAGGGCGGACAGGGCCCTGGCTCCGGTGGTCAGGTACACCGCCCGCATATGGGGCGCGATGGCCTCGGACACGGGGTCGCCCGCCCGCTCCAGTGCCCTGCGGGTGCGGTCCAGGCAGTCCTCGTGGCGGCCCTCCATGGCGTCCAGCCAGGCCTCCGCGCCGAGGATGAACGCGTCGAAGACGATGAAGTGGGAGATCCGGAAGTCCTCGCGCAGCCGCCGCAGTTGCTCGCGGGCCTCGGGGAAGCGGCCGGTCATGCCGAGCCGCCCGGCGAGGAACAGCCGCGCGGCGGGCATGGCCTCGCTGTGCGAGTCCTCGTGCTGGGCGATCACCTCGCGCAGCAGCCGCTCGCCGCGTTCGTCCTCGCCGGACTCCAGCAGCGCACTGCCGAGCCGGGCGGTGAGGACGGCCGCCTGGGCCCGGGCGCCGAGCCGTTCGGCGTGGGCGATGGCGGCCTCGTAGTCGGCGGCGGCCAGGGCGTGGTGGCCCTTGCGCTCATGGGCCTCGGCGCGGGCGGACAGGGCCTCGGCGGTGCCCCAGGAGTCGCCGAGGCGGCGGTAGATCTCCAGCGACTCGTCGGCGTCGCGCCCGGCGTCACCGGCCCAGTCGGTGCGGTTGGCGAGGAAGTTGGCCCGCATCTGCAGCCCGGAGGCCAGCTCCCAGTCGAAGCCGGGCGTGGCGCGGCAGGTGCGGATGGAGGCGTCCATGATGATCCGCAGCCGGTCCATGTCGCCGGTCAGCATCACGGCGAAGAACCACAGCAGGCCGGGCAGGCGGCAGTTCTGCGGCAGGCCCGGCTCGTAGGTGGCGGCGATGGTCCGCAGCTTCTGCTGGGAGCGCGGGTTCTGCCAGGCGTCCAGTTCGGTGTCCATGCACGCCAGGTGCGCCAGGTGGATGCCGCGCCGGGCCTCCCACAGGATTTCGCCGGTCATGGGCGGCGGGGCGTCGGTGCAGCGCTGCCAGACGGGGGCGGCGGGGCGCACCGGCTCGGTGAACGGGTCCGGCCCGAGGGCCATGACCTCGCGGCACCAGTTCCGGGCCTCGATGCGCAGATCGCGCATCTGCCAGTACCAGACCAGCGACAGGGCCAGGCACAGCGCCTCCTGCTCGTCGCGCAGGGCGACGGCGTGCCGCAGGGCGGTGCGCAGGTTCTCGTACTCGCGCTCCAGGCGCCGGATGGCGCCGCTCTGCTCCGGGCCGCGCAGCAAAGGGTCCGTGCGGCGCGCCAGTTCGCGGAACCAGGTCAGGTGGGCCCGCTCGGCCGCGGCGCGCTGCCCGGACTCGTCCAGCCGCTCGGCCGCGTACTCGGCGACGGTCTCCAGCAACCGGTAGCGCATCTCGCCGTCGGCCGGTGCGGCCACGACCAGGGAGCGGTCGACGAGGGAGCCGAGCGCCTCCAGGGCGGCCGGTCCGCACACCGCCTCGGCGGCGGGCAGGTCGCAGCCGCCCGCGAACACCGACAGCCGCCGCAGGATGTCGCGTTCGTCCTCGTCGAGGAGTTCCCAGGACCAGTCGACGACGGCCCGCAGGGTCTGCTGGCGGGGCAAAACCGTGCGGCTGCCGGAGGTGAGCAGGCGGAAGCGGTCGTCGAGCCGGTCGGCGATCTGGCGGGGGGTGAGCATCCGCAGCCGGGCGGCGGCCAGTTCGATGGCGAGCGGCAGTCCGTCCAGCCGCCGGCAGATCTCGGCGCACGCCGCGGGGTCGTCCTCGATGCGGAATCCGGGCCGGACCGCGGCGCCCCGCTCGGCGAACAGGCGCAGGGCGACCGGCTCGGGCAGCGGCTCCACCGGGCGGAGCAACTCGCCCGCGACGCCCAGGGGTTCGCGGCTGGTGGCCAGGACGGTGAGGCCGGGGCAGCGCTGGAGCAGTTCCTCGGCGAGCCGGGCGGCCGCGGCGGCGACGTGCTCGCAGTTGTCCAGGATGAGCAGCATGCCGGGGCGGGAGCAGTGCTCGGCGAGACGTTCGACGGGGTCGTCGAGCCGTTCGGCCACGGCGGCGCGGATGCCCTCGGCGCCGGCGCCGTACAGCACGGTCTCGCGGGCGCCGACGGCGGTGAGCACGGCCTCCGGCACGGCGGCGGGGTCGTCGACCGGGGCGAGTTCGGCCAGCCACACCCCGCCGGGCATGCTGCCCCGTACGGTCTCGGCGGCCTCCTGCGACAGGCGGGTCTTCCCGGCGCCACCGGGGCCGAGCAGCGTCACCAGGCGTGCCGCCTTGAGGTCCCGGCGGAGGGTGTCGATGTCGGCCTCGCGGCCGATGAAGGAGGTGAGGCGGGCGCGGAGGTTCCCGGCCGGCCGGCCCGGCCGCACGGCGGCGGGCACGGGCCCGGGGTCGTCGCCGGCCCGCAGCAACTCCGCGTGCAGGGAGCGCAGTTCGAGTCCCGGGTCCGTGCCCAGACGGTCGGCGAGCAGCCGTCGCACCTCGTCGTAGGCGTCCAGCGCCTCCGCGGTGCGGCCCGCCTCGCGCAGGGCGCGCAGCCGGAGTGCCTGGAGCGGCTCGTCCAGGGGGTGGCCGTCGCACAGGGCGGTCAGCTCCGGCAGGGCCTGCTCGGCCCGGCCCAGGGCGAGGGCGGCGGTGTGGCGGGCCCGCAGCACGTCCAGCCGGCGGGCCTCGACGCGGGCCGCCTCGGCGGTGCGCTCGGGCAGGTCGGCGAGGGCCGGGTCGCGCCACAGCGCGAGGGCGTCGTCGAGGACGGCGGCGGCCTTGCCCGGGTCGCCGTCGGCCAGGGCGCGCAGCCCCTCGCCCGCGAGCCGTTCGAAGCGGTGCAGGTCGATGTCGTCCGGCGCGGCGGTGAGGCGGTAGCCGCCCTCGGCGGAGGCCACGGCGTCGGCGCCCAGGGCCCGCCGCAGCCGGCCGACGAGCGCCTGCAGCGCGCCCGGGGCGTCGGCGGGTGGCTCGGCGCCCCACACCTCGTCGACGAGCAGGCCCACGGACACGGTCCGCCCGGCGCGGAGGGCCAGCACGGTCAGCAGCGCACGCAACCGCGCCCCGCCCACCGGGACGGCCGAGCCGTCGGTGCGGAGCGCCTGGGTGGTGCCGAGGATGCGGTAGCGCACGGGGTCCATTGTCTCCGGTGGTGCGGGGGCGGGGCACGGCGGTGCCCGGCGCGGCGGCGGTTGCGCGGCCGGATGCGGGGTGCCGGTCGGATGCGGGGTGCCGGTCGGGTTCTTGCGGCCCGGCGCGGTCACCGGGCGCCGGACCGCACCACCCTTGCGGAACCGGCCGCCCCGCGCGAGGCGTTTTTCGTGTGCGCCCGGTAGCGTCGGGCCGTCCCACCGGGTGTTCGAGAGCAGGGAGTCCGATGACCACCGCCACCAGCCGCCACAGCGAGCGGCGGATCAGTCCCGTCTTCGTCGGGATCCTGGCCGTGACGGCGGTCACGGGATGGGCGACCTGGACCGGGTTCGCGGAGCAGCCCGGGGTCGCCGTGTTCCTGTTCGTGACGGCGGCGTGGATCGTCTCGCTGTGCCTGCACGAGTACGCGCACGCCCGCACCGCCCTGCACAGCGGCGACATCTCGATCGGCGCGAAGGGCTATCTGACCCTGAATCCGCTGAAGTACACGCACGCGCTGCTCAGCATCGTGCTGCCGGTGATCTTCGTGATCATGGGCGGCATCGGTCTGCCCGGCGGTGCCGTGTTCATCGAGCGGAACCGGATCCGGGGCCGCTGGAGGCACAGTCTGATCTCGGCGGCGGGCCCGCTGACCAACGTGCTGTTCGCCGTCGTGTGCACCGCCCCGTTCTGGCTGGGCGCGCTGGACGGCGTGCCGGCCGACTTCCGGTTCGCGCTGGCGTTCCTCGCGCTGCTCCAGGTGACGGCCGCGCTGCTGAACTTCCTGCCGGTGCCGGGCCTGGACGGCTACGGCGTGATCGAGCCGTGGCTGTCGTACGGCGTCCGGCGGCAGGTGGAGCCGTTCGCGCCGTTCGGCCTGCTGTTCGTGTTCGCGCTGCTGTGGCTGCCCGCGGTGAACGGCGTCTTCTTCGACGCGGTCGACGCGATCCTGAAGTCCCTCGGGATCAGCGACGTCGAGACGTACTGCGGGCAGGAGCTGTACCGCTTCTGGCAGGGCTCGAACGAGTTCTGCTCGGTGGCGCCCTGAGGGTGCCGGTCTCAGCCGGCGACGGACTTCTGCTGCCGGCCGCGCTTGACGTAGTACCAGCACATGTTGGACGACAGGCCCGCCAGCAGCACCCACACGATGCCCAGCCAGCTGCCCTGGACGAAGGAGACGACGGCCGCGGTCACGGACAGAAGGCAGACGATGAGGGCGTAGAGGGCGAGGCGGGGCATGTCGGGTGGCTCCTGTCGGGGGACACTGCGGGCACTGCGGGCGCCTTCCAGTGTCCCCCATGCGGTCATACGTCCGTGACGCGGAGCCCGGCGTGTGCCTTGTAGCGGCGGTTGACCGAGATCAGGTTCGCGACCAGGGACTCCACCTGGTGGGCGTTGCGCAGCCGCCCGGCGAAGACGCCGCGCATGCCGGGGATGCGGCCGGCCAGGGCCTGCACGATCTCCACGTCCGCCCGCTCCTCCCCGAGCACCATGACGTCGGTGTCGATCCGCTCGATCTCCGGGTCCTGGAGCAGGACGGCCGACAGGTGGTGGAAGGCGGCCGTGACGCGGGAGTCCGGCAGCAGGGCGGCGGCCTGCTCGGCGGCGCTGCCCTCCTCCGGCTTGAGGGCGTAGGCGCCCTTCTTGTCGAAGCCGAGCGGGTTGACGCAGTCGACGACGAGCTTGCCGGCGAGTTCCTCGCGCAGCGACTCCAGGGTCTTGCCGTGGCCCTCCCACGGCACGGCGACGATCACGATGTCGCTGCGGCGCGCGGTCTCGGCGTTGTCCGCGCCCTCGACGCCGTGGCCGATCTCCTCGGCGGCGGCCTGCGCGCGGTCGGCGGCACGGGAGCCGATGATCACCTTCTGCCCGGCCCGGGCGAGCCGGTTGGCGAGGCCCTTGCCCTGGGGGCCGGTCCCGCCGAGCACGCCGACGACGAGCCCGGAGACGTCGGGCAGGTCCCAGGGGTCCTTGGCGGGCGCCTTCTGCGCGGTTCCGGTGGCGGCACTGTCGGTAGAGGTCATGGCCCCGACTCTACGGCCGCGCCGCCGACCCGACCGTTCCAGGTGCCGGTGCCCGGCGCCCGGCCGGCCGGGCCGGGGGACGACGCGTCTCCCGGCCGCTCCCCCGCCCGTTCGGCCGTGGAACGGATGTCCGGGGCGCGTGCCCGGGCCGGGCGAATCCGCGGGCAAGCGCGTCCGGGTCCCGGGGCAGCCGGGGCAGGATCGGGGTCATGGATGCCGTACGGGTCGCGCTGCTGCGGGAAGTGCTCGCCGGGACGGAGTGGCTGGGCGCCACCCGGCGGTTCGCCGGGGCCCTGCGGGGGTCGGTGGTGTCGCACGGCGGCGGACTGCTGCTGGTCGGCACGCCGGAGTACGAGCCCTGGCACCTGGCGGCGCACCTCGTGGACGAGGCCGCCTGGTCGGGCACGCCGGAGCTGGCCCCGACGCTGGTGCGGCACGACGCCCGCCCCTCGGACCCGGCGCACCTCGCGGTCGGTCTCGGCCGGCTGGAGGCGGCCCGGCGCGGCGAGACCCTGCTGGTGGTGACCCCGGGGGCCCCGGCGGCCGCGCTGCTGGAACGCGTCTTCGACGCCCGCCGCGCCGGGGCGACGATCCTGGCCCTCGGCCAGGGCGGGGACGAGCTGCCGTCGATGTCCCACGAGGTCCTGGCGGTCCCCGACGGGGCGGAGCTGGACCTCGACACCGTGCAGCACCTGGTCAGCGCGGCGGCGGGCGAGAACGCCCTGCCGGCTCCACGCGGCCGGCGCCGGCTGCGGGACCGGGTGTCGAGACTGGCGGAACACCTGACGGCACCGCCCCCGGCCCGCTGGTGACACGCCGCACCCCGCGCCCCCGGTCGGCGCCCAGCGGGGGGCACCCCCGGGGCGCACCGCTCCGGCATGACCGACGCCCGGGGCGGCAGGGGCCGGGGACCGGGCGTCGTGTCGGGGTGGGTCAGCCGTCCTCTCGGCCGCCCGCCGGGGCGTCGTGCCACTTCGGGTCGTTCTCCCACTGGAGATTGCGCTCCCGGGCGGTCGCCATCGCGTGCTCGGCCTCCGTACGGCTCGTGTACGGGCCGAAGCGGTCCTTGTTGGGGCACTCGGGCCCCTCTTCGACCTTCTTGTGCTCCAGGCAGTAGTACCACTCGCCCGGCTTGCCGACCGTCCGCTTCTTGAACAGGGCCATGACCAGCTCCTCTCGCCACCGACATGTTCCCCCGTCGCCGCTGGTTAGACTCGCTGGCATGTCTGGCCAGTCGCTGCTCGTCCCCGGGGAGCTCTCCCCCACCCGTTCCGTGCCCGGAAACATCCGCCGCCCCGAGTACGTGGGCAAGCCCGCGCCGAAGCCGTACACCGGACCGGAGGTGCAGACGCCCGAGACGATCGAGGCGATGCGCGTCGCCGGCCGGATCGCGGCCCGGGCGATGGCGGAGGCCGCGAAGCTCATCGCCCCCGGCGTGACGACCGACGAGCTCGACAAGGTGGCGCACGAGTACATGTGCGACCACGGCGCCTACCCCTCGACGCTCGGCTACCGCGGCTTCCCCAAGTCGCTGTGCACGAGCGTGAACGAGGTCATCTGCCACGGCATCCCGGACTCGACCGTGCTGCGCGACGGCGACATCGTCAACCTGGACGTCACGGCGTACATCGGCGGGGTGCACGGCGACAACAACGCCACCTACCTCGTGGGTGACGTCGACGAGGAGTCGCGGCTGCTGGTCGAGCGGACCCGGGAGTCGCTGGAGCGGGCGATCAAGGCGGTCAGGCCCGGCCGGCAGATCAACATCATCGGCCGCGTCATCGAGTCGTACGCCAAGCGCTTCGGGTACGGGGTGGTGCGGGACTTCACCGGCCACGGCATCAACTCGTCGTTCCACTCGGGCCTGATCGTCCCGCACTACGACAGCCCGCACGCGACCACGGTCATCCAGCCCGGGATGACGTTCACGATCGAGCCGATGCTGACCCTCGGGACGCACGAGTACGACATGTGGGACGACGGCTGGACCGTCGTCACCAAGGACCGCAAGCGCACGGCGCAGTTCGAGCACACGCTGGTCGTCACGGACACCGGCGCGGAGATCCTCACGCTGCCGTAGCACGCCCACGGACCCGGCGACGGCCCGCTCTCCCCGGAGGGCGGGCCGTCGGCGTGCGCGCGGCGGTTTTTCCCGACGCCGTGTCGGGAAGTTTACCGACAGCACGTCGGCAAGCCGTTGACTCGGGGTGACCCGACCGCAGAGAGTGGGCCCATGGAATCCTTCTCGACCGTCGTCCGGACCGCGTCCCGCGAGCAGCACGAGCAGGTCAGGGGCTCGGCCTTCCTGAGCGACCTGCTCGGAGGCAGGCTGGGGGTCGAGGCGTTCGCCCGCTACACAGAGCAGCTGTGGTTCGTGTACGACGCCCTGGAGTCCGCCGCCGGGCGGCTGGCCGGGGACCCGGTGGCCGGCCCCTTCGTCCGCCCGGAGCTGTTCCGCGGGGCGGCGCTGGAGCGGGACCTGGAGCATCTGCGCGGCCCCGGCTGGCGCGCGTCGGCCGAAGCGCTGCCGGCGACGCGCGCCTACGCCGGGCGGATCGCCGAGTGCGCGCGCACCTGGCCGGCCGGGTACGTCGCCCACCACTACATCCGCTACCTCGGCGACCTCTCCGGCGGGCAGATCATCCGCGCCACGGCCGAGAAGACGTGGGGCTTCGCGAGCAAGGGTGACGGGGTCCGCTTCTACGTGTTCGAGCAGGTCCCCAACCCGGCCGCCTTCAAGCGGGGCTACTGGGAGCTGCTGGACGCGGTCCCCGCGGACGAGCTGGAGCGCCAGCGGGTCGTGGCCGAGTGCAGCCGGGCGTACGAGCTGAATCACGGGGTCTTCCGCGCCCTGGGCGAGGAGTTCCCGCTCTCGGCGTGACGCGTGCGGGAACGGACCGGGGCCCCTCGCGCGCGGCGAGGGGCCCCGGTCCGTTCGAAGCTCGGCCGACTCAGATGTCGAACGGGCCGTTGTGGCAGACGGCGCCGCCCCACTCGATCTCGGCGGTCTCGGCCTCGAGCTCACCGAAGTACGGGCTGCACGCCACGTGGTCGCGGTACTCGTGGCCCTCGTCGTCGGCCGCGGCGGTCGCCGCACCCGTGGCGGTCACGGCGGCGGTCAGGGCGATGACGGCCAGAGCGGAACGAATGCGCATGGGATTCCTCTCGCGGTGGTGCTCGGTCACGCCCAGTGGTCCCCGCTCACCGCGGCTCACACACGCTGTTCCACCCGTACGGGCGCGCGCCGACCGGGTCAGCGTTCCAGACGCACCCGGCCGCCGACCTCGGTCCAGCCGCCCGGCTGGGGCGCGGTGAGGATCTGGGACCCGGCCCCCTGGGTGATGTTGAGGGCCCGGCCCAGCAGGTCCGTGAGCAGCAGGGCCGCCGCCCCGGTCGCCTCGTCCTCGTCGATGCCGTCGCCCCGGCCGGGGAAGGCCCGGGCCCGGATCCGCCCGGCGGGTTCGTCCTCCCAGGCCCAGGCGTACACCCTCCCCCACAGCCCGAACGGCGTGGGCGGTGCCCCCACCCCGGGCGGTGGCACGTCCAGCTCGTCGACCTCCGCTGCGCTGCCGTACTGGCGCAGGGTGCGCGGCGGGACCCAGTCCGCCCGGGCCTCGATCCAGCAGAACTCCCCGTCCTGCCGCGCCCCGACGACCCCCGCCGGGGTGACCAGTTCCGGCACGTCCAGCAGCCAGGCAGCACCGACGCAGGGGTGCCCGGCGAAGGGCAGGCGCACGGTGGGGGTGTAGATGTCGATCACCCCGCGCTCGGGGTCGTCGACGAACACCGTCTCGCTGAACCCGGCCTTCGCGGCGAACGCCTGCCGGTCCTCCCGCTCCGGCAGGACGGAGCCCTCGCGCACGACCGCGAGCTCGTTGCCGTATCCGCCGTTCGGCCCGCAGAACACGCGGAGCACGTCGTAGTCAGTCACGGGGGGCATTCAAGCACCGGTCGATCACCCGGGCGGGCGGGGGCGGAGGACGGGAAGAACGAGCGTTCGCGCAACCCGGCGCCGCAGTCTTGACCGCTCCTTGACCGATTCATGAGGTGGATTTGATGACACTTACGCGATTCTTATGCGTTAGGTGAGCCTCACCTTCCCAAGCCGAGGCTCACCGCACTCATGTTTCGGCCACGCACTGGAGCCCTCATGCGACCCGCGAGACCTTCCCTCGCCCTCACCGCCGTCGCGGTGGCGGCTCTGACCGCCGTCACCGGCTGCACCGAGAAGAGCGACGCCAAGGGCGGCGACCGCGTGATCAACGTGACCGCGACCGACGACAAGTGCGAGGTGTCGAAGAAGGAGTTCCCGGCCGGGCACGTCGAGCTGGCCGTCGAGAACAAGGGCTCCAAGGTCACCGAGGTCTACGTCCTCTTCCCCGACGACCGCGTGGTCACCGAGCGGGAGAACATAGGCCCCGGCACCAAGCAGCGCGTCACCGCCGAGGTGAAGGCCGGCGACTACCAGATCGCCTGCAAGCCCGGCATGAAGGGCGACGGCATCCGCCAGTCCGTGAAGGCCACCGGCGGCAAGGCCGTCAAGCGCGACCCGCGCCTGGACCGGGCCGTGGCGGCGTACCGGTCCTACGTGCAGCAGCAGGCCGACGAGACGCTGCCGAAGGCGGAGGCCTTCGCCGAGGCCGTCCAGGACGGTGACCTCGACGCCGCGAAGAAGGCCTACGCCCCCTCCCGCATCGGCTGGGAGCGCACTGAGCCCGTCGCGGAGTCCTTCGGCGACATCGACCCCAAGGTCGACGTCCGCGAGGACGGACTGGAGGACGGCCAGGACCCGGCCACCGACTGGACCGGCTGGCACCGCCTGGAAAAGGCGCTGTGGGAGGACGGGAAGATCGGCGCCCGCGAGAAGGACCTCGCCGGGCTGCTGATCAAGGACCTGAAGGACTGGCAGAACCGGGTCGGCAAGGCCGAGATCACCCCGACCTCCATGGCCAACGGCGCCAAGGAACTCCTCGACGAGGTCGCCACCGGCAAGGTCACCGGCGAGGAGGAGCGTTACTCGCACACCGACCTGGTCGACTTCAAGGCCAACGTCGAGGGCGCGCAGAAGTCCTACGACCTGCTCGAGCCGGTCGCCAAGGAGAACGACCCGGCCCTGGCCACCGAGCTGGACAAGCAGTTCGCGGCCCTGAACGCCCTGCTCGACAAGTACCGCCCCGACAGCGGCTCCTACGCGTTCACCTCCTACGACAAGGTCGGCAAGGCCGACCGCAAGGAGCTGTCGGACGCGGTCAACGCCCTGGCGGAGCCGCTGTCGAAGCTCGCCGCGGCAGTCGTGAAGTAGCGGGAACCGCCATGACGGACAGCAACGCGCCCTCCCCCAGCCGCCGTTCCCTGCTCGGCTGGGGCGGCGCGGGCCTGGCGCTCGGCGCCGCCGCGGCGGGCGGCGCCGTGGCGATGGCCCGCACGGACGAGGAACCGAGGCCGCAGGCCGGCACGGCGGTCGCCTTCCACGGCCCCCACCAGGCGGGCATCGCCACCCCGGTCCAGGACCGCCTGCACTTCGCCGCGTTCGACGTGACGACGGACGACCGGGCGTCCTTCGTCCAGCTCCTCAAGGACTGGACGGAGGCGGCCCGCCGCATGACCGCCGGGCACCCGGTCGGCGAGGGCGCCTACGGCGGCCTGCCCGAGGCACCCCCGGACGACACGGGCGAGGCGCTCGGCCTGCACGCGTCCCGCCTCACCCTGACGATCGGCTTCGGTCCCTCCCTGTTCGACAGGTTCGACCTGGCGGACCGGCGGCCCGAGGCCCTGGTCGACCTGCCCAAGTTCCCGGGCGACAACCTCGACCGGGCCCGCAGCGGCGGCGACCTGTGCATCCAGGCCTGCTCCGACGACCCGCAGGTGGCGGTCCACGCCATCCGCAACCTGGCCCGCATCGGCTTCGGCAAGGTCGTCATCCGCTGGTCGCAGCTCGGCTTCGGCAAGACGTCCTCGACGACGCCCGAGGGGCAGACCCCGCGCAACCTCTTCGGCTTCAAGGACGGCACGCGCAACATCGCGGGCACCGAGACGGACCGCCTGCGCGAGCACGTCTGGGTCGGCGAGAAGGACGGCCCGGCCTGGATGGCGGGCGGCAGCTACCTCGTCGCCCGCCGCATCCGCATGCACATCGAGACCTGGGACCGCACCTCGTTGCAGGAGCAGGAGGACATCTTCGGCCGTGACAAGGGCGAGGGCGCGCCGGTCGGCAAGGCGAAGGAGCGCGACGAGCCGTTCCTGAAGGCGATGAAGCCCGACGCGCACGTGCGGCTCGCGCACCCCGACGCCAACCACGGGGCGACGATCCTGCGCCGCGGCTACTCCTTCACCGACGGCACCGACGGACTGGGCCGCCTGGACGCGGGCCTGTTCTTCCTGGCCTACCAGCGCGACGTGCGCAAGGGCTTCATCCCGATCCAGCGCAACCTGGCCGCGGACGCGCTCAACGAATACATCCAGCACGTGGGTTCGGCGCTGTTCGCCGTCCCGCCGGGCGTCCGCGACCGGGACGACTGGTGGGGCCGGGCGCTGTTCTCCGAGGAGGCGTAGGCATGTTCTCCAACTACCTGATCGGCCTGCGCGAGGGTCTGGAGGCGAGCCTCGTCGTCTGCATCCTCATCGCGTACCTGGTCAAGACCGGCCGCAGGGACGCCCTGAAGCCGATCTGGGCGGGCATCGGCGTCGCCGTGGCGCTCGCGCTCGGCTTCGGCTGCGCCCTCGAATTCGGCTCCCAGGAGCTGACGTTCCAGGCGCAGGAGGCGCTCGGCGGCTCCCTGTCGATCCTCGCCGTGGGCCTGGTGACGTGGATGGTGTTCTGGATGCGGCGCACCGCCCGGCACCTGAAGTCGGAGCTGCACGGCCGGCTGGACGCGGCCCTGGCGATGGGCACCGGCGCGCTGGTCGCCACCGCGTTCCTCGCGGTCGGCCGGGAGGGCCTGGAGACGGCCCTGTTCGTCTGGGCCTCGGTGCACGCCGCGAGCGACGGCACCCCCAAGCCGCTGCTGGGCGTCGCCCTCGGCCTGCTGACGGCGGTCCTGCTGGGCTGGCTGTTCTACCGGGGCGCCCTGCGCATCAACCTGGCGAAGTTCTTCACGTACACCGGCGGCATGCTGGTCGTCGTCGCGGCGGGCGTCCTGGCCTACGGCTTCCACGACCTGCAGGAGGCCGACTTCCTGCCCGGCCTCACCGACAAGGCCTTCGACATCTCCGGCACGATCCCGCCGGACAGCTGGTACGGCACCCTGCTGAAGGGCGTCTTCAACTTCCAGCCCGATCCCACCACCCTCCAGGTCACCGCCTGGCTGCTGTACCTGATCCCGACCCTGGCCCTGTTCCTGGCGCCGGCCAGGACCGCCGAGGAGCCGGTGGGCGAACGGGTCTGACGCCGCCGGGTCCGGCCCGTGCACCCGCTCCGCAGCGGGCGCGCACGGGCCGGACCCACCCCGGTCCGGCCGCCGGAGGCACCCGGTAGGGTTCGCCTCCGGAAAGGGGAAGGTGAAGGAACCCGATGAGCAGGGATCGCGACCCTCGAACGCTCCGCCGGCCCGCCCGGAGCGCCCTCATAGCAGCCTCGCTGACCGCTTTGTCGCTGACGGCGAGCGGATGCGTCGTCGTGCACGGCGAACGGGAGGTCCTCCCGTCCACCACCCGGGCCCAAGCGGCCGAGGCGCTGCGGGAGTTCACCGCCGCGTACAACGAGGCCGACGAGGCCTACGACGCCTCCCTGGACGCCGACCGCACCACGGGAGCCCTCGCCGACATCGACGCGGCCCGGCTGAAGGCCGGCAAGGTGAACAACCCGGACGGCAACCCGAACCACACGCCGCTGAAGCTGACGGACGCGAAGTTCACGATCCCGAAGAAGGCCGGCTGGCCCCGCTGGTTCCTCGCCGACGCCGCCGGCAACAAGGGCGGATCCGCCCGCTGGCTGCTGGTGTTCACCCGCAGCAGCCTCGACGACCCCTTCCAGGTGGCGTACCTGACGCTCGTCGCCCCGGCCGCCGTCCCGCGGTTCGCGCAGGACGCGGACGGCTGGGCCGAGTCCGTGCCGGTGCGGGCGAAGGACCTGGCGACGGCGCCCGGCGAGCTGAGCCGGACGTACGCCGCGTACCTCAAGAGCGGCGGGAAGAGCTTCACCGACGGGCCGCACACCAGCCGGTGGCGGGCCCTGCGGGAGAAGAACGGCAAGCGGCCGGGCATGGTCACGCAGTACATCGACGAGCCGCTCGCCGGCGGCGACTACACGCCGCTGGGGCTGCGCACGGAGGACGGCGGTGCGCTGGTGTTCTTCGCCACGCGGCACTACGAGAAGCAGACGGCGCACGCGGGCACGTCGGTGCCGACGCCCAACAAGGCCGTGCAGGCGCTGACCAAGGGCGAGATCAAGCAGACCCTGACGATGGAGTTCGTCTCCAACGAGGTCGCGCTGGACCCCAAGGGCCCGGGCAAGGTGACGGTCCTCGGGCGGATCCAGGGCCTGACGGCGGCCCAGGGCTCCTAGACGTCACCCGCGGCACGGCGCACCGGCGTGCGGCGGGGCCGGGCGCCTCAGTGCCGCAGGGGCCAGGCCGCACCGGCGGGGTCGCTCTCCTGGCCGGCGTAGCGGGTGCACACCTCGGTGAGCACCTCCAGCAGGCTCAGCGGGTCGGGCAGCGCGTGCTCCGGGCCGCGCACCCACCGCACGGCCTGCTCGTCGCCGGGCAGCCGCGCCGGCGGGACGAGCACGTAGGAGCCGCGGCAGTGCCAGCGCAGCCCGGGGTGCTCGTCCATCGTCTCGGGGTGGCAGTCCAGTTCGCAGGGCCACCACTCGTCCTCGTCCTCGGGCGTACCGCGGGTGAGGGTGAAGAACAGCATGCGCCCGTCGTCGCTCTCGGCGACCGGCCCGACCTCGACGCCCTCGGCGAGCAGCCGCTCCAGCGCGTCACGGCCGGCCTCGAGGGGCACGTCCAGGACGTCGTGCACCATGCCGGTCGCGGTGATGAAGTTGGCCTGCGGCTGGTGGCGGGCCCAGCGCTCGATCTGGCCGCGGTCGGTGGTGGACTGCGTCTGCCAGGCGAAGGACACCGGGTGACGGGCCGGGGTGGGGCAGCCGACGCGGTCGCAGGAGCAGCGGTATCCGGCCGGATGCGCGGCGGGCGCCAGGGGCAGTCCCGCGTCGGCGGCGGCGAGCAGCAGGTCCTCACGGCCGCCGTCCCCGGCGGCCTCCTTCGGCCGGCGCCCGGCGCGCAGCCACTGGGTGAGTCTGCCCTGCAGGCCGCTCCGGCCGCCGAACTCCGCGCTCATCTATCTCCTCGCCTCGCCGTCGTGCCGAACAGCATGCCTCATCGTCCCATCTTTGCGCGCACCGGGGGCCCAGAGCCCACATCCGGGGCAGGACGGCCGAGACGGGTACCGGTGGGGCGAGGCATATGCCGCCGGGATGATCGGCACTCCTCATATGATCTGGTGTCATTGCCCGCTTTGCCATGACATGGCGCCCTACCGTAACGCCATGGTCACTTGGATCGCGCTGACGGGTCTGGCCTCCGCGGCATCCGTGGTCTCGCTGACCCTGACGGGACCCGCCGGCGCCGCCCCGGTCCCGCTGGAGTGGGGCACGGGCCACCTCACGGCCGCGGCCCTGCCCCGGATCACCTACGTCGCCCATCGCGGCGGCGCCCGGGAGGTGCCGGAGAACAGCATGACGGGCCTGATGGCCGCCTACGCCCGGGGGACGGCGCAGGTGCTGGACTTCGACACCCGGATGCTGCGCGACGGCACACCGGTGGTGTTCCACGACGAGACGCTGAACCGCACCACCGCCCTCGGCGGCGAGGTGCGCGGCCTCGACGCCCGTGAGTGGCAGGGCGTACGGCTGCGCCCGAGGGACCGGCTGCCGGGGAGCTGGCGCCCGGAGCGGCCGCCGACGGTCGCCGAGGTGCTGGATCGTTTCGGCGGGCGGATCGTGCTGATGCTGGAGGCGAAGGACCCGCGCAGCCTGGACCGGCTGGCCGGCCTCATCAAGGCCCGCGGCCTGACCCGTTCGGTGTTCGTGAACTCCAACGACCCCGCGGTCGCGCTGCGGGTGCACCGGCTCGGCCTGCTGACACAGCTGTGGCGCTCGGCGGAGCAGTTGCGCACCGACCGGCCCGAGCGGTGGCGGTCCTTCGTGGACCTGCTCGACGTCGACCACCGGGCGCGCGACGCGGACCTGGTGCGGGCCGTGCGGTCGGGCATCCCGCGGGTGTGGGCGCACACGGTGGTGACGGACGCGCAGCGCGACCGGGTGCTCCGGCTGGGCTGCGACGGGGTCATCACGGACGCCCCGGGGCGCCTGGCCCGGGCCGCCCGGCGGGACGTGCGGCGGGACGTCCGGCGGGGCACGTGACGGACCGCCCGGTGGGGCGTCCAGCGGGCGTCCAGCGGGCCTCTCAGCGGGGCGCGAGGCCGTGGAGGGCGTAGTCGACGAGCGTGTCGGTGTACGCGTGGGAGATCGGGCCGGTGTGCTGGAGCCAGCGCTGGGCGAGCGGGGAGACGAAGAACTCCAGGGCGATGCGCGGGTCGACGTCGTCGCGGATCTGCCCGGCGTCCTGCGCGGCACGCAGCCGGCCGATGTAGAGGTCGAGTGAGGGCTGCAGAAGCTTGGCCACCAGCTCCCGCCCGAGCTGCTCGTTGACGACGCCTTCCGCGGCGAGCGCCCGCGAGGGTGCCTCGAAGCGGGGGTCGCGCAGTTCGTCGACGGTGGCGCGCAGGACCGCCTTGAGGTCGGCGGCGACGTCACCGGTGTCGGGGAAGGTGTGGGGTGCGGCCCCGGCCTCCTCGGTGGACCGCTCGGCGAGGTCGAGGAAGGCCTCCATCAGCACGTCCGCCTTGGACGGCCACCACCGGTAGATCGTCTGCTTGCCGACCCCGGCCCGGGCGGCGATGCCCTCGATGGTGGTCTTCGGGTAGCCGGCCTCGACAACGAGCGCCAGGGCGGCGTCGTAGATGGCGCGGCGGGACCGCTCGCTGCGGCGGGTGGAGTCGGGGGCGGGCTTGCCGGCGGCGGGCTGGGGCGAGTTCTGGGCGGCCATGGCCCGAACTTATCAGTTGACAAGACGGTCCGTCTCGCCGACAGTGGAGCACGTCCGAGGGCGAGACGATACGTCTCGTTCACTGAAGCGGGAGAGAGGAGTCCGACATGGCCCGAGGCGGAGCCGGAAACATGCTGGGGGTCGGCGGTGCGCGCAGGAACCTCGGCCGCGAGGCCCTGCGGGGCGCGGGCAGGGCGGGCCGGGTCGGCGGCGGACTCGATCCCCAGGCCCGCAAGCGCGAGCTGCTGCGCCGGCTCGAGGAGCAGCGGGAGCAGCGGGAGCAGCGCGGAGAGCGCGGAGACCGGGAGGGACGACGGGAGGAGGCGGACGGTACGGCACGGCCGTCGCCCTGAGCCTCCCCCGTCCGGGGGAGGCGGCCCCCTCCTGCGCGGGATCCTCCCGGGCCGTGCGGCGGATGTACTGAGGCGGTCGCGGCCGGCGACCGGCGGACACCGCCGAACGGACTCCCGGGAGGACCCCGCTCATGCGCGCAGGGCGCGGGTGGGCGCGGGGGTCGCCCCGGGCTGCGGGGCCGGGTTCCGTCAGACGGAGGGGCCGGGGGTCGGGCCGGGACCGGCATCGGCATCGGGCCAGGGGTCGCCCCAGTCGGCGTCGCGGGCGGCCTTGTAGAGGTCGCCGTGCCGCTTGGTGACGGTGGTGCGGCGCAGGGACGGTTCCTTCTCGCACAGGTCGAGCAGGACCTGGCCCTTGCGGATCTGGGGGCGCCGGACGATGCGGGAGGGCGCGGCCTCGACGGGGAACCGGCTCGCGGCGACGTAGCTGAACTTCTCGTCCTCGTACGCGAGCGAACCGCCCTTGACCTGGCGGTGCAGGGAGGAACGGCTGACCCGGGCGGAGAAGTGGCACCAGTCCGTGCCGGGGGCGATGGGGCAGGCGGCGCTGTGCGGGCAGGGCGCGGCGATGTGGAACCCGGCGGCGATCAGGCGGTCCCGGGCCTCGATGACACGGGCGTATCCGTCCGGGGTGCCGGGTTCGACGATCACGACGGCCTGGGCGGCGGCCGCTGCGGCGTCGACGAGGGCGGTGCGGTCGGCGGGCGTCAGCTCGTTCAGGACGTAGGAGACCGTGACGAGGTCGGTGCTCTCGAGGGTGAGCGCCGCGCCGATGCGGGAGCGCTGCCAGCGTGCGTCCCGCAGCGCGGGGTCGGCCTCCGCGATCTCCCGCCCGAGGGCGAGGGCGGGCTCGGCCCAGTCGAGGACGGTGACGGGCCGCTGCCCGTCCCAGGTCGCGCTCACCGCCCAGGCGGCGGCCCCGGTCCCGCCGCCGACGTCGGTGTGCCCGCCCGGCGCCCAGGAGGGCACGGCCTGCGCGAACGCCTCCAGCGCGGAGCGCACCGCTTCGAAGGTGGCGGGCATGCGGTAGGCGGCGTAGGCGGCGACGTCGGCCCGGTCGCGGAGGATGGGGGCGTCGGTCGGGGTGGCCCCGCGGTAGTTGGCGATCAGCCGCTCGACGGCCTGCGCGGCCTGCCGGGGCGGAAGACCGTCGAGCAGGCCGGCAAGGGCGGCGCGGAGATTCTCGGCCGGAAGTGCGGGGGCGTTCACCCGGCGATTCTACGAGGCGGACCGGGGGCCGAGGACGGCGAGCGCGGGCTCCGCGCGGGGAGCGGGTCCAGCACGTCGGGACCGTCCTCGACGGCCACCGCCGTGCGCTGCGCGTCGACCGGCGCCCGGCGGGGACGGTCGGACGGTCGGCGGATCACCGTACCGCCCGGGCCACCCCCCGGCAGGTGGTGGGTCACCGTACCGCCCGGGCCACCCTCGATCCCGCCGCCGCCCTGGGCGCGCTGTCGGGGCGGCGCCTGCGGGGGTGGACCGCGTTGGTGAGCAGGATCAGGAACGTGTCCGTCGCCCGGTCCAGAACGAGGGACGTGCCCGTGAAGCCCGTGTGCCCGGCCGCCCCGCGCCCGGCCAGGTCGCCCATGAACCACGGCTGGTCGAGCGAGAAACCCAGCCCCGGCGGGGTGAAGAGGAGGTCGACGAAGTCGGGGCCGAGGATGCGGGCGGGGCCGTAGGAACCCCCGGCGAGCAGGGTGCGGCAGAACACCGCCAGGTCCCGGCCCGTGGAGAACAGGCCGGCGTGGCCCGCCACTCCCCCGAGCGCCCAGGCGTTCTCGTCGTGCACCTCCCCCCGCACCATGCCCCGGTCCGCCTTGGCCCAGGGGCGCCGCTGGTCCTCCGTCGCCGCCGCGCCCGGGCACGGCCCGAAGCCCGTCGCCGTCATGCCCAGCGGCCGGGTGATGCCGTCGCGGACGAGGACGTCCAGCGTGCGGCCGGTGAGGCGTTCCAGGAGGTGCTGGAGGAGCAGCATGTTCAGGTCGGAGTAGCAGTAGGTGCCGGGCGCGCCGACCGGTGCCTCGGCCCGGAGCAGGGCGAGCCGCTGCCCGTCGTCGGCGCAGTCGTACAGCGGGAGTTCGGGCCGCAGCCCGGACGTGTGGGTGAGCAGCTGCCGGACGGTGATGCCGTGCCGGGCCGCCGCGGTGAAGTCGGGCAGGTACGCCCCGGCCTTCGCGTCGATGCCCAGCGTGCCGCGCTCGATCTGCTGCACGGCGGCGACGGAGGTGAAGAGCTTGGTCAGGGAAGCCAGGTCGAAGGGCGTGCCGACGGTCATGGGGACCCGCTCCCCGGGCGGCAGTTCCACACCGGCGTCGGTGTCCGGGTCGTAGGCCGCGTAGCGGACGGCCCAGCCCGCCGCCTCCTCGACGGCGATCACGGCGCCGCGTCCGACGACCAGGACCGCGCCCGGTGCCCAGGGACGCCGCCCCGTGGTGAGGACGTTGATCTCCCGGACGAGGTGACGCAGCTCCGCGGGGTCGAGTCCGGCGCGTTCCGGCGTGCCGTCGCGCAGTCTCGGTGCGCTCAGCTCTCCGCCCCTTCCGCCGGTGCCGCTGCCGCCGCGCTCGGGCGCCGGCCTCCCGTCCTCCAGGGTCGGCACACTCCCATGAAGCAGGCCAGTGCCACCAGGGCGGAGGCCAGTTGGACGACGGCCATCGGGACGGCGGTGTCCTCGCCGGCGACGCCGACGAGCGGCGAGGCGACCGCGCCGACGAGGAACGAGGTCGTGCCGAGCAGGGCGGACGCCGAGCCGGCGGCGTGCTTGGTGCGCATCAGGGCGAGCGCCTGGGTGTTGGGCATGGTGATGCCCATGGCGGACATCAGCACGAACAGCGCGACGGCGACGGGCCCGAGGCCGACCTCCCCGAACACGCCCAGGGACATCAGCAGCAGCGCGCCGGCCGCGGTGATGACGATCGTGAGGCCGATGCCCAGCACCCGGTCCAGGCTGACCCGGCCGACCAGGACCTTGCCGTTGATCTGGCCGACGATGACCAGTCCGACCGAGTTGACGCCGAACAGCAGGCTGAAGGTCTGCGGGGAGGCGCCGTAGATCTCCTGGACGACGAAGGGGGACGCGGAGATGTAGGCGAAGAGGGCGGCGAAGGCGAAGCCGCCGGTGAGCATGTAGCCGGTGAAGGCGCGGTCGGCGAGCAGGCCGCGCATCGCGTGCAGGGCCTCGCCGACGCCGCCGCTGTGCCGCCGCGCGGGCTCCAGGGTCTCCGGCAGCCGCGTCCAGACGAGGACCCCGATCAGCACGCCGATGACGGTGAGGACGACGAACACGCCCCGCCAGTCGGTGACGCGCAGGACCTGACCGCCGATCAGCGGGGCCACGATCGGGGCCACTCCGGAGATGAGCATGAGGGTGGAGAAGAAGCGGGCCATGGCCATGCCGTCGTAGAGGTCGCGGACGACGGCGCGGGCGATGACGATCGCGGCGGCGCCCGCGAGGCCCTGGGCGAGCCGGAAGGCGACCAGGGTCTCGACGGTGGGGGCGAACGCGCACAGGACGGTGGCGACGACGAAGACGGCGAGCCCGGCGAGCAGCGGCCGGCGGCGCCCCCACCGGTCGCTCATCGGCCCGACGACGAGCTGCCCGAGCGCCATGCCGGCGAGGCAGGCGGTGAGGGTGAGCTGGACGGTCGCGGCGGGCGCGTGCAGGGAGCGGGTGACCTCGGGCAGGGACGGGAGGTACATGTCCATGGCCAGGGGCGGTACGGCGGTCAGGCTCCCGAGGAGGAAGGTGACCAGGAGCCCGGTGCGGCGGTGCGGTGTGCGGTCGGGCCGCTCCGTCCCGGCTGCGGCCTCCTGCGCGGTCTTCGATATGGACGCCCCACCCTCGGGCATGAGTCCCTCCCTCGATACGTCGATCGCCACCTATGCTCTCAGCTCGTACGCAGTGCTCGGGGTCACGAGGTGGAGGCGGGGCGGAATGACGGCGGACACGGTGCGGTGGGGGATCCTGGCGACCGGGGGGATCGCGGCGGCGTTCACCGCGGATCTGATCGACCTGCCGGACGCGGAGGTCGTGGCGGTGGCGTCGCGGTCGCCGGAACCGGCGAAGGCGTTCGCGGAGCGGTTCGGGATACCCCGGGCCTACGGCGGCTGGGACGCCCTCGCCCAGGACGAGGACATCGATGTCGTCTACGTCGCCACCCCGCACACCGCGCACCGGGCCGCGGCCGGTCTGTGCCTGGCGGCGGGGCGGCACGTGCTGTGCGAGAAGCCGTTCACGCTGAACCTGCGCGAGGCGGAGGAACTCGTCGCGCTGGCACGGGAACACGGGCGCTTCCTGATGGAGGCGATGTGGATGTACTGCAATCCGCTCGTGCGGCGGATGAAGGCGCTGGTCGACGACGGTGCGATCGGCGAGGTGCGCAGTGTGCAGGCCGACTTCGGGCTGGCGGGCCCCTTCCCGCCCTCGCACCGGCTGCGCAGCCCGGAGCTGGGCGGGGGCGCGCTGCTCGATCTGGGCGTGTACCCGGTGTCGTTCGCGCAGTTGCTGCTCGGTGAGCCGTCGGACGTCGCGGCGCGCGCGGTGCTCTCGGAGGAGGGCGTCGACCTCCAGACGGCGGCGGTGCTCTCGTGGGAGAGCGGCGCCCTGGCCTCGGTGCACTGCTCCATCGTGGGGGGTACGCCCAACGCCGCCTCGATCACCGGCTCCCGGGGCCGCATCGACCTCCCGCACGGGTTCTTCTTCCCGGAGCGGTTCGTGCTGCACCGGGACGGCCGGGACGCCGAGGAGTTCACGGCCGACCCGCTGGACGGCCCGCGCAACTCCATGCGCCACGAGGCGCTGGAGGTCATGCGGGCCCTGCGCGCAGGCGAGACGGAGTCCCCGCTGGTCCCGCTCGACGGCACGCTCGCGGTGATGCGGACGCTCGACACGATCCGCGACCGCGTCGGCGTCCGCTACCCCGGCGAGACCCCGGCGGGGGACGCGGCACCGGACCTCACGCCGGCTTGAGCCCCTGCTCCCCCACCTCCGTGACGAACGACGCGGCCGTCGTGACCGGCGCCCCCTGCCTGGTCACGTACGGCACGGTCTTGAAGTCGGCGCGCGCGGAGCGCTGTCCGAGGGTGACCGTGGCGTAGCCGCGCCGTCCGTTGAAGAACTTCAGGTGCGGGTTGGCGGACGTGTAGGTCTCCCAGGTGGCGGGTCTGTCGGCGCCGTCCCGGCCGCTGGAGACCGACGTCGTCACGATCTCGGTGCCGAGGGTGGCGGAGGCCGGGTCGTCGAAGTCGTCCTTGATGTCGAAGGCGTAGGCGGAGTGCACGTCGCCGCTGAGCACCATCAGGTTCTCGACTCCGGCGGCCTTCGCCCCGTCGAGCACGCGGCGGCGCGAGGCGCTGTAGCCGTCCCAGGCGTCCATCGACACCCGGGCGGGGCGGGTGAGGTCCATGTTCCGCCGGGAGAACAGGACTTGCTGCGGTACGACGTTCCACAGCGCCCGTGAGGAGCGCCAGCCGTCGAGCAGCCACCGTTCCTGCGTGGCGCCGGTCATGGTGCGCGCCGGATCGTCGGACTCGGGGCCGGGGACGTGCGCGGTGTCGCCGTAGGCCTGGTCGGAGCGGTACTGGCGGGTGTCGAGGACGTCGAACTGGGCGAGCCGGCCCCAGGTCAGGCGGCGGTACAGCCGCATGTCGGGTCCGGCCGGGCGCTGGGGGCGGCGCAGCGGCTGGTTCTCCCAGTAGGCGCGGTAGGCGGCGGCGCGGCGCAGCAGGAACTCCTCCGGCGGGACGCCGTTCTCGGGGGTGTCGTCGGCGTAGTTGTTCTCGGTCTCGTGGTCGTCCCAGGTGACGACGAAGGGGTGGGCGGCGTGGGCGGCGCTCAGGTCCGGGTCGGACTTGTAGAGGGCGTAGCGCAGCCGGTAGTCCTCCAGCGTCAGCGTCTCGCGGGCGAACAGGCCGGGCAGGGTGCGGTCGGTGTACTTGCGCTGCCCGCCGGCCGCGTCGACGGCGTACTCGTAGAGGTAGTCGCCGAGGTGGAGGACGAGGTCGACGTCGTCGGCGGCGAGATGGGCGTACGGGGTGTAGTAGCCGTCGTGGTAGGCCTGGCAGGAGACGGCGGCGAGGGTGAGGGACGGGACGCGGCTGCCGGGGGCGGGGGCGGTGCGGGTGCGGCCGGCCGGGCTGACCCAGCGGCCCGTGCGGAAGCGGTAGTGGTAGACCCGGCCGGGTGGGAGGTGGTCCACCTCGACGTGGACGGTGTGGTGGAACTCGGGGTGGGCGGTGGCGGTGCCGCGCCGGGCGATGCGGCGGAAGCGCTCGTCGTGGGCCAGTTCCCAGTGCACGGTGACGCGTTCGGCGGGCAGGCCGCTGTCGGCCTGGAAGGGGACGGGCGCGAGGCGGGTCCACAGGATCACGGAGCCGGGCTGCGGGTCGCCGGAGGCGACGCCCAGCGTGAAGGGGTTGTCGGTGATGCGTACGGCGTCGAGTTCGGCGGCGGCCGCGACTCCGGGCGCGGGCAGGCCGGTCGCGAAGGCCAGCGCGGCGGCGGCGCCGGTGGTGGTGAGGAAGCGGCGGCGGTTGATGTGGCGGGCGGCGGCGCGGAGTTCGGGGGCGTGGTGCGACGGGTGTGCTGCGGGTGTCATCCGGTCCTCCCCTGGCGAATGGCTGCAAGGGGCATTGCAGTGGCCGGGGACGACTCCTGGTTGACGCGTACACGGCACCCACATGGCGGGCAGGGAAGTTCCGGGTGACGGGCCCTGCCGTACGCTGCGGGCCCATGAACGCCAAGGAAAATGCAGTCGCGGTGGTGACGGGTGCGGGCTCGGGCATCGGCCGGGCGGTCGCGGTGGAACTGCTGCGCGCCGGCTGGTCGGTGGCACTGGCGGGCCGGCGCGCGGAGACGCTGGAGGAGACGGCGGCCCTGGTGCCCGAGGGAGCGGCACTGACGGTGCGGACGGACGTCTCACGCCCCGAGGACGTCACCGCCCTGTTCGACGCCACGGCCGGGCGGTTCGGCCGGGTGGACCTGCTGTTCAACAACGCCGGCACGTTCGGGCCCGGCGGCGTGCCCGTCGAGGAACTCCCCTACGACGCGTGGCGGCACGTGGTGGACACCAACCTCAACGGGGCGTTCCTGTGCGCGCAGGCGGCGTTCCGGCGGATGAAGGAGCAGGACCCGCAGGGCGGCCGGATCATCAACAACGGCTCGATCTCCGCGCACACCCCGCGTCCGCACTCGGTGGCCTACACGGCGACCAAGCACGCCCTGACGGGCCTGACGAAGTCCCTCTCCCTGGACGGCCGTCCGTACGGGATCGCGGTCGGGCAGATCGACATCGGCAACGCGGCGACCGACATGACGGCAGGCATGCAGGCGGGAGTGCTCCAGGCAAACGGGGAAGTAGCCCCGGAACCGGTGATGGACGTGGCGGACGTGGCGCGCACGGTGCGGCACATGGCGGAACTGCCGCTGGGGGCGAACGTGCAGTTCGCGACGGTGCTGGCGACGACGATGCCGTTCGTCGGACGCGGCTGAGGACGGACGCGGGAAGTCCACGCGTCAACGTGCACATCCGGAATATGAACGTCCGAACTATTGCGGCCGGTCGGGCGCTTATGCTCAACTCTCCTACACCAAAGCTTCACACTTGGAGCAGAGGGCTTCCATGGGCCACATCCAGGGGGGAGGCGGCAGTCGTTCCACGGCACCGGGTGGGGGTGGACCCCGCGTGGGATCGCGGAGTACGCACCGGTACGCGTGGAACGACTGCCGCCCAAGGCCTGAGGGGCGCAGGCCTTGCGGGAGGGGACGTCAGGCCTGGCCGGTCTCGAAGCGGGAGATGCGGCCGTCGTCGTCCACGGTGAAGCTCCAGCGGGTACGCATCTCGCCCCAGGTGTCGTTGCTGTAGCGGGCGATGAGCGAACGGCCGCCGTTGGACTCGTTGTCGACCTCCATGTGGCCGCGCGAGGAGAAGATCTCCCGGTCGACCCACTCGGTGAGGTCCCGGTCCGTGCCGTCGTCGGCCATGGTGGCGCCGGGCGCGAGGAGTGCCGTGAAGGCGTCGCGGTCGTGGTTGTTCACGGCCGCCACGAAGGCCCGGACGGCCGGGTCGCTGAGCCGCGTGGTCTGGATCGTCATACGAGCAGCGTGGTCCCGCGGGCCGGGCCTCGCCACCCGTACCACCCGAACGGCGCTCCCGGCGCCGCCGCCGGATGTCCGCTGCATCCGCAGGTGCCACGGTGGAGGAGCGCCTCCCCACGAGGCCCTTCCTGTTCCTGCTGCCCGCTCCGGGAGACGACGTGACGCGCTACGACCGACGTGATCTGGGACTGCTGCTCCTGCGACTGGGGACGGGCGGTGTCCTGGCGGCCCACGGCGCGCAGAAGCTGTTCGGCTGGTTCGGCGGCCACGGCATCGAGGGGACCGGCCAGTTCATGGAGTCCGTCGGCTACGTCCCCGGCAAGGCGAGCGCGACGGCGGCGGGCCTGGCCGAGACGGGCGGCGGCACGCTGCTGGCGCTGGGCCTGGCGACCCCCGCGGCCGGGGCGGCGGCGGCCGGCGCGATGGCGGGCGCGGCGGCGGTCCACACCCCGAACGGCTTCTTCAACCAGGAGGGCGGCTACGAGTACGCGGCGACGCTGGCCCTCACGGCGGCGGGCCTGGCCGTCACCGGCCCGGGCCGCCTCTCCCTGGACCACGTCCTCGGCCACGCGGTGAACCGCGGCTGGATGATCCCGGCGGCCTTCGCGGCGACGGCGGCGGGCACGGTGCTGGTGATCGGCGCGCGGGCGAGGCGCCTGAGGAAGGCGAAGGAGGGCGAGCAGGACCCGCTCTTCGAGGAGGAGTACCTGGAGTAGCGGGCCCCCGGGGGTTGTCAGACCCTCGTGGCAGGCTGCCGCCCATGACGGATCACACGCCGCCCGCGCCCGACCTGTGGGACACGATCGACACCTTGTCGGAGTGGTTCGACACCAACCGCCCGGTCGAGGGCCGCGAGGGCCTCCTCCTGCGCATCCTGAAACTCTCCGAGGAGGTCGGCGAGGTCGCGCAGGCGGTGATCGGGGTGACGGGCCAGAACCCCCGCAAGGGCGTCACGCACACGTGGGAGGACGTGCAGGCGGAGCTGTGCGACGTCGTCGTGACGGCACTGCTGGCACTGCGGACGCTGACGCCGGAGGCGCGGGAGGTGTTCGGGGGGCATCTGGCGCGGGTGCGGGCGAGGGCACTGGGTTCGGTGCGCCTGTCACCAGGCCGCACCGCCGGCCCGTACCCCGGCTGAAACTCCCGGGCGATCTTGCCCGGTCGTGTGTCCCTCGGTATCGCCCGGCCGTCCTCTCCACCCCCTGTGCAAAGGAAGTGCGCGGGCGGGACGTGGAGAGCATCGAGCAACCTGCGTCCCGTCGCAAAATGGCAGTGGAGCCTCAGCACGCCCGCGTCACTTTCCCCGTTGGCCGCAAACGACATCACGCCGCACTTCGGCAAGCTCGAGGCTCGATGGGCCCCCTACGCGGCCAGGTGGCGGAATCCCGCCCGGCTCGGAGGCACCGCCGCGGCCTGGATCCCGATGACCTCGACGGCCACGCCCCACGCCTCAAGCATCTTGGCCGTCTGCACGAGAGTGACCTGGGAGAAAGGGAACAGAGTGTCGGCGGTGAGGTCGGTTCCGCTCTTCAGCAGGATCGCGAATACGACCTTCGACGGCCGGAAGCCGTCCGGCAAGGCCCGGCCGGGCCGGGCCGCGGCCACCTTCCGAGCGAACCCGTCCACGGCCTCCGGCGAGTGCAGCAGGGTCTGCACGGCGACCACGGCCTGACCGAACAGATGACTCAGCGCGTCGGACCCCTTGGCCCGCTTCACCATGACAAGGACGTCGTCCGGGCTCAGCAGGTCGCAGATCTCCACGCCGTTGCCCCGGTGCAGCGCGGTCCGGACGTTGTCACGGTCGAAGCAGACGTACCCGGGCCGCAGGTCGGGCACCGACTCGTTGTAGTCCCGCTCCTTGTCCCCAAGCACCCAGGCCGGAAGGTCGACCGAGGGCGTGTCGGTGATGAGCCGCTCCACCTGCGAACGGATCGCCTCCAGGTACGCCTCACCGATCTCGTACCACTGGCCGTCCAGCAGGAAGAACCGGCGGGCACCGAGCGCCACCTCCGCCTCGATCCACCGCAGCACGCTCGAGGTCCAGATGACGTCACCCTTCTCCGCCCGGGTGTGCGCGTAGAGGGTGACGGTGCCGTCCCGGAGCGCGGCGAAGCGCGTTCCCGCCCTCTGCACGCGGGCCCGGTTGAGGACGTACTCCAGACTGAAGTCATCGGTGAGGCGCGCCTCCGGGCTGTGCACCTTGATGGCGAACGCCTGGGCGGCGCCGTAGTCGTCCCAGCGATCGGACGGGACGGCGACCGCGATACGTCCGTCCGATACCTGGCCCAGCATGTCATCGAGCCGCTCCTCCAGCCGCGTGACGAGGTCGGCGTCCTTGACCGGGACGATGTGCTCGACGAACTCCAGTTCCGGAGCCGGGGCCTCGTCCCGGATGACACGGGCGATGGCCCGGATGTCGGCTACCAGGTCCGCTGCGTCGATACCGAGGTGCATCCGCAGCCCGGTACCGCCCTCGACGCTGGAGATCTTCGTACGGTCGTTCTGCGCGATCGTCAACTGGATCCCGTCCAGCCGACCGCCCAGCCGCCGCACGATCTGCGCGTGCTCCTGGACACCCAGGCTCCAGACCGGAGCGCCGCCGGGCACGAGGGTGATGTCGGTCCGGCCACCGCCCGGCCTGTGGGAGACCATGTCCCGGATCTGGGCGGGGTCCACCCTGCGAATCACGAAACTCAGCCCGAACCGCCGGTCCTTCACCCGATCGGGCACCAGACGGAAGCCCTGGTCGTACCCAATGGCATACACCTCGCCGTCGACCACGAGCATCAGCAGTCCAGCGGACCGGTTCACCGGCCGCGACACCTCGCACCCGGTCGTGCGATTGATCTCGCCGCACCAGCTTGCGACGGGCTGCTCGAAGCTGCCGGTGACCAGCAGCGCCGGAACGCCCAACCGCTCCTCCGGGACGTGCAGTTCCGCGTCAACGGCTTCGAGCCGATCAGGGTCGAGGACGTCGAACATCGCGTCGACCGTGGGAGCGACACCCGTGAGCCGGTACAGGGTGCGCTTCGACGTGCCGGAGGTGCTGGTGGCCATGGTGCCGCTCCATTCGACGTTTGTGAGCAGGGGGCAGCCCGGGAGACCCGGGAAAGCCGGGAAGCCAAGTGAAAGCACAACCAGTAGAACGACAACTGAAAGCACTGTCAAACGGTTCACATCAGTTAGATGTCGGTATAGAGTGAAGCCGTCCAGCATGCCCGTCCCCACGTCACCCGGCAGGAGCCCATGAATCAGCAGGCCAGTGCCTTCGTGACCGCCGCCGACATCTCCCGGCTGGCCGGAGTCACCCGCGCCACGGTGAGCAACTGGCGTCGTCGGCACCCGGACTTTCCGGCCCCTGCGGGAGGCACGGACACCAGCCCCACCTACGACCTCGACGCCGTGCGCGCGTGGCTCTCGACCCGTGGCCAACTCCCCGAGGACACACCCGCGGACCGGCTTCGCACCGCACTGCGCACCCACGCCGGCGACGCCGAACTGGCCCTGCACCTGCTCCCTGTGGTGCTCGCGGCTGCCCGGCTGGACCGGGGAGAACGCGAAGCCCTTCCCGAACTGCGTGACGACGCACTGCTGCGATGGGTCCGGTCAGCTGCGGACGGCGGGACCAAGGGCTTTCCGGGAACCGACAACGCCGCCGTATACGCCCCCGAGGCGGTGGGGCCGCTGAGGGCCTTGCTGCAGTGCGTCGTCACGGACGGCGCCGAGGCTGCGACGGATGTCCTGGCAGAACGCCTGCTGGAAGACACGGGGGGCACCGGCACCTACCTCACGCCGCGCCCCCTGGCCGACCTCATGGCCCGGCTCCTGACCGACAGCACGGGCGCTTTCCCCGTGAGCGTTCTCGACCCCGCGTGCGGCACCGGATCGTTGCTCGCCGCGGCGGCATCCGCAGGGGCGACCGAACTGCACGGCCAGGACATCCTGGCCGCCCAGGCCGCCCAGGCCGCCGTGCGGCTCCGGCTGAGCGCCCCCGAGACGGCCATCACCGTACGTACGGGAGACAGCCTGCGCTCCGACGCCTTCAAGGGCCTCACCGCGGACGCCGTCCTGTGCAATCCCCCGTACGGGGTCCGTGATTGGGGACACGATGATCTGGCCTACGACCAGCGCTGGGCCTACGGCGTGCCTCCCAAGGGCGAGCCCGAACTCGCCTGGGTCCAGCACTGCCTGGCCCATCTCGCGCCTGGGGGCCGTGCCGTACTGCTCATGCCGCCCGCCGTCGCGGAGCGCACCGCCGGCCGGCGCATCCGGGCTCAGCTCGTACGGGACGGAGCCCTCCGCGCGGTCGTCTCGCTTCCCCAGGGCGCGGCCACCCCTCTCCACATCGGCCTGCACCTGTGGGTGCTCGAACGGCCCGATCCGCAGGCTGAAGTCCCGGGGACGATCCTGCTCGTCGACGCGGCCGCTTCTGAGAACCGGGATCTGGACTGGGCCACCATCGACGGCACCGTGCTCTCGGCGTGGCGACCCTACCTCGCCGACCAGGACGGCTTCACCGGAGCCCCGGGCATCGCCGCCGCCATGCCGGTCACCGACCTCCTGGACGAAGCCGTGGACCTGACCCCGGCCCGCCACATCCGGACGGCTTCCCAACAAGCACTGCGCCCCGCCCTGCTGACTCGGCAGGCATCGGAGCTGTACGGCCAACTCAGGCGAACGGCGACAGACCTGGTCGGCCTCAGCGCGGACGGTGAGTGGCCGCCAGCCGGTGACCGGCCCCGCGACTGGCGCACAGCAACGGTTTCGGACCTTCTGCGCGGCGGCGCACTCAGTCTGCTCCACACCGCGTCCCCGGGCCGCCGGACCCGTAGCGGCCCACCGCAGCCCCGGCCCGAAGCGGAATCCGGCGCACGACCGGCGCTCACGGCTGCCGATGTCTTCGAGAATCGGCCCGCCTCCGGTACGGAAGCGGACCTGCCCGCCGGCATCGCCCTCCCCTTGGTCCAGGCAAGTGACGTGCTTCTCACAGAACTCCTCGGCGTGGGACGCACGGCTGTGGCCCGGGTCGCCGAGCCGGGCGAGACGGGCTGCTTCCTCGGACCCCATCTGCTGCTGTTCCGCGCGGATCAGCGTCGGCTCGACCCGTGGTTCCTCGCCGGGTTCCTCGCGGCAGAGCAGAACGTCAACGCCGCGGCCACCGGCACATCCATCATCCGGGTGGACCCTCGGCGACTACGCGTTCCCCTGCTCCCGCTCGCGGAGCAGCAGCGTTACGGCGCCGCGTTCCGCAGCCTGCACGAACTGCGTGCCGCCGCGCGCCGGGCCGACCGGGCCGCCGAGGACGTCAAACGTCTCCTCAGCACCGGACTCACCGGCGGCGCGCTGTTGCCGCGCGGTCACAGATCGGCGTGAAACCTGCGGCCCGGCGCCGCGAACGGCCAGACTTGACCTCTCCGTCCCTGGGGACGGCGAAACTCCGGAAGGACAGCGTTGAACAGCAGTAAGCACACGGAACTGGCCAACCACGCGTGGTCGGTCGCCGACCTCCTGCGCGGCGACTACAAGCAGTCCGACTACGGCAAGGTGATCCTGCCGTTCACCGTGCTGCGGCGCCTGGAGTGCGTCCTCGCCCCGACCAAGGACAAGGTCCTGGAGGTCGCCGCCCGCTACGAGAACCAGGACATCAACCCCGACCGCTTCCTGCGCAAGGCGTCCGGCCACAGCTTCTACAACACCAGCACCTACACGCTGAAGGCCATCGCGGGCGACGCCTCCCACGCGGCGAAGTACCTCAACGAGTACTACGGCGCCTTCTCCCCCAACGCCCGGGAAGTCCTGGAGCGGTACGACTTCGCCCAGCAGATCAAGCGGCTGGCCGCGGCGGACCTGCTGTACCAGGTGGTCGGACGATTCGCCGACCTCGACCTGCGGCCGGTGAAGAGGGACGCGGAAGGCAATGTCGTGCTCGACGAGCACGGCAAGCCGATCGAGATCGTGACCAATCACCAGATGGGATACGTCTTCGAGGAGCTGATCCGGCGCTTCGCCGAGCAGTCCAACGAGACGGCCGGTGAGCACTTCACGCCTCGGGAAGTCATCCGGCTGATGGTCAACCTTCTCATCGCGCCGGACAGTGACGCGCTGGCCCTGCCGGGCACCGTCCGCACGGTCATGGATCCAGCCTGCGGGACCGGCGGCATGCTCAGCGCGGCCGAGGAGCACATCACCGCTCACAACCGGGACGCCACGGTCAAGGTCTTCGGCCAGGAACTCAACCCGGAGTCCTGGGCCATCTGCCGGTCGGACATGATGATCAAGGGTCAGGACCCGGAGAACATCAAGTTCGGCAACTCCTTCAGCGACGACGGCCACGCCGGCGCCACCTTCGACTACCTGCTGGCCAACCCGCCGTTCGGCGTGGAGTGGAAGAAGGTCAAGGACGCGGTCGAGTACGAGCACGAACACCTCGGCGTCAGCGGGCGGTTCGGCGCCGGCCTGCCACGCATCAACGACGGGTCGCTGCTCTTCCTCCAGCACATGATCTCGAAGATGAAGCCGGTGGACGCGTCGGGGGCGGGCGGCAGCCGAATCGCCATCGTCTTCAACGGCTCCCCGCTGTTCACGGGGGCAGCGGAGTCAGGTGAGTCCAAGATCCGGCAGTGGATCCTGGAGAACGACTGGTTGGAGGGCATCGTCGCCCTGCCCGACCAGCTCTTCTACAACACCGGCATCTCCACGTACTTCTGGGTGCTGAGCAACCGCAAGGCCAGGGACCGGCGCGGCAAGGTCGTCCTGCTGGACGCGCGTGACTACTGGCGCAAAATGCGGAAGTCGCTCGGCGACAAGCGCAAGGAACTGGGCGAGCAGCACATCTCCGAGATCACCAGGCTCTACACGGAGGCGCTGGCGGTCGTCGACGCGGCGGAAAAGGGCGGCGGCCACGACCTGGCCGACCAGGCCGGGAAGATCAAGGTCTTCCGCAACGAGGACTTCGGGTATCGCCGGATCACCGTCGAACGGCCGTTGAAGCTCCGCTTCGAGGTGACGGAGGAGACGCTGGCGGCGATCACCGCGTCCAAGCCGATTGCAAGGGCCACGGACGCCGAGGCCTTCGCGGAGGCGCTGCGCCCGCTGGTCGGCAAGTCCTGGACGGCGAAATCCGACGCATGGATCGACCTGAAGGACGCGATCGTCGCGGCCGGCCTGCTGTGGCCGACGGGTGCGCCGTTCAGCAAGGCGCTGCGCGAAGCGGTCGGCGTCCGTGACCTAAAGGGTGAGGTCCAGCGCATCAAGGGCGAACCGGAACCGGACCCAGAGCTGAGGGACTACGAGAACGTGCCACTGAAGGAGAACGTGGAGGAGCACCTTCGGCGGGAGGTCCTGCCGCACGTCCCGGACGCATGGATCGACCACACCAAGACGAAGATCGGCTATGAGATCCCGTTCACGCGGCATTTCTACGTGTACAAGCCGCCGCGACCGTTGGCGGAGATCGACGCGGAGTTGAAGTCTCTGGAGACCGAGATCCAGGCCCTGCTTGGAGAGGTGACGGAATGACCATCACACTTCCTTCGCTGCCTGCAGGATGGGGCAGAACTCGGGTGGATCGGGTCGCTACGGTCAACGCACGAATTGGCTGGAAGGCTCTCACGGCAGCCGAGTACCAGCCAGACGGATACGCGTTCCTTTCGACCCCCAACATCAAGGGGCGGGATATTGACTTTTCCAACGTAAACTACATTTCCGAGTTCCGTTACGAAGAATCTCCAGAACTTCAGCTGAAGCCAGGAGATGTGTTGCTTGCCAAAGACGGTAACACTCTGGGAATCGTCAATATCGTTCGGGACCTCCCTCGCCCGGCGACCGTGAACGGATCGATTGCCGTCATCCGATCGACCGGGATTGATCCATCCTATCTTCGGTATGTCCTAGCCAGCCGGGTGACACAGGCAACCATCAACATGCTTAAAGGCGGAATGGGAGTTCCGCATCTATTCCAATGGGACATCAATCGCCTACCTATCCCACTACCACCAGAGGAGGAACAGCGGCGCATCGCCGACTTCCTCGACACCGAGACCGCTCGCATGGACAGGCTGCGTTCATCCTTGGCGCAGTTCGATAGGGCCGTCCGCGAAAGGGAGCAGGCCGTACTGGCGAAAATGCTTCACCCAGGCGCAGAGAAGCCCGGTGACAGCCTCCGAAATGGCTGGAAGTGGACACCACTGACATACCTAACAGATCAATTTCGACGGATCATGTACGGCATCGTCTTGCCTGGCCCCAACGTGACAGAAGGTGTTCCCATCATCAAGGGAGGCGACGTAGCGGCCAACCGACTGTCGTTGCAAACCCTGAATCGCACCACTCGGGAGATTGAGGCGGGTTATGCTCGCTCTCGCGTTAAGGGCGGCGATATTGTTATCGCCATCCGAGGAAGTGTCGGTGAGATCGCTGTTGTGCCGAACGAGTTGACTGGCGCGAACCTGACACAAGATACTGCTCGAATTTCAGCTGCCCCTGGAGTTTCCCCCGATTGGCTACGCCTCATTTTGGAGTCACCTGCAGTGGTTCATCAGATTCAGCAGCGAGTCACGGGGGCGACAATCAAGGGCATCAATATTTGGGATCTGAAACGCCTTCTGGTGCCCACCCCCGACTCGGCAGAACAGACCTCCCTTGCTGCTTCCGCCAGCCGAGTACTGGGCACGCACGAGGCGCTCCGCTCTCGAGTTGCACGACACTCCGCTCTGCTCGCCGAGCGCCGCCAAGCCCTAATCACCGCCGCCGTCACCGGTCAAATCGACGTGTCTACCGCTAGCGGACGAGGGATCGAGGAATGATCGCACCATAGCCCCGCCGCTCCTCACCGACCGCTGCCGTTCACCACGCGTTCGGGTAGAAGCTACATAGTCCACCGCTACACGTTACGCGACTGCAAGGGCTGGCTGACCCACCAAACGGTGGGACGGGTGCGTACCGCCGTTGGTTGGATCTCGACCTTGCCAGCGCCAACTCATTCGCGATCGACAAGTCTTGCCGCGACATCACTCATCTGATCACCGAAAGCGGGGGGAATACCGCTCATGCCCGTCCACGACGAAGCAGCCTTTGGAAACGCAATAGTCGCCGCCTTGCTCAAGCGCGGTTGGTTTGAAGGAAACCGACAGGACTACCGCCCCCAACTCGGCCTGGACACAGCCCAGCTCTTCCATTTCATCGGCAAAACCCAGGCCGACGACTGGGCCGAGCTGATTGCTCTCTACGGCGGGGATCCCAACGTCGCCCAGGCCGGGTTCGCCAAGCGCGTGGATCAGGCGATCGGAACCGACGGCGTGCTGGACGTCCTCCGCAAGGGTGTGAAGGACCACGGCATCCTGATCAGGCTCGCCTATTTCAGGCCGTCGCTCGTCGCGGCGGACGCCGTCCTGGACGACTATCGGGCGAACCGGCTGACCTTCGTCAAGGAGTTGCAGTACGCGGCGAAGCAAGCTGACAAGGGCAACGAGCTGGACCTCACTCTGTTCCTCAACGGAATCCCGCTGGCGACCGCCGAGTTGAAAAACGCCCTCACACGGCAGGGGGCGGAGCACGCCAAGGAGCAGTACCGAATCAAGCGGGACCCCACTGAGCTGATCTTCGCGCGCCGCGTCATCGCGAACTTCGCCGTGGACACGGACGTCGTCTACGTCGCGCCCGAACTGCGCGGCAAGCTGACGCGGTTCCTACCGTTCAACACGGGCTCGGAGGGGCCGGGGAAGCCGGGCGGTGCCGGCAATCCTGCGCCCACCGTCCCCGGGACGTACGCGACCTCGTACCTCTGGGAACAGATCTGGGAGCGGGACACCTGGCTGGATCTGATCGAGCGGTTCGTGCATCTCAGCAAGGAGAAGGGCCCAGACGGGCGGACGCGGAAGAAGCTGATCTTCCCGCGCTACCACCAGTGGGACATCGTCAAGAAGCTCGCCGACCACGCGGCCCGCCACGGCGCCGGTCACAACTACCTCGGCATGGCGTCCGCCGGCTCGGGCAAGTCGAACACCATCGGGTGGCTGGCGCACCGCCTATCGTCGCTGCACACCCCCACCAACCCCAACGAGATCGACCCCGACGCCCTGGCCGCCGGACTCAAGCCCGGTGCGCCCGTCTTCGACAAGGTCGTGATCATCACCGACCGCCGCAATCTCGACGCCCAACTGCGCGAGACCGTCGGCAGTTTCGAGAAGACGGCCGGTCTGGTCGTGAAGATCGACGAGAAGCACGGCGCGAAGTCCGACCAGCTCGCCAAGGCACTGTCCCGCGAGACCGGCAAGATCATCACCGTCACGCTGCATACCTTCCCCGCCCTCATCGACTACCTGCGCCGCAACCCCACCGAGATCCAGGGTCACAACTTCGCGATCATCGTCGACGAGGCGCACTCGTCGCAGTCCGGTGACGCGGCCACAGCCGTACGCGCGGCGCTGCGTGACCTCGGCCTGGACTCGGACTCCGACGACGCCGGGGCAACCGAGGTGGAAGCGGCGACTACCACCACCGACGCCAAGCTCATTCGCAAGGCCACTCAACGCAGCAAGGCCTCCAACCTCTCCTACTTCGCGTTCACGGCGACGCCCAAGGCCAAGACGCTCGAACTCTTCGGCACCCTGGACACCGTCAACGGCAAGCCTGCGTACGTCCCCTTCCACACGTACTCGATGCGCCAGGCCATCGAGGAAGGCTTCATCCTCGATCCCCTGCGCACCTACGTCACGTACGACACGTACTGGAAGCTGGTGAACAAGAACCCGGCCGAGCGCGAGGTGGATCCATCCAAGGCGAATCCGCTGCTCGCCAGGTACGCGCTCACGCACGACTCCACCGTGGCGCAACAGGCGCAGGTAATCGTTGAGCACTTCCGCACGCACACCGCCGGCCGACTCGGCGGGCGTGCCAAGGCCATGGTGGTGACGGCCTCCCGGCACAGCGCCGTACAAATGGCCCGTGCCATCAGGAAGTACATCGGCGACAACGCGTACGCCGACCCCGGCGTCCTTGTCGCGTTCTCCGGTAGCCTGACGTATGACGGCGAGGAGACCACCGAGCCGAAGGAGAACGGCGGCCTCGCCGAGTCCGCGCTGCCGAAGGCGTTCGCGTACACGCGCAAGGACGACAAGGCCGTGCGCACGGGCGGGACGGCGACTCAGCGCGAGTACCGCATCCTGGTCGTCGCCGAGAAGTACCAGACCGGCTTCGACCAGCCGCTGCTCACCACGATGTACGTGAACAAGAAGCTCGCGGGCATCAGCGCCGTCCAGACCCTCTCCCGTCTGAACCGCACCGCCGACCGCAAGTCGCAGGCGGACCTGGCCGTACTGGACTTCGTCAACGACGCCGAGGACATCAAGGAGTCCTTCCGCCCGTACTTCGAGGAGGCGAACACCCTTCCCTCCGACCCCAATCTCCTTTACACCGCGCAGAGCCAGGTAATGCGGGCCGACATCCTCGTCGAGGAGGAGATGCGGGAGTTCGCGGACGCCTATCTGGCAGCCGAGGAGAAGGCAGCAGGCTCGGCCGCCCGCTGGGAAAAGCTCCACGCGGAGCTGTACCGGCATCTGGACCCCGCCGTCAAACGGTTCACCGAATTGCTAAACCGCAAGGACGAGGCCGGCGATCCCGACGAGGAAGCCGCCGAGGCCGCCGAACAGTTCCGCGCGGATCTCAACGACTACGTGCGGAAGTACGGCTTCCTCTCGCAGATCGTGCCCTACCGCGATGCTGACCTCGAATGCCTCTACCTCTACGGCCGCCACCTGCTCAACCGCCTGCCGCGACGCGGAGACGGCGGCGTGGACATAGGAGATGTCGACCTCAGCCACCTGCGCATCCAGAGGACCGGCCAGCACGACCTCGCGCTGACCGCCGAGGGAGCCGCGGAGCTGCGCGGCTTCGGTGAAGGCGGAGGCGGTGCCAAGGAGCAGGAGAAGTCGCTGCTGTCGGAGCTGATCGAGAAGTTCAACGACAAGTTCGGCACCGACTTCACCGATCAGGACGTGATCACGCCGTTCTCTGAGGCGAAGGCCGACCCGAAGGTCCGCGCCGCCGCCGTCAACGACGAGGAGAACTTCGGGCTCGTCTTCGACGAGGTCTTCGAGGACAAGATGGCCGAACACATCGACACCATCGCCGACATGGGACGGCAGTACTTCAGCCACGACGACAGCTTCAAGCAGTCGCTCAACCAGAGTGCGCGCCGGGCGGCCTGGCGAATGATCCGCCGGGAAGAGAACATCGACGACGACGCGGCCTGACCCGCCCGGCCCTCCGGCCCCTCCTTGCCGGCCACTTCCCCTGGTCAACCTCCCTGGTGGAACGAGAGCCCCGCGATCACGGACGTTCCGCGCGTGGGGCGGGGACGGACGGTCCAGGCGGTGGCGAGGCTCTCGACGAGGATCAGGCCCCGACCGTTCTCGCAGCCAGGGCCCGGGTGGGCCGGAACGGGTTTGCCGGTACCTGGGTCGGAGACGGCCAGCCAGTAGTGTCCATCGGCCGGCCACAGAACGAGTTCGACGAGGTCCCCGTCCTCCCCGCAGGCACCGTGACGGATGGCGTTGGTGAGCAGCTCCGAGGTCAACAGGCCCAGGTCGTCGCCGAGGTGTGGGCGGAGGACGTCCGGCAGCGATTCGGTGACGGCGTGCCGGGCTCGGCGTACGGAGGCGGGATGGGCGGGGAAGCGCCAGTGGGCAGGGACGAGAGGGATTTCGGGCATGGCGAACTCCGCGACTCTGTGCGGGGGTTGGGGTCGCCGGTGGCCTACCGCCCTGGTCGCGGGCACACCCGACCCAGGGCAGACGGGCATGCTCGCGCGGTGCGCTTCCGGCATTGCGGTGTGTAACTTACGCGCCACTGACAGTAGAGCAATGGGTGGTAAATTTGCCACGCGCTCAAGAGAATTCACCACAGCAGGGTGAGATGGCTTCCGAGTGCGACCGAGCGACGTCCGCCGTATGGAAGGGAACCCATGCCCCCGAGGACGACCCCCACAGAACGGCAGAAGCGTCTGGGAAGTGAGCTGCGACGTATCCGTACTGCGGCAGGCGTGTCCGCAGAGTTCGCGGCAGGCCTACTGGGCGTGGACCGAGGCAAGATCTCCAACATCGAGTCCGGAGTCCGGGGCATCAGCGCCGACCGCCTGCGAACACTGGCCTGCAACTGCGACGTGACCGATGAGACGTACATCGAGGCGCTGGTCGAGATGGCTCAGGCGAGTACGGGATGGTGGGAGCGTTACCGAGGCATCCTGCCCCAAGGCTTGCTGGACATCGCCGAAGCGGAGAGCAACGCCGTGCGCATGCGCGGGGCCAACACCGTGCATGTGCCAGGTATGCTCCAGACATCGGAACAGGCGATGGCCATCTTCCGGGCTGCGGTTCCTGCACTGCCCGAGCACGAAGTTGCTCTGCGACTCGCGCTGCGTGCGGAACGCCAGCAGGTGATCACCGGCAACAGGGCGGTCCCGTACGTCGCTGTCATCCACGAAGCCGCACTCCGGATGCAGTTCGGCGGTACGGACGTGGCCCGTGCCCAGTTGGAGTACCTGCTGGAGGTCTCCGAGCGGGACAACGTCACCGTGCTCGTCCTCCCCTTTTCGCACGGCGCCTTCCCTGGTGCAGGACAGACGGTCGTCCACATCGAAGGGCCCGTACCGCAGCTCGATACGGTGCAGGTTGACAGCTCCCACGGGCCCACCTTTCTCCACGCCGAAAGTCAGCTGGCGAAATACCGGGCGCAACTCGATCTGTTGGAAAGTCTGGCTCTGCCGCCAGAGCAGTCCCACGACTTCATCCGCCACATCGCCCAACAGCTATGAGGAGGAGACAAGATGGCTGACATCACCTGGGAAGCCCCGTACTGCGCCGAAGGCAGCTCCTGCTTCCGCCTCGGCACCGACGCCGACGGCAACGGTTACATAGCCGTCAACGGCCAAGAGGACCGATACCTCACCGACTCCCTTGAAGCCCTGCGCACCCTCATCACCGACATCAAGGCCGGAAAGGCCGACCACCTGTTGTAACCCCTGCCACACGCCGCGCCGATAGGTACCGTGTACAGCGATCGACTGACGTGGCATCAGGACGACGGGGGCGCGACGCGTGGCGCAGGCACGGAGAATCGGCGAGCAGGGCCGCTATGAGCTGATCGAGGAGATCGAATCCGGCGGTATGGGCACGGTCTGGCGCGGCTACGACGCCGTTCTCGACCGAGAGATCGCGGTCAAGCTCATCCGGCCCGACGTCGTCGCATCGCCGGCACAGGCGGAAGAGTTCGCCCGCCGCTTCGAACGCGAGGCGCGCGTCACCGCTCGGATCGGGCATCACGGAGTGCCGCAGGTGTTCGACGCGGTGCTGGACGAGGCGTCGTACGACCGGCTGTACCTGGTGATGGAGTACGTTCGCGGGATCTCCCTGCGCAGGGTGCTCACGGGCTCGGGGGACGGCGCGACGGCGCTACTCCCGGTGAGCTGGGCCGCGTCGATCGTGGCGCAGATCTGCACAGTCCTGTCGTACGCGCACGCCATCCCGGTCGTGCACCGCGATCTGAAGCCGGACAACGTCCTGATCGCCGCTGACGGCACGGTCAAGGTGCTGGATTTCGGCATCGCGAAACTGCTGCGCACGGATGTCACCCGGCTCACGGCTACGGGCAGCCGGATCGGTACCAGCCGTTATATGCCGCCCGAGCAGATCGACTGCGCGCAGATCACCCCGCTGAGCGACCTCTACGCGCTCGGCTGCGTGCTGCACGAACTCCTCGCCGGAGAGCCGGTGTTCAGCGGCGACAACGAGTACCAGCTTCTGCACCAACACATGAACGTGCCGCCGAAGCCGTTGCGCACCCTGCGGCCCGAGGTGCCGGAGGACCTTGAGGCGCTGGCCCTGGACCTGCTGGCGAAGGTGCCGGAGCAGCGTCCCGTCGACGCGTACGCGGTGTACGAGCGCCTGTCGCCGCACCTGCCGCGACCGGGATCGGCAGCCGATCCCGCGGCCCTCACCCATGGCGACTCCCCTTCCGAACTTCCCGACCCGACGGTGGTCTACCGACAGCCGAACGCACCCCTGCGACGGACCACGCCGCCCGCGCCCTCGCTCGGGCCGGTGGCCCCCGTACCGGTCCCGGCGCGCGGCGACACCGCGCTGCGGGACGCGATCAGGGACGCCTACGCCCGGTCTGCGGACCTCGCCGAGAGCGGACGGTTCGCCCAGGCCGCGGACGTCCTCAAGGCAGTGATCGCCACAGCGGCCACCGCCCTCGGCGCACACAACTCCCGTGTGCTCGGCCTTCGGAGGCAGCGCGCGGCGGTCCTCATGGCCGGCGAGGACTTCCGGCGTGCCTTGCCGGAGTTCGACGCCCTGGCCGCCGTCTACGCCCGCACGGCGGGACCGGGCGATGAAAGCACGCTGGAGTGCCGTCGGCACGCCGCCCACTGCCGGGCCAACCTAGGTCAGGCCACCGTCGCCCTACGGGAATTCCAGGAGGTTCTGGAAGTCGTGTCCGACGCGGCCGGGGACGCCTCCGAAACCGCTCTCGACCTACGGCGCAGTATCGGCGTGCTCCTCTTCTCAGGGGGGCGCCGCACCGAGGCAGAGGGGGTCCTCGACGCCCTCCACGAGGACATGTGCGTCCTCCTCGGCGAGGACCATGAGGAGACCCGCGAGATCGCCGATCTCCTGGCCCGACTGCGCGACCCGGAGGGCCCACTCCCTTACTGACGTCCTGCCGGTGCGGTGCACGCGCCGTCAGGCCTCGTCCTCGGCCTCTTCGCCGTGGATGCGCTGAGCCAGATTCCACAGGCTCAGGCCATCCGACTGGAACCAGCGAGCCGTTCCCTGGTTGGCCACGGGTCGCTCGTCCCAGTCGGCGTCCGCCCACATCTTCGACACCAGCCCGGACGGCGAGTACTGCTGCTCGTCGTGCGCCCAGAGAATGGGCTTCGTCCGGTGATTGACCCAGGTCGCCTGGCGTCGGCTTTCGTCTGCGGCAAGCCACTCTTCCATGGCGTCACGTTCGGGCTCGGTCTGAGCCACGTACCGAAGGGGCGATCCGTCCTTCATGGCACGGCGGTCGACCAGGAGCGGCACGGTGTTCGGGCGACGCGGCTTGCGCTCCTTCGCGGGAGGTGCGGGAATGGCGACGCCATCGGCCAGGTCAGCGAGGACATGCTTCGCGAGATCCCGACACATATCCACGCTCTGGAAAGCGGTCCTGATCTGGGGACGCGGCCCGTAACGAGTGACGATCTGGTGCGTCAGCCGTCGCACCAGGTCTGGTACGAGGGCGGGAATCTTCTCCAGCACCTCGCTCTCCCAGTCGAAATCGGGGTCATCGATACTGGTGGCGCCGAGATGCTGAAAGAGCAGGTGGGTGACGAGAAAACCACCGTGCTCGGTGGTAGCGGCCTCGCGACTATTCTGCCCACTGCCCAGTTCGTAGACCGCGCTCCGTGCCGCGCGCAGCGTGAGCACGGAGCGCCACACCTTTTGTGGCGAGGGCTCTCGTTTGAACAACAGGGTGTGGCTGCCCTTGGGGCCCTGCTCCCAGAGGTTCTCCGTCGAACTAGCGGCCCGGGCGGCCTGTTGGGCATCCGGGTGCAGGCACGCCAAAGCGAGAGCGAGTTCGTCCAGTGAGCAACCGGTCTCGGGGGCGGCGACCGGCTCGCCCCGCTTGATCACGTACTGCTTGCGCAGTTCGGCGCGCAGGTTGGCCTTGATCGCCTGGTGCACAGGCTCGAGTGCGATGTGATCGCGCTGCTCGATGGCGTTCTGCCGGTTCGCCGCCTGCGAGACCTGGATGCCGAATTCTCGGTCTTCATGCGTGTTGATGACCTTGATGCTCAGAGTGGCGTTGGCCGCAGCCTCACCGTCGTCGTGCATGGCTCTGGCGACAGCCCGTACCGTCTGAGCGCCGTTGACGATGCTCGCTCCACTCACGGTGAGAGTGGTCGGCCTGCTCTGCGGTGCCTTGGCGCTGTCGTGCTTCGCCGTGAGCGAGTCGCAGATCATGGTGATGCCGTTGTTCAGGTGCCAGAACTTGGTGGGATCGGACGTAAGGGTCTGACCGATCTCCGCATTGGTGACGGTCGTCCCGAGGGGGGCCCGGAGATTCTGCTCGAACAGGCCGGTACCGTGCGTCTCGTACCACTCGGCAACGCTCTCGGCGGAAACCGTGCCCTGATAGGCGTCGAGCGGCCCCTTCTGCTGGTACCAGTCGTCAAGGCGGACGTCCAGGCAGATCGGCTCCGGCCGGAGATCCGCATGGATCTGGTCATGGAAATCTGCGGCGTACAGCACCTCGACGCTCAAGCGGGCACCATGCTTGTTGAACTCGTCGAGAGCGTTGTTGAGAACCTCGAGCGCTGGCGGAGAAGGCTCCGCCGTGCCCATCAGCGCGATGAGCAGGGTGGCCCTTTTGTTGATGATGAACGGCCTGGCTTCCAGCGCGAGGGCGCCGGCACGCTGGTTGAACTGGTCGTACAGCTCGTTCTCGATGCGGTTCAGGCCGTCCACCATCGCCTTGGCGGCATCCACGTCGAAGGTCGCTGAGCCCTTGTCGCTCCACTTCGCCTGGACGAGCAGAGCCTGCCCGCTCTCCGGCAAGGGGGCGATGGCATCCAATCCCTGGTCCGCGATGCCGTCCGTGACGAACCGGGCCGCTTCGGCCACGGTGCACTGGGCCACGCGTCGTACCGCAAGGGCTGCGAGTGCTCGGGAGAGGAAGCGCTGTTCGTAGTTGCCCCCTCGGAAGTGGGCGATGTCGCTGACATCTATCACCCCGTCGAACGTCTCGTGCAGTTGCTCGCGCACCTGCGTGACCTGGCGAGGTGTGTCCGCCCCCGAGATGGCCATGGATGGTTGCCTTCCCACTGGTGGTGTCTTGTTGCCGGCCTACGGCCGCGTCCTGATCCCTGAGCCGTTGCCACGCTGCCGGAGGCTGAAGTCCACGACCACCAAAGCAACACCAGCCGTGTCGATCGTGGCCTCGACCCAGTCCAAGGCCGCTTCGAAGGGCACCCCTCCTGCGCCGAGCCAACCGTCGCGCACCAGTTGGGCGAAGTGGGTCGGTACCAGGTGGCGAGCGAGCGCGCCTACGGGAGGGCCCGGGAGACCGGGTTTGGACGCGGCGGCAGAGAACGCTGCGGCGACCTGGTCATAGGGATAGATCGCACCGGAACTTGTCCGGTGCAGAGCGGCGGTGAAGGGCTCCGGCTCATGAATGCGGAGAAAGAGAGGCTCGTCCAGCAAACTGTAAGCGTCGGCGCTCCGCTGGTCGCGTCTCGGCAGGCGGTGAACATGGCTGTGAAACTCATGCAGACTGTGCCAGATCTCAGGCGAGAAGAGCCCGTTCGGACCCGGACGCACATAGCGCAGCGCGACGAGCGTCCGAGTGTCGACATGGTAGTAGTAGGCGTCGAGGGAACCCTCCCGGCCGTCCACGACCGACTGATGGGTTATCGACGTGGCCTCGAAGTCATAGCTTCGGTTGCCTCGGCGACTCACGAACGCTTCGACGACGGTTTCACCTATGCCGCTGAACCTTGTCGCGGTGTGCCCGCGGACGTCGTCGAGCTTCAATTGGACTTCGGTCCCGGCAAGTCCGCTGATAAACGAAGCCCGGGCGGCCGTCCTGTCCCAGAGGCGTACCTCCGAGAAGTCGCTTCGGCCCAATCCCGCTACTTTGGCGAAGAGCATAAGAGCGTCACGCTCATCACGCCAGCGGAGTTCCCGCTCGCTCCAGCCTTCGGCATCGTCGAGCAGAGGCATCAACCTCTGGACTTCGGCCTCGACATCAGGAGAGATCCGCAGGAGATTGGCGAACACAGTGTCTGCGCCGACCGTGACAGGACCGCTTGCCGGTAACGACTTGGAGAGGGCGGTGTCTCGCTCGCTGCCGGCGCACCAGAGCCCTGAGGCAGGCACCAGGCCTCGAAGACGTCTCGCACGGGCGACGACGACCTTCCGGTCTCGGTCGGTCTCATGAGCAGGGCGCACGATACCCAGCCCCCAGATCCGCTCCGCTTGCTCCCCGCCATCTTCGTCCCCCTCCTGATCGGCGGGAGCTAGCAGGATCGCGAGGTGTGACTTGACCTCGGGCCAGTCACGGCAAGGTTGGGAGTAGGACCTTTCCTTAGTCTGGTCGGCTTCAAGCAGACGCAGTAGGTCTTTGTCAGGGCGCAGAATCGCCAGTCGCGGCGATCGCCCCGAAGACGGAAAATCTAATCGTCTTGGCTCTACGAACGTCATCCACTCCCCCGAACTACCTGCCACCACACCGAGCCAGCCTCAGGGGGATGATAACGCGCCAGTTCCAGCATCCGGCTTACACGCCCCTGGTTCTCGCTACCCCGGCTGGCTCCATCACTTTCCCACCCACCCCTGGGTACGTCTCCCAGGTGTCTCGTCTTCCGCCAAACCGGGCTGTCGCGCACGGAGATCATCGCATCCAGCGCTCGGGAGGAGTGCCCACAGTGGGCCCCGTGATTGGCTACCTTCGTGGCCATGAGGTCCGGTTTGGGCCGGTACGGATCGGAGCGGCTAAGCCTCTGATCCGGGGAAAGGGTCTTGCCAGGAGTATTCCCTGGTTATGGACCGTTGGCGGCAGACGAGTCGGGCTGTACGCCGGGTTCTGTTCCCCGGATTCCTCGCGGAGCCCGGGGCGACGGCCATCCATCTAGGGCCGGCGTTGCCGCCGGCCTCGTGCGGTCTACCCGCGGACTCGGGCGGGCAGCCCTCGATCGTCCGCGCAGAGACACCGAGGTGTCTCCTCTTGACCTTGCTCCGGGTGGGGTTTACCTAGCTGCCTGAGTCACCTCAGGCACTGGTGGTCTCTTACACCACCGTTTCACCCTTACCGAGGACCGAGATCCCCGGCGGTCTGCTTTCTGTGGCACTGTCCCGCGGGTCACCCCGGGTGGCCGTTAGCCACCACCCTGCCCTGTGGAGCCCGGACGTTCCTCGGGAAGCCCCCTCACGGGGACTCCACGCGGCCGTCCGCCCGGCTCGTCTGCCGTGTCGACCATGGTACCCGGGGTGCGTCCCGCTTCGGTGCCGCGGCCGTGGCCAGGACCGAACCCGCCAGGATCAGCGTGAACGCGACACCGATGCCCAGGGTCAGCTCCTCGCCCAGCAGGAGCGCGCCCGCAGCCACCGCCACCGCCGGGTTGACGTACGTGATCACCCCGGCCCGGGTCGGGCCGATCTCCTTGATCAGCTCCAGGAACGCCACGAACGCCACCGCCGTGCAGACGGCACCCAGCCCGGCCAGCGCCGCCAGGACCTCGCCGGAGGGCATGGCGTCGGGGCGGGTGAGGAAGGCGGCCGGGGCGTAGACGACGGCCGCCAGCGTCAGGCAGGGCGTGATAAGTTGCAGCGTCGGCACGTCCTTGAGGTGCCGGGCGGCGATCAGCGGGGCGGTGGCGTAGCCGACGACCGTCACCAGCATCTCGGCCAGGGAGCGGGCGTCGCCCCCGGTGAGGTGCGGCAGGGTGAGGACGGTGACGCCCGCGAGACCGAGGGCCAGCCCCGCGACACGGCGGGCCCCCACCCGCTCCCCCGCGCCGAAGAAGCGGGCGAGGAGGATCGCGACGATCGGCACGCCCGCGATGAGGAGCCCCGCGGTGGAGCTGGACAAGTGGCGTTCGGCGTCGGTCAGGGTCCACCAGGGGCCGATGATCTCGATGACGGCGAAGGCCAGCATCGGCTTCCAGTGCGTCCGGACGGTCCGGCCGAGTCCGCCCTGGCGCAGCGCGAACGGGAGCAGCAGCGCGGCGCCGAGCGCACACCGCGCGAACACCACCACGGACGGGGACAGGTCGTCCACCGCCACCTTGATCATCAGATAGGGAATGCCCCAGACCACTCCCATCAGGGAGAACAGGAACCAGCCGCGTGCAGTCATGCGGTGATTCTCGGCCGCGTCACCGGACCGCGTCTTGAACGCTGTTGCGGTACGCCGCCGGGGTCACGCCCAGCACCCGGCGGAACCAGCGGGTGAGGTGCGCCTGGTCGGCGAAGCCCACGAGCGCGGCGGCCTCGGCCGGGCGCAGGCCGGCCTCCAGCAGGCTCCGGGCCCGGGCCACGCGGTGCTGCGCGAGCCAGGCGTACGGCGGGACGCCCACGGTCGTGCGGAAGGCACGCAGGAGCTGGTAGCGGGACAGGCCCAGGTCGGTGGCGAGGGCGGCCAGGGACGGCGGGTCCAGCAGCTCGTCGGCGAGGCGGTCGCGGACGGTCCGGGCGAGGGCGGCGGCCCCGGGCACGGTGTCGTCCGCCGCGCGGGCGGTGGAGTGGCGGCGGGCCAGGGCGGTGAGCAGCCAGGGCAGGCGGGACTCGGCTTCCAGGGGGTCGGGGCAGGCGCTGATGTCGGTGTGCGCGGTGCGCAGGGCGGCGGCCAGTTCCGGGTCGTGCAGGACGGGGTCGCGGAAGTGCGGCAGCCCGCCGAGCGTGCCGTCGCGGAGCAGGGCGGTCCCGGCGTAGAGGGCCTGGTAGGCGTAGCCGTCGCACGCGGCAGGGCCGCCGGTGTGCATCTCGCCCGGCTCCAGCACGACGATCGAGCCGGGGTAGGAGTGGATGTGCCCGCCGCGGTAGGCGATGATCTCGGACCCGCCGACGGTGACGCCGATCGTGAACTCGTCGTGGGCGTGGGGCGCGTAGACGTGCCGGTCGAAGCAGGCGGTGAGCAGATCGAGCGCCGGCCCGCCCCGCCCCAGCCGCGCCCTGGTCCAGCTGGCCTGCTCCCGCGGTGTCCCCATGTCGTACCCCCCGCCTCCAGGGGATCAGAGGAGGTCGGCGGTGTCCAGGTCGAAGGCGAAGGGGTCGGGCAGGGTGACGGTCTTGCCGAAGGGGCGGGCGCAGTGCTCGCGGTAGTCGTCGTCCTTGGGCTCGCTGAACACGGTGACCTGCGCGGTGTCGCGGTCGACGAGCAGATACAGCGGGATGCCCGCGCGGGCGTAGCAGCGGCGCTTGGCCTCGCGGTCGGCCTGCGGTTTGGTGGAGGTCACCTCCAGGACCAGGGCGATGCCGTCGCAGGGCATCCATGAGCCGGATCCGCCGAACAGGTCGCGGTCGAGGGGAGCGAAGGTGGCGTCCGGTACCAGGTGGTTCTTCGGGCAGGCACCCCCGCTTGTGAGCTTCAGCCCCTTGTTGCCGGAGAAGTCCATGTCGGTCCGCGAGTGCCTGATGACCTGCCTCACGATCCGGCTGATGCACTTCTCGTGATCCCCGTCCGGCGGCGGCGTCACAACGATCTCCCCCTCGATCAGTTCGGCCCGGAAACCCTCCGGTGTGTCCAGGGCGAGGAAGCCCTCCAGCAGGACGTCTTCCTGCGAGAGCGGCTCGTGGGCCATGGCAGTCATGTCACGCCCCTCCTTCTGTCGCTCGCCAGACTGGGACATCGCCGAACCACCCGCCCGTGAGATCGGGAACCGTTCCCTCGATCGTGGCACACGCCCGCCGTCCCCGTCAGAAGGCCGGGGACCCGCCGCTTGACCTTGCCGTGGCGTCAGCGTTTTCACTGGTGGCATGCGGATCGGAGAACTCGCCCGGGTCGTCGGCGTGACCACGCGGGCCGTGCGGCACTACCACCATCTCGGGCTGCTGCCCGAGCCCGAGCGGCGGGCCAACGGGTACCGGGAGTACACCCTGCGGCACGCCGTCGTGCTGGCGCGGATCCGGCGGCTGACGGAGCTGGGGCTGGGGCTCGCCGAGGTGCGGGACGTACTGGCCGACGAGGAGGGCAAGGACCTCGTCGAGGTGCTCACCGAACTGGACGAGGACCTGGCGCGGCAGGAGGAGGAGATCCGCGGGCGGCGGGCGCGGCTGAGGGCGCTGCTGGAGGCGGAGGACGGGCTGCCCGCCGAGGGGCCGGTCTCACCGGAGCTGGCGGCGCTGTTCGCCGGGACGGCGCATCTGTCCGAGCACTCGCCGATGGCCGCCAAGGACCGCGAGATCATCGCGTTCCTGGAGACCGCCATGCCGGCCGGGGACCGGGAGCGGATGGTCGCGTCGATCGGGGAGGCCTTCGGCGCGCCGGAGGCGGTGCAGCGGGTGGCGGCCGCGTACGCGCTGCTCGACGCGCTCGCCGGCGTCGAGCCGGACGACCCGCGGGTCGAGGAGGCGGCCCGGGCGCTGGCCGGCTGCATCCCGCCCGGCCTGTTCCCGCAGGCCGGGGAGGTCGACGAGAACGACGGCGTGGTGCGCGCGCTCTACGCCGACCTCGCCCCGGCGCAGGCGGAGGCCGTCCGCCGCACCATGCGGCTGCTCGGCGAGGAGCTGCGGTGAGGACCGTGCGGCGGCTGGCCGGGCACGAGCTGCGGTTGCTGTGGAGCCTGGTGCTGTGGGCGGCCCGGCGCAGGCAGGGCGCGGCCGGCGTGCAGAGCTTCGGGTACGCGGGCGGGCAGGGCGCCATGATGGCCGGGTTCGCTTTCGTGTGCCTGGTCGAGACGGTGGCGATGTCCGTGCTGCTGGAGGACTGGCCGACCGTGCACGCGGTGGTCCTCTTCCTGGACGTGTACACGATCGTGCTGGTCGTCGCCCTGCACGCCTCGTCCGTGGTGCGCCCGCACGTGCTGGACGCCGACGGCGGCGCGCTGCGGATCCGGCGGTACGTCCACGTCGACCTGGAGGTGCCGCTGGAGCGGATCGCCTCGGTACGGCGGGAGCTGCGGATGACGCACGAGCGGGCCGAGGGCGAGCTCGACGTGGAGGTCGGCGCGCAGACCACCGTCACGCTCGAACTGACCGAGCCGGTCACCCACGTCACCTTCCTGGGCCGCCGCCGCGAGGTGCGGGTCGTCCGCTTCCACGCCGACGACGCCGACGGCCTGGTCCGCGCCCTCGGGCGGGCCCTGGTCTGACGCCCCCGTACGCTGGCGGCGGAGTTCGATCGAAGGAGTACCCGTGCTCGTCCTGCTGCCGCCGTCCGAGGGGAAGGCCGCGTCCGGCCGCGGTGCCCCGCTGAAGCCCGAGTCGCTGTCCCTGCCGGGGCTGGCCGGCGCCCGCGAGGCCGTGCTCACCGAGCTGGTCGAGTTGTGCTCCGGTGACGAGGAGAAGGCGCGCGAGGTGCTGGGGCTGAGCGAGGGCCTGCGGGGCGAGGTCGCCAAGAACGCCGCGCTGCGCACCGCCGGGACCCGGCCGGCCGGGGAGATCTACACCGGCGTGCTGTACGACGCCCTCGGCCTGGCCACCCTCGACTCGGCGGCCAAGCGCCGCGCGTCGCGGTGGCTGCTGGTGTTCTCGGGGCTGTGGGGGGCGGTGCGGGTGACGGACCGGATCCCCTCCTACCGCTGCTCGATGGGCGTGAAGCTCCCGGGTCTGGGCGCGCTGGGCGCGCACTGGCGTGCGCCGATGGCGTCGGTGCTGCCGGAGGCGGCCGGGCAGGGGCTGGTGCTGGACCTGCGGTCCGCCGCGTACGCCGCCGCCTGGAAGCCCAAGGGCGAGGTCGCGGGGCGGACCGCGTCGGTGCGGGTGCTGCACGCGCCGACCCGCAAGGTCGTCAGCCACTTCAACAAGGCGACGAAGGGGCGGATCGTACGGAGTCTGCTGACCTCGGGGGCGGCGCCGGAGTCGCCCGCCGCGCTGGTCGAGGCGCTGCGGGACCTCGGGTACGTCGTGGAGGCGGAGGCGCCCGCGAAGGCGGGGCAGCCGTGGTCCCTGGACGTGCTGGTGGACGAGGTGCATTAGGAGCCGCCGACGCGTTGCATGTTGCGCAACGACCTTTGCGCACTGCGCATCGCCGACGGCAGGATGAGGCCCATGGTCTCCTCCTCCCCTCCGCCTGCCTCCGTGCTGGATCTCGCGCCCGTCCTTCCCGTCGTGGTCGTCGAGGACGTCGGTGACGCCGTGCCGCTGGCGCGGGCGCTGGTCGCGGGTGGGTTGCCGGCGATCGAGGTGACCCTGCGCACGCCCGTGGCGCTGGACGCGATCCGGGAGATCGCCCGGGAGGTGCCGGAGGCGGTGGTCGGCGCGGGGACGGTGATCGGCCCCGGCCAGGTGGCCGACGCCGTGGCCGCGGGGGCGCGGTTCCTGGTGAGCCCGGGCTGGACGGACCTGCTGCTGGACGCGATGCGGGGCTCCGGGGTGCCGTTCCTGCCGGGGGTGTCGACCACGTCCGAGGTGGTGGCGCTGCTGGAGCGCGGGGTGCGGGAGATGAAGTTCTTCCCGGCCGAGGCCGCGGGTGGTACGGCGTATCTGCGGTCACTGGCGGGGCCGTTGCCGCAGGCGCGGTTCTGCCCGACGGGCGGGATCGGCCCGGACCGCGCCCCGGACTATCTGGCCCTGCCCAACGTGGGCTGCGTGGGCGGCAGCTGGATGCTGCCGGCGGACGCGGTCGCCGCCCGCGACTGGGGGCGCGTCGAGGCGCTGGCCCGGGCGGCGGCGGAGCTCAGCGCAGGTACGACGTGTCGTTGAGGAGGCGGACGCTGGCGTTGCCGTCGGCGTAGTGGGCGACGACCGACAGGGACGCGGCGGACAGTTCCATGCGGAAGAGGGACTCCGGCGGGGCGCCGAGGGCCAGGCGCACCAGCGTCTTGATCGGCGTCACGTGCGTGACGAGCAGGACCGTGCGGCCCGCGTGGGCCGCGAGCAGCTTGTCGCGGGTGGCGGCGAGCCGGGTGGCCGTCTCGGCGAAGCTCTCGCCGCCGCCGGTGGGCCGGGCGTCCGGGGAGGCCAGCCAGGCGTTCAGGTCGTCGGGGTGGCGCTCGCGCACCTCGGCGAAGGTCAGCCCCTCCCAGGCGCCGAAGTCGGTCTCGCGCAGGCCGTCCTCGATCTGTACGTCGAGGCCGAGGCGGGCGGCGACGATCCCGGCGGTCTCGCGCGTGCGGGCCAGGGGCGAGGACACGACGGCCTGGATCGTGCCGCGCCGGGCCAGCATCGCGGCGGCCCGCTCGGCCTGCTCCCGGCCCACGTCGGACAGCGAGGGGTCGCTCCCGCCGCTGCCGGAGAACCGCTTCTGCGGGGTCAGCGGGGTCTCGCCGTGCCGGAGCATGACGAACGTGGCCGGGGCGCCCATGTCGGCGGGAGCCCACCCCGGGCTCGCCACGGCCTGAGCGGCCCGGGCAGCGGTAGCGCCCTTGGTACCGACGCCCTCCTCGGCCTCACCGGCCGGGACATCGGCACCGGCACCGCTCTTGCCATCGGCACCGCCGCCGTCCTCGACCTGACCGGCCCGGTCATCTGTCTCCGTAACACCGGCCCGGTCATCGGTCTCCGCAGCACCGGCCCGGTCATCGGTCTCCGCAGCACCGGCCCGGTCATCGGTCTCCGCAGCACCGGCCCGGTCATCGGTCTCCGCAGCACCGGCCCGGTCGTCGGCCTCGGCATCACCGGCTCCAACAGGGGCGCCTTCGGCGGTCCCGGCTGCGGTCCCGGTGTTCGAGGCGCCGGTCCTCGCGGCCCCGCCGCGTGCGACGGCCCGCGCGGCGTCCACATCGGTGTCGGCCGCCGCAGGGGCGACTCCACGCGGCGACGGCTCCGCGTCCGCCGCACCCGTCGAGGCACCCTTGTCCGACGACCCGGCGGCGCGTCCCGCGGCCAGGGCATCGCGCACCCGGGCCGCGCCCGCGACCGCGTCGCCGGGCGACTGCCGCGGTGCCGCCGCTCGGGGTGCCGCGTCCAGTTCGGCCGTCGACGCCGACTCCGACCACTGCTGCCCCTTGGCACCCGCGTCCATCGCCTCGTTGGCCAGGCGGTCCGCGTGCTTGTTGCGCTCCCGCGGGATCCACTCGTAGCTGACGCTGCCGGGCGGGAAGACGCGGGCGGCCTGCGCCGCCAGGGGCTTCATGTCGGGGTGCTTGATCTTCCAGCGGCCCGACATCTGCTCGACGACGAGCTTGGAGTCCATCCGGACGTGGACCGTCGCGGCCGGGTCCAGTTCGCGGGCGGCGCGCAGGCCGGCGAGGAGTCCTCGGTACTCGGCGACGTTGTTCGTGGCGACGCCGATGTACTCGGCGGTCTCCCGCAGGGTCTCTCCCGTCGCCGCGTCGCTGACGACGGCACCGTAGCCGGCGGGCCCCGGGTTGCCCCGCGACCCGCCGTCGGCCTCGACGATGAACTCCCGCACCGGTACCGCTCCCTCGGCCTAGAGGCCGGACTCGGACGTGCGCACCAGGATGCGGCGGCAGTTCTCGCAGCGGACGACCGTGTCGGGCGCCGCCCGCCGGATCTCGTTCAGCTCGGTGATGGCCAGCTCCTGCCGGCAGCCCTGGCAGGAGCGCGCGTACAGCTTCGCCGCGCCGATGCCGCCCTGCTGCTCGCGGAGCTTGTCGTACAGCTTGAGCAGGTCCGCCGGGACGGAACCGGCGACCACCTCGCGCTCCTTGGTGACCTGGGCGACCTCGGCGTCGATCTGCTCGACCGCGGCGTCGCGGCGCGCGGTCGCGTCGTCGACCTTCGCCTGGACGGCGGACACGCGCTCGGTCAGCTCGGCCACCCGCTCCTGCGCGGACTCCCGGCGCTCCATGACCTCCAGCACCACGTCCTCCAGATCGCCCTGCCGCTTGGCGAGGGAGGCGATCTCGCGCTGGAGGTTCTCCAGGTCCTTGGGCGAGGTGACGGCACCGGAGTCCAGGCGCTGCTGGTCGCGGGTGGCGCGCTGGCGCACCTGGTCCACATCCTGCTCGGCCTTGGTCTGCTCGCGGGCGGTGTCGCTCTCCTCGGTCTGCGCGGCGACGAGCAGGTCGCGCAGCTGCGTGTGGTCCTTGGTCAGCGACTCGATCTCGGCGTGCTCGGGCAGCGACCTCCGCTTGTGCGCGAGCTGCTGGAGGCGGACGTCGAGGTCCTGGACGTCGAGGAGTCGGATCTGGTCGGCGGGCGCGGCGTTCAGTTCGGGGCTCCAGGGGATTCAGAGGTGGTCGAGGCCGCGTGGGCGGTCCAGGGGTCGGTGACCGTCTTCGAGACGTGGACGCGCAGGTCCCATCCGTGCCGGTCGGAGATCTCGTCGAGCTGGCTCGCGGCCAGCTCGCACCAGGGCCACTCGGTGGCCCAGTGCGCCGCGTCGAGCAGCGCGAGGGGACTGTGGGCGACGGCCTCCGACGCCGGGTGGTGGCGCAGGTCGGCCGTGAGGAAGGCGTCGACCCCGGCCGCGCGGACCTGGTCGAAGAGGCTGTCGCCGGAGCCGCCGCTGACGGCGACCGTGCGCACGGGCGCCCCGGGGTCGCCGGCGACGCGGATGCCCTGCGCGGTGGCGGGCAGCCGCTCGGCGGCGAGCGCGGCGAACTCCCGGACGGTCAGCGGGTGGTCCAGGGCGCAGACGCGGCCCAGGCCCCGGCGGCCGGCGGGATCCGCCGGGTCCGGTACGAGCGGCCCGGTGACCCGCAGGCCGAGGGCGCCCGCGAGGGCGTCGGAGACGCCCGGGTCGGCGGTGTCGGCGTTGGTGTGGGCGACGTGCAGCGCGATGTCGTTCTTGATGAGGGTGTGCACGACACGGCCCTTGAAGTGCGTGGCCGCCACGGTCGTCGTGCCGCGCAGGTAGAGCGGGTGGTGGGTGACGAGCAGGTCGGCGCCCAGTTTCACCGCCTCGTCGACGGTCTCCTGGACCGGGTCGACGGCGAACAGGACGCGCGTGACCTCCTGCTCGGGGTCGCCCGTGACGGTGCCGACCGCGTCCCAGGACTCGGCCCGCTCGGCGGGCCACAGGGTCTCCAGCGCGGCGATGACTTCAGACAGACGGGGCACGGGAGCAAGGCTACCCGCCTGATCTGTGGCGTTGCACCGCCCTGGGCGAGGCCGGTCCCGCGGCGCGACGCGCAGCACAGGTGTCCCGCTCTCCTCAGGCGAATCGTTCCTGGAACACCCTTATGTGTGAAGTCGGGGTCCGAGGAATTCCCCGCCCGTGCGTGCGAAAACTACGTTCGTCACTGGAGGTGACCGAACGATGACGGCCTGTGCGATCGAGCCTTCGGCGGGACGCGAGGACGGGGACCGGGAAGGGGACCGGGAAAGGGGACGGGACGGGTACCGGGACGGTCCCGCGCCGGCAGGCTGCACCCTCACCGCGGACGGCGCCTACGCCGCCCGTCTGGCGTCGGCCGGCGACTCCTGGTTCCCCGAGCGCTGGACCTTGGACGGCCCCGAGCCCTACGCGGTCCCACTGCCCCGCAATCAGCCGGAGGAGCCGGGCACCGAGGTGCAGCCGATGGGCGACGGGCGGGTGCTGATCCACCGGCTGGTGGCCGGGCGGCACGCCTTCTCCCTGCTCTATCCGACCGGGCCCGGCACGGGTGAGCTGCCCCTGGGCGCGGTCGAGTGCCGCGACGGCACCGCCCGGCTGCGGCTGCTGCCGCCCGCCCCGGGCGGGGAGCGGGCGTACGCACTGGCCGTCGGGCAGCGGTCCACCTCGGTCTGGCTGGTGGCCGGCGGCGCGTTCGGGCCCGAGCGGCTGGCGGAGCTTCCCGGCCGCTGCTCGGGCGGGGTGTGGCTGGACCGCGCGGGGCGGCTGCTGGCCCTGGACCGGGAGACCGGGGGGCGCACCAAGGCGGTCGTGGTGGACCTGGAGTGCGGGGGCGAGGTGTCGCCGCTGCTGCAGATCGCCGCCGACAGTGACGACCGGGTCCTGCTCGCCGACCACGACAGCGGTCTGCTGATCGTCCGCTCGGACGCGCCCTCTCCCGGGCAGGAGCGGTTGGGCTGGGGGGTGCTGGGCAGCACGCTGCCGGTGCGGTTCCCCGAGTGCCTGCGGCTGCGGGACTGTTCGGTGACGCCGTTCGCCATCCAGCCGGGGCAGGTGCTGACACCGGAGAGCTGCGCGGTGGCCCTGCGGGTGGACGGGCCGGCGGGCAGCTGGGTAGGGGTGTGGCGTCCGGCGGAGCGGCGAGTGCACCATCTCCCGGCGCCGCGGGGGTGGTTGGCGGGCACGGGACTGTGGACGGCGGACGGCGTGCTGCGGCTGCCGTACGCGACGGAGGCCGTGCCGTGCGGGGTGGCGCAGGTGAGTCCGCCACCGGCCGCAGCGGCGGGACCGGCGGCACCGGCGGCACCGGGGCGCGTTCCGGTGCCGGACGCGGAACCGGACGCGGTGCCGGACACGGCGCCTGACGCGGTGCCGGACGTGCCGGGCGCGCAGCTCCCCGAGCCCTTCCCGGACGTTCCGGGGGCGTGCTCGCCACCCCCGTCCGACCGGGCTCCGGCGCCCGCCGCCGCGCGCCCGGTTCCGCTCGGGCAGGCGCCGTTGGGACGCCTTGTAACGAACTAGTGCCGGTCGGCGTGGCCGCCTGGAAACGGGGTGCGGTGGGCCGGTTACACTCGCCCGGCTGTAAAGAAGATGATGTTGACGGGGTGAATTCCAGCCGATGAACGACGCCAGCACGAACCAGCGCATGGCCGACGTCCAGGAGACCTCCGCCGGTCACGGCCGGCACCGTGGCGAGGTGTCCACGCAGGACAGCGAGACGGCTCCGCGCGGCCGTCACCGCAAACCGGTGGCGGAGAGCGAGCCGGCCGGGACGGCGGCCTGACGGACCGTCGGGCACCACACGGCGCAACGGCCCTTCCCGGCGTACCACATACGCCGGGGAGGGCCGTCGTCGTGTCGCTCCGCCGGCCCTCCGCCTCTCGCTCCGCCGGCCCTCCGCCTCTCGCCCCGCCGGCCTTCCGCCCTCCCGGGCCGCGGCCCGGTGGGGCGGCGCCTGCGTGTACGTTGGCCGGGGGGCCGCGCTCCCTGCCGAGGGAGCCGCCGAGGGGCCGCACGGCCCGGGCCGAGCAGGCGAAACGACGACCAGGGGAACAAGGGGCACATGGCACGCGTCGCCGTCATCACCGCGCCGAACATCGGGTACCGCAACACGGGCATGCTGACGGTGGACTTGGCGTTCGAGTCCCTGCGGCGACGGGCGGGCGGCGCGTTCGACGCCACCTGGTACACGCTGCACACCCCGGACACCGTGCCGCTGCGCGACTGCGCGCGCGGGACGCGGATGCCGTTCGACTTCCTTCCGCTGGCCGAGCACCTGGACGACCTCGGCGACCACGACGCGGTCGTCTTCTGGGGCGACTTCCTCCACACACGCCACTACCTGGCGCAGGACGCGACGAACCGCCTGACGGACTTCGGGATCGCCGCGGACCGGGACGCGGCCCGCGCCCTGCTCAACCGGACGCTGCTGCTGGCGGACCGGCCCGACGCGCTCCTCGCCCGGACCCTCAGCTACGGCGGGACGATCCTGCACAACACCCAGTCCGACTACGAGGACAAGGAGTACGGCCCGCTGTTCACCCGCCTGGTGCGGCGCGCTCACCGGATCTGGGTGCGCGACCCGCTCTCGGCGGCGAAGATCTCGCACCTGCGCGGCGACCGCGCCACCGACCACTTCGGTTCGGACGCGGCCCTGCTGAACCGTCCCGGCGACTTCGGCCTCCTGCCCGTCACGGACTGGTCGAGGTCGGTCCCGGACGGCGGTGCGATCGGCGTGTTCCTCGGCGCCCGCACACCGGTCCCCGACTGGCTGCCGGACACCTGCGGAGAGCTGTCCGACCGGCTGGGCGCCCCGCTGGAGTGGCTGCCCTGGTTCGACCGGGACGTCCCCGCCGCCCTCGCGCACATCCCGCGGCGCCCGGGCGAGCACACCGTCGGCGACCTCCTCGGGGTCCTCCCCCGCTACCGGCTCGTCATCACCGACACCTACCACCTGGCCGTCAACGCCTGGGCGGCCGGCACTCCCGCGGTGTGTGTCGGCGCCCCGGAGCCGACGCCCAAGACGCACGACGACTACCTGACGCTGAGCGACGTGAAGAAGCACGTCTTCCACCTGGCGTACGACGCGACGGACTTCTACCTGTCGACCCGGCAGGGGTACGGGGGCGACGCCGAGCGCATCGTCCGGCTGGTCGAGGGCGGCGGAGCCGCGGCGGTGGCGGCGCGCATCCGTGACCACGCGGAGTACTCGGCGACGTCGTTCCTGACCACCCTGACCTCCCTGCTGGACGCGCCCCGCCCCGGCCTCTGACGGGCCCGCCCGCGGGGCGCCCCGGGTCAGTGCCGGTCCCGCCGGAACAGGGCCGTCCACAGGAAGGGCTCCCCGAAGTGCTCCGAGTCCTCCGGCTCGTCCCGCATGCGCCGCAGTTCCAGCTCGGTCAGGCCGGAGAAGACGTGCCGCAGGGACTCCGGCGTGTACGCGAGGCCGCCGAGCCGCCCGCCGCCCTCGCGGTAGAAGCCGGCGTCGGACACCTCCGAGCCCATGCCCCCCTCCCCGGCGGCGAAGCAGGTGAGCCCGAACAGGCCGCCCGGCGCCAGCAGCCGCTCCAGCAGGGCCAGGTAGCTGACCCGGCGGTGCGGCGCCAGGTGGTGGAAGCAGCCGGAGTCGTAGATCAGGTCGTACGGGCCGGCCAGTGCGGTGGCGGCGAGGGCGAAGGCGTCGCCGCAGTGGAACCGCACGCCGTCCGCCCCGGCCTCGCGCGCCCGCTCCCGGGCCCATGCGAGGGCCTGCGGTGACAGGTCGACCGCGTCGACCTCGAAGCCCTGCCCGGCGAGGTACAGGGCGTTGCGGCCCGGTCCGCAGCCCAGGTCGAGCGCGCGCCCCCGGCCGGTGCCGTACCGCTCCACGCAGCGCACGAGGTTCTCGTCGGGCTTCGCCACGAAGAACGGCACCGGCCGCGAACGGTCGGCGTAGAAGCCGTCCCACCAGTCCGCGCCCCGCTCCGACCAGCGGTCGGCCTCCGGCGCGAACAGCCCGTCCATAAGGGCGAGTACGTCGTCGGCGGTGCGTATGGTCCGGTCCATCCGGTCCCCCTTTCCCGAGCCGCCCACGCTAGGCGCGGAGGGGAGGAAAGGCCAGGTCAGCAGCTTTCTGACGTCACGTCAGGAAGCTGCGCCCCGGGCCTGCGGGGCACGCGCGGGCACCCCCTCGGCACCCCGGTCCGGACCGGGGCCGAAACAGCGGTGGCGTGCCCGCGACGGGCCCGCACGGGCCTGTTGCGGGGCACGCCACCGCCGCCGTTTCCCCCCTGGCACCGAAGGGCCTCACCCGGTCCGCGGCTCCCGCCCGGGCCGGGGCAGCCACACCCACATGAGCACCACTCCGGCCGCCAGCACCGCCGCGCCGACCCGGAACGCCAGGGCGTAGCCCTCGGTCAGCGCCTGCGGGGTCGTGCTGCCGCCCGAGCGGGCGGCCGCCAGGGTCGACAGGACGGCGAGACCGAGCGAACCGCCCATGGTGCGGGAGGTGTTGACGAGGCCGGAGACCAGTCCGGCCTCCTCGGGCGCCGCCCCGGACGTGGCCAGGGAGGCCAACGGGGTGCCTGCCAGGCCCGCGCCGAGCATCATCAGGACACCGGGGACGAGGATCCCGGTGACGTAGGAGCTGTCGGGGGTCAGGGTGGACTGCCAGGCGAAGCCCGCCACCGCGATCAGCGTGCCGAGCACCGCCACCGGGCGCGGTCCGGCCGTGCGCATCAACCGCGGTGCGACCATGGAGCCGAGGACGACGGCCAGGGAGCTGGGGACCAGCGCGAGCCCGGCCTCCAGCGGGCCGTACCCGAGCACGTTCTGGGCGTAGAGGGTCATGAAGAACCACATGCAGAACATCGCCGAGCCGCTCAGGAACATCGCGGCGTTGGCGGAGGACACCGAGCGCAGGCGCAGCAGGCCGAGCGGCATCAGCGGGCTCGCGGTGCGCGCCTCGACGGCGAGGAACGCGGCCAGCAGGACCAGCCCGGCGAGCAGCGGGACCAGGGTGGCCGCGGCCGTCCAGCCCGCCGCCTCCGTCTGGGAGATGCCGTAGGCGAGGGTGCCGAGCCCGGCCGTGACGAGGAGGGCGCCGGGCAGGTCCAGGCGCCGCCCGTCCCCGGCCCGGCCCTCGACGAGGAACCAGGCGGCGGCGCCCAGCACCACCGCTCCCACGGGCACGTTGATCAGCAGCACCCACCGCCAGGACAGCGTCTCCACGAGCAGTCCGCCGACGAGGCCGCCCGCCGCCCCGCCGCCGGCGCCGACCGCCGTCCAGGTGCCTATCGCCCTGGCCCGCGCGGCCCCCTCCGGCACCGAGGCGGTGAGGATGGTCAGCGTCGCGGGCGCCAGCACCGCGGCGCCCAGTCCCTGCACGGCCCGCGCGAGCAGCAGGTGCCACTCCGCCTGCGCGAACCCCCCGGCCAGCGAGGCGAGGGTGAACAGACCGAGGCCGACGAGGAACATCCGCTTGCGGCCGTAGAGGTCGCCGGCCCGGCCGCCGAGCAGCATGAAGCCCGCGAAGGCGATGGCGTAGGCGTTGACCACCCATTGCAGGCCCTGCTCGCTCAGTCCGAGACCGGTCCGCATCGAGGGCAGCGCCACGTTGACCACGGACACGTCGAGCACGACGAGGAACTGCCCGGCGCAGGTCAGCGCCACCACGAGCCAGGTCGGCGGCGTTCCGCGCGGGCGCGGGCGGGAGGGGCGGGGCGGGTGATCGGTGTCGGGGCGGGCGGATTCGAGCATGGGTGTCATGCTCTCAACCCGCTCGGGCCCCCTGCATCGGGATTTCGCCGGGCCGGGTCCCGGTCCGGGGTCCTAGGACCCGTCGTTCGGATCATTCCGGCATCGCGGGGCCTGGCACGCCGAGCCCCAAGGGAAGGTCAAGAATTCGTTAGAGTGCCAAAGCAACGGAATAGTTGCCCGGACGAACGAGGTTCGCACTCCATGCAACCGCTCGACCCTTGTCCCTTGTGCAGTTCCCGGCCTGGAGGCCCTCCTCAATGACGCAGACGACGACAGACCGTCCCGCCGGCAGAGCGAGCGGGGCCGTGGTGCCGGTGCTCGCCTTCGCGGGCATCGTTGTCGCGGTGATGCAGACCCTGCTCGTCCCTGTGATCAAGGACCTGCCGCGTCTGCTGGACACCACTCCCGGCAACGCCACCTGGGTCCTGACCTCGACCCTGCTGTCGGGCGCGGTGGCGACCCCGATCATGGGCCGCCTCGGCGACCTCTACGGCAAGCGCCGCATGCTGATCCTCAGCCTCGCCGTGATGGTCGCCGGCGCCCTGCTCAGCGCGCTCACCAGCGATCTGCAGGCGATGATCGCCGGCCGCACGCTCCAGGGCTTCGCGATGGGCGCGATCCCGCTCGGCATCGGCCTGATGCGGGACATGCTGCCGCGCGAGCGGCTCGGCTCGGCGATGGCCCTGATGAGCTCCTCCATAGGCGTCGGCGGCGGCCTCGCCCTGCCCGCCGCCGCCCTGGTCGCCCAGCACAGCGACTGGCACGCGCTCTTCTACGGCGCCGCCGGCCTGGGCGTCCTCTCCATCGCCCTCACCCTGCTCGTCGTGCCGGAGTCCCCGATGCGCGCCGCGGGCTCCTTCGACCTGCCGGGCGCGCTCGGCCTGTCGGCCGGCCTGGTGCTGTTCCTGCTGCCGATCACCAAGGGCAGCGACTGGGGCTGGACCTCCGCCACGACCCTCGGCCTGTTCGCCGCGGCGGCGGTGGTGCTCGTGCTGTGGGGGGTGATGGAACTGCGCGTCAAGGCGCCGCTGGTGGACCTGCGCACCACCGCCCGCCCGGCCGTGCTCTTCACCAACCTCGCCTCGATCATGGTCGGCGTCTCCTTCTACGTCGTCTCCCTGGTCCTGCCCCAGCTGCTGCAGCTGCCGGAGTCCACCGGCTACGGCCTCGGCCAGTCGATGGTCGTCGCGGGCCTGCTGGTGGCGCCGCTGGGCCTGACGATGATGTTCACCGCTCCGGTGTACGCCCGGCTGTCCGCCGCGTACGGCCCCAAGGTCACCCTGATCCTCGGCCTGACGATCATCGCGGTCGGTTACGGCGCGGGGCTCGGCCTGATGAGCGCCGCCTGGCAGAGCCTGGTCATCTCGGTGCTGCTGGGCGCGGGCATCGGCCTGGCCTACTCCTCGCTGCCCGCACTGATCGTGGGCGCGGTCCCGGCCTCGGAGACGGGCGCCGCGAACGGGCTGAACACGCTGATGCGCTCCATCGGCACGTCCGTCTCCAGCGCGGTGATCGGCATGGTGCTGGCGAACACCGCGGACACCGTCGGCGGTGTCGAGATCCCCACCATGCACGGCTTCCGGATCTCCTTCCTGATCGCCACGGCCGCGGTGGCCGTGGGTCTGGTCCTGGCCCTGTTCCTGCCGGGCAACCGGCCCTCGGGCAAGCCGCAGTTGCGGGCCAGCAGCGAGGAGGACGCCGGACTGGAGCGCGCCGAGCAGGCCCTGCGCGGCTTCCGGGGCCGGGTGCTCGCCGGCGACGGCTCCCCGGTGGCGCGCGCCAAGGTCACGCTGATCGACCACCGCGGCCGGCAGGCCGGCGCGACCCTGTCCGCCCAGGACGGCAGCTACGCGCTGGGTGTCCCCGCCCGCGGCTCCTACGTCGTCGCCGCCCGCGCCGCCGGCCACGGCCCGCACGCCTCGTCCGCGACCCACGCGGGCGACGACCGGCCGGTCGACCTCGACCTGTCCCTGCCGGGCGAGACGGTCTCCGCCTGACCGGCGCCTGCCCGTACCCCCTGTCGGCACGCGGCAGGGGGTACGGCACGATGGGCGGCCGGACCCGTCGTACGACCGAGAGGAACCCCATGCCCGCGGCCCCGAAGCCCGAGATCCTGGCCGCGTTCGAGGCGGCGAAGGGGTTCATGCCCGCCGGTGAGGGCCTGGCGTTGTACGCGGCGGCCGTGGAGGCCGGGCGGCTCGGGCTGCCGCTGCTGGAGGTCGGCACGTACTGCGGCCGCTCGACGATCCTGCTCGCCGACGCGGCCCGGCAGGCCGGGGTCAGCGCCCTGACGGTGGACCACCACCGCGGCAGCGAGGAGCAGCAGCCCGGCTGGGAGTACCACGACCCGGAGACGGTCGACCCCGAGATCGGCCTGATGGACACGCTGCCCACGTTCCGCCGGACGCTGCACCGGGCGGGCCTGGAGGACCACGTGGTGGCGCTGGTGGGGCGCTCCCCGCAGATCGCCGCGTTCTGGCGGACGCCGCTGGGGTTCGTCTTCATCGACGGCGGTCACACCGACGAGCACGCCACCGCCGACTACGAGGGCTGGGCCCCGCACGTCGCCGAGGGCGGACTGCTCCTCATCCACGACGTGTTCCCCGAGCCGGAGGACGAGTTCACCGGCCAGGCGCCCTACCGCGTCTACCTGCGGGCGCTGGCCTCCGGCGCGTTCACCGAGGTCTCGGCGACGGACTCGCTGCGGGTCCTGCGGCGTACCGGCCCGGGTGTGTGAGGGAACGGCTGGGCGGGTGAATCGCCCCCGGTGGGGGCCCGCCCGGTCGGCCCACGGGCGGCGTGGCGCGTCGGCGCCGGGCCGCTGCTGCCCAAGGATCCGGGCGCGTGGCCCACACCTTCGAAGAGCTCGTGGAGAAGCAGCGCACGGCGGACGAGGCGTACGCCCGCGTGCGGCAGTTGCAGGACGCGTACGGTCCGCCCACCCAGACCAAGTGGAGCGAACAGCAGACCACCACCTGGGAGACGGCCTGGCGCGCCTGGCGGGACCTCGCCCGGGACGTGCAGGCGGCGGTGACCGCGTACGCCAGACAAGAGGACACCGCGCGCACGGAGATCGAGGCCCGGGTGAAGGAGGCGGTACGGCACGGGGAGGCGGGCGCCGGCTCCGGCTAGCCGCCACCCGTCGGGCCCCCTTCCGCCCGCCCGCCCCGGCGCACGGCCGCTAGGGTGGCAGCGTGTCGTACGCAGGCCCGGAATTCGAACCGTCCCCGCCCCGCCGCCCCCGTCGCGGCCCCTTGGCCGTGGCGCTCGCCGCGCTGGCGCCGGGGGCGTTGCTCGGCTATCTGGTCTACGAGACGGTCGGCGGCTCCGGGGGCGGTGACGACCCGGGGCGCGCGGACGTGCGGTCCTCCTCCCCCGCCGTGTCACGCGCGCCCTCCGACGACGCCAAGGAGCCGGGCACCTCACCGTCCCCCTCGAAGTCCGCCACGGCGTCCGCCCCCGCCGCCTCCGGGCCGCTCAAGGGCAAGGTCGTCGTCATCGACCCGGGCCACAACCCGGGCAACTTCCGGCACGCCGCCGAGATCAACCGCCAGGTCGACATCGGCACCCACCGCAAGGAGTGCGACACCACCGGCGCCTCCACCAACGCCGGGTACACCGAGGCCGAGTTCACCCTCGACGTGGCGCACCGGATGCGCACGCTGCTCCAGGAGCAGGGCGCCACGGTGAAACTGACGCAGGACGGGGACCGGCCGTTCGGGCCGTGCGTGGACGAACGGGCCCGGATCGGCAACGAGGCGAAGGCCGACGCGGTGGTCTCGATCCACGCGGACGGCTCGGGTGCCGGCAACCGCGGCTTCCACGTGATCCTGCCCGGCTCGGTCCACGCGGGCGCGGCGGACACCCGGGCGATCGTGGGCCCTTCGCGTGATCTCGGCGAGCGGGTCGCGGGCCGCTTCGTGGCCGTCACCGGCACCGCGCCCTCCAACTACATCGGCGACGGCGGGGGTCTCGTCACGCGCAAGGACCTCGGCGGTCTCAATCTGTCAACGGTTCCCAAGGTGTTCATCGAGTGCGGCAACATGCGCGATAGCAAGGACGCGGCGCTGCTCACCAGTGGCGCCTGGCGGCAGAAGGCCGCGCGGGGGATCTCCGAAGGAATCGTGGGTTTCCTGCGCGGGTAGGCGCGGGCCGGAAGATCCCGGCGGACACGCCGACCGGGCGGGCGATAGGGTCCCTCTTACGATGAGGGGCCACCCCTGCGCTTCCCACCGGGGCCCGACGGCGGCCCGGTGACGGCGACGCCTCTATTGACGACGAGACGACCTACGAAGGACCTGAAGTGAATATCCGCTCCCTCACTCGGGGCGACGGCGTGGTGATCGGAGCAGCGGTGTTGCTGTTGATCGCGTCGTTCCTCGACCTCTACTCCTTCGACAATGTCCCCGACAGCGTCGACCTTCCGAGCCTGTGGGGCAGCGGCCCGGTCGTGTTCGGCGTCGTGCTGGCCGGGATCATCGGTGCCGCGCTCGTCGTCGTCGCCCGGGGCCTGCCGCAGGCGCCGAAGGTCGCGGGGCTGGACCTCGGCCAGTTCGGCATCGCCTTCACGGTGTTCGCCGCGTGGTGCGCGCTCGGCAACGTCTTCGACGCCCCCGGCGGCTACGACAACATTGGCGACTTCGGCGACGCCAACGCTCCCAGTCCCGGCATCGGTATGATCCTCGCCCTCGTCGCCACGCTGCTGCTGGCCGCCGCCGCCGTCGCCACGCCGCTGGTGCCGGCCCTCAAGGGCTCGCTCGTGCCGGCCCCGCGCCCGGCCGCCCCGCAGCCCTACGGCGCGCAGCCGCCCGGCGGTTACGGCTACCCGGGTGCGCAGCAGCCGGGCGGCTACGGCCACCCGCAGCCGGGCCAGCCGCAGCCCGGGCAGCCGTTCGGCGGCCAGCCCCAGCAGGCGCAGGCCCAGCCGCAGCCCCCGGCCGGGGACTTCTCGCCGTTCTGGTTCGCCGTGCCGGTTCCGCGGCCGCTGTTCGCCGAGGACGGCTCTCCGTCGCCGATCGCCGAACTCGCCCCCGGTACCTGGTACCTGGCGGTCGAGCAGCGCGGTCAGGCCCTCGTCGCCCAGACGCAGGACGGCCGCCGGGGCGTTCTCCAGGACACCTCGGGCATCCAGCGCGGCTGAGCCGCACCGAGCGCGCACGGCCCCTCGCCCTCCCGGGCGGGGGGCCGTCGCCGTTGCCCGGACGTATCTGAACTGCTGAGCGAATCCCCGGGTTTCATCCATGGTTCGGGGGCAAGACGGGAGTCATGTCCCCTCGATATCGCAGCGGCTCGAGCGCCGGCACGGCCATCGCGGTCGTCGCCGACATCATGGCCCTCATCCTGGGCCTGTGGATCCTGATGTATCTCCTGGACGCCAACCAGGGCAACAGTTTCGTCCAGTTCATCCATGACTGCGCCCGCGTTCTGGCGGGCTGGTCCCACGACCTCTTCACGTTCGACGAGGCGTGGGCCCGGGTCGTGGCGGGTTACGGACTGGCGGCGGTGGTCTACCTGTTCGTGGGCCACGCCATCGCCAACCGGGTGCACCGGCACTGACGCCCTCGGGGCGCGGGGACCTGCGCGACGCGTCGCGCACGACCCGCGCCCTCGGCACCGGCGGGGCGGCCGGGCTGTCAGGAGCAGCAGTCCGACTCGAGCCCGACCGGCAGGTCCGTGCCCCCGAACACCTGGCAGGTCGCCTCGTGTCCGCCCAGCGCGGCCACGGCGAGCAGCAGTGACCCGGCGGTCCAGGTGGTGAGTTCGCGCGGCCAGACGGCGTCGTCGTCGAAGACGTACCCCGTCCAGTACAGGCCGCTGTCCGCGTCCCGCAGGTGCTGGATGGACTGCAGGATCTCCAGGGCCCGGTCGGACTCCCCCATCGCCCACAGCGCGAGCGCCAGTTCGGCCGACTCGCCACCGGTCACCCACGGGTTGGGCACCACGCAGCGCACCCCGAGTCCCGGGACGACGAACCGCTCCCAGCCCTCCTCGATACGGGCCTTGGCCTCGGAGCCGGTCAGCGCGCCGCCCAGTACGGGGTAGTACCAGTCCATCGAGTAGCGGTTCTTGTCCAGGAACCGCTCCGGGTGGTGCCGCAGGGCGTGCCGCAGCGCTCCGACGGCCAACTCCCAGTCCGGTTGGGCCTCCTCGCGCTGCTCGGCGATGGCCAGGGCGCAGCGCAGGGCGTGGTGGATCGAGGAGCAGCCGGTCAGCAGGGCGTCGGCCGTGGGTGTGCCGTCGTCGTCGCGCCGCCAGCCGATCTGCCCGCCCGGCTGCTGAAGGCGCAGTACGAACTCCACCGCCGCGTACACCGACGGCCACATCCGCTCCAGGAACGTGTCGTCGCCGGTGGAGAGGTAGTGGTGCCAGACGCCGACCGCTATGTAGGCGACGAAGTTGGTCTCCCGGCCCCGGTCGGTGACGTCGGCGAAGTCGCCGTCGGCGTAGGCCGCGTACCAGGAGCCGTCGTCGTTCTGGTGCCGGGCGAGCCACAGGTAGGCGCGTTCGGCGGCCTCGTGCTCGCCGGCCGTGTCCAGGGCCATGGCGGCCTCGACGTGGTCCCAGGGGTCCAGGTGGTGGCCGCGGAACCAGGGGATCGCGCCGTCCTCGCGCTGCACGGCGAGGAGGCCGGCGACGGTCGCTGCGGCCTCCCCCGCGGTGAGGACCCCGGGCAGGACCAGGTGTTCCGTCCGGGGAGTGGTCACGCGGCGTCCACCCCGGCACCGGCCGTGCGCGGCAGGTGCGGCTTGGTCGCGTAGGCCACGAAGCTCTTGCCGATCAGCGGGTTCAGCGCCTGCTCGGCGACCCGGGTGGCCAGCGGCTTCTTCATGATGTCCCAGACCAGCAGCTTGTGGTACGCCCGCACCGGCAGCGCCTTGTCGTTGTCGACGCCGAACGCGCACTTCAGCCACCAGTAGGGCGAGTGCAGGGCGTGGGCGTGGTGGGTGCCGTAGGGCTTCAGGCCGGCCTCGCGGATCTTCGCCAGGAGTTCGTCCGCGCGGTAGATGCGGATGTGCCCGCCCTCGACCTCGTGGTAGGCGTCGGACAGGGCCCAGCAGACCTTCTCGGGGCCGTAGCGCGGGACGGTGACGGCGATGCGCCCGCCGGGCTTGAGCACGCGCACCATCTCGGCGAGGACGCCCTTGTCGTCGGGGATGTGCTCCATCACCTCGGAGATGATGACGACGTCGAAGGACTCGTCGGGGAAGGGCAGGGCGAGGGCGTCGCCCTCCATGGCCGTGGCGGTGGCTCCCTCGGGTGCCTCGCCGGCCTCCTTCATCGCCGCGAACCACTTGGCGACCTCGCGGATCTCCTCGGCGTTCTGGTCGAGCGCCACGACCTGCGCGCCGCGCCGGTAGCACTCGAACGCGTGCCGGCCGGCCCCGCAGCCGAGGTCCAGGACGCGGTCGCCCGGGGCGAGCGGGAACCGGGAGAAGTCGACGGTCAGCACGTGGCCCTGCTTTCGGAGTTGACGCCTGCTACATCTGCCGCAGCCGCGGGCACGGGCCCGGGGGCAGCGCTGGTCCCGGCCGCGGCCGGGGCGGACCGGGCGGTGCCCGGTGCCGGGCGGCCGGGGGCGCCGGTGCGGTCGATGGCCTCGCGGTAGCGGGTCACCGTGCCCTGCGCGGCCCTGGCCCAGGTGAAGTGGCGGAGCACGCGGTCGCGTCCGGCGGCGCCGAGGCGGGCCCGCAGGTCCGCGTCGCCGAGCAGGCGGACGAGGCCGGCGGCGAGTGCGCCCGCGTCGCCGGGCGGCACCGCCAGGCACGTCTCGCCATCGCGGCCGGCCACCTCGGGGATGGCCCCGCCGGTGGTGGCGAGCAGCGGGGTGCCGGTCGCCATGGCCTCGGCGGCCGGGAGGGAGAAGCCCTCGTAGAGCGACGGGACGCACGCGACCTGCGCCGAGCGCACGAGGTCGACGAGTTCCGCGTCGGAGATGCCCTTGACGAACTCGACGGCGCCGTCGAGGCCGTAGCGCTCCACGGCCTGGGCGACGGGGCCCTCGGCGGGGCGCTTGCCGACGACGACGAGGTGGGCCCCCGGGTGCTCGGTGCGCACCTTGGCCAGCGCCTCGACGAGGTGCACCAGGCCCTTCAGCGGCACGTCCGCGCTGGAGGTCGTCACGATCCGGCCCGGGACGACGGGCACGGACGGGTCGGGCGAGAACAGGTCGGTGTCGGCGCCGATGTGCACGACGTGGATCCGGTCGGGGCGGACCCCGAGGTGGTCGACGATCTCCTGGCGGGAGGTGCCGGAGACGGTCAGCACGGTCGGCAGGCGGCGCGCCACGCGCTTCTGCATGCGTGTGAAGGCGTACCAGCGCCGCACCGACAGACGGCGCTTGAGGCCCTCGGCCGCGTCCAGCTCCAACTGCCGGTCGACGGTGATGGGGTGGTGGACGGTGGTCACCAGGGGTGCGCCGACGTCGCCCAGCAGGCCGTAGCCGAGGGTCTGGTTGTCGTGCACGACGTCGAACTCGCCGCGGCGGGCGCGCAGGTGGCGGCGGGCGCGCAGGGAGAACGTCAGGGGCTCGGGGAAGCCGCCGGTCCACATGGTGCCGACCTCGAGCGCGTCGATCCAGTCGCGGTACTCGCCGCGGCCCGGGGTGCGGAAGGGGTCCGGCTGGCGGTACAGGTCGAGGCTGGGCAGCTCGGTGAGGCTCAGACCGTCGTACCCGTCGTCCAGGACGGGGTAGGGCTGGGAGCCGATGACCTCGACGCGGTGGCCGAGGCGGGCCAGTTCCCGCGAGAGGTGGCGGACGTAGACGCCCTGGCCTCCGCAGAACGGGTTCCCTTTGTAGGTGAGGAGCGCGATGCGGAGCGGTCGCAAGCCGTCGGCGGCCGGGTCCTGCGGGGCCCCGTCCTGACTGGCCTCAGCGGTCACCCTGGGCCCCCTTCTCCCTGCATGGTCCCGCGAGATTACGCCGGGACGCTAATCTAGAACAAGTTTCAGACTTGATCGTTCGGAGGCTCCGAATCTACCGGCAGGTAGGGGCGCTGTGAGCAGTGGATCAGGTGATTCACGCCACGGCCGGTGCCGTGCCATGCTGAGTGATCACCCGTCCTCACGGACGGTCACGTCAACGGGATCGACGCATGCCCGCAGGAGCCGAGGTGAGCGCTCAGGTGAACAAGGTGGCCAAGGCGGAACCCGCGGCAGCAGCCGCCGCCCTCGCCTCCCCGCCCCTGACGGAGCGGCAGGAGGCCCGCCGCCGCCGCATCCTGCACGCGAGCGCCCAACTGGCCGTCCGGGGCGGCTTCGACGCCGTCCAGATGCGGGAGGTCGCGGAGTCCTCGCAGGTCGCGCTGGGCACCCTCTATCGGTACTTCCCCTCCAAGATCCATCTGCTGGTCGCCACGATGCAGGACCAGCTGGAGCACATGCACGGCACCCTGCGGAAGCGGCCGCCGCGGGGGGAGACGGCGGCCGAGCGGGTCGCCGAGACGCTGATGCGGGCCTTCCGCGCCCTCCAGCGCGAGCCGCAGCTGGCCGACGCCATGGTCCGGGCCCTCACCTTCGCCGACCGCAGCGTGAGCCCCGAGGTGGACCAGGTGTCCCGGCAGACGACGGCGATCATCCTGGACGCGATGGGCCAGGAGGATCCGACGCCCGAGCAGCTCTCGGTCGTCCGGGTCATCGAGCACACCTGGCACTCGGCGCTGATCACCTGGCTGTCGGGCCGCGCCTCCATCGCCCAGGTCCGGGTCGACATCGAGACGGTCTGCCGCCTGATCGACCCCGCGCCCCCGGGCCGCTCCTGACGCGGTCCCCCACGTCCCTCACCCCGCGGGGCGCTTGTGACGGGCGGGTACAGTGAGCGGGTCGTCATCACACCGTACGAGGGGAAGCCGGTGCAATTCCGGCGCTGACCCGCAACCGTGAGCCGCCCCGGGGCGGTGAGCCGGATCGCCGCGTACGGTTCGTGACCGGCTCGCGTGCCCGGCAGTCCGCCGGTGCACGGCACCGTCGAGGTATACGGAGCCGAGCCGCCGGGGTGTCCCCTGCTGCCCGGCTCCCCCACAGGGAGAGGCACCCGCCGATCATGAACGTCCGCCGCAGCGCCGCGGTCCTGGCCGCCGTCGCCGTGATCGGCGCCGCCACCCCGGCCGCCGCCGACCCGTCCCCCTCGCCGTCCCGGGCGCTCCCCTCCGCGCTCCACGGCGACAAGGACCCGAAGTACGACGGCGTCTGGCGCCAGTCGCTCGCGCTGCTCGCGCAGGACGCCGTGGGGGTGAAGCCCGCGGCCAAGTCGGTGCAGTGGCTGGTGCGCCAGCAGTGCGCCGACGGCGGCTTCGCCGCCTACCGCGCCGACCCGGCCGCCGCCTGCGACGACACGACCATGCTCGACACCAACGCCACCTCCGCCGCCGTGCAGGCCCTCGCCGCGCTCGGCGGGCACGACGAGGCCACCGGCAAGGCGGTCGACTGGCTGAAGTCGGTCCAGAACGAGGACGGCGGCTGGGGCTACGCGCCCGGCGGCGCCAGCGACACCAACTCGACGTCGGTCGTCATCGGCGCCCTGGCCGCGGCCGGCGAGCAGCCGGGCCGGGTCGACAAGGGCGGGAAGTCGCCGTACGACGCGCTGCTGAAGCTCGCCCTGCCGTGCGGCGGGGACGAGGACGGGGCGTTCGCGTTCCAGCCGGACAAGAAGGGCAAGCTGTTCGCCAACGCCGACGCCACCGCCGCCGGAGTGCTCGGTGCGCTCGGCAAGGGCATGGTGACGAAGGCCGGCGAGAAGGAGCCCGGCGCGGACTGCGCGACGGCGCGCACGCCCGAGCAGGCAGCGGCGAACGGGGCCGGCTACCTCACGGCCGCGCTGGCCGCGGACGACGGCCACCTGATGTCCGCCCTGCCCGGCGCCGAACCGCAGCCCGACTTCGGCAACACCGCCGACGCGGTCGTCGCCCTCGCCGCGCACGGCGACACCGGCCCGGCCCAGAAGTCCGTGCGGTGGCTGGAGAAGAACTCCGCCGCCTGGGCCCGGCAGAACGGGCCCGCCGCCTACGCCCAGCTGATCTTCGCCGCGCACGCGACGGGCACGGACCCGCGCGACTTCGGCGGCGCCGACCTGGTGAAGCAGCTGAACGCCACCGGCCCGGCCCCGCAGTCCGCCGCCGCGAAGGCGGACGGGCAGGGCGAGGACGAGAAGAAGGACTCGAAGGACTCGGACTCGGTGTTCGGCGTCTGGTGGTACGTCGGCGTCTGCCTGGTCGCGGGCATCGGCATCGGCTTCCTGTTCAGCAACGGCCGCCGGAAGAAGCAGCAGCTGTGATCCGCCGGGCCCTGCCGCTGCTCCTGGCCGTGCTCCTGCCGCTCGCGGGCGCCGGTCAGGCCCAGGCCGCCGGCTACCGCTACTGGTCGTTCTGGGAGCGCGACGGCGACCGCTGGGTCTACGCCACCCAGGGGCCGTCCACGGCCCGCCCCGCGGACGGTGAGGTGCAGGGGTTCCGCTTCGCGGTGAGCGAGGACTCGGCGGACGCGACCCGGCCGCGCGGCGCGGCCCGCTTCGACCCGATCTGCGCGAGGACGCCGGCGAAGGAGGGCACCAAGCGCGTCGCCCTCGTCCTCGACTTCGGTACGGCCGCCGACGCCCCCGACGGGGAGCGCCCGCCGCCCGCCCGCACGGCCTGCGCCCGGGTCTCCCCCGACGCGACCACCGCCGAGGCGCTGGCCGCGGTGGCCGGGCCGCTGCGCTACGGCAGCGACGCCCTCCTGTGCGCGATCGCCGGCTACCCGGAGAAGGGCTGCGGCGAACAGGTCGCCGAGCGCCCGGACCCGTCGGCGGGCGGGAAGGAACCGACGGAGGACGGGACGGAGGGCGGCACGTCCGGCGGCGGTCCGTCCCTGGGGCTGGCCGCCGGCATCGCGGTGGTGGTGATCCTGGGGGGAGCAGCCGTCTGGCAGGTACGGCGGCGTGGCTAGCACGACCCCGTCGCGGGGGCGCCCGGCCGCCCTGCACCCCGGTGCCTGGTGGCTGTGGGCGCTCGCCCTGGGCACCGCGGCCACCCGCACCACCAACCCCCTGCTGCTCGCCCTGCTCGTCATCGTCTCCGCCTACGTGGTGGCCGCCCGCCGCCCCGACGCGCCCTGGTCCCGCTCCTACGGCGCCTTCGTCAGACTCGCCCTGCTGGTGCTGCTGGTCCGGCTGCTCTTCGCGACGGTCCTCGGCTCCCCGATCCCCGGCACGCACACCCTGTTCACGCTGCCCGAGGCCGGCCTGCCCGACTGGGCGCAGGGCATCCGCCTCGGCGGCCGGGTGACGGCGGAGGCCCTGGTCTTCGCGCTGTACGACGGTCTGCGGCTGGCCACCCTGCTGATCTGCGTCGGCGCCGCGAACGCCCTCGCGAACCCGGCCCGTCTGCTGAAGTCCGTGCCGGGCGCGCTGTACGAGATGGGCGTGGCGGTCGTCGTCGCCCTCACCTTCGCGCCGAACCTGATCGCGGACGTGCAGCGGCTGCGCGCCGCCCGCAGGCTGCGCGGCCGTCCGGACAAGGGCGTCCGCGGCCTGCTTCAGGTGGGCCTGCCGGTGCTGGAGGGCGCGCTGGAGCGGTCCGTCGCCCTGGCCGCCGCGATGGACGCCCGCGGCTACGGCCGTACCGCGCGGGTGCCGCCCGCCGTACGGCGCACCACCGCCGCCCTGACCCTGGGCGGGCTGCTCGGCGTGTGCGCCGGGACGTACGGGCTGCTCACCGCCGAGGGCGGCTCCTACGGCGTGCCCGTCCTCCTCCTCGGCTGCGCCGCCGCCCTCGCGGGCCTGCGGCTCGGCGGCCGCCGCTCCCTGCGCACCCGCTACCGTCCGGACCGCTGGGATGTGCGCGCCTGGCTGGTGGTGGCCTCCGGTGTGGCCGTCGCGGCCCTGCTCACGCTCGCCTCCGTGCGCGATCCCGCGGCACTTCAGCCCGGTGTGGTCCCGCTCGTGGCGCCGACGCTCCCCCTGTGGCCCGCCGCGGCGATCCTGCTCGGCCTGCTGCCCGCGTTCGTCGCCCCCGACCCGAAGGAGCCTTCGTGATCCGCTTCGAGGACGTCTCCGTGACCTACGACGGGGCCGCCGAACCCACGGTCCGGGGCGTCGACTTCGAGGTCCCCGAGGGTGAACTCGTCCTGCTGGCGGGCCCGTCCGGAGTCGGCAAGTCGACCGTCCTGGGCGCGGTCAGCGGTCTGGTCCCGCACTTCACCGGCGGCACGCTGCGCGGCCGGGTCACGGTCGCCGGGCGTGACACGCGCACCCACAAGCCGCGCGAACTGGCCGACGTGGTGGGCACGGTCGGCCAGGACCCGCTGTCCCACTTCGTCACGGACACCGTCGAGGACGAACTGGCCTACGGCATGGAGTCGCTGGGCCTCGCCCCGGACGTGATGCGCCGCCGCGTCGAGGAGACCTTGGACGTGCTGGGCCTGGCCGGTCTGCGCGACCGCCCGATCGCCACCCTCTCCGGCGGGCAGCAGCAGCGGGTCGCGATCGGCTCGGTGCTCACCCCGCACCCGGACGTCCTCGTGCTGGACGAGCCGACCTCCGCGCTCGACCCGGCCGCGGCCGAGGAGGTGCTGGCCGTCCTCCAGCGGCTGGTGCACGACCTCGGCACGACCGTCCTCATGGCCGAGCACCGCCTGGAGCGCGTCGTCCAGTACGCCGACCGGGTCGTGCTGCTGCCGGGGCCGGGCGCCGCGCCCGTGCTGGGCACCCCGGCCGAGGTGATGGCCGTGTCGCCGGTGTACCCGCCGGTGGTGGCCCTGGGCCGCCTCGCGGACTGGTCCCCGCTGCCTCTCACGGTCCGTGACGCCCGCCGCCGGGCGGCCCCGCTGCGCGACCGGCTCGCCGACGCGCCCGAGGCGGGCGGCGGCCCGGACGGCCGCCCCCGCCGTTCCCTCACCCGCACCACCGAGTCCCCTGCCCCCGGCCGGCGGCGTCCCTGGTTCCGCCGCGACCGCGCCGTCCCCGCCGCCCAGGACGCCGTGCACGCCGCCGAGGTCCGGGCACTGGCCGTCACCCGGGGCCGCGTCCGGGCCCTGCGCCACATCGACCTGACCGTCGACCCGGGCGAGACGGTCGCCCTCATGGGCCGCAACGGCGCCGGGAAGTCGACGCTGCTCAACTCCCTGGTCGGCCTCCTCGCCCCCACCTCGGGCACGGTCCTGGTCGACGGCGCGACGCCCCACCGGACGGCGCCGAAGGACCTCGTCCGCAAGGTCGGGCTGGTCCCGCAGGAGCCGCGCGACCTGCTCTACGCCGACACCGTCGCCGCCGAGTGCGCGGCGGCCGACCAGGACGCGGGCGCGGACCCCGGCACCTGCCGGGCCCTGGTCGGCGACCTGCTCCCGGGCGTCGCCGACGGCACCCACCCCCGGGACCTGTCCGAGGGGCAGCGGCTCGCGCTGGCCCTGGCCGTCGTGCTGACCGCCCGGCCCCCGCTGCTGCTGCTCGACGAGCCGACCCGCGGCCTGGACTACGCCGCGAAGGCCCGGCTGGCCACGGTGCTGCGCACCCTGGCCGCCGAGGGCCACGCCATCGTGCTGGCCACCCATGACGTGGAGCTCGCCGCCGAGATCGCGCACCGGGTGGTGCTGCTCGCGGAGGGCGAGGTCATCGCCGACGGCCCGACGGCCGACGTGGTGGTGTCGTCGCCGTCCTTCGCCCCCCAGGTGACCAAGATCCTCGCCCCGCAGCACTGGCTCACCGTCGCCCAGGTCCGCGCGGCCCTCGCCGGGACCGGCCGATGAGCACCCGCACGACCGCCCCCGCGCCCGCCCGGCCGAAGCCCCGGCGCCCCGCCCGGGCCGTCCGCCTCGGCCCCCGGTCCCTCGCCGCGCTGCTCCTGGTCAGCGCGGTCGGGATCGCCGCCTTCGGCTGGCCCTTCCTCGCCCCGCCCGCCTCGGGGCTCAGCGCCCACGCGCAGGACGCGCCCTGGCTGTTCGCGGGGCTGCTGGTGCTGCTCGTGGGCGTGGTGGGCGCGTCGATCGCGGAGTCGGGCATGGGCCCGAAGGCGGTGGCGATGCTCGGGGTGCTCGCCGCGACGGGGGCGGCCCTGCGGCCGATCGGCGCGGGCACGGCGGGTATCGAGCCGATGTTCTTCCTGATGGTGCTCAGCGGCCGGGTCCTCGGCCCGGGCTTCGGGTTCGTCCTCGGCTCGGTGACGATGTTCGCGTCCGCCCTGCTCACGGGTGGGGTCGGACCGTGGCTGCCGTTCCAGATGCTGTCGATGGGCTGGTTCGCGATGGGCGCGGGGCTGCTGCCCGGGCCGGACCGGCTGCGCGGCCGGACGGAACTCGCGCTGCTCGCGGCCTACGGCTTCGTCGCCGCGTTCGCCTACGGCACGATCATGAACATGGCCGGGTGGCCCTTCATGGGGGCGCTCGCCTCGAACGTGGCCTTCGACCCCGACGCGCCGGTCGCCACGAACCTGGCCCGCTTCCTCGCGTACTGCGTGGCGACGTCCCTCGGCTGGGACCTGGGCCGGGCCGCCGTCACGGTCGTCCTGACCCTGGCGCTCGGCCCGGCGGTCCTCAGGGCCCTGCGCCGGGCCACCCGCCGGGCGGCCTTCGAGACGCCGGTCACGTTCGAGGCGCCCGGGCCGGACGGCGGGCGTGACACCCCCCACATGACCGGCGTCACGTACGAAGCGGGGCCGTAGCGCAAGGCGGTGGTGACGCGCGGGGGGCTCCGCGCGGTGTGCGGCCGGGCCTAGTAGAGAGGCTCGTTGCACGCACCCGGCGGGCCTGTTTCGGTGGACGACCGCGCCGCGTTCGGCAGTGTGCGCGGCGCCCGGGACCGGTCACGAGCCGGTCCCCTCCGACCGGAGGCGGCGGCCCCCTGATCCCCGGGGCCGCCGCCTTCGCCGTACGGCTATGCGGCGGTGGCGGAGGCCCAGTGGACGAACGTGGTGAACGCGGCGGGGTGCAGGGTCAGCACGGGCCCGGCGGGGTTCTTGGAGTCGCGCACGGCGACGGCGGCCTCCGGCGTTTCAGCGACTTCGAGGCACTGGCCGCCTTGGTCGCTGCTGTAGGACGACTTACGCCACTGCATCTCCATAGCGTTCCTCCATCACACGCCGGATGAGCCTTACCGAGTCTCTGGGGGAGAGTGCGGCAGCTCGGAGATGATCGTATCGGAGCGAACAGTTCTTGACGGTGTCCGGATTGGCGGTTGGATGCCCACTGCCGTAGCTCTCCGTGTAGACGATGGTGGGGTCCCCGGCGAAGCGATAGATGTCGAATGAGCCCGTCAGTCCGGCGTGCGCCCCGACGGTCAGCGGCAGCACCTGAACGTTGATCCGCGGATCGTCCTCGAACGACAACAGATGCGCCAGTTGCTCCCGCATCACCTCCGGTCCGCCGATCTCCAGTTGCAGCGCGGCCTCACTGAGGACCGCCCAGAAGATCGGCGGCTCCCGCTTCTCGAAGACGCGCTGCCGAGCGAGTCGTACCGCCGTCCGGTCTTCCAGGTCGGTCTTGTCCAGCGCGCCGAGCACGGCCTGCGCGTACCCCCGGCTCTGGAGCAGTCCGAGGACCATGTGGGTCTGGAAGGAACAGATCTCGGTGGCCCGTACCTCCAGTTCCGCCACCTGCTGGAACCAGGCCGGGAGCCTGCTGCGCAGCACCAGTTCGACGAGCCGGGAGAAGAGACCGTCCGTACCCAGTGCCGCATCCGCCCGCTCACTGAACTCCGGGGTCGGCACCTTCCTGGCCGTCTCGATCTGGCCCACCAAGGAGCCGGTGTAATTGACGATGTCCCCCAACTGCCGTTGCGTCAGGCCCGCCGCCTCCCGATGCCGGCGCAACTCGTAGCCGTAGTAGTCGAGCGGGGAAGCCCCCGGGTCGAGGGCGTTGATGTGGGTCATGCGCGAAGCCCCTCTCACGCAACTCCGTCCACCACGGGACGCGTTGTATCCGTTCCGTAGCCGAGGGTAGTCACCGCACGTCAGGCTCGTCCTGTGAACGGATACATTCCCGCGCAGTACTCGATGCGCCTCACAGTCGGCGCGCACGCCCCCCGCCACGTCCGCCGTATCGTCCGCTCGTTCCTCGAACAGTGGGGCATGCCCGAGCTGTCGGACGCCGTGGAACTGGGCGTGACGGAGCTGCTGGCCAACGTCGTACGGCACGTCCCGGACCGCCGCTGTGCCCTTCTGTTGCTGCGGCAGCGGACCGGCGTACGGGTGGAGGTCACGGACGACAGCGCCGAACTGCCGCGCACACCAGCGTCCTTGGACGAGGACTCGGAGGGCGGCAGGGGCCTGCTCCTGCTGGAGGCGACGGCCGACAAGTGGGGCGTGTCCCTGTGGGCGGACGGCGGGAAGACGGTGTGGTTCGAGTGCGGAGCCGACCATCCGCGCACGCCTCCCAGGCCAACGGCCTTCCGCGCTCCCTAGCCACTGTCCTGGCGATCTTCGGCGTCAGTAGGCTTGCGGCGGACACGGACCGGACGGCCCAGGTCGGCGGCCCGTCCGTTGACTCCGCCCGTGATCGCCGGGACAGGACCTGGCCGTGGGTGGTGGCCCGTTCCTCACCCACGCACCGGATCCAACGCCGGTTCCCGGTCGGGTTCGGCCGGTGCGGTGACCGGGGGTCTCGGTCCGGACAGGAGATACGTCAGCCCGAACCCGGCCGCCACCACGGCCGCTCCGCCCACCGCGTCCAGCACCCAGTGGTTCCCCGTCGCGACGATGGCCGAGACCGTGCACAGGGGGTGCAACAGCCCCAGGGCCTTCGTCCACCAGCGGCGGGCCAGGACGGCGATCACCACGCCGCACCACAGGGACCAGCCGAAGTGCAGGGACGGCATCGCCGCGTACTGGTTGGTGAGGTGGGTGAGCGTGCCGTAGTCCGGCTGGGTGAAGTCCTGGACGCCGTGGACGGTGTCGATGAAGCCCAGCGTCGGCATCAGGCGCGGCGGGGCGAGCGGGTAGAGCCAGAAGCCCACCAGGGCGAGCAGGGTGGCGACGCCGAGGGCCGAGCGCGCCCAGCGGTACTGGGCGGGGCGGCGCCAGTAGAGGAGGGCCAGGACGGTCAGCGGGACGACGAAGTGGAAGGAGGTGTAGTAGAAGTCGAAGAACTCGCGCAGCGCGTCGACGCCGGCGACGGTGTGGTTGACCCAGCGCTCGACGTCGATGTGCAGGGCGCGTTCGAGGTCGTACACCTGCATCCCGTGCGCCTCGGCCTCGGCCCGCCCCGCCGCGTTGCTGCCGCCGGTCGCGGCGAGCCTGACCTCGGAGTACCCGGCGTAGGTGACGCGGATGAGGAGCAGTTCGAGCAGCAGGTTCGGCCGGGTGAGGACCCGGCGCAGGGACGGCACGAGCGGCACGTGGCGGAGACGTGCGGGCGTGGCGGGCGCGTACGCGGCCGGTTCCGGGGCGCGGTAGTACGGCGAGGTGCGGGACAGGAACGGCAGGGCGACGGCGGCGGCGAGGGCGGCGAGCAGCACCACGTTCGTGCGCAGCGGGTCCAGGGACGTCATGTCCGGGAACAGCACCTTGGCCGGCAGGGTCATGACCAGCACGACGGCGACGGGCCAGACGTACCGGTCGGAGGCGCGGGTGCCGACCCGGCCGACGGCCGCGAGCAACACCCACAGCAACTGGTGCTGCCAGGCGGTGGGCGAGACGGCGATCGCGGCGCAGCCGGTGACGGCGACCGCGAGGAGCAGCTGCCCGTCGTGTGCGTAGCGCACGGCCCGGCGCAGTGCCAGAACGGCGACGGCCGCACCGAGGGCGAGGAAGAGGGCGATCTCCAGCGGGCCGCTGAGGCCAAGGCGCAGCAGGGCGCCGTGCAGGGACTGGTTGGCGAGGTCGTCGGCCGGGCCGCCGAGGCCGGCGCCCGCCAGGTGGTGGACCCAGTAGCGGTAGGAGTCGGCGGGCATGGCCGCCCAGGCCAGGCCGGTGCAGGCGGCGAAGGTGGCCCCGGCGGACAGGGCCGCGCTCCGGCGGCCGGTGCACCACAGCAGCGGCGTGAACAGCAGCAGGGTCGGCTGGAGTGCGGCGGCGAGACCGATGAGCACGCCGCTGGTGCGCTGGCCGTGCGCGGCGAAACAGCCGAGCAGGACGAGCAGGACCGGGATGATGCTGGTCTGGCCGAGCCACAGGGCGTTGCGCACCGGCAGGGAGATCATCAGCAGGCTGATGGCGACGGGGGTGGCCAGCAGGGCGGTGCGGCGGCCGACCGGCTGCGGCAGGGCCCGGGCGGCGAGCACGCCCAGGGCCACGACCAGCAGCAGGGTGCCGAAGGTCCACCCCCAGCCGAGGGCCTGCTCGGCGGAGCGGGTGAGGGGCTTGAGGGCGAGGCCGTTGAAGGGCGTGCCGGTGAAGCGGGTCGAGTCGTAGAGCGAGCCGTTCACGTGCAGCACGCCGTCCGGGCCGACCCAGGTCTCCAGGTCGGTGAGGCGCTCGCCGCGCGGGGTGGCCAGGACGACGGCCACCTGCCGGGCGGCGAGCAGGGCGACGACCAGCCACAGGCCGAGGCGGGCCGCTCTCAGGCGTGGGTGGTCCCGGCCGACGGCTGTCGCTCCGATGGATTCCGCCGGTCGCCCGTCGCGATTCGCCTGAGACATGCCCTTGCCGGCCTCCCGCCCCAGTTCATCCCACATGTCATGGTTGTGGAATTTCCTCCGCGAACCCTACGAGGGCTCGCCTCGCCACGGGAAAGAAGACGCGGGTTACCCCCGATTCACCTGACGTCCGTCCTCCTTTTGTCCGGATGACGATAGTCCGCGCCCGTTTCGGTTGCCTCTCGTGAACGCGAGAAGGATCACAGGGGACACGGGTGGGAACCGGATCCGGACGGGCAGAAGCCCCTGGGCAACCACGGTTTACGTGCAGGGTGCAACGAAAGGCGTACCGCCCGTAGGCGGGTCAAAGCCGCCTATCGTCGCTTTTCGGCCCGTACGACAGCGCCGCCGCGCGGGACCGTGCCCCTGTCCCCGTCGAAAGGTAGGCGAGCGAGTCTTGTCGACTGCCTCAGTCGTCACCTCCCCGTCCCTGGCGAAGCCCCGCAGCACGAAGGCCGCCGACCCCACCGTCACCGATCCCGCACTGGTCAAGCGCGCCGTGAAGGCGGCCGCGCTGGGCAACGCGATGGAATGGTTCGACTTCGGTGTCTACAGCTACATCGCGGTCACGCTGGGCAAGGTCTTCTTCCCCTCGGGCAACCCCACCGCCCAACTGCTGTCCACGTTCGGCGCCTTCGCCGCGGCCTTCCTGGTCCGCCCCCTGGGCGGCATGGTCTTCGGCCCGCTCGGCGACCGCGTCGGCCGCCAGAAGGTCCTCGCCCTGACCATGATCATGATGGCCGCGGGCACCTTCGCGATCGGTCTGATCCCGTCGTACGCGACGATCGGTGTCGGCGCGCCGGTCCTGCTGCTCGTGGCCCGCCTGGTGCAGGGCTTCTCCACCGGCGGCGAGTACGCCGGTGCCTCGACGTTCATCGCCGAGTACGCCCCGGACAAGCGGCGCGGCTTCCTCGGCAGCTGGCTGGAGTTCGGCACGCTCGCCGGCTACATCGGCGGCGCGGGCCTGGTCACGCTGATGACCGCCCTGCTGTCCGCCGACGACCTCACCTCCTGGGGCTGGCGCATCCCGTTCCTGATCGCGGGCCCGATGGGCATCATCGGCCTCTACCTGCGCATGCGCCTGGAGGAGACCCCGGCGTTCGCCGCCGAGGTCGCCAAGGCCGAGAAGGACCGGCCCAAGGTGCCGCTGCGCGAGATGGTCACCGGCCAGTGGCGCGCGCTGCTGCTCTGCGTCGGCCTGGTGCTGGTCTTCAACGTCACCGACTACATGCTGCTGTCGTACATGCCCAGCTACCTGACCAGCGAGCTGCACTACGACGAGACCCACGGTCTGCTCGTCGTGCTCGGTGTGATGGCCGTGATGATGGTCGCCCAGCCGTTCGTCGGCGCGCTGACCGACCGCGTCGGCCGCCGCCCGGTGATCGCCACCGGCTGTGCGGGCTTCCTGCTGCTGTCCGTGCCCGCCCTGCTGCTGATCCGCGACGGCAGCCTGCTCGCGGTCGCGCTCGGCATGGGCGCCCTGGGCCTGCTGCTGGTGTGCTTCACGGCGGCCATGCCCGCGGCCCTGCCCGCCCTGTTCCCGACCCGGGTCCGCTACGGCTCGCTGTCGATCGGCTTCAACGTCTCGGTGTCCCTGTTCGGCGGCACGACCCCGCTGGTGGTCACGGCCCTGATCGGCGCGACCGGGAACATGATGATGCCCGCGTACTACATGATGGCCGCGGCCGTGATCGGCGGTTTCGCCGTGTGGCGCATGGCGGAGTCGGCCGGCCGCCCCCTGCCCGGCTCGGCTCCCTCGGTGGCGGCACCCGAGCGGTGAGCCCCGCGGGCGGCTCGGCGGGCCCCGTGCCCCGGCCGTTCCCGGTCCGGCCGGGCGGAACCTCCGCGCGGTGGTGGTCGTTCGACTGCTGGTGAAGCGTTGGTGGACCATTCCGGCCGGGCACAGAAGGGCAGCCGTATGAGCGAGTCGCATGTCTGGGACGAGGTCGACGCCTACTTCAGCGAGCGTCTCGCCCCGGACGACGAGGTCCTGGCCGCCGCCCTGCGCGACAGCGACGCCGCCGGGCTCCCCCGCATCGCGGTCTCCTCGAACCAGGGCAAGCTGCTGCAACTCCTCGCGCAGATCCAGGGCGCCCGGCACATCCTGGAGATCGGCACGCTCGGCGGCTACAGCACCATCTGGCTGGGCCGCGCCCTGCCGGCCGACGGACGCCTGGTCTCCCTGGAGTACGACCCGCGGCACGCCGAGGTCGCCGCCGGCAACCTCGCCCGCGCGGGGCTGGCCGAGCGCGTCGAGGTGCGGGTCGGCCCGGCCCTGGAGTCGCTGCCCGCCCTGGCCGCGGAGAACACGCCCCCGTTCGACCTGGTGTTCATCGACGCCGACAAGGGCAACAACCCGCGCTACGTGGAGTGGGCGGTCGAACTGGCCGGGCCGGGCTCCCTGATCGTCCTCGACAACGTCGTCCGCGGCGGCCGCGTGACCGACGCGGACAGCACGGCCCCCGACGTGGTCGGCACCCGTACGGCCATCGACCTGATCGGCAGCCACCCGAGACTGTCCGGCACGGCGATCCAGACGGTCGGCACCAAGGGCTACGACGGCTTCGCGCTGGCCCGCGTCCTGCCGTGAACCGGCCCGGTGGGGCGGCGCCCGCCCCACACGCCCCGGGCGTCACACCTCGTGGTAGAAGCCCACGTTGACGCTGCGCGGGGCGGTGCGGTCCTGGACGACGATCTCGCCGCTGCCGCCCCTCGGCAGCGGGACCGTCCCGCCGTAGGCGAGCGGCTGGGCGTACTCACCGACCGTCAGCCGGACCTCGGAGGAGGGGTCGGGCTGCGAGCCGCGCAGCCAGGTCACCTGCCAGGTGCCGTCGGGCCCGCAGAGGAACTCCAGGTGGACGCGGGAGACGAACAGCCAGTCGTCCGGCGTGCCCAGCCGGCACACGGACTTGTCGCGGCCCACCCGCAGCACCGCACCCGGCTCGCTGGGCGCCTCGGCCATGAGCATGCCGGCCGTGGCACCCTCCTCCGCCGCGGAGACGGCGGCCATGGTGAGTTCGAGCACGTGCGCTCCTCCTGGGACGTCCGAAACGGGCCTGTAAGCCCGCCGCATGATAGAACGCCCGGCTGCGCGGTGTCCGGCACAATGGGTGCATGACCGAGCGGAAGCCACCCGGCGTCGACTTCGAGTCCTGGGTCGACCGGCAGATCCGTGACGCGGAGGCGCGTGGGGAGTTCGAGCGACTGCCCGGGGTCGGCCGGCCCCTGCCGCCGGACGTGGAGAACACGTACGACGAACTGTGGTGGGTCAAGCGGAAGATGGCCCGCGAGGGCTTCTCCGTCCTGCCGCCCGCGCTGGCCCTGCGCAAGGAGGCCGAGGACGCGCTGGAGGCCGCGCTGGCGGCCCCCTCGGAGCGGATCGTCCGGAAGATCATCGGCGAGGTCAACGACAAGATCCGCGACATGATGTTCAAGCCGCCGCCCGGCCCCCCGCTCGGAAAGAAGCCGTACGACGTCGAGGACGTCGTACGGCAGTGGCGGGAGCGCCGGGCGGAGCACTGAGCGGGCCGGCCGGCCCGGTCAGACGTGCAGCAGGCGTTCCGCGAGTTCCCGGTAGTCCTTCAGGGCCAGGCGGAGCTGCTCGGTGTCGGCTGCGGAGACGGACTTGTCCCCGCCGCTCTCGGCGGTCTGCCAGGACCGGCGCAGCGTCCGGCGCCGTTCCGTCACGACCTCGGTGAACCGGGCCGTGATCTCCTCCAGTACCTGGTCGGCCTCCTCGACGGAGGCGCGGGGTCCGTCGACGAACCCGGCGACGGCGTGCCGCAGGCGCTCGCCGAGCTTGTCGGAGGCGTCGTGCGGGAAGAGGTGCGCATCGGTGGCGCCGCCCGCCCGGCCGGCGTCGCGTCCGCTGCCGTGGCCGGTGCCGTGGCCGTGGACGCCGTCCGCGTGGGTGCCGTGCGGGTGGGTGCCGGTCGTGGTGGCGTGGTCCGCGTCGGTGCCGTGCGTGCCACCGGGGGCGGCGTCGCCACGACGGGTGCCGGTGCCGAGGATCTTGGTGTCGTGGACCCCGGTGCCGTGGAGGCCGGTGTCGTGGGTGGCGTTGCCGGGCGTCGCCGTGCCGTGGAGGCCGGTGTCGTGGGTGGCGTTGCCGGACGTCGCCGTGCCGTGGGGGTCGGTGCCCTGGGCGGCCACGCGGCCGGCTTCGGTGGCGCGGTCCGCGTCGGCGAGACGGGGGTCACCAGCGGGTGTGCCGGTGCCGTGGGCCGTGCCGCCGCCGGTGTCCGCCGTAGCGTGTCCGGCGGGCGGGGCGGTCTCGCCGCGGGCGTCCGGCGCGGGGGTGTGCGGCGCGTCCGGCGTGTGAGGCGTGTGGTCGCCGGGCCGTCGGGTCATGTCGGTCATCGGACTCAGCTCTCCTTCGCCTGGCGTCGGTTGAGGGCCCACGGCATGTTGCCGCGCGCCGGGGCCTTGCGGTCGCCGGCCGGCGCGGAGCGGTCCCGGCCGTCGTGGCGCGCGGCCTCGTGCCGCCCGTCCGTGCGGCCGCCGTCGTGGCGGTCCGGCCGCACCAGTTCCTCGAACAGGGCGCGGGCGGCCACCATGGCCTCGCGCATGTCCTCGGTCCCCTGGCCGCCGTCCCGGGCGTCCTCCGGGCGCAGCAGCGCCGCACGGTGCACGCGCCGGTAGCCGTCGACGTGGTGGGCGTGGTGGACGGACAGCGCGGCGAGCTGCTCCTCGTACTGCCCACCGTCCGGGAAGCCCCGCACGCCGGCGAGTTCGGCGATCAGCGCGTCCGCCTCGGCGACGGCGTCGCGCGGCGAGTCGACGAACCGCTCCTGCGCGGCGGTCCAGCGCGCCTGGTACTGCTCGCGCTGCGCCGGCTCCAGCGGACGTGCCCGCAGGTCGCCGTGGCGCTCCAGACGCTCGGTCAGCTCGCGCTCGGCCGCCGTGGTGTCACCGTCGTGCCGGGCGAGGACCCGCTCGTACTCGGGTCCGAAGCGGCGCTTGAGGTTCGGGCCGCGCCCGGTCCCGCGGGCACGCAGGGTCAGGGCGGCCGCGATGATGACGACGACCGCCGCGATCACGATCAATGCAATGATCAGGCCAGTGGACATGGATGCCTTCCGGGGTTCGGGCCCAACCGGTCCTCCTCGCGGGCCGGTTCGCGGTTCGGGTTGCCCGGAAGTTGGGCCGTAAACGATGCGCGCACGGGACGGGGGCCGTGCGGGCCCGGGATTTATCCGGTTGCGGGGCCCGTGGGGCGGCTGCGGAGAATGCGGTTCATGACCTGGACCGTGGCCCCGGAACCGTACGACTCCCCCGTCGCCGCCGCGCTGTGGCGGGCGTACTACACGGAGGTCAGCGACCGCTGGTATCTGCTGCACGAGGGGCGGCGCACCGATCCGGACGAGCTGGAGCGGGAGATCGCCGCCCAGCCCGGCGCCGATCTCGCCCCGCCGCGCGGGGAGTTGCTCGTGGCCCGGTACGGCGGTGAGCCGGCCGGCACGGCGGGGGTGCGGCTGCTGGACGGCACGACCGCCGAGCTGAAGCGGGTGTTCGTGCACCCCTCGATGCGGGGCAGGGGCGGCGCCCCGCTCCTGGTCGGCGCCGCCGAGGACACCGCACGCGCGCTCGGCGCCGCACGACTGATCCTGGACACCCGCAGCGACCTCGTCGAGGCCCGTGCCCTGTACGGCCGGCTCGGCTACACGGAGACCGGGCGGCACAACGACGACCCGTACGCCGAGCACTGGTTCACCAAGCGGCTCGTCTGACGCGGCCGCGGGAACCGGCCGCTCAGACCGGCTGCTCGGAGCGCTGTTCGGGCTGCCGCACCTCGCGGGGACGGTCGTTGCGGGATCCGCACAGCTCGCCGTTCAGCTCCCGGACGAGCGCGACCAGGTCGGTGGGCCGGTCGGGGCCCCACCAGTCGCCGAGCAGTTCGGCGAGGGACTCCTCCCGGGCCTCGGCCAGCCGCTCGGCGTGCGCGCGGCCCTGATCGGTCAGCACGAGGTCGACGCCCTCGCGCACGGCGAGCCGCCGCTCCTCGACCTGACGGACGGCCTCCATGACGACGGACAGCGGCACGGGCATGCGCTCGGCCAGGGCCACGGGCTCGACCGCGCCGTACCTGCGGATGCGCAGCAGCAGCCAACTCGTCGCGGGCAGCAGGTCGTAGCCGGCCCGCTCGGTGATGTCGCGGTAGATCTCCCGGCGGCCCGCGCGGGTGCCGAGCACCGACAGCGCGCGGCACACCTCGTCGTACGAGGACCGCTCGACGGGGTTGCTGGCCAGGGTCTCGGAGATGTCCGGCGCGGTGACCGAGGCGCGCAACCGGTCCTCCTTGAGGAACCAGGCGAGCACGAACCCGAGGAGCGCGACGGGCGCGGCGTACAGGAAGACGTCCGTGATGGCGACGGCGTAGGCGTGCAGGGCCGCCGGGCGCAGGCCGGGCGGCAGGGCGGCGATGCCCCGCGGGTCGGCCTCCAGCGAGCCCGGGGAGACGCCGGCCGGGAGCGGGGTGCCGCGGAAGGCGTCGCCGAGCAGGTCGCCGAGCCGGCCCGCGAAGACCGTGCCGAAGACGGCGACGCCGAACGAGGCGCCGATGGAACGGAAGAAGGTCGCCCCGGAGGTGGCGACGCCCAGATCCTCGTAGGGGACGGCGTTCTGCACGATCAGCACGAGCACCTGCATCACCAGGCCGAGGCCGAGCCCGAAGACGAAGAAGAACCCGCTCAGCTCGGCCGTGGAACTGTCCTCGTCGAGCTGGTGCAGCAGGAGCAGGCCCAGCGCGGTGATGCCGGTGCCGGCGATCGGGAACACCTTCCAGCGGCCGGTCCGGCTGACAATCTGCCCGGACGTCGTGGAGGCCAGCAGCAGCCCGACCACCATGGGCAGCATGTGCACGCCCGACAGGGTGGGGCTGATGCCGTGCACGACCTGGAGGAAGGTCGGCAGGTACGTCATCGCGCCGAACATCGCGAAGCCGACGACGAAACTGATCACGGCGGAGAGCGTGAAGGTCCGGACCTTGAACAGCTTGAGCGGCAGGACGGGTTCGGCCGCCCGTCGCTCCACGGCGACGAACGCGCAGGCCAGCAGGACCCCGAGGACGGCGAGGCCGATGATCTGCGGGGACCCCCAGGCCCAGGTGGTCCCGCCGAGCGAGGCCACCAGCACCAGGCAGGTGGCGACGGCGGCGATGAGGAAGGTGCCGAGGTAGTCGATGACGTGGCGCTGCCGCTTGCGGGGGATGTGCAGGACGGCCGCGATCACGGCGAGTGCGACCACGCCCACGGGCAGGTTGATGTAGAACACCCAGCGCCAGCTGGCGTGCTGGGTGAGCACCCCGCCGAGCAGCGGCCCGAGCACACTGGTCGCGCCGAAGACGGCCCCGAACAGGCCCTGGTAGCGCCCGCGTTCGCGCGGTGGCACGAGGTCGCCGACGATCGCCATCGACAGCACGATCAGGCCGCCGCCGCCCAGTCCCTGCAACGCCCGGAAGGCGATCAGCTGGCCCATGCCCTGCGCGGCCCCGCACAGCGCGGAGCCGATCAGGAAGATCACGATCGCCGTCTGGAACAGCCGCTTGCGGCCGTACTGGTCGCCGAGTTTGCCCCACAGGGGTGTGGCGGCGGTCGCGGCCAGCAGATACGCCGTGACCACCCAGGACAGGTGATCCAGGCCGCCGAGGTCGCTGACGATGGTGGGCAGCGCGGTCGAGACGATGGTCTGGTCGAGTGCGGCGAGCAGCATGCCGAGCAGCAGCGCGCCGATGGAGACCAGCACGTTGCCGGGCACCTGCTCCCGGTCGGCGGTGCCCGCACCTGAGGGCTTGACGGCGTTCACGTCCCCGGCCATGCGACCTCCCACGGGCTCTGTGACATTTTCCATCGTGACCGCTGTGGACCGTTATGGCCCGCCGGGCCCGTTTGGAAGCCGAGGTTCCGGGGGCTCGCCCGCCGCGCTGTGGAGAAGATCTGGATAATCTCTGGAGTTCGCGAGGGGAGGGAGGAGCGCGTGGAATCGCCGGCAGGCCACCCGTGCCCGGAGTGCGGGGTACCCAGACGGCAGGACAGCACGCCTTCCTGCTCCTGCACGGACCGCGTCGCGGAGGCCCTGCGCGACGCCCGCACGGCGGAGGCGGCCGCGGCGGAGGACTTCGACCCGCTGCGCATCCGCCCGTACGTGGAACTCGACGGCGCGCGGCCCGAGGAGCGTGAGCCCGGGGATCGGGAGCGCGGGGATCAGGAGAGCGGGGATCAGGAGAGCGGCGAAACGCTTCACCACCCCGGTGACACGGCCACCCCTTCACCCGCTTCGGAACCCGGTCAGGCCGCGCTCTCCCCGGCGGCCGGACGCAAGCGGCGGCAGGGGGCGGCCCGGCCGGAGGCTCAGCCACCGGTCGCGGCCGCGACCGACGGCAGGCCGACCACCCCGCATCCCGCCGACGCGCCGGGCGACACTTCCCCCCTCTCCCCCGCAGCCGCACGCAAGCGCCGCCAGGACCAGTCCCGTCCGACGGCGCAGACACCCGCGCCACCCGCGAACCCGGAAAACGACACCCACCCGCACTCCCCCGCACCCGCCCACACACCCGGCGGCAACCCCCCGCTCTCCCCCGCAGCCGCACGCAAGCGCCGCCAGGACCAGCCCCGCCCGGCGGCGCAGCCACCCATGCCTCCCACGGCGGCAAGCACACCGCCACCCGCGAACCCCGCAGACGACACCCATCCGCACTCCTCCGCACCCGCGCACACCCCCGGCGACAACCCCCCGCTCTCCCCCGCAGCCGCACGCAAGCGCCGCCAGGACCAGTCCCGCCCGGCGGCGCAGCCACCCGCGCCACCCGCGGCGGCAAGCACACAGCCACCCACGAACCCGGAAAACGACACCCACCCGCACTCCCCCGCAGCCGCACACACACCCGGCGACAACCCCCCGCTCTCCCCCGCAGCCGGACGCATGCGCCGCCAGGACGGGTCACGCCCGGCGGCGCGGGGCTCGGCTGGCGGGCCTTCGCACGAGCGCGCAGGGGACGCGCCTGGCGGCGAGTCCTCGCGCTCCGCGCGGACCGCGGGGGCGGCAGTCGGCCCGCCGGTGCCTTCCCCGGCCGAGACCACCCTGCCCCTGAGCGCCCTCGGCCCGGCCGACCCGGACGCGACCGCCGTCCTGCCCTCCGCCGCCGCCCCGGCCCACGCCCGGCCGGGCGACCCGGCGGACACCGACCCGACGACCGTCCTGCCGGCCACGGACGCCACCACCGTTCTGCCGGCCGGTCCGGCCGACTCGGCGGTTCCCGCGCCCCTCGTGTCCGGTGCGAGCGAACCGAGCGTGGCCGATCTGCGGCTCTTCGACGGTGCGGACGCCCGCGACCCCGGCGCGCAGGAGCCGCACGGCGCCGGCCCGCGCCGGGCCGGACGGCGGCGCCGGGCGGTGATGGTCGCCGCCGCCGCGGCCGGTGTCGCCGTCGTCGCGGCGGCCGGATACGCGAGCGGCCTGTTCTCCTACGAGAGCCCGACCCGGGACACCGCCCTGCCGGACGACCTGCGGGCCAGCGTGCCGGACGCCCCGGCGAGCAGCGTGGACTCCACCCCGTCGGCGGGCACCTCCGCGCCCGCCTCCTCGGCCCCGGCCGCGCCCTCGCCGTCCCGCACGGGCAGTCCCTCGGCCTCCCCCTCCCCGTCCGCGTCGAGCGCCTCGCCGAGCCCGTCGGAGTCGGCCACTCCGTCGGCGCGGCCGTCCGCGTCGGCGAGCGCCACCGGGCAGGACGGGCCGGAGTCGGGCCGCCGCGGCGGTGCCACCGTCCTGCGCCTCGGCGACCGTGGCGCGGAGGTCACCGAACTCCAGCTCAGAATGCGGCAGTTGTACCTCTACGGCGACGACGCCGACGGCTTCTTCAGCAGCCGGCTGGAGGACGCGGTGCGCACGTACCAGTGGTCGCGCGGCATCCAGACCCGGAACCTTGGGGTCTACGACGAGGCGACCCGGGCGAAGCTGGAGTCGGAGACCCGGGAGCCCTGAGCGCCCCGGTCGTCCTACCGTGACGTCGTGACGCCGTGACGCCGTGATCCCCGAGTGATCGTGCTCGACGGCGGTTCCAGCTCGGGCGAGTCGGCTGAGCGCCGGCTTCCGGAGGCTGGCCAGGATCGTCGTCGACGGCGTGCTCCTCGGTAGCCCGGTCTCCCAGGAGGGCCGGCGCCGGGCCCTGGCCGGGCTCGACGGGCCGTGGGTCGGCGTCCGGTGCGACGGCGAGGTCGACGCCGGGCGGGAAAATCGCCCGGGGGACCGGACGGGCGGCTTGGCCGCGGCCCAGGCGCAGCTCGTGCACGAGGGCGTGACGTGCGACGTGAAGGTCGACACGGCCCGGGCCGAGTTCCTGGCGTGCGCACGCGCCGTCGCCGCCCCCATCACCTGACCGCCGGGGCCGGGACGGGACCGACGGCCCCGCGCACCGCCCGCAGGCCGCGGCCAACCCGGGGCGCCAGGTCACCCGGAACGGCGGGTCACCCGATGTGGAGGCGGATCGTCCCGTCCTCCGCGCGTTCCACCCGCACCCGGGTGAGGTCCTCCACGACCACGTCCGGGTCGTGGAAGGAGGCCCGGGGCCCGATCCCGACGACCCGCATGCCCGCGGCGCGCCCCGCGGCGATACCGGCTCCGGAGTCCTCGAACACCACGCAGTCCGCGGGGTCGACCCCGAGTTCGGCGGCGCCCTTGAGGAAGCCCTCCGGGTCGGGCTTGCTGGCCCCGACGGACTCGGCGGTCACCCGCACCTCGGGAAGCGCGAGTCCGGCCGCGGCCATGCGCGCGGTCGACAGCGGCACGTCGGCGGAGGTCACCAGCGCGTGCGGCAGACCGGCCAGCGAGGCCAGGAACTCGGGCGCCCCGGGGATCGCCACGACACCCTCGGTGTCGGCCGTCTCCTCCTGGAGCATCCGGGCGTTGTCGGCGTGGTTCTGCTCCATCGGCCGGCCGGGCAGCAGCAGCGCCATGGAGGCGTAGCCCTGCCGCCCGTGGACGACCTTCATGACCTCGTCGCCGTCCAGCCCGTGACGCTCGGCCCAGCGCCGCCAGACGCGCTCCACGGAGGCGTCGGAGTTGACGAGGGTGCCGTCCATGTCCAGCAGGAGGGCGCGGGCGGTGAGCACGGCGGTGGCCGTCATCGGCTGCTCCAAGGCTCGGGGCGCGTTCCAGCGCGGGCGAGGGGCGGGCGGCGCGACACGTCCGGCACGCCCCCGGGAGGGACAAGGCGGCCCCGCCCGCCGGTCAGGGAAAACGGGCGGAGGCCACTTTGTTTCTCTACGGTACAAAACAAACAGGCCCTCGCGCCAGGCGCCCCCTCCGGACGTTCACCCGCTGTTCGCCTCACCCGGTCACGGCCTCCCACAGGCTCCACACCCCGAGCGCCAGCATCACCAGCGCGGCGATCTGGGTGATCAGGCGCAGCGGCACCTTCTTCATCAGCGCCTTTCCGCCGACGATGCCGAGCCCGGCCACGGCCCACAGCGCGAGCACCGCGCCCAGACCGACGGAGAGCGGGTCGTCGTAGCGGGCGGCCAGGTTGGCGGTCATGATCTGGGTGAGATCGCCGAACTCGGCGACCAGGATGAGCATGAACCCGGCGCCCGAGACCTTCCAGAACGACTGGTTCTCCGGCTTGCGGACCTCTTCCTCCTCCTCGCCCTTCTTCAGCAGCAGCACGGCCGCGCCGCCCAGGAAGAGGACGCCCGTGAGGGCCTGCACGAGCTGCTGCGGCAGCAGCGTCAGCACACTGCCGGCCGCGACGGCGAGCGCGACGTGCAGCGCGAAGGCGGCGGCCACGCCGGCGAAGACGTAGGAGGCGCGGTAGCGGGTGCCGAGGACGAGGCCGGCCAGGGCGGTCTTGTCCGGCAGTTCGGCGAGGAAGACGACGCCGAAGACGACGGCCGTCACGGTCAGGCTGATCAAGGGTTCCTCAATCGGTCGGGGCTGCCCCACCGAGAGTGCTGGATCCTCACACACGACACCTCGGCACGGCAGCGCACTCGGCGCCCGCGCCGGGGGGCACGGGCGTGCACTGCTTGCCGAAGGTCTCGCTGGCCCGCCCCTTGCGGGGCCTGCCTCCGGGCGCCGGCTCAGGCTGGCTGAGCAGTATGTCGACGGTCCGGCGAAGAGCTACTCCCCTTCTGCGCCGTCCATGGTACGCGACGGTCCGGGCGTGAAAAGTTCCCCCGTGAACCTTGTCATGTCATGGACCCGTCACTACCTTCTCACCGGGCGCACACCTGTGCGCAACACGGCTGCGCGAGCATTCCCTCGCTCGCCCGCCAACACGCCCTTCCCAGCAGGGAGTTCGCATGCCCAGGTTCTACGCGCGTCGACGGTTCAGCCTCGCCGCGGCCGCCACCGCGCTCATATCGGCCGCCACCCTCTTCAACGCCCCCACGGCCTCCGCCGCCCTCCCCACCCCCGTGAGCGGCGCCACCGCCCGCTCCTACCTCGCCACGCTCACCGTGGCGACCGAGAACCGCACCGGGTACAACCGCGACCTCTTCCCGCACTGGATCACCCAGTCCGGCACCTGCAACACCCGCGAGGTCGTCCTCAAGCGCGACGGCAGCAACGTCCAGCAGGACTCGTCCTGTGCCGCCACCAGCGGCAGTTGGTACTCCCCGTACGACGGCGCCACCTGGACGGCCGCCTCCGACCTGGACATCGACCACCTGGTCCCGCTGGCCGAGGCCTGGGACTCGGGCGCCGGCTCCTGGACGACCTCCCGCCGCCAGTCCTTCGCCAACGACCTGACCCGCCCGCAGCTCATCGCGGTCACGGACAACGTCAACCAGGCCAAGGGCGACCAGGACCCCGCCACCTGGATGCCCTCCCGATCGGACTACCGCTGCACCTACGTCCGCGCCTGGGTCCAGGTGAAGTACTACTACGGCCTCTCGGTCGACTCGGCGGAGAAGTCGGCCCTGCAGAACTACCTCGCGAGCTGCTGACACGCACGCGATTTCGTGTCGGAACCTCCCCGCCGCTCTCCGTCGTTCCGTACCGTACGGGGCGACGGAGAGGGGAACGACATGGCCGACCTGCGCCTCGGACCACTGCTGAGGTACACCGACGGCTCGTCCGCGACCGTCTGGATGGAGACGGACGGCCCGTGCGCCGCGGAGGTCCGCTGCGCCGACGGCGCGGGCGGGAGCGCGCAGAGCTTCCTGATCGCGGGCCACCACTACGCCCTGGTGCCGGTGACCGGCCTCACCGCCGGCACGACCACGTCGTACGAGGTGCTGCTCGACGGCGCCAGGGTGTGGCCACTGCCCGGCTCGCCCTTCCCGCCCTCGGTGATCCACGCGCCGGGCCCCGAGGGCGCCCTGCGGGTCGCCTTCGGCTCGTGCCGCTGGGCCGCCCCGCCCGCCGGCGGGGACGACCCGGCCGGCCCCGACGCCCTGGACGCGCTCGCCACACGCCTCGCCGCCGACCCCGACGGCGAGCGGCCGCACGTCCTGCTGCTGCTCGGTGACCAGGTGTACGCCGACGAGACCTCCGACGCCACCCAGCGCTGGCTGGCCGAGCGGCGGGACACGAAGAAGCCTCCGGGCAGCGGGGTCGCCGACTACGAGGAGTACACCCACCTCTATTACGAGTCCTGGCTCGACCCGAGGATCCGCTGGCTGCTGTCCACGGTGCCGAGTTTCATGATCTTCGACGACCACGACGTCATCGACGACTGGAACACCTCCGCCTCCTGGCTCGCCGACATGCGCGCCACCGACTGGTGGCAGGAGCGGCTGCTCAGCGGCCTGATGTCGTACTGGGTCCACCAGCACCTGGGCAACCTCTCCCACGACGAGCTGGCGGCCGACCCCGTCTACGAGGCGGTGCGCGCGGCGCCGGACGGCACCGGGGTGCTGCGCGAGTTCACCGCCCGGGCCGACGCCGACGCGGCCACGGTCCGCTGGAGCTACCGCCGCGACTTCGGCCGGGTCCGCCTGGTGATGGTCGACAGCCGGGCCGCCCGCGTACTGGAGGAGAAGGACCGCGCGATGCTCGACCCGGGCGAGGAGGCCTGGCTGCGCGAGCAGATCACGGACCGGGGCGAGGGGTACGACCACCTCCTGCTGGGCACCTCCCTGCCCTGGCTGCTGCCGGACCTGGTGCACAACGCCGAGGGGTGGAACGCGGCGCTGTGCCGGGGCGAGCGGGGCGAGCGCTGGGCGCGCCTCGGGGAGAAGCTGCGGCGGGCCGCCGACCTGGAGCACTGGTCGGCCTTCCCGGAGTCCTTCGCGGGCCTCGCGGACCTGATCGCCGAGGCGGGTTCCGGACCCGGAGCGCCGGCGACCGTCTGCGTGCTGTCCGGGGACGTGCACCACGCCTACATCGCCGAGCCGTCCTGGACCACCGGCCCCGGCCCGGACTCCCGGGTGGTGCAGCTGGTCTGCTCGCCCGTGCACAACTCGGTGCCGCTGTCGATGCGACTGGCCTTCCGCCTCGGCTGGAGCCGTGCGGCCCGGGGCCTCGGCCGCCTCCTGGCCCGGCACGGCCGGCTCGCGCGGCCGCCGGTCGGCTGGCGCAAGACGGACGGCCCCTGGTTCGGCAACCAGCTCATGACCCTGACGCTGCGCGGCCGTTCGGCCCGGCTGCGGCTGGAGCACGCCAAGCCCCGGCAGGGCGCGGGGCCGCGGCTGACGACCCTCCTGGACTCCGAGCTGAGCCGGTGACCGCGTCCCGGGCGGCCGGCCGGGTGTGGATCCGGTCACTTCCCGGACGCGGTGGGCGGGGCGCGAGGGGCCTCCCGTGCTGCTGGGACGGCGGTCGCACCCGTCACCAGGACCGAAGCCATGGCCAAATGTTGAACTTGCAAGCATCGGTTAGGTCCACCTAACGTGAGGGCTCGTCGGTTCGTCCCCGACCGGCCTGCCCCGGGCCGGCCAACCGAAGGAGCCCCCCACATGACCGCACGCCTCGACGGCGCCCAGCCGTACGCACTCGGACTGTTCCGGATCGTCGTGGGCCTGTTGTTCGCCTGCCACGGGGCCGTCGCGCTCTTCGGCGTCCTCGGCGGCGCGGACGGCAAGGGTGGCACCGTCACGACCGGTGCCTGGCCGAACTGGTACGCCGCCGTCATCGAACTGGTCGGGGGCACCCTGGTGCTGCTCGGCCTCGGCACCCGGGTCGCGGCCCTCGTCTCGTCGGGCGCCATGGCGTACGCCTACTTCAAGGTCCACCAGCCGCAGGCGCTGTGGCCGATCGAGAACAGCGGCGAGGGCGCGGCCATGTACTGCTGGGCCATGTTCCTGCTGATCTTCACGGGCTCCGGCGCGTTCGGCGTGGACCGGCTGCTGTCGCGCCGCCCCTCGGCGGGGCAGCGATCCTCGGCGGAGCAGACGCCCGTGGCCGCCTGAGCCGTCCGGCCCCGCACCGCGGCGCCTCCCCGCCCGGCGGGGAGGCGCCGCGGCGTCGCGTCGCCAGGAGGGCCAAGCCGGGCGAGACGGCACGAGGTGAACAGTCGGTACCGAACGTACGAGCCCCCCGTGAACCGCCCGTCACACCCGCGCGTACGCTGTATGGCTGTCATGGCCACTCCTGCCGCTCCCCCCGCGTCGCCGCGGCACGGCTTGGCCCACGGGGGACCACGGGGAGTTGCGGTGCTGGAGCAGATCGGGTCGCTGGTCGGCAGTCCATGGATCTACGCGGTGGTGGCCCTGTCGGTGCTGCTCGACGTGTTCCTGCCGGTGCTGCCCAGCGGAGTCCTGGTCATCACGGCCGCCACGGCGGCGGCCGCCGGGACGGCGACCGACGTGCCCGACATCCTCGCCCTGACCCTGTGCGCGGCCACCGCCTCCGTCCTCGGCGACCTGGTCGCCTACCGTCTCGCCTGGCGCGGCGGCCCCCGGCTGGACCGGGCGATCTCCCGCTCCCGGCGCCTGACCCGCGCCCAGGAGCGCCTCGGCGCGGCCCTGGCGCGCGGTGGCGGCGCCCTCGTCGTCCTCGCCCGCTTCGCCCCCGCCGGGCGCTCGGTGGTCTCCCTCGGCGCGGGCGCCGCACGGCGCCGGGCCCGCGACTTCCTCCCCTGGTCGGCACTGGCCGGTCTGACCTGGGCCGCGTACAGCGTCGCCCTCGGCTACTTCGGCGCGCAGCTGCTGGGCGCGACCTGGGTGGCGACGGCGGTGTCCGTGGGGGCGCTGTTCGGGGCCGGGGCCGGGGCGGCGTACCTGATGCGGCGCGAACCGCGGCCCTCGTAGCCCCGGCGGGCCCACCACCACGACCACGGACACGATCGGGAAGCGGCTGAGACAGTGACCACTCCGGCATCGCCCCAGGCGTCACGCCCACGACGGATCGCGCAGGCCGCGCGCCGTCACCCACGGGCGGTGCTGTGGTGCGCGGCGGGAGCGATCACGCTGGGCTTCCTCCTCGCGCTCCAGCTCGTCGCGCGGCACCTCGGGATACCCGGGCCGATCACCACCCAGGCGCGGGAGGTCGTGTACGCCCCGAAGTCGGGCTTCCTGCTCTACGCCAGCCTGGGCCTGACGATGCTGGTCCTGACCTGGCGGCAGCGGCTGATCGCCCTGGGCGCGGCCGTCGGCATCGACCTGGTCTTCCTGGCCGTGCGGTTCGCGACCGGCGCCCTGCCGGGCGAGGGCCACCCCTTCGGCAACGGCGCCCTGTGGGTGATGCTGGGCCTGGCGGTCGTCGCCCTCACACGCCGCACCGGCGCGGAACGCGTTCTGCTGCTCAAGGGCGTGGGGCTCGGTCTGCTGCTGGTGACGGGCCGCAAGACGGGCGACACCTGGCTGTCGATCACCTCGCAGACCCGGCCCGTCACGCTCGACCCGTACATCGCCATGGCCGACCACGCGCTGGGCAACCCCTCGTGGCTGGCGGGCCGGCTGCTCCGGGCGAGCGGCCCGGTCGGCGAGCACGCGCTCGACTACGTCTACGCCCAGCTCGCGGTCGCCGCGGTCGTGGTGGCGCTGTACCAGCTGCGCCACGTGGCCGCCGAGCGGCGCTTCCCCCGCCACCACCTGGTCCGGACGTTCCTGGTGATCGGCCTGGTCGGGCCGGCGGTCTACATGGTCTACCCGGTGGTCGGGCCGATCTTCGCCTACGGCCCCGAGGGCGGGCCCTGGGCGGTGGCGAACCTGTGGCCCCACACCCTGCCGCCGGTCACCACGCCGTTCAAACTGCCCTTCGACGAGGTCACCCCGCGCAACTGCATGCCGAGCCTGCACACCGCGTGGGCCGTGACGATCTTCATCCACTCCCGGCAGGGGCCGCGCTGGCTGCGGTGGGCCGGTGCGTTCTGGCTGGTGGCCACGCTGGCGGCGACCCTCGGGTTCGGCTGGCACTACGGGGTGGACCTGGTCGCGGGCGTGGTCTTCGCGTACACCGTCGAGGCGGCCCTGCGCTCCTTCGACCGCGGCTGGGACCGGGCCGGGGTCTGGCTGGTCGTCCACGGCACGACGGTGTTCGCGGTGCTGCTGGCGTCCTACCGCTTCCTGCCGATGGAGATGGCCCGCCACCCCTGGCTCGCCGGACCGCTGCTGCTGCTGGCGATGGCGTCGGTGGTGCGCGGCTACCACCGGACCCTGCGGCTGTGGGAGACGGACCTCCCCGCGGCACCGCGGCCACAACCCCAGCCGGAACTCGTCTGAGCCCTCGCGCCGCGGGCGCTAACCGGCCCGGCGGGCCGCGGCCCCCCGCACCTCCAGGCCGTCGAGCAGCTCGGCCGTGGCCTGCGTGACGGCCTCGACGGCGCGGTCGAACACCTCCTGGTTGTGGGCGGCGGGGGCGCGGAAGCCCGAGACCTTCCGTACGTACTGCAACGCTGCTGCGCGCATGTCCGCCTCCGTGGCCTCTTCGGGCAGGGCGGGCGGACGAAGCGTCTTGATACTCCGGCACATGCCCCCCAGTCTCGCCCTTCCGGCCTCCTGAGGACAGCGCCGGCTGCCATGATCCTCCCGAGGCGGCCACCACACAGGGGCCGACCGACGAGAGGAACCCCTCATGGCGAACGAACTCACCGTGGCCGTCCTGGGCCCCGGCGGCGTGGGCGGACTGCTCGCCGCCCTGCTCTCCCGCGCCGGCCACCGCGTGATCTGCCTGTCCGGCGAGCGGACGGCCGGGATCCTGCGCGGCGAGGGCATCCGGGTCCGCAGCGCCCGGTTCGGCGACTTCACGGCCCGGGTCGAGGCGGACACGGCCCTGCGCGAACCGGTCGACGCCTGCCTGGTCACCGTCAAGCACACCGCACTCGACGCGGCCCTGGCGCGCGTCCCCGCGTCCGTCCTGTCCGACGGGCTGCTGGTGCCGTTCCTCAACGGCGTCGAGCATCCGGCGGCCCTGCGCGCCCGCTACCGGCCCGACCGGGCCGCCCCGGCCGTCATCCGGGTCGAGTCCACCCGCCCGGCCCCCGGCGTGGTGGAGCACGACAGCCCCTTCGCGGAGGTCGACCTGACGGGGGCGCGGGCGCCCCGGCCGCGCCTGGACGCCCTCGCCGGGGCCCTCGACGCGGCCGGGCCCGCCACCCGGGTCCTGGAGGACGAGACCGCGGCCCTGTGGGCCAAGATGTCGTTCCTGGCGCCCTTCGCGCTGCTGACCACCCGGTACGGCCTGCCGCTGGGCGAGGTCCGCGACCGCCACCGCGACGAGCTGACGGCCCTGGTCGCGGAGACGGCCGCGATCAGCCGCGCCTGCGGCGGCCCGGGGGACCCGGCCCAGGCACTCGCCCGTTACGACGCCTTCCCGGCGACGGCCAGGTCGTCGATGCAGCGCGACGCGGAAGCGGGCCGGCCGCTCGAACTGGACGCCGTCGGCGGCGCGTTGCTGCGTGCGGCCGAGCGGCACGGGGTGGCGGCGCCGGTGGCCGCGCGGGTGGTGCGGGAGCTGGAACTGGTACACCCGTTCGCATGAACCACGGGAACGAACTCGCCCGCGTAAATCGAACAGGCGTATTATTGGGCCGTGGCTACGACCTATGACTTTCCGAGTGACCTCCTCGCCGGTCAGGAGGAACTCCATCAGGTCCGGGCCGAGTTGTCGGCCCTGCTCAAGCGGCTCCCCTGGTCCGTGGAACCGCTGGACGGCTTCAGCGACGACAACGGCTGGCGCAAGGTGGAACGCCCCGCCTCCCCCGGCTGGACGGCCGACGAGCAGGCCGAGGTGGAGAAGCTGCGCCGCCGCGAGCATGAACTCGCGGTGTTCGTCAGCACCCACCGCTACTGGTCCGCGCTGACGGGCCCGGACCGGGTGGCGGCCCGCTCCCGGCTGAAGCACGCGCACGAGGCCCCGCCGGTGGAGACCGGCGGAGCCCCGTGACGCGCGGGGGTCAGCGCCCGCCGTCGGCCGGGAGCCGCTTCATCCCGGCGACGCCCTCGTGGGCGAACTCGCGTGCGGCCGGCGGGACATGGGTGCGAGCGCGCGACCCCATCGGGTGAACTCATTCAAGCTTCTACAACCGTCCGCGAGCCGCGGGACGTCGTACCCCCGCACGACACGATTGATCGAGGGGTACCCATGAGCCAGCAGCACCCGCAGCAGCCCGCCCAGCCCTACCCGCCGCAGCAGCCCGGGTTCGGCGCCCCGGCGCCGCAACCGCCGAGGAAGCGCGGCATCGGCAAGATCGCGGGGCTCGGCTGCGCGGGCGTCCTCGCCCTCTTCGCTATCGCCGCCGTCGCCACCGGCGGCGGCGGGGACGACAGCGGCGACAGCTCGACCAAGGACAAGGCCGTCACGGCCGACAGCAAGCCGAAGAAGGCCGGGCCGGCCGCGGAGAAGAGCCAGGCCGAGCAGTTCCGCGCCTGTGTCGCCGAGAGCGGCACGCAGACCGAGAAGGCCGCCGCCGAGCACGTCACCAAGGTGACCGGCGCGGACAAGCGCAACGACATCCTCGACGCGGCGGAGGTCTACACCGACTTCAGCGGCGGGCTGACCGGTCCGCACCAGGGCGAGGGCAAGCTCATCGCCTCCGCGTTCACGTCCTGCTACGAGTCGGACAACGGCCTGGTGACCGTCTACGACAAGGACGGCGAGATCCTGGCCAACGCCAACTACTGACCCGCCCACCGGCCCCAGGAACGGAAACAGGCCCCCGGGAGAACCCGGGGGCCTGTCGACCGCGGTGGGCGCGGACGGTTTCGAACCGCCGACATCCTGCTTGTAAGGCAGGCGCTCTACCCCTGAGCTACGCACCCGCATCCCGGGGCACGCCCAGGACGAGTGGACAGCCTACCCTGCCCGGGGCGAGGTCCCGCAAACCCGTATCGGGCCGTGCCGGGGGTTAACCCCACCGCCGATCCGGGAGCGGCCCGGATCCTCCCGGCGGCCCCGGTTGCCTACCGTCATGACAGCGCCCGAGCGCGCCCGTCGTTCCGTCCAGGGGGAGACCGTCATGGCCCGCACCGCACGCACCGCCCGCACGACCCGCACCGCCACCGTCCGCGCGGCCGCCCTCACCGGTGCCGTCGCGGTCCTCGTCGCCGGGCTCAGCGCCTGCGGGGCCTCCGCCGGTGACGACGAGGACCCCGACCACAAGGCCTTCGACCTGAAGGGCCGCACGCTCACCGTCGACTCGGACGACTCCGCCCTGGAGATCGTCGCCGCCGAGGAGCACCCGGCGGGGCGCATCCAGGTCACCCGCTGGTTCCAGGGCTCGGTCGTCATGGGCAGGGATCCCGAGGTGACCTGGTCCCTGCGCGACGACCGGCTCGTCCTGCGGCTGAAGTGCTCCGGTGTCGTCGCGGACTGCTCGGCCAAGCACCGCATCGAGGTGCCCCGCGGCATCACCGTGAAGGTCGAGGACGGCGACGGCAGCGTCCGCGCCCGGGGCTTCCGCGACCGGCTGGACATCCGCACCGGCGACGGCTCCGTCCGCGTCACCGACACCACCGGCCCCACCGAGCTGCGCACCGGGGACGGCTCGATCCGCGTCTCCGGCGTGAGCGGCCCGCTGCGGATGCGCACCGGCGACGGCTCCATCCGGGCCGACGTCTCCTCCCGGGACGTGCGCACCCGCACCGGCGACGGCTCCGTCCGGCTCGAACTCGGCGTCGTACCGGACCGGGTGGAGACCCGCAGCGGCGACGGCTCCGTCACCGTCTCGGTGCCCCGGGCGGCCTACCGCGTGACCACCCGGACCGGCGACGGGGGCGTCGACGTGTCGGTCCCGCGCGACGAGAACAGCGGGCACGTGGTGACCGCCGAGACCGGTGACGGCAGAATCACGGTGCGAACGGCGAACTGACCGGCCCGTGTGTTCGTCCTTCACCGGTGGGACAATGACACCGGGCAGGGTGGACCACAGCACGGGAGAGGGATGTGACGGCGACACCAGCGCAGCCGTACTCGCCGTCGGTGCCGCGCGCACCTCGTCCGCGCCGCCGCCCTCCCCGCGCCCCGGGCCCGCTGCGCGACACGCTCGCGCTGGCGGCGCTGCCGGTGCTGCTCGCCCTGGCGCTGCCCGCGGCCTTCGCGGGCGGCGGCACCCGGCGCTGGTTCGGCGGCCGGGCGGAGAACCAGCGCGCCGAGGCCCAGGCCGCCAAGGACGCCGTCGCCGCCGCCTTCTACGAGCTCGACACCGCCCAGCGCGACCTGCGCATCTCCATCGAGACGATCAGGGCGGTCGACGACTCCCCCGCCGCCCGGCGCGCCGTCGAGGGCTTCGACGCCCTGGGGCGGCGCATCGACGAGGCCAGCCACCAGTACATCTCGGCCGTCGACGCCCACGACCTCGACCGTGACGACCTGGAGGCCTCGGCGGCTTCCCGGGCCCGGGCCGAGCTGGCCGCGGCGAAGGAGGAACTGGACCGGGTCAAGCGCGACCTGGACCGGTTCGCTGAGGGCCTCGGCCCGCTGCTCGGCAAGGCCGAGACCCAACTGGCCCGCCTCGCCCCCGCCGTCGAGCGGGCCCGCCAGGCCCTGCTGGCCGCCTCCGGCGCGCTGGACGCCGTGCGCGGCTCGGGCCTGAAGGCGGACGACCTCGCCGCGCGTCTGGCGGCCCTCTCGCCGGAGCTCACCAAGCTGAACCAGGGCGCCGGGCAGCACGGCGTGCCGCAGACCCTGGAGCGGGCCGAGCGGGTCACGCGCGCGGCGGAGGCGGTCCGGGTCGAGGCCGAGCGGCTGCCGGAGCGCGCCGCCGAGATCGACCACCGCCTGGTCTCCCTGCGCACCCGCGCCCAGGCCCTCACCACCCGCTCCGAGCAGGTGGAGCCGACCCTGAGCGAACTGCGCCGCCGGTTCACCGCGGCCTGCTGGCAGGACCTGCAGCAGGTCCCCGACGTGGCGGCGGGCAACGTCCGCCAGGCCGAGACGAAGCTGGCCGAGGCCCGCGCCGCCCGCGACGAGCAGCGCTGGGCGGACGCCACGGCCCTGCTGTCGACCGTGCGGGCCCTGCTGAACACCACCGACGAGGCGGTCTCGGCCGCCGGTGACCGTCTGCGCCGCCTGAACGCCGTGCAGAAGGACCCCGAGCAGGAGATCGAGCGCACGCGTTTCGCGATCCGCGACGGCCAGCGGCTGGCCATGGCCGGCCGCAACACCCCGGACCCGCGCCACGCCCGCCCGCTGGACGAGGCCGTGGCGCGGCTGGAGCGCGCCGTCGCCGCTCTGGAGGGCCGGCACCCCGACTACTGGCACTTCCTGCTGGAGACGGAGGCGGTGCGGCAGTCGGTGGCCGGCGTGGTCTCCCGGATCCGGGAAGAGCGCGGGGCCGGGCACTGAACCCGGCCCCCGCCCGGAATCAGGTGCGGTAGGCGTAGTAGTACGCGGTCGGGTACGACGCCACGAGGCTCGCCACCGACCGGCGCAGGGTGTTGTTCGAGTGGTACGTCACGTACGGCACGCCGCGGCTCTTGTACGTGACGATCATGGTGTGGTCCTTGGACCCGTCCCGGTCGAAGTCCATCTGGAGGACGTCGCCGACCTCGAGCTGGTAGACGTTCGACAGCGGCGTGGTCCGCTTGGAGTTCTGCGCGAACCAGGACCACTCGTTGACGCCGATGAACGAGTGCGACTGGATGTCGGCGTTGCCGAACCACCGCGTGTAGTCGTACACGTAGCCGGGGACGTGCTTCCAGCCGCCCGCCTTCAGGGCCTGGCTGACGAAGTTGGTGCAGTCGCCGCCGGCGCCCTGGCCGTTGAAGTCCGGGTAGTCCTTGTTGTAGGCGTTCCAGTGCTTCTCGGCGTAGGCCGCCATGGCCTTGTAGTCGTACGTCGTGGCGGTCTTGGGCACCTGGACCGGGTAGCGGGTGGTCGCGGCCCGGGGAGCGCTCGGCGTCGTGGTGGTGCCGGACATGGGCACCTTCACGGAGGCCGGCTTGGACAGCGTGTTCACCGCGAGGCCGCCCTCGTCGCTGTCGCGGACGGCCGTCAGCCGCCAGTTGCCCTGCCGGTCGGCCTTGAAGGTCAGCTCGTGCTTGGCCTGGAAGCCGGTGGTGCGCGGCGCGCCGCCCCGGGCCCCGGCGTAGGTCAGGGTGGTGGTCTCGGTGACCGCGGCCTTGGCCGTACGGCCGGTCACCCGCGTGGCGTTCAGGGTGACGGTGGTGCCGGCCTTGCTGTACTTCTCGCCGGCCTTGGCCAGCCTCGCCTTGCGCTGCTCCAGCCCGGACAGCGTGGCGTCCTCGGTGCGGGCCGTGCCCGAGGACAGGGCGACGTCGCCGGAGAACCGGTCGGTCAGCGGCGCGTCCCTGCCGCCCCGGCCGCCGTCGAGCAGGGCGTTGGTCCGGTCGGTGAAGACGGCGTCCGCCAGCCGCTGGAACGTGGCCTTGGTCCGCGCGTCGACCGTCGGGTCGTCGGTGACCGCCGCGCCGGCGCTCCAGTTGGGCAGCAGGGCGACCCCGGCGACCACCGAGGTCGCCGCGGCCCCGATTATCGTGACGCGGCGTCGGGTGCCGGTCAGTCTTCTCGATCTCACTGATGTTCCTCTCTGGCCCGGCCAGGTGGTGCCGGGCTTGGGGTCTGTCACTTCACGACCTTCGACCAGTCGGGCGACTGGGCCGGGTCGAGGGAGCGCAACCGCTGAAGGGTCTCGGGCTTCTGCGCGTCCAGCCAGTCGGCCAGCTCCCTGAAGGACACGCACTTGACGTCCTTCTTGGTGCACACCGTCTTGACGACCTGGTCGACGGCTCTCATGTATATGCCGCCGTTCCAGTTCTCGAAGTGGTTTCCGATGAACAGGGGGGCACGGCTGCCGTAGTACACCCGGTTGAAGCCGGACATGTAGGAGTTGACCGTCTGCTGCTCCCACTCGGGGTACTTCGCCGGGTCGCCCTCGGTCTCACCGTCGGACTGGTTGTACAGGAAGTTGAAGTCCATGGACAGGCCCTGGTAGTCGCCGCCCTCGTAGGGGAGCATCTGCAGCGGGAAGTCCCAGATGCCGTCCTTCTTGCGGGGCCATATCTGGAAGTCGCCCGCGGAGCTCGCGTCGTAGCGCCAGCCGTACTTCTCGGCGGCCTTCAGCAGGTTGGCCTGTCCCTCCAGGCAGGGCGCACGGCCCCCGGTGATCTCCTTGCGCGGGTCGAAGGGCAGCGGATCCAGGTCCGTGAAGCCGGTGTTGGTCTTCCACTTCTCGACGAACGAGTAGAACTGGTCGATCTCGCTCTTCCACTCCTCGACGCTCCAGTCGCCGCCGCCCTTCTCCCCGCAGAAGTGGCCGTTGAAGTGGGTGCCGATCTCGTTGCCGTTGCGCCAGGCGTTGCCCAGTTCCTCGACGGTGGTGCGGATGTGCTCGTCGGTGGGGAAGCTGATCGCCGCCGAGCCCTTGTCGTGCTGCGGCGGGGAGTAGAGGTCCTTCTTGCTCTTGGGCACCAGGTAGATGCCGGTGAGGAAGAAGGTCATGTGGGCGTCGTACTGCCGGGCCAGCTCCCGGTAGTGCGAGAACAGCCCGTCGTCGCCCTGGAGCGCGCCGTCCCACGAGAAGACGACGAACTGGGGCGGCTTCTCGCCCGGCTTGAGCGGAACCGGCTTCAACTGCTTCTTCGGCGGGCCGGTGTAAGAGGTGGAGCCGTCCCCGAGGACCTTGGTCTTGCCGTCCCACTGCGGCTGGTGGTCGTTCTTCTCGGAGGTGTTCTTGCGGGCCGCCCCGGAGGAGGCGGTCGGGGTGGTCTTCTCCTGTCGCGTCAGCACCAGGTAGCCCGCGACCAGGCACGCGACGACGACGAGCGCCGCCAGGGTCAGGATGCGCGGGGACATGGCGCCCAGGGCGCGGCGGGACGCGCTGGGTGCGCGCGGTGCGCGGCGGCGACCGGAGGGTGACTTCATGCGCGGCTCATTCTGCGAGGGAGTGGGAAGGTCTGGGAGGCGCCGGGCGCCGGGGTCAGCCGACGCCCCGGGCTCTGGACCAGATGGTGTACGGGACGCTGTCGTCGGGGGTCCCCGCGATCCCCTTCAGCGGAAGCGGCTCCAGGCTCTTGGTGAGGTCGATGCGGTAGGTGACGACGGCCGTCGACACGGACTCGGCGGTTCCGACATACCAGGACGCGGTGTCGCTCTGCACGGTTCCCGCCTTGCCGGACACCCCGGCGGGCGCGTCCGCCCCCGGGTGGGCGGTGCGGAAGGCGTCCGCCAGGGCGGACTGGACCGCCTCGGCCGTGGCCGTCTTCACCGCGCGGCGGGACGCCGGCGCGGCCAGCGCGACCTTGGAGCCGTTGCGGGTGATCCGGTCCACGGAGTACGGCTCGACGTGCTTGCCCCCGGCCGCGAAGGTCGCGTACCCGCTCGCCATGCGGATCGCGCTGGGCGTGGCGCTGCCCAGGGACATCGCCGGCACGTTCGGGCCGAAGCTGGAGGAGAGCAGGCCCGCGGCCTCGGCGGTGCCGCGCACCTTGTCCAGGCCGGTGTCCATGCCGAGCTGCATGAACGGGGTGTTCACGGACAGGGCGAGCGCCCGGGCCAGGCTGATCTGCCCGTAGGACTTCTTGCCGTCGTTGCGGGCGGCGACCTTCTTGCCGCTGCGGTCCCAGTAGGGGCCCTCGGGGGTCGTCACGGGGACGCCGTCGTCGCCGTTGTAGAGGGTCTCCGGGGTGACCTGGGTGCGGGTGCCGTCCCGGGTCTTCTGCACGCCGTGCTCCAGGGCGGCGGCGTAGACGAACGGCAGGAAGGCCGAACCGGCCGGGACGGTGGTCGCGTTGGACTCGTTGTAGCCCTGCTTGCGGTGGTCGGGGCCGCCGTGCAGGGCGAGGATGCGCCCGTCGGTGGCCACCGAGGCGGCGCCGTAGTGCACGGTCTTCGCCTTGGCCGGGTCGTCCTTGCGGGCCTGCTCGCGGGCCTTGGTCACGGCCTTGGTGAGCGCGGTCTCCTGCCCCCGGTCGAAGGTCGTGTAGATCTGGAAGCCGCCGAGGTCGAACTCCTTGTCGGAGATGTGCGCGGCCTTCTTGACGTACTGGGTGGCCAGCTCGACGAGGTAGTCGCTCTGCTTGCCGGTGTCGTAGCCCGGCGCGTGCTTGAGCGGCTCGGGGAACTTCCGGTACTTGGCCCGCTCCGACTTCGACAGCGTTCCGACGTCGACCATGCGGTCGAGTATCCAGGACCAGCGCTCCACGGCCCGGGCGTGGTTGGCTCCGCCCAGGGCGGGGTCGTAGAGTCCGGCGCCCTTGAGGAGGGAGGCGAGGAAGGCGGCCTCGCTGACGTCGAGTTCGCGGACGTCCTTGCCGTAGTACGCCTGGGCGGCGCGCTGGATGCCGTAGGTGCCGCGGCCGAACCAGCTGGTGTTGAGGTAGCCCTCGAGGATCTCGTCCTTGTCCATCTCGTTGTCGAGCTTGAGGGCGAGCATGGCCTCGGTGAACTTGCGGCTCACCGAACGGTCCTGGTTGAGGTAGACGTTCTTGACGTACTGCTGGGTGATGGTCGAGCCGCCCTGGGTCTCCCCCTGGCCCACGGTGCGCCACACGGCCCGGGTGAGGCCGCTGAAGGATATGCCGGGGTCGCTGTAGAAGCTGGCGTTCTCGGCCGCCAGCACCGCGTCGCGGACGTCCACGGGGATGTCCTTCAGGGGCATCTCCTGACGCTGCACCCAGCCGGTGCGGGCCATGGGCGTGCCGTCGGACCAGTAGTAGACGTTGTCCTGCTGGGTGGCGTACGAGTTGAGGTTCTCGGGGACGTCGGTGGCGGCGTAGGCGACGCCCAGGAACATGACGGACAGCCCGGTGAACGTCAGCGCGGCCCCGAGCCACTGCCGCCAGGAGGGCGCCCAGCGGCGCCAGCCGGTGCGGCCGGGCCGGGGGTAGACCGGCCGCAGACGGCGGGCGTAGGGGGCGAGGCGGGCGGCGTAGGGGGCCAGCGGGGCGAGGTAGGCGGCGGGCTTGAACGTCCGGGCGGTCCTGCGCCGGCGGCGGGATCCGCCGGAGCCGCGGCCGGAGGACGGTTCCGCGGCCTCGTCGGAGGCGGGGGCCCTCTCGGAAGCCGCGGCGGCGCTGGTGGCCGCGACCACGTCCTCCGCACGCAACTGCATGGTTTGATCGGGTCTGTCCGCATGTGGGGACGCGGGAGCCTTCAACTGCATGGTCTCGTCCGGTTCCCGCCCAGCCTCGGTCACGGCTGTGTCTCCCCTCCCCCGCTTACAGTGGTGCTCGCGCGAGAGCCCGGCACCGCTGTCGACCGCGGCGCGCTCCACATCCCCCCGGCCGTGTGGCTTCTCGCGACGATGGAAAGCTACCAGTGGCCTTTACAGCTTCTCCATAGCGGTTGGGGCAAGAACGGTCACATGTGATCCCGACGAGTGGTATTTCCATCGCCTCGCACTAATCTGTCCCCATGCCTCGTTACGAGTACCGCTGCCGGACCTGCGGCGACACCTTCGAACTGAGCCGCCCCATGGCCGACTCCGGCGCCCCCGCCGCCTGCCCCGCGGGGCACGACGACACGGTGAAGCTCCTGTCCACCGTCGCGGTGGCCGGCTCGGCCTCCGCCCCGGCCCCGGCGCCCCGGTCGGGCGGCGGTGGCGGCGGGGGCTGCTGCGGCGGCGGCTGCTGCGGCTGACACCGGCCCCGGGGTCCTTCCTCAGCTCTTCTTCAGGTCCGGTTTCCTACGGTGGCCGCATGACAGCCATCGCCGCGGACGCCGGACCGCAGTGGGTCAACGACCTCATGGACACGATGGGCGCACCGGGTGCCGGTCTCGCCATCGCCCTGGAGAACCTGTTCCCGCCCCTGCCCAGCGAGGTGATCCTGCCGCTGGCCGGCTTCGCCGCGAGCAGTGGGCGGATGAGCCTGCTCGCCGTGCTGCTGTGGACGACGGCCGGCTCGGTGATCGGCGCCCTCGCGCTGTACGGGGTCGGCGCGCTGCTCGGCCGTGACCGGACGGTGGCGATCGCGGAGCGGCTGCCGCTGGTGAAGGTCTCGGACATCGAGAAGACCGAGGCCTGGTTCGACAGGCACGGCACCAAGGCCGTGTTCTTCGGCCGGATGATCCCGATCTTCCGCAGCCTGATCTCCGTGCCGGCCGGCGTGGAGCGGATGCGCCTGCCGGTGTTCCTCGGCCTGACCACCCTGGGCAGCGCGATCTGGAACACGGTGTTCGTGCTCGCCGGCTACTTCCTCGGCGCGAACTGGCACACGGTGTCCGACGTCGTCTCCACCTACTCCAAGGTGGTCCTGGCGGTGGTGGCCCTGGCGGTGGTGGTGTTCATCGCGCTACGGCTGCGACGGCGCCGCGAGGGGACGCGCGGCGAAGGGGCGCGGGGAACTGCGCGACAAGCCACCGACACGCCGCACCCGCACCCGCACCCGCACCCGCACGACGACCAGGACACCCGAGTGCTCAGGCGTCCCGTACTGCCTCCAGGAACTCGCGGAGAATCCGCTCCCCGGCCAGGGCGCCCCTCTCGGGGAGCGCCCTGACCGCAGGGGCCGTGAAGCCCGTGTCGGCCAGCTCCCCGTGCCCCGGGCGCCAGCCCCGGTCCGCCGCGAGGAGCAGGTCCGCGTCGAGCAGCGAGTCACCCGCGGCGAGGGTGAGCTCGGCCCCGGTCCGCCGGGCGACCTCGCGCAGGGCCGCGCTCTTGGTGAGGGGCTTGGGGACGGCGTAGATCTTGCGGCCCTGGAGGGACACGGTCCAGCCCCGGTTCTCCGCCCACACGGCGAGTTCCTTCACCCAGTCCTCGTCGAGCAGTTCGCGCTCGACGACGAGGTAGGCGAAGAGGTCGTCGGCGACGCGGTGCTTGCGCACCCAGACCGGGTCGGCGGCCCGCAGCAGGTGCTCCTGCACCTCGGCCAGGGGCGCGCACTGGTCGGCCAGCCGCGCGGTCACCTGCGCGTGCCAGTCGGGGTCGGACACCCCGTCCACCAGGAGGTGGCCGCCGTTCGCGCAGATCGCGTACGTGGGCTGCGGGCCGGGCAGGTTGATGCGCTGGTACTGCTTGCGCGTCCGGGTCGTCGCCGGCACGAACACCGCCGCGTCGCCGAGGTCGGTCAGCAGCCGGGCCGCGGTCTCCGTCATGTACGACAGCGGCCTGCTCTCGTGCACCTCCACGCACAGCAGCCGGGGCGCCCGGGCGTCCGGCATGGTCAGCGCCAGGGCCGCCGAGGAGTAGATCAGCGTCCGGTCGAGGTCGCTCGCCACGATCACGCGCGTCACAGGGTCACCGCCTTGCCGTCGGCGCCGGTCGCGCCCCGGGTGTACTTGGGGTGGATCAGGCCGACGCAGGTGTAGGGCAGCGCGTCGACCTCCTCCACCGGGACTCCGCGCTGCTCGGCCAGCAGGCGGACGTGGTCGAGGTCGCTGCCCGCCCCGGCCCGCGCCAGGACCTTCCAGGGCACGCGGCGCAGCATCACCCGGGTGGTCTCGCCGACGCCGGGCTTGACGAGGTTCACGTCGTGGATGCCGTACTCCTCACTGATGCGCTCGACGGCGGCCCAGCCCTCCCATGTGGGCGTGCGGTCGGCGGCGAGCAGTTCCCCGGCCTGGGCGCAGGCCGCGTCCGCGACCTCGGGGAAGCGGGCCGAGACGGCGTCCAGGAACGCCACCGAGACGTCCGTGGCGGCCAGTTCACGGTAGAACTTGGCGCCGTGGTAGTCGTGCGGGCCGACCAGGTCCGCACGCAGCACGGTCCGCGAGACCAGCCCCGACACGGTGGAGTTGAGGCAGGCGGAGGGGATGAGGAAGTCCTCGCGGGTGCCGTAGGTGCGCACGCAGGAGCCCGGGTCGGCCAGCACGGCGATCTCCGGGTCGAAGCCGGTGACGCCGTCGGACTTCTCGAACTCCGTCAGGGCCTGGGCCAGTTCGCGGGTGATGGCGCCCTTGCCGGTCCAGCCGTCGACGAAGACGACGTCCCGGGGGTCGTGGTGCGCCGCGAGCCAGCGCAGGGCGTTGGCGTCGATGCCGCGGCCGCGCACGATCGACACGGCGTAGTGCGGCAGGTCCAGGCCGTGCCGGTGCTGCGCCCAGCGGCGCATGAGGATGCCGACGGGGGTGCCGGCCCGGGCCAGCGAGACCAGGACCGGCCGCGGGGACCGCTCGGCGAGGACGGTCTCGGTGACGACGCCGACCGCCCGGGCGATACGGGCCGCGGAGACGTTCAGCGCGGCGTGGAACAGCTCCTGGTACTGCTCGCTGGGCTGGTACTCCACGGGCAGGGACTCCGCGTAGTGGGCGCCGCCGCTCTGGATCGCCTCCTCGCGCTCCTCGGTGGGGGCCTCCAGGGTCACGTCCGAGAGGTCCTGGAGCAGCCAGCCGACCTCCTCGGGCGCGTACGAGGAGAAGGCGGGGCCACGGAGGGGCGCGGGCAGCATGCGGGGCCTTTCAGGGACGTACGACGGTACGACGGCGAGGAGGACCTCGGGGGTGTGCGGGGCGAGCCGGGCCAGCAGGCCGTCGGGCGCGTGCAGCGCGGGGGTGTCGGCGGCCGAGTCGACCACCACGACGACGGCGTCGGATCCGGCGCCCGCGACGTTGTAGGCGTACCGCTCGCCGGGGCCGTCGGCGGGGTCGTCGTGGGCGGGGAAGGCGAGCCGGGTGCGTATCGCGTAACCCGGGTCGTCGAGCGCCAGGACGGGCGAGCGGGTGGTGGTGGAGTAGCGGACCTCGGCGTCCGTCGTCCGCTCCAGGGCCTCGGCGAGCCGCAGCGGGGCGTACATCAGCTCCTCGAAGCCGAGGACGTGGACGCGGCGGGCGCCGGGAGGCAGGGCCTCGGCGATCCTGGCCGCCATCGCGGGCAGGGCTGCCTCCAGCCGGGTGCGGTGCGCGGGGGTGAACCCGTGTCGCCCCCCGTCGGGGAGGCCGGAGGGCCAGTCCAGGTCGACGCGGGTGACGTGGGGGGCGGTGCCGTCGTCGTCCGGCTGCGGGCCGGTGGCGCTTGCCCGCGCAGTTCCCCGCGCCCCCGGGGCGGCGTTCTCCGCCTCGTGGCGGGCCACCAGCTCCTGGCCCTTCTCCAGTACGCCGTCGGGCAGCCGCACGGTCCCCGAGGCGGCCGCCACCAGATCCACCCGCGCACCGATCTCCCGGGCGAACTCCTCCAGCCGCCCCGCGTCGGCGGCGGACCGCATGTCCACCAGCGCCACCACGACGTACCGCCGCCGCGGGTACCGCTCGTGCAGGTCCCGGACGGTGTTCAGCACCGTGTTGCCCGTGGAGAACTCGTCGTCGACCAGGACCAGCGGCCCGTCCCCGGCGAGCAGCGCCGGGTCCTCCGGCAGCAGCAGGTGCGAGGTCGCGTGGGAGTGGGACTCCTCGAAGCCGCCGGCCGGGGCGAGGCCGGGCACCGGGCGGCGGGTGGAGTGCAGGTAGGGAGCCAAGCCCAGTCCGTCGGCGACGGAGTGGCCGAGGCCCGTCGCGGTCTCCGCGTAGCCGAGGACGACGGCCCGCCGGGCCTCGTCCTCGCCCAGCAGTTCCCGCACCCGGCGGCCCAGCGCGACTCCGTGTCCGTACACCACGGACGGCGCCTGCGGGACGTGCTTGCCCAGCACGTTCGACACCAGCAGGTGGGCGCGCTTGGGGTTGCGGCGCAGGGCCAGCCCCAGCAGGCCGGTCAGCCGGTCGTCGCCGACGAGTTCGACGCCGAGCCGCTCGGCGACCCAGTCGCCGGACCAGACGCCGCCGGACCCGTCGCGCACCTCGGGGTGCTCCCCCTCGTTCACTGCCTTCTCCGCCTTCTCGGTCTTCTGCGCCTTGTGCGCCTTCCGTATGGATGCCCGGCGCCGGACCGTCACTGCGGCAGGCCCGCCGCCAGCAGCTCCACGAAGCCGATGTCCTCGTTGGCCACACCGAAGACCTCGGCGCGCAGCAGGGTCCGCTCGGCCCAGGCCCGATGCGGCTTCACCTCGTTCATCTTGTTCGTGTACGCCGATCTCAGCACACCCCCGCCGCCGCGCTCGGGGCGCAGGATGTCCTGGGCGTCCGAGAACTCCTCGCGGCTGACCACCGACAGGGCGTGCACCGGCAGCACGTGGGAGGGGTGGATGCAGGTCTTGCCCAGCAGTCCGTTGGCCTGGTCCAGGGAGATCTCGCGCAGCAACCCGTCCATGGCGTGCTCGATCAGCTGGGAGCGCAGCTCGGCGGCCTGCACCTCCAGGAAGGGGCTCTGCCGCAGCAGCGGCTTGAACATGCGCTCCTGCACGCGGAAGTACTCCCACACCGGCCCGGTCACCGTGAAGCCCGTCCCGTCGGCCCGGCCCAGCATGTTCACCACGTCGGCGATCACCGAGGCGACGATCTGCACGTCGTAGGCGGTCATGTCCGGGCCCCTGCGCAGCCCGTAGGAGGAGCAGAAGTCGGTGACGCCCAGGCGCAGGGCGAGCACACGGTCGCGGTACTTGTCGACCGCGCGGAAGATGCCCTCCAGGGTCTCCACGCGCGACTCGCGGTAGAGCAGCTCCGGCGACTCCAGCACCGGCATGGCGAAAAGGCGACGGCCGCTTCCGGCCTCGGCGGCCGCGAGGGCCTCCAGGAACGGGATGCCGCGTTCCGCGGTGAACTTGGGCAGCACGAAGCCGGACAGCAGCCGCACGGCCGGGCCCAGGCGCCGCACGAGGTCGGGTATCTGCTCGGGGGCGCGGACCCGGATGAACAACAGCGGCAGGTCCGCGTCCGGGAGGCCGTCCAGGACCGTGAGCTGGCGGACCAGGTTCTCCTCGCCGGGGCCGACCTCGGCGTCGCCGATCGAGTCCTCCAGGCACAGCACCATGGAGACCACGCCCCGGCCGGCCTGCTTGCGGATGTCGTCGGCGAGGTGCGGGCGGGTGGCGGGGCTGTACAGCGTGGCGCCCAGGGCGGCCGACAGCAGCCGCGCCGGGGAGTCCCGCGTGAACGCGCACGGTTCGCGGTGGAAGAGGCGCCGGCGGACCTCAGGGGCGATCTGCCCGAAATGACGCATGGATCTCCCCCGTGGTGGTTGCGCGACCTGCGAATCGACGAAAGCTGGCCGGTAATAGTACGTAGAAGTCCATGTCCCAGGTTCCCGTCAGGCATGAATTTCAGGTAACGCGGGCAAGCACAGCCGAACCCGGCCATCTCGACGGTAGCCCCCGACCGCCGGGGGCGCCGCTCGTGGCGCCGTGCCCCCGCGTTGTCGTGAGCAGGACCGAGAAGGCAGGATGACCGCATGACGCACGCGATGCTGAAGGGGTCGAACGTCCCGCTGGAGGCCACCACGGTACGCGCCGTGCTGCGCTGGACACCCGGGCAGGGGGTTCCGGACGTCGACGCCTCCGCGCTGCTCCTCGGCCCCGGCGGCCGTGTGCGCTCCGACGAGGACTTCGTCTTCTACAACCAGCCCCGCCACCCCTCCGGCACGGTGTGGCGGCTCGGCAAGAAGCGGGTCGCCGAGGGCCTGACCGACACGATCCGGACGGAGCTGACCGGTGTCGAGTCCGAAGTCGGCCGCATCCTGATCGTCGCCTCGGCGGACGGCGTCACCTTCGACCGCGTGCAGGCGCTGCGCATCCTGTTGTACGACGCGGCGGGCACGGACGAGGAGGCGCTGGCGTACTTCGACGTGAAGCCGGAGACGGGCGAGGAGACGGCGCTGATCTGCGGCGAGCTGTACCGCCGCGGGGAGGGCTGGAAGTTCCGGGCGCTGGGCGAGGGCTATTCGAACGGGCTGAAGGGCCTCGCGACGGACTTCGGCATCTCGGTGGACGAGTCGGAGGCGGCCGAGGAGGCCACCACCTCCGTCCCGACGCCCCCGACCACGGCCGGCCCCGCCCCCACCACCGCCGGGCAGCCCGCATCCCACCCGGAGGCGTCCCGCCCGCTGCCGCCGGAGCAGCCGCCCGGGGTGCCCGCGCAGCCCGGGTACGGCTACCCGACGCAGCAGCCCCCGGTGACGCAGCCGGCCTACGGCTACCCCCAGCCCACGAGCCCGCCCGTCTACGGCTACCCGCAGGCGCCGGCCACGGCCGGGGCCGCGGGCGCGCAGTCCGGCTACGGCTATCCGCCGCCGCCCCTCGGCGGGCCCGACCCGGACTTCCGGCTGCCCCCGCAGGGCCCGCAGTTCATCGGCCGCTGACGCGGCACCGGGGGGCGGGGCGGGCGCGGGTCAGCGGTCGACCTTGGTCTTGTAGCCCCGCCCCCACTGCAGTCCCCAGCCGTAGAGCCGGTCCAGCTCGGCCTGGAAGCCGTAGACGAACTTCGCCTCGCGCCGGACGACGATCTCGTCCTTGACCTTCTCGATCATGACGACGGCGCAGGAGCGGGCCTGCGGCTGGCGCTCGTCCAGGTGGATCTCGATCCGGGGTCCGCTGCTCGGGTAGAGGGTGACGCTCGCGTGGGTGCGGTCGAACGCGGGTGTCTGGTCGTAGATGTAGACGAACACCAGGAGCCGCTTGATGTGTTCGCGGTGGTCCAGGTTGATGTACATCGTCTCGCCGGACCCCGAGCCGAAGCGGTCGTCGCCGCTGAGCTTGACGTACGGCGGGGCGTTGACGTCCCCGAAGTAGCCGCCGAGGGGCTGCACGACGCCCTTGCTGCCGTCCTGCAACTCGTAGAGGCAGCCGAGGTCCAGGTCGACGTTGACCATGGACTGGCTGTGGCCGACGACCTCCGGCGGTTTCAGCGCCCGGAAGGGGTGGCGCAGCAGGCTCTCGCGCTGCGCGCCGCCGATGTCGGACGTGCGCATCCGCCAGCTGAGGTTGACGCGCAGATGGCCGGTGGCCGCGTCCTGCTTGGTGAGTGATATCTGCGCGCGCCGCTTGGTCAGCTCGATCGCGTTGGTCGCCGCGTTGCCCGAGTCGAACTGCGCCTCGCCGCGCCGGAGTCCGTCGAACAGGCCCATTCCGCCCCCCATGTTCACTTGGGGACCGCGGGTCACCGTCGTGCCCGCGGCCCCTGACGGCCGACGGGGCGGCCGCCGAGGAGTCGCCTCGGTGGCCGCCCTGTCGAGAGCGTTCCTCACCCGGAGGGGTGTCACACCCCGGACGAGACCTCAGTCTTGTCGTCCGATCCGGCGTTTCCCTCGGCCGCCGCGAGCGCCTTGTTGCGGCGGACGGAGGACCAGAAGGAGGCGCCGATGAGGACGACGCCGATGAGACCGGTGATGATCTCGTTGATCTCGTACTGGATGGTGACCAGCAGGATCATGGCGAGCGCGCCGATGGCGTAGTGCGCGCCGTGCTCCAGGTAGACGTAGTCGTCCAGGGTGCCCTGGCGGACCAGGTAGACCGTCAGCGAACGGACGTACATGGCGCCGATGCCCAGGCCGAGCGCCATCAGGACGATGTCGTTGGTGATGGCGAAGGCGCCGATCACGCCGTCGAAGGAGAAGGACGCGTCCAGGACCTCCAGGTAGAGGAACATGAAGAACGCGGCCTTGCCGGCCAGCTTGACCGCCGACTTGGGCTTGCCCTCGCGCTCGGCCTTCTCCTCGGCCTCGTGCTCGCGCTCCTCCTCCTCTTCGAGCTTGTCCTCGAAGTAGCTGGAGAGACCGCCGACGATCATGTACGTGATCAGACCGGCGATCCCGGCGAGCAGGACGGTCTCCGCCTTGTCGGCGTGGGTGCCGCCGTGCTGGTGGGCGTGGGCGCCGAAGGTGATCGAGGAGATCAGCAGGACGATCAGGGCGATGCAGACCGACAGCATGTCGACCTTGCCGAGCTTGGACAGCGGGCGCTCCAGCCAGCCGAGCCACTTGATGTCCCGGTCCTCGAAGATGAAGTCGAGGAAGATCATCAGCAGGAACATGCCACCGAAGGCGGCGATCGACGGATGCGCGTCGGTCACCAGCTCCTGGTAGCGGTCCTTGTCCGTGAGGGCGAGGTCGACCGCCTCGATCGGACCCAGCTGGGCACTGATCGCGACGATCACGACGGGGAAGACCAGCCGCATGCCGAAGACGGCGATCAGGATGCCGACGGTGAGGAAGATCTTCTGCCAGAAGGCATTCATCTTCTTCAGGATCCCGGCGTTGACCACGGCGTTGTCGAAGGACAGCGAGATCTCGAGGATGGAAAGGATCGCGACGATACCGAAAGCGGTCCACCCTCCGTAGAAGACCGCTGCGACCAAGCCGAGCGCGGTGACCGCGAACGACCACCCGAAGGTTTTCAGAACCACTGGCTACCCAATCGTGTGTGTACGGGGTACCCCCGCGCCGTACCCGGCTTTACGAACTTTTGAAGCCGCAGTCTAGTGCGCCCCTCCGGGCCCGCCGCGAGGCCCCGGATTTTGCTCATATCGCGTCAGGAGACGTTGACCCCGAAGTCCATCGCGATGCCACGCAGACCCGACGCGTACCCCTGGCCGACCGCCCTGAACTTCCACTCGCCCTGGTACCGGTACACCTCGCCGAAGATCATGGCCGTCTCGGTGGAGGCGTCCTCGCTGAGGTCGTAGCGGGCGAGCTCCTGGCCGTCGGCCTGGTTCACCACACGGATGAAGGCGTTGCTGACCTGGCCGAAGGTCTGGCCGCGCTCGTCGGCCATGTGGATGGAGACCGGGAAGACGATCTTGTCGCACTGCGGCGGCACCTTGGCGAGGTCGATGAGCAGCGACTCGTCGTCGCCCTCGCCCTCACCCGTGAGGTTGTCGCCGGTGTGCTCGACCGAGCCGTCCGGGCTCTTGAGCTGGTTGTAGAAGACGAACCACTCGTCCCCGAGCACGCGACCGCCGCTGCACATCAGGGCGCTGGCGTCGAGGTCGAAGGGCGCTCCGGTGGTGGAGCGCGCGTCCCAGCCGAGACCGATCATCACGTGTGTGAGGTTCGGTGCGGCCTTGGACAGGGAGACGTTGCCCCCCTTGGCAAGCGTGACGCCCATGATGTGTCCCTCCCCGAACGATGTTTCCTAGGTGGTCCTGCGCGTCCGGCGCCGCACGTAAACCGTGCGGCGCCGGACGGGAGGTCGCGGGGCCCCGGTGCGGGGCCCGGCGGGTGGCTCAGACGTTCACGCCGAAGTCCTGCGCGATGCCGCGCAGGCCCGAGGCGTAGCCCTGGCCGATGGCGCGGAACTTCCACTCCGCGCCGTGCCGGTAGAGCTCGCCGAAGACCATGGCGGTCTCGGTGGAGGCGTCCTCGCTCAGGTCGTACCGGGCGATCTCCGCACCACCGGCCTGGTTCACGACGCGGATGAACGCGTTGCGGACCTGGCCGAAGGACTGCTGGCGGGTCTCGGCGTCGTAGATCGAGACGGGGAAGATGATCTTCTCCACGTCGGCCGGCACGGTCGCCAGGTCGACCTTGATCTGCTCGTCGTCGCCCTCGCCCTCACCGGTGAGGTTGTCACCGGTGTGCTCGACGGAGCCGTCCGGGCTCTTGAGGTTGTTGAAGAAGATGAAGTGCGCGTCGCTGGCGACCTTGCCGGAGCTGTTCAGCAGCAGCGCACTGGCGTCCAGGTCGAAGTCGGTGCCGGTCGTGGTGCGGACGTCCCACCCCAGACCGACGATGACCGCGGTCAGGCCCGGCGCCTCCTTGGTCAGCGATACGTTGCCGCCCTTGCTGAGGCTGACTCCCACGAGTCCTCCATTGGTGTCCGGGGGCGGGATGCCCCGTTGTGCTCGGATGTCGGATCAACGTTTCGATCCTAGTGACGGGTTCCCGCCCCTCGCAGGCCCTGGAGCCGACATTTCAGCGGGTGTCGGGCTCCGGGCGCCCGGCCGGCGTCACAGCGAGTCGAGCGCCTTCACGTAGTCGTTCAGGTCGCGGGCGTCCGGCAGGCCGTTCACGACGGTCCACCGCACGACGCCCTCCTTGTCGATGACGAAGGTGCCGCGCACGGCGCAGCCCTTGCCCTCGTCGAAGACGCCGTAGGCGCGCGAGACCTCGCCGTGCGGCCAGAAGTCGGACAGCAGCGGGTACTCCAGGCCCTCCTGCTCGCCGAAGACGCGCAGGGTGTGGATGGAGTCGTTGGAGACGGCGAGCAGCTGGGTGTCGCGGTCGGTGAACTGCGGCAGGTTGTCGCGCAGCTCGCACAGCTCGCCGGTGCACACGCCGGTGAAGGCGAACGGGTAGAAGAGCAGGACCACGTTCCGGGAGCCGCGGAAGTCCGACAGCCTCACCGCGGCGCCGTGGTTGTCCCTGAGCTCGAAGTCGGGGGCCTTGTCGCCGACCTGGATCGCCATCGTCGCGGGTGTCCTTCCTGGTGGTGTGCCGGGAGGACCACCCTACGCAGGGGCCGGGGCACGCCGGTGGGCGGGCCGCCTGCGCGGCCCGCCCCGGGGGTTTCGACTACCGCTTGGACTTGGCGGCCTTCGGCGTCGCCAGCCGGCTGCCGCTCCAGTCCTTGCCGACGCTGACGCTCTTGGACGCCGTCAGACCCGCCGTGGTGGCGGCTTCCGAGATGTCGCTCGGCTCCACGTAGCCCGAACGGCCGGTCTTCGGCGTCAGGAGCAGGATGGCGCCGCCTTCTTCGATGTACGTGGTGGCATCCACCAGCGCATCCGTCAGGTCGCCGTCGTCGTCACGGAACCACAGCACAACGGCGTCGGCCACGTCGTCGTAGTCCTCGTCCATCAGGTCGCCCTCGATGACGCCCTCGATGGTCTCGCGGAGCTCCTGGTCCACGTCGTCGTCGTAGCCGATCTCCTGGACCACCTGCCCGGGCTGGAACCCCAGCCTGGCGGCAGGGTTCGTCCGCTCCTCCGCGTGGTCCGCGGTCGCGCTCACGGGTTGCCTCCTGATCATGTCTTCGGATGGGGGTACCCCCTGCTCCTCTGAGCTTGGGGGGAATCTCAGCCACGCGCGTGCGCGAAGCATTGGCCGTAGTCCACACGGGCGGGACCGATCGCGCAAGTACCCGGCCGTGCAGACCGCCGAAACGGTGACGATCCCGGCGGTGTCACCGCAACTCCAGGCACACCATCATGGCCCGAGGTGATGCACACCACACCTTTCTGCCCTGTTTGGGCGTTTGGGAATCGTCTGTGGGTACGAGACTCGAAGGTATTCGCCCCTGGTGTCGCGGAGCCGGTCTCACGCTCGGGTTACCGCTCGGTAGAGATGACGATTCACGGCCCCGAGGTGGACCATGGACAGCGGCGCGCCCCCCAGCGACGACGCCCCGCGACGACAGCGAAACAGCGGCCCTCGCCGGCCCTCTGACAGGTAAGGAACAGCGTGGCTTCCGCATCCGATCGCAACCCGATCATCATTGGCGGCCTTCCGAGTCAGGTTCCTGACTTCGATCCCGAAGAGACGCAGGAGTGGCTCGACTCCCTGGACGCCGCCGTGGACGAGCGCGGCCGGGAGCGCGCCCGCTACCTGATGCTGCGGCTGATCGAGCGGGCCCGCGAGAAGCGCGTGGCCGTGCCGGAGATGCGCAGCACGGACTACGTCAACACCATCCCGACCAAGAGCGAGCCGTTCTTCCCGGGCAACGAGGAGATCGAGCGCAAGGTCCTGAACGCCACCCGCTGGAACGCGGCGGTGATGGTCTCGCGGGCCCAGCGCCCCGGCATCGGCGTCGGCGGCCACATCGCCACCTTCGCGTCCTCCGCCTCGCTGTACGACGTCGGGTTCAACCACTTCTTCCGCGGCAAGGACGAGGGCGACGGCGGCGACCAGGTCTTCTTCCAGGGCCACGCCTCCCCCGGCATCTACGCCCGCGCCTTCCTGCTGGACCGGCTCAGCGAGCAGCACCTGGACGGCTTCCGCCAGGAGAAGTCCAAGGCCCCGCACGCGCTGTCGTCGTACCCGCACCCGCGGTCGATGCCGGACTTCTGGGAGTTCCCGACGGTGTCGATGGGCCTCGGGCCGATCGGCGCGATCTACCAGGCGCGGATGAACCGCTACATGGAGGCGCGCGGGATCGCCGACACCTCCAAGTCGCACGTCTGGGCGTTCCTCGGCGACGGCGAGATGGACGAGCCGGAGTCGCTGGGCCAGCTGTCCATCGCCGCCCGCGAGGGCCTGGACAACCTCACGTTCGTCGTGAACTGCAACCTCCAGCGCCTCGACGGCCCGGTGCGCGGCAACGGCAAGATCATCCAGGAGCTGGAGTCGGTCTTCCGCGGCGCCGGGTGGAACGTGATCAAGCTGGTCTGGGACCGCAGCTGGGACCCGCTGCTCGCCCAGGACCGCGACGGCGTCCTGGTCAACCGGATGAACACCACGCCGGACGGGCAGTTCCAGACCTACGCCACGGAGACCGGCGCGTACATCCGCGACCACTTCTTCGGCGACGACCACCGGCTGCGCGCGATGGTCGAGGGCATGACCGACGACCAGATCCTGCACCTGGGGCGCGGCGGCCACGACCACCGCAAGATCTTCGCGGCGTACAAGGCCGCCGTGGAGCACAAGGGCCAGCCCACGGTCATCCTCGCCAAGACGATCAAGGGCTGGACGCTGGGCCCGAACTTCGAGGGCCGCAACGCCACGCACCAGATGAAGAAGCTGACGGTCGACGACCTGAAGCGCTTCCGCGACCGCCTGCACCTGCCGATCCCGGACAAGGAGCTGGAGTCCGGCGTCCCGCCGTACTACCACCCGGGCCGGGACTCGGAGGAGATCCAGTACATGCACGACCGCCGCAGGTCGCTCGGCGGTTACGTGCCCACCCGCGTCGTCCGTTCCAAGCCGCTGGCCCTGCCCGAGGACAAGACGTACGCGACCGTGAAGAAGGGCTCGGGTCAGCAGTCCATCGCCACGACGATGGCGTTCGTCCGGCTCCTCAAGGACCTCATGCGGGACAAGGAGCTCGGCAAGCGGTTCGTACTGATCGCGCCGGACGAGTACCGCACGTTCGGCATGGACTCCTTCTTCCCGAGTGCGAAGATCTACAACCCGCTCGGGCAGCAGTACGAGTCGGTCGACCGCGAGCTGCTGCTCGCCTACAAGGAGGCGCCGAACGGGCAGATGCTGCACGACGGCATCTCCGAGGCGGGCTGCACGGCCTCCCTGATCGCCGCCGGCTCGGCCTACGCCACGCATGGCGAGCCGCTGATCCCGGTCTACGTCTTCTACTCGATGTTCGGCTTCCAGCGCACCGGCGACCAGTTCTGGCAGATGGCCGACCAGCTGTCCCGCGGTTTCGTCCTGGGCGCCACCGCCGGGCGCACCACGCTGACGGGTGAGGGCCTGCAGCACGCGGACGGCCACTCGCAGCTGCTCGCCTCGACGAACCCGGCGTGCGTGGCGTACGACCCGGCGTTCGGCTTCGAGATCGCGCACATCGTGCAGGACGGCCTGCGCCGGATGTACGGCTCCTCGCAGGAGCACCCGCACGGCGAGGACGTCTTCTACTACCTGACCGTCTACAACGAGCCGATCCAGCACCCGGCCGAGCCGGACGGGGTGGACGTCGAGGGCATCCTCCAGGGCCTGTACCGGTTCAGCGAGGGCACGGGCGGCTCGGTGCCGGCGCAGATCCTGGCCTCCGGGGTGGCGGTGCCCTGGGCGGTCGAGGCGCAGAAGATCCTGGCCGAGGAGTGGAACGTCAAGGCGGACGTCTGGTCGGCGACCTCCTGGAACGAGCTGCGGCGCGAGGCCGTGGACTGCGAGCAGCACAACCTGCTGCGCCCCGAGGAGGAGCAGCGGGTGCCGTACGTGACGCGCAAGCTCGCGGACGCCCAGGGGCCGGTCGTGGCGGTGTCGGACTGGATGCGCTCGGTCCCGGACCAGATCGCGCGCTGGGTGCCGCAGACGTACCAGTCGCTCGGCGCGGACGGCTTCGGCTTCGCCGACACCCGGGGTGCGGCGCGCCGCTTCTTCCACATCGACGCCCAGTCGATCGTGGTGGCGGTGCTGACGGAGCTGGCGCGTGAGGGCAAGGTCGACCGGTCGGTGCTCAAGCAGGCCATCGACCGCTACCAGCTGCTCGACGTGTCGGCGGCGGACCCGGGGGTCGCGGGCGGCGACGCCTAGCCCGGCGGGAGCTCTTCTTCCAGGGGTGGTGAGCCTCACGGACGTACCGTGGGCCTGCCACCCCTGCGGCTTTCCTACGATGCCTGCATGCAGCAGCAGTCGGCCCAGCTCCGCTGGGAGCAGCACACGCAGCGCCCCCTGTTCGCCCTGGCCCTCGCGTTCGCCGTCGCCTACGCCGTGCCGATCGTCCGGCCGGACGCGGACCCCCGGGTGGTGCAGGCGTGCTCGGCGGTCGAGTGGGTGGTGTGGGCGGCGTTCGTCGTCGACTACGTCGTGCGCCTGGCCCTCGCCCCGCACCGGCCGTCCTTCGTGCGGACGCACTGGCTCGACCTGGCCGCGGTGGTGCTGCCGCTGCTCCAGCCGCTGCGGCTGCTGCGGCTGGTGTCGACCCTGCTGCTCGTCGGGCAGCGGGCGCGGATGGCCTCGCAGATCCGGCTGACCACGTACGTCGCCGGGGCCGTGGTGGGGCTGCTGATGTTCGGCTCGCTGGCGGTGCTGTCGGTGGAGCGCGACGCGCCGCACGGGAACATCCGCACCCTGGGTGACGCGGTGTGGTGGTCCTTCACGACCATGACGACGGTGGGGTACGGCGACCACGCCCCGACGACCGGTCTGGGGCGCGTGCTCGCGGTGGGGCTCATGCTGTCCGGCATCGCCCTGCTCGGTGTGGTCACGGCGAACATCGCGGCCTGGTTCATCGCACGGTTCGACAAGGACGACGTCGAGGAGCGGCGGCAGACGCAGGCGATCCTGGAGTTGACGGAGGAGGTCCGGGCGCTGCGCGCGGAGGTGGCGGCCCTGAAGGGGACGCCCGTCGAGTGAGGGCCGGGTGAGGCGGCAGGGTGGTCCCCGGACTTCTCAGGTCCGCCGGGCGCACGAGCGAGCCCCCGGCCGAACCGCCGGAGGCCCGTGCTCACTTCACCCGGTTCAGTACAGGCCCAGGCCCGGTGTCATGGCTCCGGACAGCCACAGCAGGGCGAGGAGGGTGTCGATGGCGCCCAGGACGAGGGCCACCACGGCCGCGGGCGGGCGGGAGCCCGACCAGGTGCGGCCCATGGCGAGCCAGCCGCAGACGATCGCGGCGGGGCCGAGGACGATCCCCAGCACGAAGAAGCCCGCGACCGCGCAGATGACTCCGACGAGTCCGAGCGTCGCGCGATCCGTCCCGGTCCGTGACCACGTCCGGCCACGTGAGCGGGGGTGCCTGCGCGTACCGTGTCCGAAGCTCGCCATCATCAACTCCCGTGATTCCTCGGTCGGTCGAGGCTCTGCTCGGGTATGACATGGCGGGTACCCCGCGATCGGCCGGCAATGCACCGCTGCCTGCGCGCCACCCCCCTCCGGCAGCGCGCCGCAGCGTCCGCCCTCCATGCCCTGCGGAGGACTTGACCCACTGTGACCTGTGCGGCGGGTCCAACGGGAGGCTTCGGCGGTCCTGTTCACCCTGATGAGCGAACGCCCCCGGGAAAGTCCCTTCCCGGGGGCGTTCGGCGGCGGACCGTCAGATGTGCCCGACGCCCACGCCCGCGTCGGCGTTCTGCCCGCGCTTGGTGAGGAACGCCACCAGCACCGCCACCGCGGCGACGCCCGCCGCGACGAGCGAGGCCGCGCTCATGCCGGAGATGAAGGTGTCGTGCGCGACCCCCGTGATCTTCGCGGCGACCGCCTCCGGGGTGCCCGGCGCCAGCGGCGGGACGCCGACCTGCACCGCTTCCGAGGCCTGGTGCTGCTGCTCCGGGGTGAGCGGCGGGAGGCCCGCCTCGCGCCAGTTGCCCGCCAGGTCGCTGTTGACCTTGGAGGCCATGACGGCACCGAGGACGGCCGTGCCGAGGCTGCCGCCGATCTGCATGGCGGCCTGCTGAAGACCGCCCGCGACACCCGACAGCTCCATCGGGGCGTTGCCGACGATGACTTCGGTCGCGCCGACCATGACCGGTGCGAGGCCGAGGCCGAGCAGGGCGAACCAGAGCGACATGACGCCGCTGCCGGTGTCCGTCTCCAGGGTCGACATGCCGTACATGGCGATCGCGGTGAGCGCCATGCCGCCCGCGAGCGGGACCCGGGGACCGAACTTGGTGATCATCGCACCGGCCAGCGGCGAGCCGACGATCATCATGCCGGTGAGCGGGAGCAGGTGCAGACCCGCGTCGACGGGGCTCATGCCGTGCACGTTCTGGAGGTAGAACGTGACGAAGAACAGGCCGCCCATGAACGCGATGGCCATGAGGATCATCAGCACCACACCCGCGGACAGCGCCACGGAACGGAACAGCGCGAGCGGGATCAGCGGCTCCCTGACCTTCGTCTCCCACAGGGCGAAGAGCGCGAAGCCCAGCACGGACGCGCCGAGGAAGCCCAGCGTCTTCGCGTCGCCCCAGCCCCACTCGGACGGCGGGGCCTTGATGAGCGCCCACACCAGGCAGAAGACCGAGACCGACAGCAGGGCGATGCCCAGCAGGTCGAAGGAGCGCGGGGCGTTCACGGCGCGGTGGTCGAGCAGGATCCACACGCCGAGGACGACCGCGAGGATGCCGACGGGCACGTTGATGAAGAACACCGACTGCCAGTTGACGTGCTCGACGAGCACACCGCCGAGGATCGGGCCGCCGGCGGTGGACGCGCCGATGACCATGCCCCAGATGCCGATGGCCATGTTCAGCTTCTCGGCCGGGAAGGTGGCCCGCAGCAGGCCGAGCGCGGCCGGCATCAGCAGCGCGCCGAACAGACCCTGCAGGACACGGAAGACCACGACCAGCGCGATGCTGTCGGACAGGCCGATGGCGCCCGAGGCGGCGGCGAAGCCGACGACGCCGATGAGGAAGGTCTGCCGGTGCCCGAAGCGGTCGCCGAGCTTGCCCGCGGTGATCAGGGAGACGGCGAGGGCGAGGAAGTAGCCGTTGGTGATCCACTGCACCTCGGCGAAGGTGGCGCCGAGGTCCTTCTGGATCGCCGGGTTGGCGATGGCCACGATGGTGCCGTCCAGGGCCACCATCATGACCCCCACGGCGACGGTGATGAGGGTGAGCCAGGGGTGCCCGCGCAGCCCCTTGCCCGGCGTCGCGTCCACCGTGCCCGGCGTCCTGCCCCCCGACCCCGACGTGTCGATGGCGGTCTGACTAGTCATACGTTCGAGGCTAGTGACAGTCACTGACAATTGACAAACCAATTCACCGGTCGGTCACCGGCACGCCTTCCCCGGATAGCCTGAACTGGGAGAACACTGCGCACAGGAGGACCTTTCTTGAACTTGCGCGAGCGCAAGAAGCAGCGCACGCGGGACGCGCTGCTGCGAGCCGCCCTGGAGCTGTTCGCCACGCGCGGGTACGAGGAGACGACCGTCGACGACATCGCCGCGGCCGTCGACGTGTCGCAGCGCACCTTCTTCCGCTACTTCGCCGGCAAGGAGGAGACGGCGCTGTTCGTGCCGCGCCTGGCGGAGGACGTCGTCGTCGACGCCCTGCGGGCGCGCCCGCCGTCCGAGCCGCCCCTGGAGGCGCTGCGCCGGGCCGTCCTGGAGAGCTGGGACGCCATCCACGAGGCCGTCGCCGAACTGGTCCCGATCGAACTCCACCTGCGGGTGTACCGGGTGATCGAGTCGACACCCGCACTGCTCGCCGTCCATCTGCGGCGGGCGGCCGAACTGGAGGAGCGGCTGGCCGGCATCGTCGCCGAGCGCGAGGGGCTCGACCTGGACGCCGATGCCCGGCCCAGGATCGTCGTCGCCCTCTTCGGCGGGGTGATTCGTGTCACCGAGCGGCTGTGGTCCACGGGGGAGGACCTCACCGTGGAGGGACTGCGCGAACTCACCGCCGCCTACCTGGATCAGGTCGGTCCGGCACTGGCGGGGAACTGGCGTCCGGGGCAGTCCCCCTGACGCCCCGACCAAAACGTGATCCCGGTCACTTGATTGACGCGAGACCCTCTCGTTCTCCTAGTGTGTCCTTTCAGTGACTTCCTTCGACACCTCCCCGCAATCGAACGTCTGGCGCGCACTGCTCGCTCTGGCCGTGGTGTTCGTGATGCTGGCGACCACCGGCTGGACCGCCCTGCGCACCCAGCGGGGCGACACACCGCTGCAGGCCTCGCTCTCCGCGTGGGAGCACGGCCGCGTCGGCGGCCACCGGCTGCCCGACCCGCGGTCCGCGCCGGGGAAGCTGACCCGCTTCTTCGACTCGCTCGGTGCGGCGGAGCGCGCGAGCCTGGCCCGCAGGTACCCGCTCGCCGTCGGCAACATGAACGGCGCCCCCGTCGAGCTGCGCTACCGCGCCAACCGCATCGCGCTCGCCAAGGAGCGCGAGGTGGAACGGGAGCGCCTGCACGACGAGCGCCTCACACCGGCCGGGCGGCAGGACGCCGGGCGCCGCATGGACCGCCTGGACGACCTGCTGGAGAAGGGCCGCCGCATCCTGGCCTTCGACCCGGAGGGGTCGGGCCGGGTCGCCGAGGTCCTCGGCGACCTGCGCCGGGCGGACCGGGTCTCGGTCGTCGTGCCCGGGGTGGACACGAACCTGCTCACCTTCCAGCGCACCCAGCGCACGTACTCGGCCCCGGTCGGCATGGCCCGGTCCCTGTACGACGCCGAGCGGCAGGCGAGTCCCTCGACCCGCACCGCCGTGATCGCCTGGGCCGACTACACCGCGCCCAGCGGGCTCGGCATCGACTCGGCCACGGCGATGCGCGCCGAGGAGGGCGCGGTCCGGCTGGACGCGCTGGTGCGGGCGCTGCCCGGCAGGGCGCCGGTCTCGCTGTTCTGCCACAGCTACGGCTCGGTGGTGTGCGGCGTCGCGGCGCACCGGCTGCCGGGCCGGGTGTCCGACATCGCGGTCGCCGGCAGCCCCGGCATGCGGGCGGAGAACGCCGAGGAACTGCGCACCGGAGCCCGGGTGTGGGCGATGCGGGACGCCGACGACTGGATCCAGGACGTGCCCTACCTGGAGCTGGGCGGCCTGGGCCACGGGGCCGACCCGGTGTCCTCCGGTTTCGGCGCGCGGGTGCTGTCGGCGGCGGGCGCGAAGGGTCACGCCGGCTACTTCGAGCCGGGAACGGCAAGCCTGTTCAATTTCGCAGAGATCGGCGTCGGCGCATACCGCTCGGTGCACTGCGCGCACGAAGACGGCGTCTGCCGTACCGGTTTGTCCGGCGCGGCAGCGGCCTGACGCGCGTAGAGGCGGAGAAATTGCGGTCTGCTCGGGAGGGGGACGGAGGAGCGCGTGCCGCATACGATGAGCCGCATGGGTGACGTACTGGCCGGATTTCATGCCACCTGGGAGTTCGAGTCCGACTCCGTGCTCATCCGCTACGAACGGGGGATTCGAACACCGAAGCTCTTCCAGGCGCTCGGGGAGCGCCGCGTGCCCCTGGAGGCGATCGCGGGGGTGTCGCTGACGCGCGGCAAGCGCGGCACCGTCGTGCTGCGTGTCGAGCCGCGTCCCGGGGCCGATCCGCTGATGGAGGCGGCCGCCGGCCAGCTGAAGGAGAGCTGCGACCCCTACCGGCTGGTGCTGCCCGCCGAGCGCGAGGTGCTCGCCGAGTACTACGCCGACGAACTGACGTCGCTGCTGTCGGAGTCCGGGCCTACGGACCGGTTCCTCGTGGAGCCGCCGAAGGGGCCGTCGTCCTTCAAGGCGTACGACGGGAAGGCGACGTTCGACGGACGGACCGTCGGTTTCCGCTGGTTCTGGACCGGAGCGTCGTCGGCGAAGTGGAAGGCCGGGGACCAGAGCTTCCCGGTGGGCGAGCTGAGCGGCGTCGAGTGGCGCTCGCCGGAGGTGTTCGAGGGCCATCTGCGGCTGCTGCGCCGGGACGGGGCGGCCGTCACCCCGGCGCAGGCCGACCAGGACCCGGCCGCGGTGGTGTTCGGGCTGGGGTACGGGCCGGTGCACGAGTCGCTGCCGTTCGCGGCGGCGGTGCTGGCCGCGGTGCGCACGTCCGGCCCGGTGGCCGCGGTGCCCGCGCCGCGGCGTGATCCGGCGGACATCGCCGAGCGGATCCGGCATCTCGGGGAGCTGCACCAGGCCGGGCTGGTGACGGACGAGGAGTTCTCGCTCAAGAAGAGCGAGTTGCTGGCGGAGCTCTAGCGTCCGCGGGTGCCGCGCGCCGGCCGGTGCGGGTCGCACGTGGCCGGTCGCGCCGTTCCCCGCGCCCCTGAAGGGGCGCCTGCCTACTCCCGGCCCGCCGAGGTGAACGCCATGTCCGCGTAGCGGTCGCCGGTCACCTGGGCCGCTATGCCGTCCAGGAGTTCCAGCTGCTCGTCCGTCAGGTGGATGCCGGTCGCCGCCGTGTTCTCCTCCACCCGGGACGGCTTGCGGGTGCCGGGGATCGGGACGACCGGGAGGCCGTGGACCTCGGCCCGGCGGTGGGCCCAGGCCAGGGCGATCTGGCCGAGGGTGGCGTCATGGGCCTTCGCGACCGAGCGGATCAGTTCCAGCAGGGTGACGTTGGCGGTGGCGTTCTCGCCCGTGAACCGCGGCTGCCGGCGGCGGAAGTCGTCGGACGACAGGTCCTCGGCCCGGGCGAAGGAACCGGTGAGGAAGCCGCGGCCGAGGGGTGAGTACGCCACGAGCGCCGCGCCCAGTTCCCGGACGGCGGGGACGACCTGGGCCTCGATGTCCCGGCTGAACAGGGACCACTCCGACTGCACGGCGGCGATGGGGTGCACGGCGTGCGCGGCGCGCAGTTCACCGGCCGTGACCTCGCTCAGGCCGAGGTGTTTCACCTTGCCCTCGCGGACCAGGTCGGCCATCGTGCCGACGGTCTCCTCGATCGGCACGTCCACATCGCGCCGGTGCATGTAGTAGAGGTCGATGACGTCGACGTCCAGGCGCTTCAGGCTCGCCTCGACGGCACGGCGGATGTAGGGCGGGTCGTTGCGGATGATGCGCCGGGCCGGGTCGTCCGGCGGTATGGACAGGGCGAACTTGGTCGCGATGACGACCTCGTCGCGGTGTGCCTTGAGGAAGGGCGCGAGGAACCGCTCGTTCTCGCCCGCTCCGTAGGCGTCGGCCGTGTCGTAGAGCGTGACGCCCAGTTCGAGGGCCCGTTCCAGGGTGGCGCGCGACGCGTCCGCGTCCGCGGGGCCGTAGCCGAAGCTCATGCCCATGCAGCCGAGGCCCTGGACGCCCACCTCGGGGCCGTCCGCGCCGAGCTTCGCCGTCGTGATCCTGCCGTCCGTCATCGAGGCCCCTCCGACGCCGGGGCGCGCCCGGCGTCCGCGTAGAAACTGATCTTCCGGTCCAGTACGGCCAGTGTGCCCCGGAGTTCGTCGATCCTTGCCAGGACGTCCTCGCGGGTCGTCCGCAGCAGCTCGAAGCGCTCGCCGTAGGTGTGGTCGCCCGCGCGCACCAGTTCCGCGTAGCGGACCATGTCCGCCACCGGCATGCCCGTCAGCCGGAGTTTGCCGACGAGGTCGAGCCAGTCGAGGTCGCGGTTGGTGTAGCGGCGCTGGCCGGTGTGGGAGCGGTCGATGTGCGGCATCAGGCCGATGCGCTCGTACCAGCGCAGGGTGTGGGCCGTCAGGCCGGTCAGGGCGACGACCTCGCTGATCGTGTAGCGGTCCTGGCCGTCCGGGCGCCGGTTCTGCTGCGGCGGACCGGCACAGAGGTCGGTCCCGGTCCCCGTGGTCTCCATCACCGTCATGGCCCCACGCTAGAACCCTGGAGTGCGCTCCAAGCAAGCACCCACGGCGATAAATCGGCACGGACGCCCGCGGGCGGGCCGGACCCCTCGCCGGGGCGCACGCGCTCAGCGCATAGGCTCGCAGGCATGTCGCTCAAGAGCCTCGCGCTGATCGAGAACTGGCCGGTTCCCACCGCCGCCGCGGGCGTCGTCCGGGCGGACGGCACCCTCCTGGGCACCCATGGCCCGGCCGGACAGCGGTTCCCCCTCGCGTCGGTGACCAAGCCGCTGGCCGCCTACGCGGTGCTGGTCGCCTACGAGGAGGGCGCGGTCGAGTTCGACGAGCCCGCGGGTCCCCCCGGGTCGACCGTCCGGCACCTGCTCGCGCACACCTCGGGCCTTGCCTTCGACGAGCACCGGGTCACGGCCCCGCCCGGGGAGCGGCGGCTGTACTCCAACGCCGGTTTCGAGCAGCTCGGCGACCATCTCGCCGAGGCGACCGACATCCCGTTCGCCGAGTACCTGCGCCAGGCGGTGCTGGAGCCGCTGGGCATGACCTCGACGTCCCTGGAGGGCTCCCCGGCCAAGGACGCCGTGTCCACCGTGGAGGACCTGCTGCGGTTCGCCGCCGAGTTGCAGGCGCCGCGGCTGCTGGACCCGCGTACGGTCGCCGAGGCGATGACCGTGCAGTACCCGGGCACCAAGGGCGTGCTGCCGGGCTACGGCCACCAGAACCCCAACGACTGGGGGCTGGGCTTCGAGATCCGCGCCGCCAAGTCGCCGCACTGGACGGGCGCGTCGTCCTCCCCGCGCACCTTCGGGCATTTCGGTCAGTCCGGTACGTTCCTGTGGGTCGACCCCGACGCGGGTGCCGCGTGCGTGGCGCTGACGGACCGCGCGTTCGGCCCCTGGGCGATCGAGGCGTGGCCGGCGTTCACGGACGCGGTGCGCGCCGAACTGTAGGGCCTGCCGCGACGCGGCATGATCCGAACGACAGGCCCTAGGGCCGGGCGGCGCCGTCCGCCATCTCCCAGACGAGCAGCTCGGCCGCGGTGACGCCTTCGGCCTCCAGGGCCTTCGCGTCGGTGATCCGGGCCGCGTCCCCGGCGCCGAGCTCCTCGCCGTCCAGGCGGACCGCGCCGCGCACCACGTGCACGTACACGTACGCCCCGTCCGGCACCGCCGTCCGCTCCCCCGCCCCGAGCCGCCGCACGTGCAACATCGCCCCGGCCCGGGGCAGGGCGTACGGCGTGGAGTCGGCGATGCCGCGGACGACCTCGTAGGACGGTTCGCCGCCGGGCCGCAGCGGGGCCAGCCACATCTGCACGAAGGTCAGCGGCCCCGATCCGTCGTTGCGCTCCACGTGGCGCACCCCGCCCGCCGAGCTGAGCCGCTGCACGTCCCCGGGGCGCACGACCGACTCGTGCCCGGCCGAGTCCCGGTGGGTCAGCTCGCCCTCCACCACCCAGGTCACGATCTCCGTGTGGCTGTGCGGGTGCTCGTCGAAGCCGGCGCCCGGCGCCAGCCGCTCCTCGTTGCACGCGAGCACCGCGCCGAACCGGAGGTTGTCCGGGTCGTAGTGCGGGCCGAAGGAGAATGCGTGCCGGCTGTCGATGCCGGCGGCCGGATCCCCTCCCCGGTAGCGCTCGTCGGCGCGCCTGACGTCCATCACGCCGTCCACGGTAGACCCGGCGGCGCACCCTCCCGTCCGGATAAGGCAGTCTTGTCCCCGTGCCCGAACCCGAAACCGGCAAGAACCCGGCCGCAGCGACCGACCTCCATCCGCATTCCGCCACGCTGAGGCGGCTGGAGAAGTCGTCAGGATCGCTCGCCGCGCAGGCCATCGCGCGGATGGACGAGACGCTGCCCTGGTACCGGGCCATGCCCCCGGAGAACCGTTCCTGGATCGGTCTGGTCGCCCAGGCGGGCATCGCCGCCTTCACCGAGTGGTTCCGGCGCCCGGACGCCCCCCAGGCCATCTCCACCGACGTGTTCGGCACCGCTCCGCGCGAACTGACCCGGGCGATCACGCTGCGCCAGACCGTGGAGATGGTGCGCACCACCATCGAGGTCATGGAGTCCGCGATCGACGAGGTCGCGGCCCCCGGCGACGAGAGCGTGCTGCGCGAGGCGCTGCTCGTCTACGCCCGGGAGATCGCCTTCGCCACGGCCCAGGTGTACGCGCAGGCCGCGGAGGCACGCGGTGCCTGGGACGCCCGGCTGGAGTCCCTGGTGGTGAACGCCGTGCTCAGCGGCGAGGCCGACGAGGGCGCCGTGTCGCGGGCGGCCGCCCTCGGCTGGAACTCCCCCGAGCACGTGTGCGTGGTGCTCGGCACCGCGCCCGACGGGGACAGCGAGCTGACCGTGGAGGCCATACGGCGCGCGTCCCGGCACGCCAAGCTCCAGGTGCTCACCGGCGTGCTGGGCGACCGGCTGGTCGTCATCGCCGGCGGCAGCGACAACCCGCTGGCCGTGGCCAAGTCGCTCATCGGACCGTTCGCGGCCGGACCGGTCGTGGCCGGACCGGTGGTGCCCGACCTCCAGGCCGCGACCCGGTCCGCACAGGCCGCCGCGGCGGGCCTGAAGGCGTGTTCCGCCTGGCAGGACGCCCCGCGCCCGGTCCTCGCCGACGACCTGCTGCCGGAGCGGGCCATCGCCGGGGACCCCTCCGCCCGCGAGCAGTTGGTGGAGGAGATCTACAGACCGCTGGAGGAGGCCGGGGCCGCGCTCCTGGAGACCCTCAGCGTCTATCTCGAACAGGCGAGCAGTCTCGAGGGCGCCGCCCGGATGCTGTTCGTGCATCCCAACACCGTCCGCTACCGGCTTCGACGTGTGACTGACGTCACCGGCTGGTCACCGTCCGATGTACGCTCTGCCTTCACGCTGCGGATCGCTCTGATCCTGGGGCGTCTGGTCGATGGAGATCTCCAGCCCTAAGGTTTTGTCGAGGCTCGACAAAACCCCCTCGTGTTCTTCGTCCCTGTCCCCACGGGCGGCCGTGCCCGTACCCAAGAGAGAGTGTGAGAGTGCTCGTACTCGTCGCTCCCGGCCAGGGCGCCCAGACGCCCGGCTTCCTGACTGAATGGCTCGACTTCCCCGGTGTCCGCGGTGCCCTCGAGGCCTGGTCGGACGCCGCGGGCCTCGACCTGATCCGTTACGGCACCGAGGCCGACGCGGAGGAGATCCGCGACACCGCGGTGGCGCAGCCGCTGCTGGTGGCCGCCGGACTGGCGTCCGCGTCCCTGCTGTTCGAGGACCCGGCGGACCTGCCCCGCAAGGTCGGCGCCATCGCCGGGCACAGCGTGGGCGAGATCACCGCGGCCTCGCTCGCCGGGGTGCTCCCGCACGAGGAGGCGCTCCGCCTGGTCCGCACCCGCGGCCTGGCCATGGCCGAGGCGGCCGCCGTCACCGAGACCGGCATGGCCGCGCTGCTCGGCGGCGACCCGGACGTGACGCTCCCGCACCTGGAGAAGCTGGGCCTGACGCCGGCGAACATCAACGGCGCCGGCCAGATCGTCGCGGCCGGCACCCTGGAGCAGCTCGCGGCGCTGGCGGAGGACAAGCCGGAGGGCGTGCGCAAGGTCGTGGCGCTGAAGGTCGCCGGCGCGTTCCACACGCACCACATGGCCCCCGCGGTCGACGCGCTGGCGAAGGCCGCCGAGGCCCTGACGCCGGCCGACCCCGCGCTCGCCTACGTCTCCAACAAGGACGGGCGGACCGTCGCCGCCGGCACCGAGGTGCTGGAGCGTCTGGTCGGCCAGGTCGCCAACCCGGTCCGCTGGGACCTGTGCATGGAGACCTTCAAGGAGCTCGGCGTCACGGCGCTGATCGAGGTGTGCCCCGGTGGCACGCTGACCGGCCTGGCCAAGCGCGCCCTGCCCGGTGTGAAGACCCTGGCGCTCAAGACGCCCGCCGACCTGGACGCTGCTCGCGAGCTCATCGCAGAGCACGCCTGACAAGGAGCCCGGAGCATGGCGAAGATCAAGCCCAGCAAAGGCGCCCCGTACGCGCGGATCCTCGGCGTCGGCGGGTACCGGCCGACGCGGGTCGTGCCGAACGAGGTGATCCTGGAGACGATCGAGTCCTCCGACGAGTGGATCCGCTCGCGCTCCGGCATCGAGACGCGGCACTGGGCCTCCGACGAGGAGACCGTCGCGCAGATGTCGATCGAGGCGTCCGGCAAGGCCATCGCGGACGCCGGCATCTCCGTCGAGCAGATCGGCGGTGTGATCGTCTCGACGGTCTCGCACTTCAAGCAGACCCCGGCCGTCGCCACCGAGATCGCCGACAAGCTCGGCACAGACAAGGCCGCCGCCTTCGACATCTCGGCGGGCTGCGCGGGCTTCGGCTACGGCCTCACCCTCGCCAAGGGCATGATCGTCGAGGGCTCGGCGGAGTACGTCCTGGTGATCGGGGTCGAGCGGCTGAGCGACCTGACCGACCTGGAGGACCGCGCGACGGCCTTCCTGTTCGGCGACGGCGCGGGCGCGGTCGTGGTGGGCCCGTCCGAGGAGCCGGCGATCGGCCCGAGCGTGTGGGGCTCCGAGGGCGACAAGTCCGAGACCATCAAGCAGACCGTGCCGTGGACGGACTACCGCGACGGGACGGTCGAGAAGTTCCCCGCGATCACCCAGGAAGGCCAGGCGGTGTTCCGCTGGGCCGTGTTCGAGATGGCGAAGGTCGCCCAGCAGGCGCTGGACGCGGCCGGGATCACCGTGGACGACCTGGACGTCTTCATCCCGCACCAGGCCAACGTGCGGATCATCGACTCGATGGTGAAGACGCTGAAACTGCCGGAGCACGTCACGGTCGCCCGTGACATCCGCACCACCGGCAACACCTCGGCCGCCTCGATCCCGCTCGCGATGGAGCGGCTCCTGGCGACCGGCGAGGCGAAGAGCGGCGACACCGCGCTCGTCATCGGCTTCGGGGCGGGTCTCGTCTACGCAGCGACTGTCGTTACCCTCCCCTAGGCACTCCGTGCCGGATCATGCGGTCCGGGACGGTGCGTACCACCTGCCACACCCTCTGGATATCTACGAAGGAGCGCCAACATGGCCGCCACTCAGGAAGAGATCGTCGCCGGTCTCGCCGAGATCGTGAACGAGATCGCCGGCATCCCGGTTGAGGACGTCCAGCTGGACAAGTCCTTCACCGACGACCTGGACGTCGACTCGCTGTCCATGGTCGAGGTCGTCGTCGCCGCCGAAGAGCGCTTCGACGTCAAGATCCCGGACGAGGACGTCAAGAACCTCAAGACGGTCGGCGACGCGACCGACTACATCCTCAAGCACCAGGGCTGATCGACCGATCAGGCCCCTGGGCCGACTGCCCCGCCACCCGGCGGTGGCGCCGCTTAATCCTCGGATCCGTTGGAGAAAGAATTCCCGTGAGCTCGACCAATCGCACCGTGGTCGTCACCGGTATCGGCGCAACCACACCGCTGGGTGGCGACGCAGCCTCTACCTGGGAGGGCCTGGTCGCCGGCAAGTCCGGCGTCAAGCCCCTGGAGCAGGAGTGGGCGGCCGACCAGGCCGTCAAGATCGCGGCCACCGTGGCCGTGGAGCCGACCGAGGTCATCCCGCGGCCGCAGGCCCGCCGGCTGGACCGCTCCGCGCAGTTCGCGCTGGTCGCGGCCCAGGAGGCGTGGAAGGACGCGGGCTTCGAGGCCAAGGCCGGCGAGGACCCGAACGTCGACCCCGACCGGCTCGGCGCGGTCATCGCCTCCGGCATCGGCGGCGTGACGACCCTGCTCGACCAGTACGACGTGCTGAAGGAGAAGGGCGTCCGCCGCGTCTCCCCGCACACCGTGCCGATGCTGATGCCCAACGGCCCCTCGGCCAACGTGGGCCTGGCCGTGGGCGCCCGGGCGGGCGTGCACACGCCGGTCTCGGCCTGCGCCTCCGGCGCCGAGGCCATCGGCTACGCCATCGAGATGATCCGCACCGGCCGCGCCGACGTCGTCGTCGCGGGTGGCACGGAGGCGGCGATCCACCCGCTGCCCATCGCCGCGTTCGGCAACATGATGGCGATGTCCAAGAACAACGCCGACCCGCAGGGCGCCTCGCGCCCCTACGACGTCGCCCGGGACGGTTTCGTCCTCGGTGAGGGCGCCGGTGTCGTGGTCCTGGAGTCCGCCGAGCACGCCGCCAAGCGCGGGGCCCGGGTGTACGCCGAGGCGGTCGGCCAGGGCATCTCGGCCGACGCGCACGACATCGTGCAGCCGGAGCCGGAGGGGCGGGGCATCTCGCACGCCCTGCAGAACCTGCTGGAGCGCACCGACCTGGACCCGGCGGAGGTCGTGCACGTCAACGCGCACGCGACGTCGACGCCGGCCGGTGACATCGCCGAGCTGAAGGCGCTGCGCAAGGTGTTCGGCGACGACGCCGACCACATCGCCGTCTCCGCGACGAAGTCGATGACCGGGCACCTGCTCGGTGGCGCGGGTGGCGTCGAGACGGTGGCGACGGTGCTCGCGCTGTACCACCGGGTGGCTCCGCCGACGATCAACGTGGAGAACCTCGACCCGGAGGCCGAGGCGCACGCCGACGTCGTCCGGGGTGAGGCGCGGAAGCTGCCCGTCGAAGGCCGTATCGCCGCGCTGAACGACTCGTTCGGCTTCGGTGGGCACAACGTGGTGCTGGCGTTCCGGACGGTCTGATCCCTGAGCGCTTCAATGGCCCGGACCCCGAGAAGGGTTCGGGCCATTCGCCGTTCTGTGTCGCGTTGGGTGCCGGGTGCGGGGCTGTGGGGGCTGGTCGCGCAGTTCCCCGCGCCCCTGAAGGGAATGGCGTCACACCACCTGGTGGAGCCAGCGGACCGGGGCGCCCTCGCCCGCGTAGCGGAAGGACTCCAACTCGTCGTCCCAAGGCTTGCCGAGCAGCTTGTTGAGCTCGGCCTCCAGGTCCGTCTCGCCCTGCCGGCTGCGCTGGAGGGCCGCTCTGAGCCGGTCCTCGGGGATCAGGATGTCGCCGTGGATGCCGGTGACGGCGTGGAAGATGCCCAGCTCGGGGGTGCAGCTGTAGCGCTCGCCCTCGGCGGTGGGGCAGGGCTCGGCGGTGACCTCGAAGCGCAGCAGGTGCCAGCCGCGCAGCGCGGAGGCGAGCTTGGAGGCGGTGCCGGCCTGGCCCTGCCAGGAGAACTCCGAGCGCCAGGTGCCGGGGGCCGCGGGCTGCCGGATCCAGTCGAGGTTGACGCGCGTGCCGAGCACCCCGGCGATGGCCCACTCGACGTGCGGGCACAGCGCGCGCGGCGCGGAGTGCACGTACAGAACTCCACGTGTCGTCACCGGAACCTCCGGGCAGAGCGGGACATCTTGCTGACGGGCGGAACGGCTGTGACCGGGCGGGTCACGTTGATGGCGAGGCTACCGTGCGTCGGCGCAAGGAGTGTGACGTACGGTCGGTCCCGGGGCCGGGAAACTCCCGCCATTCACCCAGGGGGACGCTTGTACGGGTGGGAGGCGTTGCACCAGACGGACCGGGAACCCTCGTGCGTTGTCATGGGTGGGGGCAGGAACCGCTCGGCGAGGGGATGGAGCAGGGATGGGGATGCGAGGCCACCGCGCGCGGGGTGTGCTGGCCGTGGTCGTGGCCGCCGTGGTCGGTGTCGCCGGGTGTGACGCCGTGGGGGGCGATGCCGCCGCGCCCTCCGGCAGCGCCCGGCCGTCCCCGAAGCCCACGCCGGTGTGGGACCGCAGCCCGCGGTCCGTGGCGGCCGTCGGGGACTCCATCACCCGGGGGTTCGACGCGTGCGACGTGCTGTCGGACTGCCCGGAGGCGTCCTGGGCGACCGGCAGCAGCACCGAGGTCGACTCGCTCGCCGTGCGGTTGCTGGGGCGCACCGGTGCGGCCCGGCGGAGCTGGAACTACGCCGTGACGGGGGCGCGGATGGCCGACCTGCCCGGTCAGATGGCCCGGGCGGTGCGGCGCAAGCCCCAGTTGGTGACGGTGATGGTCGGGGCGAACGACGCCTGCCGGTCCACGCCGTCGGCCATGACCCCGGTCTCCGCCTTCCGCGCCGACTTCGAGGACGCGCTGCGCGGTCTGCGCAAGGCCCTGCCGAAGGCGCAGGTGTTCGTGGCGAGCGTGCCCGACCTGAAGCGGCTGTGGTCCGAGGGCCGCACCAGCCCGGTGGGCAGGCAGGTGTGGAAGCTGGGCATCTGCCCGTCGATGCTGGGTGACGCGGACCGCCTGGACGCGCAGGCGCAGGTGCGGCGCGACACGGTGCAGGAGCGGGTCGAGGACTACAACAAGGTGCTGGCGGAGGTCTGCGCCGAGGACGAGCGGTGCCGCCACGACGGGGGCGCGGTGTACGACTACCGCTTCGGCACGGCCCAGTTGAGCCGCTGGGACTACTTCCACCCGAGTGTGAGCGGGCAGGCGCGGCTCGCGGAGATCGCCTACCGCGCCGTCACGGCGAAACGCCCCTGACGCGGGCTTTCGCGCCTTCCCGCGACCGTGCCGCGGCCGGGCACCCGCCCCGGTCCGGGGGTCAGGTCCCGGACCGGGGCTGCCGGGTGGGGAACTCGTCCCGTATCAGACGGTAATCCCCGCGGTGACCCCGCGGCCGGTGATCGGGCCCCCGGCCCGGATCCCGTACGAACCCTTCACAACCCGGGCCCGGCGGCCGCGGGCCGGTCACCGTGCGGTGCGGATCGCCACCGGACCCCCGGCTGCGCCCCATGGCGTGGACCACGTGGGTCGGGCGATACTGCGGCCGTCCGTACCCCCACCGCGACGGAAGGCCCGAACCCCCTTGACCTCCCTACGTGTTCGCCTCGGCGTCCTCGGCCTCGCCCTGATGACCGGCCTCACCGTTCCCGCCGGTGCGAGCGCCGCCGGGCCGGCCCCCTCCCCCACCGTCGAGGAGCAGCGGCTCGACCGGGCGGCTCCGCAGGAGATCCTGCGCCGCTCCGGCTTCGACACGGCCGCCCCGCGACTGGCCCGGGTGCTGGGGGCGGCCGGCTCCTACGCGCAGGCCCGGCAGGCCGTCGCCCGTGCGGGCACGGAGCTGTGGCGGCGGGCCGTGGACCGGGCCCAGGGGCGCGGTCCGGCCGGCGGGGACCTGAGCCGGGACGACGACCGGCCGCTGTACTGGGCGCGGCTCGGCATGACGCGTGAGGTGCGCACCTGGCAGCCGGACTTCGCGCTGTCCGAGAGCCGGCGCGCCGCGCTGCTGGACGAGCTGGAGCGCACCTCGCGCGGCCAGACGTCCGTCCGGTACCCGCGGGGCAAGGGGCTGAAGCGGATCCTGCTGACCGGCTTCGACCCGTTCACGCTGGACCGGGACATCCGCATCTCCAACCCGTCGGGCGCCACCGCCCTCGCGCTGGACGGCACGGTCGTCGAGACGGCCGACGGACCGGCCCGGGTCGAGACGGCGGTGTTCCCGGTGCGCTGGCGGGACTTCGCCGAGGGCACGGTGGAGCGGGCGCTGCGGCCCCACCTGCCGGAGGTCGACCTGTTCACGACCGTGAGCCAGGGCCGCGTGGGGCGGTTCGACGTCGAGCGGACCAACGGCGCCTGGCGCGGCGGCTTCGGGGACAACGAGAACGTCGGCCGCACCGGGACCGTGCCCGTGGGCGACCCGGCCTCGCAGCCGCAGTGGACGACGACGACCCTGCCGTACGCGGCGATCGTCGCCGCGGACACCGGCCGGTTCCCGGTGTACGACAACACGAGCGTCACGGAGATCCCGGCGGGCGGCACCGACCCCGTCGTCCGCCCGGACGGGCCCACGCCGGGTTCGACCGCCCGCGCGGGCGGTGGCGGGGACTACCTCTCCAACGAGATCGCCTACCGGGCGACGCTGCTGCGGGACCGGCTGGGGCTGCACGACCGGCTGCCGGGCGGGCACGTGCACACTCCGGTGCTGCAGTTCGGCGCCGGGAACACCGCCGAGGTCACCGACCCGGACTTCGTGCGGAACCGGCTGGACATCATCGCCCAGGTGCGGAGGATCCTGACGGTGGCCGCGGAGAACTCGTGACGGCGGCGCCGTCCTTGCCGCCGCCGTCGGTGATCTCCTCGCCCAGCAGGTCACGCGCCATGAGGGTGGCACCGGCGACGGCGCCCGGCATCAGGAACACGGCGACGAAGGGCACCAGGAAGGAGACGGCCAGGGGCGTGCCGAAGCCCCACACCAGCGTCTTGCGGTCGCGCAGGAGCCGCAGCCGGGCGCGCAGTTCGACACCGCGGCGCTGGAGGGCGACGGCGGTCAGTTCCTCGGTGAGGAAGAACCCGGTGACGAAGAACCCGATCACCGGGACGGCCGTCTGCCCGACGACCGGGATGAATCCGCACGCGAACAGCAGCACGCCCCACAGGGCGGCCCGTACGACGATCCGCAGGCTGTCCCGGGCGGAGATCCACAGCTCCCGCCAGAACGGCAGCCCCGATGCGGGCGCGTGTCCGTCCGGGGAGACGTCGCGGTCGACCTTCTCGGAGAGGTTCTCGTAGAAGGGCTGGCCGATCAGCAGGGTCACGGCGGTGAACGTCACGACGGCGAGGAGCAGGGCGAGGGCGAACAGCACACCGGTGAGCAGGCCGCGGAAAAGGCCGCGCCAGGGGCTCGACCAGTCGTCGGCGAAGGGCGTCGCCCAGCCCACCGCGTCCTCGCCCCACACCCCGAGCGCGACCAGCACCGCCGCGTACAGGACGAGGGTGATCAGGCCCGGGAGCAGCCCGAAGCCGTACTGCCTGCCGTGCCCGGCCACCCATCGCTGGCCCTTGAGCAAGTACCGGAAACCCGTCCCCAGATCGCGCATGGGTCGACCCTATCCGGGCCGGTGTCGCGCTCTTGACGCGCTCCGGTCACACCGGTGTCACGGGCGCCGGGGCCGGCGCGCCCGCCCGGCCGTTGAGTCGAACCCGTGCGCCTCGCCGTACCGATCGGCGGGAGCCCCGGGTGAGGTTCGCGTGCGCACCACGGGACACGGCGGTTCCCCGAGGAGGGCGGATGACGCGGGAGATCCACGGCACGGTGGCCGAAGGCTTCGAGGGGGTCCGCGAGGTGTTCGCCGCGTTCGCGGCCGGTGAGCGGGACGACTACGAGGGGCAGGTGTGCGCCTTCGTGCACGGCCGGAAGGTCGTCGACCTGTGGGCGGGGACCGACGCGGACGCCCTCTACGGCGTCTCCTCGTCCACGAAGGGCGCGGCCCACCTGGTCGTGGCCCTCCTGGTGCAGGACGGCACGCTCGAGCTCGACCGCAGGGTGACGTACTACTGGCCGGAGTTCGCGGCCGAGGGCAAGGGCGCGCTGACCCTGCGCGATCTGCCGGCGCACCGGGCGGGGGTGGTCGGCACGGACACCGGTTTCACCCTGTCCGAGCTGGCCGACGACCGTCAGCTCGCCGAACGCCTCGCCGACCAGCGGCCGTTCTGGCACCCGGGGTCCGCCTTCGGCCACCACGTCCTGGTGGGGGGCGCCCTGGTGGGCGAAGTGGTCCGCCGCGCGACGGGCCGTACGCTCCAGGACGTCTACCGGGAGCGGGTCCGCACCCCGTACGGCCTGGACCTCCACCTCGGGTTCCCCGCATCCGAGGAGCCCCGCTTCCGCACCGCCCTGCCGGTGGCCCCGACCCCCCGGCAGCGGGCCCTGCTGGACGCCATGCCCACCGGCCCGCACGCCCTGGCCTCGATCGCCCTCAACCGCCATGCCGCCGAACCGGCCGAGCCGGCCGCGCTGGCGAACGCGCCGCTGATCCGCGCCCGGGGCCCGGCCTCGGTGGGCGGGGTGGCGTCCGCGCGGGGCCTGGCCAGGATGTATGCGGCGGCGATCAGCGAGGTGGACGGGCGGGCGCCGCTGCTGAAGCCCGACACGGTGGCGGAGTTCGGGCAGGTCCACTCGGCCGGCCACGACCTGGTGACCCGGGCCCACGCCTCGTTCGGGCTCGGTTTCGAGACCACCGCTGACACGTGGCACCCGTTCCTCGGCGCCGGGACGATCGGGCACAGCGGCGAGGGCGGCTCCCAGGCGTTCGCGGACCCGTGGAGCGGGCTGGCGTACGGCTACACGCGCCGCCGGGCCGCCTTCCCGGGCGGGGCCGCCCCGGAGAACGACCGCCTGGTGCGGGCCGTGCACCGGGCGGCGCTGGGGCGGTGAACCGCGGACGCGGGCGGAGGCCGCACCCCACGTCCAAGGGTGCGGCCTCCGGCTGTGCAACGACCGTTCTCACACGAGCGTCACGGTGATGTTCCCGCGGGTCGCCTTCGAGTAGGGGCACACCTCGTGCGCCTTCTCGATCAGCGCCCGCGCGGTGCCCCGGTCGGCCTTGGGGATGTCGGCCGAGATCTCGACGATGATCCCGAACCCGTCCCCGTTCCTGCCCAGGCCGACCTTCGCGGTCACCGTCGCACCGGTGAGGTCGGCGCCCTCCTGGCGGGCGACCACACCGAGCGCGCCCTGGAAGCAGGCGCTGTAGCCGGCGGCGAACAGCTGCTCCGGGTTGGTCCCGGTGCCGCTGCCGCCCATCTCCTTCGGCGGGTTGACGACGACGTCGAGCTTGCCGTCGTCGGTGGCCACCCGGCCGTCGCGCCCGTTCTCGGCGGTGGCGACGGCGGTGTAGAGGACGTCGGACTGCTGGATCGGCATGCGGTTGTGTTCCTTCGGTGGTCCGCCGCGGCTCGCGCCCGGGCCGGGACGGATTCGGAAACAAGTTACCGCATGCCGGAATCCAGTCGGAAGACGTCAGAGCTTGACGATCATCTTCCCGGTGTTCTCGCCGCGCAGCACGCCCAGGAACGCGTCGAGGTTGTTCTCGATGCCCTCGACGACGGTCTCCCGGTACTTCAGCTCGCCGGAGGCGACCCAGGGGGCGACCTCCTGCACGAACTGCGGCTGGAGGTCGTAGTGGTCCCCGACCAGGAAGCCCTCGATGCGGCCGCGGGTCTGGATGAGGCGCGCGAGGTTGCGCGGGCCCGGGGCGGGCTCGGTGTTGTTGTAGACGGAGATCATGCCGCAGACGGCGATCCGGCCGCCCTGGTTGAGCGAGCCGATCGCCGCCTCCAGGTGGTCGCCGCCGACGTTGTCGAAGTAGACGTCGATCCCGTCGGGGGCGGCGGCGCGCAGCTGCTCGCTCACCGGCCCGTCCTTGTAGTTGAAGGCGGCATCGAAGCCGTACTCCTCGACCAGGAGCTTCACCTTCTCGGCGGACCCGGCGGAGCCGATGACCCGCGAGGCGCCCTTCAGCTTCGCGATCTGCCCGACCTGGCCGCCCACGGCACCGGCGGCGCCCGAGACGAAGACGGCGTCGCCCTCCTTGAAGGCGGCCGTGCGCAGCAGGCCCGCGTAGGCGGTGAGACCGGTCATGCCCAGCACGCCCAGGTACGTCGAGAGCGGGGCGGCGTCGGCGTCCACCTTCACGGCGTTCTTGCCGGCGACGACGGCGTACTCGCGCCAGCCGAAGAAGTGCAGCACGTGGTCGCCGACGGACAGGCCCTCGGCGTTGGAGGCCACGACCTCGCCGACGGCGCCGCCCTGCATGACCTTGCCGAGCTCGAACGGGGCGACGTACGACTTCGCCGCGCTCATCCGGCCGCGCATGTACGGGTCCACGGAGAGGTACGTGTTCCGGACGAGGACCTCGCCCTCACCGGGCTGCGGTACCTCCGCCTCGACCAGGGCGAAGTCCTCCGGCTTCGGCCAGCCGACGGGCCGGCTCAGCAGGTGCCACTCGCGGCTGACGGACGGGAGGGTGGGGGTGTCGGTCATGGTGCGCCAGTCCTCACATGCGGGAAGCGAACATTTCAGTACCTGAAACAACCATGCTCCTGAATATTTCAGGTTGTCAAACAACCGGGTACCCTGATCGGCATGGCCTCCCCCACATCGACCACCAGGAATCCGGCCGGCCGGCCCGACCCGCTGACCCTCGAGGTCGTCGAGCTGATCGGTGAGGTGGTGGCGCGCTTCCACGAGGACTACGAGTCCGCGGCGGCGGAGCATGCCCTGACGGGCGCGCAGGCGAGGCTGCTGAGCCTGCTGTGCCTGGAGCCGCTGCCGATGCGGCGGCTGGCGCAGCGGCTGAAGTGCGAGCCGTCCAACGTCACCGGCATCGTGGACCGGCTCGAGGCGCGCGGCCTCGTGGAGCGGCAGCCGGCCCCGGCGGACCGCCGGGTGAAGGTCGCCGCCGCGACGCCGGAGGGCCGGCGGGTGGCGAGGAGCCTGCGCGAGTCCCTGCGGTTCGCCCGCGAGCCCCTGGCGGGACTCTCCGAGGACGAGCGGGTGGCATTGCGGAACGCGCTGCGGGTGATGCTGGGCTGAACCCGGGGCGGCCCGAGTGCGCCCCGGGGCGGGCCTGCGCGCCCTGGCGGCTTGAGGGGCTCGGCGCGTGACGGGTGGCGGCTCCCCGAGGGCTCGGCGCTTGGCCGGCTGAGGCTCCAGCGGGGCTCGGCCGAGCCGGCCAGTGGGCGCGGACGGGTTCGGGCGGTCGGGGTCCACCGGCCGGTGAACGGCTCGGGCGATCCGGGTCCGCCGGACGGCCGATCGGCTGGGCGAGGGGGCCTGCGGCGGCCTGGGGCTCGGGCCGAGCGCGCTTCGGTCAGTCGACAGGCTCCCTGGGGGACCGGTCGGGGGCGGCCGAAGGGCTCGGGCGAGCTGGCTCTAGGCCGCGAAGGGCTCGGGCTGGGCGCGCTGCCGCCAGGCGACCGGCTCGCTAGGGGACCGGCCGAAGGGCTCGGGCTGAGCACCCTCCGGGCAGCCGACAGGCTCCCTGGGGACCGGCCGGGGGCGGCGGAAGGGCTCGGACGAGGCGAACCGGGTCGCGAGGGGCTCGGGCCGAGCACCCTCCGGGCAGCCGACAGGCTCCCTGGGGGACCGGTCGGGGGCGGCTGAAAGGCTCGGGCGAGGCTGGCCGGGCCGCGTGGGGTTCGGCTGGGCGCGCTCTCGCCGGGCGACCGGCTGTCTAGGAGGCCCGGATGAGGCTGGCGCTGTGAGCGGTGGGATCTACGTGCACCACCACAGGAACCGCTTGCACGGCTCCGACGGGGAGGGTTCCGGTTGTTCGGGGGCCTTGGTGGTCGGGCCGGACGACGGGGTCGGCGCCGGGGCGGGCGGGGCCGCCGTCGCACCGGACTCGGGGCGGCTGGGGGCGGTTCCCGCCGGGCCCGCCTGGGTCTCCTTCGACGGCTCTCCGCTCGGGGACTTCGACGCCTTGTCCTCGGCGGACGCCGAAGGTGACGCGGAGCCGGACGGGTCCGCCGAGGCGGAGGCCGACGCCTTCGCGGATCCGGCCGCGGTGTCCGGACGGCCCGGTCTCGCCTCCTCCCCGGCTTCCGCCGACGCGCCGCCGTCCGCCGACGCCCCGCCGGCGGTCGCCGGTCTCGGCGTCGAGTCCTGGGCGTCCATGCCGAGTTCGGCGAGGCTCAGCCCGCCCGCCGCGAGCACGAAGCCCGCGACGACGAACAGGGTCCGGCGCCGCCGTCGCCGGTGCGCGGCGGCCTTCCGGTCCCGGCGGCTGGCACCGCCCGGGCCGTCCGCGTCGGGCCCGGCTCCGCGTCCGCGCCGCCGGGCGGCCCGGCCGGAAGGGGTGCGGGCGCCCTCGTCGTCACGATCGCCGTCGCCGTCGCCGGCCTCGCCGTCGTGGTCGTCGTCGTGGTCGTCGTCGTGCTCGTCGGCCCGGCCGTCGTCGCGGGCGGGGAGGGCGGGGTCGTCTGCCGCCTCGATCTCCGTCAAGCGGCCTTGCGCGCCCGCGCCCGCGCCCTGGGCCGGGGCGAGGGCGTACGCCGCGGCGGGCTGCGCAGCGGAGCGCCGGAGCGCTCGGGCCGGGGCGCCGCACCCCGGGCAGGCCAGCGCGCCGTTGAGGTGCCGTCGGCACGGGTCGCAGTAGTCCATGACGCCGGAAGATTAAGTTCCGCGCGGGTCCCGTTCCTAGATCCAGCTGTGAAGGTTCTGTACGGACACCCCCTGCCCCGGGTTTCGAAACTGCCGAAACCGTTATGTGCGCGACCCATTGACACCCCTGCCACGCCGTCCTTACTGTCACGCCAGCATTTCGAACGCGTGCCGAAATATCGAACAACTCGGCACCCGGGCGAAACTGACGGAAACTGAGCCGACGAAGCAGCGAGGGACAACCGCCGTGCGCATCACCGGAATCAGCACACACGTGGTCGGGACGCCGTGGCGCAACCTGACCTACGTCCAGGTGCACACCGACGAGGGGCTCACCGGAGTCGGCGAGACCCGGATGCTGGGACACACCGACGCCCTCCTCGGCTATCTGAGGGAGGCGGAGGCCAACCACATCCTGGGCTCCGACCCCTTCGCGGTCGAGGACCTCGTCAAGCGCATGAAGTACGGCGACTACGGCCGTGCGGGCGAGATCGTGATGTCCGGCATCGCGGTGATCGAGATGGCCTGCTGGGACATCAAGGGCAAGGCGCTGGGCGTCCCCGTCTGGCAGCTGCTGGGCGGCAAGGTCACCGACAAGGTCAAGGCGTACGCCAACGGCTGGTACACCACCGAGCGGACCCCGGAGGCCTACCACAAGGCCGCCCAGGGCGTCATGGAGCGCGGCTACCGGGCGCTCAAGATCGACCCCTTCGGCACCGGCCACTTCGAGCTGGACCACAAGGAGACGCTGTACGCCGTCTCGCTGATCGAGGCCGTGCGGGACGCCATCGGCCCCGAGGCCGAGCTGATGCTGGAGATGCACGGCCGCTTCTCCCCCGCCACGGCCGTGCGCCTGGCCAGGGAGCTGGCGCCGTTCAACCCGGCGTGGCTGGAGGAGCCGGTGCCGCCGGAGAACCTCAAGGCGCTGGAGAAGGTGGCCGCCAAGGTCGACATGCCGGTCGCCACCGGCGAGCGCATCCACGACCGGATCGAGTTCCGGGAGCTGTTCGAGAGCCAGGCCGTCGACATCATCCAGCCGGACGTCGGCCACATCGGTGGAATCTGGGAGACCCGGAAGCTGGCCGCGACGGCGGAGACCCACTACATGCTGGTGGCCCCGCACAACGTGGGCGGCCCGGTGCTGACCGCCGCCTCCCTCCAGGTCGGGTTCACCTCCCCGAACTTCAAGATCCTGGAGCACTTCAACGACTTCGCCGACGCGGAGATCAAGAAGGTGGTCAAGGGCGCCCCGCAGGTGGACCCGGAGGACGGCTGCTTCCACCTCTCCCACGCCCCGGGCCTGGGCGTGGAACTGGACGTGGACGCCGCCGCGGAGTTCCCGCAGCAGCAGGCGCGCTTCGACCTCTGGGCGGAAGGCTGGGAGCAGCGCAAGCCCAAGGGCACCCAGTGACCGTCGCCCGGCCCGCGGCGGTCCACAGCCGGCCCCCGACCCCCTCGACGACCGGAGGAGCCAGGTGAGCACCGAGGTAGTGATCGACGCCCCGGGCGAGCACCGCCTCGCCCCGCACGAGCCGCGGCGGCCCGCGGCCGGCGAGGCCCTGGTGCGCGTCCACGCCTCGGGGATCTGCGGCAGTGACCGCGAGGTCTACCAGGGCAACCGCCCCGAGGGCTATGTGCGCTATCCGCTGACCCCGGGCCACGAGTGGTCCGGGACGGTGGAGGCCGTGGGCGCGGGCGTCCCCGCCTCCCTCGTCGGCCGCAAGGTCGTCGGGGAGGGGTTCCGCAACTGCCAGGTCTGCGACCGCTGCCACGCCGGGGAGACGACGCTCTGCTCGGCCGGCTACGAGGAGACCGGGTTCACGCAGCCGGGCGCGATGGCGGCCACCCTGACCCTCCCGGCCCGTCTGCTGCACGTCCTGCCGGACGACTGCGACCTCACGGCCGCGGCCCTGCTGGAGCCGGCGGCGTGCATCGCGGCGGCCGCGCTCAAGGCGAACGCGCGGCCCGGCGAGCGCGTGGCGGTGGTCGGCACCGGCACGCTCGGCATGTTCGCGGTGCAGTTCCTCAGGGCGGCCTCACCCGGGGAGCTGCTGGTCGTCGGCACCCGCCGGGACCGGGAGGCGCTGTCGCGGCGGTACGGGGCGACGGACTTCCGCACCAAGGACGAGGACCTGCCGGGCGACGTCGACGTGGTGATCGAGACGGCCGGGTCCGCGGACGCCGCCCGGATCTCCGCCGGTCTGCTGCGGCGCGGCGGGCGGCTGGTCCTGACCGGCATCCCGGCGTCCGGGGCCGAGGGGCTCGACCCGACCGACCTCGTCGTGCGGCAGCTGGAGGTGCACACCGTCTTCGGTGCGCCGCCGGACGCCTGGGCGCACACGGTGCGGGTGTTCGCCGCGGGGCTGCTCGACCCGCTGCCGCTGGTGACGCACGAGTTGCCGCTCGCCGAGTTCCCGCAGGCCATCGAACTGGTCGGGGCCGGCGACCCGAAGGTGGGCAAGGTGCTGCTCCGCCCGTAGCCGTACGCCGGTACGGGGGCGACCTGACCGTCTCCGTACCGGCGTGCACCGGCCGCGCGGCCGGGCCCCGCCCCGGCCCTCCCGGGCGGCACCGCAGCCGGAGCCGGTGCACCGCATCCGGTGCCTGTGCGCCGCATCGGTGCCTCTGCGCCACATCCGGCGCCGGTGCGCCGTACCCAGAGCCGCGAACCTCGTCCGACATATCGAACAAGAAGGACTTTCCTGTGATCGACGCTTCCGCCCCGGCCGTCCGCAGCCCCGGTGAGCCGGCGCTCACCGCGCTGGGCCTGAACGCGCCCGCCCCCGACCCCTCCGACGCCTCACCGCACGCCTTCCCCGGCGGCGGCCGGTGGCGCACCGAGATCCCCTCGTGCGAGGGCCCGGAGGCGCTGGCGGTGGTGCTGAAGGAGGCCTCCCGGCTGGACGTGCCGATCCACCGGATCAGCCAGGGCAGCGGCGTGTGGATGCTGACCGACGCCGAGATCACCGAGATGGTCGAGGCCACGGCCGAACGCGACATCGAGCTCTGCCTGTTCACCGGCCCGCGCGGCACCTGGGACATCGGCGGGTCCACGCGCACCGACTCGCGCGGCGCCGGGCTGCGCGCCCGCGGCCACGACGCCGTCGCCGGCTGCGTCGAGGACGCGGTGCGGGCCACGGAGCTGGGCGTGAAGTGCCTGCTCGTCGCCGACGAGGGCGTGCTGTGGACGCTGCACCGGGCGCGGGCCGCGGGAATCATCCCGGCCGACACGACCCTGAAGGTGAGCGCGCTGATCGGCCCCGTCAACCCGGCCGCGTACGCGGTCTACGAGCGGCTCGGGGCCGACTCGGTCAACGTGCCCAGCGACCTGACGCTCGCTCACCTCACGGAGATCCGGCGGGTGTCGGGCGCCCCCATGGACATGTACATCGAGGCCCCCGACGACCTCGGCGGCTACGTCCGCATGTACGAGGTGGCCGAACTCATCAGGCGGGGCGCCCCCTTGTACCTGAAGTTCGGGCTGTCCAAGGCCCCCGGGATCTACCCGTACGGGCACCACGTGCGGGAGCTGACGCTGGCCACGGCCAAGGAACGCGTGCGGCGCGGCCGGCTCGCCCTGGACCTTCTGGCCCGGCACGGCGCCGGCCGGGACATGGCGCCGCTCGGCTCCCGACTGCCCGGCGCACTGCAACGGTTCGAAATCTCGTCATAACGTTCCGGAAACTCACCTTACAAAAGACGACACAGCCGACCACAATCCCACACAAGTTTTCTCGGTCTTTCCGGCACGACCCCTCCGGAGCGACTTCGCGCCTCCCGGACCGAGCCCTGCACACAGATCAAGGATGATGATCATGCGTAACCGCAGAGCCGCTCTCGCCGCCATGGCCACCGCCGCGTCCCTCGCCCTGACCCTGTCCGCCTGCGGTCAGGACAGCGAGGGCGGCAGCAAGCAGGGCGAAGGGGACGCCAAGGGCGCCACCATCGGCATCGCGATGCCGACCAAGTCCTCCGAGCGCTGGATCGCCGACGGCAACAACGTCGTCAAGGACCTCGAGTCCAAGGGCTACAAGACCAAGCTGGTCTTCGGCGAGGACGACCCCGACCAGCAGGTCTCCCAGGTCGAGAACCTGATCACGCAGGGCGTCAAGGCGCTGATCGTCGCGGCCATCGACAACAAGTCGATGAACAACGTCCTCCAGCAGGCCAAGGACGCGAACATCCCGGTCATCTCCTACGACCGCCTGATCCTCGGCACGCAGAACGTCGACTACTACGCCTCGTTCGACAACGAGAAGGTCGGCGAGCTCCAGGGCAACTACATCGTCGAGAAGCTCGGCCTGAAGGACGGCAGCGAGAAGGGCCCGTTCAACATCGAGCTCTTCGCCGGCTCGAACGACGACAACAACACGCGCTACTTCTTCGGCGGCGCGATGAAGGTCCTCCAGCCCTACATCGACAAGAAGCAGCTCGTCGTCCGTTCCGGCCAGACCAAGCTCAACCAGGTCACCACCCTGCGCTGGGACGGCGGCACCGCCCAGAAGCGCATGGACGACATCCTCACCTCGGCCTACAAGAGCGAGCGCGTCGACGCGGTCCTGTCCCCCTACGACGGCATCTCCATCGGCATCCTGTCGGCCCTGAAGTCGGACGACTACGGCTCCAAGAGCAAGCCACTGCCGGTCGTCACGGGCCAGGACGCCGAGGTCGCCTCCGTGAAGTCGATCATCGCGGGACAGCAGTCGATGACCGTCTACAAGGACACCCGCGAGCTCGCCAAGGTGTCCTCGAACATGGTCGACGCGCTGCTCAACGACAAGAAGCCCGAGGTCAACGACACCAAGACCTACGACAACGGTGCCAAGGTCGTCCCGGCCTACCTGCTGGAGCCGGTCGCCGTCGACAAGGGCAACTACCAGAAGGAGGTCGTCGACTCCGGCTACATCAAGGAGAGCGACCTCAAGTAGTCCCCGCCACCCACCGACGATTCACCACTGATTGGAAGGCACGACCATGGCGGGACCCGTCCTGGAAATGCGCTCGATCGTCAAGACCTTTCCCGGCGTCAAGGCGCTGTCGGACGTCACGCTGACCGTCCGGCAGGGCGAGGTCCACGCCATCTGCGGGGAGAACGGCGCCGGCAAGTCGACCCTGATGAAGGTCCTGTCCGGCGTCCACCCGCACGGGACCTACGAGGGCGACATCCTCTTCGAGGAAGAGGTCTGCCGGTTCAAGGACATCCGGGCCAGCGAGGAACGCGGCATCGTGATCATCCACCAGGAACTGGCCCTGGTGCCCTACCTCTCCCTCGCGGAGAACATCTTCCTCGGCAACGAGCACGCCACCCGCGGGATCATCAGCTGGACCGAGACCCTGCGGCACGCCACCGAACTGCTGCGCAGGGTGGGCCTGTCGGACCACCCGGACACCCGGGTCGCCGACATCGGCGTGGGCAAGCAGCAGCTCGTGGAGATCGCCAAGGCCCTGTCGAAGAAGGTGAAGCTGCTCATCCTCGACGAGCCGACCGCGGCCCTGAACGACGAGGACAGCGGCAAACTCCTGGACCTCATCCTGGAGTTGAAGAAGCAGGGCATCACCTCGATCATCATCTCCCACAAGCTCAACGAGATCCGCAAGGTCGCCGACTCGGTGACGATCCTGCGCGACGGCCGGACCATCGAGACCCTCGACGTGAAGGCGCCGGAGACCACCGAGGACCGCATCATCAGCGGGATGGTCGGCCGCGACCTGGAGAACCGCTTCCCGGAGCGGTCGCCGCACGAGCCCGAGGAGGGCGCGGCCCCGGCCCTGGAGATCCGGGGCTGGACCGTCCACCACCCGATCGACCAGCAGCGCAAGGTGTGCGACGACGTGTCGCTGCACGTGCGGCGCGGGGAGATCGTCGGCATCGCGGGCCTGATGGGCGCCGGCCGCACCGAGCTCGCTATGAGCGTCTTCGGGCGGACCTACGGCCGGTACGCGGCCGGCACGGTCCTCAAGGACGGCACGGAGATCCGCACGAAGACCGTCCCGGAGGCGGTCAGGCACGGCATCGCGTACGTCACCGAGGACCGCAAGCACTACGGCCTCAACCTCATCGACACCATCAACCGGAACATCTCGCTGAGCGCCCTGGGCAAGGTCGCCAAGCGGGGTGTGGTCGACGAGCACGAGGAGCGGCAGGTCGCCGAGGGCTTCCGCACGTCCATGAACATCAAGGCGCCGACGGTGTTCGAGCCGGTGGGCAAGCTGTCCGGCGGCAACCAGCAGAAGGTCGTCCTCAGCAAGTGGATCTTCTCGGGTCCGGACGTGCTGATCCTGGACGAGCCGACGCGGGGCATCGACGTCGGCGCCAAGTACGAGATCTACACGGTCATCGACCAGCTGGCCGCCCAGGGCAAGGCGGTCGTCTTCATCTCCTCCGAGCTGCCCGAACTGCTCGGCATGTGCGACCGCATCTACACGATGGCCGCGGGGCGGCTGACGGGTGAGTTCTCGCGGGCCGAGGCCTCCCAGGAATCGCTGATGCGTCAGATGACGAAGGACAAAGAGGTATCCCGATGAGCACGGACGTGACCGCCAAGAGCCCGGCCCCCGCGCCGCCGGGCCGCGAAGGGGCCGCGGGCGACGGCCTGGTGCAGCTGGTGATGGAGGGCATGCGCCGCAACATGCGGCAGTACGGCATGCTGATCGCGCTGGGCCTGATCGTGGTCCTGTTCGCCGTCTGGACCGACGGTGACCTGCTGCTCCCGCGCAACGTCTCCAACCTGGTGCTGCAGAACAGCTACATCCTGATCCTGGCCATCGGCATGATGCTGGTCATCATCGCGGGCCACATCGACCTGTCCGTCGGCTCGCTGACGGCGTTCGTCGGCTCGATGGCCGCCGTCTTCATGGTCAAACAGGACCTGCCGTGGCCGCTCGCCGTGGTGCTGTGCCTGGCCGTGGGCGCGGTGGCGGGCGCCGTGCAGGGCTTCTTCATCGCCTACGGCGGCATACCGTCGTTCATCGTGACCCTGGCGGGCATGCTGATCTTCCGCGGTCTGACGGAGATCTTCCTGGAGGGCCAGACGCTCGGCCCGTTCCCGGACGGCCTGCAGAAGGTCGCCAACGGCTTCCTGCCCGAGGTCGGCCCGGACACCAACTACCACAACCTGACCCTGCTGCTGGGCCTCGCGATGATCGCCTTCGTGGTCTTCCAGGAGGTCCGCGACCGCAGGCGGCAGCAGGAGTTCGCACTGGACGTCCCGCCGGCCAAGCTGTTCCTGCTGAAGCTGGTCGCGATCGGCGCCGCCATCCTCACCCTGACCATGCTGCTGGCCAGCTACAAGGGCGCCCCGATCGTGCTGCTGATCCTCGGGGTGCTGCTCGTCGGCTTCGGCTACGTCATGCGCAACGCGATCATCGGCCGCCACATCTACGCCATCGGCGGCAACCTCCCCGCGGCCAAGCTGTCGGGTGTGAAGGACAAGAAGGTCACCTTCCTGGTCTTCCTGAACATGGGCATGCTCGCGGCCCTGGCGGGTCTGGTCTTCGCCGCCCGCTTCAACGCGGCCTCTCCCAAGGCCGGCCTCAACTTCGAGCTGGAGGCGATCGCCGCCTCGTTCATCGGCGGCGCGTCGATGAGCGGCGGTGTCGGCACCGTCCTCGGCGCGATCATCGGAGGCCTGGTCCTGGGCGTGCTGAACAACGGCATGAACCTCGTCGGCATCGGCACCGACTGGCAGCAGGTCATCAAGGGCCTGGTGCTCCTCGCCGCGGTCGGGTTCGACGTGTGGAACAAGCGCAAGGTCGGTTCGTAGGTCAGATCGGGGCCCCGCCGCACGGCGGGGCCCCCTCCTCATACGGGAGCCGCACATGGAACTGAACAGACGCACGGTCATCGCGGGAGCCGCGGCGGCGGGCATCGCCGCCACCACACTGGGCGGCACGGCGCACGCCACGGGAGGCAGGAAGCCGGTGAAGACGCTCTTCGGCAAGCTCGCCGACGGCACGAAGGTCCACCTCTGGTCGCTGGAGAACGGCGGCACCCGCCTGAAGGTCCTCTCCTACGGCGGCATCGTCCAGTCCCTGGAGATCCCCGACCGCCGCGGCCGCTACGCCAACGTCAGCGCCGGCTTCGACAACCTCGAGGACTACGTCGCCGAGAGCCCCTACTTCGGCGCCCTCATCGGCCGGTACGGCAACCGCATCGGCAAGGGCCGTTTCACGCTCGACGGCAAGGACTACCAGCTGTCCGTCAACGACGGCGAGCAGAGCCTGCACGGCGGCGCCCAGGGCTTCGACAAGCGGGTGTGGGACGTCGAGCCGTTCACCGCGGGCTCCGACGTCGGCCTGCACCTGTACTACACGTCCGTCGACGGGGAGATGGGCTACCCGGGCACGCTCAAGGCCAAGGTGACCTACACCCTCACCCGGGGCGGCGACTGGCGCATCGACTACGAGGCCACCACCGACAAGGCCACGGTCGTCAACCTGACCAGCCACGTCTACTGGAACCTGGCCGGCGCCGGCAGCGGCACCATCGAGGACCACGAGCTGCGCATCGCCGCCTCCCGCTACACGCCCACCGACGCGGGACTGATCCCCACCGGCGAGCTGGCCAGGGTCGCGGGCACGCCCTTCGACTTTCGCACGGCCAAGCCGATCGGCCGGGACATCCGCACGGCGCACCCCCAGCTGATCACCGCCAAGGGCTTCGACCACAACTGGGTCCTCGACAAGGGCATCACCGCCCGGCCCGAGCACGTGGCCACCCTGCGCGACCCGTCCTCGGGGCGCACCCTGAGGATCGCCACGAACGAGCCGGGGCTGCAGTTCTACTCGGGCAACTTCCTCGACGGCACGCTGACCGGCCCGACCGGCCGCACCTACCGGCAGGGCGACGCGCTCTGCCTGGAGACGCAGCACTTCCCGGACTCGCCGAACAAGCCGGAGTTCCCCTCCACGGTGCTGCGCCCCGGCCGGACCTACCGCACGTCGACGGTCCACACCTTCGGCCGGTGAGGGGGCGGGAACCTACCGGAGCCGCCGGGGGGGCCGGTGGTCTTCACGACAGCGGCACGAATCCCGACCGGTTCCCCGACGGTTGAACGGCGTCCGTGCGGTCTCCGTATGAGAGGGCGGCCCGTGCTCCTCGCGCGGGCCGCCCTCGCACGCCGGGTCCGGCCGCCCCCGACGGACCCGCCTCACACGGAGGTTCCATGGCCGACAAGGTCACCTCGCTGTTCCGCAGCACCGCGGCACACAGCCCTTCGATGGCGGCGCTGACGCGCGAGGGCGGCGACGGAGCCGGGCCGGTGGACTTCTGCATCCCGTGCAACCCCTACTTCCCCACCCCGGCCATGTTCGACGACATGGCCGCCCGGCTGCGCGACATCATCACGTACTACCCGAGCAGCGCGGACACCATCACCGCCGAGCTGTGCAGCCTGCTGCAACTGCCGCCGCAGTGCGTGGCGATGGGCAACGGCTCGACCGAGCTGATCACCTGGATCGACCACCTGCTGGTGCGCGAGTCCCTCGCCGTCCCCGTCCCCACGTTCGGCCGCTGGACCGACCAGCCCATGGAGACCGGCAAGCGGGTCGACATGTTCCCGCTCCAGGAGTCCAGCGGCTTCGCCCTCGACCTCGCCCAGTACGCCGAGTTCATCCGCGCCCGCGGCACCCGGGTCGCGGTGATCTGCAACCCCAACAACCCCGACGGCGGCTACCTGCACAAGCACTCCGTCGTGCAGTTCATGGACGCCATGGCCGACCTCGACCTGATCGTCGTCGACGAGTCGTTCCTGGAGTTCGCCGACGCCGAGGCCGAGCCGTCCGTCGTCCAGGAGGCGATGCTGCGGCCCAACGTGGTCGTCCTGCGCAGCCTCGGCAAGAACTTCGGCCTGCACGGCATCCGCTTCGGCTACCTCGTCGCCAATCCGGCGCTGGCCGGCCGCGTCCGCTCCATGCTGCCCAAGTGGAACCTCAACTCCTTCGCCGAGCACGTGGTGTTCATGCTGAAGGAGCACGGCGCCGAGTACGCGCAGAGCCTGCACCAGGTCCGCCGGGACCGGCTGGACATGGCCTCCCAGCTCTCGTCCCTGCCGGGGCTGACGGTCTACCCCTCGCAGGGCAACTTCCTCTTCGTGCGCCTGCCCGTGGGCGCCGAGGGCACCGTGGTCCGCGACCGGATGCTCACCGAGCACCGGATCCTGGTCCGCGAGTGCGGCAACAAGATCGGTTCGTCCAGCCGCTTCCTGCGTCTCGTGGTGCGCCCCCAGGTGGACGTGCGTCGCCTGGTGTCCGGCCTGGAACAGGTGCTCTACGGGACGTCCAGGAGGGGAGCCGCCGTACCCGAGCCGGGCAACGGGACCAGCTACAGCTCGGGTACGGCGGCCGTGGACCGGCTGATGAGCGAGACGAACGGAGCGGGGATGCAGGGCCTGGCCGCCCATGTCGCGGCGGTGGGCCCGGGCGCGCCGGGGACCGCCGGCGCCGGTGTGCCGCTCCCCGCCGCGGCGTCCGCCCTGCCGCCGGGCCACGACGGCGGGACACCGGTGCCGGCCGCGCCGCAGCCGGCGGCCGCGCCCCAGCCCTCCCCCGTCCCCCTACCGCAGCCCGCTCCCCTGCCCGCGCCGCAGCCCGTCCCCCAGCCGGCGCCGCAGCCGGTGCCGCAGCCCGGCCCGGGGCAACCGCTCACCCCGGCGGCCTCGCCGTTCCCGGCGCAGCCGCTCGCCCCGGCGCAACCGTTCGCCCCCGCCCAGCCGTTCGCCCCGGCGGCGCAGATCCCGGCCCCGGCGCCCACGCCCGCCCCCATGCCCATGCCTATGGCCACCGGTCCGACGCCACCCGGTGTGCCCGCCCGTGGCGGTCTCACGGCCGCCCAGGTCCGTGGGACGAACGGTCTGTCACCGGCCCCTGCCACCGGCTGGCCCGCGGCGCAGAACTGGCCCAACGCGGCCGGTATGGGCCAGGCCGGCTAGCCCCACCGCATCGGACACCTCTCGCCGGCGGGCCGTGCGCCCGCCGGCCTGTCGCCGTCCCCGGGAACCCACCACCCCGGGTCCGTACGCCGCGCCGCCACCGGGCGCGCGCCTTCGCCCGTTCCGCGGCAGCAGTCCCGCAGTAGCGTTCATCCCTCTTCATTGCAACGCACCCTGGACCGTGCGTTGCGTTATCCGGCAGAACAGTTGCAACGATTTCCAGGCTCTGAGCTGCAATGACACTGGTCGTATGCAACAAGCGCGTTGTCCAATCCGTGAATGCAACGTAGCGTTTCTCTTGCCGGAAACAGCGGTCGAAGGAGAGACGACATGCAGCGGTTCCCCACCCCCAAGCCCGTCACCACCGTGCTGGACGTCCCCGCGGGCCGCATCCTGTTCATCGCCGCCGACCGGGACGACACCACCGTCGAGGTCCTGCCCGCCGACGCGTCCAGGAGCCGCGACGTGAAGGCCGCGGAGCAGATCTCCGTCGCCTGCGCCGACGGCGTCCTGCGCATCACGGCCGCCGCTCCCAGGAACCGGCTCCTCGGTTCCTCCGGGGCCGTCGAGGTGACCGTGCAGCTTCCCAGCGGGTCCCACGTCCGGGCCCGGACGGCCGCCGCCGAACTGCGGGGCGTCGGACGGCTCGGCGACGTGACCTTCGAGGGCGCCCTCGGGCCGGTCAAGCTCGACGAGACCGCGGCCGCCCGGATCGGTGTCCAGGCCGGCGACATCTCGGTCGGGCGTCTGGGCGGCCCCGCCGAGGTCGCCGTGCAGAAGGGCGACATCCGGATCGCCGAGGCCGTGCGGGGCGCGTTCACGCTGCGCACCCAGCACGGCGACATCTCGGTCGGCGCCGCCCCCGGCGTCTCGGCCTCCCTGGACGCCGGCACCACCTACGGCCGGATCCACAACTCGCTGAAGAACGCCGACGGCGCCGCCGCCGGACTGACCATCCACGCCACCACCGCCTACGGCGACGTCACCGCCCGCAGCCTGTAGAGGAGACCATCCATGACCACCCCGGCGATCGCGGCGAACGGGCTGCGCAAGTCCTACGGCGACAAGACCGTCCTGGACGGTGTCGACTTCACCGTCCCGGAGGGCACCATCTTCTCCCTGCTCGGCCCGAACGGGGCCGGCAAGACCACCGCCGTCAAGATCCTCTCCACGCTCGTCCGGGCCGACGGCGGGCAGGCCCGGGTCGCGGGCCACGACCTCGCCACCCAGCCGCAGGACGTCCGGGCCGCGATCGGCGTCACCGGCCAGTTCTCGGCCGTCGACGGCCTGATCACCGGCGAGGAGAACATGCTCCTCATGGCCGACCTGCACCACCTGCCCAAGCCCGAAGGGCGGCGCGTGGTCGCCGAGTTGCTGGAGCGCTTCGACCTCACCGAGGCCGCCGGCAAGCCCGCCTCCACCTACTCGGGCGGCATGAAGCGCCGCCTGGACATCGCCATGACCCTGGTCGGCTCGCCGCGGGTGATCTTCCTCGACGAACCCACCACGGGACTGGACCCCCGCTCCCGCCACACGATGTGGCAGATCATCCGGGAGCTGGTGTCCGGCGGGGTCACCGTCTTCCTCACCACCCAGTACCTGGAGGAGGCGGACGAACTCGCCGACCGCATCGCGGTCCTGCACGACGGCCGCATCGCGGCCGAGGGCACCGCGGAGGAGCTGAAGCGGATCGTCCCGGGCGGACACGTGCGTCTCCGCTTCACCGACCCGGTCGCCTACCGGTCCGCCGCGGCGACGCTGGACGGTGCCGTCCACGACGACGAGGCCCTGGCCCTGCAGATCCCCAGCGACGGCAGCCAGCGCGCCCTGCGCCTGATCCTCGACCGGCTCGACGCCGCCGGCGTCGAGGCCGACGAACTGACCGTGCACACCCCCGACCTCGACGACGTGTTCTTCGCCCTCACCGGCGACGCCCGCGTCCCGCACCAGACGAACCAGCCCGAGGAGGCTGCCCGATGAGTTCGCTCTCCCTCGCCGTCCGCGACTCCACCACGATGCTGCGCCGCAACCTCCTGCACGTGCGGCGCTACCCCTCGCTCACGCTGAACCTGCTGCTGACGCCGATCATGCTGCTGCTGCTGTTCGTCTACATCTTCGGCGACACCATGAGCGCGGGCATCGCCGGCGGGGGCCCGGACCGGTCCGTCTACATCGCCTACATCGTGCCGGGCGTGCTGCTGATGACCATCGGCAGCACCACGATCGGCACCGCCGTCTCCGTCTCCAACGACATGTCCGAAGGCATCATCGCCCGGTTCCGCACCATGGCCATCCACCGCGGCTCGGTCCTGGTCGGCCATGTCGTCGGCAGTGTGCTCCAGTCGGTCGCCAGCGTGGTCCTCGTGGGCGCCGTGGGCGTGGCCATCGGCTTCCGCTCCACCGACGCCACCGTCCTGGAATGGCTCGCGGCGTTCGGACTGCTGGTGCTCTTCGCCCTGGCGTTCACCTGGATCGCGGTCGGCATGGGCCTGGTGAGCCCCAACGCCGAGGCCGCCAGCAACAACGCCATGCCGCTGATCCTGCTGCCGCTGCTGTCCAGCGCGTTCGTCCCGCTCGACTCGATGCCCGGCTGGTTCCGGCCGTTCGCCGAGTACCAGCCCTTCACGCCCGCCATCGAGACCCTGCGCGGACTGCTGCTCGGCACCGAGATCGGGCACAACGGCTGGCTCGCCGTCGGCTGGTGCCTGGCCCTGGCGGTGCTCGGCTACTTCTGGGCCGCGGCCAAGTTCGGCAACGACCCGAAGTAGCGGGCTGGCCCGCACGATCCACCGCACCCCCCTCCGAGGGCGGCGCACCCCGGCGACGGCCGGGGTGCACCGCCCTCTGCGGCCGTGCGTCAGCGCCGCCCGCCGCACTCCCAGTCGTGCACCTCGACGCTCGCGTACCGCTCCGGGGTCAGCACGGCACGCGCGTCTGCCGCGTGCGGTGCCCGCACCAGGGCCGCCGTCCCCAGCCACGCGGCACCGTCGTCGGACAGCAGCGGCCCGTACGCGATCAGTTCGTCCCGCAGGGCCTCGGGCACCTCCAGGTCGGCGCCGGCACCCGAGCCCAGCCCGAGGACGAGGTACCGGCTGCCACCGGTGCGCCCGCCGGGGAACTGTGCCATCGTCCGGCCCAGCAGGTTGCGCCACCGCCGGAGCAGGACGTCGCGGTACACGCCGGCCTGGTGGTTGGGCTCGTCGAAGGCGAACGCCCGGGCCGCGGCGGGGTCCGGAAGGCCGACGATGTGGACGCTGCCGGTGGGTGTCTGCCCGTCCTCGGCGAACGTCGGCCCCCGCGCGATCAGTTCCGCCTCGTAGCGGTCCATGTAGGCCCAGTGCGCCTCGCCCAGTCGCTCGCGCAGCGGCAGCGAGCCGGGCCGGTCGCGGTGGTAGCAGAAGAACTCCATGACTCATCCAACTCCAGGGGCTCCCCCCGTGTCTCCCCTCGCCGCCGGCCCGGAGCACCCGGGCGCGCGGGCGGAGGCGATCCCGCGCGCCCGGCTCAGGTCGTCAGGACTTCTTCTCCGGGCACTCCTTCCACGCCATGTGGTAGACGGTGCTGATGTCCCCGTCGGTCGAGTCCATGGTCATGAAGCTGACCTTGTCGGCCGACTGCGTACCGGCGTTGACGCGGATCTCCGTGTTGATATTGAAGTTGCGCTGCACCCCGCAGGGCGCCCAGACCAGTTGCGCCCAGTCCGTCTCGTCCGTGGCCTGCCAGTTGTCGTTGTAGGGGCCGCTGAAGGGGTGGGTGCGGTAGGCCGTGCTCGACGAGCCCTGGAAGTAGTACGACGCCCGCTGGGTCGCGCTCGCACCGCGCTGGAGTGCGGCGAAGCCGCGGTAGTCGGCGCTGGCGATGGCGTACGTGAAGCCCGAGGGCACGTGGACGATCAGGTTGAGCTGGCAGTTCCTGCGGAAGGCGGTGGGGTCGGAGTTGCCCCCGGCCTGGGCGAGGTAGTCGCTGTAGGTCACCGTGAACGCCGTGTTGTCCTCGGAGACGGCCACCGCGGCGGTGCCCTGCGGGCAGCCGGAGCCGTTCACCGTGGCGACCTTGATGACGATCTTGTCCGGGGGCGGGTCGACGAACCCGGAGGAGGGCGGTTGTGCGGGAAGTGCGCTGGTGAGCAGCGCGGCGATCGCGCCGCTCAGGAGCAGGCCACCGGCCATGGTTCTCCCATCCGTTCGTGGGGGGTGAGTGTGTCGGACCGTGCGACTGAACATGCGCATGACAAGCAACTCAGCGCATGCGCCCCCGGTTGTGACCGTTCCGTGGAGGAGCCGTGAAGGCCGGGGGCGGTGGCATCGTACGCAGGGCCGCGAGCACCGGCCAGGGCGCTGTCCGGCCATTCACACTGGCGGAAAGGCCACCGGCCCGCGTGCGGCACGGCCGCCCGCCGCCCGGGCGGAACGGGCCCCTTCGCGCACACCCCGGCCCGGGGCCGTGCCCGGGGGCGCATAAGGTGCGTTGCACACGTGCGTCGGCGTGTGCGCACGGCACACCCGCGTCAGAGCGAGGACATCCCGGGACGCCATGAGGATCACGCATCGCGCGGCGGCCGGCCGCGGCCCCTCAGGGGTTCTCCCAGGCCGCCGGTTCCGCCGCCAGCCGCTCCACCGGCTCGGGCAGGGCCCCGGCCGCCAGGTCGGCGATCGTCACACCCTCCAGGATCCTGCGCACGTTGGCCCGCAGCGCGATCCACAGCGGCAGCAGCGGCTCGGCGGTGCCCGAGTAGGCCAGCCCGGTCGGGCGTTCCCCGCGGACCGAGACGATCGGGCCGTCCACGGCCCGGATCACGTCCGCGACGCTGATCCGGTCCGCCTCCCGGGCCAGCCGGTACCCCCCGCCCCCGCCCCGGCGGCTGTCGACGACACCGGCCCGCCGCAGGTCCCCGAGGATGCCCTCGAGGAACTTGTGGGGGATGTCCTGCGCGGTGGCCACGGCCTCCGCCTTGACCGGCCCCTCGTCCTGCCGGGCGGCCAGTTCCACGACCGCTCGTACCGCGTAGTCCGCACGTGCCGAGATCCTCATAGGACCATTGTCGCGGTCACCCTGTAGACATGGACGCACCACCGGCACCCGGGCCGGCCTCGGCGGCCCCGCGGCGGCCGCGGAACACCGGCACCACGCAAGGCACGGCACAACAGGAGGCGCTCCCTTGGAGCTCAGCAGGCGCACCTTTCACGCGCTCGCCGGCACGGCGGCGCTCGGCTTCGCGCTGACCGGCAGCGGGTCGCCGAGCTCCGCGATCCCGGGCCGGCCCGTACGCACCGGCCCGCCGCCGCCGGTGCCGAGCGCCGACGGCCGGCCGCACGAGATCCGGTTCGACCGGCACTCGCTGCTGGTGGACGGCCGGCGGCTGGTGCTCTGGTCGGGCGAGATGCACCCGTTCCGGCTGCCCAGCCCCTCGCTGTGGCGGGACGTGCTGGAGAAGATGCGCGCCCACGGCCACAACGCCGTGACCGCGAGCGTCGCCTGGAACGTCCACTCCGCCGCGCCGGGGCGCTACGACTTCTCGGGCGTGCGCGACCTGGACCTGTTCCTGCGCACGGCCGCCGAGACCGGCCTGTACGTGGTGCTGCGGCCCGGCCCCCACCTCGGCGCCGACGTCGACGCGGGCGGCTTCCCCGGCTGGCTGACCGCCACCGAGGGCCGCGCCCGGACCACCGACCCCGCCTTCCTGCGGTACGCCGACGAGTGGCTGACGGCCGTCAACGGCGTCGTCGCCAAGCACCTGTTCACCCGCGGCACGGGCACCGTCCTGCTCTACCGCCTGGAGGACGCCCCCGGCGCCGACGACCCCGGCGACCCGGCCCGGCGCGCCTACCTGTCCCACCTGTACGACAAGGTCCGCGCCGACGGCATCGACGTACCGCTGTTCCACGCCGTGGAGGCCGGCCGCGCGCCCGGCTCCGGCGAACCGGCCCCCCTCCGGGGCCACTTCGGGGCCGAGGGGACCCGGTCCGCCGGGCGGGCACCCGCGTTCCTGCCGCAGGTGCCGGGCGGCACGGCCGACCCCTGGGGCGGCTCCCTGCTCGGCGGCAAGGGCTACGCCGAGGCCCGCCGCACCCACGACGCCGCGTACGAGCGGCGCACCCGCCTCGCCCAACTCGCCGACGGCGTCACGCTGCACAACGTCTACCCGGCCTACGGCGGGACCTCCTGGGGCTGGCTGCCCGCACCGGCCGTCTACACCTCCTACGACTACGGTGCCGCCTTCGACGAGGCCCGCAACGCCACCCCGAAGCTCGCCGCGACGCACCAGCTCGGGCAGTTGCTGCGGTCCGTGCCCGACCTCGCCCGGCTGAACCCCGGGCGCGCGGTCCGGGCCGCCGACGAGCGGATCCGGGTGCGGCACCTGACCAACCCGGACACCGGCGCCCACGTCTACGTCCTGCGCAACGACACCGACGAGCCGGTCTCCTCCACCCTCCCGGACGCCGGGATCGACGTCCCGGTCACCGTCCCGGCCCGGGACGCCAAGCTCATCGCGGCCGATCTCCGGCTCGGCAGACGGAAGATGGTGTACTCCTCCGTGCAGCCGATGCTGAGCCTGACCGCGGGCCGGCAGGACATCGCCGTCTTCGCCGGCCGGCACGGCGACCTGGCCCAGGTCGTGCTGGACTGCGCGGACGAGCCGACGCCCATGCGGCTGGACACGGAACCGGCCTGGGCGTACAACCTCGGCAAGCTGAACGTCTCCGTCCCGCTGGGCGCCGGCGGGCTGAGCCGGGTGCGGGTCGAGGGCGACGGCGTCGACACCCCGATGCTGCTGCTGTTCGCCGACGACGCCACCGCCCTGCGGCTGTGGCCCTACGAGACGCCGTCCGGCGCGCTGCTGGTCTACGGCCCGGCCCTGCTGCGCTCGGCCGTCCTGCGCGACTCCACGGTCCACCTCACCGGCGACACCACCGGCGCCACCGGGCTGGAGGTCTGGGGGCCGCGCGGCATCACCCACGTCACCTGGAACGGGCGCCCGGTGCCCGTCCGCGTCAGCGCCTCCGGCAGCCTGCTGGCGCTGCGCCCGCTGCCCGGCGTGACCCGCCCGGCGCTGCCCGCCCTGACCGGCTGGCGGCGGCGCACCGAGAACCCGGAGGCCGACCCCGACTTCGACGACGCGGACTGGGCGCAGGCCGACCGCACGACGTCCTTCAGCAGCACGCCCGTGCCGGACGGGCAGCCCGTGCTGTTCGCCGACGACTACGGCTTCCACTACGGCGACGTCTGGTACCGGGGCGCGTGGACGGGCGGCGGCGGCGCCGAGTCCGTCTCCCTGTCCTACAGCACCGGCACGCAGGGCCTGCTGATGGCCTGGCTGGACGGGGAGCCGCTGGGCACGCACCGCATGCCCGTGCCGGACCGGGAGCGCGCCCGGCAGGGCACGTGGACGGCCGAGGCCGTCCTCGACCTGCCGGAGGGGCTGCGCGAGCGGCTGCGCGCGGAGCCCCGGGCGCGGCACGTGCTGTCCGTGCTCGTCCGGCCGATGCAGCACGACACGGACGAGGGCGCGCGCGACACCCACAAGGCCGCGCGCGGGCTCACGGCCGTGACCTTCCGGGGCGCCTCCCCGAAGGTGACCTGGCGCGTCCAGGGCGCCGTCGTGCCCGACCCCGTGCGCGGCGCGCCGAACAACGGCGGGCTGTACGGGGAGCGGGCGGGCTGGCACCTGCCGGACCACGACGACCGGGACTGGAAGGACGCGGAACTGCCGCGCGCGGACCGGCGGCAGGGCGTCACCTGGTACCGCACGGACTTCCGGCTGGACGTCGCCCCGGGTGTGGACGCCTCGGTCGGCCTGGTCCTCGAGGACGACCCCGAGCGGGCGTACCGGGTGCAGCTCTTCCTCAACGGCTGGAACCTGGGCCAGTACGTCAACGACGTAGGGCCGCAGCACACCTTCGTGCTGCCGAACGGGATTCTGCGCACACGTGGTGCCAACACACTGGCGCTGGCGGTGCTGTCCGACGGGACGACTCCCTCCGGGCCGGGCGAGGTGCGGCTGACCCTGCTGGGTGCCGCGGCCGGAGGGGTGCCCGTCAAGCCGGTGTGACCGGACCGTGCCCGCCCGCGCGCCGGGGCACGGGCCGGGTCCGCGGCCGTCACGCCAGGCGGATCATGTTCCAGGACAGCGGCTCCAGGACGGTGTGCAGCGTGCCGTCCCGCAGGACCGTGCCGTCGACCGGGTGCGGGGCGACCCGTTCCGGATCGGCGAGGGTGTTGCGCGCGTCGGGGTCCGCGTCGGCGAGGGCGCTGTGCTCGACGACGGACGACAGCCCCAGGGCGCCCAGGGTGACCTCCAGCGGCAGCGCCTGGGTCCGGCCGCGGTTGACGGCGAACACGGTGACCGACCCGTCCTCGCCGCGGACGGCGGTGGCGTGCAGCAGAGCGGTCTCGCCGTACTTCGCCGTGTCGTACGCCGGGGAGTCCACCCGGACGTCGAGGACCTCGCCGCGGCCGTACCGGGACGCCTGCGCGAAGGGGAAGAACGTGGTCTGCCGCCAGGCCGGGCCACCCGGTTCGGTCATGATCGGGGCGATGACGTTGACGAGCTGGGCGAGGCAGGCGACGGTGACGCGGTCGGCGTGCCGGAGCAGGGCGATCAGGAGCGAGCCGAACACGACCGCGTCCATGACGCTGTAGTGGTCCTCCAGCAGACGCGGCGCCTCGGGCCAGTCGTCCGGCGCGAAGACCCGGGCGCGGGCCTCCCACTCGGGCAGGTACCAGACGTTCCACTCGTCGAAGGAGAGGGTGATCCGCTTCTTCGACTTCAGCCGCGCCCCCACGTGGTCGGCGGTCGCGACGACGTTGTCGATGAAGGACTCCATGTCGACGGCGGAGGCGAGGAAGGAGTCGAGGTCGCCGTCCTCCGGCCAGTAGTAGGCGTGCAGGGAGACGTGGTCGACGAGGTCGTACGTCTCCTCCAGGACCGTGGCCTCCCACGCGGCGAAGGTCGGCATGGACTGGTGGGAGGAACCGCACACGACCAGCTCGATCCCCGGATCCTGCTGCCGCATGGCCCGGGCGGTCGCGGCGGCGAGGCGGCCGTACTCCCGGGCCGTCTTGTGGCCGGTCTGCCAGGGGCCGTCCATCTCGTTGCCCAGGCACCACAGCCGGATGCCGAAGGGGTCCTTGTCGCCGTGGGCGGCGCGCAGGTCCGACAGGGCCGTGCCGCCGGGGTGGTTGGCGTACTCCTGGAGCTCCAGGGCCTCGGCGACACCGCGCGTACCGAGGTTGACGGCGAGCATCGGCTCGGTGTGCGGGCCGATCCTGCGCAGGAGGTCCATGTACTCGGACAGACCGAAGCGGTTCGTCTCGGTGGAGTGCCAGGCCAGGTCGAGGCGGCGGGGCCGGTCCTCCACCGGGCCGACCGAGTCCTCCCACTTGTACCCGGAGACGAAGTTGCCGCCGGGGTAGCGGACGGCGGTGACGCCGAGTTCGCGGATCAGGCCGAGGACGTCCCGGCGCAGGCCCGCGTCGTCGGCGGTGGGATGGCCGGGTTCGAAGACGCCGGTGTAGACGCAGCGGCCCAGGTGCTCCACGAAGGAGCCGAAGAGGCGGGGGTTCACTTCGCCGACGGTGAATGCGGGGTCCAGGGTGAAGCGGGCGGCTCGCATGGTCGCCTTTCGGGTCGGGGGGAGGCGGTCCGAGACGGTGACGGCGTGAGGCGTTCGATATGTCGAGCATGGGTCGCTGTTCCGAACGGGACCGTAGGTTCGAAGCCGGGGCGCGTCAATGGGTTCGGCGCGGCGCCCGTGCGCCTCGGGCGCCCGATCGCATGACGCGCGCACTTTCGGGCGCGTAGTCTCGGACGCGCTGCCCAGCCGACGGCCGGGGGTGAGAAGGGGGAGCGATGGACATCGCGGGCGCGCGGACGATGGCCGCCCGAGTCACCGCCGCACTCGGGCGTTCCCGCAGCGGCTCCGCCATGCGCGGCCTGGCCGCCGAGCTCGCCGCCGCGGTCCGGAGGAGACCCCAAGCACCCTCCTCCGTACGGGAGTTGTGCCGGGCGCTGTGCGAGGAGATGAGTGCGCGGCGGGGCGGCCGTCCCGTGCAGCTGCGGTTCGAGCGGTTCCCGGACGAGATCGAGGTGACGGGGCTGTGGGTCGAGTTCCAGGACTTCGACCTGGTCATCGTCGAGGAGCGGGCCGAGGCGGTGCAGCAACTGGTCATACTGGGACATGAGTTGTGGCATCTGCACGCCGGTCACGGCCATCACCGCGGGGCCGGCACGGCGGCGGCCCACGCGTTCGCCGGCCGGCCGGGCTGGCAGGACCTCGCGCTGACGGTGGCGGCCCGCCACGGCTCCCGGGAGCGGGACGAGGCGGAGGCCGACGCCTTCGGCCATCGGCTGGCGGCGGGGTGCCGGGCGCTGCTGCCCGGCGGGCGCGCCCCGGACGTACCCCTGGAACCCGTGCAGCGGTCGCTGGGCTACCGGGGGCCGCGAGGAGGTGCGGCACCGTGACGACGGTGGCGCTGACGCCGGTCGAGTTCGTCAACCAGTTCTACCCGAACTTCTGGTGGATCCCCGCCGGGATCCTGGCCGCCGCCCTGGCCATCAAGCTGCCCAGCATCATCCGGCTCTGGAAGGACCCGCTGCTGCGCGCGGTCGGCGGGCTGCTGCTGCTCGCCTGCGCAGTGTTCGTGTTCGTGGCGCCGTCGACGATCGCCCGGGTCAACCGGCTGACCGGAGTGGCGAACTTCTCCGGCCCGTGGGTCTACTCGCTGCTCACCGCGTTCTGCGCGTTCTGCCTGCTGCTGATCATCACCTGGCGCAACGGCCTGGCCGACCGCTCCGACCGCACCCGGCGCGCGATGCGCGGCGTCGTGGTCGTCTACTCGTGCGTGATCGCCGCGATGTGGGTGCTGTTCGCCCTCGCGGACGTGCCGGAGGAGCGGCTGCGGGATCTCGACACGTACTACGCCAACACCCCGTACATGCGCGAGATGATCGTGCTCTACCTGCTCGCGCACACCGTGGCGGCGGTGGTCACCAACGGGCTGATCTGGAACTGGATCCGCACCGACGGACTGGACTCGCTGCTGCGCTGGGGGCTGAAGTTCCTCGGCGTGGGCTACGCCGCGCAGTTGTTCTTCGACGCCGCCAAGCTGACGGCCGTGGCGGCCCGCTGGGCCGGGCACGACCTGGACTGGCTGAGCACCGCCGTCGCCCCGCCGCTCGCCTGCCTGTCCGCCGTGCTGATAGCGGTCGGCTTCATCATCCCGCACGCCGGGCAGTACCTCCACGGCCGCTGGCACGTCCGGCTCGCGTACCACGAACTGCGGCCGCTGTACCAGTTGATGAAGACGGTCGACGGTGACGGTGTCCCGTTCCTGCTGCGCGCGACTCCGGAACTGCGGCTGGTCCGCCGGGAGACGTTCATCCGCGACTGCCTGCTGCCGCTCGCCCGGTACGTCGACGAGGACCGGCGCGAGAGGTACCACGAGGCCGCCCTCGCCCTCGGGCACCCGCCCGACCGGGCCAAGGCGCTGGCCGCGACCGCGGCGATCCTGGACGCGGTCGACGCCAGGAGCCGGACGAAGGAGGACGACGGCGCCGGCGCGCGTGACACCACGGACCTGCTGCGCGAGATCGGCGCGGTGTCCCGGGCCCTGCGCCGCGCGGAGGACCTCCGGGCGATCCGCGCCCGGGTGCCCGACCCCGCGGACGGCAGGTCGCTCACGGGCTGACCGCCTCGCCCGTGGCCGGTTTCCCGGCGGGACCCGCACCGGGGGGTGGCGGACACGGTACGTGAAGGTACGGTGAGAGCCGTCCGGAACAGGAGCCTGTATGGCTCGAAACCGTTGCCCGCGCCGGGTGTTGTGCGTCGCGCGGCGGTGGCCGGGCGCCGGGGAGAGCCCTCAGGGCGGGGGAGCCGTCATGGCTGAGTGCGAGGAGTCGCATGTCGCGTAGAGCTGTCGTCATCGGTGCGGGACTGGCCGGCATGCTGGCCGCGGCGGCGCTGTCCGCCGTCGCGGACGAGGTGGTCGTGCTCGACCGCGACGACCTGCCCGAGGGGCCGGAGCACCGCAAGGGCCTGCCGCAGGGACGTCACGCGCATCTCCTCCTGGCCGGCGGACTGGCCGCGATGGAGGACCTGGTGCCCGGGGTGAGCATGCGCAAGCATCTGCTCGCCGCCGGCGCGCACGAGGTGTCCCTCGGCTCGGGCATGGTCGCCCTCACCCCCGAGGGCTGGTTCCGCCGCTGGCGCCACCCCGGGCCGCGGATGCTGACCTGCACCCGCGCGCTGCTCGACTGGGTCGTGCGGGCCGCGGTGCTGGACCACACCGGCGTGGTGATCCGCAAGGCCCGGGTGCTGGAGCTGACCGGATCACGGCAGCGGGTGACGGGGGTCCGCCTCTCGACCGCCGCCGGGGACGAGGAGCTCCCCGCCGACTTCGTGGTCGACGCCAGTGGACGCGGCTCGCGGATCGTGACCTGGCTGGAGGGGCTGGGGATCGACGACGTGCGGGCGAGGACGGTGGACGCCGGCCTGGTCAACGCCACCCGCCTGTACCGCATGCCCGAGGGCGCCGAACGCTTCCCGCTGACCATGGTGCAGGCCGATCCGTACCGGGGGCGGCCCGGCCGCAGCGGCATGGTGCTGCCGATCGAGGGCGACCGCTGGATGGTGAGCCTCGCCGGCACGCGCGGCGGCGGCGAACCGCCCTCCGACCCGGAGGCGTTCCTCCGGTACACCCTGGACCTGCCCGACCCGATCGTGGGCCGGCTGATCTCCGGCGCGGAACCGCTCACCGACGTCCACGTCAGCCGCAGCACCAGCAACCACCGCAGGTACCTGGAGAAGGTCCGCTCCTGGCCCGAACGCCTCGTCGTCCTCGGCGACGCGCTGGCCACCTTCAACCCGGCCTACGGCCAGGGCATGTCGGTGGCGGCGCTCGAAGTGCGGGAACTGGCGCGGGAGGTGCGGCGGGCGGGCCTGAAGGGCCCCGGACTCGCCCGGCGGGTGCAGCGGCGGGCGGCCCGGCCGGTCCAGGCCGCCTGGACGATGGCAGTGAGCCAGGACGTCTGGTTCCCCGGGACGCGCGGGGGCTCGCCCGGCCTGGCCGACCGCGCGGTCACGGCGTACACCCGCCGCATGATCCGCACGGCGACCGGTTCGTACACCGCGGCGTCGGCGGTCTGGGACGTGATGAGCATGACGACCGGGCCGGAGCGGCTGCTCCGGCCCTCGACGGTCCTCGCGACGCTCAGCGGGCCGCCCCTGCCGCCGGCGGTGGGCGCACCGCTGACGGAGCAGGAGCAAACGATCCTGCGCGGACTGGACCGGACGGGACGCTGAGCGGGGCCGGAGCCGGAGGCTCCCTCAGCCGGCGAACGCCGGCTGGGGCAGGCCCCGGCCGGCGCCGGGCACCACGAACAGCGAACCCGCCAGGGCGGGCGGGTCGGTGAGCCCGGTGCGCGCGGTCGTGACGTACAGGTCGCCCAGCCCGGCCCCGCCGAAGGCGCAGGCCGTCACCAGGGGCACCGGCAGGTCGACCACCCGGTCCAGCCGTCCGTCGGGCGTGTAGCGCCGGACCGCCGCGCCCTGCCACAGCGCGACCCACACGCAGCCGTCGGCGTCCACGGTGAGCCCGTCGGGGAAGCCGGCGCCCTCCTCGATCTCGGCCAGCGTCCGGCGTCCGGACACCCGCCCGTCCACGTGGTCGAAGACGTCCACGCGCCGGGTGGGGGTGTCGATGTAGTACATCAGCCGCCCGTCGGGGCTCCACCCGGTGCCGTTGCTGACGGTGACGTCGTCCAGCACGGTCTCGGCCGAGCCGTCGCCGGTGACGCGGGACAGCGTCCCGCCGCCCGGCGCCTCGTCGTAGCGCATGGTCCCGGCCCACAGGGAGCCGTCGGGCGCCACGGCGGCGTCGTTGGCCCGGCGGCCGGGGACGGGCTCGCGGCGCAGCCAGCGGAAGCCGCCGCCGGTGCCGTCCTCCTCGGGGTCGAGGAGGCCGATCCCGTCACGGAGGTTGAGCACCAGCCCGCCGCCGGCACGCGGCTTGACCGCACCCACGTGCTGGTCGGTGCGGCGGGTCGTGCGCCGTCCGGTGGCCGGGTCGTACGTGTGCACGCGGCAGCCGAGGACGTCGAGCCACAGCAGCCGGCCGGCCGCCGCGTCCCAGGTCGGGCCCTCGCCCAGCTCGGACTCGGCGCGCACGGCGACCTCGCAGGGGGTCCTCATGCCACGCTCCGGTGCCCGAGGTGCTCGGACAGCTCGGCGGCGCCCTTGGCGGCCAGCTGCTCCAGTTCGGCGCGGCGCTCCTCGCTCCAGCGGATCATCGGCACGGAGATGGACAGCGCGGCGACGACCTGCCCGGTGCGGTCGCGGACCGGCGCGGCGACGCAGGAGACGTCCGGGTTGGACTCGCGGCTCTCCACGGCGATGCCCCGCTCCCGGATCCCGGCCAGGGCCTCGCGCAGCGCCGCGGGATCGGTGATGCTGTTGGGCGTCATCGCCGCCAGCTCGGCGCCGTCCGGGATGCGCGCGGCCAGCTCGGCGTCGGGGAGGGAGGCCAGCAGCATCTTGCCGACGGACGTGCAGTGCGCGGGCAGGCGGCGGCCGGCCGCCGACACCATCCGCACGGCGTGCGTGGAGTCGACCTTGGCGATGTAGATGACGTCGGTGTCCTCGAGGATCGCCACGTGCACGGTCTCGTCGCAGGTCTCGGCGACGGACCGGGCGACCTGCTGCCCCTCGGCGGCCAGATCGAGCTGCTCGGCGTAGCGGGCGCCGAGCTGGTACGGGCGCACGCCGAGCCGGTAGCGTCCCGGCTGGCCGGGCACGGGCACGATGTACTTGCGCGCGGCGAGCGTGGTGACCAGCTCGTGCACGGTGGTGCGCGGCAGTTGCAGCCTGCGCACGATGTCGGGGGCGGAGAGCGTCCCGTCCCCGTCGAGGAAGAGCTCCAGAATGTCGAGAGCCCGGGTCACTGCTGGTACGAGGCGTCCCACGACCGGCCCCCTCCCTGTGTCTCGGCGCCCGCGTTCGATATTTCAACAGGCGATCGGCATGACGAACACAGGCTAGCCATAGAGGTAGAGCCGGGCAATGGCCCGGGGGCCGAGGGCCCGAAAGACCCCGAGCACCCCACGAGTACGTGTCCTGCACATTAAAGTGCCGCTGTGCGGCACGTCACATGTGCCGCAGAGGTGGGGGGTTTCCTGTGCGTGAGATGACCATGGGCTCGAACGTGTCGTTGTCGGCCCTGAGTGAGAACGTCGGTTCCGCGATCGTCAGCCTCGGCTGGTCCAGCCCGAGCGGTCAGGGCGACGCCGACGTGTCGGTGCTGCTGCTCGGCGCCGACGGCAAGGTCCGCGGCGACACCGACTTCTACTTCTACAACAACCCGGTGGCCGCCGACGGCAGCGTGCAGCTGCTCGGCAAGGAGCCGACGGGAGACGGCAGCGAGGACCGGATCAGTTTCGACCTGACCGCGGTCCCGGCCGGCGTGGAACGGATCGTCGTCGCGGCCAGCCGCTACGGGACGGCGCGCTTCGGCGAGTTGGACGATCTGCGCGTGACGCTGGCCGACGCGGTGGGCGAGGCGCTGCTGCGGTTCGTCGTCGAGGACGCGGGCGAGGTCAGTGCGATCATCTTCGGCGAGCTGTACCGAAGGGGCGAGGAGTGGAAGTTCCGGGCCGTCGGACAGGGCTACGAGAGTGGGCTCGCCGGACTGGCCACGGACTTCGGCGTGGACATCGAGGACGACGCGGCGCAGGCGGACGCGGAGGCGGAGGCGGACGCGGAGACGGAGGCGGAGGCCGCGACGGTGGACGGGGAGGAGACGGCCGCCGCGGCCGACTCCGGCGCCGCGCCGCGCACGGTCCTCGAGGCCGTCCCCGCGCCGCGGCCGCCCGCCGACGCGGAGACGGCCCCGAAGAAGCGCGCCGCCCGGCCGCGGACCGCGAAGAAGAAGGTCACGCTGCCCCGAGCGCCTGTGAAGAGCCTGGCCGAGAACGAGTCCTGGAAGCAGGCCCGGCTCTTCCCGGTCTCGGCCCTCAAGAGCGACCGGGACCGGGAGATGCGCTCGACTTCCGTGCTGTTGTCGGTGATGGCTCAGGTGCCTCGGTTCGGCAGGCGGATCACCGCTCCCTTCGGAGCACCCTCCGGCCGCATGGAGACCTTCACCGAGGTGTCGCTGCCGCACGGGGACAGCCCTCGGCGCCCCGACGGCGTCATCCGCGTGGAGCGTGCCGGGAAGCTGTGGACGGCCCTCGTCGAGACCAAGACGAACGGCAACCCTCTCAAGTCCGACCAGGTCCAGGCGTACATGGACATCGCCGCCAGGCGTGGCTACGAAGCCGTGATCACGCTGTCCAACGACGTGGCACTGGAGGGCCGGCCGCTGGTCGACGTGAAGATCGATCGGCGTCGCAAGCACCAGGTAGCTCTCTGGCACCTGTCGTGGGCCGAAGTGGCTCATCAAGCGCAGATGCTGATTCGTCATGAGGGAGTCGGAAACGCCGCGCGCACTTGGTTGCTGCAGGATCTCCTGCACTACCTGCAACACGAGAACTCCGGTTGCCACGGATTCCAGAACATGGGCTCGGCCTGGGTCCCCGTACGCAACGGCATCAGCGACGAGACGCTCTGCCAGGGCGATCCACGTGCCATGGAGGTCGTCGAGAGCTGGGAGCGGCTGATCCGTCAGGTCTGCCTGCGCCTCGGCGGTGAACTCGGCCAGAAGGTGCTGCCCGCCCAGCGCACCCGGCGCGGCACCGACCCCGGCGCCCGCCGTGCGCGGCTCGCGGACCAGCTGTGTCTGGAGGGCAGGCTGCAAGCGGAGTTGCGGGTCGAGGGCGCGCCCGGGCTGCTGGCCGTGTGCGCCGATCTGCGCACGGCCAAGCTGCGCACCTCCGTGGAGATCCCGGCGCCCGAGCAGGGGTATCCGCTCACCTGGGCCAAGCGGCTGATCCGCCGGCTGGCCGAGGCTCCGGCCGACCTGCACGTGGAGACGCTGGTGGAGGGCGAGACGGGCGGTCCCCGCGGCACCCTGGAACGGCTGCGGCCCGAGCCCGCGGACCTGCTGCCGAAGGACGGCGCCCGCATCACCGGTTTCCGCCTGTCCCTCTTCAAGGGCATGGGCAGCGGCCGCGGCAGCGCCGAGTCCGGCTTCATCCGCAGCGTCGACGACGCGGTGCACCGCTTCTACACGTCGGTGGTCGTGCACGTCGACGCCCCGGTCCCCGGGCGGGCGGTGGTGAAGGAGCGGGTGGGGGTGTGACGGCCGGGGGCCGGTGGGCCTCATGGTGGTCCCCGGCCCCGGTCACCGCCGCCCGCGGGGTACCCCCAGTTCTCCCCTCAGGCGGTGGGCGCGCAGGACCAGTTCGAGTTCGAAGCGGCGGTCCGGGTCGTCGATCTCGTCGCCCCACAGTTCGCGGATCTGGCGCAGCCGGTAGCGGACCGTCTGCGGGTGGACGCCCAGGCGGGCTGCGACCTCGGGGGCGCCGCCGCGGGTCTCCAGCCAGGCCAGCAGGGTCTCGGCGAGGCGGCGGCCGTGGGTGGGGCCGCAGTGGGCCAGGGGGGCCAGGCAGCGCAGGGCCAGGTCGTCGATCAGTTCCTCGGGCTGGAGGAGGACGAGGGCCTCGGTGTGCTCGGTGCAGTGCAGGACCTCCCCGGAGGGGAGCAGGTCGCGTTCCATGAGGCGGACCGCGGCCTCCGCCCAGCGCAGCGACTTCGCCGCGTCGGCCAGCGGGACCGGCGGGCCGATCGCGCCGGACCAGCCGGCCAGGGCCCGGTGCAGCAGCTCGGGGCGGCCGGCCGCGTCCGGCTCGGGGACGACCATGCGGGGCTGCTCGTACTCCATGTCGAGCAGGACGCCCTGGCCCACCGCGGGGGCCATGGCCTCGCGGGCCGGGCGCAGCAGGACACCGACCGCGACCTTCCCCGGCACGGGCCAGCCGATGCGGGCGGCCCGTTCGGCGAAGGCCTCGGTGGGGTCGCCCCGGTGGTGCTCGGCCAGCAGCAGTTCCATGAGGCGGCGCTGGAGCCGCAGGCGTTCACCGGCCTGGCGGGCCGCCGCCTCGGCGTAGCCGCGCACGGACTGGTCGACCAGGCCGTCGAGGTACTCGTAGCCGGCGTCGACGAGTTCGTACATCGCCGGGGGCGGGATCTGCACGCGCTGCCCGATGTCGGCGAAGCGGCGCCAGGCCATGCGTACGCCCATGCGGTAGATCGCCTGGAGGGAGTCCAGGGAGCGGCCGTTGAGTCCCTCGCCGCGGCCGAAGTCCTGGAAGACGCCGGGCGGGACGGTGGGGCGGCCCTCGGAGCGCTCCAGGTGCTGGACGAAGACCTCGATGGCCCGGCGGATGCCGATCAGGGCCATCGGCTCGCCGGAGTCGTCGAGGACGACGGGCAGGTGCGGGTACTCGCGCTGAATCTCGCGGAGGATCTCCTCGGCGAGCCCGGGTGCCTCGGCCATGACGGTCGCGGCGAACCGGCGCACCTGGAGGCGCGGTACGTCGTGCCAGGCCGAGCGGGTGGTGACGGTTCCGGTGCGGGCGGCCGTCATCGGTCAACTCCCCTGCCCGGTCCGCTCGTACGTGATCAGGGGCGTGTTCGGCTGGTCGGGGGTGGCTTCGAGCAGCGCGACCACGCCCAGCGCGGCCCCCACGGCGAGGGCGGCGGCGAGCGCTACGGTCAGCGCGGCAGCGAGCAGTCTGGACATCGCAGGGTCAGCCTCTCTGTCCCGGATTCGCCCGGAGATCGTCCGGAGGTCGCCCCACCCCGGCGCCCCGTCCCTGCTGTCGCGCCCAGTCTCGACAAGCATTGACACCCCGTCAAGAGCGGCCTACGGTTCCCGGCCCAACCGCACGCGCGCATTTCCGCCGCCGTGCCGGTCCTCTCGTACGTCGAGCCGTCCCAAGCCACTGGAGTGCCCGGATGCGCCGTACAACCTCCCCGTTCTCCCTGGTCCTGCTGGGTCTCGGCACGTTCCTGCTGGTGCTGGCGCCCCTGCTGGCCTGGTACGTGCAGCCGCGTGCCGCGGTGAACCCGATCGACATCGACACCACCGCCGTCTACACCGGCCGGGGCAGTGTTTTCGACACCGACCGGATCGAGACGGTCCCCGACCGGCGGATCACCGTAACCCAGCGCGTCCGGGGCGACGTCGAGGACAGCGAACGCAGCGGCAACGCCGTCTGGGACGTGACGACCACCGTCGACACCGACACGTCGCTGCCGGCCGCGGATCCGCACGACGCGCTGGACTTCGTGCCGCACCGCTGGGTGATGGACCGCAGGACGACCCGGCCCGTGCACTGCTGCGGGGAGAAGCCCCACATCGAGGGCGAGGCCTATCTGAAGTTCCCCTTCGACGTGCAGAAACGCTCCTACCAGTGGTGGGACAACACCCTCGGGGACACGGTCGTGCTGCGCTACCGCGGCACCGAGAAGGTGCAGGGCTACACGGGCTACAGGTTCACCGGCTCCGTGCAGCCGACCAGGACCGGGACCCGCATGGTGCCGGGCAGTCTCGTCGGGCGGCCGCAGCGCCCGCAGGTCCTGGCCGAGGAGTGGTACTCCAACCACGGGTTCGTGCTGGTCGTCGACCAGGCCACCGGACGTGTGCTGTACGCGCAGACCGGGCCGCGGCGCACCCTGCGGGCACCGGGCGGGAAGAAGGACGCGGCGGTGCTGCTGGACAGCGAGAAGGTCGCCTTCACCCCCGCCACGCAGCGGGAGGCCGTGCGGCAGGCGAAGCGGGACAGCGGACAACTCCACCTCTTGGGGACCACGTTGCCGATCGGCGCCGGGATCGCCGGGCTGCTGCTCGCGGTGGCGGGCGGCGTTCTGGTGGTGCGTGGGCGGAAGGAGCCGGAGCAGCCCGTTCCGTCCGATACGCACCCTTCGCCCCAGCCCTCCCTCACAAAGTGATGTGACGTCAGCGTCGACAAGGGCGGAAATTGTCACGTCGGTGAGTAGCCGTGGCGAACGTCCGGGCGAAAACTGTCCCACCCCACCCCGAGCACAGACCGTCCACACTCCCCTCCTGGAAAGCGCTCAGGCCCCTCACAGGCCGACCCCCCGTGACTCACCACCCCACCCCCCTCACCCCATCCCCCACGTCTTCCCCACGCTGAGTTCCGCACTCCGAGACGAGTTGGAGCACCCATGCCCCAGCACGTGCCGTCCCAGCTGCGCACCGCGCTCTCCGGCGGGCCGCAGCACCCTCCGGCGCTCCCCCCACAGCCGCGCCGGATCGTCTTCCTCGCCCACCGCGATCTGGACAATCCCTCGGCCGGCGGCTCCGAGCTGCTGGTCGACCGGCTCGCCGACGGCCTGACCCGCCTGGGCCACCAGGTGACCCTGCTGTGCGGCGGCCCCGCGTCCTTCCGCGACTACCGCGTCGTGTCGGCGGGCGGCCCCTACGGCCACTACCTGCGGGCCCGTTCGGCGTTCGCCCGGCAGGCCGGCGAGTGCGACCTGCTGGTCGAGGTCTGCAACGGCATGCCCTACCTGGCCCCGCTGTGGCACCGCGGGCCGACCCTGACCCTGGTCAACCACGTCCACACCGACCTGTGGGCGATGCGTTTCGGCGGGCCGCTGGCCCCGGCGGCCCGACTGGGCCGAAGACTCGAGCACTGGGCGCTGGCCGGGGCGCGGCAGCGCAACCTGCTGGTGGCGGTGTCGTCCTCGACGGCGCACGCCCTGCGGGCGATCGGGGTCGCGCGGGAGCGGATCCGGGTCGTGCACAACGGCGTGGAGGAGCCGGGGCCCGGCGCCGGGCGCTCACCGGAGCCGCTGTTCGTCGCCGTCGGGCGGCTGGTCGAGTACAAGCGGATCGATCTGCTGCTGCGCCTGTGGGAACGGGTGCGGCCGGTGACCGGCGGACGGCTGGTGATCGTCGGCGACGGCCCCGAGCGGGAGCGGTTGCAGCGCCTGGCCGGTCCCGGTGTGGAGTTCACCGGGTACGTCTCCGAGGCCGAGAAGCACCGGCTGCTGTGCGCCGCCTGGCTGCTGCTGCACCCGTCCGCCGTGGAGGGGTGGGGGCTGGTCGTGACGGAGGCGGCGGCCCGGCAGACGCCGAGCGTGACCTTCGACGTGCCCGGACTGAAGGACTCCGTGGTCGACGGCGAGACCGGTGTCCTCGCCCGCGGCGAGTCGTCGTTCGCCGCGGCCTGGTGCGCGCTGGCCCTGTCGGCGGAGCGGCGGGAGCTGATGGGCAAGGCCGCCCGGGAGCGGGCCGCGCAGTTCCGGTGGGACCGGACGGTACGGCAGTTCCGGGTGGTGGCCGCGGAGGCGGTGCGGAGCTGGACGCCGTGACGTCGCCCCTGCGCCGCGTCGCTGACGCGGTGTCACGTGTACGCACCGGACACGGCGGGGTGCGCCCCGGCGCTCCACCCGCGTCCCCACGCTCCCCGCAGACTCCCCCGGACCCGCCCGGCGCGACCCCGGACCCGTCCAGCACCGGCCGGGTCCCCTCCGGGGCGGCTGGGTGGAGGGATCCCTCGCTGCGGCGGTCCCTCGCCCTGTTCCGTGCGTTCCTGCACGAGCAGGACGACCCCGCGGCGTGCTACGCGCTGCTCGCCCGGGACGCCGCCGACCAGGTCGAGGCGTACGACGGGCCGGTCGCCGGGCGGACCGTCGTGGACGTCGGCGGCGGCAGCGGGTACTTCACCGAGGAGTTCCGGCGGCGCGGCGCGCACGCGTTCCTCTTCGAGCCGGACCCGGCCGAACTGGGCGAGCAGCCGCCCGGCCCGGCCGTCGTCGCCGACGGGTACCTGCTGCCGCTGCGCGACGGCGTCGCGGACGTCACCTTCTCGTCGAACGTGCTGGAGCACGTCGCCGACCCGGGGACGTTCCTCAGCGAGCTGGCCCGGGTGACCCGGCCCGGCGGGCTGATCTACGTCTCCTTCACCAACTGGCTGTCGCCGTGGGGCGGGCACGAGTGGGCCCCGTGGCACTACCTGGGCGCCGAACGGGCCCGGGCCCGCCACCTGCGGCGCACCGGCAGGCCCGCCAAGCACACGCTCGGCGAGAACCTCTTCGCGGTGCACATCGGCTCGACCCTGCGTCAGGTGCGGGCCCGGGACGACGTCACGGTCGTCTCGGCGCGCTCCCGCTACTGGCCCTTCCTCGCGGAGGCCGTCGTCAAGGCGCCCGGAATCCGCGAGTTCGCCACCTGGAACCTCCTTCTCATTCTGCGGCGGTGTCCTACATGACGACCACGGTCCAGGCTCCTCCCCCGGCAGCCGCCCCCCGTACCGCGGCCGCGGCCGGCCCTCCCGAGGGCCCGCGGTCGCGACGCTGGCTGCTGGGCTTCTGGGCCGTGGCGTTCGTGCTGTTCCTCGCGGTGCGGCCCGGGCGGCAGACCTTCGACACCAAGCTCGGGGTGACCACGGACCCGGGCCGGTTCCTCGGTGACCTGGGCCGGCTGTGGCACGACCGGGCGGGGTTCGGCGGCATCCAGGACCAGTACGTCGGCTACCTCTGGCCGATGCTGCCGTTCCACTGGCTGTGCGACCTGGTGCGGCTGCCGGTGTGGCTGGCCGAGCGGCTGTGGATGTCGCTGATCGTGTCGGTCGCGTTCTGGGGCGCGCTGCGGCTGGCCGAGCGGCTGCGTGTGGGCAGCGGGGCGTCCCGGCTGCTCGGGGCCGCGGCGTACGCGCTGTGGCCGGTGTTCACCACCGTCATCGGCTCGACGTCGGCCGCCGCGCTGCCCGGCGCGTTCCTGCCGTGGGTGCTGCTGCCCCTGGCCGACGAGCGGTACACCGCCCGGGTCGCGGCGCTGCGCTCGGCGCTGCTCGTGCCGTTCATGGGCGGGGTGAACGCGTCGGCGACGCTGGCCTCGCTGCTGCCCGCCGGGCTGTACCTGCTGTCCCGTCCGCCGGGGCCCCGGCAGCGGAAGCTCATCGCCTGGTGGGTTCCGGCGGTGCTCGTGGTGACGGCCTGGTGGTGGGTGCCCCTGCTGCTGCTGGGCGTCCACGGCGAGAACTTCCTCCCCTACATAGAGACCGCGCGGACCACAACGGACACCATGTCGGCCACCGAGGCCCTGCGCGGGGCCGGGAACTGGGTGGCCTACCTGCACCTGGGTGAGGCCTGGCTGCCCGCCGGCTGGACCGTGGCCTCGTCCGTGCTCGTGATCGTGTGCTCGGCCCTGGCCGCCGGGCTGGGCCTCGCGGGGCTCGCCCGGCGGGACATGCCCGAGCGGCGCTGGCTGGTGCTGACGGTGCTCGTGGCGGCGCTGGTGCTGCTCGCCGGGTACGGCGGGGCGTTCGGGGCGCCGTTCCACGGGGTGGTGCAGGACTGGCTGGACGGGTGGCTGTCGCCGTTCCGGAACATCTACAAGTTCCAGACCGGCCCGGCGCTCGCGCTCGTGCTGGGGCTGGCCCACCTGACCGCGGTGGCCGCCGAGCCGCGCGGGGCCCGGCCGGTGCGCGGCCGGCGTCTCGCGCCGCTGGCCGCGGCCGTCCTGGTCCTGCCGGGGCTGCTGTGGCCGTACCTCAACGGCTCGATCCTCAACCCGGGTTCGTTCCCGAAGCTGCCCGCCTACTGGCAGGCCACGGCCGACTGGCTGGAGAGGTACTCACCCGACGCGCGGGCCCTGGTCGTCCCGGCGACCGCGCACGGCGTCTACACGTGGGGCTCCCCCATCGACCAGCCGCTCGACGTCCTCGCCGACTCGCGCTGGGCGCAGCGCGACTACGTCCCGTTCGGCACGCCCGGCAACCGGCGCGCGATGGACGCCGTCGAGCAGGCGCTGACGACCGGGGCCCAGGTGCCGGGGCTGGCCGACTACCTGAGCCGGGCGGGGCTGTACTACGTCGTGGTGCGCAACGACCTCGACCCCGACCAGATCGGCCACGTGCCGACCGCGACCGTCAAGCGCACCCTGGAGCAGTCCGGGTACGAGCGGGTGACGGGGCTGGGGCCGGTGATGACGGGCGGCCGGATCGCCCGGGACGCGCCGCTCCAGGTGGAGGGGCTGTACCCGAGGCAGCGGGCCGTGGAGATCTACCGCCCGGCCGGCCCGGACGTCGTCCGGCCCGGGCAGGCGGGGCTCCTGCCGGTCGCCGGCACGGCGGCGGTGTCCGGCGGGCCGGAGGCGCTGCTGCCGCTGGCGCAGCGGCTGCGCGGCCGGGCCGCGGTCCTCACCGGCGACGCCCACCCGGGGCTCGGGGCCCCGGCCGTGCAGGTGGTGGGCGACGGGATGCGGCGGGCCGACACCCGCTTCGGGCTGGTCAACGCGGGCACCTCGTACACGTACACCCGCGACGAGCGCAACGCGTCCGGCGCCCTCCAGGACCCGGGTGAGAAGCCGCGCCAGATCCTGCCCACCGAGGGCGTGGAGCACCAGACGGTGGCCGAACTGCGCGGCGCCCGCGCGGTGTCGGCGTCCTCGTACGGCAACTGGCTGTTCCACCTGCCGCAGTACGACCCCGTCAACGCCTTCGACGGCGACCCGCGCACCGCGTGGGCCGAGGGCGCGCCGGACACGCCGGACGGGCAGTGGCTGCGCATCGACTTCACCGGCCCGTACGCCATGCCGTCCTCCTTCGAGGTCGCGCCGCTGCCGCAGGAGAACGTGCGGGCGGCGGCCACGAAGGTGCGCGTGGAGACCGCCGAGGGCGAGCGGACCAGCTTCCTGCGGCCCAACGGCGAGCCGCAGCGGATCAAGGCGCCCCGGGGCGCGACGACGTGGATGAGGCTGACGATCCTGGACGCGGCGGAGCGGCGCCCCGGGCTGACCGGTGCGGGCTTCTCCGAGATCACGCTGCCGGACGTGCGGGTGACCCGGCTGCTGCGGCTGCCGGCCGACGCGGACCGGGCCCGCGCGGACGCCACGGTCGTGTCCCTGCACCGCGCCTCCGATCCGACGGGCCTGTCCCCGACCGGCACCGAGACGGGGCTGCACCGCCGCTTCACCACCGCGCAGGCCGGGACGTACGAGGTGCGGGCGAGCGCGATTCCGGTACCGGGCGCGGCGCTGGACGAACTGCTCTACGAGGTGGCGCCCGGGCAGCGGGCCCGGATCGTGGCCACCGCCGACTCCACGGCCCGCCTGGGCGCGGGCGTCGCGGCCCGCAACCTCACCGACGGGGACCTGACGACGGCGTGGATCGCGGGCGACCGGCCGACGATCCACCTGCGCTGGCCGGGCAAGCAGCCGGTCGGCGAGCTGGTCCTGGCCCCCGCGGGCGGCCTGTCCAGCCGCGCCACGAAGGTGGAGATCGGCTCACCGGACGGCGCCGCGATCGCCGGCGTCGACGAGAACGGCTGGGTGCGCTTCCCGGCCATCACCACCGACCGGCTCGACATCACGGTCACCGGGACGGCCCCGCTGACCCTGCACAACCCCGTCGCCGACGAGAAGCTGCGCCTGCCCGTGGGGCTCACCGAGGCGTACGTCCCGTCCCTCGACCGGTACCGCACCCCGCAGCCCGACGGCGGCCGGGCCTTCTCCCTGCCGTGCGGCAAGGGCCCGGAGGTGGCGCTGGACGACGAGCTGTACCCGACCCGCGTGCAGGGCACCGTGCGGGACCTCGTGGAGCGGCGGGGCGTGCGGGTGACGCTGTGCCAGAAGGGCCGCGGCGAGGCGGAGGTGCGGCTGGCGGCGGGCGAGCACCGGCTGGAGGGCGGCGACGCCGGCCCGCTCGCGCTGACGGACGTGACCCTGACCCGCGGCACGGTCGCCGAGCCTGCCTCCGCCGGGCGTGACCTGCGTGTCCGGGACTGGCTGGGCGACCGGCGCGAGGTGACGGTCGGCTCCGGCGCGGCCGCGTACCTGACGACGTACGAGAACGCCAACGACGGCTGGCGGGCCACCCTGAACGGCGAGGAGCTGACCCCTGTGCGGCTGGACGGCTGGCAGCAGGGCTGGCGCGTCCCGGCCGGGGCGGGCGGCACGGTCGAGCTGTCCTACGAGCCGGCCGCGACCTACGACGCCGGGCTGATCGGCAGCGGCGTGGGCATCGCGGCCCTGCTGGGCCTGGCCCTCTGGCGCCGCCGCGCCCCCGACCCCGACGCTCCGCAGCGCGTTGCGCCGCCACCCGGCCTGTGGCTCGGCGTGGTCGCCCTGACAGCGGTGGGCGTCGTGATCGCCGGATGGCTCGCGCTGCTGGTCCCGGCGCTGGCCCTGCTCGCGGCGCGCCGGCCCGCGCTGCTGGTGCCGATCGCGTTCACCGCTCTCGCCGGCGCGGGCGTCGCCGCGGCGTTCGGCGCCGGGGAACCGGTCGGCGCGGGCGGGGGAGCCTTCGGGCACGTCGCCCAGTTCCTCGCCCTCACCGGTCTGTTCGCGGCACTGGTGGGCCTGCGCGAACGGCCGCCCGCCGAGGCGCCGACCCGGCCGCTGCCGAGGACGGGCACGGGGAAGGGCGGAACCGCGTGACGGCACCGGTGCGCATCCCGTTCCCGGTGGTGGACGAGGTCTCCCGGCACTGCCTTCAGCAGGAGGAGCCGGAGACCGTCCACATCGAGGTCCACCTGCCCGGCCCCCTCGACGGGGCACGCCTGCGCAAGGCGTTCCTGGAGGCCCTGCACCGCCACCCGCGCATCCTGATGCGCGAGGCACCCGGGCCCTGGTACCGGCGCCGCTACGAGTGGGAGCTGACGCGCGCCCCCGACACGGAGGCGGTGACCTTCGCCCCGCCGGGACCGCACGCGCTGCGCGACGCCCGGACCCGGGCGCTGTCCGCGGCCCCGCCGCTGTCCCTGTCCCCGCCGGTCCGGCTGGAGGTGGTCGGCTCGGTGCTGCTGCTGACCGTGAACCACACCGCCCTGGACGGCCCGGCCTGCCTGCGCGTCCTCGCGACGGCCGCGGAACTGTACGGAGGCAGGGACAACGCCCCCGCCGCGCCCCCGGTCCGCCCCGCCGAACCCCCGCGGACCGCCCCCGACACCCGGGCCGGCCTGGCGCCCCCGGCACGGGTGGCCCCGGGCACGCCCGGCGACCGGCGCGGCAACGGCCTGCTCGTCACCGAACTGCCGCTGCCCCACCGCCCCCAGGGCTCCCCGTACACCGTCAACGACCAGCTCATGGTCACCACCGCCCTGACCGTCGCGCACTGGAACCGGGAGCGCGGGGCCCGGCCCCGCCCGCTGCGCATCACCATGCCGGTGGACGACCGCCCCCGCGACGCCTCCATGCCGATCGGCAACGGCACCCGCCTGGTCGACGTGCCCTTCGTGCCGGGGGAACTCGACGGCGGCGCCATGGCCGGCCTGCTGCGCCGCACCGCCGAGCGCACCCGGGCGCTCAAGGCGCAGCCCCGCCCCCAATTGGGCCACGGGGCCGCCCTGCTCACCGCCCCCTGGGCGCCCGTCACCGTCCGGGCCGCCCTCACCCGGGGCCTGCGTCGGGCCGCCGCGCCCTGGACGTCGACGACCCTGCTCAGCAACATCGGCCGTATCCCCTACCCCCTGGACTTCGGCGCGGAGGCGGGCCGCGCCCACGCCGTCTGGTTCTCGGCGCCCGCCCGCATGCCCCGCGGCCTGACCGTGACCACCGCCTCCACGGCGGGCCGTCTCCACCTGGCGCTGCGCTGGTCGACGGCGCTGCTCGGGGACGGCGACGGCGACCGGCTGCGCGCGCTGTTCGCGCACTACCTGCACACCACGGAGGTGACCGCGTGACCACGACCACCGGACCCCCGCCGCGCGAGCTGCGCGACTTCTACGAGAACCCCGCCGTCCCCGTCGCCTCCGGCACCCCGCGCAGCCTCCGGCAGGCGCGCATGCTGGCCCGGGCCCTCGGCCCGGCCGGCGCCCGTGGGCCGCGGACCGTCCTCGACATCGGCTGCGGCGACGGCACCGCCGCGGCCACCGCCGCCCCGCTCCTGCCCGGTCACCGCGTCGTCGGCGTCGACTGGTCCCAGGACGCCCTGCGGCGCGCCCGCACCCGCATCCCCTACGCCGTGCGCGGGGAACTCACCGGCGGGGGGCTGCCGTTCGCCTCCGGGTCGGCGGACGCGGTGCTGTTCAGCGAGGTCGTCGAGCACCTCGTCGACCCGGACGCGGCGCTGGACGAGATCCGCCGGATCCTGCGCCCCGGCGGCCATCTGATGCTCTCCACGCCGAACCTGGCCGCCTGGTACAACCGGGCCCTGCTGCTGGCCGGGGTGCAGCCCGTCTTCTCGGAGGTCAGCCTGCGGCGCGTGCACGGCCGCCCGGGCAGGGAGGTCGTGGGGCACCTGCGGCTGTACACCCCGCGCGCGCTGCGGGAGTTCGTCGCCGCCAGCGGGTTCGACGTGGTCCGGCTGGAGGGCGCCCCCTTCCACGGGGTGCCGCGCCCGCTGCGCCCGCTGGACCGGCTGGCGTGCCTGCGGCCGCAGCTCGCCTCGATCCTGCTGCTGCACGCGCGAAGGTCGTAGCCCGTGTGGTGGGGAGTGGCCGCGGCCCTGCTCGCGAACACCCTGTACAGCCTGGGTTTCGTGCTGGAGAAACGGGCGCTGACCTCCTTGCCGGAGGTCAGCATCCGCCGCCCGGCCCGGCTGCTGCGCCTCGTCGTCGGCAGCCCCCTGTGGATCGGCGGTTGTCTCGCCCTCGCCGCCGGGTTCGCCGCCCAGCTCGTCGTCTACCGCACCCTGCCGATCGCCGCCGCCCAGGGCATCTTCGTCTCCGGCCTGGTGCTGCTGGTGCTGCTGTCGTCCCGGCTGCTCGGGGAGGAGACGACCGGCCGGGAACGGTACGCGCTGGGCGGGATCCTGCTCGCCCTGCTGATGGTGGTGCTGTCGCTGCGGCAGGACACCGACACCGTCGGGCAGGACGCCCCCTACCCGCTGGTCCTGGCGGTGTGCGTGCCGTCGCTGGCGGCCGGGGTGCTGCTGTACGGCTCCGCCGAGCGGCGCGCCCGCAACCGGCACCGGCGCCCCACGACCGGTGTCGAGTACGGCGTGGCCGTGGGGCTGCTGTACGGCGTCAGCTCCCTGGCGATCAAGGGCGTCTCCGGGCGGCTGACGGCCGACGGGATCGGCGGCGCCGTCGTCGGTCTGCTCGGCTCCCCGTACCCCTACCTGCTGCTGTTCACCGGCGCGTTCGGCCTGGTGATGTCGCAGGCGGCCCTCCAGCGCTGCCGGGCTTCCCTGATCGTGCCGGTGTGCACCACCGTGACCAGCCTGTTCACGGCCGTGCTCGGCACCCTGTCGTTCGGCGAAGGCCTCCCGCACGAGCCGTTCCGGCTCGCCCTGCGGGTGACCGGCACGGCGCTGGCGGTGGCCGTGCTGCTGACCATCCCGAAGCACGACTCCGCTCCCCGACCCCACGAACCGGCCAAGGAGTTGGCATCACCGTGAAGCCCGACGACCCGCTGCTGAGGATCCTGGCCTGCCCGCTCGACAAGGGCCCGCTGCACCTGCTGCCCGCGCGGGCCGGGCAGCAGGAGGCGCTGTACAACCCGCGCCTGCACCGCCGCTACCCGGTCGTGGACGGCATCCCGCAGTTGCTGCCGTCCTCCGGCGAGCAGGTGCCGGACGACGAGCACGAGGCGCTCCTGAGGAGGATGGCGCCATGACGGGTGTCGCGGCCCGGCTCGCGCCCTTCCTGCCCCCGCGCCTGGTGGCCGCGACCGCCCGGGCGCTGTACCCCCGGTTCGAACCGGAGCTGGCCCGGCTGGCCGAACTGTGCCCGCCGGGCTGCCGCACGGCGGTCGACGTCGGCGGCTGGTACGGGCCGTGGACGCACCGGCTGGCCGCCCGCGCCGAGCACGTGGTGACGATCGAGCCGGTGCCCCGGCTGGCCCGGCTGCTGACCGCGGCGGCCCCGCCGAACGTCCGCGTGATCCGGGCCGCGGCCTCCGACCGGCCGGGCATCGCCCGCCTGTGGCTGCCCGCGGACGACGCGGGTGACCGGGGGGTGTCCTCCCTGGTCCGGCGGGACATCCATGGCCGGGCCCTGGACGTGCCCTGCGTGACGCTGGACGAACTCGGCCTGCGCGACGTCGGTTTCGTCAAGATCGACGTGGACGGTAACGAACCGGCGGTCCTGCGCGGGGCGACCGGTCTGCTGGCCCGCGACCGCCCGGCCCTGTTCGTGGAGCTGGAGGCGCGCATCCAGCCGATCGCGCCCGTGGTGACGTATCTGAACCTGCTGGGCTACGACGGCTGGGTGCTGCCCGGCGACACCTGGGTGCCGCTGGCCGCGTTCCCGCTGGAGGAGCACCAGGAGGCCGCCTCCTACGTCGTCTCCCACGGCCTGCTCCGCCGGGTCCTGCCCTCGTCCGTGCTGCGCGGGCCGCGGTACGTCAACTCCGTGCTGTTCCTGCCCGACGGCCGCCGCCCCGGTCCCGCGCCGGTCGGCGACGATGGGTCCCATGCCCTCCGGAACACACCCCGCTAGTCCCTTCACCCCGCTCGACTTCCAGCTGGTGCTGCTGCGCCGCATGGCCGACCACAATCCCAGCCTGGTCGAGGACGCCCGCCGCGAGCTGGGCGTGTCCGTCGCGGAGATGCGCGAGGCGAACCGGCGCTGGCAGGCGATGGTCCGCTCCCCGCGCTCCCGGGCGCCCCTGGCGCGCTACCGCCGGGTGCTGGGCGAGCCGGAGTCCCGGGCCGCCCGCCGGATCGGCGACCTCGACTGCGAGGCCCACCTGTGGCCGGTGCCGCTGTGGCCGTCCCTGCGCTTCGAGGTGCTGACCGCCCCGACCGGCGCGGTGTGGAACGAGTGGCTGGTCCGCGCGCCGGGCACGCCCGGGCCCGCCCTGCGCGCCCTGGACGATCTCACGCCTTGGTCCTGCACGGTCGACGAGGCGGCCCGGGCGTTCGCCCCGGTCCGTCCGCTGGAGGGCACGGCACCCACCCGCTGGGGCCTGGCGTTCAGCGCCCCGGACGCCGGGGGCGTACCGCGGGAGGTGGTCGCCGAGTTCACCTGGGGCCTGCTCCAGCGGGTGTCGCCCGTCGCCACCCGGGCCTGAGCGGCCCCGGCGGTCCCGGGGCGTCAGGCCCCGGCGGGCCGCCGCGCCTTCGCGGGGACGCACCACCAGGCCAGGGCGGCCGCGGCGAGGTAGGCGAGGGCTCCGGCGAGCATGCTGGTGCGTACCCCCGTGCCGTAGGTCGCCGCGGAGGCGAGCAGGCTGCCGCCGAGGGCGACACCCGTGGCGCTGCCGATCTGCCGGGAGGTGTTGAACAGGGCGGAGGCTGCTCCCGCGTGGGCCGCGGGCGCGGCGCCCATCACGGTGGCGGTGGAGCCGGTGAGCGCGAAGGACGTGCCGAAACCCGCGGCCATCATGGGCACGACCAGCAGCGCGTACGCGGGCCCGGCACCGGCGGCCGCCCAGCCGGCCAGGCCGAGGCCGGCCAGGAGCATGCCGGAGACCACCAGCGGCCGGTCGCCCGTGCGACGGGTGAGCCGGCCGGACAGCACGGAGGCGAACATGGTCATGGCCACCGCCGGGAACAGCGCCAGCCCGGTGCCCAGGGCGCTGTAGCCGCGCTGGTGCTGGAACTCCAGGCTGGCGGTGAACACCATGCCGTAGAAGCCGAAGTTGAACAGCAGGCCGATCAGGGCACCGCCGCCCATCGCCCGGGAGCGCAGCAGCCCCAGGGGCAGCAGCGGGGAGCGGGCGAGGCGCTCGCGCAGGGCGAAGGCCGCCGCGGCCGAGACGGCCAGGCCCAGTCCGGCGAGGACGGCCGGGTCGGACCAGCCCCGCCGCCCGGCCTCGTTGAGGGAGCCGGTCAGCAGGGCCACCGTCGCCACGACGGCGGCCTGCGCGGGCAGGTCGAGGGGCCGGTCGGGGCGGCGGGGCGAGCGGGCCACGTGCCGCAGGGTCAGCGCGAGGCAGGCCGCGCCGACGGGCAGGTTGATCAGGAACACCGAGCGCCAGCCCACCGTGGAGACCAGCAGCCCGCCCAGCAGCGGCCCGGCGGAGGCGGCGATCCCGGCCATCGCGCCCCACAGCCCGAAGGCCCGGGAGCGCTCCGCCGGTTCCGGATAGGCCTGCTGGAGCAGGGCCAGCGAGCCCGGCACGATCAGCGCGGCGCCGAGCCCCTCCACCAGACGGGCCACGACGAGGAAGGCGGTGCCGGGCGCGAGCGCGCAGGCGGCCGACGCGAGCGTGAACACCGTGACGCCGGCGCAGAAGACCCGCCGGTTGCCCAGCCGGTCCCCCAGCGCACCGCCCGTGAGCAGGAACCCGGCGAAGACCAGGGTGTAGCCGTCGGTGATCCACTGGATGCCGGTCAGCGAGGCCGACAGCTCCCGGCCGATCACCGGCACGGCGACGTTGATGACCGTGACGTCGAGGATCACCATGAAGTACCCGGCGCACACCGCGAGCAGCGGTGCCCGGGGCCGGTGCGCGGAGGGCATGCCCCACCACTACACCAGAAGCCGCTTCAGCGGGCGTACCGCACGCCGGGGCGCTCAGCCGGCGGCGGCCAGGACCGCCCGGACGACCCGGGGCACGGACCGCGGGTGCAGGTCGAGGAACAGGTTCGGCTCGATCAGCTCCAGCTCCATCACGCACGGCCTCCCGTCCGGGCCGGTGACCAGGTCCACGCGCGCGTACAGCAGCTCGGCGCCGCCCGGCGCGGCGGCCAGCGCCTGCTCGGCGACGGCCAGTTCGGCCGCCGACGGCCGCCAGGGCCGCAGGTCCGGGTGGGCGACCTTGTCCGCGTCGTACGCCGTGCCCGGCGCGAGGACGGCGCCCTTCACACTGGCGTGCAGCAGCCGGCCGCCGAAGAACTGCAGGGCCCGCTCGCCCTCGGTGTCGATGGCGGCCAGGTACGGCTGCACCATCACGGTGAGCCCCTCGGCGTGCATGCGCTCCACCTGCCGCAGGGCGGCGTCCCGCTCCCCGGCCGGGTAGCGGCCGGCGTAGCGGGCACCGGCCCCCGAGGCGGGCTTCACGACGTACTCGTGACCGGTGGGCAGTTCGGCGGGGGCCCCGGGCGCGACGTACCGGGTGGGCACGGTGGGCACCCCCGCGTCCGCGAGCTGCCCGAGGTAGCGCTTGTCGGCGTTCCACCGCACCACACCGACCGGGTTGAGCAGCCGCGTCGCCTTCGCGCAGGCCTCGGCCCAGGCGGTGAACTCCGCGGCACGCCAGCTGTAGTCCCAGGTGGAGCGGATGAGGGCCAGGTCGAACCCGGCCCAGTCGGCCGACGGGTCGTCCCAGGCGACGGCCCGGGCGTCGGCGCCGCCCTCCCGCAGCGCCGCCACGAGCACCGGCAGGTCCCGGTCCTTGTGCCGTGCGCCGCCGGGGTCGTAGGTGACGAGCGCGATGCGCGGGCTGCCGGCCACGGGCGACTCCATCCTCGTACGGGTGATCGATCCGCTTCCCGCCGCAGGCTAACAACCGCGGTGCGGGCCGGGCACCGGGCCCGGCCGTGCCCGGTGGCGGCGGGGGCGGCAGGCGCGCGGCCCGGCAGCACCCGGCGTCGGTGGCGCGGGGCAGGACCGGCCGCCGTGCGGGTGTTTCTCCGGGGCGCCATTGGTGTACGGAGGGATCGTGGGGGGTGTCGTCCCGGTGGTGGTGGGCCCGGTGGTGGGCGTGCGGGCCGGGGCCGGCCTCCGCGAACCCCGCCGCGACCGGCGGGCACCCGACAGCAAGGAGACGTCGAGCGTGACCCCTCTCTTCCCGGCCCTCACCCACGACCCGGCCGACCGGCCCGCCCTGCGGTTCGGTGAACGGGCCCTGACCTACGCGCAGCTCGCCGCGGCGGCCGGAGCGCTGGCGGGCCGTATCGGCGGGGCCTCGCGGGTCGCCGTCCGGGCGACGCCCACGCTGGAGACGGCGGTCGCCGTCGTCGCCGCGCTGCTGGCCGGTGTGCCGGCCGTGCCGCTCAACCCGAAGTCGGGCGACCGGGAGCTGGCGCACATCCTGGCCGACAGCGCGCCCGCCCTGCTGCTGACGGCCCCGGACGACCAGCTGCCCGCTCCGCTGCGGGACCTCACCCGCGTGGACGTCGACGTGCACGCCACCGGCCCCGTCCCCGTGGACGACCACGCCGGGCAGGCCCCGGCGCTCGTCGTCTACACGTCGGGCACGACCGGCCCGCCCAAGGGGGCCGTCCTGCCCCGCCGGGCGCTCGCCGCCACGCTGGACGCGCTCGCCGAGGCCTGGCAGTGGACCGGCGACGACGTCCTGGTGCACGGACTGCCGCTGTTCCACGTGCACGGACTGGTCCTGGGCGTCCTCGGCCCGCTGCGCCGCGGCGGCTCGCTGCGGCACCTGGGCCGGTTCAGCACCCAGGGCGTGACCCGCGAGCTGAACGCGGGCGCCACCATGCTGTTCGGCGTGCCGACGATGTACCACCGCATCGCCGAGGCCGTGACCGGCGACCCGGACCTGGTGAAGGCGCTGACCGGGGCGCGGCTGCTGGTCTCCGGGTCCGCCGCGCTGCCCGTGCACGACCACGGCCGGATCGCGACCGCGACCGGCCGCCGGGTGATCGAGCGCTACGGCATGACGGAGACGCTGATGAACACCAGCGTCCGCGCCGACGGCGAGGCACGGCCCGGCACGGTCGGGGTGCCGCTGCGCGGTGTGGAGCTGCGGCTGGTGGAGGAGGACGACACGGAGATCACCGCCCGCGACGGGCAGACCGTCGGTGAGATCCAGGTGCGCGGCCCGAACCTGTTCTCCGAGTACCTCAACCGCCCCGACGCCACCGCCGCCGCCTTCACCGCCGACGGCTGGTTCCGCACCGGCGACATGGCGGTGCGCGACCCGGACGGCTACGTCCGGATCGTCGGCCGCAAGGCCACCGACCTGATCAAGAGCGGCGGTTACAAGATCGGCGCCGGTGAGATCGAGAACGCGCTTCTCGAACACCCCGGGGTACGGGAGGCGGCCGTCACCGGGGAACCCGACGCCGACCTCGGTGAGCGGATCGTGGCCTGGATCGTGCCGGCGGACCCCGGGTCGCCGCCGTCCGCCGAGGAGGTGGCCGGCCATGTGGCGGAGCGTCTCGCACCGCACAAGCGGCCCCGGGTCGTCCGGTACCTCGACGCCCTGCCCCGCAACGACATGGGCAAGATCATGAAGCGGGCGCTGGCCGATGGCTGACCGCCTGTCCGCCCGCGGCGTCCTGGCGGCCCTCGCCGACGACTCCACCTTCGACGAACTCCCCTCCCCCGCCCGGCCGTCCCGGCCCGACGGCCCGCTCGGCTGGCCGGGCTACGACGCCTCGCGCTCCCGGGCCGCCGAGCGCACCGGCGAGGACGAGTCCGTGGTGTGCGGCGTCGCCCGCGTCGGCGGCACCCGGGCGGTGCTGATCGCGTTCGAGTTCGGCTTCCTCGGCGGTTCCCTCGGCGAGCGCACCGGCGACCGGCTGGAGGCGGCGTACGCCTCGGCCCGTGAGCGGCGGCTGCCGGTCGTGCCGCTGGTCGCCACCGGCGGCAGCCGGATGCAGGAGGGCATGCTCGCGCTGACCCAGCTCCAGCGCGTGGCCCGGCAGTCGGCCCTCACCCGGCAGGCCGGGCTCGCCCAGGTGGCGGTCGTGCGCGACCCGACCACCGGGGGCGGCTGGGCCACCCTGGGGGCGGGCGCCGACGTGGTGCTCGCGCTGCCCGGCGCCCAGGTCGGCTTCGCCGGCTCCCGGGTGCGCCCGGCGGACGCCGACCCCGCGGCGTACACGGCCGAGGCGCAGCTCGCGGCCGGGGCGGTGGACGCCGTCGTCCCGCCGGAGGAGCTGCGCGGGACGCTCGCGCGGTGGCTGCGGCTGCTGACGCGCCCGTCCCGGGTGCCCGCCCCGCCGCCCGGCGCGCTCGGCGACTCGGCCGGGCTGCCCGCCACGGGCTGGGACGCCGTCCGGCGCGCCCGCTCCTCCCGGCGTCCGCGCGCCGCCGCCTACCTGGACGCCTACTTCACCGACCGGGTCGCGATCAGCGGTGACCGCTGCGGCGGCACGGACCCGGACGGCATGCTGTGCGGCTTCGGCGAGCACGAGGGCCGCACCGTCGCCTACGCCGCGCAGACCGGGGCCGCGACCCGGCCCGCCGGGTACCGCACGGCGGCCCGGCTGGTCCGGTTGGCGGACCGGCTCGGCATCCCGGTGCTGACGCTCGTCGACACCCCGGGCGCCGCCAACGACGCCGAGGCGGAACGGCAGGGCGCGGGCCCGGCGATCGCCGAGCTGTTCGGCGCGGTCGCGGCCGCCCGCACCCCCGTGACCACGCTGGTCGTCGGCGAGGGCGGCTCCGGCGGCGCCCTGGCCCTGGCCGCACCCGGCAACACCTGGGCCACGCCCGACAGCTACTTCTCGGTGATCGCCCCGGAACTGGCGGCGGCGATCCTCAAGCTGCCGCCGCGCGAGGTGGAGCCGACGGCGGACCGGCTGCGCATCCGCCCGCAGGACCTGGTGGAACTCGGGGTGATCCGCGGCACGGTCGGCCCCTGACGTCCGGTGCACGTCTCACCCTCGCCGCGGAGCTGATCGCCGCCGCCGGAACCGTCCTTGCTGATCGGCGTCGACGGCCGGGCAGGCCGTTCTCCCCGGCCGCCGCCCGGAACGCACGGGGGCTGCGCGAGGCCGGCTGCGAAACGGCCGTGACCTCCCTCTCTGCCCTGCCGGAGGCCGCCGGGTCACGGTGACGGGGCCCGGTACGCCCGTTCGGCGGTGCCCCGCCCGGCCCTCTCCGGAAGGCGCGCCGGTGCCCTCACCCCCACGATGCGAAAGAGGGACGCCGTTCGGCGGCCCGACGTCCAGCGAGGCCCGCCACCTGGCGGCCCCCCACGGTCTGTGCTCTCGGGAGGACCTGCCATGACCGCCAGTCTGGAGCAGTTGCGACGCTGCCACTTCGCCGTCGATCTGGGAGCTGCCCGCACCCGCGTCTACGTCAAGGGCGCCGGTCTCGTCGTGGACCAGCCGTCCGCCGCCGCCGTGAACACGCGCACCGGGGCCCTGATCGCGGTCGGGGAACTCGCGGAGAAGATGACGGGCCGCACCCCGCACTACATCCGGGTGGTCCGGCCCGTCTCCGGAGGCACCGTCGTCGACATCGAGATGGCGCAGCGCATGCTGCGCCACCTGCTCGGCGACAAGATGCGCCGCGCGCTGCGCCGCAAGCCGATCCTGCGGGCCGCGGCCTGCACCCCGCACGACGCCGACCCGCTCGCCCAGCGCGCCGCGATCGAGACGCTCGTCGGGCTCGGTGCCCGCCGCGTCGAACTCGTCGACACGCTGATCGCCGCCGCCGTCGGCTGCGGACTGCCGGTCGAGCAGCCCGAGGCGACCATGATCATGGTGTGCGGGGCGGCGGCCACCCAGGTGGCGGTGCTGTCGCTCGGCGCGATCGTCACCGCCGAGCGCATCCCGGTGGGGGGCGACGCCGTCGACAACGCGATCGTGCAGCACCTGCGCCACCAGCACGAGCTGATGCTGCCCAGCCAGTCGGTCCGGCCGCTGCAACTGGCCCTGTCCGGCAACGGACTGACCCCGCAGGGGCCGGCGTCCACGGAGATCCACGGCCGGGACGTCGCGACCGGCCTGGCCCGTTCGGTCCAGGTGGACACCGCCGCCGTGCGGGAGGCCATCCAGACGCCGCTCACCGCCATCCTCGACGGCATCGGCAAGGTCCTGCGGGCCTGCCCGCCCGACCTGGTCGCCGACCTGGCCGACCGGGGCATCATGATGGTCGGCGGCAGCGCCCTGCTGCCCGGCCTGGACCAGATGCTGCGGCAGGCGACGGGCATGCCGGTGCACATCGCGGAACGGCCCGACGTGTGCGCCGTGCAGGGTCTCGGCGCGATGCTGGAGGGCCGGATCGAGCCGATGGCCCTGGACCCGCTGTCCACCTGACCCGCCGGCCGGCCGGGTCGAGCCGCCCCTGCCCGCCGAGCCCTCGGCCCCCGGCTCCCGTGCCCCGCCGTGATCACGGCGGGGCACGGTCGTGTGCGCACCACATGTGACCCGGTGTGTACTCCGCCGCGTGGCGGGCAGGCGCACCGACGGGCGTCCACGGGGCGAGTGACGTCGTGCGGTCCTGCGGGGCGGCCACGACCGACGAGGACCGACAAGGCGGTGACATGACCTCAGCGGCATCATCAGATCTCACGGGAGGACTGGGCGCCCTGGTCGTCCGTGGCCGTGTGGAGGCGGACCGCGCCGAACTCGCCCCGCGCGGCGAACTCGTCCACGGCTGCGCCGAGACCCTCGCGAAGGTCCTGGCCGACCTGCCGGCCGGTGTCACGCGCGTCGACCTGGACATGGGGGACGTGCACTTCATGGACACCGCCGGGCTCCAGTTCCTGGAGGTGCTGAGGGACTGCGCCGGGCAGCGGGCGCTGACGGTCACGGCCACCAACTGGAACGGCCAGCCGAGGCGGATCCTGGAGCTGGCGGGCCTGGACACGACCGATCCGGTGTCCGGCCGGGACGCGGCCGCCCCGGCCCCCGCCCCCGCGCCCGCGCCCTCGGCGGTCGCCCTGGAGCGCGCGGAACGCCTGCAGGTGCTCGAGGCGGAGGTCGAGCAGCTGCGCCACGCCATCGCCTCCCGCCCGGTCATCGACCAGGCCCGGGGCGTGCTGATGGCCACGCACGGCTGCACCTCCGACGAGGCGTGGCACCTCCTGCGCGAGGCGTCCCAGCTGTCGAACACCAAGCTCCGGGACGTGGCGGCGGCGGTGACGGCGAGCGCCGACGGGGACGGCCCGCCGCCCCCGCCCGGACTCCGCACGGCCCTGCGGCGGGCGCTGGGAAGGCTCCGCCGGGACTGACCGCCCCCCACCGAGCCGGTTTCCCGCCGTTGGCGCCGGGTACCCGGCGGCGTCCCGCTCCGCCCTCCGGCGAGGAGTACACGCATGGGTCCGAACCCCTTCGAGCCCCGAGGCACCCCCTCCGACGCCACCCTGCACAACCGCCGGAAGCCGGCCGTCGAGCCACTGGGCAACCACAGATGACCCACCCCCACTCCCCCGCGTTCGCGGTGCCCGCCAGCCCAGCCACCGGCGTCAGCCCCGGCCGGCACAGCCGGCACGGCGGCCTCGTCGCCATTCCGGCCGGCCCGGCGCCGGACCCCCGCCGCTCCCCGCGGCCGGCGCCCGGGGCCGTGTGATGACGACGCCGGGGCCGCTGCCCGTGCTCGTCGTGCTGGGCTGCGTGCTCTACACCGCCTGCGCGGCCCGGCTCCGGCGCCGCGGCGACCGCTGGCCCGTGCGCCGCGACGCCGGTTTCTGGCTGGGCGGCGGGCTGCTGGTCGCGGCGTTCGCCGTGCCGTGGGAGACGTGGCCGGCGCCGTTCACCGCGCACATGGCCGCCCACCTGCTCGCCGGGATGGCGGCGCCGATCCCCCTGGTCCTCGCCCGCCCCGTCACCCTGGCCCTGCGCACGCTCCCGCCGCCCGGCCGGCGTGCCCTGGTCCGGTTCACCCGCTCCCGCCCCGTCAGCGCGCTGGTCTTCCCGCCGGTGGCCGCGGCCCTGGACATCGGCGGTCTGTGGCTGCTGTACCGGGCGCCGGTTCCGTCGTCCTGGCACCACAGCCCTCTGCTCACCCTGCATCTCTTCGCCGCGGGAGCCCTCTTCACCTTCGCGCTGCTCGCCGTGGACCCGATCCGCCACCGGCCGGGCCACGCCCTGCGCGGCGGCACCCTGCTGGCGGCCGCGGCGGGCCACGCGGTCCTGGCCAAGAGCCTGTGGGCGACGGGCCCGCCGGGCACCGCCTTCTCCCCGGCCGACCTGCACTCCGCCGCCCGGCTCATGTACTACGGCGGCGACGCCGTGGAGATCGTCCTGGCGCTGGTGCTGGCGTCCCAGTGGTATCGCGCACGGGGCCGATCGTTCCGGAGCGACCGGGGTACCCGGCAGGCCGCCGCAGCGTAAGGAGAGGCACATGAGCGAGCAGACCCCGTCGCAGGCCGAGGGCGACCGCGACGACGAGCCGGACACCACACCCACCCCCACCCCGTCCCAGGCCGAGGGCGACCGGGACGACGAGCAGGACACGGACGACGACAGCACCGCGTGACGGCATCGCCCGGCGGACGCGTGGAAGGGGAGGACGAGATGAGTGAGGACGCCGGGAGGGCGGGCCGCGGCGACGCGGCCCCGGGCCACCTGCACGGGACGCCGTACGGCGGGGACGTAATGTCCTGGTTGTGAGCGATCTGCCTGCCGACCCGGCCCTGCGGGCGGCCTACCGACTGTGCCGACGCCGGACGAGGGACCAGGACCCGGCGGAGTACGCCCTGATCCAGCTGGCCCCCGCCCCGCTGCGCCCGTCCCTGCACGCCCTGTGGGCCGCCGCCAACGCGCTGGACGACCTGGGCGACGACCGCACCGCCCCCGCGGCGCAGCGGGCCACCCGGGTCGCGGCCTGGATCGACGCCCTGCACCGCGAACTGCCCACCGGCACCAGCCCGGACCCGATCCGCCACGCCCTGGTGGACACCGCGCACCGCTGGCGCCTGGACCTGTCCGAGCTGCACGCCGCCATGACCCAGGTGCAGGACGACACCGCCGGCCGCCGCTTCGCCGACTGGTCGGAGTGGCGCGGCTGGGGCCGGGAGAACCTCCTGCCGTGGTTCGGCCAGGTCCGCACGATCTTCGACCGCGCGGGCGTGCCCGTCGCCCTGCGGCTGGACTCCCGGGAGGCCTACGAGGAGTTCCTCGACGGCGTCCGGCTCACCGACATCCTCACCGACCTGTCGGCCGACCTGGCCCAGGGCGACCTGCTGCTGCCCGACGAGGCCCTCGACGGGCATCCCGGCTCGGCGCGGGACCTGACGCACCGCCGCTGGAGCCCGGCCGTCGCCGCCCTGGTGACGGAACTGACCGGGCTGGCCCGGCGCTGGGTGGCGCAGCCGGGTCTCACGCGCGGCATGCACCCCGGGCCGGCCACGGTCCTGGACACCATGGCGGCGCTGCTGCGGGCGCAGCTCGACGCCGTCGACGCGGCGGGACCGTCGGTGCTGCGCGCCCCGCCCAGGCCGTCCCTGCGGGCCCGGGCCCGCATCCTGGCGCCCGCGCGCACCCGTGCGGCCCTGGCCTGGACCCTGACCCCGCTCACGGCCCCGGATCCGCACCGGACCGCCGCGCAGGCCCCGGCCGCACCGGCGCCGGGAACGCCCGCGCGGGCCTTCCGCCGTCCTCCGCCGCACCCCACCGGCGAACGGCCGCCGTCCGTCCCGGCCGCGCACCTGCCGGCCCACGTGGCGGTGATCATGGACGGCAACGGCCGCTGGGCCCAGCAGCGCGGCCTGCCCCGGCACGAGGGCCACCGCGCGGGTGCCGTGGCCGTGCGCGAGATGGTCCACGGGGCCCTGGAGATCGGCCTGCGGCACCTGACGCTCTACACCTTCTCCACCGAGAACTGGAGCCGGGACCCGGAGGAGGTCGGGGCGATCCTCGACCTGCTGCACGACGAGGTGGCCGACGACCCGTTCCGGGACCTGGACGTCCGCCTGCGCTGGCACGGCCGCGCCGGCCGCCTGCCCCCCGACCTGGTCGACCTGCTCCAGCTGAGGGAGCGCACCACCCGCTCGCGCACCGGCCTGACCGTGACGATGTGCATCGACTACGGCGGCCGCGACGAGATCACCCGCACCGCCGCCGCCCTGGCCCGCCGGGCCCGGGCCGGTCACCTGGACCCGGACCTGATCTCGGAGGAGGTGTTCGCCCGGCACCTGCCGCAGCCGGACATGCCGGACGTGGACCTGCTCTGGCGCACCGGCAGCGAGCAGCGCACCTCCAACTTCCTGCCCTGGCACGCGGCCTACGCCGAGCTGCACTTCACTCCGGAGCTGTGGCCCGACACCGATCGCCGCGACCTCTGGCAGGCCGTCACCGCCTACACGGGCCGGCAGCGCCGTCTGGGTGCCACCCCGGCCGCGACGGGCCCGGCGGGGCACGCCGGCTGACGGGTCGTCGTGGGAACGGCGAAGGGCGCCGCCTCGGAGCGGCGCCCTGCTGGACGAACCCGGGCAGAAACGGTTCTGCGCGGGTGGCACATGGTGGGGCGGGTGGGACTCGAACCCACGGCCGACGGATTATGAGTCCGCTGCTCTAACCGGCTGAGCTACCGCCCCATAGCGGCGTGTCGCGTACATGTGTGCGCGCCGTCTGCCGCAGCATAGCCGCTCATACGATCTCCTGCTTCGGATGGTCGGCTTCGCCACGGCGCTCGTGACCATGAGGACTGCACCGGTTGCCGCGTGGTTCCCGAAGATCGCGACGGACATGAAAAAGGACCCCTGCGAGGGGTCCTCGTCCATCTGCTCCCCCGACTGGACTCGAACCAGTAACCTGCCGGTTAACAGCCGGCTGCTCTGCCAATTGAGCTACGGAGGACCGAGCTCCCCGGACTGGACTCGAACCAGTAACCTGCCGGTTAACAGCCGGCTGCTCTGCCAATTGAGCTACCGAGGAAGGTCTCGTACGCATCGAACGTACCTACCTGGGTATTCGCCAGGGGGCGCGCGCTCGCTGCGACACATACATTAGCGCAAGCAGGGGGGTGCTCCGCCAATCGGTACTCCCCGGCGTCCGCGCCGCACCGGAGACCTCTGCAAAGAAGGGTGGCAGCCATGCGTTACCGGCTCACGTTCGTCGCCGGAGTCGTTCTGGGTTACGTGCTGGGCACGAGGGCCGGACGCGAGCGCTACGAACAGCTCAAGAAGTCGGCCCGCCAGTTCGCACAGAACCCGGCCGTCCGGAACACCGCGGAGACGGCGGCCCACCAGGGCCGTGAGTTCGCGGGCAAGGCGTACCACGTGGTCAGCGACAAGGTCGGCGACCGCGTGCCCGAGTCGGTGGCCGACCGGGTCCGCCACCTGCGCGACCGCGCCACGCACAACGGCGGCCAGGACGACTGGGGCACGAGCAACACGTGAGCGACTGATGCCGAGCAGGCCCACGCCCCTGAAACGGGCGCGGGGAACTGCGCGACCAGCCACGACGAGCCCGCACGCGAAACCCGGCGACACCCCCCACGGCGCCCACGACCCAACCTCGTGGGAGCGTGCGGCAGAATTTCGGCCATGGGGATAGTCGCCGGGTTGGACAGTTCGCCCGATTTCACTCGTATCGTCGTCTGTGACGCGGATACCGGAGCCGTGCTCAGGCAGGGATATGCACCGCATCCGGTGGAGAGCCCCGACAGCGGCGGCCGGCCGTCCGACGTCGATCCGCAGGCCTGGCTGCTGTCCCTGGGCGAGGCCGCGGGCGGCGGACTGCTGGAGGGTGTGCAGGCGATCGGCGTCTCGGCGCAGCAGAACGCCGTCGTGCCGCTGGACGCGCAGGGCAACACCGTGCGCCCCGCCCTGGTCGGCGGCGACAAGCGGACGCAGGTCGCCGCGGCCGACCTGGTCGACGCGCTCGGCGGGCGCGAGGCGTGGGCGCAGGCGGTGGGCTGTGTGCCGCGGGCGCCGCAGCCCGTGACCAAGCTGCGCTGGCTGGCCCGGACCGAACCGGAGAACGCGCGGCGCACGGCCGTCCTGATGCAGGCGCACGACTGGCTGGTGTGGCAGCTGCTGGGCCGGCCGGTGCGCCGGACCACCGACCGGGGCGGGGCCTCCGGCACCGGGTACTGGTCCGCTGCCACCGGCGCCTACCGGCCCGACCTCGTCGAGCTGGCGCTCGGGCACCAGGCGATGCTGCCGGAGGTGATCGGCCCCGCGGACGCCGCCGGGACGACGCCGGAGGGCCTGCTGATCTCCGTCGGGACCGGCGAGACGATGGCGGCGGCGTTCGGCCTCGGCATCGGTCTCGGCGACGCGGTCGTGTCGCTGGGCGCGTCCGGGTCCGTCATGGCCGTCCACCCCGAGGCGCTGGTCGACGGCTCCGGGATGATCACCGCGCTGGCGGACGCCACCGGCATGCACCTGCCGGTCGTCACCACCCTCAACGCCGTGCGGGCCCTGCGCGGGACCGCCGAACTGCTGGGGCTGCCCGATCTGGAGAGCCTGTCCGACCTGGCCATGAAGTCGACGCCCGGCTCGCACGGGCTGGTGCTGCTGCCCTATCTGGAGGGCGAGCGGACGCCCAGCCTGCCGCACGCCGCGGGCACCCTGGCCGGGCTCCGGCGGGAGTCGATGAAGGCGGAACACCTGGCTCGGGCCGCGTTCGAGGGCATGCTGTGCGGGCTCGCGGACGCGCTGGACGTGCTGCGGGCCCGGGGCGTCGAGGTGCGCCGGGTGTTCCTGCTCGGGCCGGCCGCTGAGCTGCCCGCCGTGCAGGCCGCCGCGCCGATGCTGTTCGGGACGCAGGTCGTGGTGCCGCAGCCGGCGGACTACGCGGCGATCGGCGCCGCCCGCCAGGCGGCCTGGGCGCTCGGGGCGTCGCAGGGCACGCTCGACGTGCGCACCCCGCCGGCCTGGCAGGGCGCCGTCGCGCAGGTGCTGGAGCCCGGGGAGGAGCTGGCCGTGGGGCAGGCGGTACGGCAGCAGTTCGTGGCGGTGCGGGAGCAGACGCATCCCGGGGCGCTGCGGCTGTAGCGGGCCGGAGGGTAAGAAGTCGGTGAGGACGCGGCGTTCCCGGGCGCTCGTCGGGCTAATTCGGTTGAGGTAACGCCGGTGGAGTGGTCGACGATAGGGGCCAGGGGCGACCACCGGCCCCCGTCGACCACTCCGAGAGAAGCAGCGTGCTCATACGACTCCTGCGGACCTGTCTCAGGCCCTACAAGAGACCCATCACCCTGCTGGTGCTGCTGCAGTTCCTGCAGACCTGCGCCACGCTCTACCTGCCCACGCTGAACGCGGACATCATCGACCAGGGCGTCGTCAACGGCGACACCGGCTACATCGTGGCCTACGGCGCGCTGATGATCGGCATCTCGCTGGTGCAGGTCGTGTGCAACATCGGCGCGGTGTACTACGGCGCCCGTACCGCCTCCGCGCTGGGACGGGACCTGCGCGGCGCCGTGTTCGACCGGGTGCAGTCGTTCTCCGCGCGTGAGGTGGGCCACTTCGGCGCCCCGTCGCTGATCACCCGGACGACCAACGACGTCCAGCAGGTGCAGATGCTGGCGCTGATGACGTTCACGCTGATGGTGTCGGCTCCGATCATGTGCGTCGGCGGCATCGTGCTGGCGCTCGGCCTGGACGTGCCGCTGTCCGGCGTGCTGGTGGCCGTCGTGCCGGTGCTGGGCATCTGCGTGACGCTGATCGTGCGGCGGCTGCGGCCGCTGTTCCGCTCGATGCAGGGGCGGCTGGACACCGTCAACCGGGTGCTGCGCGAGCAGATCAGCGGCAACCGCGTGATCCGGGCCTTCGTCCGGGACGAGTACGAGCAGCAGCGCTTCCGCGAGGCCAACACCGAACTGACCCGGTTCGCGCTGGGCACCGGCAACCTGCTCGCGCTGATGTTCCCGATCGTCATGACGGTGGTGAACCTGTCGTCCATCGCCGTGGTGTGGTTCGGTGCGCACCGCATCGACAGCGGCGGGATGCAGATCGGCGACCTGACCGCGTTCCTCGCCTATCTGATGCAGATCGTCATGTCCGTGATGATGGCCACCTTCATGTTCATGATGGTGCCGCGCGCCGAGGTGTGCGCCGAACGCATCCAGGAGGTGCTCGACACCTCCTCCAGCGTGGTGCCGCCGACGGCACCGGTGCGGGAGCTGCGCCGGCACGGCCATCTGGAGATCCGCGGGGCCGGCTTCCGCTATCCGGGTGCCGAGGAGCCGGTGCTGCGGGCCGTGGACCTGGTGGCCAGGCCGGGCGAGACGACCGCCGTCATCGGCTCGACCGGCAGCGGCAAGTCGACCCTGCTCGGGCTGGTCCCGCGGCTGTTCGACGCCACCGAGGGGCAGGTCCTCGTCGACGGGGTGGAGGTCGCGGACATCGATCCGCAGCTGCTCGCGCGCACGGTCGGGCTGGTGCCGCAGAAGCCGTACCTGTTCGCGGGCACGGTCGCGACCAACCTGCGCTACGGCAATCCGGACGCCACCGACGAGGAGCTGTGGCACGCGCTGGAGGTCGCGCAGGGCAAGGAGTTCGTCGAGCGGCTGGAGGGCGGGCTGGACGCGCCCATCGCGCAGGGCGGGACCAACGTCTCCGGCGGTCAGCGGCAGCGGCTCGCCATCGCCCGGACGCTGGTGCAGCGCCCCGAGATCTACCTGTTCGACGACTCCTTCTCCGCCCTCGACTACGCGACGGACGCCGCCCTGAGGGCCGCGCTCGGGCGGGAGACCGCGGAGGCGACGGTGGTGATCGTCGCCCAGCGGGTGGCGACCATCCGGGACGCCGACCGGATCGTCGTGCTGGACGAGGGCCGGGTGGTCGGCACGGGCCGGCACCACGAACTGATGGCGGACAACGAGACCTACCGGGAGATCGTGCTCTCCCAGCTCACGGAAGCGGAGGCGGCCTGATGGCGGGGCCCATGGGGCGGATGATGGCCGGGGGCGGCCCCGACCAGCGCTCGCTGGACTTCAAGGGATCGGGCAGGCGGCTCCTCGCCCGGTTCCGGCCCGAGCGGGCGACCGTCGGCGTGCTGCTGGCCTGCGTGGTGCTCAGCGTCGGGCTCAGCGTCGTCGGGCCGAAGATCCTCGGCAGGGCGACCGACCTGGTCTTCGCGGGCATCGTCGGGCGCGGCATGCCCGAGGGGGCGTCCAAGGAGCAGGTCCTGGAGCAGATGCGGCAGCGCGGCGACGGTGACGTCGCCGACATGCTGCGCGGCACCGACTTCACCCCCGGCGAGGGCATCGACTTCACGGCCGTCGGGCACGTGCTGCTGCTGGCGCTGGGTGTGTTCACGGTGGCCGGGCTGTTGATGGCGGTGGCGACGCGGCTGGTGAACCGGGCCGTGAACCGGACCATGTTCCGGATGCGCGAGGACGTCCAGACGAAGCTGTCGCGGCTGCCGCTGTCGTACTTCGACAAGCGTCAGCGCGGTGAGGTGCTGTCCCGGGCGACCAACGACATCGACAACATCGGGCAGACGTTGCAGCAGTCGATGGGGCAGCTCATCAACTCGGTGCTGACCGTCATCGGCGTGCTCGCGATGATGTTCTGGGTCTCGTGGATCCTGGCGCTGGTCGCGCTGGTGACCGTCCCGCTGTCGTTCGTCGTCGCCACGCGCGTGGGCAAGCGCTCGCAGCCGCACTTCGTGCAGCAGTGGCGGTCCACCGGCAAGCTGAACGCCCACATCGAGGAGATGTACACCGGGCACACCCTGGTGAAGGTGTTCGGGCGGCAGGAGGAGTCGGCGCGGCAGTTCGCCGAGCAGAACGAGGCACTGTACGAGGCGGGGTTCAGGGCGCAGTTCAACAGCGGGGTCATGCAGCCGCTGATGATGTTCGTGTCGAACCTCAACTACGTGCTGGTCGCGGTCGTCGGCGGGCTGCGGGTGGCGTCCGGCTCGCTGTCCATCGGTGACGTGCAGGCGTTCATCCAGTACTCGCGGCAGTTCTCCATGCCGCTGACGCAGCTGGCGTCGATGGCCAACCTGGTGCAGTCGGGGGTCGCCTCCGCGGAGCGCGTCTTCGAACTGCTCGACGCCGAGGAGCAGGGCGCGGACCCGGTGCCGGGGGTACGGCCCGAGGAGCTGCGCGGGCGGGTGGCGCTGGAGCACGTGTCGTTCCGCTACGACCCCGACAAGCCGCTCATCGAGGACCTGTCGCTGACGGTGGAGCCGGGGCAGACGGTGGCCATCGTCGGGCCGACCGGCGCGGGCAAGACGACCCTGGTGAACCTGCTCATGCGGTTCTACGAGGTCACCGGCGGCCGGATCACCCTCGACGGCGTGGACATCGCGCGGATGTCCCGGGACGAACTGCGGGCCGGGATCGGCATGGTGCTGCAGGACACCTGGCTGTTCGGCGGCACGATCGCGGAGAACATCGCCTACGGGGCCTCCCGGAAGGTCACCCGGGGCGAGATCGAGGAGGCCGCGCGGGCGGCGCACGCGGACCGGTTCGTGCGGACGCTGCCGGACGGGTACGACACCGTGATCGACGACGAGGGCACGGGGGTGAGCGCGGGAGAGAAGCAGCTCATCACCATCGCCCGGGCGTTCCTGTCCGACCCGGTGATCCTGGTGCTGGACGAGGCGACGAGCTCGGTCGACACGCGGACCGAGGTGCTGATCCAGAAGGCCATGGCCAAACTGGCGCACGGGCGGACCTCGTTCGTCATCGCGCACCGGCTCTCCACGATCCGGGACGCGGACGCGATCCTGGTCATGGAGAACGGGGCGATCGTCGAACAGGGCACGCACGAGGACCTGCTGGAGGCGGGCGGGGCGTATGCCCGGTTGTACCAGGCGCAGTTCGCGCAGGCGGTGGCGGAGGTGGACTGAGTCGCGTCCGGGGGCGCCGAGTGAGGTCGCGGGGCGGCTGCGGGCCCGTCGTGGCGGGTCGCGCAGTTCCCCGCGCCCCTGAGGGGGACGTGCGGCCGGCGTCAGTCCAGATAGCCCCTGAGCTGGTCCGCGAAGGCGTGGTCCCGCAGCTTGTTGAGCGTCTTCGACTCGATCTGCCTGATGCGCTCCCTGGTCACGCCGAAGATGCGGCCGATCTCCTCCAGCGTGCGGGGGCGGCCGTCGGCCAGCCCGTAGCGGAGTTGGACGACCTTGCGCTCCCGCTCGCCCAGGGTGGAGAGGACCGCCTCCAGGTGCTCCCGGAGCAGCAGGAAGGCGGCCGACTCCACGGGGGAGGCCGCGTCGCCGTCCTCGATGAGGTCGCCGAGGGCGACGTCGTCCTCCTCGCCCACGGGCGCGTGCAGCGACACCGGCTCCTGGGCCAGCCGCAGCACCTCCCCCACCCGCTCCGGTGGCAACTCCAGGTGGGCCGCCACCTCCTGGGGCGTCGGCTCGTAGCCCCGCTCCTGGAGCATGCGGCGCTGCACCCGCACCACCCGGTTGATGAGCTCCACGACATGGACGGGCACGCGTATCGTGCGGGCCTGGTCGGCCAGGGCGCGGGACATGGCCTGCCGGATCCACCAGGTGGCGTAGGTGGAGAACTTGTAGCCGCGGGCGTAGTCGAACTTCTCCACCGCGCGGATCAGGCCCAGGTTGCCCTCCTGGACGAGGTCCAGCATGGTCAGGCCGCGGCCGACGTAGCGCTTGGCGACGGAGACGACCAGGCGCAGATTGGCCTCGATGAGGCGGCGTTTGGCGACGCGGCCCATCACCACGAGCCGGTCGAGGTCCGAGGCCAGCCGGCTGTCCAGGTCGGGGGTGAGCCGCAGCTTCTCCTCGGCGAACAGGCCGGCCTCGACGCGGCGGGCGAGTTCCACCTCCTCCGCGGCGGTCAGCAGGGGGACGCGGCCGATCTCCCGCAGGTACTGGCGGAACAGGTCCGAGGAGGGGCCGCCGGTCTCCGTGCGCACCGGCGGCGGTTCGACGGCCTCGGGGGCCCCGGCCGTGTCGATCGCCTCGGCGGGCGGCTCCTCGGGCTCCGTTTCCGGTTCCGGTTCCGTCTCCGGGTGCTGCCCGGCGCGGTCCTGCACGGGGACCCCGGGCAGGGCGTCGGCCTGCGCGTCGGGCACCGGTGCGCCGGCGCGGCGGGGCGGGGCGGCGTCGGTCTGACGGAGGGTCTGGGTCTGCACGGGGGCGACCTCCAGGATGATCGCTGCCAGTGGCTGCGGCAGCGGTACGTCGGGAGCGGAGTCGGCGGCCTCGCCGCGTTCCGTCCCGTACGCGATGGGCGGAACCGCGGGGGTCCGGAACCCGTCGGTGACGGATCGGCCGCGCTCCGGGGACTCAGGCACCGCACCCCAGTGTGGGGTACGACACATGGCCGCCACGAGGGGCGTGCGGTGACTTTTTGCTTCCGTTCCGTGACCGGGCGGTCGCCCCCGGTGGGACACCGGATGCCTCACGCGTCCCTCACGCGCGGTGACGGCGCCGACGATGCGTCAGAGGGCGGCGGCGCCGTGGGCGCGCAGGGTCTGGTCGTACTGCTGGAGGACCCACAGTTCGTTTTGGACGGCGGCCAGTTCGGCCGGGTCGCCGTGGTTGCCGAGGCGGGTGAGGCGGCCGGTGATGTCGCGGATGCGGCGCTCCACGGCGCGGCGGCGGACGGTGACCAGCTGGGCTCCGGCGTAGGTCTCGTCGACGCCCTTCACGCCCTTGTGCAGCATGATCGCCTCGACGGCCAGCTCCGTGACCATCGCGCGGACCGCGTCGTCGGGCGCGGCCTCGCGGACCTTGACCAGGTAGTCCTGGGGGTCGGCGACGCCGGACTCGGCGCCGCCCGCGTCCAGGATGGCCTGGCGCACGGCGGCGTAGGGCGGGGCGGTGAACTCGTCCACGCCGTACGCGTCGAAGGCCGGGGAGACCAGCTCGGGGCGCTGGAGGGCGAGTTTGAGCAGCTCGCGCTCGGTGGCGTAGACGGGGTTGCGCAGATTGAGGGCCGGTCCGCGGGGGGCGGCGGACGGCTGGGCGGAGTACTGCTGGGGCGGCGCGTGCCGGTCGGGGGCGGGGCCCTTGCCGCCGCGCTCGCGGGACCAGCGGGCCAGTTGCGCCACGCGCTTGACGACGAACTGGGTGTCGAGGATGCCGAGCATGCCGGCGAGCTGCACGGCGACCTCGTGCTGGGCGCCGCTGTTCTTGATGCGGGCGACGACCGGGGCGGCCTCGTCCAGGGCGGCGGCGCGGCCCCCGGGGGTGTCGAGGTCGTAGCGGGCCACGATCTGGCGCAGGGCGAACTCGAAGAGGGGGGTGCGGGGTTCGACCAGGTCGGCGACGGCCTCGTCGCCCTTGGCCAGGCGCAGGTCGCAGGGGTCCATGCCGTCGGGGGCGATCGCGATGTACGTCTCGGCGGCGAACTTCTGGTCGTCCTCGAAGGCGCGCAGGGCCGCCTTCTGGCCGGCGGCGTCGCCGTCGAAGGTGAAGATGACGCGGGCCGAGCCGTTGTCCATGAGCAGCCGGCGCAGGATCTTGATGTGGTCGCCGCCGAAGGCGGTGCCGCAGGTGGCGATGGCGGTGGTGACGCCGGCGAGGTGGCAGGCCATGACGTCCGTGTAGCCCTCGACGACGACCGCGCGGGAGGCCTTGGCGATGTCCTTCTTGGCGAGGTCGATGCCGTAGAGGACCTGGGACTTCTTGTAGATCGCCGTCTCGGGCGTGTTGAGGTACTTGGGGCCGTTGTCCGCCTCGTGGAGCTTGCGGGCGCCGAAGCCGACCACGTCGCCGCCGATGTCGCGGATGGGCCACATCAGCCGGCCGCGGAAGCGGTCGATGGGGCCGCGGCGGCCCTCCTGGGAGAGGCCGGAGAGCAGCAGCTCCTTGTCGGTGAAGCCCTTGCCGCGCAGGAAGCGCGTGAGGTGGTCCCAGCCCTGGGGGCTGTAGCCGACGGAGAAGTGCCGGGCGGCGTCCTGGTCGAAGCCGCGCTCGGCGAGGAAGACCCGGCCGGTGTCGGCCTCGGGGGAGGTCGCGAGTTGTTCCGCGTACCACTCCGCGGCGATCTTGTGCGCCTCGACCAGGCGGATCCGCTCGCCGCGCTGGTGGGAGGGGTTGTAGCCGCCCTCCTCGTAGCGCAGGGTGATGCCCGCCTGGCCGGCCAGGCGCTCGACCGCCTCCGAGAAGGTGAGGTGGTCGATCTTCATCACGAAGGTGATGGTGTCGCCGCCCTCCTGGCAGCCGAAGCAGTGGAAGAACCCCTTGCTCGGGCTGACCTGGAAGGACGGTGACTTCTCGTCGTGGAACGGGCACAGACCCTTGAGGTTCCCGCCGCCCGCGTTGCGCAGCTGGAGGTACTCGGACACCACGGCGTCGATCGGGACCGCGTCCCGTACCGCCTTCACGTCCTCGTCGTTGATCCGTCCTGCCACGCGTGAATTCTACGGGGGCGCAGTGACACTCACGGTGCGAGGTTTTCGAGCGGAACGTGCGGATCGGCCAGATTGTCCGTGTTCACCTGGGCGCGGCTGCGGACCAGGCGCTGGATCTTGTCGGTGACGTTCCACACGTTCACGTTCATCCCGGCCAGCACCCGGCCGTCCTTCACCCAGAAGGCGATGAACTCGCGCTTGCCGGCGTCGCCCCGCACGACCACCTGGTCGTAGCTGCCCGGCGGTGCCCAGCCGGAGTACTCCATGCCCAGGTCGTACTGGTCGGAGAAGAAGTAGGGCACCCGGTCGTACGTCACGTCCCGGCCCAGCATGGAGCGCGCGGCGGCCGGGCCGCCGTTGAGGGCGTTGGCCCAGTGCTCGACGCGCATGCGCGTGTCGAACAGGGCGTGCGGGAAGGAGACGACGTCCCCGGCGGCGTACACGTCCGGGTCGGAGGTGCGCAGCCGCTCGTCGACGACGATGCCGCCGCCGAGGGCGGGGTCGGCGACCTCCAGGCCGGCCGCCTCGGCGAGGTGGGTGCGCGGGGCCGCGCCGATGGCCGCCAGGACGTCGTGGGCCGGGTGCTCCTCGCCGTCGTCGGTGCGGGCCGCGAGGACCATGCCGTCCTGACCGGTGATCTCGGTCAGACGGGCGCCGAAGTGGAAGCGGACGCCGTGGTCGCGGTGCAGCTCGGCGAAGAGCCCGCCGAGTTCCGGGCCGAGCACGCCGTGCAGCGGGGTCGGCCCGTGCTCGACGACGGTGACCTCCGCGCCGTACTCGCGGGCCGCGGCCGCGACCTCCAGGCCGATCCAGCCCGCCCCGGCGATCACCAGGTGGCCGTTGTCGCGGCCGAGGTTGGCCAGCACGTGCTTGAGGCGTTCGGCGTGGGCGAGGCGCCGCAGGTGGTGCACGCCCGCCAGGCCGGTGCCCGGGATGTCGAGGCGCCGGGGTTCCGCGCCGGTCGCCAGGAGCAGCTTGTCGTAGCGCACCACGGTGCCGTCGTCGCCGAAGCGGACCGTCTTCGCCGTGCGGTCGATCGCGTCGACGGTCTGGCCGAGGTGCAGCTCGATGTCGTTCGCCGCGTACCAGGCGGGTTCGTGGACGAAGACGCTGTCGCGTTCCTCCTTGCCGAGGAGGTAGCCCTTGGACAGGGCCGGGCGCTCGTAGGGGTGGTCCCGTTCGTCGCAGATCAGTATCACGCGGCCGGTGAAGCCCTCCGCGCGGAGCGTCTCGGCCGCCTTGGCGCCGGCCAGTCCGCCTCCGACGATGACGAATGTCTGATCCGCGTCGACCACTTGATGCCTCCTCGTCAGGGTGTAGCACTTGCGAGCGTCCCGCACGGAGCGTGATGCGGGAAGAGGGTGTGACCCGATCAGGCCACGCAGTGTCACCTTGGGCGGCGCCCACGCCCCGCGGGTCCCGCCCGTCTCACGCGTGCCCCGTCAGCCGGGCGTGCAACGACCGGGCCGAGGTGTCGGTGAGGGAGGCGATCTGGTCGACGACGGCCCGCTTGCGGGCGCGGTCGTCGGACGCCTGGTCGAACAGGGTCCGGAACTGCGGGTCCAGGCCGTCCGGGGCCCGCGCGGTGAGCGCCTCGGCGAGTTCGGCGACGACGATCCGCTGGTCGGCGCGCAGGCGCTCCTGCTCGGCCCGCTGCATCACGTACAGGTCGGCGACGGCCTTGAGCACGGCGCACTCCATGCGTGTCCCGCGCGGGACGACGAGTTCGGCGGCGTACCGGGTGAGCCGGCCCGGCCCGTACCGGGCCCGGGTCGCGGCCTCGGCGGCCAGGCAGAAGCGGCCGATGAGCTGGCTGGTGGCGTCCTTGAGGCGGGCCTGGGCGACGGCGGTGCCGTCGTAGCCGTGCGGCCACCACTCCTGGGCGAGGAGCCGGTCGAGGGCCTCGGCGAGTTCGGCCGGGTCGGTGCCGGGGGGCGCGTAGCGGCCGAGCGCGACCCGGAAGACGTCGTCGCGCTCGGGGTCCGCGTGCAGGCAGTTGGGGTCGATGTGACCGGCGTGCAGTCCGTCCTCGACGTCGTGCACCGAGTAGGCCACGTCGTCGGACCAGTCCATGACCTGCGCCTCGAAGCAGGTGCGGGTGCCGGGGGCGTCCTTGCGGAACCAGTCGAAGACGGGGCGGTCGTCCTCGTAGACGCCGAACTTGGACGAGTGGGGGTCGGTGGGGTGCGCGCCGCGGGGCCAGGGGTACTTGGTCGCGGCGTCGAGGGTGGCTCGGGTGAGGTTGAGGCCGACGGACCCCTCCGGGGTGAACCGCTTGGGTTCGATGCGGGTGAGGAGCCTGAGGGACTGGGCGTTGCCCTCGAAGCCCCCGCAGTCCGCGGCGAACTCGTTCAGGGCCTGTTCGCCGTTGTGGCCGAAGGGCGGGTGGCCGAGGTCGTGGGAGAGGCAGGCCGCTTCGACGAGGTCGGGGTCGCAGCCGAGGGCGGCGCCCAGCTCGCGGCCGACCTGGGCGCACTCCAGGGAGTGGGTGAGGCGGGTGCGGGGGCTGGCGTCCCAGGCGGGTCCGAGCGTGCCGGGCGTGACCACCTGGGTCTTGCCGGCGAGGCGGCGCAGGGCGGCGGAGTGCAGGACCCGGGCGCGGTCGCGCTGGAAGGCCGTGCGGCCGGGGCGCTTGTCCGGTTCGGGCGCCCAGCGCTCGACTGACGTCGGGTCGTAGGCCGTGGGGTTCGTCGTGGTGCCTGGCATGGGTCGACAGTACGGGCATGGGGGTGCGGGGGTGCGACGTGGCTGAACGTCTGCGGGGTGTGGGGGTCGGGCGGGTGCGTCGCGGGTGCGGGCGTCCGGCGGGTGCGGGGTCGTCGTGGCTTGTCGCGCAGTTCCCCGCGCCCCTTCAGGGGGTGAACCCGGTGTGGGGTGTCGGGTCCGGGCCAGGTGCGGAGCTGTTGCGCAGTTCCTCGCGCCCCTTCAGGGGGTGGCCCCGGCGGGGGGTGTCAGGCTCGGGTCAGGTGTGGTGTCGGGGGTGAGGTGTGCAGGGTTTGGGTGTAGCGGTGCAGGACGAGCTTTGCCATCGACGGGTGTGGGCCTAGGGGGGCCGCCGCTATCCACGGGGCCGCCTGGGCGCACTCGGTGGCGAAGCGGCCGGGGGCCGTGAAGCAGGACGCGAGGGCGATGTGGCGGCGGCCCCTCGCCAGCAGGGTGCGGACCGCGGCCTCGACCGTGGGGGCGGCGGCCGAGGCGTAGGCGGGAACGACCGGGACACCGAGGCGGGCCGCCAGGAGGTGCGCCGTGCGCGCGGTGTCCGCTCTCGCGTCCGGGTCGCGCGAGCCCGCCGCGGCGAGGACCACCGCGCTGGTGCGGCGGGGGGTGCCGCCCCAGCCGGCCTCCGTCAGGCGGTCGTGGAGGGCGTCCACCAGGAGCGGGTGGGGTCCGAGGGGCGGCGCCGGACGGGTGCGGGCGCACGAGGCGGCAGCCGTCGCGGGGATGTCCCGCTTGACGTGGTGGCCGCGGCTGAGGAGCAGCGGTACGAGGACCGCCTCCCGGTCGCCGAGGGCGGCGAGCGTCTCGGGGAGCAGGGGGGCGTTCAGTTCGATGTGCCCCAGGTGCACCGGCACGTCGGGGCGCAGGGCGCGGACCCGGTCCAGGAGCGCGTTCACCGTGTGCAGCGCGCGGGGGTCGCGGCTGCCGTGGGCGACGGCCACGAGAGCGGGCGGGGTGGGCTGCGCGGGAGGACTGGACATGCCTCCATGGTCACCGGGCCGTGTGTCCCCGCCGTTGCGCGGGGGTCACGGGGGTTTTCCGGTGGCTCACGCCCCGGGGCGGGGACGCTGTGAGCCGCCGTGAGCTGCGGTTTCGGCCGGCCGCGTGAAGCTCGTCACCGCGTCGGGAGTGAACCGGGCGGTGCGGCCGGGCGTCCCTGACGGTGTGGGCCGACCGGGGAGGGGACCGTCCGATGCGTCCAGTGACCTTGCGCAGACCGCGGCTGCCGCGCACCCGGCGGGGGCGACGGCGCCTGGTGCAGGCCGTGATGGCCGGGTGCGTGCTCGCGCTGCTGCCCGCGACCTGGATGCACCTGGTGGCCGACGGCCGGCTGCGCTCGACGGCCGACGTCCCGCGCACCGATGTCGCCGTGGTGTTCGGGGCCGGGTTGTGGGACGGGGATCCCTCCCCCTACCTCGCCCACCGGCTGGACGCGGCGGCCGAGCTGTACCGGGACGGGCGGGTGCGGGTGGTGCTCGTCACCGGGGACAACAGCCGCGAGGACTACGACGAGCCGGACGCCATGCGCGCCTATCTGACCCGGCACGGGGTGCCCGACGGGCGCATCGTCAGCGACTACGCGGGGTTCGACACGTGGGACTCGTGCGTGCGGGCGAAGAAGATCTTCGGGGTGGACGAGGCCGTGCTGATCAGCCAGGGCTTCCACATCCGGCGCGCGGTGGCGCTGTGCCGCGCCGCCGGGGTGGAGTCCTACGGGGTCGGGGTGGACGCCGTGCACGACGCGACCTGGTACTACGGGGGCGCCCGGGAGATCCTCGCGGCGGGGAAGGCGGCCGTGGACGCGGCGTTGCGGCCGGACCCGCGTTTCCTGGGGCCCCGCGAGCCGGGTGTGGAACGGGCGCTGGCCGCGGGCGGGCGGTAGCGGATCCGCACCTCACGCGGGCCGGGCGGCGGCGGGGAGGTCGCCGTCCCCGCCGTGTAACAGGGGGCCCGCCCCGGGCGTAACACGGCCCGCGCACGCTGGTCGGCATGCAGAACACCGTGACGCCCACGCACTGCCCGTACTGCGCCCTGCAGTGCGGGATGAACCTCACGCCCGCGCCGGACGGGAGCGTCGCGGTGAGCGAGCGGACGGACTTCCCGGTGAACCGGGGCGCGCTGTGCGGCAAGGGCCGGACCGCGCCGGAGCTGCTCGCGCGGGAGGTCCGGCTGACCTCGCCGCTGGTGCGCGGCGGGGACGGCACGCTGGTGCCGGCCTCCTGGGACGACGCCCTGGACCGGATCTCCGAGGGCCTCGGCCGCACGCGCGCCGCGTACGGCCCGGACGCGGTCGGGGTGTTCGGCGGCGGCGGGCTGACCAACGAGAAGGCCTACAGCCTCGGCAAGTTCGCGCGGGTCGTGCTCGGCACCTCGCAGATCGACTACAACGGGCGGTTCTGCATGTCGTCCGCGGCGGCGGCCGGGATCAGGGCGTTCGGGCTGGACCGCGGCCTGCCGTTCCCGCTGGAGGACGTCCCGCGGTCGGGCTGCGTGATCCTCGTCGGGTCGAACCCCGCGGAGACCATGCCGCCGTCGCTGCGGTACTTCACCGAGCTGCGGGAGAACGGCGGCACGCTGATCGTCGTCGACCCGCGGCGGACCAGGACGGCCGAGCAGGCCGATCTCCACCTGGCTCCCCGCCCGGGCACCGATCTGGCCCTCGCCCTGGGGCTGCTGCACCTGGTGATCGCCGAGGGCCGGGTGGACGAGGAGTACGTCGCCGCCCGGACCACCGGCTGGGAGGAGGCCCGGGCCGCCGCCATGGCGCACTGGCCCGAGTACGTCGAGCGGATCACGGGGGTGCCCGTCCCCCGGCTGCGGGAGACCGTACGGCTGTTCTGCGAGCCGGAGTCGGCGATGGTGCTCACCGCCCGCGGGCCCGAGCAGCAGTCCAAGGGCACGGACACCGTGGGCGCCTGGATCAACCTGTGCCTGGCGACCGGCCGGCCGGGCCGCCCCCGGTCCGGGTACGGCTGTCTGACGGGGCAGGGCAACGGGCAGGGCGGGCGCGAACACGGGCAGAAGGCCGACCAGTTGCCGGGGTACCGCAAGCTGGACGACCCGGCGGCCCGGGCACACGTCGCCGGGGTGTGGGGCGTGGACCCGGACAGTCTGCCGGGGCCGGGGCGCAGCGCGTACGAGCTGCTGGACGCGCTGGGCACGGACATCAGGTCGCTGCTGCTGATGGCGTCCAACCCGGTGGTGTCGGCGCCCCGGGCCGCGCACGTGGAGGAGCGGATCCGGTCGCTGGACTTCCTGGCGGTCTGCGACGTGGTGCTGTCGGAGACGGCGGCGCTCGCGGACGTGGTGCTGCCGGTCACGCAGTGGGCGGAGGAGACGGGCACGACGACGAACCTGGAGGGCCGGGTCCTGCTGCGCCGGCGGGCGGTCGCCCCGCCGGAAGGCGTGCGCAGCGATCTGGAGGTCCTGGGCGAACTGGCCGTCCGGCTGGGCGTGGAGAAGGGCTTCCCGGCGGACCCGGAGGAGGTGTTCGAGGAGCTGCGGCGGGCGAGCGCGGGCGGGCCGGCGGACTACTCGGGGATCACCTACCGCAGGCTGGCCGAGGAGGACGGGGTGTTCTGGCCCTGCCCGGCCGAACCACCGGCGCCGGACGGGAGCGGGGACGCGCTGCTCGGCGCGCCGCGCCCCGCCGACGACCCCGCCGGGCGGGCGGCGGGGAGCCGCCCGCAGGCACCGGCCCGGGAGACGGCGGGTGCGCACCCCGGCACGCCCCGCCTGTTCCTCGACCGTTTCGCCACCGCCGACGGCCGCGCGCGGTTCGTGCCCGTCACGCACCGGGCGATCGCCGAGGAGCCGGACGAGGAGTACCCGCTGCTGCTCACCACCGGCCGGGTCGTGGCGCAGTACCAGTCCGGGGCGCAGACCCGGCGGGTCGCGGAGCTGAACGCCGCCGCGCCCGGGCCGTTCGTGGAGCTGCACCCGCGGCTGGCGGCCCGGCTCGGGGCGGCCGAGGGCGATCCGGTGGCGGTGGTGTCGCGGCGGGGCCGGGCGGTGGCTCCGGCGAGGATCACCGCCACCATCCGGCCCGACACCGTCTTCATGCCCTTCCACTGGCCGGGCCAGGGCCGGGCGAACACCCTCACCAACCCCGCGCTCGACCCGACGTCGCGGATGCCGGAGTTCAAGGCGTGCGCGGTACGGCTGGAGGTTGTCCGGCCGTAGGGGTCGGGGCCGTGAGGGTCGGGCTGGGCGGTCCGGCCGTGGGTCGACCGAAGGTGCAGAATCGTACCTGTGACCCTGCCCTTCTTCGTCTACGGCACCCTCCGCCCCGGGGAGGTCAACCACCGCCTCTTCCTGCACGGCCGCACCCGCTCCGAGGAACCGGCCCGGCTGGCGGACACCGTGCTGTACGAGGGCCCGGGCTATCCGTACGCGGTCGAGGAGCCGGGCGGCGGCGAGGTGCGCGGGGAGCTGGTGACCGCGCTGCCCCGGGCGTACGGGGCGCTGCTCGCCGAGCTTGACCGGCTGGAGGAGTACGCGCCGGGTGACCCGCGCAGCCTGTATGTGCGCGTGGAACGCGACGTCGTACGGGACGCGGACGGGGCGGGCGTACGGGCCTGGGTGTACGTCGCGGGCCCGGACGCGGCGAAGCGGCTGCGCGACGCCGGGCGGCGGGTCGCGGGTACGGAGTGGCGAGGGCGGCGGTAGCGGGGGCGGCGGGTCGTCGGGGCACGGTGCGGGTGCGGGCCCGGGCCGAGCCGTGCACGCCCTGGGGCGGATGCGGGCCGGGGCCGGGTGCGTGCCTGAGGGCGGGTACGGGCCAGGGGTCGGCCGGGCCGAGAGGCGGCTGAGGGCCGAGGCGACACGACCCGGGGGGCCGGCTACGGGCCGGTGACCGGCTGATGGGTCGTAGGTCCGTGAGCGTCCTCGCGCCGAGCCCGCGCCCCCGACAGGAGGCGAGTCCGGCCGGGAGGCGGGCGGGCGGGGGCGAGCCGGTGCCCGGTTGACGGGCCAGGCCGCCGGAGGACCGGGCTCCCATGAAGGACCGAGCCCGCCGAGACCGAGCCCGCCGAAGGACCGGCCCCGCCGAAGGGTTGGGCCCGACGCAGGCCAGAGTGGCGGTGCGCGTGTGGGTCAGGGCGCGTACGGGTGTTGGGCCCTCGCCTCCCTCAAGGCGCGGCCCCACCACACCAGTTGGTCCAGCATGGTCTTGGCCGCGGCGTCCGGGCCCGAGGGGTCGCGCAGGGCGCCCCCGTCGTCGAAGGACGCGCCGGCGTTGTGGAAGGACACGGTGTCGCGCACCGTCACGGCGTGCAGCTCGGCGAAGACCTGGCGCAGGTGCTCCACGGCACGCAGGCCCCCGGCCAGGCCGCCGTAGGAGACGAGGGCGACGGGCTTGGCCCGCCATTCGCCGTAGTGCCAGTCGACGAGGTTCTTCAGGCCCGCCGGGAAGGAGTGGTTGTACTCGGGGGTGAGGACCACGAAGGCGTCCGCCCGGGCCAGCTTCGGCGTGATGCCGGACAGGGCGGCACGCGCCTCGGGGGTCGGTTCGAGGGACGTGGGCAGGTCGGCCTCGGCGACGTCGACGACCTCGGCGACCAGGTCGTCGCGGTCCGTCAGCCGGCCGCGGAGCCAGTCGGCGACCACGGGGCCGAAGCGGCCGTGGCGGTTGCTGCCGACGACGAGGGTCACCCGGAGCGGCTCGGTGGCGGACGGGTGGACGGCGGTGTGCGCGGTGATCGGGTTCATGCGGCACAGCCTGATACCTCAACCTTTGTCGAGGTCAAGCCCGGCCGCACCGCGCCGGGTCACCCGTTCACCCCCGCGCCGGAGGCAATTCCCCCTTGCGCCCGGCCGACCCGCTTGACCAGCCGAAACGCACCTGACGGACCGTCGGGGACAGGTGTACACGACACCCGTTCACCCCAATTCTGACGCCCACTCAGAAAGCGGGGTCGCCGGACACCCCGTTTCCTCGGAAGGGCAGGCGCCCGACCGAACCGCTCGAAGGAGCACCGATGCGACGTACCGCCCGCCCGCTGACCGGTGCCGCGCTCGCCGTCGCCGCCGCGGCCCTGGCCGCCGCCCCCGCGTACGGCGCGCAGGCCGGTGAGCTGGAGCTGTCACCGGCATCGGTGGTCCCCGGCGGGCAGGTCACCGTCCGGACGGCGGCCTGTGGTGCCGGGGGCACGGCGACGGGAGACGCCGGCGCGGTCGGCGCCGGGACCCTGCCGCTCGCGGCGGGGCGGCACGAGCAGGACGCGACCGGGCGGTTCCGGGTGCCGCCGGGCGCGCAGCCGGGCACGTACGAGATCGTCGCGACGTGCGCCGGGAGCGGGCGGCGGGTCACCGGCGACCTGGTGGTCACACTGACACCGGCGCGTGAGCAGGTGCACCCGCGAGGAAGTGTGAAGACGGGGGTCGGTGGCGCTCTGGGCCCCGATCCCGTGCAGACCGCGGCCGGCGTGACGGCTCTGGCCGTCGCCGCCGCGGGCGGTACCTGGCTCCTGCATCGCCGGGCGAGAGGCGACGGGATCTGACGGACATCCTCCGCTGTCCGTCGCCGGTACCGCAGCCCCTCCCCCTCCGGGTCCGACGCCCCTCGCGGCCCGGAGGGGGAACGGGGCCGAACTCCCCCGCCGCGCCCGGGGGTCGAGGAAGGGGTGGGTATGCCCAGGTTCCCCCGGCCCGGCGGCCCCGCGAACGCCGCCCTGACGGCCGTGACGCTGTTCGCCCTGTGCTCCGGGGCCTGGCTGCTGCGCGACGGCGCCACGACGCACGGCCCGCCCCAGCCCTCCGCGGCGCAGGCCGGGACCGGGCAGGACGGCAGGGGCGGCAAGGAGGTCCGGGACCGGTCGGCGCCCGCGCTGCCGCCGTCGCCGCCCCGGCGCGTGCGCATGGCGGCCATCGGGGTGGACGCCCCGCTGACCGGGCTCGGCCTCACCCGGACCGGCAGCCTGGATGTACCGCCCGCCTCCCGCCCGGACCTCGCCGGGTGGTACGAGGCCGGCACCACGCCCGGCGAACGGGGCACCGCGATCGTCGCGGGCCACGTCGACAACGCCGACGGCCCCGCCGTCTTCTACCGCCTCGGCGCCCTCGCCAGGGGCAGCACGATCGAGGTGGACCGCCGGGACGGCCGGGTCGCGGTGTTCACCGTGGACGCCGTCGAGGTGTACGACGCGCGCGACTTCCCGGACGAGAAGGTCTACGGTCCGGCCCGGCGGCCCGAGTTGCGGGTCATCACCTGCGGCGGCGGCTGGTCACGCGGCACCGGGTACCGGGGGAACGTCGTCGTCTTCGCCCACCTCACCGGCAGCCGGTGACCCGCCGAGGACATGGGCCCTCCCCCACGCCCCCAGCGGTTCCAGGGCGGCGTTCAGGGAGCCGCCCCGGGAGGTCAGCGAGTACTCCACGCGGGGCGGCACCTCGTCGTACGCCTCGCGGTGCACCAGCCCGTCGGCCTCCATCTCACGGAGGTGCGAGGCCAGCACCTTCTCGGTGACGCCCGGCAGTGCGCGGCGCAACTCACCGAAACGGTGGGGCCGTTCGTTCAGCGCCCAGAGAATCAGCACCTTCCACCTGCCGCCGATCACGTCCATCGCCGCGTCGATCCCGCACACGTACGCCCCCGGCCGCCGGCCCGCCGTCCCCATGCCCGACTCCTCCGCTCGCGCTGCCTCGACCCTTTCCCGGGAGTAACCACCCACTTCCAAGTGCCTACTTGAGCGGCCACTCCCCTCCGGCGAGCCTAGACGCCATGACCGACCACGCAGTCGCATCCCGCACTCCTCTCACCCTGCTGGGCACCGGCGCCATGGGCACCGCCCTGGCCCGGGCCTGGCTCGCCGCCGGGCATCCGGTGACCGTCTGGAACCGCACGCCCGCCCGGGCCGAGGCCCTCGCCGCCGAGGGCGCGGCCGTCGCACCGAGCGCCGCCGCGGCCGTCGCGGCGAGCCGCCTGGTCATCGCCTGCCTGCTGGACGACGCCTCCGTCGGCGAGGCCCTCGACGGGGCCGACCTCACCGGGCGGGACCTGGTGAACCTCACCACCGGCACTCCCGGCGAGGCCCGCACGCGCAGCGCCTGGGCCGAGGCGCGCGGCGCGCGGTTCCTGGACGGCGGGATCATGGCCGTGCCGCCGATGATCGGTGACCCGGAGTCCGGTGGCTACGTCTTCTACAGCGGCTCCCCCGGGCTGTTCGGGGACCACCGCGCCACCCTGGCCGTCCCGGCGGGCACCCGCTACGTGGGGGCCGACCCGGGATTCGCCGCGCTGCACGACGTGGCGCTGCTGAGCGCGATGACCGGCATGTTCGCGGGCATCACGCACGCCTTCGCCCTGATCCGCCCGGAGGAGGTCGCACCGCGCGACTTCGCGCCGCTGCTCGCGGACTGGCTGACCGCGATGGCCCCGGCCGTGCACGGGACCGCCGGTCACCTGGAGAGCGGCGACTACACCGAGGGTGTGGTCTCCAACCTCGCGATGCAGGTCGCGGGCAACGCCACCCTGCTGCGCACGGCCCAGGAGCAGCGGGTCAGTGCGGAGCTGCTGACCCCGTTCATGGCGCTGATGGAACGGCGGCTGGCCCAGGGCCACGGCGACGAGGACGGCACGGGGACGATCGAACTGCTGGACCTGCGGCGCCGGGTGGACGCCTGAGGCCCGTTCCGCCGAGGCGTGCTCCGCCGGCCTGCCCGCTCACTGCTCGTCGACGCGCTCGCAGACGACGAACCCGGGCTCGATCTCCGAGCACTCGAAGACGGGCTGGGTGAACCCGGCCGTCACCGCCGTGCCCGCACCCTGCCCGTGCCCGGCGGGGTGACAGTCGAGCGAGAAGTGCCCGGCGGCGTCCGGGTACTTCTCCAGCAGGCTGCGGAACTCCTCGAGCAGCCCGCCGAACTCCGCCGGGACGGCGTCGCCCCGGTCGCGCTCCACTGTCATGGCGGCCTCCTTCTGCACAGAGGCGCGGGTACGTCCGGCAAGCGGTCGCCGGCACCGGCGCCGCACACCGCCCGGGTCCCGCGCGCCGTCCCCCACCTCCGGCTTCACACGGATAGGGCGGGCGCGCAGCGCGCCCCGAACGGCCGGCGGGGCCGCAGCGGTCAGGCCACCCACTGCTCGTACGCGAGGTTCGCCACCAGGGCGAAGACCACCGTCAGCAGGACGACGCGGACGAAGCCGCTGCCCTTCTTCAGGGCGGTGTGGGCGCCGAGGGTGCCGCCCGCCAGGTTGAACACGGCCATCAGGGCGGCCAGCTGCCACAGGACGGTGCCCTGCCAGGCGAAGGTGGCCAGGGCCCCGGCGTTGGTGCAGCAGTTGACGATCTTGGCCGTGGCGGAGGCCGTGACGAGGTCGAGGTGGAGGACGGCCGTGAGGGTCAGCACCAGGAAGGTGCCGGTGCCGGGGCCGATGAGCCCGTCGTAGAAGCCGATGCCCAGGCCCGCCAGGCCGATCGCCGCAAGGATCCGGCGCGGGCCCGCCGGGCCGGTCGCGGGGGCCGTGCCGAAGGCCGGGCGCAGGATCACGAAGGCGGCCACCCCGAGCAGCACCACCATGATCACCGGCTTGAGGACCTCCGTGCTCATCCCGGCGGCGAAGAAGGCCCCGGCCGAGGACCCGGCCAGGGCGGCCAGCCCGATGCGGATCGCCGTCCGCACGTCCACCGGGGCCCTGCGGGCGTAGGTGACCGCCGCGCCGGTGGTGCCCACGATGGCGACCGCCTTGTTGGTCCCCAGCGCGTACGCGGCGGGGGTGTGCGACGGCAGGCCCAGCAGCAGCGCCGGCAGCAGCAGGAGGCCGCCCCCGCCGACCACCGCGTCGATCCACCCGGCGGCGAGGGCCGCGACGCAGAGCAGGACGATCATGGTCAGCGATATGTCGGGCATGACGGCGACCTTATGCGACGCCCTGGCGGCGCCTCACACCCCCCGTCCTCGCACGTCAGGAACCCTCACACGGGCCCGGCGCCGCCGCTGAGGGCAGCGTTCCCCGCGGGAAACAGGGGGGATGCGGCCGGGTAACACCGGCACCGCACGCTCGGGACATGACCTCGAACGAGCGTGTGGTGGTGATCGGCACCGGCCTGGCGGGCGTACGGCTCGCCCGGCGGCTCGGCGAGCTGGGCACGCCCGCGCTGCTGGTCGGCGAGGAGGAGCACCGGCCCTACAACCGGGTCCTGCTCGCCGAGGTGCTGGCCGGGCGGTACAGCCCGGAGGTGATCGCCCTGCCCGCCCCCGCGGACGTCCGGCGCGCCCGGGTCACCGGCATCGACCGCGAGCGGCGGGCCGTCGTCTGCCACGACGGCTCCCGGATCGCGTACGGCCGGCTGGTCCTCGCCACCGGCTCCAACCCCGTCCTGCCGCCGCTGCGCGGGCTGTTCACCGGCGGCGGCGCACTGCCCGAGGGCGTCCACGCGTTCCGCACCATGGACGACTGCCTGGGCCTGTCCGAGGCCGTCCGGCCCGGTGCGCGGGCGGTCGTCGTCGGCGGCGGCCTGCTCGGGGTCTCCGCGGCCCGGGCCCTCGCCCTGCGCGGCGCCCAGGTCGTGCTCGCCCAGCAGTCCGAGCAGCTGATGGAGCGTCAGCTCGACCCGGCCGCCTCACGGCTGGTGCTGCGGCACCTGACGGACCTCGGCGTCGAGGTGCACACCGAGTGCCGGGTCCGGGACGTGCGCTGCGCGGCGGGCGCGGTCCGCTCGGTGGAACTCGCCGACGGGTACGCGCTCGACGCCGACCTGGTGGTCGTCGCCTGCGGGGTCCGTCCGCGAACCGGTCTCGCGCAGGACGCCGGACTCGACGTGCGCAAGGGCATCGTCGTGGACGACGAACTGCGCACCTCCGACCCGTACATCCACGCGATCGGCGACTGCGCCCGGCACGACGGCGTCCTGTACGGACTCGCCGCCCCGGCGCTCGAACAGGCCGAGGTGCTGGCCCGGTCGCTGGCCGGGGACCCCACCGCCCGCTACACGGGCACGCGTTCCCTGACCCGGCTCACCCTGACCGGCGGGGACGGCCCCTTCGACCTGGCCGCGTTCGGCGAGACGGAGGCGCTCCCGGGCGACGACGTCGTCCAGCTCGCCGACGCCACCCGGGGCACCTACCGCAAGGTCGTCGTCCGCGACGACCGCCTGGTCGGCGGGGTCCTCGTCGGCGAACTCGGCACCGTCGGCACGCTCGCCCGCGCCTGGGAGGGAGCAGAGCCGCTCCCTGCCGGCGGCCCGCTGCTCCACCTGCTCACCAACGATGGAGGCTCCTGATGACGGCCACCCCGGGGGCGACCCCCACGATCGTGCTCGTCGGCCACGGCATGGTCGGCCAGCGCTTCCTCGAAGCGCTCGCCGAGCGCGGCCTGACCGCCACGCACCGCGTGGTGGTGCTCTGCGAGGAGCCGCGCCCGGCCTACGACCGCGTCCAGCTCACCTCGTACTTCTCCGGCCGCACACCCGAGGACCTGTCCCTGACGGATCCGCGGTTCCTCGCCGGCCACGGCATCGAGCTGCGGGTCGGCGACCCGGCGGTCTCGGTGGACCGGGCGGCCCGCACGGTCACCGCCCGCTCCGGTGAGGTCGTCGGCTACGACGTCCTCGTCCTGGCCACCGGCTCCTACCCGTTCGTGCCGCCGGTCCCGGGCAAGGACGCCGAAGGCTGCTTCGTGTACCGGACGATCGAGGACCTCCTCGCCATCGAGGAGTACGCGAAGACCGCCACCACCGGTGCCGTGGTCGGCGGCGGCCTGCTCGGCCTGGAAGCCGCGGGCGCGCTGAAGGGCCTCGGACTCACCTCGCACATCGTGGAGTTCGCGCCCCGGCTGATGCCCGTGCAGGTCGACGAGGGCGGGGGAGCCGCGCTGCTGCGCACCATCGAGGGGATGGGCCTGAGCGTCCACACGGGCGTCGGCACGCAGGAGATCGTCGTCGGCGAGGACGGTGCCGTCACCGGCATGAAGCTGTCCGACGGCTCCGAACTGGCCACCGACCTGGTCGTGTTCTCCGCCGGTGTGCGCCCCCGCGACCAGCTGGCCCGCGACTGCGGCCTCACCGTCGGCGAGCGCGGCGGCATCGCGGTCGACGAGCAGTGCCGTACGGTCGCCGACCCGCACGTCTTCGCCATCGGCGAGTGCGCGCTGGCCGCGGACGGCCGGGTGTACGGGCTGGTGGCACCGGGATACGAGCAGGCCGAGACGGCGGCGGCCACGATCGCCTCCGACGAGGCGTCCTTCACGGGTGCCGATCTGTCCACCAAGCTGAAGCTGCTCGGGGTGGACGTGGCGTCCTTCGGCGACGCGCACGGCACCACCGAGGGCTGCCTGGACGTGGTGTACTCCGACTCCCGGGCGGGCCTGTACAAGAAGCTGGTCATCGGCCGCGACGGCACGCTGCTCGGCGGCATCCTGGTCGGCGACGCGGAGGCCTACGGCACGCTGAAGGCGTTCACCGGATCGGTCCCGCCGGTCCCGCCGGAGTCGCTGGTGCTGCCCGCCGGGGCCGGGCAGCCGGCCGCGCTCGGCCCGTCGGCGCTGCCGGACGAGGCGATCGTCTGCTCCTGCCACAACGTCTCCAAGGGCACGATCCGCGGCGCGGTCACCGACCACCGCTGCACGACCGTGCCGGAGGTGAAGAAGTGCACCAAGGCCGGCACCGGCTGCGGTTCGTGCGTGAAGGTCCTCGGGCAGCTCGTCGACGCCGAGCTGGAGGCGAACGGTGTCACGGTCGACAAGGGCCTGTGCGGCTGCTTCTCCCAGACCCGCGAGGAGCTGTACGAGATCGTCCTCGCCCTGCGCATCACCGGCCACCGGGAGCTGCTCGACCGGTACGGCCGCGAGGAGGCCCGGGGCGGGGAGGGCTGCGAGGTGTGCAAGCCCACCGTCGGCTCGATCATCGCCTCCCTCGCCCCGGCGATCGGCGCGAGCGGTTACGTCCTGGACGGTGAGCAGGCCGCCCTCCAGGACACCAACGACCACTTCCTGGCCAACCTGCAGAAGAACGGCTCGTACTCCGTCGTGCCCCGCATCCCCGGCGGCGAGATCGCCCCGGAGAAGCTGATCGTCATCGGCGAGATCGCCCGCGACTTCGGGCTCTACACGAAGATCACCGGTGGCCAGCGGATCGACATGTTCGGCGCGCGGGTCGAGCAGCTCCCGCTGATCTGGGCCCGCCTGGTCGACGCCGGCTTCGAGTCCGGCCACGCCTACGGCAAGTCGCTGCGCACGGTGAAGTCCTGCGTGGGGCAGACCTGGTGCCGCTACGGCGTCCAGGACTCCGTACGCATGGCGATCGACCTGGAGCTGCGCTACCGGGGGCTGCGCTCCCCGCACAAGCTCAAGTCGGCCGTCTCCGGTTGCCAGCGCGAGTGCGCCGAGGCGCAGTCCAAGGACTTCGGCGTGATCGCCACCGCCAACGGCTGGAACCTCTACGTCGGGGGCAACGGCGGCGCCACGCCCCGCCACGCGGACCTGCTCGCGCAGGACCTCTCGGACGCCGAACTGGTGCGCCTCATCGACCGGTTCCTGATGTTCTACATCCGCACGGCCGACCGGCTGGAGCGCACCTCGACCTGGCTGGAGCGGATCCCGGGCGGCCTGGACCACGTGCGGGACGTCGTCGTGCACGACTCGCTCGGCATCTGCGAGGAGCTGGAGCAGCTGATGCGGGCGCATGTCGCGCACTACCGCGACGAGTGGGCCGAGACCGTCAACGACCCGGAGAAGCTCGCCCGGTTCGTGTCCTTCGTCAACGCCCCGGACACCCCCGACCCCGTCGTCGCCTTCGTCCCGGAGCGCGACCAGATGAAGCCCGACCTGCCGCTGCTCTCCCTCGGCATGCGACCCGCCGACGACGTACTGGAAGGAAGCGCCCAGCGATGACCCTGGCACCCGAGACCACCGATCTGAAGGTCGAACTCCGCCTTGCGGGGGGATGGTTCGCGGTCTGCGACCTCGACGCGCTGCTCCCGGGCCGCGGGGTGGCGGCCCTGCTGCCCGGGGGGCGCCAGGCCGCGCTCTTCCGCGACCGCACCGGCGCGCTCTTCGCCATCGACAACCGCGACCCCTTCACGGGCGCGGCCGTCCTCTCCCGCGGTCTCACGGGCACCCACCGGGGCCGCCCGTTCGTCGCCTCACCGCTGCTGAAGCAGCGCTTCGACCTGGCGTCGGGCCAGTGCCTGGACGACGAGGCGGTCCGGGTGGCGGCGTACGAGGTGCGCGCCGCCTGAGGGGCGTCCCCCACCGGGACGCATCACGAACGGCTCGCGGCCGGGGGGCGATCGGCCCCCCGGCCGCCATGTCTTGTCCATGCTCCGTCAATCCGGCGACCCTAGCGTTCCTCCCGCCCTCCCCTGCTCCCAGCACGACCCCGCCGTCGACCGGCGGCGGGGCGGTACGGCACTTGATGGAGTGAGAGTGGAACGTCGCAGTCTCCTGCGTGCGGCCGTCCTCGGCGGTACCTCGGCCGCCCTGGGCGGAACCCTGTGGCGCGGCGCCGCGTACGCCGCCCCCGCCCAGCCCGGCGCCGGCCCCTACGGCCCGCTGGGTTCCCCCGACGCCAACGGCATCAGGCTCCCGGCCGGTTTCACCAGCCGGGTCGTGGCCCGCTCCGGCCAGCGGGTCGGCGCCACGGCCTACACCTGGCACCCCGCCCCGGACGGCGGCGCCTGCTACGCCGACGGCACCGGCTGGATCTACGTCTCCAACTCCGAGGTCAACCCCTCGGGCGGCGCGAGCGCGGTGGTGTTCTCCGCCACCGGCGCGATCACCGGGGCGCACCGGATCCTGTCCGGCACGCGGCAGAACTGCGCGGGCGGCAGGACGCCCTGGAACACCTGGCTGTCCTGCGAGGAGGTCGACCGCGGCTACGTCTACGAGACCGACCCGTGGGGCGTGAAGCCGGCGGTGCGGCGGGACGCGATGGGCCGGTTCAAGCACGAGGCGGCGGCGGCCGACCCGGTCCGGCGGGTCGTCTACCTGACGGAGGACGTCACCGACGGCTGCTTCTACCGCTTCCGCCCGACGACCTGGGGCGACCTGTCCTCCGGCACGCTGGAGGTGCTGGTGGCGGGCAGCGGCACCAGCGGCCCGGTCACCTGGTCCCGCGTCCCCGACCCGTCCGGCGCGACCGCCACCCGCAACCAGGTCCCGGGCGCCAAGCGCTTCAACGGCGGCGAGGGCTGCCACTACGCGAACGACACGTGCTGGTTCACCACCAAGGGCGACAACCGCGTCTGGCGGTACGACGCGGCCGCGCAGACCGTCGAACTCGCCTACGACGACTCACTGGTGACGGGCGGCACCGCCCCCCTGACCGGCGTCGACAACGTCACCGGCGCCGCCTCCGGCGACCTCTTCGTCGCCGAGGACGGGGGCACGATGGACATCTGCGTCATCACCCCCGCCGACGTCGTCGCCCCCTTCCTGCGCGTCGAGGGCCAGTCCGGCTCGGAGATCACCGGCCCGGCCTTCTCCCCCGACGGCACCCGCCTGTACTTCTCCAGCCAGCGCGGCACGTCCGGCAGCTCCTCGGGCGGCATCACCTACGAGGTCCGGGGCCCGTTCCGGGCGTGACCCCGGTGCGCCCCCTCCTGCACCGGGACCGCCGGTGACCATCGGCGGTCCCGGGCGTTCCTCCGGTCGGGCAGCCCGTCCGGGCTGCCGTGCCGACGGAAGGGACACCACCCGTGGACACGACCGTGCCCGCCTCCGACGTACCGCTCGTCCTGCCCCGTGCCGAGTGGGTGAGGACACTGCCGCAGAGCATCGCCGCCTCCTGCGTCCTGCTCCTGGACGCCGAGGACCGGATGCTGCTGCTGCGTTATGCCGCGGGCCAGCCCGGGGCGGGGATGTGGGGGCTGCCGGGCGGGATGCTGGACCACGGGGAGGATCCCGTCACCGCGGCCCGCCGGGAGCTGTGCGAGGAGACCGGCCTCGTGCTGGACGAGGCGCCCCGGCTCCTCGGCTACGACCACCGGTCGGACGTGCTGGGCACCGGGCCGGTGATCGACTTCTACTTCCACGGCGGCCGGCTCCCGTCACCGCTGTCGGTGCGCCGCAGCGCCGAGCACGACGACGACGGGCTGTTCGCCCCGGGCGACCTGGCCGGCGCCTCCCTGTCGCCCGGGCTGCCCGCCCTGGCGGCCCTGCACGCGGCGGCCCTGACCGGCACGGTGGTGTGCCTGCGGGAGAGCCGGCCCGTGTGAGCCTCCCCCGGGGGGTGGACATGCCTGAAGAGCGGGGGCGGCACCTCCGCACAAAAGGTGCCGCCCCCGCTCTCCCCCGTGGTCCGGAGCCGCCGCGATCGGTGAGGGTCGGGGACCGACGGCGGCTCCGGGTCCGTGCGGCTAGCGGTGGTCGCTGCCCTGGGACTGGACCGCGGCCCGGCCCGCCTCCAGGCGGGCCACCGGGATGCGGAACGGCGAGCAGGAGACGTAGTCGAGTCCGACCTCGTGGAAGAAGTGGACCGACTCCGGGTCACCGCCGTGCTCGCCGCAGACACCGAGCTTCAGGTCGGGCCGGGTCGCGCGGCCGGCCTGGGCGGCCAGCTTCACCAGCGAGCCGACGCCGTCCTTGTCGATCGTCTCGAACGGGGAGACGCCGAAGATGCCCTTCTCCAGGTACGCGGTGAAGAAGCTCGCCTCCACGTCGTCCCGGGAGAAGCCCCACACCGTCTGGGTGAGGTCGTTGGTGCCGAAGGAGAAGAACTGGGCGGCCTCGGCGATCTGACCGGCGGTCAGCGCGGCGCGGGGCAGCTCGATCATCGTGCCGATGGACAGCTTCAGCTGCGCGCCGGAGGCCGCCTCGACCTCGGCGATGACCTTGTCGGCCTCTTCGCGCACGATCTCCAGCTCCTGGACCGTGCCCACGAGCGGGATCATGATCTCGGCGCGCGGGTCGCCCTTGGCGGCCTTGCGCTCGGCCGCCGCCTCGGCGATCGCCCGGACCTGCATGGTGAACAGGCCGGGGATGACCAGGCCGAGGCGCACCCCGCGCAGGCCCAGCATCGGGTTCTGCTCGTGCAGCCGGTGCACGGCCTGGAGCAGGCGCAGCTCGTTCTCGTGCGGCTCCTGGCGGGACTCGGCCAGCGCCACGCGGACGGACAGCTCGGTGATGTCCGGCAGGAACTCGTGCAGCGGCGGGTCCAGGAGGCGGACGGTGACCGGGAGACCGTCCATCGACTCGAAGAGCTGCACGAAGTCCTGCTTCTGCAGCGGCAGCAGCTGCTTGAGGGACTCCTCGCGCTCGGCGTCCGTGTCGGCCAGGATCAGCCGCTCCACCAGCTCGCGCCGGTCGCCGAGGAACATGTGCTCGGTGCGGCACAGGCCGATGCCCTGGGCGCCGAAGCGGCGGGCGCGCAGCGCGTCCTCGGCGTTGTCGGCGTTGGCCCGCACGCGCAGGCGGCGCTTGCGGTCGGCGAAGGCCATCATGCGGTGGACGGCCTCGACCAGCTCGTCGGCGTCGTCGGCGCCCGGGTGCATCCGGCCCTCGAAGTACTCCACGACCGGCGACGGCACGACCGGCACCTCACCGAGGTAGACCTTGCCGGAGGAACCGTCGATGGAGACGACGTCGCCCTCCTCCACGACGTGCCCGCCCGGGACGGTCATCCGGCGGCGCTTGGTGTCGACCTCCAGCTCCTCGGCGCCGCAGACACAGGTCTTGCCCATGCCGCGCGCGACGACGGCCGCGTGGGAGGTCTTGCCGCCGCGGGAGGTCAGGATGCCCTCGGCGGCGATCATGCCGTCCAGGTCATCGGGGTTGGTCTCACGGCGGATCAGGATGACCTTCTCGCCGGAGCGGGACCACTTGACGGCCGTGTAGGAGTCGAAGACCGCCTTGCCGACCGCGGCGCCCGGGGAGGCGGCGATACCGCGCCCGACCTGCTCGACCTTGGCGCTCTCGTCGAAGCGCGGGAACATCAGCTGCGCGAGCTGGGCGCCGTTGACGCGGGTGAGCGCCTCGGCCTCGTCGATCAGCCCCTGGTCCACCAGCTGGGTCGCGATGCGGAAGGCCGCGCCCGCGGTGCGCTTGCCGACCCGGGTCTGGAGCATCCACAGGACGCCGCGCTCGATGGTGAACTCGATGTCGCAGAGGTCCTTGTAGTGGTTCTCCAGCGTCTCCATGATCTGCATGAGCTGGTCGTACGACTTTTTGTCGATCTGCTCCAGCTCGGCCAGCGGCACGGTGTTGCGGATGCCGGCCACGACGTCCTCGCCCTGCGCGTTCTGCAGGTAGTCGCCGTAGACGCCCTGGTGGCCGGAGGCGGGGTCGCGGGTGAAGGCGACGCCGGTGCCGGAGTCGGGGCCGAGGTTGCCGAAGACCATGGAGCAGACGTTGACGGCCGTGCCCAGGTCGTGCGGGATGCGCTCCTGGCGACGGTAGAGCTTGGCGCGGTCGCCGTTCCAGGAGTCGAAGACGGCCTTGATGGCGAGGTCCATCTGCTCGCGCGGGTCCTGCGGGAAGTCCCGGCCGGCCTCGGTCTTGACGATCTTCTTGAACTTGGTGACGAGCTTCTTGAGGTCGGCCGCCTCCAGCTCGGTGTCGACGGTGACCTTCTTGGCCGCCTTCGCCGCCTCCAGCGCGTCCTCGAACAGCTCGCCGTCCACACCCAGGACGGTCTTGCCGAACATCTGGATGAGGCGCCGGTAGGAGTCCCACGCGAACCGGTCGTCGCCGGCCTGCCTGGCCAGGCCCTGCACGGACTTGTCGGAGAGGCCGATGTTGAGGACGGTGTCCATCATGCCGGGCATGGAGAACTTGGCGCCCGAGCGCACCGACACCAGCAGCGGGTCGTCCGCCTGGCCGAGCTTCTTGCCCATGCGGGCCTCGAGGGCGTCGAGGTGGGCGCTCACCTCGTCACGCAGTGCCGCCGGCTCCTCGCCGCTCTCCAGGTAGGTCTTGCAGGCCTCGGTGGTGATGGTGAAGCCGGGGGGAACCGGCAGTCCGAGGTTGGTCATCTCGGCGAGGTTCGCGCCCTTGCCACCGAGGAGGTCCTTGAGGTCCTTGTTGCCCTCGGTGAAGTCGTAGACGAACTTCACGCCCTCAACGCTCTGGCCCGGCTGAGCTACGTGGGGATCTTTGTTTTCCGACACGGGTCTCGACTCCTCGAGGACGCGGTGGCTGCCCTGACGGCGAGGAACATACCCAGATCAAAGGCGTCTGGGGAGGTCCACTCGCGCGTCATGCGCCTGTAACCACTCGTCCGCCAGCGGATCGAAAGTCAAGGCTGAGCAAGCGATCGCAGCCGCATGTTTTCACTTCTTGAACGCAAGACACTTCTCTCCAGCCTCTGAGCGCTCATCTGAGCGAAGTTTGCGCACATATGATTTCGCTCGATGAACGATCAAAGGGTGGCACTGAGTGCCACCCTTTGAGGAAGTGCAGTCGCCCATGATCCGCTCATCTGAGCGCAGCCCTTATCAAGGGTGGCGAGAATCACGCTGCCACAGCCGCCCGGATTTCACCATGCGGACGGGTCACCGGCCGGGGAACACCGTGGTCACGCCCCGGACACGCGCCGCCGCCCCTCGGCCCGCTCGCACTGCGCGCACGCCGGTGAGGGAGGGAGTTCCGGCCGGATTCCCGGCGATCACCGGGACCCCCGGTCCGGCAGGGGCGCGACGGTCGCCGCCGTGCACGCGCCGTCCCGCCGGAGGTTTGCCGGGTGTTTGCCGAGCCGTGGCCCGGCGGGCTGAACGCACCTGGTGGGCGTCCCGTACGCAACGGTGGCGGACCCGTTCCCCCACGCGGGTCCGCCACCTCGCCGCGTTCCGCACGGGAAGGACCTCCGGGTGCCTGTCTTCACACGCTTCCACGAGCCGCCCCAGCCGGGCGACGGCCCACCCGAGGACGCGGCCGGGACGGGGACCGGAGGCAGCGGGGAGGGCGGGGGCGACCCGGCCGGGGAGCCCGTCGCGGCCCGGGACGGGGGCGCGGTGCGCGGCACCCTCTCCCGGTCGCTCCCCGGGCACCTGGCGGCCCGCCTGCGCACCTGGCGCGCCCGGCACCCGGGGACCGCCCGCGCCCTGCACCTGGCCACGACCCTGCTGGCCGCGGCCCTCGTCCTCGGGGCGCTGCTGCTGCCGAACAGGCTCGCGGCGCTGCACGCGGGCAGCTTCGCGAGGATCCCCGTGGAGGCGGTCGCCGGGGCCGTCGTGGTGCTGGTGCTGCCGCCGCGGCCCCGGCTGGCCGCCGCGGTGCTGTACGGGCTGGGGCTGACCGTGCTGACCACGGTCAACCTCCTCGACATGGGGTTCAACGAGTACCTCGGCCGGGGCTTCAACGCCGCGCTCGACTGGGACCTGCTGCCGGACGCCCAGGGGTACGTCCGGGACACCTTCGGCGGGGGTGTGGCGACCGCGGCCGCCGTCGGGGCGGTGGTGCTCGTGCTGCTGGTCGCCGCTGTCCTGGTCGCGGCGGCGGTCCGGCTGTCCGGCGTGCTGGCCCGCCACCGGGCGCGGTCCACCAAGGGGGTCCTGCTCGCGGGCACCGCGTGGGTCGCGTGCGCCGCTCTCGGCCTGACGCTGCCGGGCGGCCCGATCGCCTCCGGACGCGGCGCCGGGGCCCTGCGGGTGCACGCCCAGCGCACGGTCGACTCGCTGCGGGACGAGGCCGCGTTCGCGAAGGAGGCCCGGGCCGACACCTTCGGCGACACCCCGCCGGGCGAGCTCCTGCCCGATCTGCGCGGCAAGGACGTGATCTTCACCTTCATCGAGAGCTACGGGCGCAGCGCCGTCGAGGACCCGGTCATGGCCCCCGGCGTCGACCGGACCCTGGACGCGAGCACCGCGGCGCTGCGCGAGGCCGGCTTCGCGGCGCGCAGCGGCTGGCTGACCTCGGCGACGTACGGCGGCAGCAGCTGGCTCGGTCACTCCACGGCCATGTCCGGCCTGTGGATCGACAACCAGCGCCGCTACCGCACGGTCACCGCGGGCGAGCACCTCACCCTCACCAAGGCGTTCCAGCGGACCGGGGCCTGGGACACGGTCGGCGTGATGCCGGGCGTGCAGAAGGGCTGGCCGGAGGAGAAGTGGTACGGCCTGGACCAGGTCTACGACGCGTTCGACCTGGGCTACCGGGGGCCGAAGTTCAGCTGGTCGACCATGCCGGACCAGTACGCCCTGGAGGCGTTCCAGCGGCGGGTGCACGGCAGGGAGCGGGACAAGCCGCTGATGTCCCTCGTCATCCTCACCTCCAGCCACCAGCCCTGGGCCCCGATCCCGAAGCTGGTCGGCTGGGACGAACTCGGCGACGGCTCGGTGTTCGACGCGATCCAGCGGGCCGGCAACAGGGCCTCGGACGTCATCACCGACACCGCCAGGTCCCGCGAGGAGTACGGCAGGTCCATCCAGTACTCCGTCACCAGCCTCACCCAATGGCTGGAGCGCTACGGCACCGACGACACCGTCCTGGTGTTCCTCGGCGACCACCAGCCCATCGCCCGGGTCAGCGGCGACCACGCCTCACGCGACGTACCGGTCTCGATCGTCGCCAAGGACCCGAAGGTCCTGGACAAGGTCGCCGACTGGCGCTGGACGGAAGGCCTCAGGCCCGCTCACGACGCACCGGTGTGGCGGATGGACTCCTTCCGCGACCGCTTCCTGAAGGCGTTCGGCTCCACACCGCACCCCTCGACGGGCTGATCAGCCGCCGGAGGTGTCGAGTTCGGCGTCCTCGCCGACGCCGGCGCAGTCGTAGGGGTCCTTCAGCCAGCCGTCCGGCAGCACCACGCGGTTGTTGCCGGACGTGCGGCCGCGGGGCCCGTCGGCGCCGGCGGGCCAGGGCTGGTCGAGGTCGAGTTCGTCCAGGCCGGAGCGCAGCTCCTCCAGGGACGAGGTGATCGCGAGACGCTTGCGCATCTCGGAGCCGACCGCGAAGCCCTTCAGGTACCAGGCGACGTGCTTGCGGAAGTCGACGACGCCCTTGGACTCGTCGCCGATCCACTCGCCGAGCAGGGTGGCGTGCCGGACCATGACGTCGGCGACCTCGCGCAGGGCGGGCCGGGCGATGTCCTCGGTGCGGCCCTCGAAGGCGGCCACGAGGTCGGCGAAGAGCCAGGGCCGGCCCAGGCAGCCGCGGCCGACGACCACGCCGTCGCAGCCGGTCTCGCGGACCATGCGCAGGGCGTCCTCGGCGGACCAGATGTCGCCGTTGCCCAGCACGGGGATCTCCGGCACGTGCTCCTTGAGCCGGGCGATGGCCTCCCAGTCGGCGGTGCCGCCGTAGTGCTGGGCGGCGGTGCGGCCGTGCAGCGCGATGGCGGTGACGCCCTCCTCGACGGCGATCCGGCCGGCGTCGAGGTAGGTGATGTGGTCGTCGTCGATGCCCTTGCGCATCTTCATCGTCACCGGCAGATCGCCGGCGCCGCTGACCGCCTCGCGCAGGATGGCGCGCAGCAGGTTCCGCTTGTACGGCAGGGCCGAGCCGCCGCCCTTGCGGGTGACCTTCGGCACGGGGCAGCCGAAGTTGAGGTCGATGTGGTCGGCGAGGTCCTCCTCCGCGATCATGCGGACGGCCTTGCCGACGGTCGCCGGGTCGACGCCGTAGAGCTGGATGGACCGGGGCCGCTCACTCGCGTCGAAGTGGACGAGCTGCATGGTCTTCTCGTTGCGCTCGACCAGGGCCCGGGTGGTGATCATCTCGCTGACGAACAGGCCCTTGCCCCCGCTGAACTCCCTGCACAGGGTGCGGAAGGGAGCGTTGGTGATGCCGGCCATCGGGGCCAGGACGACGGGGGGCCGGACGGTGTGCGGGCCGATCTGGAGGGGCGTGGACATTCCTCCATTGTGCCGTGCAATGAACGGGTAAAGTTCGTTAGTTAGGCACACTATCGAAATCGGCGTACGATGGACCCCATGCCCGAACCCGGTCCCCGCCGCCGCATGCTGGTGCTCGCGATCTGCTGCATGAGCCTGCTGATCGTGAGCCTCGACAACACGGTCCTGAACGTGGCCCTGCCGGCCATGCAGCGGGACCTGCACGCGAGCACCTCGGGCCTGCAGTGGACGATCGACGCGTACACCCTCGTCCTGGCCTCGCTGCTGATGCTCGCCGGTTCCACCGCCGACCGGATCGGCCGCAAGCGGGTCTTCATGGCGGGCCTGGTGGTCTTCACCCTCGGCTCGGTCCTGTGCTCCCTCGCACCGGACCTCGAGGCGCTGGTCGCGTTCCGGATGGTGCAGGCGGTGGGCGGCTCGATGCTCAACCCGGTGGCCATGTCGATCATCACCAACACGTTCACGGACCCGCGCGAGCGGGCCCGGGCGATCGGCGCCTGGGGTGCCGTCGTCGGCCTCTCGATGGCCGCCGGTCCCCTGGTCGGGGGCGTGCTGGTGGAGTCGGTGGGCTGGCGCTCGATCTTCTGGATCAACCTGCCGGTCGGACTGGCCGCCCTGCTGCTCACCCTGCGCTTCGTCCCCGAGTCCCGCGCGCCCCGGGCCCGCCGCCCCGACCCGGTCGGCCAGGTGCTGGTGATCGCGCTGTTCGGCTCTCTGACGTACGCGATCATCGAGGCGCCGAGCACGTCCTTCGCGTCCATCGCCCCGCTGGCCGTCGTGGCCCTGGCCGCGCTGACCGGCCTGCTGCTGTACGAGCCCCGCCGCGAGGAACCGCTGATCGACCTGCGGTTCTTCCGCTCGGCGCCGTTCAGCGGGGCGACGGTCGTCGCCGTCAGCGCCTTCGCGGCGCTCGGCGGGTTCCTGTTCCTGTCCACGCTGTACCTCCAGGGCGTACGCGGGCTGACGGCACTGGAGGCGGGCCTGTGGATGCTGCCGATGGCGGTGCCGACGTTCCTGTGCGCCCCGCTGTCGGGCCGCCTGGTCGGCACGCGCGGTCCTCGCCTGCCCCTGCTGATCGCGGGCGCGGCGATGACGGTGAGCGGGGTGCTGTTCGCCGCGTTCGAGGCGGAGACGTCGAACACCACGCTCTTCCTCGGCTACGTCCTGTTCGGCGTCGGCTTCGGCTTCGTCAACGCGCCCATCACCAACACGGCCGTGTCCGGCATGCCCCGCGCCCAGGCGGGCGTCGCGGCGGCCGTCGCCTCCACCAGCCGCCAGCTGGGGCAGACGCTGGGCGTGGCCGTGGTGGGCGCGGTGCTCGCGGCTGGCGTGGGGGCGTCCTCGTACCGCGCCGCGTTCGTCTCCGCCGCCCGGCCCGGCTGGTGGATCCTCGCGGCGTGCGGCTTCGCGGTGCTGACGCTGGGCGCGCTGACGACGGGCCGGTGGGCTCGGCGCAGCGCCGAACGGGCCGCGGAGCGGCTGCGGCCGGCGGAGGTGCGGGACGTGGTGGCGACAGCGGAGCGCGCCTGACACGGGCTGTTCGGCCCGGCTCCGGCGCCCGCGTCCGGAGCGGCGGGCGAATCCCCCGCGGCACGCCCGATGCGCGCCGCGTGGCCTGAGGGCGCGTCGCCGGGGTAGCAGTTCCGGTGCCGCGGAGGGACCGTGAGCAGCCGAGCGCGACACGGGGGGCGTCATGACGCAGACCGACACGGGCAGCGTCTGCCGGTGGGACCAGCACGGGCGGCGGCACGTGGTGCGCGTGCGGCGCACCGGCAGGCAGCGCACCCTCCGGTGCGACACCTGCGGCTGGCGCACCGCCGCCCCGTTGCTGCCCGGCCTGACGGCCGAGGAGCACCTGCTGGAGGCCCATCAGGCGACGGTGGACCCGACGGCCGGACCGAGGTCGGCGCGCCTTCCTACGCCGCGCGCCGCAGTCCCCGCACCAGCAGGTCGACGACGGCCGTGAAGTCGGCCTCGGCGCCCGGCTCCGTCCACTCCCGGGCGTGACCGGGGTCGTGGAAGCGGCCGGTGGCGTGGAAGACCGCGCGGGCGGCGGCTTCGGGGTCGGCGGCGGCGAAGGCCCCGGCGTCCACCCCGTCCCGCACGATGGCGGCCAACTGGGCGGTCAGGTCGGCGATGTGGTCGCCGACCGCCGTGCCGGCCTCGTCCGTGAGGACCGTGTAGGTGGCGAACAGCTCCGGGTCGTCGCCCGCCTTGCGGCGCTTGGCGGCGAACAGCGCGCCCAGCCAGTCCCGCAGCCGCGCCTCGGGATCGCGGTCCGCGGCGGCGATGCCGGACAGCTCGCGGGAGGTGCGGTCCAGCCAGCGCTTGGTGACCGCCTCGCGCAGCGCCGCCTTGGTACGGAAGTGCCGGTAGACACTGCCGTGGCTGACACCGAGCGCGCGGGCCACGTCCACCACGGTGGCCTTGGCCGGCCCGTGGCGGCGCAGCACCTCCTCCGTCGCTTCGAGGATGCGCTCGGCGGTCAGGGTCTCGCTGGTCGGTGCCATGCCCCCGACCGTACCCGGAGCCCGTTTCAGCTCTCGAGGTGCGCCATCTGGGCCGCCGGGTAGCGCTCGCCGGCGGCCGCCCCGGCCGGCACGGCCTCCTCGATCGCGGCGAGGTCGGCCTCGCCGAGGGCGATGTCCAGGGCGCCCAGGGCCTCGTCCAGCCGGTCGCGGCGGCGGGCGCCGACCAGCGGCACGATGTCCTCGCCGCGGGAGAGCACCCAGGCGATCGCGATCTGCGCGACGCTGACGCCCTTCTGCTCGGCGATCTTCCGCAGCGCGTCCACGAGGCGCAGGTTGTGCCGGAGGTTGTCCCCCTGGAAGCGGGGCGACATCGCGCGGAAGTCGCCCGGGCCCAGCTGCCGGTCGGCCGTGAAGTGACCGGAGATCAGCCCCCGGGAGAGCACCCCGTACGCCGTGACGCCGATGCCCAGTTCGCGTGTGGTGGGCAGGACCTGGGCCTCGATGCCGCGGGAGATCAGGGAGTACTCGATCTGGAGGTCGGAGATCGGTGCGGTGGCGGCGGCCCGGCGGATCGTGGCGGCGCCGACCTCGCTGAGGCCGACGTGCCGCACGTACCCCGCCTCGACCAGTTCCGCGATCGCGCCGACCGTCTCCTCGACCGGCACGTCGGAGTCCAGCCGGGCGAGGCGGTAGACGTCGATGTGGTCGACGCCGAGCCGCTGGAGGGAGTAGGCGGCGAAGTTCTTCACCGCGGCGGGCCGGCCGTCGTAGCCCGACCAGCTGCCGTCCGGGCCGCGCAGGGCGCCGAACTTGACGCTGACCAGGGCCTGTTCGCGCCGGGCGGCGGGGGCGGCGCGCAGGGCCTCGCCGATCAGCAGCTCGTTGTGGCCCATGCCGTAGAAGTCGCCGGTGTCGAGGAGGGTGACGCCCGCTTCGAGCGCCGCGTGGATCGTCGCGACGGACTCCGCCCGGTCCGCCTCGCCGTACAGGGCGGACATGCCCATGCAGCCGAGACCGAGGGCGGAGACCCGGGGGCCGGTGGTTCCGAGGGAACGCGTTCGCATCGTCATGCCCTCCACGATGGCATGACAGCTGACAGATTTCAATATCTGTCATTCGATACTTGTCAGCATCCCTCCGCCGGTGCTTGTCCTCGCCAGGTGCTTGTCCTCGCCGGCGCTTGTCCTCGCCAGGTGCTTGTCCTCGCCGGTGCTTGTCCGCGACGGCGCCCGTCCTCGCCGGCGCCGTCGCTCCGCTACCGGGCCGTCGTGGCGAGCTTCGCGCCCAGCGCCACGAACGACCCGGCGAAACCCCGGCGCAGCCATGCCATGACCCGCGGTCGGCCCAGCACCCGGCCGCGCACCGCCCCGGCCAGCAGCCCGTACGCGGCGAACACCAGGAAGGTGGCCAGCATGAACACCCCGCCGAGCCCGGCCATGCGGACCACCGCGCGGGGCTCCCCGGGGCTCACGAACTGCGGCAGGAACGCGAAGAAGAAGACCGTGAGCTTCGGGTTGAGGATGTTGATCAGCACGCCCCGCATGATCACCCGCCGTGCGGACGGGGGTGCGGCCTCGCCCTCCTCGACGGCGAGGGCGTCCCTGTCGCGCAGGGTGGCCCAGGCCATGTACAGCAGATAGGCGACGCCGGCGTACTTCAACACCTGGAAGGCGGTCGCGCCGGCGTGCAGCAGGGCGGCCACGCCCGTGACGGTGGCCAGCAGGTGGGGCACGATGCCGAGCGTGCAGCCCACGGCCGCGACGACACCGGCGCGCGGGCCGCGGGAGAGCGCCGCGGCAAGGGTGTAGAGGGCGCCGGTGCCCGGCGTGGCGACGACGATCAGGGTGGTCAGCAGGAAGGCGAGGCTCATGGCCCCACCCTCGCGCCGCGAATCTCACGGCAACAGGACCAATGGGCACCCCACTTGAGGGGCCAATCCGCACAACGCGACGGTGCCGGGCCCCCTCGGGAGGGACCCGGCACCGTCGTACGGGGAAGAGGCGTCAGCAGCCGACCAGGCGGGCCGCCAGGTAACCCTCGATCTGGTCGAGGGAGACGCGCTCCTGCTTCATCGAGTCGCGCTCGCGGACGGTGACCGCGTTGTCCTCGAGCGTGTCGAAGTCCACGGTCACGCAGAACGGCGTACCGATCTCGTCCTGGCGGCGGTAGCGGCGGCCGATGGCGCCGGCGTCGTCGAACTCGATGTTCCAGTTCTGCCGGAGCGCCTGGGCCAGGCCCTTGGCCTTCGGGGACAGCTCGGGGTTGCGGGACAGCGGCAGGACCGCGACCTTGACCGGCGCGAGGCGGTGGTCCAGGCGCAGCACGGTGCGCTTCTCCAGCTTGCCCTTGGCGTTGGGCGCCTCGTCCTCGACGTACGCGTCCAGCAGGAACGCCAGCATGGCGCGGCCGACACCGGCCGCGGGCTCGATGACGTAGGGGGTCCAGCGCTCGCCGGCCTCCTGGTCGAAGTACGTCAGGTCCTGGCCGGAGGCCTTGGAGTGGGCGCCCAGGTCGTAGTCCGTGCGGTTGGCCACGCCCTCCAGCTCACCCCACTCGCTGCCGCCGAACTGGAAGCGGTACTCGATGTCGGCGGTGCGCTTGGAGTAGTGGGAGAGCTTCTCCTTCGGGTGCTCGTACCACCGCATGTTCTCCTCGCGCAGGCCCAGGCCGGTGTACCAGTTCCAGCGCTGCTCCATCCAGTACTCCTGCCACTTCTCGTCCTCGCCCGGCTTGACGAAGAACTCCATCTCCATCTGCTCGAACTCGCGGGTGCGGAAGATGAAGTTGCCGGGCGTGATCTCGTTGCGGAAGGACTTGCCCATCTGGGCGATGCCGAACGGCGGCTTGCGGCGCGAAGTGGTCTGCACCTGCGAGAAGTTGGTGAAGATGCCCTGCGCGGTCTCGGGGCGCAGGTAGGCGACGGAGCCGGAGTCCTGCGTGGGGCCGAGGTGGGTGGACAGCAGGCCCGAGAACTGCTTGGGCTCGGTGAACTGGCCCTTGTTGCCGCAGTTGGGGCAGTTGACGTCGGCCAGGCCGTTCTCCGGCAGGCGCTTGTGCTTGGCCTCGTAGGCCTCCTCCAGGTGGTCCGCACGGAACCGCTTGTGGCAGGAGGTGCACTCGGTCAGCGGGTCCGTGAAGGTGGCGACGTGGCCGGAGGCGACCCAGACCTCGGGAGCCAGGATCACGGACGAGTCGATACCCACGACGTCCTCGCGGGACGTCACCATGTAGCGCCACCACTGGCGCTTGAGGTTCTCCTTGAGCTCGACACCGAGGGGGCCGTAGTCCCAAGCGGCGCGCTGACCGCCGTAGATCTCACTACAGGGGAATACGAAGCCACGGCGCTTGCTCAGGCTGACGATGGTGTCGATCTTGTCGGCGGCCACGGTGCTCTCTTCATTACGACGACGGGCGACGGAGCAGGTTGCTTCCAGCGAATGATTCAGGTTACCGGCGGGGGCGCCCCCTCAATCAAATCGCTCCCGCTCTGCGGACCTCAAGGCCCTGGCGAGGGCGTTTGTTGACAACGGTTTCCATATTTGTTGAAAATGACTGTCATGAACGTACGACGACGCCTCATACCCGCCGCCCTGGCCTCCGCTCTCGGCCTCGGCGCCCTCACCGCCTGCTCCAGCGACAGCGCGGCGACGGGCAACACGGACAAGTTCGACGTCGTCGCCTCCTTCTACCCGATGGCGTTCCTCGCCGAGCAGATCGGCGGCGACCACGCGCACGTCACCAGCCTGACCGAACCGGGCCAGGAGCCGCACGACCTGGAGATCAGCACCAGGCAGCGCGCCCAGCTCGAGGAGGCCGACGCGGCGCTCTACCTCAAGGGTCTTCAGCCGGCCGTCGACGAGGCCGTCGCCCAGACCGGCATCGAGACGAAGATCGACGCGGCCGGCCTCACCCACCTCGAGGACCACGGCACCGGCGGCCACAGCCACGAGGGCGAGGAGGGCCACGCCGAGGAGGGCCACTCCGAGGAAGCCCACGCCGAGGAGGACGAGCACGGCCGCGACCCGCACGTCTGGCTCGACCCGGTCAAGTACGCAGAGATCGCCAAGGGCGTCGGCAAGGCCTTCGAGAAGGCCGACCCCGACCACGCGGCCGACTACGAGAAGAACACCGCGGCCCTCGTCGAGAAGCTGAACGCCCTGGACACCGACTTCGAGGACGGCCTGAAGAACACCCGGAGCAAGGTCTTCTTCACCAACCACGCCGCCTTCGGCTACCTCGCCGAGCGCTACGGCCTCACCCAGGAGGCCATCTCCGGCGTCGACCCCGAGAGCGAGCCCAGCGCCGCCCGGGTCAGGGAGCTCCAGCAGGAGGCCAGGGCCGACGGCGTCACCACCGTCTTCTACGAGACACTGGTGTCCGACAAGACCGCGAAGACCCTCGCCCGCGACGCGAACCTGAAGACGGACGTCCTCGACCCACTGGAGGGCATCACCGACAGGTCCCGCGGCGACGACTACTTCCAGGTCATGGAATCCAACCTCAAGGCCCTGCAGAAGGCCCTGGGCGCCAAGTGATCGACCCATCGGAGGACGGCATGAGCGAGCCCGTCGTATCCCTGCGCGGGGTCCGCGCGGACCTGGGCTCACGCCCCGTGCTGCGCGGCATCGACCTCACCGTGCGCAGCGGCGAGGTGGTCGCGCTGCTCGGCGCGAACGGCTCGGGCAAGTCGACGGCCGTGCGCAGCATCATCGGCCAGGTGCAGACCGGCGCCGGCGAGATCCGGCTGTTCGGCACCGACCGCGCGCGCTTCCGCGACTGGCACCGCGTGGGCTACGTCCCGCAGCGCACCACGGCCGCGGGCGGCGTGCCCGCCACGGTGACCGAGGTGGTGTCCTCCGGCCGCCTGTCGCGGGCCCGCTTCGGCGTGCTGCGCAAGGCCGACCACGCGGCCGTACGGCGTGCCCTGGAGCTCGTCGGCATGGCCGACCGGGCCAAGGACCCCGTCGACGCCCTCTCCGGCGGCCAGCACCAGCGCGTCCTGATCGCCCGTGCCCTGGCCTCCGAGCCCGAACTGCTGATCATGGACGAGCCGATGGCCGGCGTCGACCTGGCCAGCCAGGAGGTCCTCGCGCACACGCTCACCGAGCAGGTCTCGCAGGGCACCACCGTGCTGCTCGTCCTGCACGAACTGGGCCCGCTGGAGCCCTTGATCGACCGGGCGGTCGTCCTGCGCGACGGCTGCGTCGTGCACGACGGGCCGCCCCCGAAGGCCGTCGGGCAGCACGCCCTGCCCGGCCACGACCACGTGCACCCGCACGCACCGGCGGGCGCCGAACCGATCCGCACGGGACTGCTGAGCTGATGGACTTCCTCGACTACGCCTTCATGCAGCGGGCCCTGCTCGCCGCCGTCCTGGTCGGCATCACCGCCCCCGCGGTCGGCATCTACCTGGTCCAGCGCCGCCAGGCCCTGATGGGCGACGGCATCGGGCACGTCGCGATGACCGGCGTCGGCCTCGGCTTCCTGCTCACCTGGTCCCCGGTGTGGATGGCGACCCTGGTCTCCGTCCTCGGCGCGGTCCTCATGGAGCTGATCCGCTGGTACGGCCGGACCCGCGGCGACATCGCCCTCGCGATGCTCTTCTACGGCGGCATGGCCGGCGGTGTGATGTTCATCAACCTCGCGCCGACGGGCTCCAACGCCAACCTGACGTCCTACCTGTTCGGTTCGCTGTCGACGGTGTCCGCGTCGGACGTGACGGCGATCTGCGTGCTGGCCGCCTTCGTCGTGCTGGTCACGCTGGGCCTGCGCCGGCAGCTCTTCGCGGTCAGCCAGGACGAGGAGTTCGCCCGGGTGACGGGCCTGCCGGTGCGCGTGCTGAACCTGCTGACCGCGGTCACCGCGGCCGTCACGGTGACGGTGGCGATGCGCGTGGTGGGCCTGCTGCTGGTGAGCGCGCTGATGGTGGTGCCCGTCGCGGCCGCGCAGCAGATCGCCCGCAGCTTCGCCGCGACCTTCGTGATCGCCGTGGCCATCGGGGTGAGCGTGACGATCGGCGGCACCGTCACCTCGTACTACCAGGACGTGCCGCCGGGGGCGACCATCGTGCTGCTGACCATCGGCGCGTTCGTGGTGCTGACGGCGCTGGCCACCCCGCTGGCACGCCGCCGCGCCCGGGCCCGGGCGGCCGCGCTCGGTGCGGCCGATCCCGCCGAGTGCGCGATCCCGGGCAGCCGTCAGGCGACCGACGAGGTCGGCGTCTGACCGCCCCCGCAACCGGGCTGGCACAATGGCCCGGGCAAGGCAGACGTGAGGAGGCAACGGTGACGACCGCTGGACCGTCCGTGAAGGGCCGCGCCACCAAGCAGCGGGCCGCCGTGGCGGCGGCCCTGCAGGAGGTCGACGAGTTCCGCAGCGCGCAGGAACTGCACGACATGCTCAAGCACAAGGGCGACTCGGTCGGGCTCACCACGGTCTACCGCACCCTGCAGTCCCTCGCCGACGCCGGCGAGGTCGACGTCCTGCGCACGGCCGACGGCGAGTCCGTCTACCGCCGCTGCTCCACCGACGACCATCACCACCACCTCGTGTGCCGCGGCTGCGGCAAGGCCGTGGAGGTGGAGGGCCCGGCCGTGGAGTCGTGGGCCGAGGCCATCGCCGCCGAGCACGGCTTCGTGAACGTGGCCCACACGGTGGAGATCTTCGGCACCTGCGCGGAGTGCGCGGCGGCCGCGAAGTAGGCAGCCGCGCCGCGACCGGAGACCGGAGACCTCAGGAACCCCGGGGACCCTCGGCGCTACCGGCCCGTGCCGGCAGTGCCGACGTGACCGCCGCGAGGAGCAGCACGGCTGCGGCGATGACGAGCAGCGCCCGCCCGGTGCCCAGCGGCACCAGCAGCAGCGTGCCCAGCACCCCACCGGCGAAGATGCCGCCGACCGTGGCCGTCCAGCGCGTGCGCGCCAGCCGCTGCTTCACCGGTACCCCGCGCAGCGCCGTCCGCGGGCGCCTCAGCACGTCGTTGACGAGCTCGGCGATCGCCGTCTGACTCAGCAGCGTCGGCATGCCCGGCACGTGCACGCGCAGCGCGGTGGAGGCCCGCACCCCCATGGCGAGGGCGACCAGCGCGATGACGGCGTGGTCCTGGCCGGCGTCGGCGGCGGCCTGCGTGCCGTGCCGCCACAGCGCCACCGCACCGGCGGCCACCAGCAGCACGGCCTCGCACACCAGCCCGGCCGGGAACCAGGCCCGCCCCCGGTCCGCCACCGCCTTGAGGGCGAGGGCGGCGAGGGCCGCTCCGGCGACGAACGCCCCGATGGCGGTGACGGGCCGCGCCACCGGGATGTCCCCGTCCCCGGCGAGGGCGAAGGACAGGAAGAGCACGTTGCCGGTGGCCAGGGCGCAGAAGACCTTCCCCATGGTCAGGAAGCTGACGGCGTCGACGGCCCCGGCCAGCACGGTGAGGACGGTCATGACGGCCACCCGCCGGGTGTCGCTCGCGAGAGCAGGTGAGGCATCGGGCATGCGGCCAGTGTGGACACCCGGGCCCGCCCCCGGCGGGACGCACGCCCCGGACACGCGGCCGCACGCACCACGCGGCCCAGGGGCGACGACCTGCGGCGGGCCGGGTGGGCCTAAGGCTGCCTGCCCTCCATGGCCAGCAGTTCCTCGTTCGGGATCGCCCCGCCGAAGCGCCGGTCCCGGGAGGCGAACTCCAGGCAGGCCCGCCACAGGTCACGCCGGTCGAAGTCGGGCCACAGCACGTCCTGGAAGACCATCTCGGCGTAGGCGCTCTGCCACAGCAGGTAGTTGGAGGTGCGCTGCTCGCCGCTGGGGCGCAGGAACAGGTCCACGTCCGGCATGTCCGGGTAGTACAGGTACTTGGCGAAGGTCTTCTCGGTGACCTTGGACGGGTCGAGCCGGCCGCTCCTGACGTCCTCGGCGAGCGCCTTGGCCGCGTCGGCGATCTCGGCCCGGCCGCCGTAGTTCATGCAGAAGTACAGGGTCAGCCGGTCGTTGTCCTTCGTCTGCTCCTGGGCGACCTGGAGCTCCTTGGCCACCGAGCGCCACAGCTTGGGCATCCGGCCCACCCAGCGCACCCGGATGCCGAGTTCGTCGAGCTGGTCGCGGGTCTTGCGGATGAAGTCCCGGTTGAAGTTCATCAGGAAGCGCACCTCGTCGGGCGACCGCTTCCAGTTCTCGGTGGAGAAGGCGTACAGGGAGATGGCGCCCACGCCCATCTCGATGGCGCCCTGCAGCACGTCCAGCACGCGTTCGGCACCCACCTTGTGCCCTTCGGTGCGGGGCAGGCCGCGGTCCTTGGCCCAGCGTCCGTTGCCGTCCATGACGATCGCCACATGCTGCGGCACGAGTTCCCCGAGCCTCGGGGGCCGCGCGCCGGACGGGTGCGGCTCCGGCGTCCTGTACTCGCGGCGCTGGCGTCCCAGGATCCCGCGTACGGCCATGTGTGTCTCGTCTCCTCGGCTTGCTTGCTTGTCACTTCTCGCTTGTTACTTCTCGACGTAGCGCAGCGAGCGCAGGCCGCGCTCCATGTGCCAGTGCAGGTAGGCGGACACCAGCCCGCTGCCCTCCCGGACGTGGCGCGCCTCGCACGCGTCCGCGGTCTCCCAGTCTCCCGTCAGCAGCGCGCCGAGGAGTTCCAGGGCCTGGGGCGAGGGTACGACGCTGCCGGGCACCCGGCAGTCCGCGCAGACGGATCCGCCCGAGGCGACCGAGAAGAAGCGGTTGGGTCCGGGCATCCCGCACCGCGCGCAGTCGCCGAAGGTCGGGGCGTACCCGTTGACGGCCAGGGAGCGCAGCAGGAAGGCGTCGAGGACCAGGTGCGGGGCGTGCTCGCCCCGGGCCAGGGTGCGCAGGGCGCCGACGAGCAGCAGGTACTGCTGCACGGCCGGCTCGCCCTCGTGGTCGGTGAACCGCTCGGCGGTCTCCAGCATGGCGGTGCCGGCGGTGTAGCGGGCGTAGTCGGTGACGATCCCGCCGCCGTAGGGCGCGATGGTCTCGCTCTGGGTGCACAGCGGCAGCCCGCGGCCGACCAGTTCGCTGCCCTTGGCGAAGAACTGCACGTCGACGTGGGAGAACGGTTCGAGGCGTGCGCCGAACTTGGACTTGGTCCGGCGCACGCCGCGCGCCACGGCCCGTACGCGCCCGTGACCGCGGGTGAGCAGCGTGATGATCCGGTCCGCCTCACCCAGCTTCTGGGTGCGCAGCACGATGCCGTCGTCGCGGAACAGACTCATGCGCCCATTCTCGCCTACGCGCGCACCCCCCGGGCCGTGAGGTGGGTCAAGGGACTTCGCCCCGGCTGCGCGCGTTGGCGTGGGCCGTCGCCGCGCTCAGCCGCTCGGCCGGGGTGGCGTGCCGGACGGCGCGGGGGTCGGCGTCCCACTCCCGGCCGCCTCCGTACGGCCTGAGCTGGACGTAGGGCCCCTCGTGCCCCATGACGATGCCGATGCGCTCGCTGCGGGTGTCCACGACGTGCGCGCCGACCGGGGGCCTCATCGCGGCACCGCCGTGGGCCGACGGACGCCGCACGAGGTGGTCCGGTCCCTCCCGGGGGCCGTTCCGGGGAGCGTCCAGGGCGCCTTCCGCGCGAAACCCACCGGGTCGGGGCCCCATGACGGCCGGCTGTTTCCGGCCCCGGCGAGTACGGCCCGCAATTCCTTCACCGCGTCCTCCGCTTCTGTGGCGCCGAGCGCCGCTGACCTGGCTTTACCGTGCTCCCCTCCCCCTCGCGTTTTCACTCTTCGCGTCCTCCCGGTGACGCTCAGCACCTATACTCGGTGACGGTCTGTGCCCTGCGCCCCGCACGCCGCCGCACAGGTCTCCGGCGCGGCGCCCCCCACCCCGGCCGGGGGGTAAACCCCCTGCGCGACAAGGGAGTTGGCCGCATCCTCGGCAGGGGTGATCCGGTGTCAGGCTCCCGGCATGAACAGGAAACAGCTCACGCGCATCGCCTCGTCGGCCGCGGCCTGTGCCGTCCTGCTCGGGCTCGCCGTCCCGTCGGCGTCGTCCGCCGCCCCGGCCCGATCCCGCTCCCTCACCTGGACCCCGTGCGAGGGGCCCGGCCTCCACCCCCGGCAGCAGTGCGCCACCGTCGCGGTCCCCATGGACCACTCCGATCCCGGTGGGCGGCAGATCGAGATCGCCGTCTCCCGGATCCCGAGCGAGAAGCCCTCCGCCCGGCGCGGGGTCCTGCTGCTCATCCCGGGCGGTCCCGGCGGGGACAGCCTGTCCGACCCGTCCGGCAAGGGCCAGAAGCTCCCGCAGAAGGTGCGCGACGCCTACGACCTGGTCGGATTCGCCCCGCGCGGCATGGCGCCCTCCACCGCCGTCGACTGCGGTCTCGACCGCGCCGACCTGGGGCCGACCAAGCTCCTGCCCTGGCCGGGCCCGGACGGGTCGCTCGACGAGAACATGGCCACGGCGCGGCGCACGGCCGGAGCCTGCGCCCGGGCCGGGGGCGACCTGATCCGGCACCTCGGCACCGCCGCCGAGGCCCGCGACCTGGACCGGGTCCGGGCCGCCCTCGGGGAGGAGCGGATCTCCGCCTGGGGCGTCTCCTACGGCACGTACGTCGGCGCCGTCTACAGCCAGTTGTTCCCCCACCGCACCGACCGCGTCGTCCTCGACAGCAACAACGACCCCGATCCCACCCGCGTCACCCGCGGCTGGCTCGCCGCCTTCGAGACGGGCGTCGAGGACAACTTCCCCGAGTTCGCCGCGTGGGCGTCCCGGCCGGGCAACCCGCTGCGGGTCGCCCGGACCCCCGCCCGGGTGCGCTCCGGCTTCCTGCGCCTCGCCGCACGCCTGGACCGCGCCCCCCTGCCCTGGCCCGGTGCCAACCCGCCCCGGCTGGACGGCAACGCCCTGCGCCAGACCATGCTGTCGAGCCTCTACGACCCGGACGACTACCCGGTGCTGGCCCGGGCGATCCTCGCCGCGCGCCGGGGCACCGTGCCGCCCGTGCCCGACACCCCTCCCGAGCCGGTGCTGCAGAACGTCACCGCGGTCGGGGTCGGGACGATCTGCAACGACGTCGACTGGCCGGACTCCGCCGCGGCGTACCGGAAGGGTGTCGACGAGAGCCGGGCGAGGCATCCGCTGACCGCGGGCATGCCGCGCGGGCCGATGGCGTGCGCGGCTTGGCCGTACGCGCCGAAGGAACCGGCCGTGCGGATCACCGGCCGCGGCCCCTCGAACATCCTGCTCGTGCAGAACGAGCGCGACGTCGCCACCCCGCTGGCCGGTGCCCTCCGGCTGCGCAGGGCCCTCGGGCAGCGGGCCGTGATGGTCACGGTGAACTCCACCGGCCACGACGCCTACCTGGCCAACGGCAACGCCTGCGGCGACCGGACGGTCTCCCGCTTCCTGGCCACGGGGAAGCGTCCCGCGGCCGATCTCTACTGCGGCTGACCCGGCCCGTGTCCGGTCCGGCGGGCCCCGGAGGGTTCGCCGAACCGGCGTGCGTAGCGCCGCTGCCAGGGCGTCTCCACCGCGTGGCGGTCGTAGTGGCGGCGGACGTACGCCACCGCCTGCGGGCCGGGGACGCCGTCCAGCACGGCGATGCAGGCCAGGGCCGTGCCCGTGCGTCCACGGCCGCCTGCGCAGGCGATCTCCACGCGTTCGCCCGCGGACCGCTGCCACGCCCGGGTCAGTGCGGTGCGGGCCGCCGCCCGGTCCGCCGGGAGGCGGAAGTCCGGCCAGCGGATCCAGTCCGCCTCCCAGGGGACCTCCGGTGGCGGTCCGCCCAGCAGGTACAGGCCGAAGGCGGGAGCGGGGGCGGCCGGATCGAGCGGGCGGCGCAGGCCCCGGCCACGGACCAGACGGCCGGAGGGCAGGCGCAGGACACCGGCGCCGCTCTCGTCCCACAGGTCGTCCGTCCCGTCCACGCCGCCCCTTCCGTCCCTCGCCCCTGTCGCTTCCCGCCGCTTCCCGCCGCTTCCCGCCGCTCCCGCTGGGACCATCCCAGCCCCACCGGCCGGGCCCGGCAAGCCGGTTCACCTACAGCCGAAGCGGAGGCGGACCTGCCACCATCGTGCCGGTGAGGACGGGCCGGCCCCGGACCCCGTCCACCGACGCGACCCGATGGAGGCCCCATGCCGAACGCCCCGTGGACCGGCGTCGTCCCGCCCGTCTGCACACCCCTGACACCGGACCGCGAGGTGGACGTCCCGTCGCTGCTCAGGCTGGTCGACCACCTGGTGGCCGCCGGGGTGCACGGGCTGTTCGTGCTCGGCTCGACCTCCGAGGCCGCCTACCTGACGGACGCCCAGCGGACCCTGGTCGTCCAGTCGGTCGCGGCGCACGTGGGCGGGCACGTGCCGGTGCTGGCCGGGGCGATCGACATGACGACGCCCCGTGTCCTCGGCCACGTCGCGGCGGTGACGGCGGCGGGGGCGCAGGCCGTCGTCGTCACGGCCCCGTTCTACGCCCGCACCCACCCGGCGGAGATCGCCCGCCACTACCGCGCGGTCGCGGCGGCGAGCCCGGTGCCCGTCCTCGCCTACGACATCCCCGTCGCCGTCCACACGAGGCTGCCGGCGGAGGTCATCCTGGAACTGGCCGCGGACGGCGTGCTCGCCGGGCTGAAGGACTCCAGCGGCGACCTGGCCGCCTTCCGCCGGGTCGTCACCGGGGTCCGGGACCACCGGCCGGCCTCCGGGTTCAGCGTGCTGACCGGCTCCGAGCTCCTGGTCGACGCGGCCCTGGCGATGGGCGCCGACGGGGCCGTGCCCGGCCTCGGCAACGTCGACCCGGACGGTTACGTGCGCCTGGACCGGCTGCACCGCGCCGGTGATCTCCCGGGGGCCCGGGCCGAACAGGAGCGCCTGTGCGCCCTGTTCGGTCTGGTGTCGGCGGGAGACCCCGCCCGCATGGGCCCGAACTCCTCGGCGATCGGCGCCTTCAAGGCCGCCCTGCACCTGCGGGGCGTCATCGACTGCCCCGTCACGGCGGAACCGCAGGTGCCGCTGTCGCCGGACGAGGTGGAGCGGGTCGCCCGGCACCTGCAAGCGGCCGGACTGCTCTGAGGCGCTCCTCCGCCCTCCCGCCACGAGCCCGGGAGCCCCGGGGGGCTCAGGAGCGCAAGGGCCGGAGGTCAGGACGTCAGGACGTCAGGACTTCGGGACGTCAGGACGGCGTGCGCGCGGCCGCCGCCAGCAGCCGGGTGACGTCGTCCGTGCACAGGGTCAGTGCCGCCCCGACGGTGGCCAGGACGTCCCGCTCGGCCGGGGTGTAGGGGCCGTCCGCCAGGGCGATGCGGGCGCCCTGGAGCAGGATGGACTCGCGGCCGACGGTGGCCAGGTGCGGGGCGAGCGGGTCGAGGGCCTCGTGGAGCTCTATGGCCAGTCCCGCGCCGCAGGGTTCGCCGGTGATGCGGCCGGTGTCCGCCTCCAGCGCCTCGACGAGGGCGGCCAGCTGCTCCTCCGTGCAGTCGTCGAAGCCGGCCGCGCGCACGGCGAGCACGGCGGCCTCCAGTGCCGAGCGGGAGGAGGCGCCCCCGGCGGCGAGCACCGCCAGGGCGACGGTGTGCACGGCGTCGCGGAGCATCGCGGAGAAGCGGGTGGTGGTCGGGTGGTCCAGGACGTCGGTGCCGAAGTGGCGGCGGCAGGCGGCGCACTCGACCACCGGTCCGGTCTCGCCGCGCGGCAGCACCGGCACACCGCACACGGCGAAGCGCCGTTGCCCGGTCAGCCGCTGGTAGTTGCGGTCACCGCCGCAGCCGGGGCAGAAGAACTCCCCGTCACCGGCGGCCGTCCACGCGGTACGGGTGCCCAGGATGCGGGCAAGCCCGGCGGCACGGCCGTTTCGTCCCCGTCCTGGCAGCACGTCGCACCTCCGTCACGCCGCGCGGCAACGTCGCCGCGCTTGCGTGATGTTAGCCACATCCGGGACGAGGAGTCAGCACCCCGGAGGAGACCTTTCCGTGACCCTCACAGCAATTGGCCGGTATGCGACGGGGCTCCGCCCGCCGGACCACGGCGGACGGAGCCCTCGAATCCCCTCCAGGGCTGGTCAGCGCGTCGTGCGGTTGACGGCCGAGACGACGGCCTTGAGCGAGGCGCGCGTCGTGTTCGCGTCGATTCCGATGCCCCACAGGACCTTGTCGCCGATCGCGCACTCGATGTAGGAGGCGGCCTGCGCGGAGGCGCCCTCGCTCATCGTGTGCTCCTGGTAGTCCAGCAGGCGTACGTCGATGCCGATGGACTGGAGCGCGTCGAAGAAGGCCGAGATCGGGCCGTTGCCGGTACCGGTCAGCACGGTGTCCCGGCCGTCGACGGTGGCTTCGACGGTGAGCGTGTCGACGCCGTCGCGGTCGGTGGTGGACTGCCCGTTCCTGACCTGGATGCGGCCCCAGGGGTTCTGCGGGTTCGGCAGGTACTCGTCCTGGAACACGGCCCAGATGTCCTTGGGCGTGACCTCGCCGCCCTCGGCGTCGGTCTTCGCCTGGATGATCTTCGAGAACTCGATCTGCATCCGGCGGGGCAGTTCCAGCTTGTGGTCGTTCTTCAGGACGTAGGCGATACCGCCCTTGCCGGACTGCGAGTTGACCCGGATGACCGCCTCGTAGGAGCGGCCGACGTCCTTGGGGTCGATCGGCAGGTACGGCACGGCCCACTCGATGTCGTCGACGGTGACGCCCTTGGCGGCCGCCTCGGCCTCCATCGCGTCGAAGCCCTTCTTGATGGCGTCCTGGTGGGAGCCGGAGAAGGACGTGTAGACCAGGTCGCCCACGTACGGGTGGCGCGGGTGGACCTCCATCTGGTTGCAGTACTCCCACGTACGGCGGATCTCGTCGATGTCGGAGAAGTCGATCTGCGGGTCGACGCCCTGGGAGAACAGGTTCATGCCCAGGGTGACCAGGTCGACGTTGCCGGTGCGCTCGCCCTGCCCGAACAGGCAGCCCTCGACGCGGTCGGCGCCGGCCATCAGCGCCAGCTCGGCGGCGGCGACGGCGGTGCCGCGGTCGTTGTGCGGGTGCACGGACAGGCAGACGTACTCGCGGCGGGAGAGGTTGCGGCCCATCCACTCGAAGCGGTCGGCGTGCGTGGAGGGCGTGGAGCGCTCGACGGTGGCGGGCAGGTTGAGGATGATCTCGCGGCCCGGTCCCGGCTGGTAGACGTCCATCACCGCCTCGCAGACCTCCAGCGCGAAGTCCAGCTCGGTGTCGGTGAAGATCTCCGGGCTGTACTGGTAGCCGAACTCGGTCTCCGGGCCCAGCAGCTTCTCGGCGTACTCCATGACCAGGCGCGTGCCGTCGACGGCGATCTGCTTGATGTCGTCCCGGGAGCCGCGGAAGACGACCCGGCGGAAGACGGGGGCGGTGGCGTTGTACAGGTGGACGGTGGCGCGTCGGGCGCCCTTCAGCGACTCCACCGTGCGCTCGATCAGGTCCTCGCGGGCCTGGGTCAGTACGGAGATGGTGACGTCGTCGGGGATGGCCCCGGGCTCCTCGATGATGGAGCGCACGAAGTCGAAGTCGGTCTGGCCGGACGCCGGGAAGCCGACCTCGATCTCCTTGTAGCCCATCTTCACCAGCAGGTCGAACATGGCGCGCTTGCGGGCGGGCGACATGGGGTCGATCAGGGCCTGGTTGCCGTCGCGCAGGTCGGTGGAGAGCCAGCGGGGGGCGGTGGTGACGCGCTGGTCCGGCCAGGTGCGGTCCGGGATGTCGACCTGCTCGTAGCGGCCGTACTTGTGGATCGGCAGGGAACTGGGCTGCTGGCGGTTCGCCATGATGCGGTGGCTCCTCAAGGGGTGTCCGGAAGGACGGCCGACGACGCAGCACCAAGCTCCGCGGGGAGGGAGTCGGCCTCGACTACAGGCCCTCGCCGCGGCAGCTAAGGAGAAGCAGCCCGAAACGCATGATGCGCAGCATGCTAGCCGAGCCCTCTCCGGCGCGCGGGGTCGTATCAGTATGCGGGACCGGACGCCCATACGGGACAAAAAGTGCGCCATACCACTCCGCTACAGCGCGTGAGGAACGGTGTCCGGCATTTCCCTCATCATGGTGGCGAGTAGTGACAGTTCGGTCACGCAGTGCGAAGGTGCCGGACATGACGACGCACGGGGGCTTCGAGCCCGTCTTCTGCACCATCGTGCCGCCCCACGTCCTCGACCGGCTCGCCCAGGCCGAGGACCCCGCTCTCGCCGGTCCCGCCCGCCGCACCCTGCAACGCGACGCCTTCGAGCGCACCCAGCGCCGGCTGACCACGGTCCTCGGCGCCGCGGCCGTCCCCTCCGCCGCCGAGGGCCGGCCGCGGCGCACGATCCACGACGCACGGCACGGCACCGACCTGCCCGGCCACCGGGTCCGCGGCGAGGGCGACGAGCCGGGCGGGGACGCCACCGTCAACCGCGCCTACGCGGGCCTCGGCGCCACCTTCGAGCTGTTCCTGAACGCCTACCGCCGGGACTCCATCGACGGCGACGGCCTGCCCCTGGACGCGACCGTGCACTACGACCGCGACTACAACAACGCCTTCTGGAACGGCGAGCAGATGGTCTTCGGCGACGGGGACGGGGAGATCTTCCTCGACTTCACGCTCCCGGTCGACGTGATCGGCCACGAACTCGCGCACGGCGTCACGCAGTACACGGCCAACCTCACCTACTTCGGGCAGCCGGGCGCGCTCAACGAGTCCCTCTCGGACGTCTTCGGCGCGCTGATCAAGCAGTACACGCTCGGCCAGACCGCCGCCGAGGCCGACTGGCTGATCGGCGCGGGCCTGCTCGCCCCGCGGGTGACGGGCACGGCCCTGCGCTCCATGAAGGCACCCGGCACCGCCTACGACGACGACGCGCTGGGCAAGGACCCGCAGCCGGCGACGATGGACGACTTCGTGCGCACCGGACGGGACAACGGCGGTGTCCACATCAACTCGGGCATCCCCAACCACGCCTTCTACCTCGCGGCCACGGCCCTGGGCGGCCACGCCTGGGAACGGGCGGGGCAGATCTGGTACGACGTGCTGACCGGCGGAGAGCTGAAGCAGCAGGCGCTGTTCGCGGACTTCGCCGCGCTCACCGTCGCGGCCGCCCGGGCGCGGTACGGGGACGGGGAGGAGCTGGACGCGGTGTCGAAGGCGTGGGAGAGGGTCGGGGTGCGGACACCGTAGTTCCGTACTAGACAGGTGCCATGCGGATTCAGGTGAGGCGCACGGGCGGGTTCGCAGGCATCGAGCGGTACGCCGAGGTCGAGACCTCGGGCCGCTCCGACGCCGGCGAGTGGCACGCCCTGGCCGAGCAGGCCGTCGCCGCGGGCCGGAGCACACCGCCGGTCGGCGTCCCCGACGGGTTCAGCTACCAGATCTCCGTCGACGGCAGGACGGTCTACGCGGCCGACCCGCGGCTGACGGACGAGCAGCGCAGACTGATCTCGCGCGTACTGAAGGAAGGGGCGTGACGGGGGCGGGGGCGTGACGGGCAGCGGGGCCGACGGCCCGTTCCCACGCGGCCGTTGACTTCCGTTACCGACGGTACGGATGATCCAGCGCATGGCGACTGACGCAGGCAAGGCGATCCCCCGCTTCCCGGCCGGCTTCCTCTGGGGCGTGTCGACCTCGGCGCACCAGATCGAGGGCGCGGCCGGGCTGCGCGAACCCTCCGTGTGGGACGCCTTCACGGCCGGGCCGGGGCGGGTGAAGGACGGTTCGACGGCCGAGGTGGCCTGCGACCACGTCCACCGGTACCGCGAGGACGTGGCGCTCCTGGCGGACCTCGGCGTGGACGCGTACCGCTTCTCGGTGTCCTGGCCGCGGGTGCGCTCGGCCCGGGGCCTGGACTTCTACGACCGGCTGGTGGACGAGCTGTGCGCGGCGGGCGTCCGGCCGGTGCCCACGCTCTTCCACTGGGACCTGCCGGCGGACCTGGACTGGCTGGAGCGGGACACGGCCGCGCGCTTCGCCGCGTACGTGGAGCGGGTGGCGGGCCGGCTCGGTGACCGCGTGACCAAGTGGATCACGCTGAACGAGCCCGCGGAGCACACCCTGCTGGGCCACGCGCTGGGCGTGCACGCGCCCGGCAGGCGGCTGCTGTTCGACGCGCTGCCGGTCGCCCACCACCAGCTGCTGGCCCACGGGCTGGGGGTGCGGGCCCTGCGGGCCGCCGGCGCCACGGACATCGGGATCGCCAACTCGCACGGGCCGACCTGGCCGGCCTCCGCCGCGACGGCGGACCGGGAGGCCGCCTACTTCTACGACCTGCTGCTGAACCGCCTGTTCGCGGACCCGCTGCTGCTGGGCCGCTACCCGGACGGCATCGGCGACCTGATGCCCGGCGACGTGGCCGCCGATCTGGAGGTGATCTCCGAGCCCCTCGACTGGTACGGGATCAACTACTACGCCCCGACCAGGGTGGGGGCGCCGCAGGGGACGGAGATCGAGTTCGGCGGGGTCACCATGCCCGCGGAACTGCCCTTCTCGGTACGGCGGATCGAGGGCCGGCCGGTCACCGACTTCGGCTGGCCGGTGGTGCCCGAGGGCCTCACGGAACTGCTCACGACGTTCCGCGACCGCTACGGCGACCGCCTCCCGCCCGTGGTCATCACCGAGAACGGGTGCTCCTACGCCGGTCTCGACGACCAGGACCGGATCGCCTACCTGGACGGCCATGTGCGGGCGCTGCACGCGGCGCTGGAGGCGGGCGTGGACGTGCGCGGCTACTTCGTGTGGTCCCTGCTGGACAACTTCGAGTGGGCGGAGGGCTACGCACGCCGCTTCGGCCTGGTCCACGTCGACTTCGCCACCCAGGAGCGCACACCGAAGTCCTCGTACCACTGGTACCGGGACATGCTGAAGGATCGGACAAAAGACCGGACGAAAGACCGGACGAAAGGCCGGACGGTGAAGGACTGATGCGTATCGCGAAGATGGTTGCAGTCTGAACTGCGCTGCGAGCATAGTTACTTGTTCTTCCACCCCCCACGGAAGGCGACCCCCGTGTCCCCCCACACGACGTCCGTCCCACGGTTCCTCGAGGCGGTGCGCCCCGGCCGCGCCGACTGGCTGGAGCTGCCGCCGCTGCGGACCAGCGCCGGTCTGGCCCGGCGGGCCCTGCGCGACCGGCTGGCCTCGTGGCAGGTGCCCGACGAGGTGTGCGCCGACGCCGTGCTGCTGGTGTCCGAACTGGTCACCAACGCCGTGCTGCACACCCTCGGCGAACGGATCCTGTGCGGGGTGCAGCTGCTGACCGACGCCCGGCTGCGGATGGAGGTGCACGACGGGGACCGCACCGGGCGCGGCATCCCCGCCTGCTGCCCGGGCCCGGACGACGAGGGCGGGCGCGGGCTGCTGCTGGTCCGGGAGGTCGCGGACGCCTGGGGGGTCGTCCGCTCGCCGCTCACGGGCGGCAACGCCGTGTGGGCGAGCTTCGCGACCGCGTCCTAGCAGCCCGGGATCAGAACCCCAGGCGCCGCAACTGCTTGGGGTCCCGCTGCCAGTCCTTGGCGACCTTCACGTGCAGGTCGAGGAAGACGGGCGTGCCCAGCAGGGCCTCGATCTGCTTGCGGGACTTGATGCCGACCTCCTTCAGGCGCTTGCCCTTGGGGCCGATGACGATGCCCTTCTGGCTGGAGCGCTCGATGAAGAGGTTGGCGTGGATGTCCAGCAGGGGCTTGTCGGCGGGGCGGTCCTCGCGGGGCAGCATCTCCTCGACCACGACGGCGATGGAGTGCGGCAGCTCGTCACGGACACCCTCCAGGGCGGCCTCGCGGATCAGCTCCGCGACCATGACCTGCTCGGGCTCGTCCGTCAGGTCGCCCTCGGGGTAGAGCGCGGGGCCCTCGGGCAGCAGCGGGATCAGGAGGTCGGCCAGCAGTTGGACCTGCTGGTCGCCGACCGCCGAGACCGGGACGATCTCCGCCCACTCGATGCCCAGTTCCCTGCCCAGCTGGTCGACGGCGATCAGCTGCTCGGCGAGGGTCTTGCCGTCGACGAGGTCCGTCTTGGTGACGATCGCGACCTTCGGCGACTTCTTGAGCCCGGCCAGCTCCTTGGCGATGAAGCGGTCGCCCGGGCCGATCTTCTCGTTCGCGGGCAGGCAGAAGCCGATCACGTCGACCTCGGCCCAGGTGGTGCGCACCACGTCGTTCAGCCGCTCGCCGAGCAGCGTGCGCGGCTTGTGCAGGCCCGGGGTGTCGACCAGGATCAGCTGGGCGTCCTCGCGGTGCACGATGCCCCGCACGGTGTGCCGGGTCGTCTGCGGCCGGTTGGAGGTGATCGCCACCTTCTGCCCGACCAGAGCGTTCGTCAGGGTGGACTTGCCCGCGTTGGGGCGGCCGACGAAGCAGGCGAAGCCGGCACGATGGGCGGTCTCGCCGGACTTCTCGGAGGACTCTGCGCGCACACTCATGCCGCCATTCTCCCTGATCCTCCGGGCCGCTCCGCACAGCGGTCCGTCCGCCCCGCACCCGTGTGCTCCCCGGGCCCTCCGCAGCGCGGTGCGGCTCAGTCGAAGACGAACGGGCCGGGCGACTGCGGCCCGGCCGCCGTGCAGGTGGCGGTGAGGCCGAAGGCCGTCAGCCGCAGCGACCCGCCGTGGGCCTCCAGGCGGTCGCCGCGGGCGACGGTGCCGCGCAGGGGGCCGACCTGGACGGGGGCGCCGGCCGCCAGGGCCGGGTTCGCCCTGCCGGTGAAGGAGACCGTGCCGCCGCCGGCCCGCACCAGGGTGAGGGTGGACGTGAGCGTGTCCTTGCCGAGGGAGATCGGGGCGGTGATCGCCGAGGACCTGACCGTGACGGTGACGGCGGTGCCGCTCTGCGTGGCGGTGAGCGTGCCCCGGCCGCTGCCGAAGCGGCCGCAGTCGGCGCTGATCGTCGCGGTCACCGGGGTGACGGCGTGGGCCGCGGGGGCGAGGGCGAGCACGGCGGCCGCGAGGGCCGAGGCCGCCGGCGCCGCACCCGCGGCGAAGCTGTCGCGTCTCATGGGATGCCGGTTCTCGTTTCTCCCCCCGGTCGTGGGGGGAGTTCAGCCGGCGGTCAGGGTGGCCCGGACCGTCCCGTCGGGCCCGGCCAGGAGCACCGGCGTCCGCGCGCTGCCGAGGTCCCGGACGGCTGCCCGGTCCTCGTCGGCGACCGACTCCGCGTCGGTGACGACGGCCGCCGCCTCCAGGGAGCGGGCGCCCGAGGCGACGGCCATCGCCACCGCCGTCCGCAGGGCGCTGAGCCTCAGCGAGTCGAGGGCCACGGTGCCGGCGACGTAGGTCCGCCCGGTCTCGTCCCGTACGGCGGCCCCCTCGGGCACGCCGTTGCGGGCCCGTGCGGAACGGGCCAGGGTGACGATCTTGCGGTCCTCGGGGTCGAGCGCGCTGCTGTCGGTCATGATCCGAGCATACGGAAGGGTCAGGGCCGGTCCAGGCGGAGGCGGTCCGCTCGGGGCAGCCCGGCGACGACGAGGTCGTAGGAGTCCTCGACGAGTTCCCGGACCAGCCGGTCGGGGAGGTCCCCGTCGGCCGTGACGGTGTTCCAGTGGCGCTTGTTCATGTGCCAGCCGGGCACGACGAGCCCCGCGTGCTCCCGGCGGAGGCGGACGGCCTCGTCCGGGTCGCACTTGAGGTTGACCTTCAGGGGGCGCGCGTCCAGCGACGACAGGGCGAAGAGCTTCCCGCACACCTTGAAGACCGAGATCTCCGGGCGGAACGGGAAGTCCTCCTCGGCCGCCGCGAAGGACAGGCAGAGGGCGCGCAGCTCCTGAGGGGTCACGGCGCCTTCTCCTCCTGCGGGGCCTCCTGCGGCTCGACCGGCTCCACCAGCACCGTCACGATCTTGTTCCGGCGGCCGGCCGCGGCCTCCGCGGTCAGCCTCAGCTCCCGCCCGTCGGGCAGGGCGACCACCGAGGACGCACCGGCGATGGGCACCCGGCCCAGCTCCTTCGCGAGCAGGCCGCCGACCGTCTCCACGTCCTCGTCGTCGAACTCCTCCAGGCCGTACAGCTCGCCCAGGTCGCCGATGTCGAGGCGGGCGGTGACCCGGAAGCGGTCCTTGCCGAGGTCCTCCACCGGGGGCAGTTCGCGGTCGTACTCGTCGGTGATCTCGCCGACGATCTCCTCGAGGATGTCCTCGATGGTGACGATGCCGGCCGTGCCGCCGTACTCGTCGATGACGACGGCGACGTGGTTGCGTTCCTTCTGCATCTCGCGCAGCAGGTCGCCGGCGTTCTTGGTGTCGGGCACGAAGAAGGCGGGCCGCATGGCCGTGGAGACCTGCTCGGTCTCGGCGTCCCGGCTGATGTGCGTCCTGCGCACGAGGTCCTTCAGGTAGACGATGCCGACGATGTCGTCCTCGCTCTCGCCGGTCACCGGGATGCGGGAGAAGCCGGAGCGCAGGGCGAGGGTGAGGGCCTGGCGGATCGTCTTGAAGCGCTCGATGACCACCAGGTCCGTGCGCGGGACCATGACCTCGCGGACCAGGGTGTCGCCGAGCTCGAAGACCGAGTGCACCATGCGGCGCTCCTCGTCCTCGATCAGAGACTCCTTCTCGGCGAGGTCGACCAGCGCCCGCAGCTCCGCCTCGGAGGCGAACGGGCCGCGCCGGAAGCCCTTGCCGGGGGTGAGGGCGTTGCCGATGAGGATGAGCAGCGAGGGGATCGGGCCCATGATCCGCGCCAGCGGCACCAGGACGTACGCCGAGACCGTCGCGGTGTTCAGCGGGTGCTGGCGGCCGATGGTGCGCGGGGAGACGCCGACGGCGACGTACGACACGAGGACCATGACCGCGATGGCGACCAGCAGCGCCTCGGTGGTGCCGTCGAACTCCTTGAGGCAGCCGTAGGTGATCAGCGCAGCGGCTGCCATCTCGCAGGCGACGCGGACCAGCAGCGCCACGTTCAGGTAGCGGGTCGGGTCGGCGGCGACCTGGGAGAGCTTGGCGCTGCCGCGGCGGCCGGAGCGCACGGCCTCCTCGGCCCGGAAGCTGGAGACCCGGGCGAGGCCCGCCTCGGCGCAGGCGGCGAGCCAGGCCACGACGACCAGGGCGATGGCGCCCAGTGCGAGTTGAGGACTCATCGGCGGGCGCTACGAGACCGTCGGCGCCGGGGACGGGCCGGTCAGGCCCCGCTCCGCGCGCCAGCCGTCCACGATGGCCGCCTGGAGGCCGAACATCTCGGCCTTCTCGTCCGGCTCCTCGTGGTCGTAGCCCAGCAGATGCAGCACTCCGTGGACGGTGAGCAGCTGGAGCTCCTCGTCCATGGAGTGCTGGGTCTCCGCGTCCTTGCCCTGCTTCTCGGCGACCTCGGGGCACAGCACGATGTCGCCGAGCAGGCCCTGCGGCGGCTCGTCGTCGTCCTTGGACGGCGGGCGCAGCTCGTCCATGGGGAAGGACATGACATCCGTCGGGCCCGGGAGGTCCATCCACTGGATGTGGAGCTGCTCCATGGCGTCGGCGTCCACGACGATCACCGACAGTTCGGAGAGCGGGTGGATGCGCATCCGCGCCAGCGCGTAGCGGGCGATGTCGAGGATCGCCTGCTCGTCGACCTCGGTGCCGGACTCGTTGTTGACGTCGATCGACATGGTGTTGTGCTTGTCTACTTCCCCTTGTGCGCGGACTTGCCCCGGCTCTTGTGCGTGCCGTTCTGGGTGCCGTGCGTGGTGTCGTACTTCTCGTACGCGTCGACGATACGGCCCACCAGCTTGTGCCGGACGACGTCCTGGGACGACAGCCGGGAGAAATGCACGTCCTCGACGCCGTCCAGGATGTCCTGCACCTGGCGCAGACCGCTCTTCGTCCCGTCGGGCAGGTCGACCTGCGTCACGTCACCCGTGATGACGATCTTCGAGTCGAAGCCGAGGCGGGTGAGGAACATCTTCATCTGCTCGGGGCTGGTGTTCTGGGCCTCGTCCAGGATGATGAAGGCGTCGTTGAGGGTGCGTCCGCGCATGTAGGCGAGCGGCGCGACCTCGATCGTGCCCGCCGCCATCAGGCGCGGGATGGAGTCCGGGTCGAGCATGTCGTGCAGCGCGTCGTAGAGCGGGCGCAGGTACGGGTCGATCTTCTCGTAGAGGGTGCCCGGCAGGAAGCCCAGCCGCTCTCCGGCCTCGACCGCCGGGCGGGTCAGGATGATGCGGTTGACCTGCTTGGACTGCAGGGCCTGCACGGCCTTGGCCATGGCCAGGTAGGTCTTGCCGGTGCCGGCGGGGCCGATGCCGAAGACGATGGTGTGCTTGTCGATCGCGTCCACGTAGCGCTTCTGGTTGAGCGTCTTGGGGCGGATCGTGCGGCCACGCGAGGACAGGATGTTCTGCGTGAGCACCTCGGCCGGGGTCTCCCGGCCGTCGCTCTCGCCGTTGTCGCTCGCCTTGAGCATGGCGATGGAGCGTTCCACTGCGTCCTCCGTCATCGGCTGCCCGGTGCGGAGCACCAGCATCATCTCGTCGAACACGCGCGCGATGAGGGCGACGTCCTTCGGGTCGCCGACCGCGCTGATCTCGTTGCCCCGGACGTGGATGTCGGCCGCCGGGAAGGCCTTCTCGATCACGCGCAGGAGGGAGTCGCCGGATCCCAGCACGGTCACCATGGGGTGCTGGGCGGGGACGGTGAACTGCGCTCTCGCCTGCTCCTGCGCGGAGGTGTGAGCTGTCGGTGATTGAGTCATGGGCCGGCGCTTAAGGCCTGCGGTTCCTCCTCGTCACGGCCGCGCAGCTGAGGGCGGCCTCGCGATTCCCAGGGTACGACGGTGCGGTGACAACGCCGTAGGGGTTTTGGGGACGCGAGGACGCGGCGGCCGGTCACGCCGAGCGGCGGAATCCGATCGTCGGCACCGCACGCCGCAGCGGCCACGGCCGCACCAGTTCCTCCGGCACCAGCCCGGCCAGGAACCCGTACCGCCGCAGCGCCTGGGGGTCCTGCCCCTCCACGGACTGCACCCTGCGCCACCAGGCCGCGATCTCCGACCACCCGGGCGCCGACAGCGACCCGCCGAACTCCTGCACCGACAGCGCCGCGGTCAGCCCCGCGAACGCCAGCCGGTCGGCCAGCGGCCAGTCCGCGAGCGTCCCGGCCACGAACCCGGCGACGAACACGTCCCCGGCCCCGGTCGGGTCGAGCGCCTCGACATCGATCGCCGGCACCTCCGCCGTCTCCCCCGTCCGCCGGTCCACGGCGTACGCCCCCTCCGCGCCGAGGGTGACGACGGCGAGCGGCACGTGCTCGGTGAGGGCGTGCGCGGCGGCCCGCGGGCAGTCGGTGCGGGTGTAGCGCATGGCCTCCTGCGCGTTCGGCAGGAACGCCTCGCAGTGCCTGAGATCGGGCAGCCGGGCCAGGTCCCACCTCCCGGTGTCGTCCCAGCCGACGTCGCCGAAGACGCGGGTGCCCTTGCTCGCGGCCTGCGCGATCCAGGGCGCGCTCACCCCGGGCGCGAGGGAGGCGACGGCGGCCCGGGCGCGCGGCGGGCAGGCGGGGGCGGGCTCCTCCGGAGGCGGCTCGTGGCCGTGCGAGACCATCGTCCGCTCCCCCTCGTAGGCCATGGAGACGGTCACCGGGGAGTGCCAGCCCGGCACCGTGCGCGAGGCGGACAGGTCGATGCCCTCGCCGTGCTCCAGGGCGTCCCAGCAGTACTCGCCGTAGTGGTCGTCGCCGAAGGCCGCGGCGAGGGAGGTGCGCAGCCCGAGGCGGGCGAGCGCCGTGGCCATGTTGGCGACGCCGCCGGGACTCGACCCCATCCCGCGCGCCCAGGACTCCGTCCCGCGCACCGGGGCGGAGTCGAGCCCGGTGAAGACGATGTCGAGGAAGACGGTGCCGGTGAGGTAGACGTCCCAGGGCGGGTCCTCCGGCGCGCGCAGCGGGGCGAGGGGATCGACCTGGTTCTGCCGGTGCGATCCCTTTCCGGACGGGCCCTTTCCTGCCGGGGTGGTGGACGCGATCACGATGCGCTCCCTGACGTGGTGCGGATCAGGCCAGTCTGCACCACACCGCGGGGAAGCGGCCGCTACCAGCGGGGCATCGCCGGCGTCACCCACCCCGGGTCGGCGATCCGCATGGCCGCCGCGTCGTCCCGGTCCCGCAGCGCCCCGTCGTCCTCCAGCCAGCGCCGGTGGAGCACGGCCAGCCGCTCGCGGTCCAGCTCCACGCCGAGCCCGGGGGCGTCGGACACCGCCACCCGTCCGCCCTCGAAGGCGATCCGCTCGGTGAGGACGTCCTCCGACTGCCACGGGTAGTGGGAGTCGCAGGCGTGGTGGAGGTCCGGGACGGTGGCGGCCACATGCGTCATCGCGGCGAGCGAAATGCCCAGGTGGGTGTTGGAGTGCATGGACACCCCCACCCCGAAGGCCCGGCACACGGCGGCGAGTTGCTGTGTGGCGCGCAGCCCGCCCCAGTAGTGGTGGTCGCTGAGCACGACCTGGACGGCGTCGCGGGTGAAGGCCTCCTCGATCTCGGCGAAGGTCGTCACGCACATGTTGGTGGCCAGCGGCACGCCGGTCTTGGCGGCGACCTCGGCCATGGCGGGCGTGCCGAGGGCGGGGTCCTCCAGGTACTCGAGGACGTCCCCCAGTTCCCCGGCCACGCGCAGGGAGGTCTCGACCGACCACGCGCCGTTGGGATCCAGCCGCAGCGGGTGCCCGGGGAAGGCCTCCGCGAGGGCGCGCACGGCCGCGATCTCCTCCTCGGGAGGAAAGACGCCGCCCTTCAGCTTGAAGGAGGTGAAGCCGTGGCGTTCGGTGAAGCGGCGGGCCTGCTCCACCACTCCGGCCGGGTCGAGGGCGGCGCCCCAGTCGTCGGTCTCGGCCGGGACGCCCTCGGGGTGGGCGGCCCACTTGTAGAACAGGTAGGCGCTGTACTCGACCGTGTCGCGCACCTTGCCGCCGAGCAGCGCGTGCACGGGCAGGCCGAGGGCCTTGCCGAGGGCGTCGAGGCAGGCGACCTCGAAGGCCGAGACGACGGACAGCCGGAGCTTGTCCGCCGTCTGGACGCCGCGCAGCCCGCCGACGTCTACGGCGGTCTCGACCCGGGAGCCGTCCACCGCGACGCGGTCCGCGAGGGCGGACAGCCCGTTCAGGTCGCTGACCCGGTGTCCCGCCAGCTGTTCGGCCAGGGGCCGGGCCAGCTCCAGGTACTTGGTGTCGCCGTAGGTCTCCCCCACGCCGGTGACCCCGTCCGCCGTGACCACCTCGACGATCAGCCGGGGCGTGTACGGCTGGTGGACGCCCTGCGTGTTCAGCAGCGGCGGGTCCGCGACCAGGATCGGCGTCAGCCGTACGTCGGTGATGGCGAGGTTCACAGGGCGGCTCCCACGAGGTCGAGTCCGGCGGTGAGGAGGGTGCCGAGGGCGGCCAGGTCGGCCGGCGCGGGGTCGGTGAGCGGGGCGCGTACCGGGCCCACGGCCTGGCCGCGCAGGCGGGCGGCGGCCTTCACCAGCGACACGGCGTACCCGGGCACGCGGTCGCGCAGCTCGACGAACGGGACGTAGAAGCCGCGCAGGAGCTTGTCGACGGTGCCGTCGTCGCCGTCGCGCAGGGCGGTGAAGAAGGCGCCGGCGATCTCGGGGGCGAAGGCGTGCACGGCGGAGGAGTAGGCGGGCACACCGACCGCGGCGTAGGCGCGGGCCTGGACCTCGGCGGTGGCGGCGCCGTTGAAGAACAGGAAGTCCTCGGGCGCGGCCAGGGTGAGGCGCTGGAGCCGGTCGAGGTCGCTGTGGCCGTCCTTGAGGCCGATGACGTGCGGCAGGGCGGCGACGCGGCGCAGGGAGTCGGCGGTGAAGGCGGTCCTGCCGCGCTGGTAGACGATCAGCGGCAGCGGTGTGCGGGCGGCGATCTGCTCGACCTGGGCGGCGAGGCCGTCCTGCGGCGCCTCGACGAGGTAGTGCGGCAGGACGAGCAGGGCGTCGGCTCCGGCGTCCTCGGCGATGCGCGCGAACCGGGCGGCCTGGGCCCAGCCGTAGCCGATGCCGGCGACGACGGGGACCCGGCCGGCGGCCTCCTCGACGGTGAGGGCCACGACCTGCCGGTACTCGTCCTCGTCCAGGGAGAAGAACTCGCCGGTCCCGCAGGCCGGGAAGACCGCGCCGGGGGACGCGGCCAGCCGGTCCGCGACATGGGCGCGGCAGCCGTCCGCGTCGAGCGTGCCGTCGTCGCGGAAGGCGGTCAGCGGGAAGGACAGCACCCCGTTCGCCATGCCCTCGCGCAGCCGCCGCGCGACCGCTACCGCACCAGCGCTCACGTCATCTCCTCACGTAGACGTCATCCATGTATGAGAATGCTGGCTGCGTATGCGAACGTCAACAGGTGCGACCGGGAAGGGGTGCGACAGGGGTCCGACCAGGCGAAGGCGCGCGTTTACCCGGGCTTCACTCCACCAAACACGATGTGTCCCAGATCACACCGACCGGGCTCCCGGGTCCGAGTACTTGCTTGATACAAATTGCCCGCGCGTTCCTGTCCGTCGACGGTCGTCGCCCCTCCCCCCTGATCGCCGCTCCTTTCGCACGCCCTGGGAACGCCCGTGTTCGCCCCCCGCACCACTCCCTGGCCCCTCGTCGCCCTTTTCACGGCCGGGTACCTCGCCCCGTATCTGCTGCCCACCACCGTGGGCCGCCTCGACTCCGGGCTCGCGCTCTCCGCCACCCAGGCCGGGGCCGTCGGCAGCGCCCTGCTGCTGAGTTCGGCCGCCGCCGGATTCGCCCTGGCCTCACGGGTCGAACGGATCGGCGCCCGCGCCCTCGCCCGGCTCGGCCTCGCCCTGGCCCTGCTCGGCTACGGCGGCGCCGCCCTGACCACCGCCGTCCCGGCCGTCGTCGTCGGCGCCATGATCGGCGGGGTCGGCTCCGGCACGGCCACGACCGTCGCCGCGACCCTCATCGCCGGGCAGAAGGACCCCCACCGGGCCTCCACCGCCGGGCTGCTCAGCGTCTCCGCCCTCGCGGGCGCCGTGTACCTGACGGTGCCTCACCTCGGCCCGGGCCACGGGCTGCCGCTCGTCGCGATCGCCCTCACGGCCGCGGCCGTGTGGCCGCTGACCGGCAGGCTGCCGGCCGGGACTCCCCCGACCCCCGTCCGGACCGGCACGGCCCGACTGCCGCACGCCCGTTCCGGACTGGTGCTGGCCGCCGCCATGGTGTGCTGGTCGCTCGCCCAGAACTCGCTGTGGGGCGTGAGCGGCCGGATCGGCCTGGAGCAGGCGCACCTCGGCGAGGCCACCGTCGGAGCCGTCTTCGCCGTGGCCCTGGGCGCCGGGCTCACCGGCGTGCTCGCGGCCGGGGCCCTCGGGGCGCGACTCGGCCGGGCGGTACCGATCGGCCTGGGCACCACGCTCATCGCCGGCTGCATCGTGCTGAGCGCCTCCGCCACCGGGTTCGGCAGCTTCGCCGCAGGGGAGATCGCCTGGAACACGCTGTACCCGGTGGTGCTGTCGTACCTGATCGGGCTGGCCGCCTCGCTCGACCCACGCGGGCGGTGGGCCGTCCTGGTCGGCTCGGCCTCCTCGCTCGGCACGGCGGCCGGGCCGCTGACCGGCAGCGTCCTGTCGGCGCAGGCCGGTTTCCCGGCGATGGGCGCCGTCCTCGGGGCCGGGCTGCTGGTGATCGCCCTGCCGATGACCGCCGTCGCCCTGCACACCGGCGGGCGTCCGCTGCTCCCCGGTGCGATCCGCCGCCGCGGCGGCCACCCGGCGGCGCTGGTCGCCGCCGCCACGGGCACTCCCACCGGCGCGGTCCCGGAGATCGGCGCCCCGGAGCAGCCGGTGGTGGAGATCCCCGTGGAGGCCCCGGCCGTCGCCGCCCAGCGCGCGTACGGAAAGGCGGGGTCCGAGGCCCTGTGACGGCCTGACAGTGACGGCCTAGCCGAAGGTGTACGCCTCGACCTCGGCCAGGTAGCGCGCCCGCAGCTCCTCGTCGTCCTCCAGGAACGAGGCGAGGAAGGAGTTGCGGGCCAGCTCGCGCAGCCGCTCCTCACCGAGTCCGAGCGTCTCGCGCACGGCGTCGAAGTTGTCCCCGGCGTAGCCCCCGAAGTAGGCCGGGTCGTCCGAGTTGACCGTGCACATCAGGCCCGCGTCCAGCATGGCCGGCAGGGGGTGCTCGGCGAGGGTGTCCACCGTGCGCAGCCGGACGTTGGACAGCGGGCACAGCGTCAGCGGCACCCGGTCGCGCACCAGCCGCTCCACCAGCGCCGGGTCCTCCACGCAGCGCAGCCCGTGGTCGACCCGCTCGACGCCGAGGACGTCCAGCGCCTCGGTGATGTACGCGGGCGGCCCCTCCTCGCCGGCGTGCGCGACCCGGCGCAGTCCCAGCGCCGCGGCCCTCTCGTACACCTCGCGGAACTTCACCGGCGGGTGCCCGACCTCGGCGGAGTCCAGGCCGACGCCGGTGATCCGGTCCAGGTAGGGCTGGGCGGCGTCCAGGGTGGCCAGGGCCGACTCGGCGGACTCGTCGCGCAGGAAGCACAGGATCAGCCGGGTCGAGACACCGTGGTTCGCCTCGCTGCTCCCCAGCGCGCGCCACAGTCCCTCGACGACCGTGCCGAGGTCCAGGCCGCGCCCGGTGTGGGCCTGCGGGTCGAAGAAGATCTCGGCGTGCCGCACGCCCTGCGCGGCGGCCCGGGCGAGGTAGGCGTCGGCCAGGTCCTCGAAGTCCCGCTCGGTGCGCAGCACGGCCATGAGCTCGTAGTACAGGTTCAGGAAGGACTGCAGGTCCGCGAAGCGGTACGCCTCGCGCAGTTCGTCGGTGCCCGCGTAGGGCAGGGTGACGCCGTTGCGCGCGGCGAGTGCGAAGGCGAGCTCCGGCTCCAGGGTGCCTTCGATGTGAAGGTGCAGTTCGGCTTTGGGGAGGGGCATCAAAGCATCGTACGGGCGTTTCACCGACGCTTCGGAATCGGCACCCGCAGCAGGTCGCGGGCCACGCTGAGCTCGCCCTCGTACCCGGCGGCCCGCGCCTGCCGCTCGAACTCCTCCGGATCGCCGTAGCGCTGGCTGAAGTGGGTCAGCACCAGGTGCCGCACTCCGCTCTCCCGTGCCACCCGCGCCGCCTGACCGGCCGTCAGATGCCCGTGCTCGACGGCGAGTTTCTCGTCCTCGTCGAGGAAGGTCGACTCGATGACGAGCATGTCGCAGCCCTCGGCCAGCGCGTACGCGCCGTCGCACAGCCGGGTGTCCATGACGAAGGCGAACCGCTGCCCGCGCCGCACCTCGCTGACGTCCTCCAGCGAGACGCCGCCGAGGGAGCCCTCGCGCTGGATGCGGCCCACGTCCGGGCCCTTCAGGCCGTGCGCGGCGAGCCGCTCGGGCAGCATGCGCCGGCCGTCGGGCTCGACGATGCGGTAGCCGTAGGACTCCACCGGGTGCGACAGCTTCCGGGCCTCCAGCACATAGCCGCCGGTGCGGGCGAGGGGGCCGTCGGCGGCGACCGGCGCCTCGGTGACGCCGACGGTCTCGCGGTAGGCGGTGGCGTACCGGAGCCGGTCGAAGAAGCGCTGCCCGGAGCGGGGGTAGTGGGCGGTGACCTGGTGCGGGACCCGGTCGAGGTTGATGCGCTGGATCACGCCCGCCAGGCCCAGGCTGTGGTCGCCGTGGAAGTGCGTGACGCAGATCCGGTTCAGGTCGTGCGCGGCCACCCCGGCACGCAGCATCTGCCGCTGCGTGCCCTCGCCGGGGTCGAAGAGGATGCCCTCGCCGTCCCAGCGCAGCAGGTAGCCGTTGTGGTTGCGGTGCCGGGTCGGCACCTGGCTGGCGGTGCCGAGGACGACCAGTTCACGTACGGACAAGGCGCGTCATCCCGGGGGCCACTGCAGGCCGCGGCCGCCGAGCACGTGGCCGTGGACGTGCCAGACCGTCTGGCCGGCGCCGCTGCCGGTGTTGAACACCAGGCGGTAGCTGTCGAGCTTCTCCTCCTCCGCGACGGCCCGGGCCTCGCGGAGCACGTCCGCGGCGAGGGCCGGGTCGGCTTCGGCGAGGGCGGCGGCGTTCTCGTGGTGCGCCTTGGGGATGACCAGGACGTGCGTCGGGGCCTGGGGGTTGATGTCGCGGAAGGCGAGGGTCGTCTCCGTCTCGCGCACGACCGTCGCCGGGATGCTGCCCGCGACGATCTTGCAGAACAGACAGTCGTCCTGGGGTTCCCCTGCCATGTCTCCTCCGAGGGTTGGCCGACGTCGAGGTCCGACGCGGGCATCGTATCGTCGTCGTGTGCGGGTGCGTTGTGGCTGGTCGCGCTGCCGCGGCGGAGCCCACATCGACAGGGCCCCGCGCCCCTCACAGGGTCGGGACAGCCGGGGGCCTCTTGGCGGGGCTGGACTCCAGTGCCTCCAACGCCAGCCTGATCGCCTCGTCCAGCTGGGTGTCCCGGCCCGCCGCGTGGTCCTGCGGGCGTTGGACGATCTCCACGTCGGGGTCCACGCCGTGGTTCTCCACGCCCCACTCGTACCCCTCCAGCCAGAACGCGTACTTGGGCTGGGTGACCAGGGTGCCGTCGACCAGGCGGTAGCGGCTGTCGATGCCGATGACGCCGCCCCAGGTGCGGGTGCCGACGACCGGTCCGAGGCCCAGCGCCTTGATGGCGGCGTTGACGATGTCGCCGTCCGAGCCGGAGAACTCGTTGGCGACGGCCACGACCGGGCCGCGCGGGGCGTCCTCGGGGTAGCTGTAGGGGCGCATGCCGCGCGGCACGGCCCAGCCGACGACGCGCCGGGCGAGCTTCTCCACCACGAGCTGGGAGGTGTGGCCGCCGCGGTTCTCGCGGACGTCGACGACCAGGCCCTCGCGGGCGACCTCGACGCGCAGGTCGCGGTGGATCTGGGCCCAGCCGGGCGCCTGCATGTCCGGGACGTGGAGGTAGCCGAGACGGCCGCCGGACTTCTCGTGGACGTAGGCGCGGCGGTCGGCGACCCAGGCGTGGTAGCGCAGCGGCTCCTCGTCGGCGAGCGGGACGACGACGGCGTGCCGGGGTTCACCGCCGCCGGCCGGGGAGATGGTCAGTTCCACCGGCTTGTTCGCCGTGCCGACCAGCAGCCGTCCGGGGCCGGTGACCGGGTCGACCGGCTGCCCGGCGATCGCCACGAGGGCGTCCCCGGGGCGTACGGCGACGCCGGGCGCGGCCAGCGGGCTGCGGGCGTCCGGGTCGGAGGTCTCCGAGGGCAGGATGCGGTCGACGCGCCAGCTGCCGTCCTCGTGACGGGAGATGTCGGCACCCAGCAGTCCCTGACGGGGGCCCTTGCCGTGGCTGCCGCGCGGGGTGACGTAGGCGTGGGACGTGCCCAGTTCGCCCTGGACCTCCCACAGCAGGTCGACCAGGTCGTCGTGGGTGGCGCAGCGGTCCACGACCGGGCGGTAGCGGTCCAGCACGCCGTCCCAGTCGACGCCGCTCATGTCCGGCCGCCAGAAGTGGTCGCGCATGATGCGGCCGTTCTCGTCGAACATCTGCCGCCACTCGGCGGCCGGGTCGACGAACTGGCGTACGCGGCCCAGGTCGACGGTGATGTTGGAGTCGCTGTCGTCATCGCCGGAGGCGCGCCGGTCGCTGGGGACGACCTTGAGCCGTCCGTCGGTCCACAGCAGCACCCGCTTGCCGTCGCCGCTGACCTCGAAGTGGTCGGCGTCCGCGGCGAGATGCTCCAGGCGCTGCTGGGCGAGGTCGTAGCGCTCCAGTTCGGTCTTGGGCTCCGGGGCGTCCGGGGTGGCGCGGGCCGCGCCGAGCACCCCGCTGACCGGGTGCCGCAGCCACAGCACCCCGTCCCTGGCGGCGCGCAGGCCCGAGTAGCGGGCGGCCTCGACCGGGAAGGGCACGATGCGGTCGGCGAGGCCGTCCAGGTCGATGCGCGTGGTCGGGGTGCCCTCGCTGTCGGGAGTCTCCTCGCGGTCGGGCGTCTCGAAGGAGCGGCCGTGCCGCTGCGGGCCGAACGGGGAGGGCGTGGTGGCCGCGAGGGTGATCAGGTGCGGCCGGGCGCCCTCCACGAAGGCCAGGTCGAAGACGTGCTCGTCGTAGACCGGGTCGAAGGCGCGGGTCGACAGGAAGGCGAGGTGCTTGCCGTCGGCGGTGAACGCCGGCGCGTAGTCCTGGAAGCGCAGCGGGGTGGCCTCGGTGACCGACAGGTCGGTGGTGTTGGCGAGCTTCAGCTGGCTCAGGGGGCGCGGGCCGGGGTGGGACCAGGCGAGCCAGGCCGAGTCGGGTGAGAAGACCAGGCCGGACATGTCGCCGTCCTCGCTGCGGTCCACGGTCCGCACCTCGCCGGTCTCCCGCTCCACCAGCAGCAGACGCCCGTCGTGGGAGGCCACGGCGGCACGGCTGCCGTCGGGCGCCATGGCGAGGTCCAGCACCCGGCCGAGCTGCCCGACGGCGAGCCGGCGCGGGGTGGCGCCCGGGGCGAGGCCGGTGGCGGGCGCGAACTCCAGGGCGTCGTCGCCCTCGGCGTCCGTCACCCACACCACCCACTCCTCGCCGTCGGCGCGGAACGTGCGGGGCAGCCGGGCCCGGACGCCGGGGGTGGCGGCGAGCGCGCGGGCCGGGCCGGAGCGGTGGGTGACCCAGTGCACGGAGCCGCGCACGGACACGGCGCTGCCGCGGGCGGTGTGGTCGGGGGAGGCCGAACCGAACCAGCGGGAGGCGTTCACGGTGAACGGCTGGAGGTCGACGCGCTGCCCGCCGAGGCGCACGTCCAGCCGGCGCGGCTCGGATCCGTCCAGGTCGTCGAGGAGCCACAGCTCACCGGCGCTGGAGTAGACGACGCGGCTGCCGTCGGTCGCGGCGTGCCGTGCGTAGAAGCCCCCGAGAGGGGTGTGCCGGCGCAGGTCGGAGCCGTCGGCGAGGGAGGAGTACAGGGCGCCCGTGCCCTCGTGGTCGGAGAGGAAGCCGACCCGGTCCCCCACCCACAGCGGGTACTCGAGGTTGCCGTCGAGGTCCTCGTGCAGCCGCACGAACTCCCCGTCGTCCTCGCGGTCGATCCACAGCTTGCCCGCGGTGCCGCCGCGGTACCGCTTCCACCAGGCCGCCTCGCGGCCCATCGGCGCGGACAGCAGCACCGTGTGCGGGCCGTGGGCGACGTCCCCGACGGGTCCGTAGGGCAGGGTGGCGGCCGGGCCGCCGTCCAGCGGCACGGCACGGGCCCAGGTGCGGCGCAGACTGGCCTGGCCCTCGGTGCTGATCGCCAGGACCTCGCCCGCGGTGGTCCAGCCGCGCACCTGGGTCCGCATGCTGCCCCAGTACGTCAGTCTCCTCGCCGGGCCGCCGTCGACCGGGGCGATGTGCACCTCGGGGGCGCCGTCGCGGGTGGAGGTCCAGGCGACGGTGGTGCCGTCGGGCGAGATCCGGGGGTGGGTCACCGGCACGTTGTCGGCGCTGACCCGCCAGGCCCGGCCGCCGTCGAGCGGGGCGAGCCACACGTCGTCCTCGGCGGTGAAGGCGACCAGGTCGCCGTGCACATGGGGGAACCGGAGGTAAGCAGGCGATGTCACCCGATCACCCTATGCAGGGACGCCGTCGCGCGGACAGGGTTCGGATCACTTGCCCTCGACGGGACGGCAGTCCGGGTAGCGGTCGCACCAGATGGTCTGGGTGACGGTCACGGTCACGGTCGGTCCGGGCTGCCCGTTCCCGCCCCCGCCCCCGCCGACCGGCGGCGGGCTGGTGCGGTCGCACTCGCCGAGCCCGTCGACCGTGAACCAGGTCTTGCCGTCGACCTTCGCGGTGATGGTGCCGCGGACGCAGGCGCCCTCCACGGCGTGGGTGACCCGGCCGGTGACGTCGATGTCCTTGCCGTCCTTCGTCTCCCCCTGGCAGTCGACGGAGGCGACGGTCCGCTCACCGGCCCCGCCCGCCGACGGCGACGCCTTGCCGCCGTTGCCGTAGGAGGCCGTGCAGGTCAGCCAGCGCACGCCCGCCTTCTGCCGGTTCAGCTCCTTGGTCACGGTCTCGTCGACGGTGTACGCGACGGACGCGGAGCTGATGCCGCCGGGCTCGCACGCGACGGCCCCGCCCACGGCGACCACCGCGAACACCGCCGCCACCGCCGCGCGCCGGCCTCGCGCCCCCCGCCGAATCCTCCTGAATGCCCCCATCATGGGGGCAGCCTGCCACCGACGGGGACGGCGCGGTAGGGCGCAAAGGCGTCAACCGCGCGAACCGAGGCCACTCCTGAGGCGCCGTCAGCTCCCCCTCGGGGCAAAGCCTCCCGAGGGGGTCAGGACCAGCGTCCGGTGCGGGCCAGGAGCACGGCGGCCGCCGCCGTCCCGGCCGTCGACGTGCGCAGCACACTGCGCCCGAGGCGGAACGCCCCGGCCCCCGCCTCCTCGAACAGCGCCAGCTCCTCCGGCGCCACGCCCCCTTCGGGGCCCACGACCAGCACGATCTCGCCGGTGGAGGGCAGGCCGACCGTCGCCAGGGGCTCCTCGCCGCTCTCGTGCAGCACGGCCGCGAAGTCCGCCCCGGCGAGCAGCGCGGCGACCTGCTTGGTGGTCGCGGCGTCCGCGACCTCCGGGAAGCGCACCCGGCGGGACTGCTTGCCGGCCTCGCGGGCCGTCGCACGCCACTTCGCCAGGGCCTTGGCCCCGCGCTCGCCCTTCCACTGCGTGATGCACCGCGCGGCCGACCAGGGCACGATCGCGTCGACACCGACCTCGGTCATGGTCTCGACGGCCAGTTCGCCCCGGTCGCCCTTGGGCAGGGCCTGGACGACGGTCACCCGGGGCTGCTCCGCCGGCTCCTCGCTCACCGAGTCGAGCTGGACGATCAGCCGGTCCTTGCCCTCGGTGCCGAGCACGACGCAGTCCGCCCAGCGTCCCGCGCCGTCAGTGAGGACGACGTCCTCGCCGGCGCGCAGCCGCTTCACCGAGACGGCGTGCCGCCCTTCGGGCCCGTCGAGCACGTACCGGCCGCCGCCGCCCGCCCGGAAGTGCTCGACCACGAACACCGGCGCGGTCATCGCGCACCTCCCGCCAGCGCCGCACGGGCGGCGGCGAGTTCCCCGGCGAGCACCTCGACCAGATGCCCGGCGGGCATCTCCCGCGCCATCCGGTGCCCCTGCCCGGCCCACAGCGCCATCCCCTGGGCGTCCCCCGCCTTGGCGGCGGCCTTGCGCAGCGGCGCGGTGAGGTGGTGGACCTCGGGGTAGGCGGCGGGCGCGTAGGGGCCGTGCTCGCGCACGAACCGGTTGACGAGGCCGCGGGCCGGGCGGCCCGTGAAGGCCCGGGTCAGTTCCGTGCGGACGAAGAGGGGGTGGGTCAGGGCCTGCTTGTGCAGGGCGTGCGCACCCGACTCGTGCGTGGGGACGAAAGCGGTGCCGAGCTGGGCGGCGGCCGCCCCCGCCGCGAGCACGGCGGCGATCTGGCCGCCGCGCATGATGCCGCCCGCGGCGACGACCGGGATGGTGACGGCCTCGCGCACCTGCGCGACCAGGGAGAGCAGTCCGATGCCGCCGCCGTCGGTGTCGGGGGTGTCCCGGTGGGTGCCCTGGTGGCCGCCGGCCTCGAGGCCCTGCGCGATGACGCCGTCCGCCCCGGCCCGCTCCACGGCCCGGGCCTCGTCCGGGGTGGTCGCGGCGGCCAGGACGAAGGTGCCGACGCGGTGCAGGGCGTCGATCACCTCGCGGTCCGGGACACCGAAGTGGAACGACACCACCGGCACGGGGTTGTCGCGCAGCACGACGAGTTTGGCCTCGAAGCCGTCGTCGCGCCCGCTCTCGGGATCGCCGAGCCCGGTCTCGTACCAGGTCGCCTCACCGGCCAGCTGGTGGGCGTAGACGTCCACGGCGGCGGGGTCGGCGAGATCCGGGTGCGGCATGAAGACGTTGACGCCGAACGGCCTGCCCGTGAGGCTCTTGAGCTGCTTGATCTCCTGGTACATCCCGTCGGCGGTCTTGTACCCGGCGGCGAGGAACCCGAGCCCGCCCGCCTCGCACACGGCGGCGGCGAGCTGCGGCACGGAGATGCCGCCCGCCATGGGGGCCTGCACGATCGGGAGCGGGAAGAGATCGGTCAGAGCGGAGGACATGACCGCATGTTGTCACGTCCTCCGCGCCCGCCCGAAACCGGCCTGCCGTGTGGCACAGACCAGGGGAATGCCCGCTTCCGCCCGCGCGGGAGTCGCCCCCGTCGCCGGCTCAGCGTCCGTTGAACGCGTCCTTCAGTCGCGAGAACAGCCCCTGCTGCCCGGGCTGGAACTGGCCCGTGGGGCGCTCCTCGCCGCGGAGCTTGGACAGTTCGCGCAGGAGGCGCTCCTGCTCGGGGTCGAGCTTGGTCGGCGTCTGGACCTCGACGTGCACGATGAGGTCGCCGCGCCCGCCACCGCGCAGGTGCGTGACACCGCGGCCGTGCAGCGGGATCGACTGGCCGGACTGGGTGCCCGGGCGGATGTCGACCTCCTCCATGCCGTCCAGCGTCTCCAGCGGCACCTTCGTGCCGAGGGCCGCCGCGGTCATGGGGAGCGTCACCGTGCAGTGCAGGTCGTCGCCGCGCCGCTGGAACATCGGGTGCGGCAGCTCGTGGATCTCGACGTAGAGGTCACCGGCCGGGCCGCCGCCGGGCCCGACCTCGCCCTCGCCGGCGAGCTGGATCCGCGTGCCGTTGTCGACACCGGCCGGGATCTTGACCGTGAGGGTCCGGCGGGAGCGCACCCGGCCGTCGCCCGCGCACTCGGGGCAGGGCGTGGGGACGACCGTGCCGAAGCCCTGGCACTGCGGGCAGGGGCGGGAGGTCATGACCTGGCCCAGGAAGGACCGGGTGACCTGCGAGACCTCACCGCGGCCGCGGCACATGTCGCACGTCTGCGCGGAGGTGCCCGGCGCGGCGCCCTCGCCGTTGCAGGTGTTGCAGACGACGGCCGTGTCGACCTGGATGTCCTTCGTCGTGCCGAAGGCCGCCTCGTCGAGCTCGACCTCGATGCGGATCATGGCGTCCTGGCCGCGGCGGGTGCGCGAGCGCGGTCCGCGCTGCGAGGCCGTGCCGAAGAAGGCGTCCATGATGTCCGAGAAGTTCCCGAAGCCACCGGCCCCGAAGCCGCCGGCACCGCCGCCGGCCTGCGAGAGCGGGTCGCCGCCGAGGTCGTAGACCTGCTTCTTCTGCGGGTCCGACAGCACCTCGTAGGCGGCGTTGATCTCCTTGAACCGCTCCTGGGTCTTCGGATCGGGGTTGACGTCCGGGTGCAGCTCGCGGGCGAGCCGCCGGAAGGCCTTCTTGATCTCTTCCTGCGACGCGTCGCGGCGCACGCCGAGTACGGCGTAGTAGTCCGTGGCCACTACGACTCCGCCAGGATCTGTCCGACGTACCGTGCCACTGCGCGTACCGCTCCCATCGTTCCCGGGTAGTCCATGCGGGTCGGTCCGACCACGCCGAGCTTGGCGACTGCCTCGCCGCCCGAACCGTAGCCGACCGACACGACGGACGTGGAGTTGAGTCCTTCGTGGGCGTTCTCGTGACCGATCCGTACGGTCACGCCCGGATCCTTCGCCTCGCCGAGCAGCTTGAGGAGCACGACCTGCTCCTCCAGCGCCTCCAGCACGGGCCGGATCGTGAGGGGGAAGTCATGACCGAAGCGGGTCAGATTGGCGGTGCCGCCGATCATCAGCCGCTCCTCGTTCTCCTCGACGAGCGTCTCCAGGAGTGTGGAGAGCACCGTGGAGACCGTACCCCGGTCCTCGTGCTCGAACGCCTCCGGGAGATCCTCCACCAGACTCGGCACATCCGCGAAACGGCGGTTCGCCACGCGGCTGTTGAGGCGCGCGCGCAGATCCGCGAGCGAGGCCTCGCCGAAAGGCGCCGGGCAGTCCACCACGCGCTGCTCGACCCGCCCGGTGTCCGTGATCAGCACGAGCATCACCCGCGCGGGCGCGAGGGACAGCAGCTCCACGTGCCGCACGGTCGAGCGGGTCAGCGACGGGTACTGCACGACGGCGACCTGGCGGGTGAGCTGCGCGAGCAGCCGCACCGTGCGCGCCACGACGTCGTCGAGGTCGACGGCGCCCTCGAGGAAGTTCTGGATCGCGCGCCGCTCGGGCGCGGTCATCGGCTTGACCCCGGCGAGCTTGTCGACGAACAGCCGGTACCCCTTGTCGGTGGGGATCCGCCCGGCGCTGGTGTGCGGCTGGGCGATGTACCCCTCGTCCTCCAGGGCCGCCATGTCGTTGCGCACGGTCGCCGGGGAGACGCCGAGGTTGTGCCGCTCGGTGAGGGCCTTGGAGCCGACCGGCTCCTCGGTGCCGACGTAGTCCTGGACGATGGCGCGCAGCACTTGCAGTCTGCGTTCACTGAGCATCGCGCACACCTCCAGAAGTCGTCCGCCCGTTGCCCGCCGTTCGCGGCCTGGCACTCTGCGCGTGCGAGTGCCAGCATTCCCCGGCCCAGTGTACGGCGGTGGGGTACGCCCCCGGCAAGGCTGGTCGTGCGGCGTCGTGCCGCGGGCGGGGCGCACCGCTAGCGTCCCGGTATGACGGTGACTTGGGAAGACCTCGGGTGGGAGCGCGTGGCCGCGGGTGTGGGGCGGTGCCGGCTGCCGGTGTGGGACTGCACGATCGGGCTGGTCGTCGGCGAGGGGGCGGTCCTCCTGATCGACGCGGGGTCGAGCCTCGCCGAGGGCGCGCGGCTGGGTGCGCAGGCGCGGGCGCTCACCGGTCGGCGTGTGACACATCTCGCGCTGACCCACCCCCACTTCGACCACGTCCTCGGCGCGGCCGCGCTCCCGGACACCGAGGTCTTCGGCGCGGTGGGCGTGGACGCGGTGCTGTCGCGGGCGCGGGACCGCGAGGAGCTGCGCGAGGACGCGGTGCGCCAGGGCCTGGCGGCCTCAGCGGCCCGGGAGGCGGTGGAACGGCTGGCTCCGCCCGGGCACCTGGTCTCCGGCGAGTGGACCCTGGACCTGGGCGGCGGCCGGCAGGCGCTGCTGGCGAACGTGGGCCCGGGACACACCGCGCACGACCTGGCCGTGCTGGTGCCGGGCGATCCCGAGGTGGTGTTCTGCGGCGACCTGGTCGAGGAGTCGGGTGAGCCGCAGGCGGGTCCGGACGCCGTGCCCGCGCGGTGGCCGGCCGCCCTGGACCGCCTGCTCGCCCTGGGCGGCGAGGACGCGCTGTACGTGCCCGGTCACGGAGCGGTGGTGGACGCGGCGTTCGTCCGCGCCCAACGCGACGCGCTGGCCGCGCGTTTCGGCGTGTCGTCGTGAGCGTCCGGCGGCTTTCCCTATCGTCGTGCGAATGCGCCAGTACTCGACCGATCTGACCCCGCCGTGGAAGAAGCCGAAGCCGGTTCCCGAGGTCCCGGCCGAGCCGGGCCTGGTGGTGGAGGAGCCCGGGAGCGGGTTCTGCGGGGCGGTGATCCGCTGCGAGGCGGGCACGGTGACCCTGGAGGACCGTTTCGGCAAGCACCGGGTGTTCCCGATGGAGCCGCGCGGCTTCCTGCTGGAGGGCAAGGTGGTGACGCTGGTCCGCCCCGCGCCGGGTGCTCCGGCCCGCCCCAGCCGTACGGCCTCCGGCTCAGTGGCGGTCCCCGGCGCACGCGCCCGCGTGGCCCGGGCCGGCCGCATCTACGTCGAGGGGCGGCACGACGCCGAGCTGGTGGAGAAGGTCTGGGGCGACGACCTGCGCATCGAGGGCGTGGTCGTGGAGTACCTGGAGGGCGTGGACGACCTGCCGTCGATCGTCGACTCCTTCGCACCCGGCCCGGACGCCCGCCTCGGCGTCCTGGTCGACCATCTGGTGCCGGGCTCGAAGGAGTGGCGCATCGCCGAGTCGGTGACGAGCGAGCACGCGCTGGTCGTGGGCCACCCGTACATCGACGTCTGGGAGGCGGTGAAGCCGTCGGCCCTGGGCATCGCGTCCTGGCCCCGGGTCCCGCGCGGCCAGGACTGGAAGACGGGCGTGTGCCGTGCGCTGGGCTGGCCGGAGAACACGGGCGCGGCCTGGCAGCGGATCCTGTCGTGCGTCCACTCGTACAAGGACCTGGAGCCGGAGCTGCTGGGCCGGGTGGAGGAGTTGATCGACTTCGTGACGGCCCCCTAGCCGCGGGCATGCGCGCCGCGCGGGGGCGGCGACGCCCCGGCCCGGGCGGCTCAGTCCACGAGGTCCCGGACGACCCCGTCCGCCAGCAACCGCCCGCGCAGGGTCAGCACTGCCCGCCCCTGCGCATAGGGCTCGTCCTGGAGCAGCCCCTCGGACAGCGCCCGCCGGGACGCCGCAAGCCCCTCCTCCCGCAGCAGCGACAGCGGCACCCCCTCCCGGAGTCGCAGCTCCAGCAGGATCCGCTCGACCCTGCGGTCCTCGTCGGACAGCACCTCACGCCCGGCCCCCGGCGACCTCCCCGAAGCCAGCGCGGCCGCGTACGCCCCCGGGTGCTTCACGTTCCACCAGCGCACGCCGCCCACGTGGCTGTGCGCGCCGGGTCCCGCGCCCCACCAGTCGGCTCCCCGCCAGTACAGCTCGTTGTGCAGGCACCGGCCCGCCTCGGAGGTCGCCCAGTTCGACACCTCGTACCAGTCGAACCCGGCGCCGGAGAGCACCTCGTCGGCGATCAGGTACCGGTCGGCGTGGACGTCGTCGTCGGTCATCGGCACCTCGCCCCGGCGGATCCGCCGCGCGAGCTGCGTGCCCTCCTCGACGATCAGGGCGTACGCGCTGACGTGGTCGGGTCCGGCGCCCAGCACCGCGTCCAGGGAGGCCCGCCAGTCGTCGTCGGACTCCCCCGGCGTGCCGTAGATCAGGTCCAGGTTCACGTGCTCGAACCCGGCCGCCCGGGCCTCGGCGACGCAGGCCTCGGGCCGCCCGGGCGTGTGGGTGCGGTCCAGCACCTTCAGCACGTGCTGCCGCGCGCTCTGCATGCCGAAGGAGATCCGGTTGAAGCCGCCCTCGCGCAGGGCCGCCAGATACGCCGGGTCCACCGAGTCGGGGTTCGCCTCGGTCGTGATCTCGGCGTCCGGCGCGAGTCCGAACTCCTCGCGGACCGCCCGCAGCATCCGGACCAGGTCCTCGGCGTCCAGCAGCGTGGGCGTGCCCCCGCCCACGAACACCGTCCGCACGGCCCGCGGGTCGTCGCCCAGCACCTTGCGGGCCAGCCGGACCTCGTCCACCAGCGTCCCGGCGTAGTTGTCGCGCGAGGCGAGCACGCCGCCGGTGCCGCGCAGCTCGGTCGCCGTGTAGGTGTTGAAGTCGCAGTAGCCGCAGCGGGTCGCGCAGTAGGGGACGTGCAGGTAGAACCCGAGGGGGCGGTCGGCGGCCCCGGCGAGCGCGGACGCGGGCAGCGCGCCGTCGGCGGGGACGGGCTCGCCGTCGGGGAGTGCGGAAGGCATGCCTTCCATTGTCCAGCACCGGCGGGCTCACTCCGCCTGGAGCACCAGCAGCGCCAGATCGTCCGCCGGGGGCCGCTCCCCGAAGTCGTGCACGAGCTGCTGGATCCGCTCGGCTATCAGCTCGGCCCGGAGCCCGGCGCACCCGGCCAGCGCCGCCGCGAGCCCGTCCCCGTCGTCGAACTGCCGGGAACCGGAGCGGCGCTCGGTCACGCCGTCGGTGACGCACAGCAGCGTGTCCCCGGGACGCAGGTCGAAGCTCTCGCTGGTGTACGTGGCGTCCTCGACGACGCCCAGCAGGGTCTGCGGCTGCGCGCAGGGCTCGACCTCGCCACCCGCCCCGAGCAGCAGCGGCAGGGGGTGCCCGGCGGAGGCGACCGTGCAGTGGACCCCGCCGTCGAAGGGGACCAGTTCGCCGTAGAGCAGGGACAGGAAGCGGGTCTGGGGACCGTCGCCGGGCGGGGTCGGGCGCGCTCCCGCGGCGACCAGCGCCCGGGCCGCCGCGTCGGCGGCCTCGGTGGCGTCGTCGAGCAGCAGCTGGTTGAGGCGGTCGAGGACGTCGGCGACGCGGTAGCCCTCGCGGGCCAGCAGGCGCAACCAGGGGCGGGCCAGGCCGATGACGACGGCCGCCTCGGGGCCCTTGCCCTGGACGTCACCGACGGCGAAGCACCAGCGGCCGTCGCCGGCCGGGAACAGGTCGTAGAAGTCGCCGCTGGGTCCGCCCTTGTCGCAGGGCTCGTAGACGAGCGCGCTGCGCACGCCGGGGATCTCGGCCACGGCGCCGGGCAGCAGTCCGCGCTGGAGCACGGCGCTGATGGTGGCCTGGCGGGCGTACTGGCGGGCGGCGCCCACGGCGAGCGCGACACGGCGGCTGAGGTCCTCGACGAGGCCGGTGATCTCGTCGGGGAAACCGGACGCCCCCGACCGTCCGACGACGAGCGTGCCGAGCGGCCGTCCCCCCGCGACCAGCCGGTACGCCAGGGCCGCCCCGGGCTCGCCGAGGGCCTCACCGGGCCAGTGGTAGGCGGCGGGCCCGGGGCGGGACGGGTCGGACGGCTGCGGGGGTTCCTTCTCCAGGGCCCGGCGCAGTTCCTCGACGCGGTGCTCGCTGCCGTGCCAGACCCGGCCGAGGCCGGGCCCGTCCGCACCGCTCCAGCCGCCGGTCGCCTCGTCCTCCATCCACATCGCGCACCAGTCGGCGAGCCGCGGCACGATCAGCTGCCCGGTGAGGGCGGCGACCAGGTCCTCGTCGAGCTGTCCCGCGAGGAGGTCGGAGGCCTCCGCGAGGAAGGACAGCGCCCCGCGGCCCAGCCAGCCGTCGTCCTGTTCCCCGTGCCGCTCCCAGCGGTCGCCCGGGCCGGCCTGGTCACCGGGCCCGGCCTGGTCACGGGGCCCGGCCGGGCCGTCCGCGTGTGGCGCATCGTTCCGCCGGGTCCGTTCCCCGGGCCCGGCGGGTCCCGGCGGCCCGGGCGCGAGGCTCTCCGCGACCCGCAGGTCGCGCGCCAGCGCGTGCTCCCCGGCGTACGCCTCGGCCTGTGCCTCCGCCGCGCATCCCGCCGCGGGCAGCCGTGCCCACACGGTCTTGCGGCCGGTGCGGTAGGTGATCCCCCACGCCTCGGACAGCGCGCCGACGAGCCGCAGGCCGCGCCCGTACTCGGGGGGTTCGTGGGACGGGTCCGGTCCGGCGCCGCGCGGGGCGCGGGAGGGGTGGTGGTCGCAGACCTCCACGACCAGCGCGACGGTGTCCGGCGCGTCGCCCTCCAGCCGGCACTCCAGCTCGACGTCAGTTCCGGCGTGCACGACGGCGTTGGTGACGAGCTCGCTGACGACGAGCCGCGCGTCGGCGGCCAGGCGCTCGCCGAGGTGCTCGGACCCGGGCAGGCCCGCCTCCGTCCACTCGGCGAAGGCGGTGCGCAGCAGGCTGCGGGCGGCGCCCGGAGCGAGGGAGCTGCCCGGCAGGGTGGCGTACGCCCGCGCGTGTGTCACCGCGAGCGCCTGCGCGGCGGGCGCGGGCTCCCCGGCGGCGGGCTCGGCGAGCCCTTCCTGCGCGGGCACGGCCGGCTCCCGGGCATGCGCAGGCGCCTGCGATGCACGGGAGACGGTCTCCCGTTGCGTCGGAATGGCCCCCATGGACGGCTCCCCGGGCAGTTCGTACGAATACGCCACAGTCGATGCCGACAGGGTGACAGACCGGCCACGCCCATAAGCACGGAGTTACCGAAGAAGGCCGCCATGAGTGAGAAGAGTGCTACGGATGTGGTCGAAGAACGGTCGAAAGACGGTCGGATCCGAGCACCCGGGCGTCATCACCCGCTCGCCCCGCCCGCCGGGGGGCGAACGGCCGGTGGCACGACGAAGGGCCGGCGCCTGCGCGGCGCCGGCCCGGAACGGGTCACCCGGGGCGGACTACGCCTCGCGGGACCCCTCGTACATCTCGTCGATCAGGTGCTTGTACTCCCGCTCCACGACCGGCCGCTTCAGCTTCAGGCTCGGCGTGATCTCGCCGTGCTCCACGTCGAGGTCCCGCGGCAGCAGCCGGAACTTCTTGATGGTCTGCCACCGCTGAAGCCCCTCGTTGAGCTGCTTCACGTACCCGTCGACCATCTCGACCGTCGCCGGCGCCGCCACGATCTCCGCGTACGGCTTCCCCTCCAGGCCGTTCTCCTTGGCCCACTCGGTGATCGCCGCTTCGTCGAGGGCGATGAGAGCCGTGCAGAAGTTCCGATCGGCGCCGTGCACCAGGATGTTGGACACGTACGGGCACACCGCCTTGAACTGCCCCTCGACCTCCGCCGGGGCGATGTACTTGCCGCCCGAGGTCTTGATGAGGTCCTTCTTGCGGTCGGTGATCCGCAGGTAGCCGTCGGCGGACAGCTCCCCGATGTCGCCGGTGTGGAACCAGCCGTCCGGCTCCAGCACCTCGGCGGTCTTCTCGGGCAGGTTGTGGTAGCCCTCCATGATGCCGGGGCCGCGCAGCAGGATCTCGCCGTCGTCCGCGATGCGCACCTCGGTGCCGGGCAGCGGCTTGCCGACCGTGCCCGTGCGGTAGGCCTCGCCCGGGTTGACGAAGGACGCGGCCGAGGACTCGGTGAGGCCGTAGCCCTCCAGGACGTGGATGCCGGCGCCGGCGAAGAAGTAGCCGATCTCGGGGGCCAGGGCGGCCGAGCCGGACACACAGGCCCGCAGGTTGCCGCCGAACGCCTCCCGGATCTTGGCGAACACCAGCGTGTCGGCGACCTTGTGCTTCGTCTTCAGCCCGAAGGGCACGGTCGCGGTGCCGGTGCGCCGGAAGTTGTCCTGCGAGACCTTGGCGTACTCGCGGGCGACCTCGGCGGCCCACTGGAAGATCTTGTACTTGGCCCCGCCGCCCGCCCGGGCCTTGGCGGCGACCCCGTTGTAGACCTTCTCGAAGATGCGCGGCACGGCGGCCATGTACGTCGGCTGGACCACCGGCAGGTTGTCGATGATCTTGTCGACCCGGCCGTCCACGGCGGTGACGTGCCCGACCTCGATCTGCCCGGAGGTGAGCACCTTGCCGAAGACGTGCGCGAGCGGCAGCCACAGGTACTGCACGTCGTCGCCGCTGACCAGCCCGGTCGCGGCGATGGCCTTGGCCATGTACGACCAGTTGTCGTGCGGCAGCCGCACGCCCTTGGGGCGGCCGGTGGTGCCGGAGGTGTAGATGAGCGTGGCGAGCTGGTCCTTGGTGATGGCCCCGACCCGCTCCTTGATCAGCTCGGGTTCCTTCTCCAGCCGGGCGGCGCCGCGCTTCTCCAGCTCGTCGAGGGTGAGGATCCAGTCGGCGCTCTCCGCGCCGGCCGGGTCCACGACCACGACATGGGTCAGCGCGGGCAGCTCGGCGCGCTTCTCCTTGGCCTTGGCCAGCTGCTCGGCGTTCTCCGCGATGAGCACCCGGCTCTCGGAGTCCGACAGGATGTACGCCGACTCGTCGGCGTTGGTCTGCGGGTAGACCGTGGTGGTGGCGGCACCGGCGCACATGATGCCGAGGTCGGCCAGGATCCACTCGATGCGGGTGCTGGAGGCCAGGGCGACACGCTGCTCGGGCTGCACGCCCAGTTCGATCAGGCCCGCGGCGATGGCGTAGACCCGCTCGGCGGCCCGCGCCCAGGTGAGCGACTTCCACTCGTCCGGCCCCTCGCCCGAGGCCGCGGGAACCGGATACCGGTAGGCCTCGGCGTCCGGCGTGGCGGCCACGCGCTCCAGGAAGAGGCCCGCCACGGAGGGCGGACGGTTCTCGATCAAGGTCTGTGTGTCGCTCACGACATCCTCCGGGCCCGCGACAGCGCGGCTGGCTCAGGTGCGGCTGGTTGGTCCTCACGAGCTGCAGGTCACGCCTGTTGTTTAACTGGTGAGTAACTATCGAGCAGGGGATCAGAGTAAAGGTCGGCCCGTTCCTGCGTAAGGGGCCGCGGCCTGTCACTTCGTACAGAGAGCTACCCCGCGGACGCACCGGGGCCCGCCGCGCTTTCGCACGACGGGCCCTTGTTCTACCCGGTTTGCGGTGTAACCCGCGGTAATCGGCGGTTACTTCTTGACCTTGCCCGACCCCGCACTGTCATCGCTCGACAGGACGGCGATGAACGCCTCCTGCGGAACCTCCACGGAACCGACCATCTTCATCCGCTTCTTGCCCTCCTTCTGCTTCTCCAGCAGCTTCCGCTTCCGGGAGATGTCACCGCCGTAGCACTTGGCGAGGACGTCCTTGCGGATGGCGCGGATGGTCTCGCGGGCGATGACCCGCGAGCCGATGGCGGCCTGGACCGGCACCTCGAAGGCCTGCCGCGGGATGAGCTCCTTGAGCTTGGCGACGAGCCGGACCCCGTAGGCGTACGCCTGGTCCTTGTGGGTGATCGCCGAGAAGGCGTCCACCTTGTCGCCGTGCAGCAGGATGTCGACCTTGACCAGGCTGGAGGTCTGCTCGCCGGTGGGCTCGTAGTCGAGCGAGGCGTAGCCGCGGGTCTTGGACTTCAGCTGGTCGAAGAAGTCGAAGACGATCTCCGCGAGCGGCAGCGTGTAGCGGATCTCGACCCGGTCCTCGGAGAGGTAGTCCATGCCGAGCAGGGTGCCGCGCCGGGTCTGGCACAGCTCCATGATCGAGCCGATGAACTCGCTCGGCGCGAGGATGGTCGCCCGCACGACCGGCTCGTACACGTCCGAGATCTTGCCCTCGGGGAACTCGCTCGGGTTGGTGACCGTGTGCTCGCTGCCGTCCTCCATGACGACGCGGTAGACCACGTTCGGCGCGGTCGCGATCAGGTCGAGCCCGAACTCGCGCTCCAGCCGCTCGCGGATCACATCCAGGTGCAGCAGGCCCAGGAAGCCGACGCGGAAGCCGAACCCGAGCGCGGCGGAGGTCTCCGGCTCGTAGACCAGCGCGGCGTCGTTCAGCTGGAGCTTGTCCAGGGCCTCGCGCAGCTCCGGGTAGTCCGAGCCGTCGAGCGGGTACAGCCCCGAGAAGACCATCGGCTTGGGGTCCTTGTAGCCGCCGAGGGGCTCGGTGGCGCCCTTGGACTGGCTGGTGACCGTGTCACCGACCTTGGACTGGCGGACGTCCTTCACGCCGGTGATCAGGTAGCCCACCTCGCCGACGCCCAGTCCGTCGGCGGGCAGCATCTCCGGCGAGTTGGTGCCGATCTCCAGCAGCTCGTGCGTGGCGCCCGTGGACATCATCTTGATGCGCTCGCGCTTGTTGAGCTGCCCGTCGATGACGCGGACGTAGGTCACGACACCGCGGTAGGAGTCGTAGACCGAGTCGAAGATCATGGCGCGCGCGGGGGCGTCCGCGACACCCACCGGGGCCGGCACCTCGGCGACGACCTTGTCCAGCAGCGCGTCGACGCCGACACCGGTCTTGGCGGACACCTTGAGGACGTCGCCCGGATCGCAGCCGATGAGGTGCGCGAGCTCCTCGGCGAACTTCTCGGGCTGCGCCGCCGGCAGGTCGATCTTGTTCAGCACGGGGATGATCGTGAGGTCGTTCTCCATCGCCAGGTACAGGTTGGCGAGGGTCTGCGCCTCGATGCCCTGGGCGGCGTCCACCAGGAGGATGGTGCCCTCGCAGGCGGCGAGCGACCGCGAGACCTCGTAGGTGAAGTCGACGTGCCCCGGGGTGTCGATCATGTTCAGGATGTGCGTGTTGCCCTTGTCGTGGGTCGGGGCCCACGGCAGACGCACCGCCTGAGACTTGATCGTGATGCCACGCTCGCGCTCGATGTCCATGCGGTCGAGGTACTGGGCGCGCATCTGCCGCTGCTCGACCACTCCGGTCAGCTGGAGCATCCGGTCGGCGAGCGTGGACTTGCCGTGGTCGATGTGCGCGATGATGCAGAAGTTGCGGATCAGAGCCGGGTCGGTACGGCTCGGCTCGGGCACGTGGCTGGGGATCGCGGGCACGCAGGGTCCTGATTCTTGAGGCGTCCGCAGTGTCTGCGGTCTCGGGTCGGATCGATACGTAGCCTCCATGGTCCCACGGGTGCGGACCACGGACGGGTTTGGGCCGGGAAAGGCCGCGCTGGTAGCCTGGGTGGCTGTGCCTCATGCCCTCTCGCAGGAGGCACGACTCAAGAAATCACCGGTACGGGGCCCGAGCGGTGCCGTGCCAGAACCTGAGAAGGCTCATTCGTGGCGAACATCAAGTCCCAGATCAAGCGGATCAAGACCAACGAGAAGGCGCGGCTGCGCAACAAGGCCGTCAAGTCCTCCCTCAAGACCGCGATCCGCAAGGCCCGCGAGGCTGCTGCCGCGGGTGACGTCGAGAAGGCCACCGAGTACCAGCGCGCTGCCGCGCGTCAGCTCGACAAGGCCGTCTCCAAGGGCGTCATCCACAAGAACCAGGCCGCCAACAAGAAGTCGGCGCTGGCTCAGAAGGTCACCGCGCTCAAGGGCTGACATCTGATGTGACGCCGGAGGGAATCGAGCGGGCCCTCTCTCATCCGCTCCCGTCCGGCACCCTTTCGGATCCGCGCGCGGCCTGCGTTCGCCACGCGGGCGCGGATCCAGCAGCGTGAACCGAACGGCCGGGTGTCCTCCTTCCCCATGGGAGGACCCCCGGCCTTCGGCTTTTCCGGGCCGCCACGGCCTTCGGCTTTTCCGGACCCCCGGCCTTCGGCTTTCCGGGCCCCCGGCCTTCGGCTTTCCGGGCCGGTCTCCTCAGGACCAGAACTCGTTGTTCGCTTCGATGTCCTCGACGCATTCGTCGAGGTCGGTGACCTTGTCGCCGACGATCCGGAAGACGATGCACCCGGTGTCGTCGAGGTGCCTGCCGTTGCGCTCGGCGGTGAAGCGGGTCATCCCGACCGCGTGGCCGCGACCGTCGACCGCGATGCCGATCAGGTCGGCACGCATCGTTCCCTGGGTCTCCGCGCCGAGCCGTTCGTACATCTCGATGATCGCGTTCACCCCTTTGAAGTCCCCCGACAACGGGTGGTCACCGGGCACGTGGTGCGTGGCGTCGGCGGCCATCATCCCGCGCAAGGTGTCCATGTCCCCGCGCGAGAAGGCCTCGTAGCCCTTGCGGACGAGCGCTGCGTGCGGGTGTTCAGCCATGGTCCTCGCCACCTTTCGCTGACTCGGCGACGTACGGCTGACTGTTTCGATTGTCCCTCCGGCCGGGTCCGGCGGCACCGTGGGGAGAGGGCCGGTCCCCGCCGCGACACTCCGGCCGCACCCGGCCGGCGAACGGCGGCGCGTCCCCGTCGTCGGCCGGCCCTGCCTCACGACCGCGTCCGCCGGTGTACCGAACCGCCGCGCGCGTCAGCCGCGGCCCCGGGAACGGGCCGCCCGGGCGATGGTGACGACCGCTTTCTCCAGGGCGTACTCGGGGTCGTCGCCCCCGCCCTTCACTCCCGCGTCCGCCTCGGCGACGGCCCGCAGCGCCACCGCCACGCCGTCGGGGGTCCACCCGCGCATCTGCTGCCGCACCCGGTCGATCTTCCAGGGCGGCATGCCCAGCTCCCGCGCCAGGTCCGCCGGCCGACCCCCGCGGGCCGACGACAGCTTCCCGATGGCGCGGACGCCCTGCGCCAGGGCGCTCGTGATCAGCACCGGTGCCACGCCGGTCGCCAGCGACCAGCGCAACGCCTCCAGGGCCTCCGCGGCCCGGCCCTCGACGGCCCGGTCGGCGACCGTGAAGCTCGACGCCTCCGCCCGCCCGGTGTAGTACCGCCCGACGACCGCCTCGTCGATCGTCCCCTCGACGTCCGCGACCAGCTGCGAGACGGCCGACGCCAGCTCCCGCAGGTCGCTGCCGATCGCGTCGACGAGCGCCTGGCACGCCTCCGGGGTGGCCGACCGCCCGGCCGTGCGGAACTCCGCCCGCACGAACGCCAGCCGGTCCGCCGGCTTGGTCATCTTCGGGCAGGCCACCTCGCGGGCCCCGGCCTTGCGGGCCGCGTCGAGCAGGCCCTTGCCCTTGGCCCCGCCGGCGTGCAGCAGGACGAGGGTGATCTCCTCGGCGGGCGAGGCGAGATAGGACTTCACGTCCTTGACGGTGTCGGCCGACAGGTCCTGCGCGTTGCGCACGACGACGACCTTGCGCTCCGCGAACAGCGACGGGCTCGTCAGCTCGGCGAGCGTGCCGGGCTGCAACTGGTCGGGCGCGAGGTCCCGCACGTCCGTGTCCGCGTCGGCGGCCTTCGCGGCGGCCACCACCTCCTGCACGGCGCGGTCCAGCAGCAGGTCCTCCTGGCCGACGGCAAGGGTCACCGGCGCAAGGGGGTCGTCGTTCGCACTCTTCCTGGGCATCGCGACAAGCATCCCACGCAGCGGTGACAGCGAGCCGGGAAGGCCGGATCCGCGGACCGGCCTACGGCTCCTCCCGCCAGCCCTCCCACTCCCCGGCGAACCGGTCCAGCTCCGCCGGGTCCAGCCGCTCCTCCTCGTCGCGCAGGACGACCAGCCACTGCGCGTCCTCGGCGTCGTCCTCACCGGCCAGGGCGTCCCGCACCAGCCGCGGCTCCTCGGCGATGCCGAACCGCTCCCCGAGCGCCTCCACCACTTCCTCGGCCGCGTCCCGGTCGGGCAGCACCAGCACATGTCGCACGTCACTCACGCCGGACATTGTCCGGCACGGCACCCCGGACCCGGCTCCCGGCCCCGGGCGGAGCAGGGGTGGACAGGGAGCCGGGCTTGGGCGGGGCAGAGGCTAGGTGCAGGGCGGTGCGCTATGCGGGGACGCGCAGGGCCGGCACCGCGGCCAGCTCGATCCCGAACCGTTCCCGGTAGGCCGCGAGCACCTCCTCGTCCGTCCCCAGCTCCCGCTCCTCCCGCGTCCCGTCGGCGGCCGTCGCCGTCAGCTTCCGCCCGCCGAGCGTGATGCGCCCGCCTTCCTCCGTCACGCGGGAGCAGACCAGCGACCGTGTGAAGTGCGACTCCGGCGACGTCCGGTGCCACCACGCCCCGGCCGCGAAGTCGCCGAGCACCCGCGGCCGCACCTCCAGGCGGTACTGCGGCCGGCCGTCGCGGACCACCTCCAGGTCCGCAGCCTGTGCGGCCTCGTGCCCGCCGCGCACCCCGGCCGCGTCCGGCCCCGCCTCGACGATCCGGAACGTGCCCCCCGGATCCTCCTGCTCACCACGCTCGCCGAACGCCAGCGGCAGATGGCTGTGCGCCCCGAACCCGACGTCGGCCAGCCAGTCCCCCGCGTCCACCGTGCGCACCCGCAGCGCGAGATGGTCGTACGGGATCCCGAGCAGTTCCCCGTCCCCGTGGACCCGCGCCGCCAGCAGCACCACGTCGTACCCGAGCGCGGCGAGCAACGCCCCGAAGGCTCCGTTGAGTTCGTAGCAGAATCCGCCCCGGCGCGCCCCCACCACCTTGTCCAGCAACCGCTTCTCCTCCAGCACGATCTCCTCACCGAGGTGGACCGAGAGGTTCTCGAACGGCACCGTCTGCAGATGCCGCAGGTGCAGCTCACGCAGTGCGTCGACGGTGGGCCACGCCGGCTGCTCGACTCCGAGACGGCGCAGATACGCATCAACCTGACTTGGATTCATGCCCTCAGTCTCGCGCCACGTTCAGCTCTCCGTCCTCACCCGTGACCGCCAGGGCGCCGTCCCGGTCCGTGCGCAGGACCACCGCGCCCCCGGCGCGCAGCGCCCCGACCGTGCCGGGGGCGGGATGCCCGTAGGGGTTGTCGTCGCCGCAGGAGATGAGGGCCAGCCGCGGGGCCACCCGGCGCAGCAGGCCCGGGTCCTGGTACGCCGAGCCGTGGTGGGCGACCTTCAGCACGTCCACGCCTGCCAGTGCCCGGGCGGCCGGTGACCGGGCCAGCGCCCGCTGGGCCGGGGGCTCCAGGTCGCCGAGCAACAGCATCCGCAGTCCGCCGGACCGGACCAGCATGGCCACACTGGCGTCGTTCGGACCCTCCGGTACCGGGTGGGCCGGGAGCGGCTGCGGGGGCACGTCCGGAAGCCTGCTCTCGGGCGGGCCCCCGGGCGGACTCGAGTGCGGACTCGAGTGCGGACTGGGCGGTGGGCTCACGGGTGGACTCGGGGGCGCACTCGGGGGCGGCCACACCACCTGCCACGACAACTCCCCCGCCCGCAGCTGCTCCCCCGCCGCCGCCCGCGTCACGGGCACCCGCCGCAGCGCCGCTTGTCTCCGCACGAACGCGGCCTGGTCCGCCGGCTCCTCGAGACCCGTGGTGGTGATCGCCCCCACGTCCCGCCCGCGCAGCACCCCGGGCAGGCCCGCGACGTGGTCGGCATGGAAGTGGGTGAGGACGATCAGCGGGAGACGGGTGATGCCGAGGTCGCGCAGGCAGTGGTCGGCGAGGGACGGGTCGGGCCCCGCGTCCACCATCACCCCGGCACCGTCCCCCGCGGCGAGCACCATGGCGTCGCCCTGACCCACATCGCACATGACCATCCGCCAGCCCGGCGGCGGCCAGCCCGTGAGGGTGCGGGTGAGCGATGGCGGCTGCACCACGGCCAGCACCAGCAGCACCCCGCAGGCCCCACACCACCAGGGGCGGCGGAGCAGCCACCGCCCGACCGGCACCAGGACGAGCGTCACAACGCCGAGCAGTGCCGCCCCCGCCCAGCTCCCGGGCCAGTCCACTCCCGCGCCGGGCAGCGCGGCCCCCGTCCGGGCGATCGACGCGATCCACCCCGCGGGCCACCGCGCGCACCACGCGAACGCCTCGGCCACCGGCATCGCCACCGGGGCCGTGGCCAGGGCGGCGAAGCCCAGGACGGTCGCCGGCGCGACCGCGATCTCGGCGAGCAGGTTGCACGGCACCGCCACCAGGCTCACCCGCGCTGACAGCACCGCGACGACGGGCGCGCACAGGGCCTGCGCGGCCGCCGCGGCGCCCAGTGCCTCGGCGAGCCTCGGCGGCACCCCTCGCCGCCGCAGCCCGGCGCTCCAGCGGGGCGCGAGCGTGAGGAGGGCGCCGGTGGCCACCACGGAGAGCAGGAACCCGTAACTGCGCCCCAGCCAGGGGTCGTGGAGCACCAGCAGCAGGACCGCCGTCGCCAGCGCCGGGATCATGGATCTGCGGCGGCCGGTGGCGAGGGCGAGCAGCGCGACGGCTCCGCAGGCCGCGGCCCGCACCACGCTCGGGTCCGGCCGGCACACCACGACGAACGCGAGGGAGAGCGCGCCGCCGAGCACGGCCGTCCCGCGCAGGGAGATGCCGAGCCGCGGCGCGAGCCCTCGCCGCTCGGCCCGTTGGGCCAGGCCCGGCGGGCCGAGGAGCAGGGCGAGCAGGATGGTGAAGTTGGCCCCGGACACGGCGAGCGTGTGGGTCAGGTCCGTCTCCCTGAACGCCTCCTCCAGCTCGGGGGTGACGCGCGAGGTGTCCCCGACGACCAGACCGGGGAGCAGGGCCCGGGCGTCCGAGGGCAGCCCCTCGGTCGCCTCCCGCAACCCGGCCCGCAACCGCCCGGCGAGCCGCTGGGAACGGGACGGCTCCCGCACCACCTGCGGTGGACCTTTTCCGCGCACCCGCAGGACGGCCGCGATCCGGTCACCGCCCGTCAGGGCGGGCGCCGACCGTGCCTCCACCCGGAGCCGCGTCGTGGGAAGCAGCCCCAGCCACGGCGAGGGCGCCGGCCCGTCGACGGCCCGGTGCGGTGTCGACGCCCTGACGTCGACGATCAGCAGCACCGGCGTCCGCGTCGCCACCGCCGCTCCACCCGGCTCGTGCACGCGGCGCACCTCCGCGTCGATCAGCACGACCGTCGGAACGAGGTGATCACCCCTCACCTTCGGCCTGCTGAGCCGCGGATCGGAGGTCAGCTCCACCTCCGCCGACACCGACCGGTACTCCCGTGCCAGACCGGGCACCGGCCCCCGGCGCAGATCCGCTCCGTGCAGTCCGGCCGACGCGGCGGCAGCGGCCACGCACAGCAGCACCGCGGCGGCCGACGCCCGCGCCCAGGACGGCACTCCGAAACGCCGGGCGCACGGCAGCAGCGCGACAGCGGCCAGACAGCCCGTCACCAGGCCCACGACCCAGCCGGGTGGTGCGTCCAGCAGGAGGGCCGCCGTGGCCCAGGCCGCTAGCGCGGGCGGCACGAGACGCAGGTCGGTCGGACCCTCCTGCCGAGGGCGGGAACTGCCCAGCCGATGGCCGGAGGCGGCGTGCACGGCAGACCGGGCCGGGCGGGGCTGCGCGGGCGCGACCTCGTCCGGGGCCACCGGTGTGCCGGCCGTGTGCCTCATGGCCGTACGAGGGCGCGCAGGTCGGCGAAGCGACGGTCGCCGATGCCGTTCACCTCGCGCAGCTCGTCCACGGAGCGGAAACCGCCGTGGCGCGTGCGGTAGTCGACGATGTGCTGCGCGAGCACCGGCCCGACGCCCGGAAGGGTGTCGAGCTGGTCGAGGGTGGCGGTGTTGAGCGAGACGGGAGCCGTCGGAGCCGAGCCGTTCGCCGCGCCGCCCGGAGGCGCCGCCCCTGCCGCCCCGGCCGTCCCGGCGGTTCCCCCGGGTGGTGCGCCGCCCGCTCCCGAGCTCGGCGCGCCGACGAGCACCTGTTCACCGTCCACGAGGAAGCGGGCGCGGTTGAGGCCGTCGGTGTCGGTGCCCGGCTTCACCCCGCCCGCCGCACGCAGGGCGTCCGCGACCCGGGAGCCGGCCGGCAGCCGGTGGATCCCCGGTTCGCGGACCTTGCCCCCGACGTCCACGACGATCTCCCCAGCCCCAGCCCCGGACCCGGCCCCGGCCTTCGCCGCCCCGCCCGCCGCCCCTGCGGAAGCAGCAGCGGCGGAGCCGGTGGACGCGCCTTCGGCCGCTCCCGCGCCGCCGGACCCGAGCGCCTCCCCCGCCCCTCCGGACTCGTCCTGTTGCCCGTAGGGAACCGCCGCCCTCACCACCTCCGGCGGCCGTACGGTCTCGGTCCGGCCGGACCAGAAGTGCTGCGCGGCGAACGTCGCGGCGAGCACCAGCACCGCTGCCAGACCGAGGACGCTGCGCCGCTCCAGACCGCACCGCGCCTGCATCCACACCGGCATGCGCTCCCGCAGGGCCAGCCCGGACCGCTCACGCCAGGTCCCCCGCACGGGGAAACCGCCTGGGCCCTCGGCAACGGCACCAGCCCGGCCCCCGGCACCCGGGCCGCTCACCACCCCGCTTCGGCCCTCGGCGACGAGGCCGCCCCGCGACCCGACTGCCGGACCTCCCCGCCCCTCCACCGCAAGCCCACCCCATCCCCGGGCCGCCGAGCCGCCCAGGCCCAGCCCCCGGCGCTCGACCCCGGCCGCATCCCCCGCCCTGTCCTCGACGACCACCCTCTGGTCGGAAGCCGCCCCGTGATCTCCGCGCCCGGTCCGCTGCCCGCCCCTCGGAACCTCCCCGGCAGGGGCGGCACCCGGCGGCGGCCTCTGCCCCGACTCCCGTCGCCGCCCTGCCTCTTCAGCAGGCCCCGCAGACCCGCCGAACAACAGCCCCGCCCGCCGCCGCAGTTCCTCCTCCGAGGCGCGCGCATGCGCACCCCGCCTCCCGGATCGCCCGGATCGCTCGGATCGCTCGGATCGCTCGGTCAGTCCGGTTCGCCCGGCTCCCCCGCGCATGCCGAACCGGTGCCGCCGGTCCCTGCGGTGCCGTACGCGTCCGTCCGACGTCGGCCCCCGGCCCGGCCCACTGGTCGCCGGCCCCGCGTGTGAACGTGATCGAAGTGCCATGCGAGGAGGATCGGCCACACCGGCCCACCCGCGATGATCTTGGTCGAATCCCGTGGACAACCCACAGGCTGTGGACAACTCCGCCCCTCACAGGGGTGACCCGCCAGCAGGGGTGATTCGCCCCTCACAGCCGTGATGCGCCCACCGCGCTCACCGAGCCGAGACCACGACCCCCAGCAGCCCGGGCCCGGTGTGCGCCCCGATCACCGCCCCGACCTCGCTGACATGCAGATCCGCCAGCCCGGGCAGTCGCGTCCGCAACCGGTCGGCGAGGGCCGACGCCCGGTCGGGGGCGGCGAGATGGTGCACGGCGACGTCCACGGGCGCACTGCCCGCGCGGTCGGCCGCGATCTCCTCCAGGCGGGCGATGGCCTTGGACGCGGTGCGCACCTTCTCCAGGGGCTCGATCCGCCCGTCGGCCAGTTGCAGCAGCGGCTTGACCGCGAGCGCCGAACCGAGCAGGGCCTGTGCCGCACCGATACGGCCGCCCCGGCGCAGGTAGTCGAGGGTGTCCACGTAGAAGTAGGCGGAGGTGCCCGCGGCCCGCTTCTCCGCGGCCGTGACGGCCTCGTCCACCGTGCCGCCCGACTCGGCCGCCTCCGCCGCCGCGAGCGCGCAGAAGCCGAGTGCCATGGCGATCATGCCGGTGTCCACCACCCGCACCGGCACCGGCGCCCGGCGCGCGGCGAGAACGGCCGCGTCATAGGTGCCGGACAGCTCGGCGGACAGATGGAGGGAGACGATGCCCGTGGCGCCGGACTCGGCGACCTCGCGGTAGGTCTCCTCGAAGACCGCGGGCGCGGGCCGCGAGGTCGTCACCGGGCGCCGCTTCTGCAAAGCCTGGGCGAGGGCCCGGGTGGAGATCTCAGTCCCCTCTTCCAGGGCGCGGTCGCCGAGGACCACGGTCAGGGGGACCGCGGTGATGCCGTGCCGCTCCATCGTCCGGGCCGGCAGGTAGGCCGTTGAATCGGTGACGATCGCGACATGGCGGGACATGAGCTGGAGGTTACCTGCCGTAGTGGCCGTGCGGCAGCCCGGCCCCGGGGCGCCGGGGCACGCGTGGCCGGATCAAGTGGTGCTCTCGGGGCGGGGCTTCTTCTGCCAGGGGTAGGTCGGGCGGGGTGCGGGCGCCGTGATGGCGGGTCGTGTCCCCGGCTCCTGCTCCGCGCCGGACCGCGTGGTCCCGGGCCGGGTCTGCCCGGTGGCGGAGGTCTCGCCGGCCCTCCCCGTCCCGCTCGCGCCCTGCGGGGCCGGGGCGGCGGGCGGGGCCTGCGCCGCCGTCCAGTGCCGCAGGGCGCCGGCCTCCACGTCGATCTGCGCGCTGAGGGTGTCCAGGTCGTCGCCCGAGAAGCGGTGGGCGCGGTCGCGGACCGCCCAGCGCAGCGCGTCCGCCGACTGCGTGATGCGCTCGGTGCGCTCACGCAGCTCGGGCAGGCGCTCCCGCAGGGTGGCGCGGTCGGGCTCCGACTCCAGGCGCTTCAGCTCACCGTCCAGCTCGTGGCCGTGCACACCGAGCCGCTGGAAGAGGCCGAGGGACTCCTTCACGGACTCGTCGTCGGTGGCGGCCGCGTTCAGCGCGTCCTGGGTGGCGCGCATGGAGGTGCGCAGCTTCAGCCGCAGCTGGGCGAGTTCTCCCGCGGCGCCGGTCTGGGCGAGGGACTTGGCCCGCAGGGTGTGGTCCTCGACCGTGCGGCGGGCCTGGCTGATGCCGCGGTCCACGCTGCGCTTGGCGGCGCCGACGGCCTTCACGGTGGCGTACGCGCCGAGCGCGACGAGAAGCACGAAGAGCAGGGCGAAGACTGCGATCACTGCTTCCACAAGGGCTCCTCCTCAGGGCGCCGCGGCACACCTCACATCGCTCTCCACGGTAAACGCAACAGGCAGGTCCGGAGTTCCGGAAGAACCCCGAACCTGCCCGTAGGGGACCCATGGGGGACGACCGGCAGGTCATCCCCACGGCTGCCGCGGAGTCCGGGCGCTCACGCCGGGACGATGTTCACCAGCTTCGGCGCGCGCACGATGACCTTGCGGATCCCGGCGCCGCCCAGCGCCGCGACGACCTTCTCGTCCGCCAGCGCGACCTTCTCCAGCTCGTCGTCGGAGATCGACGGCGGCACCTCCAGCCGCGCCTTGACCTTGCCCTTGATCTGCACCACGCAGGTCACCGTCTCGTCGACGACGTACGCCGGGTCGGCCACCGGGAAGTCCCGGTGGACCACCGAGTCGGTGTGGCCCAGCCTGCGCCACAGCTCCTCGGCGATGTGCGGGGCCAGCGGCGCGATCATCAGCACCAGCGGCTCGGCGACCTGGCGGGGCACGGCCCCGCCCGTCTTGGTCAGGTGGTTGTTCAGCTCGGTGACCTTGGCGATGGCGGTGTTGAACCGCATGCCCTCCAGGTCCCCGCGCACCCCGTCGATCGCCTTGTGCAGGGCGCGCAGCGTGTCCTCGTCCGGCTCGGCGTCGACGACGGTGACCTCGCCGGTCGCCTCGTCGACGATGTTGCGCCACAGCCGCTGCAGCAGCCGGAACTGGCCGACCACCGCGCGCGTGTCCCACGGCCGCGAGACGTCCAGGGGGCCCATCGCCATCTCGTACAGGCGCAGGGTGTCGGCTCCGTACTCGGCGCAGATCTCGTCGGGCGTGACGGCGTTCTTCAGGGACTTGCCCATCTTGCCCAGCAGCCGGGAGACCTTCTCGCCCTGGTACCAGTACGCGCCGTCGCGCTCCTCGACCTCGGCGGCCGGCACCGCGATGCCGCGGCTGTCACGGTACACGTAGGCCTGGATCATGCCCTGGTTGAACAGCCTGTGGAACGGCTCGGCGGAGGAGACGTGGCCCAGGTCGTACAGCACCTTGGACCAGAAGCGGGCGTACAGCAGGTGCAGCACGGCGTGCTCGGCACCGCCGACGTACAGGTCGACACCGCCGTGCGGCATGCCCTCGCGCGGCCCCATCCAGTACTGCTCGATCTCGGGGTCGACCAGGCGCTCGCTGTTGTGCGGGTCCAGGTAGCGCAGCTCGTACCAGCAGGAACCGGCCCAGTTGGGCATGGTGTTGGTCTCACGGCGGTACTTCTTCGGGCCGTCGCCCAGGTCCAGCGTGACGTTGACCCAGTCCTCGTTGCGCGACAGCGGCGTCTCGGGCTGGGTGTCGGCGTCGTCCGGGTCGAAGGTGCGGGGGCTGTAGTCCTCGACCTCGGGCAGCTCCAGCGGCAGCATCGACTCGGGCAGCGCGTGGGCGATGCCGTCCTCGTCGTAGACGATCGGGAACGGCTCGCCCCAGTAGCGCTGGCGGCTGAACAGCCAGTCGCGCAGGCGGAAGTTGACGGTGCCCTCGCCGACGCCGGTCCGCTCCAGCCACTCCGTGATGCGCGCCTTGGCCTCGGCGACGCCCAGGCCGTCCAGGCTGACCTGGTCGTTGGACGAGTTGATGATCCTGGCGTCGTAGGAGGAGAAGGCGTTCTCCCACGTGGCGGTGTCGGTGCCGCGGCCGTCGGTGGGCTCGACGATGCAGTGGATCGGCAGCTCGAAGGCGCGCGCGAACTCGAAGTCGCGCTGGTCGCCGGCCGGCACGGCCATGATCGCGCCGGTGCCGTAGCCCATCAGCACGTAGTCGGCGATGAAGACCGGGACCCGTTCGCCGTTGACCGGGTTGGTCGCGTAGGCGCCGATGAAGACGCCGGTCTTGTCCTTGGCCTCGGCCTGGCGCTCCACGTCGGACTTGGACGCGGCCTGCGCGCGGTAGGCGGCGACGGCCTCGGCCGGGGTCGCGTGGCCGCCGGTCCACACCTCGTGGGTGCCCTCCGGCCAGGCGGCCGGGGTGAACTTCTCGACCAGCGGGTGCTCGGGCGCCAGCACCATGTAGGTGGCGCCGAACAGGGTGTCGGGACGGGTGGTGAAGACCGTGATGCGCTCGCCGTCGATGGGGAAGTCGACGCGGGCACCCTCGCTGCGGCCGATCCAGTTGCGCTGCTGCAGCTTGATGGCCTCGGGCCAGTCCAGCGCGTCCAGGTCCTCCAGCAGCCGGTCGGCGTAGGCCGTGATGCGCATGTTCCACTGACGCAGCTTGGCCTTGAAGACCGGGAAGTTGCCGCGCTCGGAACGGCCTTCGGCGGTGACCTCCTCGTTGGCCAGCACCGTGCCCAGGCCGGGGCACCAGTTGACCGGCGCGTCCGAGGCGTAGGCCAGCCGGAACCCGCCCAGGACGTCGGCCTTCTCGGCGGCGCTCAGCTCGCTCCACGCGCGCGTGTGCCCCGGTACGGGCCGCTCACCGGACTCGAACTCGGCGACCAGCTCGGCGATCGGACGGGCCCGGCGGGCGTCCTGGTCGTACCAGGAGTTGAAGATCTGCAGGAAGATCCACTGGGTCCACTTGTAGTAGTCCGGGTCGATCGTCGCGAACGAGCGGCGCTTGTCGTGGCCCAGGCCCAGCCGGCGCAGCTGCGCCTTCATGTTCTCCATGTTGGCCTCGGTGGACACGCGCGGGTGCGTGCCGGTCTGCACCGCGTACTGCTCCGCGGGCAGGCCGAAGGCGTCGAAGCCCAGGGTGTGCAGGACGTTGTGGCCGGTCATCCGCTGGAAGCGGGCGAAGACGTCCGTGGCGATGTAGCCCAGGGGGTGGCCGACGTGCAGGCCCGCACCGGACGGGTACGGGAACATGTCCATGATGAACTTCTTGGGCCGGGCGACGGTCTCCGGGTCGCCGGCCAGGTCGCCCGTGGGGTTGGGCGCCGCGTAGGTGCCGTCGGCGTCCCAGAAGTCCTGCCAGCGCGCCTCGATGTCGGCAGCCATGGCAGCCGTGTAGCGGTGCGGCGCCGCCACCTCGGAGGCGGCGGCGGGGTTCGTCTCGCTCATGATCCTCAAAGCTCCATCGATCGTCTCTGCCTGCGGCTGTCTGGTTCGAGAAACGAAAAATCCCCTCGCACAGGAGGGGACGCCGCGCCGATTCCGGCCACTCGTGTCGTCCGGTGGCCGGGACTGATCAGCGCGGCCCGCTAAGCAGAAGGCGTACGGCACGCATGGCGTCAGGGTACCGCAGGCCCTCAGCGCACCGCGACGCGCTTGTCGAGGGGCCTCGGCAGACCAAAAGCTGAACCTTGGTCAATAGTTACTTCGCGTAACGGCCGCTAAGGGGCATCACAACGACCACATTGTCCTTTGATAACAACGCAATAACTCAAACCTGCTACCGATCGGTATGGCTCCGCTTAGAGTGCGGCAGCGGGACCGCTGCTTTCCCGAACCGCTCGGAGTTGCCCCCATGAACCCTCTTCGCAGTATCAACTCGCCACACCCGGTCGCCGGGACGTGGGGAGGCCGGTCGTGAACCCCTACGACTCCACGGCAGACGACTCGTTCGCCGAGTTCCTGAACTTCGGCGCCGGCGTGCTGTCCCTCGTGTGCCTGTCGTGCTCGGTGATCTGGGGCCTGGTCGCCCAGGACCGGATCCTGCTCGACGCGCGCAGGCGCATCCTGGCGCAGGCCGTGCACCGGACCACGGCCGTCGCCTCGATCGTCTTCCTGCTGGTGCACATCGGGGTGAAGCTGGCCCTGGCCCACACCTCGTGGATCGCCGCCGTGATCCCCTTCGGGCTGCTCCTCACCGACGAAGAGCTGGTCACCGGCCGGGCGTTCCTGATCGGTCTGGGCACCCTGGCGGGACTGCTCATGATCTTCGTGGGGATCACCGGCGCACTGCGCAACCGCTTCGCCTCCCCCGCGCCCGTCGCGGCCCGCTGGCGCGCCATGCACATGCTGGCCTACCCGGCCTGGTGCGCCGCCCTCGTGCACGGCCTCTACGCGGGTCGCGCGGCCAAGCCGATCTTCGTCGTCCTGTACGGCCTGTCCCTGGCCGGTGTGACCGCCGCCCTCGCGCTGCGGGCCGCCCCGCGCCCGGTGAAGCGCAAGGTCGCCGACCGGTTCGCCGCCCTGATCGGCCCGGGCGAGGGCCAGGGCCGCAGGAGCCTGGAGGAGAGCCGGGCCCGGGCGGCCGGCGGCTCCGCGCTGCCCGGCTACGAGAGCCGCAAGGCCGGCGCCGGGCGGGAGGCGTCCGCGCCGCGCTTCGAGCAGGCCGAACGCCCCTCGCCGCAGGAGTCCACGGGCGGTTTCGCCGCGGCCTACCGCGCGGTCTCGGCCCCTCCCCTGGGCCGCCAGGCCTTCGCCCCGGGGCCGACCACCAGCATGGAACTGCCGCTGGACCTGCAGCCCACCCAGGTCGTCCCCACCGTGGACGGCCCCTCCAGCACCTCGGGCAACTGGCCGATACCGTCCCCGCCCCCGGTCGGCGAGGCCCCGCCGTCGGCCTACGACCCGCTCCAGGACACGGGCTTCAACATCCCGCCCTACGACCCCCTGCAGGACACCGGACAAAGCATCCCGGCCTACGGCAATCCCGGCACAGGCGGCTACGGATCGAGTGATGTGTACGACACGGGTGAGTCGAACGCCCCGCGCGACACGTACTACCCGGACGACACGTACAACAGCGGTCCCGCCACTGAAACACTGCCCGGTGCGTCCTACGACTTCGACGCACCGGGATCGGGCGAACCTTGGAACACGCCTTCCGGAGGCTTTAAGTGAACGAGGCCCTGCCCGACGTTCCCGAAGTCCGCGTCGTCGGCCTTCCCCAGCTCACGTCGGGCTTCGACCTTGTCGATCGGCTCGATCTGCCCATGCATCTGAAGGTGCACGGGCCGCTCGAGCCGATGGGCGGTGAGCAGCTCGCGCAACTCGCCGAACGCATCAACCTGAAGGGCCGCGGCGGCGCGGGCTTCCCCTTCCACAAGAAGCTGCGCTCGGTCGCCGAGGCGGCGATCAAGCGCGGCGTCCGGCCGGTCGTCGTCGTCAACGGCAGCGAGGACGAACCGGCCTGCCGCAAGGACACGGTGCTGATCAACCGTGCCCCGCACCTCATCCTGGACGGCGCGCTGCTGTGCGCCGAGGCCCTGGGTGCCCGCACGCTCGTGGTGGGGGTCACCCGTGAGTCGACGCAGCGCTCCATGGAGGCCGCACTGGCCGAGCGCGGTCTCAGCAACGGCCGCAGGTCGGCCCTGCGCGCCCGCGTGCAGCGCAACCCGGTCCGCATGGTCACCGGCGCCGCCGCGTCGCTGATCCGCTCGATCGACGGCGGGCCCGCCGTCCCGCCCGGCCGCAAGGTCAGCGCCTCGCAGAACGGCGTCGGCGGCGCGCCGACCCTGCTGTCCAACGCCGAGACCTTCGCCCAGCTGGCCATCGCCGCCCGCATCGGCCCGGAGCGCTACGGCAACACCGGCCTGTACGACGAGCCGGGCACCGTCATGCTGACCGTCTCCGGGGCGGTCGCGCGGCCCATGGTGATCGAGGTCCCCACGGGCGTACCGCTGCGCTACGTCCTGCAGCTGGCCGGCGCGCCGCCGGTCCCGCAGGGCGTGCTGACCGGCGGCTACCACGGCAAGTGGATCGACGCGGCGACGGTCAACGAGGCGATCGTCTCCCGCAACTCCCTGGACGCGGTGGGCGGTTCCCTCGGCGCCGGGGCCATCCTGCCGATCAGTCAGGACACCTGCCCACTGGGCGAGTCGCTGCGGGTCGCCCAGTGGCTGGCCGAGGAGAGCGCGGGCCAGTGCGGCCCCTGCTACCTCGGCCTGCCGGCCGCGGCGCGCGGCCTGGAGGACATCCTCAACGGCGGCGGACCGGCCGCCCTGGAGGCCCTCAAGCAGGTCGCCAAGAACGTGAAGCGGCGCGGGGCCTGCTCGCACCCCGACGGCTCCGCGATGTTCCTGGAGTCGACCATCAAGGCGTTCACGGACGACCTGGCCGCCCATGTCCTCGGCAACGGCTGCGGACGGCGCGTGGAGGGCGTCCTGCCGCTCTTCGAGGGGGGCAGGGCCCCGACGGGCATCCCGGGCGGCGAGACGGAGGAGAACGGCCCCAGCCGCCAGAAGATCTTCGTGGACTGGACGCTGTGCCGGGGCCACGGCCTGTGCGCGGACATCCTGCCCGAGGTGTTCCAGCTGGGCGCCGACGGCTTCCCGACGGTGGCCCAGGCGCAGGTGCCGCGGTACGCCGAGGCCAAGGCTCTACGCGCGGTGCGCCGCTGCCCGGCGCTGGCCCTGCGCATCGAGGAGGACACGCGCGGCCAGGCACCCTCCCGCAACCTGCCGGTCCTCTCCCAGGGCCGCGGCCGCCGCGCCCTGGGCCGCTGAGCAAGGGCTGCGGGCGGTTCCCCTCCGGGGGTCCCCGCCCGCAGCCGCACGGACGACACGACAAGGACGACGTACGACAAGAAGGCGGGCCATCCATTCGGATGGCCCGCCTTCTCATCTGCTGTGGAGCTAAGGAGAATTGAACTCCTGACCTCCTGCATGCCATGCAGGCGCTCTACCAACTGAGCTATAGCCCCTTGCGGTGTTGCCCTCCGGGTTTCCCCGGCGGCGACGCCAACATTACTGGTCCTGCGGGCCCAACACCAAATCGGTTTCGTCGCGCCCGATATGACCGATTTGCCGACCTGTGGCCCTGTCGCCCCTCAGGCCGTCACGAACGAGTAGAACCGCTTGAGGGTGCAGTGCTCCTCCAGGAGCCGGCCGTAGATCGGCTCACCCTCCAGTTCGCGGTACGTCTCGATCGGGTCGCCCTTTATGATCAGCGCCCGCGCGCATTCCTCGCACCAGTACTGGTAGTCGGGATTGATCGGTTCCATGTCGCGGACGATCGGCGTCCCGCTGCCGCACCAGTCGCACTTCCGCCTGTGTGCACCCATCGATCAGCTCCAGCTGTGGCCGCAGGCCGTGCACACGTAGGAGACACCGCCGTTGTCGCCGAGCATCTGGGCCACATGCGCGGATCCGCAGGAAGGGCAGCTGAGGCGGGTGGACATCACCGGTGGCACCGCTGAGCCGAGGAGGTGGTCGGCCTCCTCGAGGATGCTCGCAGGCATCGCTACTCCCTCCCGTCGGGTCGCGCCCCCTTCCGGCCGTTTGATTCTGCCACGGCCGGACCAATACGGTCAGCGACGCCTCAGTACCAGTCCGGACACGGCACCCCGGCGGGGCTGTAGAGCTATACGGCCGGAACGGCCCGGACGACTCAACCGCGCGCATGAAAAATCCCGCCCCCTGACGGGAACGGGATCTTGATGTGGAGCTAAGGAGAATTGAACTCCTGACCTCCTGCATGCCATGCAGGCGCTCTACCAACTGAGCTATAGCCCCTGGTGTTCTCTCCCCGCTGGCGGGGCGAACAAGAAGAACTTTAGCCTGCGACCTGCCGGAAAGTGAAATCCGGGGTCAGTCGTCGTCTCCGAGCACCGGCTCCGGCAGGGTGCCGGCGTTGTGCTCCAGCAGCCGCCAGCCGCGGGCGCCTTCGCCGAGCACGGACCAGCAGCAGTTGGACAGGCCGCCCAGGCTCTCCCAGTTGTGCGCGTCCAGACCCAGCAGACGGCCGATGGTGGTGCGGATGGTGCCGCCGTGGCTGACCACGACGAGCGTGCCGTCCTCGGGGAGCTTGTCGACGTGCCGGAGCACCACGGGGGCGGCCCGGTCGGCCACCTCGGTCTCCAGTTCCCCGCCGCCGCGGCGCACGGGTTCGCCGCGCTTCCACGCGGCGTACTCCTCGCCGTACCGGCTGATGATCTCCTCGTGCGTCAGGCCCTGCCAGACGCCCGCGTAGGTCTCGCGCAGCCCCTCGTCGTGGGCGACGTCGAGGCCGGTGAGCACGGCGAGCTCGGCGGCCGTCGCCGCCGCGCGCCTGAGGTCGGACGCGACGATCGCGTCCGGCTTCAGCGAGGCCAGCAGACGGGCCGCGCGGCGGGCCTGGGCGACACCGGTCTCGGTGAGCTCGACGTCCGTGCTGCCCTGGAAGCGGCGCTCCACGTTCCAGGACGTCTGGCCGTGCCGCCACAGGATGATGCGGCGGCCGCGGCCCGGCCTGCCGGCCTCACCGAGGGTGCTCACCGCCAGTCACCGTCCAGCTCCGCCGCCTCCTCGGCCGCCTGCAGCTTGGCGTGCTCCTCGGCCTTGCCGCGGGTGGCCCGGGCGTCCTCGGGCAGCTCCAGCTCGGGGCAGTCCTTCCACAGCCGCTCCAGGGCGTAGAAGACGCGCTCCTCGCTGTGCTGGACGTGCACGACGATGTCGACGTAGTCGAGCAGGACCCAGCGGGCCTCCCGGTCGCCCTCGCGGCGCACCGGCTTGGCGCCGAGTTCCTTGGACAGCCGCTCCTCGACCTCGTCGACGATGGCCTTGACCTGGCGGTCGTTGGGCGCGGAGGCCAGCAGGAAGGCGTCCGTGATGGACAGCACGTCACTCACGTCGTAGGCGACGATGTCGTGGGCCAGCTTGTCTGCGGCCGCCTGGGCGGCGGTGTTGATGAGCTCCTGGGAGCGGTCGGTCACGGTCACTGCAAGGCTTTCCGTCGGTGGACACTTGTCCTCAAGGGTCTCACGGACGGCAGCGGGCCCCCCACGCGATCACGACGGATCGCGCGGAGGGCCCGCCGTCACGGCCCGCTCTCGCCACGGGGCCGCGTCAGCCGGACGACGGCCGGTAGTCCTGGCCGAGGAGCACGGCGACGTCCGCGCTCGCGGGGGTCTCCCCCTTGGCGACGGAGCTCGCGGGCAGGCCCAGGGTCTTGGCGACCTCGGCGGCGTGCTCCTTGCCGGCGGCGTCGGCGTACACGACCTTCGACGTGGCGCGGGCGGTCGCCGTACCGCCCTCCAGGAAGGTGAAGCCGCCGTTGAGCAGGACGACGCGGGCCTTCTCCGTGTTGTCCTTCACTCCGGTGGCGTTCCGCACGGAGACGGTCGTGGCGGCGTCCTTGTCCGGGCTCTTGGCCGTGCCGCCGAGGACCTCCCGGACGATCTTCGCGCCGGCCTGGGCGGCGAGCGTGCCGTCGCCCTGGACGGGCAGCAGGTCGGTCCGGTGGTCGCCGCCCTTGGCGAGGTCGGAGAGCCCGGCGAGGAAGGTGCCGAGGTCCTTGTCGGTCAGGGACGGGTCGAGGATCTGCGCCAGGGTCTGGATGGTGGTGGTCGCGGCCCCCGGGTCGGAGGACAGCTTGCGCAGCACCCCCTGCATGACCTGACCGAACCGCTCGAGCTGCGCGGTCTGCGCCTCGCCGGGTGCGCGGTAGGTGGCGTAGGCGACGGCCGCCTTGCCGCTGAGGGTCTGGTCCGCTCCCCGGTGGACCAGGGGGGCCTCGCCCTTCTTCTTCGCGGCCGGGTCCGGCACGTCGGTGTCGGTGTCGGCCTCGATGTTGCCGACGAGGTCGACGAGGTTCTGCAGGTACGGGGTGTCCAGGCGCCAGGTGCCCTCGATGTCGGTGCCGAGCACCGTGTCCAGTGCCTCGCGGGTGCCGTCGGAGCCGTCGTCGTCCACCGACTTGGCCAGGGTCGTCGTGGTGCCGTCGTCGCCGGTCAGGGCGAGCGAGTTGGGCAGCAGGACGGTGGTGCCCCGGTGGGCGGTGGTGTTGTCGACGAGGAGGGCCGTGGAGGTGCCGCCGCCCTTGGTGTCGTGCAGGTGGACGACGATCACGTCGCGCTTCTGGGCGCCGGCCGCCGTGGTGGTGCCGGTGCCGGAGTCGCCGGAGGACAGGCCGGGCAGCTTGCCCGCGTACCAGAGCCAGCCGACGCCGCCGGCCGCGACCAGCGCGAGGACGACGGTCAGGGCGACGATCCGGCTGCGGGCGCGGCGCCGGGCCTCCTCGCGGCGCTCGGTGCGGTTCTCGGTGAACTTCAGCCAGTCGATGACGTCTTCGGAGTTGTCGTCCGGTTCCTCGACGAAGGCGAACTGCTCGGTGTGGTACTCCCGTTGCGGCTCGTCGGGCTCCTCGCGTCCGGCCGGGCCCGTCTGCTGCGGGATGTGGGCGGTCTGCGGGAAGGGCTGCTGCGAGGTCTGCTGCGCGGTGTGCCCGGCCGCCTGGGACTGCCCGCCGTAGGGGTCCTGGTACCCGCCGTGGTGCCCGGTGGAGCCGTACGGGTCGTAGCCGTGGTCCTGCGGGTACGTGGGGGCCGCGCCCTGGTCGTACGCGGCCGGGGGCTGCTGCCCGCCGGTGCCGTAGGGGTCGTAGCCGTAGCCCTGCTGGTGCTGCTGCTGGTGCTGCTGGGCGTACGGGTCGTAGGTGTGCTGCTGGGTCTGGACGTGCCGGTAGACGGGCCGGCCGTACTCGTCGTAGCCGACGAGCTCGTACTGGCCGGCGCCGTGGTCGGCGGCCCCCGCGTCGTATCGGTCGTTCACCGGTGCCCCTCTCGGCTCACTCGCCGCGGTACAGCTCGCGCTTGTCGATATAGCGCACGACTCCGTCGGGCACCAGGTACCAGATGGGGTCGCCCTTGGCGACTCTCGCCCGGCAGTCGGTGGAGGAGATGGCCAGCGCGGGCACCTCCACGAGCGAGACGCCGCCCTCGGGGAGTCCGGGGTCGTCCAGCTGGTGGCCCGGGCGGGTCACCCCGATGAAGTGCGACAGGGAGAACAGCTCCGCCGAGTCCCGCCAGGTGAGGATCTGGGCGAGCGCGTCGGCGCCCGTGATGAAGAACAGGTCCGTGTCCGGGTTGAGGGCGCGCAAATCCCGCAGGGTGTCCACGGTGTAGGTGGGGCCGCCGCGGTCGATGTCGATGCGGCTGACGGAGAACTGCGGGTTCTCGGCGGTCGCGATGACCGTCATCAGGTAGCGGTCCTCGGCCGGCGAGACGCTGCGGTGGCTCTTCTGCCAGGGCTGCCCGGTGGGCACGAAGACCACCTCGTCGAGGTGGAACGCCGCGGCGACCTCGCTGGCAGCCACCAGGTGCCCGTGGTGGATCGGGTCGAAGGTGCCGCCCATGACACCGAGCCTGCGCTTGCCGGGCCGCGACGGGCTCGTGCCGGGGCCGGCGGTCCGGCGCGCCGTCCCGGCGGCACGGCGCGGCTCGTCCGGGTGCCGCTCGGTGCCGCTCGCCGTGTCCGCTGCCGGGTCGTGCGGCGTCTCGTTCGCCGGACCGGTAGGCATGTCCTGCTCTCCCATGCGAGCAGACCCTACCGGCCCCGCCCGAGGGCTCCGGCCGCCCCCGTGGTCCCCGGGGCGCCCCGCGGGGGGCGCCCGGCCGGGCTCAGCGGTCGCGGTTGAAGCGGGTGGTGATCCACAGCAGGAGCAGCAGGATGAACAGGGCGCCGCCACCGGTGAGGTAGGGGCTGAGGCTCTCGTGGTTTCCGCCGTGCTCCTCGCCCTCGGCGGCGAGGGTGACCAACTGGGCAGCGGTGCTGTGGAAGCTCATCTTCGGCAGGACCTATCGCGTGTGGGCGGGATAAAGACGTCGGCTCATCGTAAGCGGGAGCCCCCGCCGCGATCACCCCGACTCCGCCTGTCGGTGCCGGGAGCGCCCCGCCACACCTCCGCCGGTGGCGCCCCCGCGTCCGGCGGGGAACCTTCCCGATTCCTCAGTCGTCCTTGTGTCTGTAGCCGCGCAGCAGGAACCACGCGGTCAGCGCGGAGCCCACGAGCATCACCAGGAGCACGACGCGGAGGATCCCCGGTCCCCCTCGTCCGTCGGTGGTGTTCGCGGCCTGCGCGAGCCAGGCGGCCGCGAGGTGGTGCTCCATGGCGGTGGTTCCCTTCGCTGTACTGCCCGACCACGGTAACTCCGCCTAGGCTGGGCTCCGCCCAGGGAGGGCAAAGGGCCGCACAAGGGGCCGCAAAGGCCATACAGACGCATGGGGGAAGACATGTCCGACGGCCACGAGCACCACGGGCACGAGCGCGTGCCCGGCAGGCAGCGCAGGCGCTTCCCCGGGATCTCCTCACGCGCCTACGAGCACCCCGCCGACCGCTCCGCCCTGGTGGCGCTGCGCAAGCTCAGCGGCTTCGACACGGTGTTCAAGGCCCTCAGCGGCCTGCTGCCCGAGCGCAGCCTGCGGCTGCTGTTCCTGTCCGACTCGGTGCGCGTCTCCGACCAGCAGTTCTCGCATCTGAACGTGATGCTGAGGGACGCCTGCTACATCCTGGACCTGGAGAAGGTCCCGCCGATGTACGTGACGCAGGACCCGCAGCCCAACGCGATGTGCATCGGCCTGGACGAGCCGATCATCGTCGTCACGACGGGCCTGGTCGAGCTGCTGGACGAGGAGGAGATGCGGGCCGTCGTCGGCCACGAGGTCGGGCACGCGCTGTCCGGCCACTCGGTCTACCGGACGATCCTGCTGTTCCTGACCAGCCTGGCCGTCCGGGTCGCCTGGATCCCGCTGGGCAATCTCGCGATCATGGCGATCGTGACCGGGCTGCGCGAGTGGTTCCGCAAGTCGGAGCTGTCGGCGGACCGGGCGGGGCTGCTGGTGGGACAGGACCTCCAGGCGTCGATGCGCGGGCTGATGAAGATCGCCGGCGGCAACCACCTGCACGAGATGAACGTGGACGCCTTCCTCGCCCAGGCCGAGGAGTACGAGGCCGGCGGCGACCTGCGCGACTCCGTGCTGAAGATCCTGAACGTGCTGCCCCGCTCCCACCCCTTCACCACCGTGCGGGCGGCCGAGCTGAAGAAGTGGGCGGCCTCGCGGGACTTCCAGCGGCTCATGGACGGCCACTACGCCCGCCGCGAGGACGACGGGGACACCTCGGTCCGCGACTCCTGGCGCGAGTCGGCGAACCACTACGGCAGCAGCGTGAAGAACTCCAAGGACCCGCTGATGAAGCTGGTCACGGACCTCGCGGGCGGCGCCGGCGACCTGGGCGACCGGGTCCGCCGCGGCTTCGGCGGTTTCACCGGTTCGGCCCAGCGGCCGCCCCGCGACCCGGACGCGCCCGGCTCCCCGGGCACGCCCGGTGACGAGCGCCCGCCGGGCGAGGGCGGGTAGCGGACCGGCCGGACGGCGGTGGGCCCGGCGCGGCCGGATCAGACCTTCGGCTGCGCGCTCGTCGCCAGGGAGCCGCACAGGGCGGTCGCGCTGCCGGTCGCGTAGGGGTCGGTGCCCGCGGGCCCGCCCTCCCTGGCCGTCTGGCCGGCCAGCAGGGGGCGGAGGTAGTTCGTCGAGTCCTCGGCGCAGGACAGCGGGCCGGCCTGGACGTAGGAGACGACGAGCCGGGCCTGGTGCAGGCGCAGGTCGTCGCGGTCGAAGCGGAACTGCAGCTCGCGCCGCAGGGTGAACAGGGACACGTCGTCCTCGGCCGCGGCCCCCGCCGGGCGCAGGGCGTAGACGAAGGTGTGGTCGGTGGTGACCTCCAGCGTGGAGGAGTCGGTCTCCGCGGCCTGGAGGGTGCCCTGCACCCGGACCTCCCGCTCGGCCAGTTCGGCGCGGGTGGGGTCGAAGCGGACCAGCCAGCCGGTGGGGGCGTGGCGTCCGTCGGCGGTCGGGCGGGCGAAGCTCTGGTCGAACTGCCCCAGCTGGTCGGGGTCGAGCAGGACCCGCACGGAGCGCACCTCGCGCCCGGTGAGCACCTCCGGGTCGAGGGCGGAGCGGACGATGTAGTCCTTGGCCGTGGTCAGGGCGGCGACGACCTGGCTGTCGGAGAAGTGCGCGGTGCGCCGCGAGGCGGGCAGCGGTACGCCCTCCGCGCCGGACTTGAACTGCGCGGCGGGGCTGTGCGCGTACAGGGACGCCGGGTCGGACGTGCCGGGCACCTTGCCCTCGGGGGCGAGCGGGATCACGGTCATCCGCAGCGGCTCTCCGGGCTGACGGGCGGCCGGGGTCTGGTAGGGGTGGCGGACGCCCATGTAGAGGGCGGTGCCGAAGGCGACGGCGATGAGCACGACCAGTACCAATGCCTGCCGGGACAGGCCCCGGCGCACGGGCGGGCGGCGGCGTACGGCGGGCGAGTGATCGGCGATGCGCTCCTGGGCGGAGAACTCCTGGAGCCGGGCAGCGCGGACGAACGATTCGTCGAAGACGACGGATCGGTACTCGTCCTCGCCACCCCCGGGAACGCCCTCGGGAGTCCCCTCAGGTGGGTTGCCAGGCCCGCCCATATCTTCACTGTAGGTTCCCGGGCGCCCGGGTAAACGCCGGGTTGCTCCACAAGTTCTGACAGGTTCTCACCAAGGCGGGCGGGTTCCGGTCAGGGGGTGCGCGGGATCACCGACATGGCCGGCCGGGAGTGGTCGGCGGATGCGGAGGGGGCGGCCCCGCTGCCCTGCTCCGGTCCGGTCGAAGTGGACGGAGGCAGGGGTTCGTCGTGGTCGGCGGAGGCTCCGCGGTAGACCGCCGTGAAGGCCAGGGCGACCATGCCGACGCCCATCACGAGGGCGAGGACCCAGGCGACGGGCCGGTGCCAGCGGACCTGCCGGGAGTAGGGCCCGGGGTGGCGGCGATCCTCGAGGACGTCCGGGTCGTCGAACTCGCCGAGGTCGGGATCACGACCGTAGGCGCGGTGGGTGTCCGGGCCGAACCCGTCGTCGTAGCGCTCGCCTCTGGCGTGGGCACGGCGGGCCTCCGCCTCGGAGGCCTCGGCTCTGGCCTGGGCAGCGGCCAGGAGACGCTCGACGGCGGTCGGCTCGTGCACCACGGCCGCGCGTACGAAGGCCTCGTCGAAGACCACGGAGGCGAACTCTTCGTCCGACACCCCGCGGTCGTGGTCGTCGTCGGGCTCCCTGCCGTCCGGAAACGGCGTGCCCCCCACGTCCTCCGGCACGGATCCAGAGTAGACCTGGGGGGTCGTTCTGGGCAGACGGTATGCATATTTCGTCCCCCTGCGGGGCGGATCGCGTGGGGCTCCGGGGGGCGCGCGTCCGGCCGGTCGGCGCCCAGGCCACGCGGGTGGACCGCCCGGAGCCGCCCCGGGCGGGTATGCGGGGACCCGCATACCCCGTTACGCCGTTCGGGTCAGCGCCGCACGTGGCCGTCGCCGGTCACGATGTACTTCGTGCTGGTCAGCTCCGGCAGGCTCATCGGGCCGCGGGCGTGCAGCTTCTGCGTGGAGATGCCGATCTCGGCGCCGAAGCCGAACTGGCTGCCGTCGGTGAAGCGGGTGGAGGCGTTCACCGCGACGGTGGTGGAGTCGACCAGCTGGGTGAAGCGGCGGGCGGCCTGCTGGGAGGTCGTCACGATGGCCTCGGTGTGGCCGGAGCTCCACAGCCGGATGTGCTCCACGGCCTTGTCCAGGGAGTCCACGACGGCGGCGGCGATGTCGTACGACAGGTACTCCGTCTCCCAGTCCTCGGCCGTCGCCTCGACGACGGTGGCCTTGGTGCCCTGGGCGTGGGCCCGTACGCGCTCGTCGGCGTGCACGGTGACCCCGGCCTCCGCCAGGGCGTCCAGCGCGCGGGGCAGGAAGGCGGCGGCGATGTCCTGGTGGACCAGCAGGGTCTCGGCGGCGTTGCAGACGCCGACCCGCTGGGCCTTGGAGTTGACCAGGATCTCCACGGCCATGTCCAGGTCGGCCCGGGCGTCGACGTAGACGTGGCAGTTGCCCGTCCCGGTCTCGATGACCGGGACGACGGACTCCTGCACGACCGTGTTGATCAGGGAGGCGCCGCCGCGCGGGATCAGCACGTCGACCAGGCCGCGGGCGCGCATCAGCTCGCGCACGCTGTCGCGGCTCTCGCCGGGCACGAGCTGCACGGCGTCCGCGGGCAGCCCGGCTCCGCCCACGGCGTCGCGCAGGACCCGCACGAGGGCGGTGTTCGACCGGTACGCCGAGGAGGAGCCGCGCAGCAGGACGGCGTTGCCGGACTTCAGGCACAGGGCGGCGGCGTCGACGGTGACGTTGGGCCGGCCCTCGTAGATGATGCCGACGACGCCGAGGGGGACGCGGACCTGGCGCAGGTCGATGCCGTTGGGCAGCGTGGAGCCGCGGACGACCTCGCCGACCGGGTCGGGCAGGGCGGCGACGTCGCGCACGTCGGAGGCGATGGAGCGGACCCGCTCGGGGGTGAGGGTGAGCCGGTCGATCATGCCGTCGGCGAGGCCGGCCTCCCGGGCCCGGGCGACGTCCTCGGCGTTGGCCTCGACGATCTCGCTCGTGCGGACCTCCAGCGCGTCCGCGATGGCGAGCAGCGCGTCGTCCTTGTCGGCCCGCGGCAGCGGCGCGAGGGACGCGGCGGCGGCCTTGGCGCGGTAGGCGGCCTCGGTGACCGGGGACATGGAGTCGTACGGAGAGAGCGTGGTCATGAGGGAAGGGTAGTGCGCCGGACGCGCCGGTTCACGGCGCGTTCCACAGCCCGAGACGCTCCGCGGACGGCCGTCAGAACGGGTGGATGCCCACGGGCGAGGCGGGCGGCGGGCCGTAGCCCTCGGCGACGCGCTGGTGGTAGGTGGCCCGGTCGATGACCTCCAGGCCGACGATCTCCCAGGGCGGCAGCCCGGCGGTCTGCCGGTGCTCGCCCCACAGGCGCAGGGCCACCGCTGCCGCGTCGTGCAGGTCGCGGGCCTCCTCCCAGTAGCGGATCTCCGCGTGGTCGACGGCGTAGCGGCTGGTGAGGAGGAAGGGGTGGTCGTGGGCGAGCTGCTCCAAAGCGCGCCGGACCTCGGGCAGCGGGGCCTGCCGGCCGGAGACGCTGAGGGTGACGTGCCACAGGCGCGCGGTCTCCGCGGGCTGCTCCCCGTCGAACCGGTCTCCGGCCGCCACGCTGGTCAGGGCGCGCTCCTCACCGGCCGTGCGGGAGCCGGCACCACCACGGGACACGGTGGCCCCCGGGCGCACTCGTCTCACGACGGCCTCCTTCGCTCCATGGCGATGCTGCGGGACAGTTCCCCGAGACAAAGTTGAGCAGGCCGCAAGGGTTCGTGGGGCGGTTTTGCGGAACGTCCACCACCGGGGGCGGACGTTTCGGAACATTACGGATGCAGGACCACCAGGTCGTCCCTGTGTACGACCTCGCGTTCGTACGCGGGGCCGAGGTCCCGGGCCAGCTCCCGGGTGGAACGGCCGATGAGCCGCGGGATCTCCTTGGCGTCGAAGTTGACCAGCCCCCGGGCCACGGCGTGCCCCGCGCCGTCGCGCAGTTCGACCGGGTCGCCGGCGCTGAAGTCGCCCTCGACGGCGGCGATGCCGGCGGGCAGCAGCGACTTGCGGCGGTCCACGACGGCCTGCACGGCGCCGTCGTCCAGGGTGAGCGCGCCCTGCGGGGTGGAGGCGTGCTGGAGCCACAGCAGCCGGTCGGCGGAGCGCCTGCCGGTGGGGTGGAAGTAGGTACCGGTGTCCTGCCCGGCCAGTGCGTCGGCGGCGTGGACGGCGCTGGTCAGGACGACGGGCACACCGGCGGCGGCCGCGATGCGGGCGGCCTCGACCTTGGTGACCATGCCGCCGGTGCCGACACCGGCCCGGCCCGCGCTGCCGATCTCGACGTGGGCGAGGTCGGCGGGGTCGCGGACCTCGGCGATCCGGGAGGTGCCGGGCCTGGCCGGGTCGCCGTCGTAGACGCCGTCCACGTCGGACAGCAGGACCAGCAGGTCGGCGTGGACGAGGTGGGCCACGAGGGCGGCCAGACGGTCGTTGTCGCCGAAGCGGATCTCGTCCGTGGCGACGGTGTCGTTCTCGTTGACGATCGGGAAGGCGCCCATCGCCAGCAGCTTGTCCAGGGTGCGCGAGGCGTTGCGGTGGTGGGCGCGGCGGCTCATGTCGTCGCTGGTCAGCAGCACCTGGCCGACGCGCACGCCGTAGCGGGCGAAGGAGGCGGTGTAGCGGGCGACCAGCAGGCCCTGGCCGACGCTGGCGGCTGCCTGCTGGCGGGCCAGGTCCTTGAGGCGGCGGCGCAGGCCGAGCGGGGCGAGACCGGCGGCGATGGCGCCGGAGGAGACCAGGACGATCTCGCGCTCCCCACCGCTGCGGACCTTGGCGAGCACGTCGACCAGCGCGTCCACCCGGTCCGCGTCCAGGCCGCCCGAGGCGGTGGTCAGCGAGGAGGACCCGACCTTGACGACGATCCTTCGGGCCTCGCCCACGGCCTGCCTTGCCCCTGTCACGTCCCGGTCCGTCCCCTCGCGCCGCCTCGGTCCCTCACCGGGGATTCTCCGCCGTCCCACCAGGAAAGTCCTCCGGTTTACCAGCAGGGAATCTACGGGACGGCAGGGCGTGGCGCCTCGCCGGTCCACGCTGCGGACGGTGCGTCTCGCCTGACGTGACCACGATCTCCATACCCCGATGACGACAGCCGCGCAATCTTCCGCTACGGTCCCTGGGCACGGCTCCCTACACTCAGACGGCACGCACGTGTCGTCGGGAGACAGCCGCGCGTTAACCCGGACGGCCGATGTGCGCCGAACCGACGCATCTGGAGTGACCGCAGTGCCCCTATCTCTCCCTCGTCCGCCTGCCCTGTCCAAGGGGCTGGCGGCCGTCGCCCTGGCCGCAGCCTTCGCCGCTCAGGCGGTCGCCGCTCTGCTGCCCAACGTGCCGCTGCTGCTCGCCTCGACCGCCCTCTCCCTGGCCGTGGAGGGAGTGCTGTACAAGTGGCAGCGCGGGGTGCAGTCGATGTTCGCCAAGTCCCACGCGGACATCACCGTACGGCACGTCCTGCGGGACCTGCTGCTCGTCGTGGGCCTGCTGCGGCTCGGCGAGCAGGACCGGGAGACGGTCTACGCCCCGCTCGTGGCCGGGCTGCTGCTGTTCTACGTGCTGCACTTCGCGGTGCAGGCCGTCTCGGTCCTGGTGCGGCGCACCCGCACCCTGCCGGTGGTGACCCGGAACATAGACGCCTCCGCCCTGCGGCTGTCCCCGGCCCCGGCCGCGGTGCTGCGCCGCCCCGGCCAGCGGCTGCTGCTGTTCGGCCTGCCGGCGACGGTCGGCCTGCTGGCCGCCGCCCCGGGCGACGACCCGGTGTACGCCGCGGTGGGCATCGCCCTCTCGGTGGTCCTCGCGCTGGGGGGCCTGTGCGCCCTGCTGCTCCGGCTGCTGCCGAGCCGCCGGCCGGCCGGCGAGGAGGAGGTGCTGGCGTGGTTCGACCAGTGGCTGGCGGAGTACCGGCCGACCGCCGGGCTGTACTTCTCCGGCGGTGTCTCCTCGGCCTACCAGGCGAACATGTGGCTGGAGCCCCTCGCGCAGATCGACGGCAAGCCGATCATCGTGCTGCGTGAGCGGTTCATGGTGCAGAAGATCGCGGCCACGGACATCCCGATCGTGTGCCTGCCGAAGGTGTCCACGCTGATGCGGCTGGAGCACTCCACGCTCCAGGTCCTCATCCACCCGTCGAACTCGGGCAAGACCTCCCAGGTGCTGCGCATCCCGACGATACGGCACACCTTCGTCAACCACGGCGAGAGCGACAAGCTGTCCTCCTGCAACCCGTACGCGAAGGCCTACGACGAGGTGTGGGTGGCCGGGCCCGCGGCGCGCGAGCGGTACGCCCTGGCCGAGGTCGGCGTCGAGGACAAGGACGTGGTCGAGACCGGCCGCCCGCAGCTGGACGGCGTGCTGCCCCACGCGGGCCCGCCGAAGGGCGCGTACACGACCGTGCTGTACGCCCCGACCTGGGAGGGCTGGGACGGCAACCCCGGCAACACCTCCGTGGTCGCGGCCGGGGAGAACCTGGTGCGGGCGCTGCTGGCGGACCCGGGCGTGCGGCTGCTGTACAAGCCGCACCCGCTGACGGGCTCGGTGGACCCGCGCGCGGGCGCTGCCGACTTGCGCATCCGCGAGCTGATCCGCGCCGCGAACCGGCAGCGGCAGCAGACCCAGCCGCGGGCCGCCGGTGAACTGGCGCGGCTGACGGCCGAGCTGGAGCGGCTCACCACCTCGAGGTTCCGGTCCGGGGCCGACGTGGCGGAGCGGATGCTCGTGCAGTCGGCACCCGAGCCGGGCCGGGCCGCCGCGGTGCGGCGGGCGACGGCCGCGTGGGAGGAGGCGTACTGGGCCTCGCTGCCGGCCGGTGAGCACCAGATCATCACGGACGCCCGGCCCACGCTGTACTCCTGCTTCAACGTGGCCGACCTGCTGATCAGCGATGTGTCGAGCGTGATCAGCGACTTCCTGGCGAGCGAGAAGCCGTACGCGGTCGCCAACACCAGCGGACTGCCCGAGGACGCCTTCCGTGCGGCGTTCCCGACGGTGGTCGCGGCGACCGTGCTGACCCCGGACGCGGCGGGCGTGCCCGCGCTGCTGGAGGCGGTCCGGAACCCGGAGAGGGACGAACTGGCCGAGGCCCGCGCCGCGTTGAAGCTGCGGCTGCTGGGTCCCGCCGAGCCCTCGTCGCAGGAGCGCTTCAACGCGGCCGTGCAGGCGCTGTGCGAGGAGGCCCGCGAGCACCGGGCCCGGGTCGCGGAGCGGCTGACGACGGAGCGGCTGGCGGCGGAACTGCCGGGCCAGCGCACCGAGCCGGCCGTGCCCACCGCACCGCGCTGACGGGCGACGGGAGAGCCACCGCGGGGGCCGCCGGCGAATGCCGGCGGCCCCCGTCGCATGGTCCACGCCGCTCACGCCGCCGCCCTGGGCCCGGGTCCGCCACACGCCGCGCGCCCTGCGCACGGCCCGCCGCACGAACAGGCCGGCACCGCCCTCCCGGTAGCCCGGGAACGTCCGCGCCTCTCGGGCTACCGGCGAGGTAGACGTGGTCCGCGCTGCCCCCAGCGGGGTCGCGAAAGTACGGGTAGGCCAGGCACGGGGCCGGAAACGTCAGGAGTCCGGCCTCCGGGGCGACTTCCCCGGAAGGCCGGACTCCTCGGTGCGGCAGCCGGTCAGGCCGTGCCGGCTCCGCCGGGGTCACCGGCGGCGGGCACACGCTGCCCGGACACGGCGTCGGTGAGCTCGGCCTCGGCCTGCGTCTCGGCCTCCGCCTGGTCGAGGGCGGCCGCGTCCCGCGACCGCAGGCCGACGTTGCGCGTCTCGGCCTTCAGCGCCAGGTTCGCGACGGCCGTGTTGAACTGCTGGAGCGAGCTCGGCTCGTCCGGGCCCAGCAGGTACTGCTTGAGCTTCCTGCGGTCCTCGGCCAGCGGGTCGGCGGCCGGGTCGCGGACGGCACCCAGCAACTCGTCCAGCCCGGCGGCGCTGTTGGTGAGGATCACCGCGGCACGCACCGCCGTGTTGTTCCGCTTGAACTCCTCGGCCCCCACCCCGGCGGAGTCGGTGACCGCGTAGGGCTTGCCGCTGGCGATGAAGTCGGACACCACGCTGGAGATGTCGGAGACCATCGCGTCGGAGACGTTGAAGCAGTCGTACAGGGGCGGTTCGGCGCCGGTGATGACGCGGTGCTCCCAGGACGGGAAGGAACGCCAGTAGGCGTCGTTCCACTCGGCGCGCAGCCGCGCGACCTCCTCGTGCCGGGCGGTGTCGAGCAGCCCGTCCCGGCTGGCCTCGGCCTCGTCGACCCGGTCGGAGCCGACACCGGACAGCTCGGCCAACCGGGCTTCGATGCGCCGCAGTTCGGCCTCGGCGTCCGCCTGGGCGGCGGTGTCCGGGACGAACCGCGCATCGAGGGCACGCTCGGCGGCGGCCTTCTCCACCAGGGCGGTGATCCGCCGGTGCGCGGCGTCGGCCTCCTGGCTGACGGTGCCGGTGAACGGGTGCGGCTTGTACAGGACGCGGACGGGCGGGTCGGCCGCGACCAGCCCGCGCACGATGTTCTCGCCGGCCAGCAGGATCGAGGTGTTGCCCGGGTTGTCGTCCCAGCCCTCCCAGGTGGGGGCGTACAGCACGGTCGGCATGCGGCCCTCGGGCACGCCCTGCCAGGTCCGGATCGCGGCGAGCTGGGGGCGGCCGACCTCGACGATGTCCTCGTCGAGGACACCGACGTCGGCGAGGGCGTAGCGGTCGCGGCCCGCGCGGCCGGCCGTCCAGACCTCGTCGTAGACCTTGCTGTACGGGTTGACGCTGGCGAGCTTGTCGCTGTCGCCGTGGCCGATGAAGACGTGCTTCATGGTGGGCACGCGCAGCAGGTGGATGTTCTTGCCGACGTTGGCCGCGTAGAGCGCGACGCGCACGGTGGACAGGTCCAGGTTCATCAGGTGCACCCCTCCGGGCACGCAGACGACGGGGACCGTGGTGGGCGCCAGGTTGGCGAGGATGACGCGCTCACGCAGGATGATCAGCGGTCTGGAGTCCAGTTTCTCCATGGTGTCCAGCCACATGTTGACCTGGTACGCGGAGTCCTTGGACCCGGAGAAGTACAGGACGGTCTCCGGCTTGTACTCCCCCAGCCAGTCGTCGACGGCGGCCAGCACCCGCTCGGCGTTCGGCGGGATCCGCCGGCCCCACACATAGGGCGCGAGCGCGAGGACGTACAGGGTTCCGAGGACCAGCGTGCAACCGATGCCGACGAAACCGATCAGCGACGACTTCACCTGGGCGGCGACCAGTATGCCGGCGACCGCCGCCAGGTCCAGGTGCAGCATCTTCTCGGCGGAGCGGTGCAGCAGCACGTGCGGCGGGGCGTCGGGGATGCGGATGCGCGCGGCGAGGTCGACGTTGCGGGTGGCGACCGGCATGCGGCGGCGGTTGCGGATGAGCTGGACCAGCGCGCCGTGCGGGGCCTGGAGACCGTAGAAGGCGATGAAGCAGGCGATCGCCCCGTAGTAGATCAGGTTGTCCGCGAGGGACAGCCGGGCCAGCAGCAGGACGAGCAGCAGTTCCCGGATCAGGAAGCGGATCGGCAGGCCGGCCCGGACCTTGCCGAGGCGGTTGATCAGGTAGCTGCCCTTGTGGTGCAGATAGTGGTCCGCCAGGTACGTCACGGCGGCCGCTGCCGCGAAGGCGGGGACGCTCGGCACGAGCGCGGCCAGCATGAGGGCGGGGAAGCCCGCCACCATGAGGAGCGCCGCGGCGAGTTCGGCCGCGCTGCCCACCCTGGCTACGCGGATGGCTGTGGATATCACGGAGGAACCTGCTCTTGTGAGGGATGTGCCGGTCTTGCTCACTGATGCGGCTGGTCTGTGAATCTGCCCAGGGGTACGGGTGCAGGCCTCTGCGCACACGACGGTGGTCCGAATGGACGACAAGAGTGCACAGAGGCCCGATTTGCGGGGGTTTAGCGGCCGGCAATATTACACGCCGTCCTGCCGGTCCAGAACCGAGGCCAGGGCCTGCTCGAAACCGGACGCCCGGGCCGCGCCGGCGGTGGGGTCCTGCTGGCGGACGTCGATGACGTGGCCGGTGAGTGCGCTGAGCAGCACATCGAGCGAGGCGCGTGCCACGGCCTGGGAGGACAGCAGCGAGCCCGTCGGCTCCTGACCGAACGCCTTGGTGCGCATGGGAGTGGCGGTGCGCTCGGGGTTGATGCAGTTGACGCGGATGCCGTCGCCGGCCCACTCGTCGGACAGGGCCTGGGTGAGGTTCACCATGGCGGCCTTGGTCGAGGAGTACAGGCTGTACTCGGCGCGGCCGCGGGTGTAGCTGCTGGAGGTGTAGAGCAGCAGCTGGCCCTTGGTCTCGGACAGGTACTTGTGCGAGGAGCGGGCGATCTGCACGGGGGCCAGGTAGTTGACCTTCAGCGCCTCCTCGATGGTGGCGTTGTCGGTCTCGGCGAGCTTGCCGATGCGCAGCACACCGGCGGTGTTGACGACGTAGTCGATCCGGCCGGTCTCGGCGTACGCCTTGGACAGGGCGTCGTCGACCTCCTCCGGGTTCTCCACGTGGGTGCCGGTGGTGGAGCGGCCCAGGGCGTAGACCGCGGCGCCGTAGGACCCGGCCAGCTCGGCGATGTCCTTGCCGATGCCGTAGGAGCCGCCGAAGACGACCACGGTCCTGCCGGTCAGCAGCTCGCGGTACGCCTCCTCGGTGACCTGCTCGGGCGCGGCGGTGGAGGCGAGCTGGAACAGCTTGTCGGCGATGAAGACGTCGACGGGCTGGGTGACCTTCATGTTGTACTCGTCGCCCGCGACGACGTGGATCGGCACGTCCGGCAGGTACTTGAGCACCACGGAACAGTCGTCGGTGGCCTGGAAGTTGGGGTCGCCCGAGGCGACCTCGTAGGCCCGCTTGATCGTGGACAGCTTGAAGGCCTGCGGGGTCTGGCCGCGGCGCAGGCGGGACCGGTCCGGGATCTCGGTGATGAACTCGCCGTCCTGGCCGTGCGTGCGCGTGACGATGATGGTGTCCGCGGACGGGATGGCCACGTCGACGGCCTCGTAGCGCTCCAGCGCGGCCACGCAGTCGTCGATGACGCGCTGCGACAGCAGGGGGCGCACGGCGTCGTGGAAGAGGACGTTGAGGTCCTCGCCCTCGGCCAGTCCCTCACCGAGGGCGGCGATGGCGCGCTCGGTGGTCTCGTTGCGGGTGGAGCCGCCCTCGATGACCCGCGAGACCTTGCGGAACCCGGCCTTCGCGACGATCTTCTCGACGTCGGGCACATAACCCTGGGCCATCAGCACGATGACGTCGTCGATCGAATCGGCGTTCTCGAAGGTGGCGAGAGTGTGCTCGATGACGGCCTTGCCGGCGATCTTCAGCAGCTGCTTGGGGATCGACAGTCCCACCCGCTGACCGGTGCCCCCGGCCAGGATCACCGCGGTGGTACGGGGCTTGGCTATGTGCTGAGGCACAGGTTACCTACCTTGAGACGACAGGGAACCCCAAAAGGTTCCCACTGGTGGTTGACACAGTGCAAGGTGAGCGACCTGTACCGCTTATGTACGCGCAACCTGTCATTCACCTCGCGCTGCTGGTGATCGGTAAGACGGTCGTGCGGGCCATTTGGAGGCCCCACTGTGAGTTATTCCACAAGATCGACAAGCTCGCGGGTGAAGTCCCCTGCGCGGCAGGCGTGTTGACGCGTCGATCGATCCGGCGGGGACAGCACACGGGGGCCGGGCGGCGCGAAGCACGGCGCACCGCCGAGAGATCGTCGAGATGCACCGATGACCGGCCGGTGCCGAATTCGAAGCGCCCGTCGGCCCCTCGCGAGGCAATTCCGCTCGGGGTTCGCTCTGGGTTCGCACGGGGTCCGCACGGGGATTTCCGCACCATTCCGAATACGGCGGGGAACGACCCAGAACACGGTCACCGATTCGTCAGCGCAGGTGGGTGGACGTGCGGAGAGGGGGCGGGAAGCGTCACGCTCGCGGGCGATCGGCCCGCTGCTGCGCGGGGCCCACGTGCAGGACGACCGAGCACGCAAAGGAAGACCCGCCGCCGGCGCTGGAACGAGCCTGTGCCGGGGCGGGTCTGACGGACGCTCGACTACAGGCGCGTCCGAAGCCTGTTCAGGGGGTGAAGCCGGCGCCCGGACGGGCTCCGGTGGCGGTCGCGCCGAGGAGCGCGCCGCAGGCACCACGCCCCGCCGAGCCCAACCGGCTGCGGCGGGGGCACGTCCCCGGGGCGCAGCCGGTGCGGTCAGCCGGCGGGAGGGCCGGTCAGAACGGCTCGAAGTCGTCGAACTCCTGCTGGGCCTCGTCGCGTTCGGCCTGCCGGTCCCTGCGGCGCTGAGCGGCGGGCCGCGCCGCCTCCAGCCGGTGGTCCTCGCCACGCCGGCCGAGCATCTCGGCACCGGCCATCATGGACGGCTCCCAGTCGAAGACGACCGCGTTCTCCTCGGGGCCGATGGCGACGCCGTCGCCGCCGCGGGCGCCCGCCTTGAGCAGCGCCTCCTCGACACCGAGCCGGTTGAGCCGGTCGGCGAGGTAGCCGACCGCCTCGTCGTTGTTGAAGTCCGTCTGCCGCACCCAGCGCTCGGGCTTCTCGCCGCGCACCCGGTACAGGCCGTCCTCCTCCTGCGTGACGGTGAAGCCCGTGTCGTCCACGGCCTTGGGCCGGATGACGATGCGCGTCGCCTCTTCCTTCGGCTTCGCGGCCCGCGCCGTCGCGACGAGCTCGGCGAGCGCGAACGACAGCTCCTTCAGGCCCATGTGCGCCACGGCCGACACCTCGAACACGCGGTAGCCGCGCGCCTCCAGGTCGGGCCGGACCATCTCGGCCAGGTCCTTGCCGTCCGGCACGTCGATCTTGTTCAGCACGACGATCCGCGGACGCCGGTCCAGACCGCCGTACTGGCGCAGCTCCTCCTCGATGATGTCGAGGTCGGACACCGGGTCGCGGTCGGACTCCAGGGTCGCCGTGTCCAGGACGTGCACGAGCACGCTGCACCGCTCGACGTGCCGCAGGAACTCCAGGCCGAGGCCCTTACCCTGGCTCGCCCCGGGGATCAGCCCGGGCACGTCGGCGATCGTGTAGACCGTCGAACCGGCGGTGACGACCCCGAGGTTGGGCACGAGGGTGGTGAAGGGGTAGTCGGCGATCTTCGGCTTGGCGGCGCTCAGCACCGAGATCAGCGACGACTTGCCGGCGCTCGGGTAGCCGACCAGGGCCACGTCGGCGACGGTCTTCAGCTCCAGGACGACGTCGCGCAGGTCACCCGGCTCGCCGAGCAGCGCGAAGCCGGGCGCCTTGCGCCGGGCGGAGGCCAGCGCGGCGTTGCCGAGGCCGCCCCGGCCGCCCTGCGCGGCGACGAAGGAGGTGCCGTGGCCGACCAGGTCGGCGAGGACGTTGCCCGCCTTGTCCAGCACCACGGTGCCGTCCGGCACCGGCAGGACCAGGTCCTGGCCGTCCTTGCCGGAGCGGTTGCCGCCCTCGCCGGGCTTGCCGTTGGTGGCCTTGCGGTGCGGCGAGTGGTGGTAGTCGAGGAGCGTGGTGACGGACTGGTCGACGGTGAGGATCACGTCGCCGCCACGGCCGCCGTTGCCGCCGTCCGGGCCGCCGAGCGGCTTGAACTTCTCACGGTGGACGGAGGCACAGCCGTGGCCTCCGTTACCCGCGGCGACGTGCAGCTCGACGCGGTCCACGAAGGTGGTCATGGGATGTGCCTCCAGTTACTACTTACTGCGGGGATGTCTCTTGGGTAACACGCGAAAGGCGGACCCGCTTCCCCTGGGGGAAGTGAGGCCCGCCTCGCGAAAGGTTTCCGATCAGGCGACCGGAACGATGTTCACGACCTTGCGGCCACGGTGGGTGCCGAACTGCACCGAACCGGCCTGCAGGGCGAACAGCGTGTCGTCGCCGCCGCGGCCGACACCGGCGCCCGGGTGGAAGTGGGTGCCGCGCTGGCGGACCAGGATCTCACCCGCGTTGACGACCTGACCGCCGAAGCGCTTCACGCCGAGCCGCTGGGCGTTGGAGTCGCGACCGTTCCGGGTGGACGATGCGCCCTTCTTGTGTGCCATTTCTCCTCAGTCCCTTACTTCGCAGCCGCGGGGATCTCAGTGACCTTGATCGCCGTGTACTGCTGGCGGTGGCCCTGGCGACGGCGGTAGCCCGTCTTGTTCTTGTAGCGCAGAATGTCGATCTTCTGGCCCTTGTGGTGGTCCACGACCTCGGCCTGGACCTTGATGCCGGCCAGCACCCACGGGTCGCTGGTCACGGACTCGCCGTCGACAACGAGCAGGGTCGAGAGCTCGACCGTGTCGCCAACCTTGGCAGTGGAAATCTTGTCAACCTCAACGATGTCGCCGACAGCAACCTTGTGCTGGCGACCACCGCTGCGCACGATGGCGTACACGCGGAACTCACTCTCTCGCTCGGGAAACGGCACCCCCGCAGGCCAGCAGCCCGACACAGCGGGCCGCCTCTCCTGGGCGCCCGGCGCCCTGGAGGATGAGGTTTACGGGGATGTGACGCGTCAGTCGACACGCCGACGGTCAAGGTTACGGGGCCGCGGCCGAAAGGGTCAAACCGAGCCGGGCCGGCCCCCTGTGCGACCGGTCACGCCGGTCCGACTCCCCGGGGGCGGGCGTGTGCATCACGCCCGCCCCCGGGGAGTCCGGGCCGGTCAGGCCTCGTCGGTGGAGGCCGAGACGGAGGCCCCGGAGGACTGCTCCGCCGCGACGGTCTTCTTCGACGTGGCCTTCTTGGCGGCGGTCTTGGTGGTCTTCGCCGCCTTCTTGGCCGTCGTCTTCTTGGCCGCGGTCTTCTTGGCCGCCGTCTTCTTCGTGGCGGCCTTCTTCGCCGTGGCCTTCTTGGCCGTCTTGCGGGCCGTCTTCTTGGCCGGGGCGGCCTCCTCGGACGCCTCCTCCGCGCCCTCCTCGGCGGCCTGCGGGGCCTCCTCGGACGCGACCGACGGGACGACCACGACGGCCGCCTCCTCGGACGCGGTGGACACGGTGGGCTTGCGCACGGCCCGGCGCCGCGGACGGGCCGGAGCGGCGCTCTCGGCGGGCGCCTCGGCGACCGCCTCGGGCTGCGCGGCCGGCTCGGGCTCCTCCGTGGCCGCGGGGGCCTCCGGAGCGGCGGGCGCGGTCTCGGCGACCGTCACCACGGCGGCCTCGGCGCCCGCCGGCGAACCGGCCGGAGCGGACACCTTGCGCGTGGCGCGGCGACGGCCACGGCCCTTGGGAGCGGCCTCCTCGGCAGCCGGAGCCTGCTCGGCCACCGGAGCCTGCTCGGCGACCGGGGCCTCGACCACCGGGTCCTCGACGGCCATCGGCTCGGCCTGCGCCTCGGCGGCGGTCTCGGGCCGCACCGGGCGGGCGGCCTCCTGCTCGGCGGTCACGTCCTGCGCGGTCGGCGCCTGGGTCCGGTCCGAGTCCGGCTCGGCCTTGCCCCTGCCCTTCTCGGGCCTGGACTCCGCCGCACCACCGCGCGGGGCACCGGCCGGGGCCGACGCGCGCCGGCTCGCCCGGCGCCGCGACCTGCCACGGCCCGCCGCGGCCTCGGCCTCGGCGGCGCTGCTGTACAGCTCCTCGTCCGGCTCGAAGGCCGGCTCCGGCAGGGCCGCCGGCTCGGCGGTCTCGGCCACGACCTCGGCTTCGGTCTCCGCCTCCTGCTCGGCGGTCTCGACGGCCGCCTCGTGCACGTGCGGCTGGTCGGCGGCACCGGCGCGGGCGCGCTTCTTGCGCTTGCCGCCGCCCCCGGCGGAGGTCGGCTGCTCCATGTGCACGATGACGCCGCGCCCGTTGCAGTGGACGCAGGTCTCGGAGAACGACTCCAGCAGCCCCTGGCCTACCCGCTTGCGGGTCATCTGCACGAGCCCCAGCGAGGTCACCTCGGCCACCTGGTGCTTCGTACGGTCCCGGCCGAGGCACTCCAGCAGGCGCCGCAGCACCAGGTCCCGGTTCTGCTCCAGCACCATGTCGATGAAGTCGATGACGATGATGCCGCCGAGGTCGCGCAGCCGCAGCTGGCGCACGATCTCCTCGGCCGCCTCCAGGTTGTTCCGGGTGACGGTCTCCTCGAGGTTGCCGCCCTGGCCGGTGAACTTGCCGGTGTTGACGTCGACGACGACCATCGCCTCGGTCCGGTCGATCACCAGCGAACCGCCGCTGGGCAGCCACACCTTGCGGTCGAGGGCCTTGGCGAGCTGCTCGTCGATCCGGTAGGTGGCGAAGACGTCGACCTCGGAGGTCCACTTCTGCAGCCGCTCGGCGAGGTCGGGCGCCACGTGCGAGACGTACCCGTGGATCGTCGACCACGCCTCGTCGCCGCTGACGACGACCTTGGAGAAGTCCTCGTTGAAGATGTCGCGGACGACCCGGACGGTCATGTCCGGCTCGCCGTAGAGCAGCGTCGGGGCGTTGCCGCTCTTGGCCTTCTTCTGGATGTCCTCCCACTGCTGCTGCAGCCGCTCGACGTCGCGGCGCAGCTCGTCCTCGCTCGCGCCCTCGGCGGCGGTGCGCACGATGACGCCCGCGTCCTCGGGGACGATCTTCTTGAGGATCGTCTTCAGCCGGGCCCGCTCGGTGTCGGGCAGCTTGCGGCTGATGCCGGTCATCGAGCCCTCGGGCACGTACACGAGGTAGCGGCCCGGCAGGGAGACCTGGCTGGTCAGCCGGGCGCCCTTGTGGCCGATCGGGTCCTTCGTCACCTGGACGAGCACGGACTGGCCGGACTTCAGGGCGGACTCGATGCGGCGCGGCCCATGGGCCATGCCGAGCGCCTCGAAGTTGACCTCGCCGGCGTAGAGCACGGCGTTGCGGCCCTTGCCGATGTCGATGAAGGCGGCCTCCATCGACGGCAGCACGTTCTGCACCTTGCCGAGGTAGACGTTGCCGACGTACGAGGTCGCCTGCTCCTTGTTGACGTAGTGCTCGACGAGCACGTCGTCCTCGAGGACGCCGATCTGCGTGCGGTCGCCGTGCTGGCGGACGACCATCACGCGCTCGACGGCCTCGCGCCGGGCCAGGAACTCGGCCTCGGTGATGATCGGGACGCGGCGGCGGCCCTGCTCGCGGCCTTCGCGGCGGCGCTGCTTCTTGGCCTCCAGACGGGTCGAGCCCTTGATGGACTGCACCTCGTCGGCGGCGTCGGAGCTCTTCTCGCGCTGGGGGCGGGGCTCGCGGACCTTGACGACCGTGCGCTCCGGGTCGTCGTCGGAGGGCTCGGGGTCGGCACCGGAGTCACCGGCGCGGCGACGGCGGCGACGGCGACGGCGGCTGCTGCTGGAACCGCCTCCGGCCGACTCGTCCCGGTCGCCGTCCTCGGAGTCCTCGCGGTCCTCCTCGGTCTGCTCGGCGGTGTCCTCGGCGTCCTGCGCGGCCTGGGCCGCGGCGGCCTGGTCGGAGTCGTCGTCCCCGGACTCACCGGACTCGCCGTCGAGGTCGGCGGAGTCGCCGCGGCGACGGCGGCGGCCGCCCCGGCGGCGGCGACGGCGCGAGCCGCCGCCCTCGGACTCGTCGTGGTCCTCGCCGTCCGCCTGGTCGTCGGACTGGTCGTCGGCGTCGTCCGTGTCGTCCTCGGCGGCCGGGGCGTCCTGCGCGGCGGGCTCGGCGGTCCGGGTCTCGGTGGCGCGGTCCTCGGTGTCCTCGGCGGAGCCGCGGCGGCGACGGCGGCGACGGGCACCGCCGGACTGCTCCTCGCGGGGCTCCTCCGCCTGCGCGGTCTCCTCGGCCTCCGCGGGCTCCTCGGAGTCCGCGGGCCCGGCGGCCTCGGCGGCGGCCGCCGCTGCGGCCCGCTCCGGGGTCTGGAACTGGGGCTCGGCGAACACGGGGGCCTGGAACAGGGCGACGGCGGGCCGGGTCGGACGCGCCGGGGCCTCGCTCTCGTCGTCGGCGGCACCGGCGTCGGACTGCGCGGCGCGCTTGGCGGACCTGGCGGGCCGGGCGGGCTCGGCGAAGCCGCCCGCGGCCCGGCGCACGGCCCGGCGACGGCGGCGCGGACCGGCGTCCTCGGCCGGCTCGGCGGTCTCCTCGGCCCGGTCGGCCTCGGCGGCCGGGGCCTCGGTGGTCTTCTCGGCGGCGGCCTCGACCTCGGGGGCGGGCTCGGCGGCCGGGACCCCGGTCACGGCGGGCTGCGCCTCCTCGGCGCTCCCGTCCGCGCCGACGGGCGCGGACGCGGGTGCGGAGACGCGTCGCGAGGCGCGCCGGCGGGTGCGGCGCGGGGCGGCGTCCTCGGTGTCGGCGGCAGCGGGCTCGGCGTCGTCCGGCGTGGCGGCCGCGGGCTCGGCCTGCACCGCGGCGGGCTCGGCGGCGGCCGGTGCGGCCTGCGCCGTCTCGGCCTGTGCCGTTCCGGCCTGCGCGGTCTCGGCCTGCGCGGCGGTGGGCGAGGTGACCGTGCGCGTGGCGCGGCGCCGGGTGCGGCGGGGAGCGGGCTCCTCGGACACCTCGGCGGTCGCGGGAGCCGCGGCGGGCTCGGGAGCGACGGGGGCGTCCGCGGCGGAGGTCGCGGGAACCACGGTCTCGGCGGCCTCGGCGTCGGCCGGGGAGCCGGCGGGCGCGGAAGCGCGGCGCACCGCGCGCCGCCGCTTGGGGGCGGGGGGTGCGATGTCCTCGGCAGCGGCCTCGGGGGTCTCCTCGAGCTCGGCGGCGGCCGCCTCGACCTCGTCGGACTCCACTCCGTCGGCGGCGAGCTCGTCGGCCTCGGCGGCCGGCACGGCCGCAGCGACGGTCTCCGCCGTCGCGTCGGAGGCGCCACCGGCGGGGGGACCCGCCGGCCGGGAGGCGGCACGCCGCCGCCGGCGGGGCGGCAGGGTGTCGCTGGGGGTGTTGTTGTTCTCGTCAGAGCCGGTCGAGGACTCTGCGGGTTCGGTCGGTTCGAGCATGCGGGCTTTTCTCCCGTCAGGCTCCCGGGCGCCGCGCCTGGCCCGGCGATGCCGGTGACGTCCGCGGCTCGCGCTGTGCGCGTCGCCGCCGTCCGGGGCGCGGGCGCCGCACGGGAGCTCTCCGTGTCCTGTCTCGCCGGTTCCGTACGCCGAATGCGTACGGCCTGGCGAAAGTCTTCTGGTCGGTGCGCTGCCCGACCCAGGTGGCTCCCGAGTCCGAGGGCGGCGCTACGACGTCCGTCCCTACGCGGTGCCTACACCGGCGCCGTCGCGGCGGCAGTCTCCTCGGCCGTTGAGGGGGCCTCGGCTGCCTCGCGGTCGGGCGCGAGCGGGTCGGTCACCGTGCCGGTCTCTTCATCGAGCAGCCCCTGCGCCAGCCTGGTCACCGCTGCGGGGACCGGCGGCGCCAGGTCGGCCACGGCGCGGAGACCGGACAGGACGTCGTCGGGTCGTACGGCAGGCGTCACGTGCCGAACAACCAGCCGCAGTATCGCACAGGGCTGGTCGGTCGGCCTATCAGCCTGCGAACCGTGGGTCTCCGGGAGGTCGCGCACCTCCAGGCGCACGACGGCGGAGCGGGCGTCGAAGGTGCGCACGCCGTTCTTGGCGAGTCGCTGGACCTCGACGGTCTCGGCCCGCTCGAAGGCGTCCGCCGCGCGGCGGGCCTCCTCCGGCGCCACGCCGTCCAGCCGCAGCTCCCACACGGAAGCCGTCAGCCGGTCGGCGAGTCCCGAGGTGCGGGCCTCGACCGCCTCGACGATGTCGAGCCCGGTGGGCATGGACTCGTCGAGGAGGACCCGGAGCTGCTCCGGGTCGCGCGGCGCGGTGAGCGCGATCTCCAGGTACTCCGCCTCACTGCCCGTGCCGGTGGGTGCGGCATTGGCGTACGACACCTTCGGGTGCGGTGTGAAACCGGCCGAGTACGCCATCGGCACCTCGGCACGGCGCAACGCACGCTCGAAGGCGCGCTGGAAGTCACGGTGGCTGGTGAACCGGAGGCGGCCGCGCTTGGTGTAACGCAGTCGGATGCGCTGCACCGCGGGTGCGGGCGGCGGGCCTTCGGGCTGTCGCTTGCCCAGTGTCGTTCAGTCCTTCGTGAGAGCGGTCGTACTGCTGCCAAGGGTACGCGGCTCGCGCCCGGAAGGTTCCCCGAGGGCGGCGGACCGGGGCCGGCTCGGGCCGCCGAACAGCGTCCGCCGCAGATCGGCGCGCGCCTGGCGTGCGGACTCCCGCGCGGCGGCCAGGGCCTGCCGCGCGGCCCGCCCGGCGGCGCGGGCGGCCTCGGCGGCGGGCCGCAGGACGGCGTCCCGTACGGCGTGCCCGACGGGGGTCAGGACACTGCGGTACACCCACCGCACCGGCTCCACGAAGATCCACCGGAAGACGGTGGCGAGGAACCGGCCGACGGCGAGGGAGACGTGCCCGGCGACACGCCAGGCGTGGCCGAGGGCGTCCCCCACCTCGCGTCCGACGACGGCGAGGACGCGGCCGACCGGGGCGAGGACCCAGCGCCACACGGCGAGGGCGGGCAGGACGAACAGGATGCGCGCGATCCAGTACAGGCCCGTCCCGACACCGCCGACCACGGTGCTCACCAGCCACACCAGGCCCCTGCCGCACCAGGCGACCGCGCGGCCGACCGGTACGAGCACCCAGGTGTACAGCAGGAGCGCGGGCACCACGACGAGGTACTTCGCGAGCCAGGCCGCCCCCGTCCAGAGGCCGCTGCCGAGGGCGGCGAGGACGGTGCCCAGCCCTCTCACCACCCACATCACGGCATGACCGACGGGTGTGAGGAGGCCCGAGTACACCCAGCCCAGCGCGGCCCACAGGCCACGGGCGACCCAGGCGGCCGCCCGGCCCAGCGGGGTCAGGAGGTGGCGGTAGAGCCACACGACCGGGACGACGAGGAGCACGTGCCCCAGCCAGGCCAGGGCCCTGCCCACCGGCACGGCCACGTACCGCCACAGGCCGACGAACGGCCAGACGAACACCGCCCGCGCCAGCCACAGCAGGGCCCGGCCGAGCGGCCGGAGCAGAACGTCGTTCAGGAACCGTCCGGACACGACCAGCGCGTCCCACAGCATGCGCACGGGGACGACCAGCACGAGCACGACGATCCGCACGGGGATCCGCACGGCGACGGCGAGGCAGCCCCCGGGTTCTTCCGGTGCGTGCCGGGGCTGCTCGCTTGCGCGCCGGGGCTGCTCCCGGGACGGTTTCTCCAGGTCCATACCGGCGTAGACGCCTGAGGGCCCCGTTCGGATGCAGCGGGTCAGGGCACGGCCGGTTCCGCCGGTACGTCCGCCTCCCAGCGCAGCAGGTCCCCCGGCTGGCACTCGAGCACCTCGCACAGCGCGGCGAGGGTGGAGAAGCGGACCGCCTTGGCCCGGCCGTTCTTGAGCACGGCCAGGTTGGCGGGGGTGATGCCGACCCGCTCCGCCAGCTCGCCCACGGACATTTTCCGCTTGGCCAGCATCACGTCGATGTCGACGACGATCGGCATCAGATGACCTCTTCCAGCTCGGCCCGCAGCCGGCCGGCCTCCAGGTCGCGGGCGACGGCCTGGGCGAGCAGCATCCGCAGCACGAGCACGACGAGCGCGACCCCCAGCACGGCCACACCGACGCCGCCCAGCAGCAGCACCACTCCCGGGGCGACGGCCTCACCCGGGGCGAGGACCACTCCCAGCGCGAAGACCAGGCACGCGGCCGCGACGAACGCGCCGATCACGAGGTGCACGTACCGGAAGGCGCCGTGCGAGAACACCGTGCCCCGCCGCACCATCGTCACCAGCCGCCACACGCACACCGCGACGACCTGGGCCGTGAGCACCCCCAGGACGAGGATCACGAGGATCGGTGTGCGCAGATACGCGTACTCCGGCTTGAGCCCGTTCATGTCGACCGCCAGCAGCGGGACCATCACGCCCTGCACGAACAACGACCCGGCGAGCAGCACCACGAGCACCACACGCAGCGCCCCCACGGCCAGCTTTCCCATCGCTCACTCCCTCGATCGACCTACGATGGAAAACTATCGAGAATCGATAGGTTCGGCAAGTGGTCGCCCTTCCCGGGCGTGGAACTCGTGGCACCGTGGCATGAGGAACCCAAGCCGGGGTGCGACGAGGAGGAGACCGTGGACTGGCGCGTGTTCGCTCGGGAGATGGCCGCCATGGCGCGCGACCTGCTCGCCCAGGACTCGGTCGAGACCACCCTCCGGCGCATCACCGGCTCGGCCACCGAACTCGTCGAGGGCTGCGACGCGGCCGGGATCCTCCTCCTGCACGGCACACGCGTGGAGTCACTCGCCCCCACCCACGACCTGGTCGTGCGGAGCGACCGGTTGCAGGAGCGCCTCGCCGAGGGGCCGTGCTTCGACGCGGCCCGCGCCGGCCCCGGTGCCCGGGTCTTCCGCATCGCCGACGTCACCACCGAGCGGACGCGCTGGCCCGCCTACGCCGCAGGAGCCAGTGAGCTGGGCCTGGGCAGCATGATGGGCTTCCTGCTGTACACCGAGGACGAGGAGTTCGGCGCGCTCAACTTCTACGCGAAGCGGCCCGGGTCCTTCTCCGAGGACAGCGAGACCGCGGGCTGGCTGCTGGCCTCCCACGCGGCTGTCGCCTTCTCCAGCGCCCGCAGCCACGCGCAGATGGAACAGGCGATGGCCACCCGCCACACCATCGGCGAGGCCATGGGCATCCTCATGGGCAGCCACCACCTCAGCGAGGAGCAGGCCTTCGACGTGCTGCGCCGCTACTCGCAGGAGAAGAACGTCAAGCTCCGCGAGGTCGCCCGCCAGGTCTGCGAGAAGGGCGGCCTGGCCTGACGGCTCCCCCGGCACACAGTCTGAACCGGGGGAGCCTTGGCCGGGCCCATCCCCCGGGGGAGCGTCACCGACCCGGCCTGTTCAGCGGGTCCCCCGCGAAACGGCCCTCTCACCTCCCGCCGGCGCGACGCCCGGGAGGCCCGCCTGCACCGGGGCGTGCGGCAGCGAGCAGCACTCCACCCGCACCGGCCCCGGGGGCCGGTGCGGGCACCGGATGCCCGGCGCCGAACGCCGGTCAGTTCGCGAGCGAGCCGTCGTGGGCGTGGGACGCGGAGTCGTGCCACGCCTGCACGCCCGCCCGGGACGCCTCCTTGGCCTGATGCCACTTCGCGGCCGCCTGCTGGGACGGCGGCACGTCCATGGTGCGGATCATGCGCCGGCCCGCCGCGAACACCGCGACGGCCCCGAGGGCCATGCCCACGCTCGCCACCACGGCACCGGCCGCGGTGAGCAGGGCACCGGCCCGCACGAGGCGGGTGTCGATGTCGATCGTCCGGGAGGAGAGCTGATGGTGCTGGTTCATGCCAACACCATCCGCCGGGACGCGCTCCTCCGCATCCCGGCAGCCGCTGCCCGCCCCGGTTTCCCGGCCTCGGGCCTCAGTGCGCGTGGCCGCTCGGAGCCGGCGCCGCGTTCTTGACCGTCAGGGGCAGCAGCTTCTTGCCCGTGGGGCCGATCTGGATGTGGGTGTCCATCTGCGGGCACACCCCGCAGTCGAAGCACGGGGTCCAGCGGCAGTCCTCGACCTCCGTCTCGTCGAGGGCGTCCTGCCAGTCCTCCCACAGCCAGTCCTTGTCGAGGCCCGAGTCGAGGTGGTCCCAGGGGAGGACCTCCTCGTAGCCGCGCTCGCGGGTGGTGTACCAGTCGACGTCCACGCCGAACGGCTCCAGCGCCTTGTCCGCGCACGCCATCCAGCGGTCGTAGGAGAAGTGCTCCCGCCAGCCGTCGAAGCGGCCGCCGTCGTCGTACACCGCGCGGATGACCGCGCCGATGCGGCGGTCGCCGCGGGAGAGCAGGCCCTCGACGATGCCGGGCTTGCCGTCGTGGTAGCGGAAGCCGATGGAACGGCCGTACTTCTTGTCGCCGCGGATCTTGTCCCGCAGCTTCTGCAGACGGGCGTCGGTCTCCTCCGCGGACAGCTGCGGGGCCCACTGGAACGGCGTGTGCGGCTTGGGCACGAAACCGCCGATGGAGACCGTGCAGCGGATGTCGTTGGAGCGGGAGACCTCGCGGCCCTTGGCGATGACCTTCGTCGCCATGTCCGCGATCTGGAGGACGTCCTCGTCGGTCTCGGTGGGCAGGCCGCACATGAAGTACAGCTTCACCTGGCGCCAGCCGTTGCCGTAGGCCGTCGCGACCGTGCGGATCAGGTCCTCCTCCGAGACCATCTTGTTGATGACCTTGCGGATGCGCTCCGAGCCGCCCTCGGGGGCGAAGGTCAGGCCCGAGCGGCGGCCGTTGCGGGTCAGCTCGTTGGCCAGGTCGATGTTGAACGCGTCCACGCGGGTGGAGGGCAGCGACAGGCCGATCTTGTCGTCCTCGTAGCGGTCGGCGAGGCCCTTGGCCACGTCGCCGATCTCGCTGTGGTCCGCCGACGACAGCGACAGCAGGCCGACCTCCTCGAAGCCGGTGGCCTTCAGTCCCTTCTCGACCATGTCGCCGATGCCCGTGATGGAACGCTCACGGACCGGGCGGGTGATCATGCCGGCCTGGCAGAAGCGGCAGCCCCGGGTGCAGCCGCGGAAGATCTCCACGGACATGCGCTCGTGGACCGTCTCGGCCAGCGGCACCAGCGGCTGCTTGGGGTAGGGCCACTCGTCGAGGTCCATGACGGTGTGCTTGGACACCCGCCACGGCACGCCCGACCTGTTGGGCACGACCCGGGCGATACGGCCGTCGGGCAGGTACTCCACGTCGTAGAACGCCGGGATGTACACGCCGCCGGTCCTGGCCAGGCGGAGCAGGACCTCCTCGCGGCCGCCCGGACGGCCCTGCGCCTTCCACTCGCGGATGATGCGCGTCATGTCGAGGACGGCCTGCTCGCCGTCGCCGATGACCGCGGCGTCGATGAAGTCCGCGATGGGCTCCGGGTTGAACGCCGCGTGGCCGCCGGCCAGGACGATCGGGTCGTCGACCGTGCGGTCGCGGGACTCCAGCGGGATCCCCGCCAGGTCCAGGGCCGCCAGCATGTTCGTGTAGCCCAGCTCCGTGGAGAAGGACAGGCCGAACACGTCGAAGGCCTTCACCGGCCGGTGGCTGTCCACCGTGAACTGGGGGACGCGGTGCTCGCGCATCAGCTCCTCCAGGTCCGGCCACACGCTGTACGTGCGCTCGGCGAGGACGCCCTCCTGCTCGTTCAGCACCTCGTAGAGGATCATGACGCCCTGGTTGGGCAGGCCGACCTCGTAGGCGTCCGGGTACATCAACGCCCAGCGGACGTCACAGGCGTCCCAGTCCTTGACCGTGGAGTTGAGTTCTCCGCCGACGTACTGGATCGGCTTCTGCACGTGCGGGAGCAGAGCTTCGAGCTGCGGGAAGACCGACGCAGCGACTTCGGCAGGCATGTCGCGCACCTTCGTGAGCTGGACTGTACTGACAGGGGTGACCATCCAGCCTAACGCGAGCGCGGAGCACCTCCGTACGCCCGCCGGATCACAGGCCCGACGCGGAGCCCTTGATCCGCTCCCACAGGTCCGGCAGGTCGGCCTCGGCGCGCAGGGCGCGCTGCTCCTCGCGCTCGTGGAGCAGGCCGTAGGTGAAGGTGTTCTCGCCGGCGGCGTGGGCGACCGCCGACAGCTCGCGCAGGGTCTGCCGGGCCATCACGCTGTCCTGGTGCTCGCCGAGCAGGTTCTGCAGGGTCTTCATGGACTTGGCCAGCTTCTTGGCCGGCTTGCCCAGGACCGGGCGGGCGGCCTCGGCCGCGTAGCGGGTGCGCTTGGCCTTCTTGCGGGCCTCGTGCAGGGCGACGTCCCGCTCGGTGCCCGGCTCCAGCTCCAGGGCCCGGACGACCAGCCCGGCGACCTTGCGGAAGTCCTTGGTCACCGCCCGGGTGACCGGCTTGCCGGGTTTCTTCGCGGCCGCGTCGAGCAGGGGCGGGTCGGCGAGCAGCGCGTCGAGGGTGTCCAGCAGCGTGAGGTAGCGGCGCGAGTCGAGCACCCCGGCGAGGCGGCCCCTGGCGCCGCCGTGCTCGGCCTTCGACCAGGCGAGCATCCGCTCCTTCACCGGGCCGCGGACCAGGGCGGCGGGCACCTCGTCCAGGGTGTCCGTGAGCCGCTCGGTGAGGACCTCGCGGTCCCGGTCCACGCCCAGTTCGCCGGCGAGCCACTTCAGCTCGTCGGCGAGGGGGTCCGTGGCGGTCCGGTCGAGGACGGCGCGGAACGTCTTGAAGGTGCTGCGCAGCCGGCGGGTGGCCACGCGCATCTTGTGCACCGAGTCCTCGGTGTCCTGCCGCACGGCCGGGTCGAGCCCGACGATCGCGTCGCGCTGTTCCCGCGCGTAGGCCAGGACGTGGTCGCCGGCGGTCTTGGGCCTGCCGGCGGGGGTGGTCGGGCGGCTGCGTCGCGGCGGTGCCGTGTCGGCCAGCGCCCGGGCCAGCTTCGACGCCGACCGCGAGGGCCGTACGCCGGCCTTGCGCAGCCGCTTGTCGACCTTGTCGAGGAAGGCCGGGTCGCCGCCGTCGGCCAGTTCCACCTCGATCTCGGTCCAGCGCACCTCTCCCCCGGCGCCGGTGAGCCGCTCGGCGTGCACCGCGTCCGTGCTGACCTCGGCGAGCAGCTGTCCGGTGGCGTCGAGCAGGTGCCGCACGTCGCGGTCCGAGCGCAGCCGCACCAGCGGCAGCAGCTCCCCGTCGCGGACCCGGGAGCGGACCAGGGCGGCGAGCTCCTCGGGGAGGGTGTCGCTCAGCGGGGCCCGGATCTCGTCGCGTACGCCGGGGCCGACCGGGAGCTTGAGGTGCCAGCCCGCGTCGGAGCCGCCGGTGCGGCGCCGGAGGGTGACAGACGACGCCGCGAGGCGTTCGTCGGCGGTGTCGTAGTAGGTGGCGTCGAGGTGGGTGATCCCCCGGTCGGCGACGGTGGCGACCGCGCCGACACCGGTCAGGTCGGGCAGGCCCCCGTCCGGAGCCTCGTACTTCCGCTCGATCTCGCGCTTGGTGTCCGCCATGAAGCGAATCTAACCGTCCTGGCCGGAACGCGGTACGGGGCGCCGCGAGACGCCCCGTACCCGCTCAGGCCGACATCGGCCGCTGCACTCTGATCGACTGCAGCAGTCCCACCGCTATCCACACGGCGAACATCGACGAGCCGCCGTACGACACGAAGGGCAGGGGCAGGCCGGTGACGGGCATGATCCCCAGGGTCATGCCGACGTTCTCGAACGTCTGGAAGGCGAACCAGGCGATGATGCCCGCGGCGACGATCGTGCCGTACAGGTCCGAGGTGTCCCGGGCGATCGCGCAGGCCCGCCACAGGACGATCCCGAGCAGCAGGATGATCAGGCCGCCGCCGAGGAAGCCGAGCTCCTCCCCCGCCACCGTGAAGACGAAGTCCGTCTGCTGCTCGGGCACGAACTGCCCGGTGGTCTGCGAGCCGTGGAAGAGGCCGGAGCCGGTCAGTCCGCCCGAGCCGATGGCGATGCGGGCCTGGTTGGTGTTGTAGCCGACGCCGGCCGGGTCGAGCTCGGGGTTGGCGAAGGCGGCGAAGCGGTTGATCTGGTACTCGTCGAGGATGCCGAGCTGCCAGACGGTGACCGCCCCGAGGGCGCCGGTGCCGATCAGGCCGAACACCCAGCGGTTGGAGGCGCCGGAGGCCAGCAGCACGCCCAGCACGATGATGACCATGACCATGACCGACCCGAGGTCGGGCATGAGCATCACGATCGCCATGGGCACGGCGGCCAGGCCGAGCGCCTGCACGACGGTGCGGTGGTCGGGGTAGGTCTTGTCGCCCGCGTCGACCCGGGCCGCCAGCAGCATCGCCATGCCCAGGATGATCGTGACCTTCACGAACTCCGAGGGCTGCAACGAGAAGCCGCCGGGCAGCTTGATCCAGGAGTGGGCGCCGTTGATCGTCGAGCCGAGCGGGGTGAGCACGAGCAGGATCAGCAGCACCGAGACGCCGTACAGCAGGGGCACGACGGTGCGCAGGCCGCGGTGTCCGAGCCAGATCGTGGCGACCATCAGGGCGAGTCCGATGCCGGTGTTCAGCAGGTGCCGGACGAGGAAGTAGTACGGGTCGCCCTGGTTGAGCTCGGTGCGGTTGCGGGTGGCCGAGTAGACCAGCAGCGTGCCGAGCAGCGACAGGGCCAGCGCCGCGAGCAGGATCGGCCAGTCGATGCGCCGTGCCACCGAGTCGCGGGCGAGCAGCCGCGTCCAGCCGGAGCGCTCGGGCCCGTAGCCGGAGACCTGGAAGCTGTTCACACCGCCGGTCATGTGGGCAACCTCCGGCTTCCCCGCCGGCGCCTGCGCCTGCGGGTGTCGCGGTTCTCGGGCGACGGCGGGGCCGACGTCGCGGGCTGGAGCGGATCGGCCGGGGCGTTCGGGTCCTGCTTCTTCGCCTGCTGGTCCTTGGCCGGGTCCTTGGGCAGCTTCGGCGAGGCGATGGTGCCGTCGACCTTGATCTTGGGCAGGGTCTTCTGCGGCGTGGGCAGCAGGGCCTTCTTGGTGTCGATGTCGCCTTCCGGGGAGACGCCGTAGAGCGCGTTGTAGATGTTGCGCACGGCGGGGCCGGAGGCGCCGGAGCCCGTACCACCCTGGGAGATCGTCATGACGATCGAGTAGTCCTTGGTGTACGTGGCGAACCAGGAGGTCGTCTGCTTGCCGTAGACCTCCGCCGTACCCGTCTTGGCGTGCATCGGGATCTTGTCCTGCGGCCAGCCGCCGAACCTCCAGGCGGCGGTACCGCGGGTGGCGACTCCCGCGAGGGCGTCGTCTATCTCGTCGCGCGTCTTCTGCGTCATCGGGAGCTTGCCGTGGGACCGGGGCTTGATCGGCGTCACGGTCCTGCCGTCGGCGCTGATGACCGCCTTGCCCACGGAGGGGTCGTACATCGTGCCGCCGTTGGAGATGGCCGCGTAGATGGTGGCCATCTGGATCGGTGTGACGAGGGTGTCGCCCTGTCCGATGGAGTAGTTGACGGAGTCACCGGCGCGCAGGCGGTTGCCTTCGAGGCAGTTCTCGTAGGCGATCTTCTCGGCGTAGCTGCCGTTGCGCTTGCCGGTGCGGCACCAGGCGTCCTTGTTGGCCTTCCAGTAGTTCAGCTTCCACTGGCGGTCGGGGACGCGGCCGGTGACCTCGTTGGGGAGGTCGATGCCGGTCTCCTTGCCGAGGCCGAACTGGTGGGCGGTCTTGTAGAACCAGTCGTTGGCCTTCTTCTTCGGCTTGTTGCCGCCGTCGCGCTTCCACTCCTCGTGGGAGAGGGCGTAGAAGACGGTGTCGCAGGACACCTCCAGGGCGCGGCCGAGGCTGATGGGGCCGTGATTCTGGGACTCGAAGTTCTTGAAGACCTGGCCGCCGATGGAGTAGGAGCTGGAGCAGTTGTAGGGGCCGTTGAAGGAGTAGCCGGCGTTGACCGCGGCGGCCGTCGGGATGACCTTGAAGATGGAGCCCGGCGCCGACTGGCCCTGGATGGCGCGGTTGAGCAGCGGGTAGTTGGAGCTCTTGCCGGTGAGGCGGGCGTAGTCCTTGGCGGAGATGCCGCCCACCCAGGCGTTCGGGTCGTAGGTCGGGTTGGAGGCCATGGCGACGACGCGGCCGGTCTTGGCCTCCATGACGACGACGGCGCCGGAGTCGGCCTTGTAGTTCGTGCCCGTGTTGCGGTCGTGCTCCTTGCGGGCCTGCTTCATGGCCTCGTTCAGCTCGTACTCCGCGATCCGCTGGACGCGGGCGTCGATGCTGGTGACGAGGTTGTCGCCCGGGTGCGCGGGGTCGGCTTCCGCCTGGCCGATGACGCGGCCGAGGTTGTCGACCTCGTAGCGTGTGACGCCGGCCTTGCCGCGCAGCTGCTTGTCGTACTGGCGTTCCAGGCCCGAGCGGCCGACCTGGTCCGAGCGCAGGTACGGCGAGTCGGTGTCCTGGGCCTTGGTGATCTCCTCGTCGGTGACCGGGGAGAGGTAGCCGAGGACCTGGGCGGTGTTGGCCTTGCCCGGGGCCGCGTAGCGGCGCACGGCCTGCGGCTCGGCGCTGATGCCGGGGAAGTCCTCGGCGCGCTCGCGGATCTGCAGGGCCTGCTTGGCGGTGGCCTCGTCGGTGATGGGGATGGGCTGGTAGGGCGAGCCGTTCCAGCAGGGCTGGGGCGTCTCGGCGTCGCACAGCCGGACCTTGGCCTGGACCTCCTTGGGCGACATGCCGAGGACCCCCGCGAGCTTGGTGAGGACCTCCTTGCCGTCGTCCTTCATCTTCAGCAGGTCCGTGCGGGACGCGGAGACCACCAGCCGTGTCTCGTTGTCGGCGAGGGCCACGCCCCGGGCGTCCAGGATGGAGCCGCGCACGGCGGGCTGGACGACCTGCTGGACGTGGTTGCCGGAGGCCTCCTTGGCGTAGGCCGCGCCCTCACGGATCTGGAGGTACCACAGGCGTCCGCCGAGGGTGAGCAGGAGGGAGAGGACGAGGACCTGGATGACGACGAGCCGGATCTGGACGCGTGAGTTCCGCCCGGTCTCGGGGATGTTGGTCACTGCGGCTGCCTCCTCCTCTCGGTGTGTGTACGGCGGTGCGCAACCGGCTGTCCGCCGGCGCACGTGTGTGCGGTGTCGAGTGATGAACGCCCGGTCCCTGAACCGGCGTTCCCACCGGACCGGCCCGTTCGGGTGAACTTCTCCGTGCGTGCCCCCGGGTTCACAGGCGCTTGACCCCCTTGATGCGCCCGGCGCGCGCCATCCGTGCCCGGGCCGCCTTCACCCGCAGGCCGTTGCGCTGGCTGCCGATCTTCAGGCCGGTGCCGCCGGCGAGCCAGCCGGAGGAGATGTCGGTGGCCTTGGCGGCCGCCGAGGTGGACTCGGCGAGCGGATCGTTGTCGACCTTGCGGGCCAGCGCCATCACGCCCGGCACCACGAACGGGGCGAGCAGCAGGTCGTACAGCGCGGCCGTGAACAGCAGCCCGCTCAGGCCCACGTGGCGGGCGGCGGTGTCCCCGACGAGGGCGCCGACCCCGGCGTACAGCAGGGTGGAGCCGACGGCGGCGGCCACCACCACGACCATGGGCCCGGTCGCGGACTTCAGCTGGCCGGTCTCGGGCTTGACCAGGCCCGCGAGGTAGCCGATGACGCACAGCACCAGGGCGTACCGCCCGGCCGCGTGGTCGGCGGGCGGGGCGAGGTCGGCCAGCAGTCCCGCGCCGAAGCCGATGAGGGCGCCGCCGACGTGTCCGTACACCAGCGCCAGCCCCAGCACGGTGAGCAGCAGCAGGTCGGGCACCGCGCCCGGCAGGTGCAGGCGGGCGAGGACGCTGACCTGGATCACCAGGGCGACGACGACCAGGGCGGAGGAGAGCAGGATCCGGTTGACGCGCATGGGATGTGAGCTCCTACTGCTCTTGCTGGTTCTGGCCGTCCACGGGGGCCTCGGCGGACGGCGTCACGGTCACCGTCACCGTCGGCCTCGGGGTGGGCTTGGGCTTGGGCGGGAGCACCGTGTCGCGCGGGTCCTTCTTCGGGGCCTGGACGACGACACCGACGATGTCGAGCTTGCTGAAGGCGGCGTACGGCGTGACGTAGAGCGTGCGGGTCAGGTCGCCGCCGGAGGGGTCGACGCGGGAGACCACGCCGACGGGCACGCCGGGCACGAACGGCCGGTCGGCCTGCGAGCCGAAGGTGACCAGGCGGTCCCCCTTCTTCACCTCGGCCTTGCCGTTGAGCAGCTCGACGCGCAGCGGGCGGTCGCCCTGGCCGGAGGCGAAGCCGAGTTCGTCGCCGGACTCCATGCGGGTGCCGACGGTGAAGTCGGGGTCGTTGGCGAGCAGCACGGTGGCGGTGTGCGGGCCGACGGTGGTGACGCGGCCGACGAGCCCGTCACCGTTCAGGACGGTCATGTCGCGCTTGATGCCGTCCTGGGCGCCGACGTCGATCGTGATGGTCCAGGAGAAGCCCTGCGCCGCACCGATGGCGATGACCTCGGCGCCCTTAATGCCGTACTGGCCCTGGCCGGCGACCTTCAGCATCTTGTCGAGCTGCTTGAGCCGGCTGCGGCTGCGGTCGTCGCTGCCGAGGCGGGCCTTCAGGGCCGCGTTCTCCTGCTCCAGCAGGGCGAGCCGGTCGTGCCGCTCCCCGGAGTCACGGATGGCGGAGACCGCGTTGCCGACCGGGTCGACCGCGGCCGAGACGCCGCTCTCGATCGGGCCGAAGACCGTCGCCGCACCCTGGCGGGCACCGTCGACGGGCGAATCCTCCCCGCCGCGGATGTCCACCGTGATCAACGCGAACGCGATGGCGATCAGCAGCACCAGGAGCAGCCGGCTCTCTCGTGTGTCCCTCACGTGCGGCGGCCGTGCCTTCCTCATAGGAATTCGGGAAGCCCCAGGGAATACCGAGGGGCTGCTTTTGCGGGAGCTTATGCCTCTATATCAACGATCCGCCGTACGAGAGGAGATCGTCCCGTACGGCGGAATCGAAGAGTTATGTCATCTGCGCGGCTGGGCGTCCAGCACCTGCTGGAGTGCCTCGAACTCCTCGACGCACTTCCCGGACCCGAGCGCCACGCTGTCCAGGGGGTCCTCGGCGATGTGGATCGGCATGCCGGTCTCCCGGCGCAGCCGCTCGTCCAGGCCCCGCAGCAGCGCCCCACCGCCGGTCAGAACGATTCCTCGGTCCATGATGTCGCCGGACAGCTCCGGCGGGCACTTGTCGAGGGTCGTCTTGACGGCGTCGACGATCGCGTTGACCGGCTCCTCGATCGCCTTGCGGACCTCCGCGGCGGAGATGACGACGGTCTTCGGCAGCCCGGACACCAGGTCCCGGCCGCGGATTTCGGTGTGCTCGTCGGTGTCGAGGTCGTACGCCGAACCGATCGTGATCTTGATCTGCTCGGCCGTCCGCTCACCCAGCAGGAGCGAGTACTCCTTCTTGATGTGCTGGATGATCGCGTTGTCCAGCTCGTCGCCCGCGACGCGGATGGACTGGGCGGTGACGATGCCGCCGAGGGAGATGACCGCGACCTCCGTCGTGCCGCCGCCGATGTCGACCACCATGTTGCCCGTGGCCTCGTGGACCGGCAGGCCGGAGCCGATGGCCGCGGCCATGGGCTCCTCGATGATGTGCACCTGGCGGGCGCCGGCCTGGGACGACGCCTCGATGACGGCACGGCGCTCGACGCCCGTGATGCCCGAGGGCACGCAGACGACGACCCGCGGACGAGCCAGATAGCGCCGCTTGTGGATCTTCAGGATGAAGTAGCGGAGCATCCGCTCGGTGATCTCGAAGTCGGCGATCACGCCGTCCTTCAGCGGACGCACGGCAACGATGTTGCCGGGCGTGCGCCCGATCATCTTCTTCGCTTCGGCGCCGACCGCGAGGATGCCACCGGTGTTGGTGTTGATCGCGACGACGGACGGCTCGTTGAGTACGATCCCGCGACCCCTGACGTACACCAGCGTGTTGGCGGTCCCGAGGTCGACAGCCATGTCACGGCCGATGAACGACATTGAGTTCCCCATCGAGATTCGTCTGGCCTTCCTGTGGGCTTTTGAGGGCTTTTCAGGTCGGCAAAGGTGGGTGCTGTGACGTGAAGGCTTCCATGGTAGACGCGCCTTCGCGAACACTGCGGGAGGGTCCTGGCCATTGTCAGCAGATGGCGACCGCATCCGCTTGTGGAGACGGGCGTTCGGGGCCCTTCGTTCCCTCGATCGCCACGCATATGCCGCAAAGGCCGGGGACCTCCGCCCCCGGACCCGCCGGATGTGCCGGTGCGGTGCGGACGTTACGAACGGCCGGGGAAGAAGATCTTCACCTCGCGCTCGGCGGACTCCTCGGAGTCGGAGGCGTGGATCAGGTTCTCCCGGACGATCACACCGAAGTCGCCGCGGATGGAACCGGGCGCCGCGGCGATCGGGTCGGTCGGGCCGGCCAGCTGCCGCACACCCTCGATGACCCGCTCGCCCTCGACGATCAGCGCCACGACCGGGCCGGAGGACATGAACGCCACCAGCGGCTCGTAGAAGGGCTTGCCCTTGTGCTCGCCGTAGTGCTGCTCCAGCGTGTCCTGGTCCAGGGTGCGCTGCTCCAGCGCGGTGATCGTCCAGCCCGCCTTGCGCTCGATGCGGCTGATGATCTCGCCGGTCAGGCCGCGACGGACGGCGTCGGGCTTGAGGAGGACGAGGGTGCGCTGGCTCACGACGGGCTCCTTATGCAATCAAGGTGGTGCGGTGGGACGAGGTTACCCGGCGTGTCGGCGTGCCCGTCACGCAGCGTCAGGCGTGGAGGATGCCGCCTGGGCCGCGAATCTCGCCTTGGCCGCGTCGACCTTCCGGCCGTAGTGCACCGACGCCCACCACAGGGCCGCGAAGACCACGCCCAGGAAGAACATCATCGGCACCGCGAAGCCCGCCGCGACGAGCGCGATCTGCAGCGCCCAGCCCAGGACGACCCCGCCGGGGCGCGTCACCAGGCCGCACAGCAGCAGGCACAGGAACATCGCGACACCGCTGACCGTCCACACGGTCGTCATGGACAGGTCCGGGTCCTTCATGGCGACCAGGCCGGCGAAGCCGATGATGAAGAACTCGCCGATCAGCGTCGAGGAACAGAGCGTACGCACGGGATCTCAGCCCCTTCCCAGCAGCAGTCGGGCCTCGCCGACGGTGATGACGGAACCGGTGACGAGCACACCGCCGCCGGCGAACTCGCCCTCCTCCTCGGCCAGCGTGATCGCGGCCTCCAGGGCGTCCGGCAGCCGCGGCTCGACCTGGACGCGCTCCTCGCCGAACACCTCGACGGCGATGCCCGCCAGCTCGTCGGCGTCCATCGCGCGGTGGCTGGAGTTCTGCGTGACGACGACCTCCGCGAACACCGGCTCGAAGGCCTCCAGCAGGCCCCGCACGTTCTTGTCGCCGCTCGCGCCGACGACCCCGATGAGACGGCTGAACTGGAACGCCTCCCCGATCGCCTCGGCCGCGGCCTGTGCGCCCGCCGGGTTGTGCGCGGCGTCCAGCACGACCGTCGGGGAGCGCCGCACGACCTCCAGCCGGCCCGGCGAGGCCACGGCCGCGAACGCCCTGCGGACCGTGTCCAGCTCCAGCGGCTCGGGCCGCTGGGCGCCGACCCCGAAGAACGCCTCCACCGCGGCCAGCGCCACCGCCGCGTTGTGCGCCTGGTGCGCCCCGTGCAGCGGCAGGTAGACCTCCGGGTACTCGCCGCCCAGCCCGCGCAGCGTCACCAGCTGCCCGCCGACGGCCACCTGCCGGTCGACGACGCCGAACTCCAGGCCCTCCCGGGCCACCGTCGCGTCCACGTCGACGGCCTTCTTCAGCAGCACCTGCGCGGCGTCGACCGGCTGCTGCGCCATGATGACCGTCGCGTCCTGCTTGATGATGCCGGACTTCTCCGTGGCGATCTCGGCATGCGTCGAGCCCAGCCGGTCGGTGTGGTCCAGGCTGATGGGCGTCACCACGGCGACGTCCCCGTCGATCACGTTCGTGGCGTCCCAGGAGCCGCCCATGCCGACCTCGACGACGGCGACGTCCACGGGGGCGTCCGCGAAGGCCGCGTACGCCATGCCCGTGAGCACCTCGAAGAACGACAGCCGGTACTCCTGCTGCCCGTCGACCATCTCCACGTACGGCTTGATGTCCTGGTACGTCTCGATGAACCGCTCGGGGGCGACCGGGGCGCCGTCCAGGCTGATGCGCTCGGTGATCGACTGCACGTGGGGCGAGGTGTAGCGCCCGGTGCGCAGCTCGAAGGCGCCGAGCAGGGCCTCGATCATGCGGGCGGTGGAGGTCTTGCCGTTCGTGCCCGTGATGTGGATGGAGGGGTACGAGCGCTGCGGCTCGCCCAGGACGTCCATCAGGGCGGCGATGCGGGCGACGGACGGCTCCAGCTTGGTCTCGCCCCAGCGCGTGGCGAGCTCCGTCTCGACCTCGCGCAGGGCCTTGTCGACCTCGGGGTCGGCGGGCCGCGCGGGGACGTCGGCGTCGGGCGGGCCGCCCTGGGTGCGCAGGGTGCGGCTGCCGGCCTCGATGACGGCGAGGTCGGGGTCGCGGGTGGTCTCCTCCGCGATGATCTCGTCGAAGGGGTCGAGGGGGCCGGGCTGGTCGTCGGCGCTGTGGTCCGGGGGGAGCTCGCTCACGGGGCCCAGTCTACGGAGACCGGCTGACATCGTTTGCGGTGGCTTGCGTCGTCGGATGCGGGCCCGTTCACCGTTGCTTGCCGCGCCCACGCGGCGGAGCCGCACATCGATCCAGCCCCGTGCTCCTGAACTGCACGGAGGCCCCCGGCGCCGACGAGCACCGGGGGCCTTCGCACCGTACGGACGGACTACGCCTGGGGCAGGCGGTCCAGCTGGGACTGGATGCGGGCGATGTCCTCCTCCGCCTTGGCCAGGCGGGTGCGGATCTTGTCCACGACGTGGTCGGGGGCCTTCGCCAGGAACGCCTCGTTGCCGAGCTTGGCGTTCGCCTGCGCCTTCTCCTTCTCGGCCGCGGCGAGGTCCTTCGCCAGGCGCTTGCGCTCCGCCGCCACGTCGATCGTGCCGGACAGGTCGAGCGCGACCTCGGCACCGGCGACCGGCAGGGTCGCCGTCGCCGTGAAGGACTCGCCCTCCGGCTGGAGGCGCAGCAGCTGGCGGACGGCGGCCTCGTGCGGCGCGAACGGCGTGCCGTCCAGGGTGAGCCGGGCCGGGACCCGCTGGCCGGGCTGGAGACCCTGGTCGGCGCGGAAGCGGCGGACCTCGGTGATGACCGACTGGAGGGACTCGATCTCGCGCTCGGCGTCGGCGTCCTGGAAGCCGCCCGGTGCGTCGGCACCAGGAACGGACACAGCCTTCGGCCAGTCGGCGATGACGACCGACTCGCCGCCGGTCAGCGTCGTCCACAGCGTCTCGGTGACGAACGGGACCACCGGGTGCAGCAGCTTCAGCGTGACGTCGAGGACCTCGCCCAGGACACGCTTGCTGACCTCGGCCGCCTCGCCGCCCGCCTGGAACGTCGTCTTGGACAGCTCGACGTACCAGTCGAAGACCTCGTCCCACGCGAAGTGGAACAGCGCGTCGGAGAGCTTCGCGAACTGGTAGTCGTCGTAGTACGCGTCGACCTCGGCGACCACCGAGTTCAGCCGGGACAGGATCCAGCGGTCCGTCGACGACAGCTTCGACGCGTCCGGCAGCGGGCCGTCGACTGTCGCGCCGTTCATCAGCGCGAAGCGCGTCGCGTTCCAGATCTTGTTGGCGAAGTTCCGCGAGCCCTGGACCCAGTCCTCGCCGATCGGCACGTCGACGCCCGGGTTGGCGCCGCGGGCCAAGGTGAAGCGCAGGGCGTCGGAGCCGTACTTGTCCATCCAGTCCAGCGGGTTGACCGCGTTGCCGAAGGACTTCGACATCTTCTTGCCGAACTGGTCGCGGACCATGCCGTGCAGGGCGATGGTGTGGAACGGCGGGGTGCCGTCCATCGCGTACAGGCCGAACATCATCATCCGGGCGACCCAGAAGAAGAGGATGTCGTAGCCGGTGACCAGGACGGAGTTGGGGTAGAACTTCGCGAGCGACTCGGTCTGCTCGGGCCAGCCGAGCGTGGAGAACGGCCACAGGCCGGAGGAGAACCAGGTGTCGAGGACGTCGGTGTCCTGACGCCAGCCCTCGCCGGTCGGGGCCTCGTCGTCGGGGCCGACGCAGACGACCTCGCCGTTCGGGCCGTACCAGACCGGGATGCGGTGGCCCCACCACAGCTGGCGCGAGATGCACCAGTCGTGGAGGTTGTCGACCCAGTCGAAGTAGCGCTTCTCCATCTCCTGCGGGTGGATCTTGACCCGGCCGTCACGGACGGCGTCACCGGCCGCCTTGGCCAGCGGGCCGACCTTGACCCACCACTGCATGGACAGGCGCGGCTCGATGGTGGTCTTGCAGCGCGAGCAGTGGCCGACGGAGTGGACGTAGGGCCGCTTCTCGGCGACGATCCGGCCCTCGGCGCGCAGCGCGGCGACGATCGCCGAGCGGGCCTCCAGCCGGTCCAGGCCCTGGAAGGGGCCGTGGGCGGTGATGACCGCGTGCTCGTCCATGATCGTGATGGCCGGCAGGTCGTGGCGCTGGCCGATCTCGAAGTCGTTCGGGTCGTGCGCGGGGGTGACCTTGACGGCGCCCGTGCCGAACTCGGGGTCGACGTGCTCGTCGGCGACGACCGGGATGGAGCGGTCGGTCAGCGGCAGCTTGATCTGCTTGCCGACCAGGTGCCGGTAGCGCTCGTCCTCGGGGTGGACGGCGACGGCCGTGTCACCGAGCATCGTCTCGGCGCGGGTGGTGGCGACGACGATGGTGTCGTCCCCGTCGCCGTACTTCATGGAGACGAGCTCGCCGTCGTCGTCCTGGTACTCGACCTCGATGTCCGAGATGGCCGTCAGGCACCGGGGGCACCAGTTGATGATGCGCTCGGCACGGTAGATCAGCTCGTCGTCGTAGAGCCGCTTGAAGATGGTCTGGACGGCCTGGGACAGGCCCTCGTCCATCGTGAAGCGCTCGCGCGACCAGGCGACGCCGTCGCCCAACCGCCGCATCTGGCCGCTGATCTGGCCGCCGGACTCGCCCTTCCACTGCCAGACCCGCTCGACGAAGGCCTCCCGGCCCAGGTCGTGCCGGGACTTGCCCTCCTTGCCGAGCTCGCGCTCGACGACGTTCTGCGTGGCGATGCCGGCGTGGTCCATGCCGGGCTGCCACAGCGTCTCGAAGCCCTGCATCCGCTTACGGCGGGTCAGGGCGTCGATGAGGGTGTGCTCGAAGGCGTGCCCGAGGTGCAGGCTCCCGGTGACGTTCGGCGGCGGGATGACGATGGTGTACGGCGGCTTCTCGCTCTTGGCGTCCGCCTCGTAGTAGCCCCGCTCCACCCAGCGCTCGTACAGCGGCCCCTCTACGTCGGCCGGCGCGTACTGGGTCGGCAGGTCGGTGCTGGGCGCTGGTGGCTGCTGCTGAGCGTTCTCGGTCACGGGGGTCAGTTTAGAGGTGTCACGACCCCGTCCCGAAACGCGTTTCGTTTGTAACGGTGGCGGCCCCGATGCCATGCACACGGCGGGTCTGCGCCAGGATGTCGGTAAGACCCGAGCATCTGGAGGGGAACCCAGAAGATGAGCTACAACCAGCCGGGCCCGTACGGCGGGCAGCCCCAGCAGCCCGGACCGTACGGCCAGCCGGGCCCGTACGGCCAGCCGCCGCAGGCGCCCCAGCCCGGCTACGGCTATCCCCAGCAGGCCCCTCCGCCCCAGCCCGGATACGGCTACCCGCAGCAGCCCCCGCAGGGCGTCCCGCCGCAGCAGCCCCCGTACGGCCAGCAGCCGCAGCCGCCCTACGGCCAGGCCCCCTACGGCATGCCGCAGCCCCCGGCGCCGGGCGGCGGCAAGAAGAAGACGGGCCTGATCATCGGCGCGGTCGCGGTCGTCGCGGCGATCGGCGTGGGCGCGTACTTCGTCCTCGGCGGCAGCGGCGGCGCGGGCGCGCTGGAGGACGACGGACCGCACAAGCTGGCGACGCCGGCGAAGGTGCTGGGCGAGTACAACCGCGTCACGAAAGACGGGCAGACGGTCGGCGACGACTCCACCAAGGAGCTGGAGAAGAGCGGCGTCAAGAACGGCAACTCCGTGCTCGGCTCCTACTCGACCCTGGACATGACCAAGTACGACCCCAACGACCCGTCCTCGGCCGCCGAGATGGCGACGGCCAAGGGGGTGACGTTCGTCGGTGTCTACGGCGAGGTCGCCGATCCCGAAGCAGCGCTCGACAACTTCTTCGACAACTTCAAGGAGTCGACGCAGGAGGGCTCCTCCAGCGGCAAGCAGAAGACCGAGTTGCTCGGCGAGCCCGAGGAAGCCGACCTCGAGGGCGCGGTCATGAAGTGCCAGGCCGCCAAGGGCCAGGACATCACGACCAAGAAGGAGAAGACCGACTGGTTCTGCGCCTGGGCCGACTACAGCACCATCACCATGGTGTCGCCGGGACAGGTCGGCGGGAACGTCTCGAAGGACACGGCGATCGACATCACCACCAAGCTCCGCGGGGAAGTCCGCGTCAAGGCCTGACCCCGGACAACGGCAAAGGCGCCCGGCGATGTCGCCGGGCGCCTTTGTGTGTCGGGGGGGTGGTCAGGCCGTCTTCTGTTCGCCCGGGCCTCGGCCGCGCGCGTCCCGCGGGATCAGCGTCGGGTTGACGTTGGACTGGACGACGTCCGCCGTGATGACGACCCGGGCCACGTCCTTGCGGGACGGGACCTCGTACATGACGCCCTGGAGGACTTCCTCCATGATGGCGCGCAGGCCGCGCGCGCCGGTCTGGCGGAGGATGGCCTGGTCGGCGATGGCCTCCAGCGCCTCGCGCTCGAAGTCCAGCTCCACACCGTCGAGTTCGAACAGGCGCTGGTACTGCTTCACCAGCGCGTTGCGCGGCTCGACGAGGATCTGGAGCAGCGCCTCGCGGTCGAGGTTGTGCACCGAGGTGATGACCGGCAGGCGCCCGATGAACTCGGGGATCATGCCGAACTTGACCAGGTCCTCCGGCATGACCTCCTGGAACTGGTCCTTGGACTCCATCTCGCGCTTGGAGCGGATCTGCGCGCCGAAGCCGATGCCCTTGGCGCCGGCCCGGGCCTCGATGATCTTCTCCAGTCCGGCGAAGGCACCGCCCACGATGAACAGCACGTTCGTCGTGTCGATCTGGATGAACTCCTGGTGGGGGTGCTTGCGCCCGCCCTGCGGCGGCACGGAGGCCGTGGTGCCCTCCAGGATCTTCAGCAGGGCCTGCTGGACACCCTCGCCCGACACGTCACGCGTGATCGAGGGGTTCTCGCTCTTCCGCGCGACCTTGTCGATCTCGTCGATGTAGATGATCCCGGTCTCGGCCTTCTTGACGTCGTAGTCGGCCGCCTGGATCAGCTTCAGGAGGATGTTCTCGACGTCCTCGCCGACGTAGCCGGCCTCCGTCAGGGCCGTGGCGTCGGCGATCGCGAACGGGACGTTCAGCATGCGCGCGAGGGTCTGCGCGAGGAGGGTCTTGCCCGAGCCCGTGGGGCCGAGCAGGAGGATGTTGGACTTCGCCAACTCGATGGCGTCGTCACGGCCGTTGGCCCCGCCGTTCTCCCCGGCCTGGACGCGCTTGTAGTGGTTGTACACCGCGACGGACAGGGCCTTCTTGGCGGCCTCCTGGCCGACCACGTAGCCCTCGAGGAACTCGTAGATCTCGCGCGGCTTCGGGAGTTCCTCCCAGCGGACCTCGCTGGTCTCCGCGAGTTCTTCCTCGATGATCTCGTTGCAGAGGTCGATGCACTCGTCGCAGATGTACACACCGGGCCCTGCGATGAGCTTCTTGACCTGCTTCTGGCTCTTGCCGCAGAACGAGCACTTGAGCAGATCGCCGCCGTCACCGATGCGTGCCACGGTGTGCTTCCCCTTCGCCTGGGAGACTCCTGGACGTCGACGTCCAGCGGACTCCTGGTGCTGCCTTATGTCCGACGGTACCTTGCCGGGCCCCCCGTCCGGGCCCCCCTTGGCGCGGTTCGCTTTGACGTGGACCGTGTCAAACCGTGCCAAGGGGCGGCAGACGTTACAGCCTCTCGCCTCAGCGCAGGCTCGAGTTGTCCATCTTCCGGGTGGTGATGATCTGGTCGATCAGGCCGTAGCTCAGGGCGTCCTCGGCCGTGAGGATCTTGTCGCGCTCGATGTCCTCGCGGATCTTGTCGATCGTCTGGGTCGAGTGCTTGGCCAGCATCTCCTCCAGCTGCGTGCGCATGCGGAGGATCTCGTTGGCGGCGATCTCCAGGTCGGACACCTGGCCGCGGCCCGTCTCGCTGTAGGGCTGGTGGATCAGCACGCGCGCGTTCGGCAGGGCCATGCGCTTGCCCGGCGTGCCGGCGGCGAGCAGGACGGCGGCGGCGGAGGCGGCCTGGCCCATGCAGACCGTCTGGATGTCCGGCTTGACGTACTGCATGGTGTCGTAGATCGCCGTGAGCGCGGTGAAGGAGCCGCCCGGGCTGTTGATGTAGACCGAGATGTCACGGTCGGGGTCCATCGACTCCAGGCACAGCAGCTGCGCCATGACGTCGTTGGCGGAGGCGTCGTCGATCTGGACGCCGAGGAAGATCACGCGCTCCTCGAAGAGCTTCGCGTACGGGTCGTACTCGCGGATGCCCTGCGAGGTGCGCTCGACGAAGCGCGGGATGACGTAGCGGGACTCGGCCTGCGGGCCGGTGTAGCGGCCCTGCGAGCCGCTCATGTCCTGCATGGCGTGCATACGGTCGTAGATCCCACTGCCGGGGAACTGGTTCACGGTGTCTCCTGGAAAGGGCTGAGGCGGTCGGCTGGGGCTGACTGGGGTCCGCTGGGGCCCCTGGACGGGGCTCCGTGGCCTCACGGGGCGCCACAGGCCCCGTGAGGACCGCTCAGGCCCCGGTGCCGCCGCCGCCCGGCATGCCGGCGGCCGTGGGGATCACGTCGTCGATGAGGCCGTACTCCTTGGCCTCGAAGGCGTCGAACCAGCGGTCGCGGTCCGAGTCGCGGGTGATCTGCTCGACCGACTGGCCGGTGTGCTGAGCGGTGAGCTCGGCCATGCGCTTCTTGGTGTGCAGCAGCCGCTCGGCGTGGATCTTGATGTCCGAGGCCGAACCGGCCAGACCCGCGGAGGGCTGGTGGATCAGGATCTCGGCGTTCGGCAGCGCGAAGCGCTTGCCGGGGGTGCCCGCGCTGAGCAGGAACTGCCCCATGGAAGCCGCGAGACCCATGGCGATGGTCACCACGTCGTTCTTGATGAACTGCATCGTGTCGTAGATCGCCATGCCGGCCGTGATCGAACCGCCGGGGCTGTTGATGTACAGGTAGATGTCCTTGTCCGGGTCGGCGGCAAGGAGCAGCAGCTGTGCGGTGATCTTGTTGGCAATGTCGTCGTCGACCGGCTGGCCGAGGAAGATGATCCGCTCGTTGAGCAGCCGGTTGTAGACCTGGTCGCCGAGGCCACCACCGATGGAAGGCTCGCCGGCGGCTGAAGGCATCAGATTCGTCACGTATCCACCTGCTCGTCTTACGACGGCGCCGGGCCGTCTCACGTTTCCCTGCGGGGCTCGGAGCCGTTCGGGGACTCCTCTGCCCTGGTATTCATGGACCCTAACGCGCGGGTCCTCCCGGGGAATCCCGGAGATGGGAGTGTTCGCCGGGGGCGTAGCGCGGTGGGCTCCGCCGGGGGCCGTGCGGTCTCGCCGCGGGTGGTTCGGCCCTCGCCGGGCTGCGGGCGGTGGGGGCTCGTCGCGCGGTTCCCCGCGCCCCCGAGGAGCGCTGCCCCCTGGGTGACGAGAAGGCCCCGGGGCACGCCCCAGGGCCTTCTCATGAACTCACGCGACCGGGGATCAGCCCTCGGTCTTCTCCTCGGCGGACTCGGCCGGGGTCTCCTCGGCGGAGGCCTCGGTGGTGTCCTCGTCCTCGTCGTCGAGGTCGACGACCTCGCCGTTGGTGTCCTTGACCGTGGCCTTCTCGACCACGACGGCCAGGGCCTTGCCGCGGGCGACCTCGCCGACCAGGAGCGGAACCTGGCCGCCCTCGACGACCGCCTGGGCGAACTGGTCGGGGGACATGCCGGAGGAGGCGGCGCGGCGCATGAGGTGCTCGGTGAGCTCCTCCTGGTTGACGTTCAGCTTCTCCTGCTTGACCAGCTCGTCGAGCACGAACTGGGTCTTGATGCCCTTGACCGCGGCCTCACGGGTCTCGGCGTCGAACTCCTCCTCGGTCTTGCCCTGGATCTCCAGGTACTTCGCGAGGTCGAGGCCCATCTGGCCGAGCTGGTGGTGCTCCAGGTTGTGCTTGCGGGTGTTGATCTCGTCCTCGAGCAGCTTCTCGGGGACGGGCACCTCGACCAGCTCGAGCAGCTTCTCCAGGACGCGCTCCTGGGCCTGCGTGGCCTGGTCGTACTGCTTCATGTTCTCGAGGCGCTTGCGGCTGTCGGCGCGCAGCTCCTCGAGGGTGTCGAACTCGGAGGCGAGCTGCGCGAACTCGTCGTCCAGCTCGGGCAGTTCACGCTTGGCGACCTGGGTGACCTTGACGGTGACCTCGGCCTCCTTGCCGGCCGCCGAGCCGCCCTTGAGCTCGGAGGTGAAGGTGGCCTCGCCACCGGCCTCCAGGCCCTTCACGGCGTCGTCGATGCCGTCCAGCAGCTCGCCGGAGCCGATGGTGTAGGAGACGCCGTTGGCGATGCCGTCCTCCAGGACCTCGCCCTCGACCTTGGCCTCCAGGTCGATGGTGACGACGTCGCCGTCCTCGGCGGCACGCTCGACCGGGGCGGTGGAGGCGAAGCGCTCGCGCAGCTCCTCGACGGCCTTGTCGACGTCCTCGTCGGTGACCTCGACCGCGTCGACCTCGACCTCGATGCCGGAGTAGTCCGGGATCTCGATGGACGGGCGGATGTCGACCTCGGCGGTGAAGTTCAGCGTCTCGCCGTCCTTCAGCTCCGTGATGTCGACCTCGGGCTGGCCCAGCACGCTGAGCTCGGCCTCGTTCACCGCGTCGGTGTAGAACTTCGGAAGCGCGTCGTTGACGGCCTCCTCCAGCACCGCACCGCGGCCGAACCGCTGGTCGATGACCCGGGCCGGGACCTTGCCCTTGCGGAAGCCCTTCACCGTGACCTGCTGGTTGATCTTCTTGTACGCCGCGTCGAGGCTGTCCTTGAGCTCCTCGAAGGGCACCTCGACAGTGAGCCGAACCCGAGTCGGGTTCAGGGTCTCCACGGCGCTCTTCACGGTTCGGTCTCCTTGTGGCTGACTGCTTGGGTTCTGCCGGGGCCAGAGCGGCCCGGCGGATTTCGCCGCCCGGAGGACTTCAGACGCTGAGACACACGGGCGTGCAGCTTGCATAGTAACGGCAGGGACTACACCGCCCAAAAGGCGATCACGTCAGTGACCGGGAGACGATCACGCGAGGTGACCGGGTGGCTGGTCGGGGTGGCGGGATTTGAACCCACGGCCTTCCGCTCCCAAAGCGGACGCGCTACCAAGCTGCGCCACACCCCGTCTGGTGCGACACGTAGGGTACATGCCGGCAGGCCGTGCGGCCGCCGCATTTCCGGGGTGCCGGCGCCGCGTCGGGCGGAGCGGGAATGCGGTGTGCGGCGAAGGGGGGCGACCCGCTACGATGCCTGCAGTGCCGCGGTCACCCGACCTGCGGCGCGTGCTGTGCGGGCGTAGCTCAATGGTAGAGCCCTAGTCTTCCAAACTAGCTACGCGGGTTCGATTCCCGTCGCCCGCTCTTCATGGCTCAGGGCCAGGTCGGAGGATCATTCCTCCACCTGGCCCTGAGTGTTTTTGCGGATGGGCGGGGCCCGGGACACCGCCCGCGTGACGCGCGGGTCCGGGCGTCAGAGGTCGCGGACGTTCAGGGTGTAGACGGAGCGGGTGCCGTAGGGGACGTACAGGGCGTCGCCGACCAGGGTGGGGGGCGCGCCGGTGGTGTCGTCGGGCTCGCCGCTGTCGTCGCGGCCGTCCTGGTCGCCCTCGACCTTCCCGGTGCGCACGTCGAGGGCCGCCACCCGGCCGCTGGGCGACGCGAAGTAGACGTGTGTGGCGGAGGCCGCCGGGGAGCCCTGCCGTTCCACGGTGGAGTTGCTGTTCCAGAGCGTCCGCCCGGTGCGCGGCGAGACCGCGCTCACGCCGCCGCTGCCCCGGGTGAAGTAGACCCTGCCCCGCAGCAGGTAGGCGGCGGAGGCGTCGGCCTGCTGGGCGGAGACCCGGACGGTGGTCACGGCGTGGGTGCCGGTGTGGACGCGGGTCAGGCCCTTGCCGGGCGCGTCCCGGACGGCCAGCACCAGGTGGTCGCCGTCCCGGCCGAGCAGCTCCAGGTCGCCCTTCGCCCGGGCCGTCCAGCGGGCCTTGCCGGTGGCCGCGTCCAGCTCGGACACGGTCGTCCGGGCGGTGTCCTGCTGCCACATGCCGGTGGTGCAGATCAGATAGGGCCGTTGCGCCACGGCGTGCAGGGCGCAGGTCTGTGCGCCCTGCGGTTCGGGACGCTTCCAGCGGACCTCGCCGGTGGCGGCGTCGAGCAGGGCGTACTCGTTGCCCGTCGCGCCGTAGGCCGTGAGCACGCCCTCGGGGAGGGCGGCGGCGCCGCCCACCTCGGCGTCGGGCGCGCCGGCGGTCTGGCCGTCGGCCGTCCGGGTCCGCCAGAGCACCTCGCCGGTCCGGGCGGACAGGGCCGCGACCGTGTAGGTGAACAAGGGGCCGGCGCCGTCCGCCATCTCCCGGCTGTCCGCCTGGTAGGCGTAGACGCGGTCGCCGTCCGCGCCGATGATCGAGCCTTCGTCCGAGGCCAGGCCGTCCGGTGCCGTCGGGTCGACGAAACGGGTCCAGGTGCGCTCGCCGCGGGCGAGGTCGTAGCGGGTGGCCATGACCTGGCCGCCGGCGCACACCAGGGACGTGTCCACGGCGGTGCACCGCTGGAACGCGGCAGAGTCGCCGGGCCGGCGTTCTGCCCCCTTCAGCGGCACCGGCCCGGCGGCCCACGCCCGCCAGCCCTCGGGCAGGTCGGCCGCGTCGGCGGAGGACGAGGGCGTGCGGCCGGTGTCGCGGGTCAGGGTGAGCGTGGTGGTGACCAGCGCGGCGAGAACGACCGAGACGGCGGCCCCCGCCAGCATCAGAGCGTTCCTGCGGCGCCTTGGGGCACGGCCCGCGCCAGGGGCCGGAGGGTCTGCCTGCGGGGTCCCGGGGCCGGGCGGGGTGCGCTCCTCGCCTCGCGCCGGGGTCCCGGGGCCGGGCGGGGTGCGGTCGGTGGTGGGTGACGCGGGTTCGGCCTGCGAGGCCTCGGGGCCGGGCGGGGTGTGGTCCGGGCCGGGTGGGGTGGTGTCGGTGGTGGGCGCCGGGGGCCCTGCCTGCGAGGCCCCCGGGCCGGGTGGGGTGGTGTCGGTGGGGGGTGCCGGTGGGGGTGGGGCGGGGTGGCGTCGGGTGTGGTGTCCGGCGTCCGCCTCCCCGGGCGGGGGCTGGGGGGTCCTCCCCCGCTCGGTGCGGGCCGGCTCGGGCCAGACCGTGCCGGACGGTTCGGTCGGGCGGGGGACCGGCCCGGGGCGGGCGCGTCCGGGGGCGGCGCCCGGCCGGGGATGCCCGGCGGACGCGTCGGGGAGCTCGCGCAGCAGCGTGAACAGTTCGTCCGCGGCGGGGCGGACGAAGCGGTCCTTGTCCAGGCACAGGCGCAGGCAGGCCAGCAGTTCCCGCGGCACGCCCGTGAGGTCGGGCTCGCCCTCGACGACCGCCAGGGCCGTCTCGTAGGCGCTCGGGCTGTCGAAGGGGCCGCGTCCGGTGGCCGCGTAGGTGAGGACCGAGCCCAGGGAGAAGATGTCGGCGGCCGGACCCACGTCCTGCGGAGAGGCGAACTGCTCGGGGGACATGAAGGGCGGTGTGCCCATGACGCGCCCGGTCTGCGTCAGGGCGTCGGAGGCGGCGGCCTCGGCGGCGCGGGAGATGCCGAAGTCGATGACGCGCGGGCCGTCCTCGGCGAGCATCACGTTGGCCGGCTTCAGGTCGCGGTGGACCACTCCGGCGCGGTGGATGTCGCGCAGCGCCTCGGCGAGACCGGCGGCGAGTTCGCGCAGGCGGGGCAGCGGGAGCGGGCCGTGGGTGCGGACGTGGGTGCCGAGGTCCGCGCCCGGTATGTACAGCGTGGCCATCCAGGGGCGGGGCGCGTCGGCACCGGCGTCCACGACGGGGGCCGTGAACGCGCCGCTCACCCGCCGTGCCGCGGCCACCTCGCGGCGGAACCGGGTGCGGAACTCGTCGTCGTCGGCGTACTGGGCGTGCACCACCTTGACCGCGATGCGCCGGCCGGAGGCCGAGCGGGCGAGGTAGACCACCCCCATGCCGCCGGAGCCCAGGCGGTCCTCGATGCGGTAGCCGCCCACCTCGGCCGGGTCGGAGTCGCGCAGCGCCATCCCCGTACGTTCCCCCCGTCACGCACCGTCTCGGTCGGGGCGAGCGTATCCGCCCGGGCCGGGGAACCGCGGCGCGGGGCGGGCCCCGCCGGTCAGAAGCTGATGGAGTTGATGGTTTCCGCTATCGAGTTGAGGAACCTGTTGATGGACGGGGCCATGCCGGTCGAGGCGAGGAAGAAGCCGAAGAGGATCGCCACGATCGCGGGACCTGCCTTGATGGAGCCCCCTCTCAGCAACACCACAAGGATGATCGCCAACAGCAGCACCACAGACAGTGAAATGGCCACAACTGATCACACCCTCGGTCGGTCCGCTCTCCCGGCCCGGGGAAGCGACCCGCGCACCCCCGCCAGAACCATCGTGCCACCAACACGGCCCCGCTATGCGGCCGGTGACACAACGGCCACGCTCCGGTGGGGCCGGACCGGCGTGTCGCCCGGCGGCGGACGGCCAACGGCTGCCGGTCGCACGGCAATTCGATACACCACCCGCGCAGGGAATTCATTCACATCGTTGCCGTCCCCACACAACGCGTTCGCAGCTAATTCAAATCACCGCCACGGACCCGCCGACAGCCACCGGACAAGCCCGCGAAGAGGGTGGAAGCAGACATTCCACCGGAGTCGCCTGCTGGCCTTATGCCCGGCTTAGTCGGGATGTATCACCCCAAGCAGGGGCCGATGGGGGCACGGGCCGCACCCCGGAAGTGTGGCGCCCGTCACGCATGTTGCGATGTCAACCACCCGTTATCCGGGGGTATCCGAGCTGAATAGCCAGGATTCACGTCCGGCGTTTTACGAATAGCCGCAGGGAACGCTAGGGTGCCTCGAATGTTCCACGCTGCCTCGTCCCCCGCACGCGCAGCGAGGTCCCGGATCGTCTCCCCGAGCTCCTGGTGGGAGGGTCTGTGACGAACTCGCTGCGACCGAACGGCGACCAGAGGGCGCCACTTCCCCCGGCACAGCCGCCGGCGGGCGGAGTGCCGAGCCCTCGCTCGCCGCAGAGCCCGCAGAAGAAGCAGAACGGCAAGCAGCGCGACGCCTTCTTCGACAACGCGAAGTACCTCGCGATCGTGCTGGTGGCGATGGGCCACTCCTGGGAACCGCTCCGGGGCGACAGCCGCGTGATCGACGCCGCCTACCAGGTCGTCTACGCCTTCCACATGCCGGCGTTCATCATCATCTCCGGCTATTTCTCCCGCAGTTTCGACATGCGGCCCGACCGGCTCAAGCGCCTGGTCACCGGAGTCGCCGTGCCGTACGTCGTGTTCGAGACGGCCTACTCGCTCTTCAAGCGCTGGATCGACGACGACCCGGGCCACGAGATCAGCCTCCTGGACCCCTGGTACCTGACCTGGTTCCTGGTCGCGCTGTTCGTGTGGCGGCTGACCACGCCCCTGTGGAAGGCGGTGCGCTGGCCCCTGCCGCTCGCCCTGGTCCTCGCCGTGCTGGCGACCGTCAGCCCCTCGATCGGAGACGACCTCGACCTCCAGCGCGTCCTGCAGTTCCTGCCGTTCTTCGTCCTGGGCCTGACGATGAAGCCCGAGCACTTCCACATGGTGCGCCGCCGTTCGGTGCGGATCGCCTCGGTGCCCGTCTTCGCGGCCGCGCTGGTGTTCAGCTGGTGGGCGGCGCCGCGCATGAACGCCGCCTGGTTCTACCACCGCGACTCCGCGCAGGAGCTGGGCGCGCCGTGGTGGACCGGCCCGGTGATGGTGCTGGCGCTGTTCGGCTGCTCCCTGGTGCTGACCGCCTGCTTCTTCGCCTGGGTGCCGCGCCGCCACATGTGGTTCACCTCGCTGGGCGCCGGCACGCTCTACGGCTACCTGCTGCACGGCTTCCTGAAGAAGGCCGGTGACTACCAGGGCTGGTTCGAGCCGTCGTGGCTGCACCACCCGGCCGGTGAGATCGCGGTGACCGTCCTCGCCGCCGCCGCCGTGACCGTGCTGTGCACCGCGCCGGTGCGCCGGGTGTTCCGGTGCGTGATGGAGCCGGCGATGGACTGGGCCTTCAAGCGGGACGCGGCCGAGGCCGCGCGTGAGCGTCAGGGCGTGGAGCGCCGCGAGCGCGAGAAGGCGACCGTGGGCTGAGCCCACCCCCCCCCCAGTTTGGGGCGACGCGGACGGCCCGCACTCCGTACGGAGTGCGGGCCGTCCGCCGTGTTCCCGAGGGTGTGGCCTACTCGCCCTTCAGATGGCGCATGAGGCGCTCGAAGTCCTGCCAGCCCGCGAGGTCGGAGGGGTTGCCCGGGAACGCGTAGTAGAGCGCGGGGCGGGTCTTCGGGCCCAGCTCCCGCGGCGCCTCGGGCAGCGGGGTGCGCCGGGCCCGGTCGCCCGGCATCTCGCGCACCTCCTCCGCGCCCAGGACGAACGCGTAGGGCACGCCCGGGCCTTCGAAGCGCGGCGGGACGGACAGGTCGCGGCGGGCCCGGCGGATCTGCACCAGCATGGACTGCAGGTCGTGCCGGGTGGCGAGGGCCTCCGCGGCGGCGATCACGGTGTCCGTGGGGATGTGCTCGCCGGGTCCGTAGCCGAGGACCATCGTGACGTCCTCCTCCACCCCGGCCTTGGTCCGGGTGACGCGGACCGTCGCCAGGCCGGGCCGCTCCGGGGTGCCGACGACCACGAACCAGCTGGGCTCGGGGGCCCGTTCGTGGGCGATGTCGGTCAACTGGCGCAGCGACCAGGGCAGGTTGGCGGGCTCCTCGGTGCCCCAGCCGGCCGGGGGCTCCCCCGTGATCTCCCGCCACACCGCCTCCACGGCGCCGCCGAGCACGAGCCGGTCGTCGGCGGGGTGGACGGCGCGGAAGGAGATCGCCAGCTGGCGCTCCCCCGTGTCGCCCTGCTCGACGACCCCCTCCTGGAAGGAGGCGGCCACGGGCGTGCGCGGGTCCTCGGCGGTGGCCTGCGGGGACTCCACCGTCACGAACAGGCCGTTGCTCCACTGCAGTACGGCCCCGGTGAGGCCGTCGTAGTAGCCGTCCCGCTCGTCCTGCACGACCCAGCGCGAGGGCCAGCCCGGGAGGCTGTTGCGCACCGCCGGGGACAGGCGGGTGCCCGCCGGGGTGACGATCTGCAGGCCGAGACCGGCGTTCGCGGCGGCGCGGAAGGCGTCCGACAGCCAGGCCGTCATCGCGACCACGGGACGGTCCTGGATGACGACGGCGACCTTGTCGGTCAGCACGTCCACGGCGGGCTGCGCGGCGGCCGGGGCCGGCGCCACCGTCATCCCGTCCGTCCTGACCACCGCGAGGGACCACGCCGTCTGCGGCGGCCAGGCCGTACCGCCGACCAGGGTGGCGATCCGCGCCGCGAACGTCCCGGCGAGCTCCTCCGCCTCCTTGACCCCGGTGGTGGCGCGGGCCTCCGTCCACCAGTAGGGCACCTCGGGCTCCCGCGCCCCGAGCAGCCGCTCGGCCTCCCCCCTGACCTGCACCAGCAGCGGCGCCTCCACGGACACCAGCGGGCGGCCCTGCGGGTCGCACAGCTGCACCACGGCGCCCTCGCCCTCGGCGCCCACCAGCAGGTCCGGGCCCCCGGACAGCAGGCCCGCCAGCACGCTGAGCGGATCGGGCATCTTGCTGGTGAGGGCGATGACATCCTTCGTCACGCGTTTACCTCGTCCCCTCGTAGACGGTCTGGATGAGCCGGCTCGGTTCGCCCCTGCGGACCAGCACACCGCGGCCGGGCGGCTGGTGGCTCGCGTACACGTTCGAGAAGAGCTGTCCCTCGCTGCGGTCCCCCGCCATCACCAGCGCCGAGGCGCCCGACTCGCGCAGGCTCTGCATCAGCGGCTCGTACAGGCCGCGCGAGGCGCCCGCGACCCGGCGGGTGAGGACGAAGTGCAGCCCGATGTCGACGGCCGAGGGGATGTACGGCACGAAGGGCGCCAGCGGCTGCTGCCCGGCCGTGGTGAGCACGTCGTAGTCGTCGACGAGGATCACGATGCGCGGGCCGGAGAAGCTGCCCGGCTCCAGGTCGGCGTTGTCGGCGGTCTCGTCGGGCAGCCGCTTGTCCAGCTCGGCGGCGATGCCGGCGGCCAGGCCGGCGCACAGCTTGGCGTTGTACGCGTAGCCGCCCCGGTACTCCTCCGGGACGACCCCGCGCAGTCCGCGGCGCGGGTCGAACACGCCGAAGACCAGCTCGTCGTCGCCGTAGCGCTCGATCAGGCCCCGCGCGATCACCTTCAGCAGGTTGGTCTTGCCGCACTCGCTGTCGCCCATGATCAGCAGGTGCTGGTCGCGGTGGAACAGGTCGACCAGGACGGGCGCGAGCTGCGTCTGGTCCAGGCCGATCGGCACGCGCCGCGGTTCGGCGGCGGGGCCCGGCAGTTGGTGGGCCTCCAGGACGTGCGGCAGGACGCGCACGGGCTGGGCGACCTCGCCGGTCCAGGTGGCGCGGATCGCCCGGGCGGTGGTCTCCAGGACGGCGCCGAGGTCCGCGGTGTCGGCGGCACCGTCCGTGCGGGGCAGGGCGACCTGGGCGAAGAGCTTGCGGTCGATGAGGACGCGGCCCTTCTCCTCGGGCGAGAGGGTCTCGCCGAGTTTGCGGTCGATGCTGGACTCGCTCGGGTCGTTCAGGCGCAGTTCCACGCGGGTGCCGAACTGGGACTGGGTGGCGATGCGCACGTCGTTCCAGCGGAGCATGCCGGCGACGACGTGGATGCCGTAGCCGCTGCCCCGCTTGAGGATGTCCACGACCGGGTCGTCGAGGTCCTCGAAGTCGTCGCGCAGGGCGCCGAACCCGTCGATGAGCAGCACGATCTCGGTGCTGGCCAGGTCGGGCAGGCGGCCTGCGGCGCGCAGGGCGCGCAGCTGCTCCAGCGAGTCGATGTTGTGGATGCGGAAGAGTTCCTCGCGCTGGTCGAGCATGGCGCGCACCGAGTCGATGGTGCGGGCGGCGCGCTCCCGGTCGGCCCGGCCCGCGATGCCGCCGACGTGCGGCAGTCCCGACAGGGCCTGCAGACCGCCGCCGACCAGGTCGAGGCCGTAGACGCCGACCTCCTGCGGGGTGTGGGTCAGGGCCAGGGAGAGGGCGAGGGTGCGCAGCAGCGTGGTCTTGCCGGACTGGGGGCCGCCGATGATCGCGGCGTGGCCGCCGGCCAGCGTGAGGTCCAGGTACCACTGGCCCTGCCACTGCTTGGTCGGGTCGTCGAGGACACCCAGCGGCACCTGGAGCGGACCGCGGCGCTTGGCGAGCTGCATGCCGCGCGGACCGACCTGCACGGGGCCGGCGACCTTGTCGAGCGGGACCGCGGAGGGCAGCGGGGGGAGCCAGATCTGCCGGACCGGGCGGGCTCCGGAGCGCTCCAGCTGGTCGATCATCATGCCCATCTCGGTGGGGCCGGTCTCCCGGCGCCGCATCTGCGGCTCCTCCGGGGAGGCGGCGTCCTCCTGGCCGAGCGTGTTGTACGCGTCGTACTCCAGCACGAGCGGGCCCGTGTCCTCCTCGCTCTCGCGCCGGACGGGGCCGCGGTAGGCGCCGGAGACGTAGCCGGCCTTGAACCGCTCGTAGTGGCTGGTGTCGACCTTGAGGTAGCCGAAGCCGGGCAGCGGGGGCAGGTGGAAGGCGTCGGTGGTGTCCAGCACCGTGCGGGACTCGTCCGGGGAGAAGGTGCGCAGACCCAGCCGGTACGACAGGTAGGTCTCCAGGCCCTTCAGCTTGCCGGCCTCGATGCGCTGGCTGGACAGCAGCAGGTGCACGCCGATGGACCGGCCGATGCGGCCGATGGACAGGAACAGGTCGATGAAGTCCGGCTTGGCGGTGAGGAGTTCACCGAACTCGTCGATCACGACGAACAGGTGCGGCAGGGGCTCCAGGTCGGGGCGCTTCTCGGCGCGCAGCGCGGCGTAGTGGCCGATGTCGGCGACGTTGCCCGCGTCCTTGAGGACCTGCTGGCGACGCTTGACCTCGCCCGCCAGGGAGGCGTGGACGCGCTCGACCAGGCCGGCCTGGTTCTCCAGGTTGGTGATGACGCCGGACACGTGCGGCAGGTTCGCGAACGGGGCGAAGGTGGCGCCGCCCTTGTAGTCGACGAGGACCAGGGCGAGGTCCTCCGGCGGGTGGGTGGCGACCAGGGCGAGGACGAGGGTGCGCAGCAGCTCGGACTTGCCGGAGCCGGTGGCGCCGACGCACAGGCCGTGCGGGCCCATGCCCAGCTCGGAGGACTCCTTCAGGTCGAGCAGCACGGGTTCCTTGGCGTCGCTCACGCCGATCGGCACGCGCAGGAACGCCCTTTCGCCCCGCGGCGCCCACAGCCGGCTCAGGTCGAGCCCGGCGACGTCGTCGATGCCCAGCAGTTCGGCGAAGTCGACCGGGCCGGTCAGGGGGGCGTCGACCATCGACTCCGCGGACAGGCGCAGCGGGGCCAGCATCCGGGCCAGGCCCTCGGCGAAGGGGGCGCCGATGTCGTCGACGGTGCCGTGCGCGCTGACCGGCTCCTTCTCGCGCAGGTCCTCGATGAGGACGCGTTCGCCGTCGACGGTGATGCGCACGCCCACGCTGCCGGGCTCCTGGACGCGCTGGTCGAGCAGGTGCAGCACGGTGACGCTCATGTCGCGCAGGCCGACCGCGTCGTCGGGGCGCGGCAGGTCGACGGCGTCGCCGCCGTGCGCGTCCGCCACGACGAGCAGGCGCGAGGACATGGCCAGGGCGTCCTTGTCGGACAGGCCGCGCCGGACCTCGGCCGCGTAGGAGGCGCGGCGGCGCAGTTCGCCGCCGATCTGGCGGGCCAGCCGGGGCAGCGAGGGGGCGATGCGGCGGGCCGCGACCGGGCCGTCGAACTGCTCGGAGTCGAGCAGGTGCGGCAGCCACTTGGCCCAGGCCCAGTCGGCGATCCGGTCGCCGGGCGCGGCCAGGGCCATGGCCACGTCGTCGGGCGCGTGGGTGGCGGCGGCCTGCGCGAGGAGTGCGCGGGCGACGCGGAGCGTGTCCTCGCGCCGGCCGATGACGGTGACGTTGCCGACGCGGTCGAGGGGGACGGTGAGGGGCAGTTCGGTGCCGTTGCCGAAGCGGGCGACGAGGGCGGAGGCCTCGTTCAGCATGAACTCGTCGGGCGGGGTGAGCACGGAGGACCCGGGCGGGTCCACCTTGAGGTCGCGCACGGGCATCTCGCCGGTGCCGACGCGCACCCGCAGGAAGTCGGCGTCCAGGCGCCGCCGCTCCCACAGCCGGGCGGGGTCGCGCACGATGTCGTACAGCGCGTCCGGCGGCGGGTTCAGCACCTGGGTGCTCTCGCGCCGCTCGCGCTCCTCCCCCGACAACTCCTCGCGCAGGTCCTCCAGATAGGCCAGGTAGGCCTCGCGCTGGGTGCGGCGGGTGCGCTGGGCCTTGCCGCGCTGGGAGAAGACCAGGACGAGCGAGCCGACGATGGTGACGACGAGGATGATCGCGCCGAGACCGGCGAACTGGCTGTTGCGCACGACCGTCATCATCACGACGGAGGACATGACGCCCGCGACGGGCAGCAGCGAGGTCGCGATCGAGCCCGTCTTGCCGTCGGGCAGGTTGGGCGGCGCCTCGATGGAGCGCGGTTCGGGTGCGGCCGGCGGGCGGGTGGTGCGGGCCGGCCGGTGGATCAGTCGGGTGCTCATCGTCGTCGCCTCGTCCTGTGAGTCCTCGGGTTCCCTTCGCGCAGGGCGGGTTCAGCGGCGCCGGTGGGAGAGCTGGAAGGCCTGTGCCGCCAGGCGGGCGGCGGCCTGCCGGGTGCCGCGGGCCAGCAGTTCGGTGCGGATGGTGCCGCCCGCCGCCAGGTGCCGGTCGTAGGGCAGGACGCACACGCTCGCCCCGGTCGCCTTCAGCTGCTCGGCCGCCTTGTCCGGGTCGACGCCGGTGTGCGGCGCGGTCTCGGTGAGCACGACGACGGTGGAGGTGGTGATGTCCCGGGGCAGGCCGCGCATCCACTCCAGGACCGCGTGGGTACTGGCGATCCCCTCCAGCGTCGCCGGCACCGTCAGGATGCGTGCCTGGGCGGCGGACAGGGCGGTGCGGGCGACCTCGGCGGGCAGCGTCTCGCAGTCGGCGACGGTCACGCCGAAGTAGCGGCGCATCGACACCATGATCCGCTCGTAGCCCTTGGTGTCGAGCATCGCCCCGACCTGCCCCTGGCTGCCGGGCAACAGCCAGGCGTTCTCGGGCAGTTGGACCAGGTAGCCGGTGATGTCCAGGAGCGTCATCTGCGGTTCGAGGACGTCGGCGAGGTCACCGGTGGTCCACCGCAGGTTCTCCGCGCCGAGCCGCAGCGGCAGGGAGCCGAGCGCCGGATCGGCCTCGACGACCAGCACCGGGTCCTGCCGGTAGTGGGCGTACGTGGTGGCCAGCAGCGCGGCCACGGTCGTCTTGCCGGAGCCGCCGCGGATGCTGGTCACGGCTATCTGCCGGCCGGTGGTCACCGGCTGCTGGAGCGTCTCGGCGGTCGCGGTGGTCTCGGCGACCTCCCGGGACGCCGAGGAGGCGAGGGTGCGGCGGACCGCGCGCACGGCCCGGGCCGCGAACGGCTCCCCGCGCCGGGGCCCCTTGCCCGCACCCAGCAGCTTCTTGTCGACCACCGGCCGGCTCTCGGGGGCGGTGCGGGAGGAACGGGCCCGGGGGGCGGGGGCCTGCTCGGCGTACTGCACCGGCCGTTGCCGGTGCTGCGGGGCGTGCTGCTGCTGCGGTGGCTGCGGCTGCCCGGGGTGCGGCTGTTGCGGGGCGGCGTACTGGCCGGCGTGCGGCTGCGGGGGCTGGGCGTACTGCTGACCGGCCGGGGCGGGCTGCTGGGGTTGCTGCGGGTGGCCGGGGGTGCCGTGGAGGGCGGCCTGCGGCTGCTGCGGGGGAGGCACCTGCCGGGACGGCTGCTGCTGCGCGGGCGCGGGCGGCTGCTGCGGGGAGGCCTGCGCGGGCGGCTGCCCGGGTGCCGGCGCCTGCTGCTGCTCGTCCGGTCGCCCGGCACGCTGCGGGGGCGTGCCGCCCCGCAGGTCGCGCAGCACGTCGTTCTGCCAGTTGTCGCCGCTCGGCATGTCGCCCTTCTCTCCTGCCGCGCCCTGCCCTGCCGTACCGCGGAGGCGGTGGCGGGCGGGCGCCTGGTCCTCGAAGTCTCAGAACTTGTTGAGCAACTGCCCGTAGATGCCGAACGCCCCGATGGCGAGCGGGAAGAGCGCGATCACGCCGAGTGACTCGACCAGGTCGGCGCTCCTGCGCAGCCGCACCCGGACGTGGTCGGGCGGTTCGACGCCGAGCACCAGCAGCGGCAGCAGCGCCGCGGCGCCCAGCAGCACCAGGGCCCCGACGCCCCCGGCGTGGTCCAGCCACAGCACGGCGAGGCGGACGACGAGCACCGCCGCCGCCGCGAACAGCGCCACCACCTCGGCGACCAGCGGGAACGCCCGCGCCCGGGACAGCAGCACCACGACCACGACGGAGGCGAGGGCCACCGTCCAGACCGACGGCTCCTGCGCGGTGGTCAGCATCCAGCCGCCGGCGGCGGCCGAGGCCGCGGTGACGACGGTGGCGAGGGCGAGCCCGCGGTGGGTGGCGGCCAGGGCGTTGCCGACCTGGTGCCGGCTCACCGAGGTGCCGGTGGAGCGTTTGTCGTCGAGCGCGGTGAGCCCGGAGGCCATCAGCGCGAACCGGGGCAGCAGCCCGAGCAGGACGATGGAGAACACGGCCATCACGGCGCCGATCCGGTCCGTCCGGTCCTGGAGCAGGGCGACGCCCTCCCACACCAGGGTGACCGTGACGATCGCCCCGGCCCCGATGAGCCCGCCCCGGCCCAACGGGGAGCAGTAGGCCAGCAGGACGAGGGTGACGACGAGCGCGGCGGTGATCCCGGCCAGCCGGGCCGTTCCGCCCCAGCCGTACGCGTCGGCGGCCGTCCACGCCGTGAGCAGGCCGAGCCCGCCGGCGGCCAGCAGCAACGCGGTCGCCAGGCCCTGGTTGCCCGTGCCGATCTTCGCGGTGGCCGCACCGGCGAGCAGGAAGAGGACGGTGACGACGGCGAGGGTCGTCGTGACGGCCTCCAGGGAGAACTCCCGGCGGGCCAGCACGGCGGCGGCGACCGTGAACACCACGGTCGCCACGCCGGCGCTCACCCGGCGGGCCGCCGGACGCCAGCGCCAGGTCCGCAGGTCCAGGTCGTCCGCGACCTGGTCGGTGACGTCGTGCACGACCGGCGCCGGAGGCGCGGCGTGGGCACGGACGAGCCGGAGCACGGCACCGTCGGGCACTTCGGCCGACGACAGCGTCGCGTCATGGGGCAGCGCCGAGCCGTCGGAAGTGATCAACTGCCGGGTGGTGGGCCTGGCGGCCGCCCGGTCGTCCAGCAACTGGAGTATGTCGGGGAGCAGTTGGCCGATCGGGGTGTCCGACGGCAGAACGAGGTCGGCTCGTCGCCGTTCGCCGATCAGGGTGACCCGGCTCAGCTGGGTCCGAGACGTCGTTGCTGCGCTCACCACTCACCGGAACCTATCATCGCGTCGTTGGAGGCCCGTCCGCGTCCCGGACGCCTGGCGCCGGCCGCACACAGCCCGTTCACTGCTTCTCCGCACCCTTGCCGCCCGCCCCGCGCGCGGAGGCGCCGGGCGCCGGGTCGTACATCTGCTCCTGCTGCTGCCGCTGCTTCCTCTCCTCCGCCTTCTGCTTGGCCAGCGTGGCCTGGAGGAAGGACCAGCCGATGCATCCGGCGCACAGGACGGCCGCGATCGCGATGCCCGCGAAGAGCTTGCCGAACCGTTCGTCCGCCGTGCGCCGGGAGCGCTGGGCGCCGAAGAGCAGCGCGTCGCGCATCCGGCGCCGGCGCACCGCCACCGACTCCAGCAGCTGGCTGTCGTAGTCCCGTGCCATTCAGTCGTCCTGTGCCTCGTCGATGCGTCCTGTGGTGTGCGTGTGCGTGTGCCGCGCTGTGTCGTGCCGTGCTGCGCTGTGCCGGTGCGTGCGTACGGTGCGCGCGTTCCGTGCGTTCCCTGCGTGCCGTGCCGTGCCGTGCCGATGGGTGCCGTGCGTGCCGGCCGGTCAGTCGTCCGGGCCGAGGCCGAGGCGCTCGCGCATGTCGGCGTACTTCCGCGTGAGCCGCCGGGCGGTGGCCGGGTCGAGGGCGGCGAGGCGGACGGGGTCCGCGTTGTGCGCGAGGTCGGCCGTCTTCACCAGCCGGGCGCCCGGCGTGGCGAGGATCCGGCGCGCGTACGCCTCCGGCTCCTCCCCCGGCCGTCTGGTCATGGCCCGTACGACGTCCTTGGTGTACTGCGGGAGCGCCGCCGCGTCGAGCCAGTCCTCGCCGAGGACGCCGTCCTCCAGCGCGTCGTGCAGCCAGGCGGCGGCGACCAGCCGGTCGTCCCCGCCGCGTGCGCGCACCCCTGCGGCGACGGCCGCCAGGTGCTCCGCGTACGGGCGACCCGCCTTGTCGGTCTGCCCGGCGTGCGCGGCGCGAGCGACGGTCTCGACCTCGGCGACACTCATTGTCTGCGGCATGCCGACCCCCCTAGCTACGCCTCCGCAACATAAGACATGGACGCGCCAGGAGTACAACCGGGGTGCGCCGGTCCCCGCGCGTCCCCCCAGGGCGTTCACATCCCCCGGGACAGCCCCGTCATGGCCAGGAACAGCACCCACAGCACGGGGATCAGGGCGATGTAGGCACGCGGCCTGCGGCGCACCGGCACCCCCGGGTCGTAGCGGGGCCCGAGGGTGCCCGGTCCCGGCGCGGGGAGCCGCTTCACCTTCCGCACGGCCAGGACGTTGCGGACCAGCGTGAGCGGCGCGAACAGGAAGAGGGACAGGGGGCTCCACCATCCCCAGGCGAGGGTGTGGGCGGTCAGCGCCCGGTACACCGCGAGTCCGCACGTCAGGCACATGGGGCCGTCGGTCCGCCGGAAACCGAGGAGCAGGACCAGGCCGCGGTGGGCACGGAAGGCGACGTCCACGGCGGGAGAACCTCCGCAGAACCTGCACATGAGGAGGGCGGGGTCCGGCGGCTCGGGCGGTGCGGCGGCCGGGTCGGCCGGTACCGGGTCCGCCGGGGCGGAAGCGGCCCGGGCGGAGTCCGCCGGGTCCGGGTCCGCCGGGTCCGGGTCCGCCGGGTCCGGGTCCGCCGGGTCCGGGTCCGCCGGGTCCGGGTCCGCGTACCAGGCGCGCAGGGAGGCGGCGACGGCGTCCAGGAGGCCGTCGTTCAGGGCCTGGTCGATGGTCCCGTCGCAGAACTTCTCCCCGCGCACGACCGCGGTGGCGGCCCGCACGGCGTCGGCGGGCCGCAGTCCGCCGTCGGGTCCGGGCCTGGGGACGGGGTTGTCCATCCACCGGTGCTCGGGGGTGACCGCACCGATGCGGCGGAGGGCTCCCACGGCCCGGTGGACGCCCGCGCTGTACTTGGGGAAGGGCACGTGGATCGCCCCGCTGGGCGACTTCTGCCCACCGCCCCACGGCACGTCCCGGTCCTCGTTTGTGAGCGCGTCGAAGGCGTCGGCGAGCTCCCGCCACGCCTCCGCGTCCGCGCGGTCGAGCTGCGCGAGCAGGCGGCGGTCGTCGGCCGGGGTGACGGTCCGGGCGAGTTCCTCCACGGCCGCGGCGTCGACGGCCCCGGTGACGGGGCCCACTCCGGGTTCGCGGCTGAGCAGGTGCAGGACGCCGAGGGGGGTCAGCCCACGCTCCCCGGCCTCGCGCACCTTGCGGTACCACTCGGTTCCGAGCTCGTAGGCCCTGCGGCTGCTCGCAGCGCGGCTGATCCACTCGACGTCGCCGGCTTCCGTGCCGGCCCACGCGTATCCGACGATCTCGCCGTCGTCGGGGGCGGTGACGGTGACGTACCGCACGGCCCCGGTAGCGATGCCCGCCGGGGCGGGCGGGCGTCCCCGCGCGGAGTCGTCGCCGGGCGCTTCGCTAGGCATCCTTGGCGAGGGCCTCGACGGCGGCGGCACTGGGGGCGTCGGCGAGGGAGCCGGGGAGCGGACGGGTCCTGCCACGCGGCTCGGCGTCGGCGTACAGCTCGGCGAGGGTCTGCGTCGGGCGGAGACCGCGCGCCTTGCCGTCACGCAGCCGGCTGATCCAGGCGATGCCCGCGTTCACGGCGCGGGGGCCGCCTTCCTGTCGCGGCTCGTAGGCGGCGGCGTCGTCCTCGTCACCGGCCCAGACGTACCCGAGGGCCGTGCCGCTCTCCTTGTCCACCACGGTGAAGTACTGCACCGGCTTCTCGGTCCAGTCCTGGTATCGCGCCGGCCCGCCCGGCTTCTCACGGAACTGCAGGTCCTCCTCGAAGCGCGAGGGCACCGGTTGCTCACTGCTCATGGGTTCATCCTCCTTGAGTCGCCCGTCCGGTCCGCGACCGTGACGCGGCTACGGCTCGGCCTTCGGCACGACCTCGCAGTAGACCTGCCACTTCCCGGCCTCGTCCTGGAAGACCCGCGTCACCTTGTATTCCACACCACGGGCGAGCAGCAGCTCCCGCTCCCCCTTGTTCACGGAGATGTGGTCGATCCAGAGGGCAGGCGTGCCCTGCGGCACCCGCAGGTGCAGGTGGACGGGCTGATGCGCGAAGGCAGGGTCCTTGCCGAGGGAGGTGGACATGTACCCGAGCTCGTCGTAGACGTTGCCCTGCATCTCGAGCGGGGACCGCAGGTTGAGGTAGCTCACGTCAGTGCCCCGGACGACCATGATGTTCTCGGGCACCGGGCGCGAGCCCATGACCCGGTCCATGTTGTCGACGAGATCCGCGACGGGGCGTTCCAGCGGTACGTCGACATTCCGCAGCTGACCGTTGATGTTCTGGTAGTAGAAGCTGCTGTACCTCTCCAGGGCGCCCCTGGCCTCCGGATCCAGGTTGTCGAGGTGGTCGTTCCAGTACGCGTCGCCGTACTCCTGGCCCGCCCTGTTGCTGGTGCTGGGGTACGGGTTGGTCCCCCGTTCCAGCTCGGCGGTGGCCACCGCGTGCCGCTCGGCGTCGGTGGCCAGGTCGGCGAAGTCCTCCGCGGACATGATCGGCCGGTACTCGAACGGCTCCCCGGCCGCGCCGCCCGGCACGTCCACACCCTGGTGCCCGGCACCGACGGGAGCATCGGTGCCGTGCGGTACACCGGCGTCCCCAGCATCGGCGTGCTCACCGGCGTGCGCGGCGTCGTCCGCGTACTGCCCGGCATCGGCGTCACCGTGGTCGCCGGCGTGGGAGGCGTCGTCGGCGTGCCCGTGCCCCGCACCGTGCCCGGCGTCGTCCGCGTGTCCGGCTCCCGGGAAGTCGTGGCCACCGGGGTGCGTGTGCGGCGCGGCCGTAGGCGAGGTGTCGTAGGAGGACGGTGATGGCGCGTGGTCGTACGCGGACGGGGCCGGTGACGGGTCGAAGGCTCCGCCCGGGGCGTGGAGCGGAGCGGTGGGCGGTGTGTGGTGGTACGCACCGCCGGCCGCGTTGTCCACGGTGTGCGCGACACCGTCCGGCCCCGCGTGCACCCCGGCGTACGAGGGCGTGGGAGAACCCTGCGTCGTCCAGTGAGCGGGAAGCGTCGGCGTGGTGCCGTGCGGGACGGCGGGAGTCGCGCCGTGCGGCGCCGGAGTCGCGCCGATCGTGCCGTCCGGGGCGACGAGGTCGCCGTTCGGGGTGAGTTGGTGGCCGTCGGGCAGATGGACCGAGCCGTCGGGCAGGGTGGGGATGTCGATGGCGCCCACTCCGCGCAGGCCCTTGGTGATGTCGCCGATCTTCGACAGGCCCGCGCCGGCGCCCTTGGCGATGTAGGTCATCGGGTCGATCACCCGGCCCGCCTTGCCCGCCACCGACAACGCCTTGGCCACCGCACCGGCCTTGCCCGCACCCGACGCCGCAGCCCCCGCACCACCCGTGAACACCGTCGTGACCACATTGAACGTCACCGCACCCGCAGCACGCGCAGGGTTCTTGCCCCACTCGTCCCACGCCACCAGCGCCTTGCCCGTCTCCTTCATCGCCGTGCGCGAATCACGGATCCAGGAGGGGAGTTTGTCGTCCGGCAGGGCCCAGAACGCCGTCGCCACACCCGGGATCGCCGACAGGGCAAGCCCCGTCGCGAGCTGCGCCAAGCCCTTCCAGGCCTGGCCCATCGCCTCCCAGCCACCGAAACCGACCAGCGTGCCCAGGCCCTTGATCGTGCCCCAGATGCCGTCCACGATCAGCCCGTCCCACACGAACGACTTCACCCAGTGGCCGACCTCGTACCAATGGTGCTTCTCCTCCACCGGGTCACCCCAGGGAAGCTTCGCGTTCTTCAGATCCTCCGCGTTGAACCCGTACTGGTTCTCCTTCTCGGAGCCATCCCCCGCCACCATCTGCGCGCCGCCGGGCCACAACGCGGTGATCTTGTTGTGGCAGGTGCGCTCCGCCGCCCAGAACGCCGCCACCGTCGCGGTGATGTCGTCCCGCAGCTTGTTGTGCTCCCCGACCTTGTCCTCGTCGTACTCCCACTCGTCGTCATCCTTGACGGACTCGACGAAGGTGTGGGCCTTGGTCTTCAGCTCTTTGAGCTTGGCCACCAAGGGCCGGATCTCCGTGGCGTAGGACGACAACGCCCCCGACACCGTCTCCAAGTCGTCGGCGAAGGAATCCGCCCGGTCCTTCACCGGCTTCGTCGTCGCGAACAGCTGCTCCGCCTCCGGAGCGGTGTAGTACGCCGACAGACCCTGGAAGCGGGAATGGATGTCCCCACCCGCACTGCGAACGTGTCCGGCGTCCTTCTTCAGGTCGGCGTGGTCGCTTTCCAACTGCTCCAGATCACCGGTGAACTGCGGGATCTTCTCCGGCTGGATCACTTCTTGCCCACTCCCGGCAGATCCACCACCGGCGCCTTCAACGTGTTGCGCTGCGCCTCCGCCGCCATCTCCTGATCACCGTTCAGATAGGCCGTGGTCGCATCCACCACACCCTGCAACGACTTACCCGCACGCGCCGCGACGAACTTCAAATCCTCCGTCGCGTGCTCCGCCCACTGCGACAACGCCAGAGCAACCAAGCCACCTTGGACCTTCTCGCCGCCCTCGCCGCCGCCCTCCGCGGAGATGGTGCCCGCACTGGTCGCCGCCGACGACAGATGCTTCCCGAAAGCCGTCGCGTACTTCTCCAGCTTCGCCGCCTCCTCCCCCGTCGACTTCAGCACCTGAGAAATACCCTGAGGCTTCAAATCCCAGCCGGGCACCACAAACCCCCGTCACTCACTACCGGCTCAACACACCCAACGACACCACAACAACGGCTGCATCAGCCGATGTTGTCCACCGCCGCCTTCGCCCGCTGCAACGTCGACTGCGCCGTACCGTCGTTCTTCTCCAACGTCGTCTTCAGCAGATGGATGATGTTCTTCACCTCTTGCGAAGCGTTGTTCCACCGCTTCTCCTTGCCGTGGTACTCATCCGCCACGCCATCCGCCGTGAAGTCCGCCATCGCCGCCTTCACCTGCCGATCACGCTCCGCGATCAACGACTCCAGCCGACCGATCACGGTCTGGATGTTCGACTGCGCGTCCGTCGACGCACCCACGTCATAAGACCGACGATCCGCACCCGCACCAGCCATCACACACCACTCCCCGAAAAACGAAACCCAGCCGAACAGTCAGACATCTCAGCGAAAACGCGCCGCATCGAAGTTCGCCGCGGACATCTGCTGCCGCGCGTTGTCACCCTGCTCCTGATCACCCGAGGAGAACGCACCATCCATCCCCGCCTGACCACCCAAGATCGCCGACAACGACGAGTTCAGATCCGACGCGATCCGATCCGCCCGCGTCTTGAACTGGTCGAACATCACCCGGCCCGAACCGTTGAACTTCCCCTCCAGCGGCTGCGCCGCCGCCACCAACTGCCGGACCAGACCACCCAGATCGTCCGTCGAACCACGCGTGTCCCGCTGCAACGACGACAGCGTCTGCGCACCCATGTCGAACTTCATCTACTGACTCGCCTCCCCCGTACGGGCTGTCGGACCACCGCGCATGGCGGCCCGAAGTCTCTCCGCCATCTCTATCAACGCGTCCGGCGCCCATGGGATCGGGGGTCCGGAGCTCTCACAGAAGCACCACAAGTCCGAGAGACCGCCGACACGCAGGGCACAGGTGGGCGGCGGGGCGGGCCGCCTGCGGAGCTCAGACTCACTCGCCGGTGGGCATGGAATCAATCACCGGGCTCACGCGTCCTTGAGCCACGTGCGGGTCGGTTGGCCGTGCGAGTCCCATGCGTGGTCTTCCAAGAGGGTTATCCCGTTCTCCGCAAAGACCCGTCTCAAGGCGAGCACACCATTGGCATGCCACTCCTTGAACTCACCGACCGGCAACCCCCCGCGCGGAGCTCCCTCCGAACGGAGAGTGCCGTCCTGGTACCACTCACGAGACGGCCCGTCCCTGTAGCCATCGACATACGTGTCGAGGCTGACGAGGCTCTCGCCGAAGTGTTCTGTCACCTCGCCGGTGAACGGCTCGCCCCCGTAGTACAACCGCTCCGAGTCATCCATGTCGACTTCGGGGTCGTCGATGTCGATGCGAAGCGTCGGTGCCATGAAACCTCCGCAGGGGGCCTGCCGCGTGCGCACCCGCACCCCCTGCTCCCGCAGTGACTGTCAGAGTCGATCAGTAAGGTCTGGGCCGCGACCGTCAGTCACGAGGGGTTCGTCGACCCCATATCCCACGGCCTTGCCGAAGTTAGTCGACTCACCGGGCTCGGGAGGTACGCCCAACAGGGCTTCAAGGTCTCTCAGTGCTGCGGCAAGACGCGGGGCGTTCTGCTGATGCACTACGGGATGCGGATCGCCCCGGAAGTCGAATGGGCCCCAGATGTCGTGAAAGACAGAGACCTCGGCCGACAGGCCCAGATGCTCCGGGGAAACGGTAAGTTCCACAAGCCTGTACTCGCGGCGCGGCGCACCCTGTTCGTCGAGCCAGACACCCGTACCCGCTACAAGCAGATCCCCTTCCATAGCTTCCGGGAATCCCACAGGACGCATCGCTTGAATGCGCTGGAATACCAGTTCGTCATCGATCGGACGGGTGAGCGACAACCGTGTCACCGCAGGAGCACCGCCCGTTTCGGGGATATACCACGGCCATTCCAATTGGTGCGGTTCCAGTAGTTCATGCTTCCGAAGGACGGCTGTCATCCTCGCAGCGGTCACCAGCGCCGACCGCAACCCGGGCGGCCCATAGTCTTCCAAATCCCAGAACCAAGAAGCGCATTCACGCGGCGCCCGCATGAGCATGGACATGAGCTATTCCTTCGGGGTTAAGGGTATGTAGGACCATTGGCCGGAACGGTGATCGACCCGTCTTCGAATCGCAGCACAAATGTGGCTTGGGTCATTTTAGCGCGGGAAGCGATACGCTCCAGCATTTGGTCCGTCAGGGCCATTTTGGTGTCGTGCACATCCAAGATGGCCACTTTTTGCCCGTCAATGGGCCCCCTCAACTGCTTGGCCGCGATTCCCTTTGTCGCACTGTTGAGTCCGGCCGCACTCTGAACGTCCTTAAGTTGGGCACCGTATTCGATGCGGTCGCCGGATCGAACAAGCACGTCCAGGTCCAATCCTTCGTGCGGCACCTTCCACTCAAAGGCCAGTCCAGTGACGCCCCGGCTTTGCAAGTCTGTCGCGTGTTCCATCGCCATATAGACAGCAGGCGACATGTCGCTGCTCTTGCTGACCTGCTTACACTGAGACAGGAGCTCGTCATACCCGGGAAGCTCAGCAAGGTTGCCCTCACTGATGTGCCGAGCAATTCCCTCGCCGTACTCACTCTTGCGCAGTCCGGCAAGCGTCTTTTCCACGTCCTGAGGGCTCATCTTGGCCTGCGCGAGTTGCTCGGCCACGTCTGCCTCATGATGTGGCTGCATGGGCCCGGTGGAAGCAGACGGGCGTTCATTCCCTTCGCTGAAGTCCACGCGTTCCGGGGTATGACCGTGACCTGATTCCCCGATGTTCCCGTTGAGCGGCTCACTTCCGTGTCCACTAGGCCTTGCTTCATCGGCTCCGCCCGACGGCCCGGTGTGGCTCGCGCCAGCGGCCCGGTCGTGCGGCGGCGTCGGACCGTCGTGCGGTGTTGCCGGGCCGTCGTGCGGTGTTGCCCGGGCGTGTGAACCCGCCGGCGGTTCGTGGCTTGCGGCAGGGCCGTGGGCGAGGTCGTCCGCGCGGCCTCCCGGCAGGTTGTCCGTCGACCGACCGGCCGGCAGGTGGTCGCCCACCGCACTCGCGGACGGGACGTCCCCACCGGCGTGCACCGGCGGTACGTCGCCCCCGGCATGGACGGCCGTGGTGGTGGCCGGGTTGTCCGTGGCCCGGCCGACGTCCCCGAGGTCGGTGTCGAGGCTGTCACCCAGGCGTACGTGCTGCCCGGCCTGTTCCGCGGTGTGCGTGCCCGCGCCGACCGAGGCGGGCTGGCGGTCCGGGGAGTCCACCCGCGGGTTGTCCGCACCGGAGGTGGGACCGTCCGGGGTGCCCGGCTGGTCGACGACATCGCCGGGGCCGTCGGCGGACTGCTGCAGCACGTTGCCGCGCTCGTCCAGCAGGTTGCCGTCCGGGTCGTAGTAGCGGGCCGGGGCACCGTCCTCCGTGGGGAGCCGCGTCGTGCCCTCCGGCAGGACCGGCACGTCGTCGGGCACCTTGAACCCGCCGCCCGGCAGCTCGTGCAGCCCAGCCGGGACCGCCACACCCTCCGGCAGGTGCACCGTCCCGTCCGGCAGCACCGTCGAACCCTTCGGCAGCGTCAGCGCGTTCTCCGGCAGCGTGGGGATGTCGATGGCACCGACTCCGCGCAGGCCCTTGGTGATGTCGCCGATCTTCGACAGGCCCGCGCCGGCGCCCTTGGCGATGTAGGTCATCGGGTCGATCACCCGGCCCGCCTTGCCCGCCACCGACAACGCCTTGGCCACCGCACCGGCCTTGCCCGCACCCGACGCCGCAGCCCCCGCACCACCCGTGAACACCGTCGTGACCACGTTGAACGTCACCGCACCCGCAGCACGCGCAGGGTTCTTGCCCCACTCGTCCCACGCCACCAGCGCCTTGCCCGTCTCCTTCATCGCCGTGCGCGAATCACGGATCCAGGAAGGGAGTTTGTCGTCCGGCAGCGCCCAGAACGCCGTCGCCACACCCGGGATCGCCGACAGGGCAAGCCCCGTCGCCAGCTGCGCCAGACCCTTCCAGGCCTGGCCCATCGCCTCCCAGCCACCGAAACCGACCAGCGTGCCCAGGCCCTTGATCGTGCCCCAGATGCCGTCCACGATCAGCCCGTCCCACACGAACGACTTCACCCAGTGGCCGACCTCGTACCAGTGATGCTTCTCCTCCACCGGGTCACCCCAGGGAAGCTTCGCGTTCTTCAGATCCTCCGCGTTGAACCCGTACTGGTTCTCCTTCTCGGAGCCATCCCCCGCCACCATCTGGGTGCCGCCGGGCCACAGCGCGGTGATCTTGTTGTGGCAGGTGCGCTCCGCCGCCCAGAACGCCGCCACCGTCGCGGTGATGTCGTCCCGCAGCTTGTTGTGCTCCCCGACCTTGTCCTCGTCGTACTCCCACTCGTCGTCGTCCTTCACCGACGACACGAACGCCGCCGCGTCCGCCTTCAACTGCTTCAGCTTCGCCACCAGCGGACGCACCTCGGTGGCATACGACGACAACGCCCCCGACACCGTCTCCAGATCGTCCGCGAACGCATCCGCCCGGTCCTTCACCGGCTTCGTCGTCGCGAACAACTGCTCCGCCTCCGGAGCCGAGTAATACGCCGACAGACCCTGGAAGCGGGAATGAATGTCCCCACCGGCACCCCGGACAGCACCCGCGTCCTTCTTCAGGGCCGCATGGTCCGACTCCAGCTGCTCCAGATCACCCGTGAACTGCGGGATCTTCTCCGGCTGGATCACTTCTTGCCCACTCCCGGCAGATCCACCACCGGCGCCTTCAGCGTGTTGCGCTGCGCCTCCGCCGCCATCTCCTGATCACCGTTCAGATAGGCTGTGGTCGCATCCACCACACCCTGCAACGACTTACCCGCACGCGCCGCGACGAACTTCAAATCCTTGGTGGCATGCTCCGCCCACTGCGACAACGCCAGAGCGACCAGACCGCCCTGCACCTTCTCGCCGCCCTCGCCGCCGCCCTCCGCGGAGATGGTGCCCGCACTGGTCGCCGCCGACGACAGATGCTTCCCGAAAGCCGTCGCGTACTTCTCCAGCTTCGCCGCCTCCTCCCCCGTCGACTTCAGCACCTGAGAAATACCCTGAGGCTTCAAATCCCAGCCGGGCACCACAAACCCCCGTCACTCACTACCGGCTCAACACACCCAACGACACGACGACAACGGCTGCATCAGCCGATGTTGTCCACCGCCGCCTTCGCCCGCTGCAACGTCGACTGCGCCGTACCGTCGTTCTTCTCCAACGTCGTCTTCAGCAGATGGATGATGTTCTTCACCTCTTGCGAAGCGTTGTTCCACCGCTTCTCCTTGCCGTGGTACTCATCCGCCACGCCATCCGCCGTGAAGTCCGCCATCGCCGCCTTCACCTGCCGATCACGCTCCGCGATCAACGACTCCAGCCGACCGATCACGGTCTGGATGTTCGACTGCGCGTCCGTCGACGCACCCACGTCATAAGACCGACGATCCGCACCCGCACCAGCCATCACACACCACTCCCCGAAAAACGAAACTCAGCCGAACGGTCAGACATCTCAGCGAAAACGCGCCGCGTCGAAGTTCGCCGCGGACATCTGCTGACGCGCGTTGTCACCCTGCTCCTGATCACCCGAGGAGAACGCACCATCCATCCCCGCCTGACCACCCAAGATCGCCGACAACGACGAATTCAGATCCGACGCGATCCGATCCGCCCGCGTCTTGAACTGGTCGAACATCACCCGGCCCGAACCGTTGAACTTCCCCTCCAGCGGCTGCGCCGCCGCCACCAACTGCCGGACCAGACCACCCAGATCATCCGTCGAACCACGCGTGTCCCGCTGCAACGACGACAGCGTCTGCGCACCCATGTCGAACTTCATCTACTGACTCGCCTCCCCCGTGTGGGCTACCTCGGCGACCGCTCCCCGGTCGGCCTCACGTCTCCCTACCATCTCTACCAACACCGTAGTTGCCCGTGCAATCGAGGTTCGAGTCGCTTACAGAAGTGGCACAGAACCATGACCGAGCCGTGAGTCGGGTCCGCCGGGCGCCGTGCGTCAGCGAGTCGCCGCCGCCGTCGGCCCTTCCCGGCAGATCAGCAGCAGGGCCCGGTCGTCGTTGACGTCCTTGGCGACCGCCTCGATGAGGTGCCAGGCGGCGCCGTGGAAACCGCCGGCGACATAGCGGTCGGCCTCCCCGGTGAGACGGTCGATGCCCTCGACGATGTCGCGGTCGGAGGTCTCCACCAGGCCGTCCGTGAACAGCATCAGGACGTCACCGGGCCGCAGCGAGCCCTTCACCGGGTCGAACTGGGCGCCGTCGTAGACGCCGAGCAGGGGGCCCTCGGCGGCCTTCTCCTCCCAGCGGCCGCTGCCCGCGCTGAGCTGGAGGCCCGGCGGATGGCCCGCCGAGTACAACTCGTAGTCGCCGGAGTCCAGGTCGAGGACCAGGTGGATGGAGGTGGCGAAGCCCTCGTCCCAGTCCTGGCGGAGCAGGTAGCCGTTCGCGGCCGGGAGGAAGGCGTGCGGCGGGAGGGAGCCCAGGAGGCCGCCGAACGCGCCGGAGAGCAGCAGGGCGCGCGAGCCCGCGTCCATGCCCTTGCCGGAGACGTCGGTGAGGACGACCTCGAGCGTCCGGCCGCCGTTGGTGCGGGCCGCCACCACGAAGTCGCCGGAGAACGACTGGCCGCCCGCGGGACGCAGTGCCATCTCGCGGTGCCAGCCGTCGGGCAGACCGGGCAGCTTGCTCTGCACCCGGATCCGTTCCCGCAGGTCGAACAGCATGGTGCCGCCGCGGCGCCAGGGCACGCCGACCCGGCTGCGGAACTGGGCGAGCAGCAGCCCGAAGAAGCCGCAGGCCGCGACGACGAGCACGGTGCCGGGGGTGACCCGGGACGGGCCCTCGGTGTAGGGGCCGAGCTGCACCGACTCCACGATCAGTGCCGTGGCGGCGGCCGCGTACAGGCCGAGCAGGCTGGCCGGGCGCAGCAGCAGTCCGCCCACGACGACCGGCAGGACCAGGGCGGCCGGGGAGAACCAGACCGCGTTGCCCAGGGTGGCCGCCGCGATCAGCGGGACGGTCAGCAGCAGGCCGGCCAGGGCGATCCAGTCCGAGCCGTCGCCGCGGAAGTAGTCCACGGCGGCTCGGCGCACGCCGACGCGGACCCGGTGCCACTGCTTCTTCAACCGGGCCGTGAACGTGTCGGCTTCCGACCGCCGCTCTCGTCCTGATGCCATTAGTTCGGGACCCTATCCATCGGACCAGCCCCTTGGCACGGGAGGTCCCACTTGTCCCCCGTCCGAGGGCGGACTTCACAGTGAACGTCACCGTGCGCCCGTGCGTCGCCGCCCGGGAGAAATTCCCTCGCTCGTCCCGCATTGCCCTGGTAGGCATGGCCCCATGGCGACAGATGTGAACGGTTCTTCGGCCGGCCCCCGGGTGCTGCAGCGGGATGAATGGGACAAGTGGTACAACACCCTGCTCCGGGGCTTCGGCGGGGTGCCGGAGGCCGCCGAGGAGCGGGAGCTGTGGAACGCGCTGACCGAGTTCGACCGTTCACTGGGCGTCTGGGAGGGCGACGAGTGCGTGGGGACGGCCGGGGCGTTCACCTTCCGGCTCACCGTGCCCGGCGGCGCCCCGGTGCGGGCGGCCGGCGTCACGATGGTGAGCGTCGCGGCCACGCACCGCCGGCGCGGAGTGCTGACGTCGATGATGCGGCGCCAGCTGGACGACGTGCGCGCCGGGGGTGAGCCGCTGGCCGTGCTCACCGCGTCCGAGCCGGCGATCTACGGCCGGTTCGGCTATGGGGCGGCCACCTTCCACCTGGGCGCCGAGATCGACACGACCCGGGTGCGCCTGTCGGTGCCGGACGGGACGGACGCCCTGCGGGTGCGCTTCGCGGCGCCGGCCGACGTCCTCGACGTGTGCGAGGCGCTGTACGCCCGGCTGGTCCCCACGCGGCCCGGGCTGCTGGCGCGGCAGCCCGGCTGGGAGCGGCTGGGGGTGCTCGACCCGGAGAGCGAGCGGGGCGGGGCGTCGCCGTTGCAGTGCGTGCTGGCCGAGCGGGACGGGGAGACGGTCGGGTACGCGCGCTACCGCGTCAAGCCGGAGTGGGAGCTCGCCGGGGCGAACGGCACGGTCGTGCTGGAGGACCTGATCGCGCTGGACCCGGCGGCGGACGCGGCGCTGTGGCGCTTCCTGTTCGGGATCGACCTGACCTCGAGGATCACCTTGCGCGGACGCCCGGTGGACGACCCCTGGCAGTACATGGTGTCCGACATACGGCGGTGCCTGCCGCGGCTGCGGGACTCGTTGTACGTGCGGCCGGTGGAGGTCGGGGAGGCCCTCCAGGCGCGGACGTACCAGGCGCCGGTGGACGTGGTGCTCGAGGTCGAGGACGCGTTCTGCCCGTGGAACGCCGGGCGCTGGCGGCTGAGCGGCGACCGGAAGGGGGCGTCCTGCGAGCGCACCCGGGACGCGGCGGATCTCGCCCTGTCGGTGCGGGAGTTGGGCGCCGCCTACCTCGGGGGCGTGCCGCTGACGGCGCTGGCCGCGGCGGGGCGGGTGCGCGAGCTGCGGCAGGGTGCGCTGGCGGAGGCCTCGGTGGCGTTCGGCAGCGGGGGCCCGGCCCCGTGGCTGCCCCACGGCTTCTGAGGCGGGGCCGGTGCCCGGCCTCCGGCCCCGGTCAGGGGCGCTGGCAGGTGGGGCACCAGAAGAGGTTGCGGGCGGCGAGGTCGGCGGTGCGGATCTCGCCGCCGCAGACGTGGCAGGGCAGGTTCGCCCGGCGGTAGACGTACACCTCGCCGCCGTGGTCGTCCACGCGGGGCGGGCGGCCCATCGCCTGCGGGGTGTGCTCGGGGCGGACGGTGTCGATGCGGTTGTTGCGGACGCCCTCGTGCATGAGGGCGACGAGGTCGGCCCAGATCGCCCGCCACTCGGCCGGGCCGATGTCCTTGCCGGGGCGGTAGGGGTCGATCCGGTGCCGGAAGAGGACCTCGGCGCGGTAGACGTTGCCGACGCCCGCGATGACCTTCTGGTCCATGAGCAGGGCGGCGATCGTCGTACGGCTGCGGGAGACGCGCCGGTACGCCGCGTCCGGGTCGGCGTCGTCGCGCAGCGGGTCCGGTCCGAGGCGGTCGTGTATCGCCTGCTTCTCCGGGGGCGTGATCAGGGCGCAGGTGGTGGGGCCCCGGAGGTCGACGCAGGCCGTGTCGTTCTCCAGACGGAGGCGGACGGTGTCGGTGGGGGGCGGCCCGGGGGCGGGCCCGAAGCCGACCTTGCCGAAGAGGCCGAGGTGGATGTGCACCCACCGCGCCCCGTCGAAGCGGAGGAAGAGGTGCTTGCCGTGGGCTTCCGTGGCGGTGAGCCGGGTGCCGGTGAGGAGCGCGGCGGCCGGGGCGAACTTGCCCTGGGGGCTGGTGACTTCGGGTGCGCTGCCGAGGAAGGCCGTGGCGTAGTCCTGGGCCAGGCGGTGAATGGTGTGGCCTTCCGGCACGGGTTCGTCCTCCGGCGGGCGTCTGTCCGGCCCGGGCCGCGGCACGGGCGTACGGCGGTGGCCGTCGGGCGCGGCGGTGGTCGGTGGATGCGGCGGTGATCGTCGAGTGCGGCGGTGACCGTCGGGTGCGGCGGTGACCGTCGGGTGCGGCGCTGGTCGTCCGCTGTGCCGCCGGGATCCCGCGGGGGCCGGTGGTCGGCTGCGGGCGCAACGCGGTGTCGCGTCCGGCGCACGCCGGGTGGCACTTCGGACGGCGCCGCGGCCCGGGGAGCGCTCGGGTGCGCGGTCCCCGGGCCGTCGGCCGGCTGTGCGGTGCTACGACTGCGGGTGGTGCGGCGGGATCGGCGGCAGGTCGCCGCTGGTCTCGTACGCGGCGAGCATGTCGATGCGGCGGATGTGGCGCTCGTCACCGGAGAACGGGGTGGCGAGGAACGTCTCGACGAACTTCGTCGCCTCGTCCTGGGAGTGCATACGGGCGCCGACGGCCACGACGTTGGCGTTGTTGTGCTGGCGGCCCAGAGCCGCCGTCTCCTCGCTCCAGGCGAGGGCCGCGCGCACGCCCTTGACCTTGTTCGCCGCGATCTGCTCGCCGTTGCCGGAGCCGCCGATGACGATGCCGAGCGCGTCGGGGTCGGCGGCCGTGCGCTCCGCCGCGCGGAGGCAGAAGGGCGGGTAGTCGTCCTGGGCGTCGTAGATGTGCGGGCCGCAGTCCACGGGGTCGTGCCCCGCCGCCTTCAGCCAGTCGACGAGGTGGTTCTTGAGTTCGTAGCCCGCATGGTCCGAGCCGAGGTACACGCGCATGGCACGAGTGTGACACGGGTGATGCGGGGCAGGCGCGCGGGGTGGTGCCGGGGAAAACCCGGTCCGAATGTGAAATGGATTACGGAACCTCAGGAAAACCTCAAGTAACAATCTGGATTCAAAGGTTCTCCTATCCGTTCGCCTCCGATTCACTGGACCGGCTCGTACGCCGCTCGTATGAGCCCCGCACCACCGCCATGCCGCGGCACACCCCGTTCGCAGGCCTGCGCGGTGCCGTGCGACGTACCACTCCCCGGCGCAAAGGAAATCCGTTCCATGACCTCGCAGCCGACGACGAAGACGACCGAGAAGGACCGTGAAGGACCCGGGGAACCCGGGGCGCACGGTTCCGGGCTCCAGGCCGGGCTGAAGAACCGGCACCTGTCGATGATCGCCATCGGCGGTGTCATCGGCGCCGGGCTCTTCGTCGGGTCCAGCTCCGGCATCGCCACCGCCGGTCCCGGCATCCTGCTGTCCTACGCCCTCGTCGGCACGCTCGTGGTGCTGGTGATGCGGATGCTCGGCGAGATGTCGGCCGCCAACCCCACCTCGGGCTCCTTCTCCGCCCACGCGGACCGGGCGCTCGGCTCGTGGGCCGGCTTCTCCATCGGCTGGCTGTACTGGTTCTTCTGGGTCGTCGTGCTCGCGGTCGAGGCGACCGCCGGCGCGGTGATCCTGGAAGGCTGGATACCGGCCGTCCCGCAGTGGGCCTGGGCCCTGATCGTGATGATCGTGCTGACCGCCACCAACCTGGTGTCCGTCGGCTCCTACGGCGAGTTCGAGTTCTGGTTCGCGGGCATCAAGGTCGTCGCCATCGGCGCCTTCATCGTCATCGGCGGTCTCGCCGTGTTCGGCGTGCTGCCGGGTGTCGACAGCGACCAGGCCGGATTCGGCAACCTCACCGAGCACGGCGGCTTCCTGCCCCACGGACCCGGCGCGATCCTCACCGGTGTGCTGCTCGTCGTCTTCTCCTTCATGGGCAGCGAGATCGCCACCCTGGCCGCCGGTGAGTCGGAGAACCCGCAGCAGGCCGTCACCAAGGCCACCAACAGCATCATCTGGCGTGTCGCCGTCTTCTACCTCGGCTCGATCCTGGTCGTGGTCTCCCTGCTGCCGTGGGACAGCAAGTCCATCACCGAGGACGGCTCCTACGTCGCCGCGCTCGACTCCCTCGGTATCGCGCACGCCGGTCAGATCATGAACTTCATCGTGCTGACCTCGGTGCTGTCCTGCCTCAACTCCGGTCTGTACACCGCCTCGCGCATGGCCTTCTCGCTCGGCCAGCGCGGGGACGCGCCGAAGGCGTTCGCCCGTACGACCTCCAACGGCGTGCCGCGCACCGCGATCCTCGCGTCCGTGGCGTTCGGCTTCGTCGCCGTGTTCTTCAACTACAAGTTCCCGGACTCCGTCTTCCTGTTCCTGGTGAACTCCAGTGGTGCGGTCGCCCTGTTCGTGTGGCTGGTGATCTGCTTCTCCCAGCTGCGCATGCGCAGGATCATCCAGGCCGAGGCGCCGGAGAAGCTCGTCGTGAAGATGTGGCTGTACCCGTACCTGACCTGGGCCACGGCCGCGCTGATCGTCTTCATCCTCGGCTACATGCTCACCGACACCGAGCACGACGGGCGCACCACCATCTTGCTGTCGCTGCTGGTGGCGGCCGTGGTGCTGGTCATCGCCTTCGTGAAGCAGAAGGTGCGGGGCGGCGGCCGCCCGGCCGACGCGGCCGCGGCCCCCGCCGACCGGCGCGACGAGGTCTCGGCCGGCTGAGCCGCCGGCCACCTGCCGTTCCGCTGAACGGACGGGCCCGTGACGCGTGCTGCTCAGCACGCGACACGGGCCCTTCGCCGTACAGCGCCCGTACCGCCGGTACCGTCGCGGGCGTCCTGCCGACGGCGTCCTCCGGATCGCAGTATTGGCGGTACCCGCGGTATCGGCGGTACCGCCGGTGCCGAGCCCCGCAGCCGTCCCGCCCGGGCGCGCGCACGGCAGAGGCCCGCCGGGGGATCCCCGGCGGGCCTCTGCGGCGTCCTGCGCGGTCAGCGCCTGCCGGCGAACTTCCACGCCGTGGGCAGCGCGCCCATCGCCAGCGCCGCCTTCAGCGCGTCGCCGATGAGGAACGGCGTGAGGCCGGCCGCGATGGCGGCGGTGGCGGACATGCCGGTCGACAGGGCGAGGTAGGGCACGCCGACGGCGTAGATGATCGCCTCGCCGACGAGCATCGTGCCCGCCATGCGCCACACCGAGCGGTCCGCGCCGCGGCGGGCCAGGGCGCCGACGACGGTCGCGGCGAGGATCATGCCGAGGATGTAACCGAAGGACGGGGCGACCCCGGACGTGCCGCTCGCGAACCACGGCACCCCGGCGACGCCCGCCACCGCGTACAGCGCGAGGGCAAGCAGGCCGCGGCCGGCGCCGAGCGAGGTGCCGACGAGCAGCGCGGCGAAGGTCTGGCCGGTCACCGGCACCGGGGAGCCGGGCACCGGCACCGACAGCTGGGCGGCGAGGCCGGTGAGCGCGGCGCCGCCGAGCACGAGGGCCGCGTCCCGGACACGGGAGGCAGGGAGCAGGTCGGCGAGGACCTGTCCGGTGCTGGCGGGTGTGGCGGCGGCGGTGCTCATGGGGACTCCGCGGGGGTGAGGGCGGGTGGGACACCGTGACGCTATCCCAGCGCCCTCGCGCCGATCACCGTCAGCGCTCGACAAAGGCATGAGGCGGCCCTTGGTCGGCTCCGGACAAAGGACGCCGCCTCCCGCGGGTGCGGCGTGACGCCGGTCACTGAGTTGAGGTGGCCCGCAGCACGCCGGCCACCGAGGAGGCCGCTGTAGGTTTCCCCCAAAGACCGGCGCCGGCCGCGCGGGTGCTCACCGGCGGTGTCTCGCCCGTCGGGCACGCCCTGTCCGCCGCGGGGGCGTTTTGCTAGCGTCTCGCCCATGGTTGCCCAGGCCCGGTACTTCTCGCAGCGTCGCTACGTCGACCTGCGCCGCCAGGGCACGGCCACCTGTCGCCGCCCGGTGTGAGGCGGGGCGGCACGGTTCCGGCCCGCCGATCCAGACGGCACAGTGTCGGACCGGCCCCAGGAAGTTGCCATGCCCCGTACCGCGGCTCCCCTTCTGACGTCCCCCATCCCCCGAGTCGCCGACAGCGACCGGCGCCGCACCAGCGCCAGCGTCGTCCTGCGGTCCGTGCTGGAGCACGGCCCCGTCGCGCGCAGCACCATCGCCCGGCTGACCGGGCTGTCGCCGGCGTCGGTGACCGACTACTGCGCCCGGCTGGCCGAGTCGGGCCTCATCCGCGAGTCCGCGGTGCCGCTGCGGTCCAAGGGGGTGGGGCGGCCGCACCTGCCGGTCGACCTGGACGGCTCGCGGTTCGTGGTGGCCGGGGTGCACGTGGCGGTGCCCCACACCACCGTCGCGCTGCTCGATCTGCGCGGGCGGGTCCTGGCCCGGCGCGAGCTGAAGCACGAGGGGGCCGGTCCCGCGCGGGTGCTGGCCCGGGCCGCCGACGGGCTGGCGGCGCTGTTCGCCGGGGCCCCGGGGAGCCGGCCGCTGGGGGTCGGGTTCGCGGCGGGCGGCTGGGTGGACCGGGACTCGGGCACGGTCGTGGAGCATCCCCTGCTGGGCTGGCGCGAGGTGCCGGTGCGTGACCTGCTGGCCGCGCACACGGGTCTGCCGGTCCATGTGGACGGGCACGCCCGGGCGTTGCTCAACGCGGAGCGGCTGTTCGGTCCGGCGCGGGGCAGCCGGAGCGTGCTGCACCTGTTCGCGGGCAACATGGTCGACGCGGCGTTCGCGACCCACGACGAGGTGCACCACGGGCCGCGCTCCGCGGCCGGGGCCATCGCCCATCTGCCGGTGCCGGGTGGCTCGGAGCCCTGCGACTGCGGCCGAACCGGTTGCCTGCAGGCCGAGTTGAGCGAGCGGACGCTGTGCCGGCGGGCCCGGGAGGCGGGAGTCGCGGACGGGGTGAACCCGATGCACGTGGTTGCGGCGGCCGCCGCCGGTGACACCGTGGCGGCCGGGTTGCTGCGGGAGCGCTCACGCCGGGTGGGGCGCGCGGTGGGGCTGCTGCTCGACGTGCTCAACCCCGAGCGGGTGGTGGTGACGGAGATCGGTGCCATGCACCGCGAGGACTGCCTCGCCGCCCTGCGTGCGGAGGTCGGAGCCGAGCGCGCGGACACCGTGGCACCGATCGGTTTCACGGATTCCGTGCCGGCCGTCGCGGGCGGTTCGGTGGCGCTCGACGTTCTCTACCGGGATCCGCTGGGCACGCCACCTGAGGCTATTTAATTCAGAAACTCGGAATGTTGACAGGCCGGGCCGCTGACCAGGAACATCCTGTTCATGAGCCCGCTCACGAGCTGTCGCACCCTCTGTTGCTGACCCGTTGACGCGCCCCCGGCGCCCCTTCGCGGAGCGCCTTCTCCTTCCTTTGTGACATTCCCGTGAATTCCCGGCCGCCTTTTCCCGGCCCGGAATTCCGCGTGCTGTGCCGCCTTCATACCCAGGGAGCCCTCCCATGCCCTCGCCCCCCGTTCCCGGTGTCGACCGGCGTCTGTTCCTGACCTCGCTGCTCGGCGTGACGGCCGCCGCGGCCGGGCTCAGCGGCTGCGCGGACAGCAGTGCCGCGGCCGGCGAACCGGCCTCCGACGCCCCGCTGGCCACCAAGGTCCCGGCGGGCACCGGCCTGAAGATCGCGTCGTACCAGAACGCCCAGGAACTCCAGTTGAAGCTCGCCGGGTTGGACGACCTGCCCTTCAAGGTGACGAACTGGCTGAACATCGGTGCCGGCCCCGATGTCATCAACGCCTTCCGCGCCAAGTCCCTGGACGTCGCCAACAACGCGGGCATCCCGCCGATCCAGGCCCACTACCAGGGCTTCGACGCGAAGATCGTCGCGATCAACATCACCCGCAAGCCCAACTACCTGTTCGCCACCAAGCCCGGCAGCGACATCCGCGCGGTGGCGGACTTCCGGCGCAGGCGGCTCGCCTTCTCGCAGGGACAGGCGCAGGGCGTCGTCCTGCTGCGGGCCCTGAAGAAGGCGGGGCTGGCGTACGACGACGTGGAGCTGGTGCCGCTGACCAGCAACCAGTTCCTCACCGCCCTGCAGTCCGGGCAGGTGGACGTCGCGCCGCTGGCCAACACCCAGGCACCGGCGTACCTGGGCAAGTACACGTCGGCCCGCACCATCACGACCGACGTGGTGGACCTGCTCAGTCTGCTCTGGGCGCCGGTGGCGGTGCTGAACGACCGGGCGAAGGCCGCCGCGGTCGCCGCCTACATCCCGCACTGGGCGAAGAGCCAGGTGTGGACCTACGAGCACCCCGACGAGTGGAACGAGCGGTTCTACGTCGGGACGCAGAACCTGACCCTCGCCCAGGCGAAGGCGGTGACCGAGCTGGCCAACAAGCCGCTGTTCCCGCCGCGCTGGGACGAGGCGATCCGCTGGGAGCAGGAGACCGCGGACCTGCTGGCCGAGGGCGGGTTCGTGAAGAAGTTCGACGTGTCCGAGCTCTTCGATCACCGCTTCGAGTCCCTGGCGGCCCAGGCCGTGCCGGCGGAGTACCGGAGGTGACCGCGATGACCACGACGACGCACACGACGCCGGCCGCCGCCGCGCCGCTCGCGCCGGTGGAGGAGGCGCGCCAGGTGCGCAGGCGCCGGCGGCTGGCCCCGGGCCGGCGGCTGCCCGCCGCCCGGCTGGCCGGGCCGGTCGCCGTCCTCGCCCTGTGGACCGGCGCCTCGGCCGCCGGGCTGCTCGACACCGGGGCGATACCGGCGCCGTGGACGGTGCTGGAGACGGGCATCCGCCTGTGGACCGAGGGCACGCTGCCCGACGACATCCTGACCTCGCTGCGGCGCGCGGCGAGCGGGTTCGCGATCGGCCTGACCGTGGGGATCCTGCTGGCGCTGGCGTCGGGGCTGACCCGGACCGGCGAGGCGCTGATCGACGGGACGGTGAACCTCAACCGGGCCATCCCCACCCTGGGTCTGATCCCGCTGTTCATCCTGTGGCTGGGCATCGGCGAGACCTTCAAGATCGCCATCATCGCGATCGTCGTCTACATCCCGATCTACCTCAACACGCACGCGGCGCTGTCCGGCATCGACAGCCGCTTCGTCGAACTGGCCGAGGTGCAGGGGCTGTCGAAGTACCGGTTCATCCGGCAGGTCGTGATCCCCGGGGCGCTGCCCGGGTTCTTCGTCGGGCTGCGGCTCGGCGTGACCGGCTCCTGGCTGGGCCTGGTGGTCCTGGAGCAGATCAACGCCACCAGCGGCCTCGGCTACCTGATGTTCCAGGCGCAGAACTACGGCCAGACGGACGTGATCCTCGTCGGCCTGGTCGTCTACGGCGTCTTCGGGCTGGTCTCCGACAGCGCGGTCCGCATCATCGAACGGAGGGTGCTGTCATGGCGCCGCACACTGAGCAGCTGACCCGTCCGGCCGTGCGACTGCGGGGCCTGACCCGGTCGTTCGAGGGGCGCACCGTCCTGGACGGCATCGACCTGGACCTGCCCGCCGGGCAGCTCACCGCTCTGCTCGGGCACAGCGGTTCGGGCAAGAGCACGCTGCTGCGGGCCATCGCCGGGCTCGACCACGGCGTCGCGGGCTCCGGGCAGCTGACCGCGCCCGAGCGGGTGTCGGTCGTCTTCCAGGACTCCCGGCTGCTGCCCTGGCGGCGGGTCCTCGACAACGTACTCCTCGGCGCGGAGGGCAGGGACGCCGGCCGCCGGGGCCGGGCCGCCCTGGAGGAGGTCGGGCTGAAGGGCCGCGAGCGGGCCTGGCCGGGCGAACTGTCCGGCGGGGAGGCCCAGCGTGCCGCCCTGGCCCGCTCTCTGGTGCGGGAGCCGGAACTGCTGCTGGCGGACGAGCCGTTCGGCGCGCTCGACGCGCTGACCCGGATCCGGATGCACGGCCTGCTGCGGGAGCTGTGGGAGCGCCACCGGCCCTCGGTGCTGCTGGTCACCCACGACGTGGACGAGGCGATCGTGCTCGCCGACCGGGTGCTCGTCCTGGAGAAGGGCCGCATCGGCCTCGACCTGACCATCGACCGCCCGCACCCGCGGTCGTACCGCGACCCCCTGCTCGGCGAGTACCGGGAGCGGCTGCTGGCCGCGCTCGGAGTCACGGAGGACCACCGATGACCCGCGGACAGCTGCATCTGAACGCGTTCCTGATGAACACCGGGCACCACGAGGCGTCGTGGCGGCTGCCGGAGAGCGACCCGTACGCGAGCGTCGACCTGGCGCACTACGTGCGGCTCGCGCGGATCGCCGAACGGGGCACCTTCGACTCGCTGTTCCTCGCCGACGGCCCGCAGCTGTGGAGCAGCGTGGGGCAGCGGCCCGCGGGCGCGCTGGAGCCGATCACGCTGCTGACCGCGCTGGCGACGGCCACCGAGCACATCGGCCTGATCGCCACGGCGTCCACCTCGTACAACGAGCCCTACAACCTGGCCCGCAAGTTCGCCTCCCTCGACCACATCAGCGGCGGCCGGGCTGGCTGGAACATCGTCACCACCGCCGGCGCGGACGCGGCCCGCAACTTCGGCCTGGACGCCGAACCCGCGCACGCCGAACGGTACGCGCGGGCCGCGGAGTTCCTCGACGTGGCGCTGAAGCTGTGGGACAGCTGGGAGGACGACACGGTCGTCGCCGACAAGGCGGCGGGCGTGTGGGGCGACGACGCGAAGATCCACCCGCCCCGGCACCAGGGCCGGTACTTCAGCGTCGAGGGAGCGCTCAACGTGCCCCGCTCGCCGCAGGGTTACCCGCTGCTCGTGCAGGCCGGCTCCTCCGAGGACGGCAAGCGGTTCGCGGCCCGCTACGCGGAGGCGGTGTTCACCGCGCAGCAGACGATCGAGGACGCGCGGGCCTTCTACGCCGACCTCAAGGCCCGCACCGTCGCGGCCGGCCGGGACGCCGGGCACCTCAAGGTGCTGCCGGGCATCGTCCCGGTGCTCGGCTCCACCGAGGCCGAGGCCCGGGCGCACGAGCGGGTCCTGGAGGACCACATCGTGCCCACGCACGGCGTGCGGCACCTGGAGCGGCTGCTGCGCCTGGACCCGGGCACCCTCGACCTGGACGGCCCCCTGCCCGCCGACCTGCCGCCGGAGAGCGCCATCGAGGGCGCCAAGAGCCGGTACACGCTCGTCGTCGAGCTGGCCCGGCGCGACCGGCTCACCGTGCGGCAGCTGATCGGCCGGCTCGGCGGGGGCCGCGGGCACCTCACCTTCGCGGGCACGCCCGAGCAGGTCGCCGACACCATCGAGCTGTGGTTCACCTCGGGCGCCGCCGACGGCTTCAACATCATGCCCGCGGTGCTGCCGTCCGGTCTGGAGGCGTTCGTCGACCACGTCGTCCCCCTGCTGCGCGCCCGCGGACTGCTGCGCACCGAGTACGGCGTCCGCACCACCCTGCGGGGGCGCTACGGCCTGCCGCGCCCCGCCAACCAGCACGTCCTCTCCCCCGCACTCGTCTGACCCACCCGGAAGGAAATCCGCCATGAGCATCGAGATCCACAAGGTCACCGCGCACATCGGCGCCCGCGTCGAGGGCGTCGACCTCACCCGGCCCCTCGACCGGGACACCTCCACCGCCCTGCGTGAGGCGCTCAACGCGCACAAGGCCCTCGTCTTCGACGCGGAGGGGCTGGACGACGCGGGCCAGCAGGCCTTCGTACGGCACTTCGGGGACATCACCACCGCCCATCCGACGGTGGCCGCGGTCGACGGCGCCCCGCACGTGCTGCCGGTCGACAGCGAGGGCGGCCGGGCGGCCAACCACTGGCACACCGACGTGACCTTCGTCCTGAACCCGCCGCAGGCCACGAGCCTGCGCAGCATCACCGTGCCGCCCTACGGCGGCGAGACGCTCATCGCCAGCTCGGCCGCCGCCTACCGCAACCTGCCCGACTCCCTGCGGCGCCTGGCGGACACGCTGTGGGCCGAGCACACCAACGACTACGACTACGCCGTACCGGAGGAGGACGTCGACGAGGAGCAGGCGGCCCGGCGTGCCGAGTTCACGTCGATCACGTACCGCACGGTCCACCCCGTCGTCCGGGTCCACCCGCTGACCGGGGAGCGGGGCCTGTTCATCGGCGGCTTCGCCCAGCGGATCGTGGGCCTGTCGGCGGGCGAGTCCCGCAAGGTCCTGGACCTGCTCCAGGCGTACGTCACGCGGCCGGAGAACGTGCTGCGCCACCGCTGGTCACCGAACCAGCTCGTGCTGTTCGACAACCGCATCACCCAGCACTACGCCGTCGACAACTACGACGGCCTGCCGCGCCGGCTGCACCGCGTCACGGTCGCCGGGGACGTCCCGGTGGGTGTGGAGGGCAAGGAGAGCTACGCGATCGAGGGCGACGCCTCGCACTACACCCCGGTCGCCGCCTGACCACGCCGAGCGACCGGCACGTCCACATGGTGGGATGCCTCTTCGCGCGGACGGGGAGGCATCCGAGACTGGCGGCGTTTTGCCCTCGTACGCCCCTCACGCATTGGACGAGCCGCGCCCATGCCCAGCAGCACCACCCAGGAGACGCCGACCGGCACGGACGGCGTCTCCCTCTCCCACGGCCTGAAGCAGCGCCACCTGTCGATGATCGCCCTCGGCGGTGTGATCGGCGCCGGTCTGTTCGTCGGCTCCGGTGCCGGCATCGCCGCCGCCGGACCGTCGATCGTCGTCGCCTACACCCTCTCCGGCCTCCTCGTGATGCTGGTGATGCGGATGCTGGGCGAGATGTCGGCCGCCTATCCCTCCTCGGGCTCGTTCTCGGCGCACGCCGAGCGGGCCATCGGTCCCTGGGCCGGGTTCACCGCCGGCTGGTCGTTCTGGGTGCTGCTGTGCACGGCGGTCGGCCTGGAGGGCATCGGCGCCGCGAAGATCGTCAGCGGCTGGCTGCCGGGCACCCCGGAGTGGCTGTGGGTGGCCCTGTTCATGGTCGTCTTCTGCGGCACCAACCTCGCGGCCGTGAAGAACTTCGGCGAGTTCGAGTTCTGGTTCGCGGCGCTGAAGGTCGCCGCGATCAGCCTGTTCCTGGTGCTCGGCGTGCTGGCGATCCTGGGCGTCCTGCCGGGCACCGACTCGCCCGGCGCGGGCAACCTCACCGACTTCCTGCCCAACGGCGGCGAGGGCCTGGTCATCGGCCTGCTCGCCTCGGTCTTCGCCTACGGCGGCCTGGAGACGGTCACCATCGCGGCGGCCGAGTCGGAGAACCCCGTCCAGGGCGTGGCGCGCGCGGTGCGCACCGCGATGTGGCGCATCGCGCTGTTCTACATCGGCTCCATGGCGGTCATCGTCACGCTCGTGCCGTGGGACTCGAAGGAGGTCGTCGAGAAGGGCCCGTACGTCGCCGCCCTCGACGAGCTGGGCATCCCGGGTGCCGGCCAGCTGATGAACGTGGTCGTGCTCGTGGCGCTGCTGTCCGCGATGAACGCCAACATCTACGGCGCCTCGCGCATCGCCTACTCGCTCGTGGAGCGCGGCCAGGGCCCCCGGGGGCTGGGCCGGGTCTCGGGCGGCGTGCCGCGTATCGCGGTGCTGGCGTCGTCGGTCTTCGGCTTCCTGTGCGTGCTGCTGAGCTACTGGCGCCCCGACGACGTGTTCGCGTGGCTGCTGAACATGATCGGCGCGGTCATCCTGGCCGTGTGGATCTTCATCGCCGTCTCGCAGCTGCGGCTGCGCCGCCGGCTGGAGCGGGAGGCGCCGGAGCGGCTGGCCGTGCGGATGTGGGCGTTCCCGTGGCTGACCTGGGTGGCCCTGGCCGGGATGGCGGCCGTGTTCGTCCTGATGGCCCGCGAGCCGGACACGCGCGTCCAGCTGTACTCCACGGGCGGCATGATCCTGGTCCTCGCGGCCGTCGGCTACGCCTGGCAGCGGGCCCGCGCCAAGCGCTAGGACTCCCGCACGAGAAGGCCCCCGCGACACCGCGGGGGCCTTTTCGCGTGCCCGCACCCCGCACACCCGGGCTGTTGCTGCTAGCGTGCAGTTGCAAGTACTTTGCAATAACAGGTCCGGAGGGGATCCCCGCCCATGCCCGTGTACACGCTGCCCGAGCTCCCGTACGACTACTCGGCCCTAGCCCCGGTGATCAGCCCCGAGATCATCGAGCTGCACCACGACAAGCACCACGCGGCCTACGTGAAGGGCGCCAACGACACCCTGGAGCAGCTCGCCGAGGCGCGCGACAAGGAGACCTGGGGCTCGATCAACGGGCTGGAGAAGAACCTGGCCTTCCATCTGTCGGGGCACATCCTGCACAGCATCTACTGGCAGAACATGACCGGCCCGAAGGACGGCGGAGGCGAGCCGCTGGCCCAGGACGGCGTGGGCGAACTCGCCGACGCCATCACCGCGTCCTTCGGCTCCTTCGCCGGCTTCAAGGCCCAGCTGACCAAGGCGGCCGCCACCACCCAGGGCTCCGGCTGGGGCGTGCTCGCCCACGAGCCGCTCAGCGGCCGGCTGATCGTCGAGCAGGTCTACGACCACCAGGGCAACGTCGGCCAGGGCTCGACCCCGATCCTCGTCTTCGACGCCTGGGAGCACGCCTTCTACCTCCAGTACAAGAACCAGAAGGTCGACTTCATCGAGGCCATGTGGGCCGTCGTCGACTGGCAGGACGTGGCCCGGCGCCACGAGGCCGCCAAGTCCCGGGCGGACGTGCTGCTGCTGGCCCCCTGAGGGCCGTCGAGCGTCCTGCCTCGTGATCGTCTTCTCACCCTTCACGCACGGCAGGCGGCAGGAGGGAAGCCCCCGCGAGGACGTGACTCGCGGGGGCTTCCCGTGCCCGCTACATCGGGTCCGCCTCGCACGGCACGTTGAGGGACAGCAGGCCGGCGGTCCCGTCGGGCTGCATGCGCAGTTCGCTGACCGCGGCGTTGCGCAGCCGCGGGAGCCTGTGGCGGTACTCGGCCAGGGGGATCGACAGCAGGGTGCACAGCACCAGGCGCAGCAGCGTGTTGTGGGCGACGACCAGGACCCGGCCGCCGGGGTGGCCGGCGGCGATCTCCCGCAGGGCGCGCACCCCGCGGGCGGCGGCAGCCCGCGGGTCCTCGGCGCCGGGGAAGGAGTTGGCCACCGGGTCGGCGCGGTAGGCCGCGGCCCACTCCGGGTCCTCCGTCTCGAACTCGGCGAGCGTACGGCCCTCGACGACCCCGAAGTCGCATTCCCGCAGGCCGGGTTCGCGCTGCGGGACGAGGTCCAGGGCGCGGCAGGCCGGCTCGGCGGTGGCGAGGGCCCGGGTCAGCGGGGAGGACCAGACGGCGTCGACGGGATGGGCGGCGGCCCACCGGCCCAGGGCCTCGGCCTGGGCGCGGCCGGTGTCGGTGAGGTCGATGTCGCTGACGCCGGCGTAGCGGTTCTCGGCGTGCCAGACGGTCTGCCCGTGGCGCACCAGCAGGAGGGTCGTACTCATGGGGCGGAAGTATCCCGGTTCAGGCGGCCGTACGCAGGGGTGCCGACCGGGCCCGGCGGCCGGCCGCGCTCGCGCAGGGCGTCGGCCCGGCGCGCGTACGGCTGCGCGAAGGCCGCGGTGCGGTCGGGGCGGGGCGTGAAGGCGGCCCGGAACCGGACCATGCGCCCGGCCGTGTCCGCCGGGGTCCCCGTTCCCGACGCGCCGTGGGCCGCCGACGCGGCCTTTGTCGCAGCCGGTTCGGGGCCGTTTCGGCCTCGGAGCACCCGACCGGCTGGCGCGGGCCCGCGGCCGGGGGCGCCGGTGAACGCGCGTGCGGGGGGCCGGACCGGACGGTTTCGGGGACGCGTTCGCGCAGGAGGCGCTGTACTACCGCAGGGGGTCGGCACGTCGTGCCGGCTCCCGGGACCGGCGGTGACGGCGAGGAGGGGTTGATGGGGACGCGCGTGCTGGACTGCCCGAACTGCGGCGGGATGCAGGTCTTCCGGGCGCTCGACCGGGAGGAGAGGGAAGCGGTCCGGGCCGAGATGAACGACCCCCGCTGCTACGTGGACAACCTCTGGCGCTGCACGGTCCAGGGCTGCCGGACGTACTACCCGCAGTTCCGCAAGGCCGCTCACGGGCTCCTCCCCGAGCGGTTCGGCGAGGAGCCCGCGGCCGGGGCGTGAGCCTCAGAGGTTGGAGAAGTCCGGCCCCTTGGTGCGCGTGCGCTTGATCTCGTAGAAGCCGGGGACCGAGGCCACGGCGAGGGTGCCGTCCCAGAGGCGGGCGGCCTCCTCGCCCTGGGGCGCCGGGGTGACGACCGGGCCGAAGAAGGCGATCTGCTCGCCGTCGGCACCCGGCACGGCGATGACGGGCGTGCCGACGTCCTGGCCGACCTTGTCGATGCCCTCCTTGTGGGAGGCGCGCAGCTCGGCCTCGTACGGGGTGGAGTCCCAGTGCTCCAGGAGGGACTCGGGCAGGCCGGCGTCCTTCAGGGCGGCCGCGACGGTCTCCTTGCCGGGGCCTTCGCCCTGGTTGTGGATGCGGGTGCCGAGGGCGGTGTAGAGGTCGCCGAGGACCCCGGGGCCGTGCTCCTGCTGCGCCGCGATGACGACCCGGACGGGGCCCCACGCCTTGTTCTCCAGCATGTCGCGGTATTCCTCGGGCAGCTCGTCCAGCTTGTCCTCGTTGAGGACGGCGAGGCTCATGACGTGCCAGCGGACCTCGATGTCCCTGAGCTTCTCCACCTCCAGCACCCAGCGGGAGGTCATCCACGCCCAGGGGCACAGCGGATCGAACCAGAAGTCGACGGGCGTCTTGTCCGACATGTCTCTCCTCAGCAGGAAACCGTTTCTCCGGGAACGCCGCCGTGCGCCCGCGCCATTCCCGGCTGCCCGGCGTCAGGGGCACATGGCAGGATCGGTGCTGTTCAGCCGTACCCCCCGACACCTGAGGAGTGCCGCCCGTGCCCGGTGAGAATCTGTCCCGCGACGAGGCCCGCGAGCGGGCCGCCCTGCTGAGCGTCGACGGGTACGAGGTGTCCCTCGACCTGCGGTCCGCGGTCGGCGAGGTCACGGGAGACGGGCCCCGCACCTTCCGTTCCGTGACCACGATCCGCTTCCGCTGCAACGAACCCGGGGCGAGCAGCTTCGCCGATCTGATCGCGCCGAGTGTGACGGCCGTCTCACTCAACGGCCGTGATCTGGACCCGGGTCAGGTCTTCGACGGCTCCCGGATCGCCCTGGAGGACCTGGCCGCGGACAACGAGCTGGTGGTCGACGCGCAGTGCGCGTACTCCCGCACCGGCGAGGGCCTGCACCGCTTCGTCGACCCGGAGGACGGCGAGGTGTACCTGTACACGCAGTACGAGCCGGCCGACTCGCGCCGCGTCTTCGCCAACTTCGAGCAGCCCGACCTCAAGGCCCCCTACCGCTTCGAGGTGCGCGCGCCGCAGGGCTGGACGGTGTGGAGCAACGGCGCGGGCGAACAGGCCGACGGGGTGTGGCGGTTCGCCGAGACCAAGCCGATCTCGACGTACATCACCTGTGTGGTGGCCGGCCCGTACCACTACGTGACGGACTCCTACTCCCGTACGTTCGCCGACGGCACGACCCTGGAGATCCCGCTCGGCGCCCTGTGCCGCAAGGGCCTCGCGCCGCACTTCGACGCCGACGACGTCTTCCTGGTCACCAAGCAGGGCCTGGACTTCTTCCACGACCACTTCGACTACCCCTACCCGTTCGGCAAGTACGACCAGGCGTTCGTGCCGGAGTACAACCTGGGCGCGATGGAGAACCCCGGGCTGGTGACGTTCCGGGAGGAGTTCATCTTCCGCGGGAAGGTGACACAGGCGTCCTACGAGGGCCGCGCCAACGTCGTGCTGCACGAGATGGCGCACATGTGGTTCGGCGACCTGGTCACCATGCAGTGGTGGGACGACCTGTGGCTGAAGGAGTCCTTCGCCGACTTCATGGGCTCGTTCTCGCAGGTCGGGGCCACCCGCTTCCAGGACGGCTGGATCACCTTCGCCAACCGGCGCAAGGCGTGGGCCTACCGCGCCGACCAGCTGCCCTCCACGCACCCGGTCACCGCGGACATCCGCGACCTGCAGGACGCCAAGCTGAACTTCGACGGCATCACCTACGCCAAGGGCGCGTCCGTCCTGAAGCAGCTGGTGGCGTACGTCGGCGAGGAGGCGTTCCTGGAGGGCGCCCGGCGCTACTTCAAGCGGCACGCGTACGGCAACACGCGCCTGGGCGACCTGCTGTCGGCGCTGGAGGAGACCAGCGGCCGGGACATGAGCGCCTGGGCGCGGTCCTGGCTGCAGACGGCCGGGGTGAACGCGCTGACGCCGCAGGTGCTGCTGGGCGCGGACGGCCGCGTCGAGGAGCTGGCGGTGGTGCAGGAGGCCGCCGAGTCGCACCCGGAGCTGCGCCCGCACCGGGTCGCGGTGGGCCTGTACCGGGTGGCGGACGGCGCGCTGGAGCGCTACGCGCGCGTGGAGACCGACGTCGAGGGCCCCCGGACGGTCGTGGCGGAGCTCGCCGGGAGCGAGGCGCCCGACCTGGTCCTCGTCAACGACGACGACCTGACGTACTGCAAGACCCGTTTCGACGCCACGTCCCTGGCAACCCTGCGCGAGCACCTGGGCGCGGTCACCGACCCGCTCGCCCGCGCCCTGTGCTGGTCGGCGCTGTGGAACATGACGCGGGACGCGCTGCTGCCCGCGCGGGACTTCGTCGACCTGGTGCTGCGGTTCGCGGGCCGCGAGTCGGGCATCGGCGTGCTGCAGATGCTGCACGCCTGGGCCGAGTCGGCGGTCACGCACTACACGGCGCCCGCCCGCCGGGAGGCGGCGGCCCGGCTGCTCGCCGAGGGCGCGCGGCGCGAGCTGTACGCGGCGCGGGCCGGCAGCGAGCACCAGCTGGCCTGGGCGCGGTTCTTCGCCCGGACGGCCACCGCCGAGGCCGACTTCGCGCTGCTGGACGAGCTGCTGTCGGGCACCAGCACGGTCGAGGGCCTGGACGTGGACCAGGAGCTGCGGTGGGCGTTCCTGGAGCCGCTGGCCGCGCACGGGGCCGTGGACGAGGAGACCCTGGCGCGGGAACTGGCCCGGGACGACACGGCCTCCGGCAAGCGGCACCAGATCCGCTGCCTGGCCGCCCGCCCGTCCGAGGCGGTCAAGGCACAGGCGTGGGCGCAGGTCGTGGAGTCGGACGCGCTGTCCAACGCCATGGTCGAGGCGACCATCGCGGGCTTCGCGCAGGACTCGCAGCGCGAGCTGATCGCCCCGTACGCGGACCGGTACTTCGCCGCGATCGAGCGGGTGTGGCAGGAGCGGTCGATCCAGATCGCGATGCACGTGGTGCAGGGCCTGTTCCCCTCGCTCCAGCAGTCCCGCGCGACCCTGGACGCCGCGGACGCCTGGCTGGACTCCCACAAGGAGGCCGCCCCGGCGCTGCGCCGGCTGGTGCTGGAGTCCCGGGACGACCTGGCCCGGGCGCTGCGCGACCAGGCGTGCGACGAGGCCGCTGACCAGTAGCTTTGGCCTGAGATCGGGGTGTTCCCCCGTCGTTACGAGATGAGTGCCCCGCAGCCCGTAACCCCTGGTCCGCACCCGAACGGACCAGGGGCTTTCGGCAACCGAACATCCGTCCTTTAGTGCCGTGTTGTCCGCATTCCTCGACGGACGTGTAACAGCGGTTCAAAGCGGGTCCGGGCGCGGGAAATTGCGGGGCATGACGCACAACACCCCGCTCTCCCCCCGCCCCCTGCACGAGCTGTCCGGCCTCGGCCGCCCCCGGGTGATGACGACGGCCCAGCTGCGTGCGCACGGCGTCTCCCCGGCCGGGACGAACGAGCAGTGCCGGCCCGGCGGCCCCTGGCAGCAGCTCCTGCCGGGTGTGGTCCTGCTCCACCCGGGCCCGCCGACCAGCGAGGAGCGGCTGCACGCCGTGCTCATGTACGCGGCGCGGGAGCGCGGGACCGGTGTCCCGGCCCAGCCGGGCGCGGCCCGGGCGCACACCGCCGACTACCCCGAGGTGATGATCACCGGCCTGGCCGCCCTGACCCTGCACGGCTTCGCGTCCTCGCCCCCGCTGCCGTCCCTGGACGCCTTCGACGTCCTGGTCCCCCGGATGCGGCGGCTGCGCTCGGCGGGCTGCGCCCGGATCGTCCGCGCGCCCGTCCTGCCCGCCGCCGACCGGGTGACGGGGCTGCCGGTGGCACCCGTGCCCCGCGCCGTGGCCGACGCGGTGGCCGGGCTCGCCGACGCCGAGGTGGTGCGCCGGCTGCTGACGGAGGCCGTGCGCGGCGGCCACTGCGACGCCGCCTCCGTGGTGCGCGAGCTGACCGAGGCCCGGCTGCTGAGCCGTCCGCACGTGGTGGACGCGGTGGACTCGCTGCTCGCCGAGGGCCGGGCCCGCGCGGAGGACCGCCTGTACCGCATGGTCGCCCGGTACGGCCTGCCCGACCCGGTGTGGAACGTCGACCTGCGGCTGCCCGGCGGCCCGTACCTCGGCGGCCTGGACGCGTACTGGCCCGAGCAGGCGGTGGCGGTCGAGCTCGACACCCGCGCGCCCCGCCAGGACGACGACGCCCTGTGGTCCGAGTACGCCCGCAAGCGGGAGCACCTGGAGCGCCTCGGCATCACGGTCGTCCACATCACGCCGAGGAAGCTGCGCGACAGCCCGGAGCAGCAGGCGACGGTCGTGCGCACCGCCCTGATGGCGGCGGGCGACCGCGATCCCGCCGCGTACGTCGTGGTGCTGCCCCGGTAGGGAGGGACCGGGGCCACCCGCCAGGAGGGGGGAGGAGGGGCCGCCGGCGCCGCGCGCCGGTGGCCCCTCCTCGTGCCGGTCCCGGACGTCAGCCCTTCTTGAGGACGAGTTCGGTGTTGCGGTCCTGCGGGGCGCCGCCGAGGGTCGTGATCGCACCGGGGGCGTTGAGGGACAGTTCGCGGTACAGGGCGGCCAGTCCGGTCTGGGAGAGGTCGGAGAAGTCGGTGCGGTGCGGGGCGGCGGACTCCACCAGCGTGGTGAACAGTGAGAGGGTGCCGTCCTTGTTGTCGGTCAGTTCGACGATCCGGGCGAGCTGCGGGTAGTCGACGTGGGAGGCGGTGGAGATCTCCCAGAAGGAGCGGCCGCCGGGCGCGGAGTGGGGCGTGACGACGTTCTTGTGGACGTGGCCGTTCACCCAGGCCAGCACGTTGCGGTGGCTGCCGAGCAGGGCCAGGACGGCTCGGCCGTCGCGCCGGCGTTCCCGGGGGCGGGCCGGGTCGGGGCGGGTGTTGGTCATGGATCGGCTCGTGTGGTGGCTGAAGATCACCGCGTAGGAGTCCTCGTTCTCCCGCAGGGTCCGGTCGAGCCATCGCATCTGGGCCGAGCCGATGGAGCCCTCGTAGTGGCCGCTCGGGTCGGTGGTGTCCAGGCTGATGCCGATGACGTCGTCGGAGATGCGGAAGGCGTAGTACTGGGTGCCCGCGTCGAGGTTGGCCGCGGTGTAGCCGTGGCCGGCCGGGCCGGCGCCGCGGTGGGCCGGGTCGAGGTGGGCCCGCAGGTACTCGGCCGGAGTGAAGGGGGCGCGGCGCTCGTCCGGGGTGACCGGGCGCATGGACCGGGCGTGGGACCTGAGGAAGTCGTGGTACTGCACGCCCTGCGGGTCCCCGGCCTTCTTGATGAGCTTCCTGAGCTGCCTGGCCTGCGCTGCCGGGACGTCCATCAGCTTCCTGCCGCCGACGGCCAGGTCCGCGAGGTAGGAGTCGCCGTGCGAGCCGTAGACGCCCATCGGCAGGGAGTCGTGGTTGCCGACGGTGGAGTACCAGGGCAGGTTCAGGCCGGGGCTGCGCACCTCGCGGACCGCGGCCCGCAGGAAGCCGTCGAGCCGGGGGAAGCCGGCCTGCTTGTCGAGGTCGCGCAGCGCTGCCTCCGGCTGCCAGTACTGCGTGAGGCCGCTGTTCTGGACGCCCTCGTAGCGGCGCGGGTCACCGGTGTCGGGCGTGATGCGCCCGCCGCTCATGACCGTCAGGAACCACTCCAGCTCGATCCTGGCGTTGTTGTCGGTGTTGTCGCCGGTGGTCATGGCGAAGTGCAGCGGGGCGCCGGTGACGGGGGCGCCGCGCAGCGCGTTGATCCGTTCCACGAGGGCGATCGCGCCCTGCACGGTGAGCGTCTCGTGGGGCCGCCAGGCGTGCACGTCGGCCGCGCGCAGGTACTCCAGGCGCAGGGGGTGCTGCGCGTCCATGATGTGCAGGTCGGTGAGTTGCACGAAGGCGGCGAGCGCGGTGCGGCGCCCGGCGCGGCCGGCCTTGGGCGCGGCCAGTTCGGAGCGCACCACGCGCTGCCAGCCGGGTCCGTCGCCGAGGCGCCGGTAGCCGGGGCCGCCGCGCGGGGCGGCGACGCTCGCCAGGGTGGTGCCCCGGGTGTAGGGGGCGAGGGGTGCGGCGGGTGCCTGCCGGGAGGTCGCGGCCGCGGCGGCCTGCGTGCTCTCCCCTGCCGCGGCGGCCGGGCTCTCGCCGGTCCGCAGGGCGAGTCCGGCACCCGCGGAGAGGGCGACCGCGCCGGTGGCGGCGAGGACGGAACGACGGTGGATGCCCGGGCCGGAGCCGGCGTCTGAGCGTGTGCGCGCCATGCGCTTGTCTCCCCGAGTGCGAACGCGTCGGCAGTGGTCGCGGGGTGCTCGTGACGCGAACACCCCGCTCGTACTGGATCGTTGGCACCGGGGATGACCTGTGTGTGAACGCGGCCGCAACGGGCAGCGCCGATCGCCGAACGTGGATCTCGGACCACCCGGGGTGTCGGCGAGCGCTCCGGGAACGGCCCGGGAGCGGTCACCCGGCGTTCATCTGCCGGGGTAACCGGGGTGCGGGGCGGGCCGGTTCAGCCCTCGGGGAGGCGGGCCCCGCGCTCCTCGGTCAGGTGCCCGGTCACCGGGCGCTCACGCCACAGCCGCAGCGCGGTGTCGACCATCGGCACCCGCACCAGGCCGGGCACGGCGTCCAGGTCGTGCCAGGCGGCCAGGTCGGTGGAGCCGCCCACCTCGTGGCGCAGCTCGCCGCCGGTGACGCGGGCCTCGTAGACGCAGCGGACGGCGTGGTGGTCCAGGGAGCGCCCGCCGAAGCCCTCGCGGAAGACGCGGTGGGAGGAGTCGACGCCGAGCAGGGCGGTGACCTCGACGCGGTAGCCGGTCTCCTCCTCGACCTCGCGCCGCACGGTGTCGTAGGGGTCCTCGCCGTGCTCCATGCCGCCGCCGGGCAGGACCCACTCGGGTGTGCCGTCCCGGGCGGGCGAGCGGGCGAGCAGGATCCGTCCGTCCCGGACGCATATGGCGTAGGCCGCCACCCTCAACTTCTGGCGCACTCCGGGACGTTAACCGATTTCACCGCCTTCGGGACCGATACCCGCAAAACGCATCGGGGGTTTTCCCCATACATCCATTTCGTTTCGGTCAACCCTCCCCAAAGAACATCCCCTTGCGTAAAGCTGTGCGATCGTCCGGGCTCGCCGTTCCGGACCGTCGCGACCAGGTCCGATCGGAGCCGATCGGTCCCGGCCGCTGCCGCTCGTTCCTTTACCTCAAGGGATGCCGATGACCTCCACCCCCCAGCACGACCCGATACCGGGCCGGAGACGCGTGGCACGGATCGCCGTGGCCGCCGGCCTCGTCGCCGCGCTCACCGCGGCCGGGCCGATTCCGCTGGCCTTCTCCGCCGACGGGCCGGGTGCCTCGGCGCCGGCCGACGTCGACGTCAAGTCCGCTCACGACAAGCTCGGTTCGAACGACGCGGACCTGCTCGCGGAGGCCAAGGCCGACGGCGACAAGACCGTCACCATGATGATCGCCACCGCGCCCGGGAAGACCGAGCAGGTCGCCGGGCAGCTGGACGCGGTCAAGGGCGGCTCGGTGGGCCGGGCCGACGACAAGCTGGGCTACGTCCGCGCCACCGTCCCGACCTCCCGCGCGGACGCGGCCATCGCGGCCGCGGCCAAGCTCTCCTCGGTGCACGGCATCGACCTGCGCGAGGAGATCCCGCTCGACGACCCGACGCCCAGCGGCGACGCCGCCAAGGGCGCCAAGGCCGCGAAGGGCACCTACCCCGCCCCGGACCGCAGGACCCCGGCCGAGAACCCGTACAACCCGTCCTTCGAGACGGGCGCGGTCGACTTCGTCGAGGACCACCCCAAGGCGGACGGCCGCGGCGTGACCATCGGCATCCTCGACTCCGGCGTCGACCTCGGCCACCCGGCGCTGCAGAAGACCACCACCGGTGAGCGGAAGATCGTCGACTGGGTGACGGCGACCGACCCGATCATCGACAACGACAGCACCTGGCGCCCGATGGTCTCGGCCGTGTCCGGCCCGGCCTTCACCTACCAGGGCCAGTCCTGGAAGGCGCCGGCGGGCTCCTACGCCGTCAGCCTGTTCAAGGAGTCGTACACCACCGGCGGCGACGCGGCGGGCGACGCCAACCGCGACGGCGACACCACCGACGTCTGGGGCGTGCTCTACGACGCCACGACCGGCACGGTCCGGGTCGACCTGAACAACAACAACGACTTCGGCGACGACGTCGCGATGAAGCCGTACAAGGACGGTCACCAGGTCGGGTACTTCGGCACCGACGACCCGAAGACCGACATCGCCGAGCGGCAGCCGTTCGTCGTGGAGATCCGCAAGGACGTCCCGATGGACCCGCTGGGCGGCTCCTGGGTCGGCAAGAAGTCCGACTTCGTCAACATCGGCGTCATCGAGTCCGAGCACGGCACGCACGTCGCCGGCATCACCGCCGCCAACGGCCTGTTCGGCGGGCGGATGGACGGTGCCGCGCCCGGCGCCAAGCTGGTCTCCTCCCGCGCCTGCACCTGGTCCGGCGGCTGCACCAACGTCGCGCTGACCGAGGGCATGATCGACCTCGTCACCAAGCGCGGTGTCGACATCGTCAACATGTCCATCGGCGGCCTGCCGGCGCTGAACGACGGCAACAACGCGCGCGCCGAGCTGTACACCCGGCTCATCGACGAGTACGGCGTGCAGCTGGTGATCTCCGCGGGCAACTCCGGCCCCGGCGCCAACACCATCGGCGACCCGGCCCTGGCCGAGAAGGTCATCTCGGTCGGCGCGTCCGTCTCCAAGGAGACCTGGGCCGCCAACTACGGCTCCGTCGTGGAGAAGAAGTACGCGATGATGCCCTTCTCCTCGCGCGGCCCGCGTGAGGACGGCGGCTTCACGCCGACCCTGGTCGCCCCGGGTGCCGCGATCAACACCATCCAGACCTGGATGCCGGGCGCCCCGGTCGCCGAGGCGGGCTACTCCCTGCCGGCCGGCTACGGCATGCTCCAGGGCACCTCGATGGCCTCCCCGCAGGCCGCCGGTGCCTCGGCGCTGCTGATCTCGGCCGCCAAGCAGAAGAAGATCGACCTCACGCCGGCGACACTGCGCACGGCCCTCACCTCCACCGCCGACCACATCAAGGGTGTGCAGGCGTACGAGGAGGGCGCGGGCCTGATGAACATCCCGGACGCCTGGGACGCCATCCGCGACGGCGCGCACTCGCACGCGTACACGGTCAAGGCGCCGGTCGACACCGCGATCGACCAGTTCCTGAAGACCCCGGGCTTCGGCACCGGCCTGTACGACCGCGAGGGCGGGCTGAAGGCCGGCCAGAAGAAGACCTACGAGGTCACGATCACCCGTACGTCCGGTGCCGACAAGGCGATCCGGCACGAGCTGCACTTCGAGAACAACGCGGGCGGCACGTTCCGCGTCGTCGGCTCCGACGAGGTGAAGCTGCCGCTGAACCAGCCGGTGACCGTCAAGGTCCAGGCCGCGCCGGGGTCCGCGGGCATCAAGAGCGCGATCCTCGAGGTCGACGACCCGCGCACCGAGGGCATCGACGAGCAGGTCCTGCACACGGTCGTGGTCTCCGCGCCGCTGAAGTACACCTTCTCCGCGCAGGACTCTGTGCAGCGCAACAGCTCGCAGCACTACTTCGTCACCGTTCCCGAGGGCGCCAAGAGCCTCGAGGTCGCGATGAGCGGGCTGAAGGACAAGAGCCAGACCCGGTTCATCTCCATCCACCCGTACGGCGTGCCGTCCGACCCGACGTCGACGATCAACTGCTACCCGAACTACTCGAACCCGGCCAACACCTGCCGCCCCGACGTGCGCGCGTACGCCGACCCGCAGCCGGGTGTCTGGGAGATCGAGGTCGAGTCGCGCCGGACGTCGCCGCTGCTGGACAACCCGTACAAGCTCGACGTCGCCGTCCTCGGCGCGGCCTTCGACCCGGAGACCGTGACCGTGCCCGAGGCCAAGGTCGGCACCCCGGCCACCGCCTCCTGGAAGGTGACCAACGGCTTCGCCCCGCTCGACGGCAAGCTGGTCGGCGGCCCGCTCGGCTCGGCGAAGACGGCCCGCCCGTCGATCAAGCAGGGCGAGACGCAGACCACCACGGTCGAGGTGCCCGCGGGCGCCAAGTCCCTGGACGTCGCCATCGGCCGTGTCTCGGACACCGCCGCCGACCTCGACCTCGCCGTGTACGACGCGGCCGGCAAGCAGGTCGCCAGCTCCGCGGACGGCGACTCGGAGGAGTCCGTGTCCGTGCCGTCCCCGGCAGCCGGGACGTACACGATCGAGGTCGTCGGCTACTCGGTGCCGGCCGGCACCACGGAGTACGACTACCAGGACGTGTTCTTCTCCGCCTCGCTCGGCACCGTCACGGTCGACGGCTCCGGGCCGGTGAAGCTCGGCACGGGCGACTCGGCGACCGTCTCCGGCAGCATCACCGCCGCGGCGGCCGCTCCCGAGGGACGTGAGTTCTTCGGCCAGGTCCAGCTGGTCAACGCGCGCGGCACCGTCGCGGGCCTGGGCAGCGTGAAGATCGAGAAGGTCCTGCCGTAACCCTGTACGGCGGGTGAGGGGCGGGCGTCCTGGCGGGCGCCCGCCCCTTCGCCGTGTTCAGCGGCAGGGCCGGGTGCGGGCCTCAGGTGCGGCGGCGGTGATCCAGGCCCGCTCCCGGGCGATCCGCTCCTCCCCCGTCGTCCACAGGTCCGGCTCGTCCCGCCCCTGCGGGATGCCGACCAGGACGTGCTCGCCCGCCCCCGGTCGCGGCTGCGTGTCGCCGTCCAGGGGGACGACGATCCGGTCCCGGCCCTTCGCGGGCTTCCAGTACCGCGTCACGGCGACTGTCACGCGCAGCCGCCCGCTCCCGGGGACCGACTCGGTCCTCGTGACGGTGCCCTCGGCGACGAGCCGGGCGCAGGCCAGGTACCCGGCGTGATCCGCCTCGAAGTCCGTGCCGCCCTTCGACTTCCCGGCCGCGCCGTCGGCGGCGGAGCCCGCGCCCTGGTCGTCCTGGGCACCCGTACCGCCGCCGTGCACCACCAGCGAGCCCAGGCCGAGCACGACGGCCGCCCCGACGGCGGCGACGAGCCCCCTCAGGGCGAGGACCCGGGCCGAGGGGCGGGGTCGCCGTGCGACCGGCTCGATGACGGGGGCGGTCCGGCGTTCGGGCGGGGGTCCGGCCAGGGCGTCTCCGATGAGGCCGAGCTGCTCGCGCAGCAGCGCCACGTCGGCGGCCGCGGCCCGGTACTCCTCCGCGAAGGCCGCGTCGGTGAGCGCGGCCCGGTCCGGCGGCTCCCCGGCGACCGCGGCCATGAGCGCACCCCGGTCGCCGTCCGGGGCCCTCCCGGCCGGCTCGGGCTCACCCTGCCGGTTCTCGTCGTGTTCGGCGGGCACGTCACACCACCTCGTCCTCGTGCAGGCGGGCGCGCAGGGCCCGTACCGCCGTGTGCAGCCGGCTCTTGACCGTGCCCTCCGGGACGCCGAGCTGCTCGGCGATGGACCGCACCGGCAGATCGGCGTAGAAGCGCAGGACGACGACCTGGCGCTGGGCGTCGGGCAGCTCGTCCAGACCCTGGGCGACGGCGACGGACAGCACGCTGGTGTCCTCGCCGGAGGGGTGCTCGAGCTGCCGCAGGGCGGCCAGCCGCTCCCCGAGCCGCTCCTGGCGGCGCTTGGCCCGGTGCCAGTCCATGGCCAGGTTCGAGGCGACGACCGCCGCCCACGCCGAGACGTCCCGCGGCGCCTCCCGCCCGCTCGCGGCCCGTTCCAGCAACCGCAGGCGGACCTGCTGCACCCCGTCCGGCAGGTCCGCCTGCGGCACTCCCCCGAGTGCGAGCACCGCCCGCACCCGGCGCTCCTGGGCCGGATCGAGCGGATCGGCGCCGTCCGGCAGGCCGTCCCCGGCGCGCGCCTCCCGCCCGCGCCCGGCCCTTCCGCGCAGCAGCACAAGCCACCCCCCTCACCGTGTCCCTCCTACGACGCCGGACCGGCGCGGAACGTTCACCGGTCCGGCGGCGGGTTTCGCCGGAGCGACCGAGGCATACGTCACACTTCCGTGTGGCCGGGACCCGCATGGGCAGGCGAGCTTGCGGCGTACGACCCCTGCCGGATGAATTTCTGCAGCTCAGCGGGGTCGCAACCGCAGGTCCGCAACCATGGGGCGGGACACGTCGTCCCACTCCTCGGGCAGGTGCGGCGAAAGAAGTGGACAGGCGGGCCGTGGTCGGCCGCATGATGGAAAAGCCTCGGCCAAGCAACGAGCACGTGAAGAGACGCAGGAGAGGGAGTCGCCGTGAGGGTCGGAATCGTCGGAGCCACCGGACAGGTGGGCACGGTCATGCGCAGGATCCTCAAGGAGCGGAACTTCCCGGTCACGGAGCTGCGCCTGTTCGCCTCGGCCCGGTCGGCGGGCACCGAGCTGGACGGCGTGACGGTGGAGGACGCGGCGGCCGCCGACTACACCGGCCTGGACATCGTGCTGTTCTCCGCGGGCGGTGCCACGTCCAGGGCGCTGGCCGAGAAGGTCGCCTCGCAGGGCCCGGTCGTGATCGACAACTCCTCGGCGTGGCGCAAGGACCCCGAGGTGCCGCTGGTCGTCTCCGAGGTGAACCCGCACGCGATCGCCCACCGCCCCAAGGGCATCATCGCCAACCCGAACTGCACGACGATGGCCGCCATGCCGGTGCTGCGCCCCCTGCACGAGGAGGCGGGCCTGGAGGCCCTGGTCGTCGCCACCTACCAGGCGGTGTCCGGCTCCGGTCTCGCGGGCGTGGCCGAGCTGCACGGGCAGACGCAGAAGGTCGTCGCCGAGGCGGACAGGCTCACGCACGACGGCGAGGCCGTCGACTTCCCGGAGCCCGGCGTCTACAAGCGCCCCATCGCGTTCAACGTGCTGCCGCTGGCGGGCTCGATCGTCGACGACGGCCTGAACGAGACGGACGAGGAGCAGAAGCTCCGCAACGAGTCCCGCAAGATCCTGGAGATCCCGGAGCTGAAGGTGTCCGGCACCTGCGTGCGCGTCCCGGTCTTCTCCGGCCACTCCCTGCAGATCAACGCCCGTTTCGCCCGCCCGCTCGCCCCGGAGCGCGCCGCGGAGCTGCTGAAGGACGCCCCCGGCGTCGAGCTCTCCGACATCCCGACCCCGCTCCAGGCCGCCGGCAAGGACCCCTCGTACGTCGGCCGCATCCGCCGTGACGAGACGGTGGACAACGGCCTGGCGCTGTTCGTCTCCAACGACAACCTCCGCAAGGGCGCGGCCCTGAACGCCGTCCAGATCGCGGAGCTGGTGGCGCAGGAGCTGAAGGGCTAACCCCTGCGCACCTCGTAGAGGAAGCAGCCGTACTCGACGGCCCGGACGTGGACGAGCGCCACGGCCGGGTCGTCGAGTGTTTCCGTGAGGGCCTGCTCGAAGGCGTCCGGGCCCCCGCCGACCAGCCGCCCGCCCAGGATGTGCCCCTCGGCGGAGTAGCGGCGCAGGACGCGGTGGCTGTTCGTGAACGGCAGGGGGGCGGGCGGGTCCGCCGGGCCGTCGCAGGGGCCGGCGTGGATGAAGACCGGGCCCTGCTCGTCGTAGGCGCCCGGGTCCGCGCCGGTTCCGGCGGCCCAGCGGCGCAGGGGCGCGTAGGAGACCAGCGCGATGCGTTCGCCGGGGGCGCTGTGGCGCAGGCAGCAGCGCAGGGGCGCGCCGCCCTCCGGGTCGGTCAGCGGGGCCGCCGGGCGGCCGGCGTCGTCCACCGTGCGCAGTTCCTTCAGGACGCGCGGGGCGATGGGGTGCACGGTGCGGTGCGTCATACGGTCAGGGTCACGCGCGCGGCGGCGCGAAACCGGCGGATTCCGGACGTCGCGTTCCCGCGCGCGGTGCCGCCGCCGGGGGTCGCCCGAGGGGTATCCCTAGGGAAGTCCCAGGTCGTCGCCGGAGCCGGGACCGCCGTGGAAAGATGGCGCAACCCACCCATAACGAGGAGATGACCGCGTGCCTGGCACAAACCTGACCCGCGAAGAGGCGCAGCAGCGGGCACAGCTGCTCGCCGTCGAGTCGTACGAGATCGAGCTCGATCTCTCCGGCGCGCAGGAGGGGGGCACCTACCGGTCGGTGACCACGGTGCGCTTCGATGTGAGCGCCGAGAACGGCGCGGAGTCGTTCATCGACCTGGTGGCGCCCGCCGTGCACGAGGTGACCCTGAACGGGGACTCCCTCGACCCGGCCGAGGTCTTCGCGGACTCCCGGATCGCGCTGCCGGGGCTGCTGCACGGCCGCAACATCCTGCGGGTCGTCGCCGACTGCGCCTACACCAACACCGGTGAGGGCCTGCACCGCTTCGTCGACCCGGTCGACGACCAGGCCTACCTCTACACCCAGTTCGAGGTGCCGGACGCCCGCCGGGTGTTCGCCGCCTTCGAGCAGCCGGACCTCAAGGCGACCTTCCAGTTCACGGTGAAGGCCCCCGAGGGCTGGACGGTCGTCTCCAACTCGCCGACGCCCGAGCCGCAGGACAACGTCTGGGTCTTCGAGCCGACGCCGCGCATCTCGACGTACATCACGGCGCTGATCGCCGGCCCGTACCACTCGGTGCACAGCGTGTACGAGAAGGACGGCCAGTCCGTCCCGCTCGGCATCTACTGCCGTCCCTCGCTGGCCGAGTACCTCGACGCGGACGCCATCTTCGAGGTGACCCGGCAGGGCTTCGAGTGGTTCCAGGACAAGTTCGACTACGCGTACCCGTTCGCCAAGTACGACCAGCTGTTCGTGCCGGAGTTCAACGCGGGCGCGATGGAGAACGCGGGCGCGGTGACGATCCGCGACCAGTACGTGTTCCGCTCGAAGGTGACGGACGCGGCGTACGAGACGCGCGCGGAGACCATCCTGCACGAGCTGGCCCACATGTGGTTCGGCGACCTCGTGACCATGGAGTGGTGGAACGACCTGTGGCTGAACGAGTCGTTCGCCACCTACACCTCCATCGCCTGCCAGGCCGCCGCGCCCGGCTCGCGCTGGCCGCACTCGTGGACGACGTTCGCGAACTCCATGAAGACCTGGGCGTACCGGCAGGACCAGCTGCCCTCCACGCACCCGATCATGGCGGACATCCGCGACCTGGACGATGTCCTGGTCAACTTCGACGGCATCACGTACGCCAAGGGCGCCTCGGTGCTGAAGCAGCTCGTGGCCTACGTCGGCGAGGACGAGTTCTTCCGGGGCGTGCAGGCCTACTTCAAGGCCCACGCCTTCGGCAACACGCGCCTGTCGGACCTGCTGGGGGCGCTGGAGGAGACCTCCGGCCGCGACCTGAAGACCTGGTCGAAGAAGTGGCTGGAGACGGCCGGCATCAACGTCCTGCGTCCGGAGATCGAGACGGACGCGGACGGCGTGATCACCTCCTTCGCGATCCGCCAGGAGGCCCCGGCCCTGCCCGCCGGCGCCAAGGGCGAGCCGACGCTGCGCCCGCACCGCATCGCCGTCGGTCTGTACGACCTCGACGGCAGCGGCAAGCTGGTGCGCACCGAGCGCATCGAGCTGGACGTCGACGGTGCGCTGACCGCCGTCCCGCAGCTGGCCGGCAAGCGCCGCCCGGCCGTGGTCCTGCTCAACGACGACGACCTGTCGTACGCGAAGGTCCGCCTGGACGAGCAGTCCCTCGCCGTGGTCACCGAGCACCTGGGCGACTTCGAGTCCTCCCTGCCGCGCGCGCTGTGCTGGGCGTCGGCCTGGGACATGACCCGCGACGCCCAGCTCGCGGCCCGCGACTACCTGGCCCTGGTGCTGTCCGGCATCGGCAAGGAGTCCGACATCGGTGTCGTGCAGTCGCTCCAGCGGCAGGTGAAGCTGGCGGTCGACCTGTACGCCGACCCGGCCGCCCGCGAGACGCTGCTGGCCCGCTGGACCGACGCGACGCTGGCCCACCTGCGCTCGGCCGCCCCGGGCAGCGACCACCAGCTGGCGTGGGCGCGCGCCTTCGCCGCGACGGCCCGCACGCCGGAGCAGCTGGACCTGCTGGAGGCGCTGCTGGACGGCTCGCAGAGCGTGGAGGGCCTGGTCGTCGACACGGAGCTGCGCTGGGCGTTCGTGCAGCGGCTGGCGGCGGTCGGCCGGTTCGACGAGTCGGAGATCGCGGCCGAGTACGAGCGCGACCGCACGGCCGCCGGTGAGCGGCACGCCGCCACGGCCCGTGCGGCCCGTCCGAGCGCGGAGGCCAAGGCGGAGGCGTGGGCGTCGGTCGTCGACTCCGACAAGCTGCCCAACGCCGTGCAGGAGGCGGTCATCGGCGGCTTCGTCCAGACCGACCAGCGCGAGCTGCTCGCCCCCTACGCGGAGCGGTACTTCGAGGTGGTCAAGGACATCTGGGCGTCCCGCTCCCACGAGATGGCCCAGCAGATCGCGGTCGGTCTCTACCCGGCGGTCCAGGTCTCCCGCGAGACCCTGGACCGGACGGACGCCTGGCTGGCCTCCGCCGAGCCCAACGCGGCCCTGCGCCGCCTGGTCTCGGAGTCCCGCGCGGGCGTCGAGCGGGCCCTGCACGCCCAGCGGGCGGACGCGGCGGCGGCCGGGCAGTAACCGCCCGGCACCGAGCACGAAGGGGCGCCCGGCCTGTGCCGGGCGCCCCTTTCCAATCCTTCGGCGGCCTCACCGGAGGGCCGGTCCGGCCGTCCTACCGGCGCAGCGCCGCGGTGGTGGCGTCCGGCCCGCCCTGCCCCGCCTTCCCCGTCCGGCGTGCGGAGGGCGCGCGGAGCGGCTTCCGGGGGACGAACTGGCCGGCCACCGTCGCCCCGAGCGCCAGCACCATACCCACCAGTTGCACCGGTGTGAGCGCTTCCCCGAGCGCCGCCCAGCCGGTGACGGCCGCGGTCAGCGGGGAGAGCGGCCCGAGGAAGGTGGCCTGGGTGGCGCTGAGGCGGCCGATGCCCCGGAACCACAGCCAGTACGCGACGGCCGTGTTGGCCAGGGCGAGGTAGAGGTAGCCGCCGACGGCCCGGCCGTCCAGCGCCGGGGGTGCCCCCTCGACGAGGAGGGCGAGCGGGGCGATGAACAGCCCGCCCGCGGTGAGCTGCCAGGCGGTGAGGGCGAGCGGGCCCACCCCGTCGGGCCGTCCCCAGCGCTGGGTGAGCACCACGCCCGCCGACATCGACGCGGTGCCGGCGAGGGCCGCCAGCAGGCCGAGCGCGTCCAGCGCCCCCGCGGCCCGCAGTACCACCAGGCTCACCCCGAAGGCCGCCACGATGCCGGTCAGCAGGGTGCGTGCCGAGGGCCGCTGTCCGAGCAGCAGCGCCGACAGCCCGGCCACGAACAGCGGGCCGGCCGATCCCACGACCGCCGCGAGGCCGCCGGGCAGCCGGTAGGCGGACAGGAACAGCAGGGGGAAGAAGGCGCCGATGTTCAGCGCGCCGAGTGCCGCCGCCTTGCCCCACCAGGCGCCGCGCGGCAGCACCCGGGCGAGGCCCAGCAGCAGCAGCCCGGCGGGCAGGGCGCGCACCAGGGCGGTGAACAGGGGGCGGTCGGCCGGGAGGAACTCGGTGGTGACCGCGTAGGTCGTGCCCCAGGAGACGGGGGCGAGTGCGGTGAGGGCGATGAGCGCCGGACGGGACAGGGCCATGGTGGCACCCCCAGAAGTAGGTCAGTGCAAAGTAGCTTAGCGCTAAGCAACTTTCCGTCAAGCTACTTTCTTGCGGGTGACCGGAAGGGCCCCGATACTCGTGCCATGAACGAACGCCCGGAGCACCGCGAGGAGCACCGCAAGGACCCCGTCGACGCGATCATCGACCAGTGGGCGACGGTCCGGCCCGACCTGGACACCGCCGCCATGGAGGTCTTCGGCCGGATCAACCGGCTCTCGGCGGCCATGGCCGACCGGGTGGCGAAGGCGTACGCGCCGTTCGGGATCTCCCGCGGGGAGTTCGACGTCCTGGCGACCCTGCGCCGCTCCGGAGAGCCCTACACGCTCTCCCCCCGGCAGCTGTCCGCGACGCTGATGCTCACCACCGGCGGGATGACGGGGCGCCTGGACAAGCTGGAGCGGGCGGAGCTGCTGCGCCGCTCACCCGATCCGCACGACCGGCGCGGCCTCCACGTGACCCTCACCGGCAAGGGCCTGGACCTGGTCGACGAGGCGGTCGGCGCGGGACTGGCCGTGCAGACCGAGGCCCTGTCCGCGCTGGACGCCGAGCGCGCCGGCCTCCTGGCCGGGCTGCTGCGCGAGCTGCTCGCGGGAGCGGAGCGGCCCTGAGAACGCGCCGAGGGCGCCGCCGCGGTGATCGCGACGGCGCCCTCGGCGGAGCGAACGGGTCAGGCCTTGACGTCGGTGCCCGCCTCGGCCTTGGTGGTGATGTTGGAGCTGGTCGGGTCCTTCTTCTTGTGCGTCTTGTCGCCGACCATCACCAGACCGGCGATGACCAGGTAGAGCACGATCGGGGCCGCGACGAAGAGACCCAGCGTCTCGATGACGCTCAGGCCCGTGCCGGGGTCGTCACCGTCGTCGCGGGTGAGCGCGCTCGCGGGGGACGACATGAGCAGCATCATCAGCGTCGTACCGGCTGCCAGGGCGCCGGCGCGCAGGGCGTTCTTCTTGTCCACGGTGTCAAAGTATCCAACGCCGGCCGGGCACGCGCGCCCGGGGTGCCGTAAGGGCTCCCCGCCTCATGCCCCGGGCTCCCGGAGGACGTCCATCAGCGCGCGCAGCCGCGGTGAGGCCGCCAGGTCCTCCAGGGTCACCGGGCGCCCCTCGGCGTCCGCCACGGGCAGCCGCCAGTTCGGGTACTGGTCCCAGGTGCCCGGGAGGTTCTGCGGGCGGCGGTCGCCCACCCCGTCCGGGAGCCAGACGCCGATCATGCGGGCGGGCGTGCGGAGCAGGAAGCGGTGCACGGCCTGGATCTGGGCCTCCTCCGAGGACGCGTCGCCACCGCCGCCCGTGCCGTGCAGCAGGCCCAGGCGGGACAGCTCCGCCAGCCACTCCCCCGTGTCGCGGGCGGCCTCCTCGCGCTCCTGCGCCAGCGGGCGGGTCAGCAGGCCGAGGCTGTCGCGCAGCTCGACGTGCTCCCCGGTGAGCCGCGCGGCGGTGGAGGGCAGGTCGTGCGTGGTGGCGGTGGCCAGGCAGTCGGCGCGCCAGCTCTCCGGGGGCAGGGGGCGGCCGTCGCCCTCCCAGTCGCGCTCGAACCACAGCACGGACGTCCCGAGCACCCCGCGCTCGCGCAGCGCCTCGCGCACGCCCGGTTCGACGGTGCCGAGGTCCTCGCCGATGACCGGGGCACCGGCCCGGGAGGCCTCCAGGACGAGGACCGCGAGCATCGCCTCGGCGTCGTAGCGGACGTAGGTGCCCTCGGTGGGCGGGCGGCCCTGGGGGACCCACCACAGGCGGAACAGGCCCATCACGTGGTCGATGCGCAGGGCGCCCGCGTAGCGGAACAGGGCACGCAGCAGGTCGCGGTAGGGGGCGTAGCCGGACTCGGCCAGCCGGTCGGGCCGCCACGGAGGCAGGCCCCAGTCCTGGCCGCGGGCGTTGAAGGCGTCCGGCGGGGCGCCCACGGACATCCCGGCGGCGAAGTGCTCCTGCTGGGCCCAGGCGTCCGCGCCGCCGGGGTGCACCCCGACCGCGAGGTCGTGCACGATCCCCACCGGCATCCCCGCCTCGCGCCCGGCGCGCTGGGCGGCCCGGAGCTGCTCGTCGGTGAGCCACGCCAGCCGGGACCAGAACTCGACCCGGTCCAGCAGGCCGTTGCGGGCCCGCTCGGTCTCGGCCGACCGCGGGTCGCGCAGCCCGGTCGGCCAGCGGTGCCAGTCGGACCCGTGCACCTCGGCGAGCGCGCACCAGGTGGCGTGGTCCTCCAGCGCCCGGCCCTGCTCCGCGAGGAAGTCGCTGTAGGCGGCGCGCCGGCCGGGGCCGAGCGGGACCTCGGCGAGCAGGTGCAGCGCCTCGCGCTTCAGCTCCCACACGGCGTCCCGGTCGATCAGCTCGCCCTTCTCCAGCACCGCCGCGCGCAGCCGCCCGCCCTGCTCCAGCAGGCTGCGCAGACGCTCGCGGTCCTCCACGTAGGCGGCCTCGGGGACGTCCTCGACGCGCAGGTGCACCGGGTCCGGGAAGCGGCGGGAGGAGGGGCGGTACGGGGAGGGGTCGGTGGGCGCGCCGGGCACGGCCGCGTGCAGCGGGTTGACCTGGATGAACCCGGCGCCCAGCGACCGCCCGGCCCAGGCGGCCAGCTCGCCCAGGTCACCCAGGTCGCCCATGCCCCAGGAGCGGCGGGACAGCAGGGAGTACAGCTGGACGAGCAGGCCGTGGGCGCGCCCGGCGGGGGCGGGCAGGCGGGGCGGGGCGACGATCAGGTGGGCCTCGGCCGTGCGGCCGTCGGGGGCGGTGGCGGTCAGCCGGTGCACCCCGGGCGGCAGGCCGTCGGCCGAGGTGCGCGTGCCGCCGTCCTCGGTGTCGATGCGCAGGCGGGTGCCCGCGGGCAGGGCGGCGAGGGCGTCCGGGGCGCTTCCGGTCCGGCCGACCACGGTCGGCGGCAGCAGCCGCTCGGCCTGTTCCCGCTCCCGGGCGGCGAGCGCGGCGCGCACGGCGCCGGGCGAGCTCGCGTCCACGCCGAGGGCGGTCAGCACGGAGGTGACCGCGGTGGCCGAGGCGGCCACGACACGGTCCGGGGAGGGGCTGTAGGAGGTGGCGACGCCGTACAGGGCGGCGAGTCGCGTCAGGTCCTCGGAGGGCGGGTCGGCCGGCTCGGGTGCGGTCATCTACGGCCTCGGCTGGTCCGGGACGAAGGCCGGCGGCTCGCTGGTGAGGGGGGTGGCCTCGGCGAGCGGCGGCTCACTGGTGAGGGGCTCGGCGTCGGGGAGCGGGGGCTCGCTGGTCAGCGGCAGTTCCGTGCAGGTGCTCTCGGAGCTGAAGACGCAGTACACGGGGTCGTCGTGCTGGGTTTCGTCGAGGTCGGCGGACGGGTCCGCCACGGGTTTGGACGGGACCGGGAGCGGGAGGAACGTCATCGCAGCCACGGGGGGCCTCCTTGCCGGGTACGGGTTCGGTGGGTCCTTGCAGCCCTACCCAGTCGTCGGGAAGGCAGACGCCTTGGGGCCAACATCGTGCTTCTGCTCACATTTCGCTCCCCTGCCCTCTTCCCGTACTCCCGCAAACCACGGCACACCGGCCGCTGCCGTTGACACCTTCACCGGGCGGGTGGTGGGCTCGTCCCGCCGGTCGGACACATCGGGAGGCGGCCTGTGGGACTGCGGCACGGGAAACGGGCGGCGGCCCTGGCCATCGCCGTCGTCGCGTCCGGGCTCGGCCTCCCGCCCGCGGCCGCGGCCGCGCCGCCCGCGCCGGGTGCGACCGCGCGAGCGGTCGCCGCCTCCCCGGCGCCGGACCTCTCCGTCTGGCCGCGCCCGCAGTCGCTGCGGCCCGGCGGCGCCCCGGTGGCCGTGCCGCACGAGGTCGCGCTGCTCACCGGCCCGGACACCGACCCGCACGCCCTGGACGCGCTGCGCGCGCTGCTGCGCCGGGCCGGTGCCCGCCGCATCACGGACGCGCCGGTGCCGGGCGCCCTGGTCGTCCGCGCCCGGACGCGGCCGGCCCGCCCGGGCGACCGGCACGCCCTGCCCGCCGGGGGATACGAGCTGTCCGTCGGCCGCGGGGGCGTCCTGCTCACCGGCACGGGCGTGGACGGCCTGTTCCACGCCGTGCAGACGCTGCGGCAACTGCTGCGCCCGGACCGCGCGTTCACCGCTGCCGTCGTGCGCGACTGGCCCGCGAGCCCCGTACGCGGCATCACCGAGGGCTTCTACGGCACCGCGTGGACGCACCGGCAGCGGCTGGCGCAGCTGGACTTCATGGGGCGCACCAAACAGAACCGCTACCTGTACGCCCCCGGCGACGACCTGTACCGGCAGGCGCGCTGGCGCGAGCCGTACCCGCAGCGGTGGCGGGCCCGGTTCCGCGAGCTGGCCGCGCGGGCGGAGCGCAACCACGTGACGCCCGCCTGGGCGGTGGCCCCGGGCCAGGCGATGTGCTTCTCCTCGGACGCGGACGTGCGGGCGCTGACCCGCAAGCTGGACGCGATGTGGGCGCTGGGCTTCCGGGCCTTCCAGCTCCAGTTCCAGGACGTCAGCTACAGCGAGTGGCACTGCGAGGCGGACGCCGGGCGGTTCGGCTCCGGACCGCGGGCGGCGGCGCGGGCCCAGGCCCGGGTGGCGAACGAGGTGGCCCGGCACCTCGCGCGCCGCCACCCCGGAGCGGCCGCGCCCTCCCTCATGCCGACCGAGTACTACGAGGACGGCTCGACCGTGTACCGGCGGGCGCTGGCGGACGCGCTGGACGAGGGCGTCGAGGTGGCGTGGACGGGCGTCGGCGTGCTGCCCCGCACCATCACCGGCCGCGAACTGGCCGCCGCCCGCGAGGCGTTCGGCCATCCGCTGGTCACCATGGACAACTATCCGGTCAACGACTACGACCCCGGCCGCCTCTTCCTCGGCCCCTACCGGGGCCGGGAGCCGGCCGTCGCGACCGGCTCGGCCGGGCTGCTCGCCAACGCCATGCAGCAGCCGGAGGCCTCCCGCATCCCGCTGTTCACCGCCGCCGACTTCGCCTGGAACCCGCGCGCCTACCGGCCCGCGGCCTCCTGGCGCGCGGCCATCACCGACCTGGCGGGCGGGGACCGGCGGCGCGAGGAGGCCTTGGCCGCGCTCGCCGGGAACGACGCCTCCTCGGTGCTGGACGCCCGGGAGTCGGCGTACCTGCGGCCGCTGACGGAGGAGTACTGGACGTCCCGGGCGGCCGGTGGCACGGGGCGGGACGGCGCGGCGGCCCGGCTGCGCGCGGCCTTCACCGTGCTGCGTGAGCTGCCGCGGCGCCTGGCGGGCACCGGTCTGGCCGCCGAGGTGGCCCCCTGGTCCGGGCAGCTCGCCCGCTACGGCGAGGCGGGCACGGCCGCGCTGGACATGCTGGACGCGCAACGCGCGGGCGACGCGGCGGCGGCCTGGCGGGCGTACCGCCGGATCGGGGAGCTGCGGTCCGCGCTCGGCGGCGCGCGGGCCGAGGTGGGCACGCAGGTGCTCGACCCCTTCCTGCGACGGGCGCAGAAGTCCTACACGGCCTGGTCGGGCGTCGACCACGAGCCGCCCCGGGCGCCCGGCGACGCACGCGCCCTGCGCTTCCCGCGGCCCCGGGCGCTGACGGCGGTGACGGTGCTGACCGACCCGGGCACGGCCGGCGTGGTCGAGGTGCACGTGCCGGGCGGCGGCTGGCGCGAGGCGGGACGGCTGGACGGCTCGGGCGCGACCGAGATCCGCCTCGGTGACCGGGTCCGGGCGGGGCGCGAGGGCCCCGGCACCGGGCAGGTCGACGCCGTGCGGGTCGCCGGGGCCGACGCGTCCCGCGTCCGGCACCTCGTGCCCTGGTTCGGCGACTCCCCCGCGGTCTCCCTGGGGCTGGCCCGCGACGAGGTGGACGCCGAGACGGGCCGCGCGGAGAGGCTGACGGTCCGGCTCGGCTCCCTGCGCCCGGCCGGCACCCGCGGCCGGCTCACCGTCGAGGCGCCCGAGGGGATACGGGTCCGGGCGCCCCGGGGCGAGCTGGACGTCCCGCGCGGCGCGGCGGCGGAGGTGCCCGTCGTGGTCACGGTGGAGCGCGGCGCTCCGATGCGGCCCCTCCGGGTCCGGCTGCGCTTCGGGGACGCCTCCCGCACGCTCACCGTCCGGGCCGTCCCGCCCACCGGGGGCCCGGACCTGGCGCGCGCGGGCTCGGCGCGTTCCTCCGGCTACGAGACCCCCGCCTTCCCCGCGCCCGCGGCGAACGACGGCGATCCGGCCACCCGCTGGTCCTCCCCGGTGGACGACGGCGCCTGGTGGCAGGTCGCACTGCCGCGCCCGGCCCGGATCGGGCGCGTGGTCCTGCACTGGCAGGACGCCCACCCGTCGGCCTACCGCGTCGAGGTCTCCGCCGACGGCCGCCGCTGGCGCACGGCAGCGTCGGTACGGGAGGGACGCGGCGGCCGGGAGAGCGTCCGCATGGACGAGCGGGACGTGCGCTTCCTGCGCGTCCAGGGCGAGAAGCGCGCGACCCCGTACGGCTACTCGCTGTGGTCCGTGGAGGCGTACGCGGTCACCCCGTGACCCCCGGAAGGCCCGGTCGCGCACTTCTTCGCCGCCAACTATTCACTCAGTACATGCACTCAGTGCATAATGATCTCCATGAGCACCCGCCACATCCTGCTGGGCCTGCTCGCCACGGGTCCGAGCCACGGCTACGACCTGAAGCGACGCCACGACGAACGCTTCCCGCAGGCGCGCCCACTGGCCTACGGGCAGGTGTACACGACCCTGCAACGCCTGGTCCGGGACGGTCTCGCCGAGGTCGACGGCACCGACTCGGACGGCGGCCCCGAGCGGACCCGCTACCGCACCACCGGCGAAGGGGCGCGCGAACTGGCCCGCTGGGCCGGCCAGATCGCCCCGCCCGCCCCGTTCGTGGCCAACGAGATCTTCGCCAAGGTCGTCGTCGCCATCCTCTCCGGAGGCGACGCGGCCGGATACCTGAGCGCCCAGCGTGCCGCCCACAAGGAGCGGATGCGGGAGCTGACGGCGGTCAAGGCCGCCGAGGGAGCCGACCTCGCGACCGTGCTCTCGGCGGACTACGCCCTCACCCACCTCGACGCCGACCTCCGCTGGATGAACACCACGGCGGCCCGGCTCACCACCCTGACCGCGGAGGTCGACGCAGTATGAACGAACCCGTGCCACTCCTGACGGCCCGCGACCTCGTCAAGGCGCACGGCAGGACACTCGCCCTGCGCGGCGCGTCGCTCCGGCTGCACGCGGGCGAGATCCTGGCCGTGACGGGCGCCAGCGGCAGCGGCAAGTCGACCCTGCTGCACTGTCTGGCCGGCATCGTCCGCCCGGACGCGGGCTCCGTGACCTACGACGGACAGCGGCTGGAGGACCTGTCCGAGAAGCGGCTGAGCGAACTGCGGCGCACCGAGTTCGGCGTGGTGTTCCAGTTCGGCCAGCTCATCCCCGAGCTGACGGCCCTGGACAACGTCGCCCTGCCCCTGCTCCTGGCCGGCACCGGCCGGGCCCGCGCCCGGGCCCTGGCCGCGGAGTGGCTGGAGCGCTTCGGCGTGCGCGGGCAGGGCGACTCCCGCCCGGGCGAGTTGAGCGGCGGTCAGGCGCAACGCGTCGCGCTGGCCCGGGCCCTGGTCACCGGCCCGCGGGTCGTCTTCGCCGACGAGCCGACCGGGGCCCTGGACTCCCTGTCCGCAGAGCAGGTGATGACGGCCCTGGTGCGCACCGCCCGCCGGTCCGGCACGGCGGTGCTGCTGATCACCCACGACGCCCAGGTGGCGGCGTACGCCGACCGCGAGGTCCAGCTGCGCGACGGGGTCGTGGCGGCGCTCGGGGTGACGGCATGAGGGCACTGGAGGCGGATCTGCGGCTCGCCTGGCAGCTCACGCGCGGCGCGGACCGAGGGGAGCGGTGGCGGGCCGCGCTCACGGCGGTGGGGGCCGCGTCGGCGACGGTGTTCGCCCTCGCCGCCGTCGCCCTGGCGTCGCTGCGCGGCAGACGGTCGATCCCGCTCGCCGACGGGCTCCTGGACGATCCCGGCACCCGGTCCGGAGTGGTCCTGGGACTGGTGCTGCTGCTCCTGCCCGTGTTCGGCCTCCTCGGCCAGTGCGCCCGGATCAGGGCCGTGCACCGCGACCGCAGGCTCGCCGGGCTGCGGCTCGCCGGAGCCACGCCCTGGCAGGTGCGGCGCATCGCCGCGCTGGAGACCGGGCTCGCCTGCGCGCTGGGCTCGGCGGTGGCCACCGTGCCCTCGGTGCTGGTGCTGCTGCGCCTGTGGGACGCGCCCACGGCGCCGGCCTGGGCCGGCATCGCCCTGGTCGCGCTCGCGGTGCCCGTGCTGGGCGCGACGGCGGGTGCTCTGGCGCTGCGCCGGGTCGTGGCCTCGCCGCTCGGCTCGGTGCGCCGGACCGGGCCGGGCGACGGCCGGGTCTCGGGGCTGCTGTTCCTGAGCGGTCTCCTGCTCGCCGCCGTGGCCGCGCTGCTGGCCGCCGCCACCGCCTCGGGCGCCCCGCTCCGGTCGTCCGGGGGGCCGCCGCTGCCGCTGGCGGGTGCGGTCCTCGCGGTCGGCGCGGGTGCGGTGTGGCTGTCCGGTGCCACCGCCCGGGTCGTCGGACGGATCCTGGCCGGCCGGGCCCGCTCCGCGGCCACCCTGATCGCCGCGGAGCGGCTGCGCGAGGACCCGTGGTCGGCCGCCCGCACGCACGCGGCCGTGCTGCTGGTGACCGTCGCCGGGACCGGCTTCCTGGGTGTCCGGCAGGTACTGGCCGACGCGGTGCGCGAGCGGCCCGACGCCTCCTTCTACCTCACCGGCCTGAACCTCACCGGTGCCGCCGTCGCGATCGCCCTCGTGCTCACCCTGTCCGGCCTCGCCGTCGGCACCGCCGAGTCGCTGGCCACCCGCCGCCGGGGCCTGGCCGCACAGGCCGCCGCGGGCGTGCCGCAGTCGGTGCTCGGCCGCGCCCTGCTGCTGGAGACCGCCCTGCCCCTGACGCCCGCGGTGCTGCTGGCCGGCCTCGGGGGAACCGCCGTCGGTGTCCGGTACGCCGTCCTCGCGGACGAGGCGGTGCCCTGGGCGCCCGCCCTGTTCCCCGTGGCCGTCCTCGCCGCCTGCCTGCTCGCCGCGGCCACCTCGCTGCCCCTGCTGCGCCGTACAGTGCGCCCCGGGGAGCTGCGGTACGCGTAAGGGCACGCGAAGGCGCCGGCCCGCCCGGAGACGGCCGGTCCCGGGGGAACGGGGGTTCCCCGGGACCGGATCCGTGCCGGGGCGCCGACACGAAGACCCGGATCGTCAGGCCGAAATGCCGTCGATCCGGGCCAGGGCGTCGTCCGCGCCGTACGGCTGCAAGTACGGCAGCCAGCGCGGATCCCGATGGCCGGTTCCGATGATGCGCCAGGCCAGGCCCGAGGGCGGGGCGGGTTTGTGGCGCAGCCGCCAGCCGATCTCGACGAGATGGCGGTCGGCCTTGACGTGGTTGCAGCGACGGCAGGACGCGACGACGTTGTCCCAGACGTGCTTGCCCCCGCGGCTGCGCGGGATGACGTGGTCGACGCTGGTTGCGACGCCACCGCAGTACATGCACCGGCCCCCGTCGCGGGCGAACAGCGCCCGGCGGGTCAGAGGAACGGGCCCCCGATAGGGAACCCGCACGAAACGCTTGAGCCGGACCACGCTGGGTGCGGGGACTGTGACGGTCGCGCTGTGCAGATGGGCGCCGGACTCCTCGAGGCAGACGGCCTTGTTCTCGAGGACGAGGACGAGCGCGCGGCGGAGCGGTACGACGCCGAGTGGCTCGTACGACGCGTTGAGGACCAGGACATGCGGCACGGATGCCTCCTTGGACGCCGGCGGCGCGTGGCTCGCGCCGGGACGATTCGTAGTCAGTCTCCCCTCATGGCTGGTGGAAGCGCCACCATGTCCCCGTAACGGGCTGGGAGTGTTTTCGCCCACACCGGACGCCCGCCCGAGGACGTGGCCTGTTCAGGCCCAGGTGAGCACCGTCTCTCCTTCACACATTCTTCGGGAGCACACACAATGCCCCGTTAGTGTGGTGGTTCTGCCCCTTCGGTGACCCAGCCGTGACCTTCGACCCCCCGGAACCGCCGCACCGGGGCAGACCGCTGCACCTGGAGGTACCTGCCGTGTCCTTGTCCGTTGCGGACGCCGTCCTGTGGGCCGCCGGCCCGTCCCCGTCGCCGACCCCCTCGGAGACGGAGAGCCCGAGAGTGCCCTCGCTGGAGGACGCCCAGGAGAGCGCGACGAACGCCGCCGGCTGGGTGGAGCAGAACTGGTCGACCTGGCTCGCGATCGGGCTGCGCGTGCTGCTGATCCTGGTGATAGCGGCGGTGCTGCGGGTCGCGGTGCGCCGGGCGATCACCAAGCTCATCGACCGGATGAGCCGCACGGGGCAGACGGTGGACGGTGCCGGACTGGGCGGCCTGCTGGTCAACGTCGAACGCCGCCGCCAGCGTTCGCAGGCGATCGGCTCGGTGCTGCGCTCGGTGGCCAGCTTCCTGATCATGGGCACCGCGGCCCTGATGATCCTCTCCGCGTTCAACATCAACCTGGCCCCGCTGCTGGCGTCCGCCGGTGTGGCCGGTGTGGCGATCGGTTTCGGTGCCCGCAACCTCGTCACGGACTTCCTGTCCGGCGTCTTCATGATCCTGGAGGACCAGTACGGCGTCGGCGACTCCATCGACGCGGGCGTGGCCTCCGGCGAGGTGATCGAGGTGGGCCTGCGGGTGACCAAGCTGCGCGGCGAGGGCGGCGAGATCTGGTACGTCCGCAACGGCGAGGTCAAGCGCATCGGCAACCTCTCGCAGGGCTGGGCGACGGCCAACGTGGACGTCACCGTGCACGCCGGGGAGGACCTGGACAAGGTCAAGGCCACGCTGGACGAGGTGGCCGAGAAGATGGGCGCCGAGGAGCCCTGGAACGAACTGCTGTGGGGCCCGATCGAGGTCCTGGGGCTGGACAGCGTGCTGCTGGACTCGATGGTCGTGCGCATCTCCGCCAAGACCATGCCGGGCAAGTCGCTGACCGTGGAGCGCGAGCTGCGCTGGCGCGTTAAGCGGGCCTTCGACGCGGCCGGCATCCGGATCGTCGGCGGTGCCACGGCCCCCGTCGAGGAGACCGCGGCCGACCCGACGGCCGCGATGGCGGCCCCCTCGGTGTACGCGAACGCCTCGTCCCCGCAGTCGGCGGCGGCGTCCCCGCTCGTCCCGCCCGCGCCCACCAGCACCACGAAGTAGCGACCGGCCACGGAGCAGCACCCGGCCACGGCGTAGCGACCGGCCACCCACGAGGGCGGCACCCGGAGTCCGGGTGCCGCCCTCCGGCGTGTCCGCGCTCCGGCGGACCGTCCCTATTGACGCTCGCCCGGCGACGGGCATACCTTCCTCCCCACCGAATAGGAAACTTTCCTAACAGTGATCGAGGGGCCGGCCTCCCGATGGACTTCCCCACCGGATCACTGAGAGGCTGAGCAGCCGAAGGGCAGGTGTGGACACGCATGGCAGGAACCGCCGGAACGCCGGGCACCCCGCGCGTCCTGCGCGCCATGAACGACCGGGCCGCCCTGGACCTGCTGCTGGAGCACGGGCCGCTCTCGCGCACCCGGATCGGCAAGCTCACCGGGCTGTCGAAACCGACCGCCTCCCAGCTCCTGGCCCGCCTGGAGGCGGCCGGCCTGGTCCTGGCCTCCGGCACCACCGAGGGCCGCCCCGGCCCGAGCGCCCAGCTCTACGAGGTCAACCCCGCGTCCGGCCACGCCGCCGGACTCGACGTCACCCCCCAGCGGATCCTCGCCGCGGTCGCCGACATCACCGGCCGCACGGTCGGCCGCTTCGAACTGCCCACCCCCGGCCGCCGCGCCGCCACCCCGGTCGTCCAGCAGGTCACCGACGCCCTGGACGGCGCGGTGAAGGCGGCGGGACTGGCCCGGGACGACGTCCACCGCCTGGTCATCGGCACCCCCGGCGCCTTCGACCCCACCACGGGCCGGCTGCGCTACGCCTCCCACCTGCCCGGCTGGCACTCCCCCACCCTGCTGGACGAACTCGCCGCCGCCCTGCCGATGCCGTTCGAGTACGAGAACGACGTCAACCTGGTCGCCCTCGCCGAGCAGCGCCTCGGGGCGGCCCGGGGCCACACCGACTTCGTGCTGCTGTGGAACCAGGAGGGCCTGGGCGCCGCCCTGGTGCTGGGTGGCCGGCTGCACCGCGGCTGGACCGGCGGCGCCGGGGAGGTCGGCTTCCTGCCGGTCCCGGGCACGCCCCTGGTCCGCAAGGTCACCAAGGCCAACAGCGGCGGCTACCAGGAGCTGGCCGGCTCCCAGGCCGTCCCCCGCCTGGCCCGGGAGCTCGGCATCGAGGACGTCCCGCAGGGCCCCTACGCCGAGGCCGCCGCCCGGCTCGTGGCCCGGGCCGCACAGACCGGCGACGGACCGCACCGCGAGCTGCTGCGCGCCTACGCGACCCGGCTGGCCACCGGTCTGGCCTCCCTGGTGTCGGTGCTGGACCCCGAGCTGGTGGTGCTGAGCGGCGCCGCCCTCACCTCGGGCGGCGAGCCGCTGCGCGCCCTGGTCCAGGCCGAACTGGAGGAACTGGCCGCCTCGCGTCCCCGTCTGGTCGTGGGCGAGGTCCGTGAACACCCCGTGCTGCGCGGCGCGCTGGAGAGCGCCCTCGCGACCACCCGCGACGAGGTCTTCGACACCTCCCGCTAGCCCCACCCCTCTTCCCGCGTCCTGCCCTCACCCCGTGCCCCAGGGAGCTCCGCCATGCCCAGAATGCCCCGGAAAGCGGCCCTCGTGCTCGCCGCGTCCGCCTCCGTCGCCCTCCTCGCCACCGCCTGCACCGGCCAGTCCGGCGCCGGCGCGGACGACGACGCGTCCAAGGAGACGACCCTCACCTTCTGGCACGCCTGGAGCGCGCCCTCGGAGGTGAAGGCCGTCGAGGACCTGGTCGCCGGCTTCGAGAAGGCGCACCCGAACATCCACGTCGACGTCGTCGGCAACATGACCGACGACAAGATCAACCAGTCGCTGCGCGCCGGCGGGGCCAAGGCCCCGGATGTGATCTCGTCGTTCACGACGAACAACGTCGGCAAGTTCTGCTCCTCGGGCGCGCTGGTGGACCTCAACCCGTTCTTCGAGAAGTCGGGCGTCGACCCGGAGAAGACGTTCCCGAAGGCCATGAACGAATACACGCAGTTCGAGGGCAACCGCTGCGCGGTCCCGCTGCTCGGTGACGCCTACGGCCTCTACTACAACAAGACGGCGTTCGAGAAGGCCGGCGTCACCGCCCCGCCGAAGACCTGGTCGGAGTTCGAGCGCGTCGCGAAGAAGCTGACGATCCCCCAGGGCGACTCGTACAAGCAGCTCGGCTTCATGCCGAACTACCACGGCTGGGAGACCACCACCGAGCACTACCTCGGCCAGTTCTCCCCGACGTACTTCGACAAGGACGGCACGTCGAACGTCGGCGAGGACCCGGCGTTCGCCCGGGCCTTCACGGTCCAGAAGAAGCTCGTCGACGCGCTCGGCGGCTACCGCAAGCTGGAGACCTACCGCTCCAAGCTCGGCGACGAATGGGGTCCCAAGCACCCGTTCCACACCGGCCAGGTCGCCATGCAGCTCGACGGCGAGTGGCGTCTGGGCATGGCCCTGGACACCAAGCCGACGTTCGACATCGGCGTGGCCCCGCTGCCCGTCCCCGACGACCAGGTGGACCAGTACGGCAAGGGCTACATCACCGGCACGATCGCCGGCATCGCCGCGACCAGCAAGAAGCAGAACGCGGCCTGGGAGCTGGTGAAGTACATGACCACCGACACGGACGCGGTGGTGGGCTTCTCCAACGCCATCCACAACGTGCCGTCGACGCTCGCGGCCCTCAAGTCCCCGAAGCTGACGTACGACCCGCGCTTCAAGACGTTCCTGGAGATCGCGGCGAACCCGCACTCCACCACCGCCCCCGCCTCCGTCAACGGCGGCGTCTACCTCACCACCGTCCAGGAGTTCGGCTACGCCTACGAAAGCGGCAAGGCGACCGATCTCGAGGCGGGCCTGAAGAAGGCGGCCGCGCAGATCGACACGGACATCGCGCAGGCGAAGTAGCGCATGAGCACCCACACCCTGCGGGCCAAGCACCGCCGCTCGGCCCTGCGCACCCTCGCCTTCCTCTCCCCCTGGCTGATCGGCTTCACGGTCTTCTTCGCCTACCCGCTGATCTCCACCGTCTACTTCTCCTTCATGCGCTACGACGGCTTCAGGCCGCCCACGTGGAGCGGCACGAAGAACTGGGTCTACGTCTTCGAGCACTACCCCCTGTTCTGGCCCGCCCTGCGCAACACCCTGTGGCTCGTCGTCGTCATGGTCACGCTCCGGGTCGCCTTCGGCCTGGGCGTGGGCCTGCTGATCACCAAGGTCAGGACGGCCACGGGCGTCTTCCGCACCCTCTTCTACCTGCCCTACCTGGCCCCGCCCGTGGCGGCCACCATGGCCTTCGCGTTCCTCCTCAACCCCGGCACGGGGCCGGTCAACTCCCTGCTGGAGAAGACCGGGCTGCCCGCCCCGGGCTGGTTCAACGACCCCACCTGGTCCAAGCCGGCCCTCACCCTCCTGGCGCTGTGGGGCATCGGCGACCTCATGGTCATCTTCATGGCGGCCCTGCTCGACGTGCCGAAGGAGCAGTACGAGGCGGCCGAACTGGACGGCGCGGCCCCGTGGCAGCGGTTCCGCTACGTGACGCTGCCGAACATCTCGCCGATCGTCATGTTCGCGGTCGTCACCGGCGTGATCCAGACGATGCAGTACTACACACAGCCGCTGATCGCCGGGAAGGTCGCGTCGGGCGTGATCCAGGGCGCGGGAACGCAGTTCGAGCCCGGCTACCCCGACAAGTCGACCCTCACCCTCCCCCAACTCGTCTACAACCTGGGCTTCCAGCGCTTCGACTACGGCGCGGCCTGTGTGGTCGCCCTGGTCCTCTTCGCCCTCTCCATGGCCTTCACGGCTCTCCTGATGCGCCGCCGGGGCGGCCTGATCCAGGCAGGTGAACGATGACGCAGGTGCTCGACAAGCCCCTGGAGCGGCGGACGTCCCCGTCGCCGGCCCACCGCACGGCCCACCGCCGGGCCCTGCTGGAGTGGATCGCGATCCACTCCCTCGGCATCGCGGCGGCCCTCTTCTTCACGCTCCCGTTCGTCTTCGTCCTCCTCACCTCCCTCATGAGCGACAGTCAGGCGCTCAGCCGCGACCTGATCCCGCACACCTGGGAATGGGGCAACTACGCCAAGGTCCTCGACACCCCCGGCTTCCTCACCTGGTGGCGGAACACCCTGATCTACGCGGGCCTGGGCACGGTCCTCACGGTCGTCTCCTCGATCCCCGTGGCCTACGCCCTGGCCAAGTTCCGCTTCCGCGGCCGCAATGTGGCCTTGATGCTGGTCATCTCGATGATGATGCTGCCGCCGCAGGTCGTCGTCATCCCGATGTACCTGTTCTGGGCGAAGCAGCTGGACCTGTCCGGCTCGCTCTGGCCGCTGATCATCCCCATGGCGTTCGGCGACGCGTTCTCGATCTTCCTGCTGCGCCAGTTCCTGACGACGATCCCCGACGAGTACGTGGACGCGGCCAAGGTCGACGGCTGCGGCGACCTGCGCACGCTGCTGAAGATCGTGCTGCCGATGGCCAAGCCGGGCATTGCCGCGGTGGCCCTCTTCCAGTTCTTCTACGCGTGGAACGACTACTTCGGCCCGCAGATCTACGCCTCGGAGAACCCGGGCGCGTGGACCCTGTCCTACGGCCTGGAGTCGTTCAAGGGCGCCCACCACACCGACTGGAACCTCACCATGGCCGCCACCGTGCTGGTCATGGCCCCCGTGATCCTCGTGTTCTTCTTCGCCCAGAAGGCGTTCGTCGAGGGCGTCACGCTCACCGGAGTAAAGGGTTAGACATGAAACTCACCGTGGTCGGCGGAGGCTCGACCTACACCCCCGAACTCGTGGACGGCTTCGCCCGCCTGAGGGACACCCTGCCCGTCGGGGAGCTGGTCCTGATGGACCCGGACGAGGACCGCCTGGACCTGGTGGGCGGACTCGCCCGCCGCATCTTCGCCCGCCAGGGCCACCCCGGCCGCATCACCACCACCACCGACCTGGACGCGGCGGTGGACGGCGCGGACACGGTCCTGTTGCAACTGCGCGTGGGCGGCCAGGCCGCCCGCGAACAGGACGAGACCTGGCCCCTGGAGTGCGGGTGCGTGGGCCAGGAGACCACGGGCGCCGGGGGCCTGGCGAAGGCCCTGCGCACGGTCCCGGTGGTGCTGGACATCGCGGAGCGCGTCCGCCGCACCAACCCGGGCGCCTGGATCATCGACTTCACCAACCCCGTCGGCATCGTGACCCGCGCCCTGCTCCAGGCCGGTCACCGGGCGATCGGCCTGTGCAACGTGGCGATCGGCCTCCAGCGCAAGTTCGCGGCCCTGCTCTCGCTGGAGCCGTCCGAACTCCACCTGGACCACGTCGGCCTCAACCACCTGACCTGGGAGACGGCCGTGCGCCGCGGCGGCCCGGAGGGCGAGGACGTCCTGCCCGGGCTGCTGGCCCGGCACGGTGACACCGTCGCCGCCGACCTGCGCCTGCCCCGCCCCCTCCTCGACACGCTGGGCGTCGTCCCCTCCTACTACCTGCGCTACTACTACGCACACGACGAGGTCGTGCGGGAACTGGGCGGCAAGCCCTCCCGCGCCGCCGAAGTGGCCGCGATGGAGAAGCAGTTGCTGACGCTGTACGCCGACCCGGCCCTCGACGAGAAGCCGGGGCTGCTGGCGAAGCGGGGCGGCGCCTTCTACTCGGAGGCCGCCGTCGACCTGGCCGCCGCCCTCCTGGGCGGGGCGGGCAGCCCCTACCAGGTGGTGAACACGTACAACCACGGCACGCTGCCCTTCCTCCCCGACGACGCGGTCGTCGAGGTGCAGGCCGCGGTGGGCGCCAAGGGCGCCTCCCCGCTGCCCGTCGCGCCGGTGGACCCGCTGTACGCGGGCCTGATGGCGGCCGTCACGGCCTACGAGGACCTGGCCCTCCAGGCGGCCCTGCACGGCGGCCGGGAGCGGGTCTTCCGCGCGCTGCTCGCCCACCCCCTGGTGGGCCAGTACGCGTACGCCGAGCAGCTCACCGACCGGCTGATCGCGCACAACCGGGAGCACCTGGCGTGGGCGTGAGAGCGCACGTCCTCGCCATCGACGCGGGCAACAGCAAGACCGACGTCGCGGTCGTCTCCTCGGACGGGGAGGTGCTGTCCACGGCGCGCGGCGGCGGCTTCCGCCCGCCGGCGGTGGGCGTCGGGACGGCCGTGCGCGGGCTCGCCGAGACCGTCGACCGGGCCCTGGCCGACGCCGGACTCGCCACGGTCGCCCACGTGTCGGCCTGCCTGGCCAACGCCGACTTCCCCGTCGAGGAGGAGGAGCTGGCCGGGGCGCTGCGCACGCGCGCGTGGGGCGCGAGCGTGACGGTCCGCAACGACACCTTCGCCATCCTGCGGGCCGGGGTCACCGAACCGCGGGGGGTCGCGGTCGTCTGCGGCGCGGGCATCAACTGCGTCGGCATGCACCCCGACGGCCGCACCGCCCGCTTCCCCGCGATCGGCAGGATCTCCGGCGACTGGGGCGGCGGCTGGGGGCTGTCCGAGGAGGCCCTGTGGCACGCCGCGCGCGCGGAGGACGGCCGGGGCGGCCCGACCGCCCTGGCGCGCACCCTGCCCGCGCACTTCGGCCTGCCCTCGATGCACGCGCTCATCGAGGCGCTGCACCTGGAGCGCGTGCCCGCCTCCCGGCGCCACGAGCTGGCCCCGGTCCTGTTCGCCACGGCGGCCGAGGGCGACCCCGTCGCCCGGGCGATCGTGGAACGCCAGGCGGAGGAGGTGGTCGCCATGGCGGTGGTGGCCCTCACCCGCCTGGACCTCCTGTCCGAACCCGCCCCGGTCCTGCTGGGCGGCAGCGTGCTGGCGGCCCGGCACCCCCAACTGAACGACCACATCGACCGCTTGCTGGCCGACCGGGCCCCCAAGGCCGTCCCGCAGGTGGTCACCGCCCGCCCGGTCCTCGGCGCGGCCCTGCTGGGCCTGGACCGGCTGGGGGCACCGGAGGGGGCGCAGGAGCGGCTGCGGGCGCACTACGGCGTGTGAGCCGCACGCGCGGGCAGGTGCCGGGCCCGCCGCACGGGAACCGAACCCCTCCTCCGGACGTGTACCTGGGCGAGGGGTGGCGCTCCACGCTGCGATCCGATCAAGATCGGGCAAGGCCGGTGCGGATGTCGGTCCCGGCAGCGATACTTGCCGCGACGGATGACCATGGGGGAGGTCACAGTGACACACACGCCGCGGGGCAGCACACCGCCACCGGGTCCGAGCCTGCCCGTCCTGCCGCCCGTCCCGGCGCAGGCGGCCCCGCCGGCCCGGTCCTCCGCCCGTCCCGCAGCGGCACCCCGCCCGTCCGCCCCGGCCTCCCCGGCCGGCCCTCCCCGCCGCACCGCCTTCTCCGAGGGCGCCGAGCGCCTGCGCGCCGCCGCGACCACGGAACCGGGCCGCCTGCGCATCATCGGGGCGCTCCTCGCCGCCCTCGTCGTCGCCTTCGGCGCCGTCAGCGCCTGGCAGATGACCGGCCGCGCGGCCGCCGCCGACGACGTCCTCACCAGCAGCCAGCCCCTCAGCTCCGACGCGGCCGACATCTACCGGTCCCTCGCGGACGCCAACACCGCGGCCTCCAGCGGCTTCCTGGCCGGCGGCCAGGAGTCGGCGGCCTCCCGCGACCGCTACGAGAAGGACATCCGCACGGCCGCGGAGAAGCTGGTCAACGCGGCCGCCGCGTCGGAACCGGGCTCCCCCTCCGCGCGCACGATCGCCGAACTCAACCGGCTGCTGCCCGAGTACAAGGGCCTGGTCGAGCGCGCGCGCACGTACAACCGGCAGGGCTTCCCGGTGGGCGGCGCCTATCTGCGCTACGCCAACGAGAAGATGCAGCAGCGGATGCTCCCGGCCGCGGAGGACCTGTACACGAAGGAGAACCAGCGCCTGCGGGCGGACTACGCGGACGCCACGCCCTACCCCTGGGCGGCGATCGCCCTCGGCGTCCTCGCCCTGGCCGCCCTCGGCTGGGCGCAGCACCGCACCTACCGGCGCACCCACCGCGTCCTGAACCACGGCCTGGTCGCGGCCACCGCCGCCGCGGCGATCGTCCTGCTCTGGCTCGTCGCCGGCCACGGCCTCGCCCGCTCCGGCCTGAACGACTCCTACGACCACGGCGTCCGCTCGCTGAACGTGCTGCACGACGCGCGCATCGCCTCCCTGAAGGCCCGGGGCAACGAGAACCTCACCCTGGTGGCCCGCGGCGCGGAGACGAAGAAGGTCGGCGGGAAGACCTACGACGCCTACGACTTCGACTTCGGTGCGGACATCAGTGCCCTGGGCGCCCGCCTGGAGGCGGCGCGGGAGCTCGCCGACGACGGGACGGGCCGGAAGCCCGTCACGACCGCGATGGGCAACATGGAGGAGTGGAAGAAGCGCCACGCCGCGGCGCGCGAGCAGGACGAGAACGGCAACTACCAGCAGGCGCTGGACAGGGTGATCGGCACCGAGGGCGCGACCGGCGAGTGCTTCGACAGCGTCGACGCGAACCTGCGCACGGCCCTCGCGCACGAGGAGAGGGAGTTCGAGCGGGCGGCCACGGGCGGCCGGGACGCGCTGACCGGACTGCCGGCGGGGGCCGCCGTCCTCGCGCTCCTCGGGGCCGCGGGAGCGGTCCTGGGCATCGGCCGCAGGCTGTCGGAGTACCGGTGAACGGGCCACGGGCGACAGGAGGCACGACCGTGCGAGCAGGACGTGTGCGCACCGCCCTGAGGGGCTGGGGCGGAGTGACGGCGATGGCGGTCGTCTGCGCCCTGGTGGCGTTCGCCGCCCTGTGCCTGCCCCGGAAGGCCGTCACGGTGGTCGGCACCGGGCCCGCCGGGACCACCGCCACCGCGGACATCGTCCGGGCCGGTGCCGAGGAGGACTGCGAGGCCCCGGAGAAGCAGACGCTCTCCCCCTCCGGCGACGACGGCGACACCATCGCGGCCATCAAGAGCCGTACGGGCGAGAAGCGCAAGCTGGTCGTCGGCGTCGACCAGAACAGCTACCGCTGGGGCTACCGCGACCCGAACGGCGGCGAGTCGGGCGAGCTGGAGGGCTTCGACATCGACCTCGTGCACCGCATCGCCGAGGAGATACTCGGCGACCGGGACGCGGTGCAGTTCAAGGCGATCCCCACCGATCAGCGCATCCCGGCGATCCAGGACGGCCGTGTCGACATGGTGGTCCGCACCATGACGATCAACTGCGACCGCATCCGGGACGTCGCCTTCTCCGCGCCGTACTTCAAGACCGGCCAGCAGGTCCTGGCGCCCAAGTCGTCGCCCGTGAAGGGCTACGACGACACGCTCGCGGGCCGCAGGATCTGCACGGCGGCGGGATCCACGGCGCACGCCAAGCTGGAGGCGGACAGGAAGGACGGCCGGCTCCCCGCCGGCACGGACATCTCCACGACGGTCCCGAACCAGCTCGACTGCCTGGTCAGGCTGCAACTCGGCGAGGTGGACGCCGTGGTCACCGACGGCGCGCTCGCCGCGAGCCAGGCGGCCCAGGACCCGACGGTCCAGCTCAAGGGCGAGGCCTTCACTGCCGAGTACTACGGCGTGGCGATGAAGAAGGGTGCGGACGACCTGGTACGCCGGGTCAACCGGATCCTGGTGGACTACCGCAAGGACGGCGACGACGGCTGGCAGGCCTCGTACGGGAAATGGCTGTCCGCCACACTGGGCAAGGATGCGGAGAAGTCGGAACCCCCGGCACCGGAGTACCTCCGCACGAGCTGACCCGCACCGCGACCGACGACCAGGCCCCCGACCGGCACAACCGCAGCGAGAGGTGATCGATGGGCGTCACGGGACCCGCCGGGCCGGTGATGGACCGGGACGAGGTGGACCGTGCGCTGGCGCGGCTCGGCGCGGAGCACGAAGCGATCGAGACCTCGCTCCTGGCCCTCCAGGACCACGCGGGCCGCAGGCTCCTGGAGGGTGCCGCACTGACCGGCGTCACCCGGGAGCGCTGGGCGGCCACGGACGCGTCGATCACCCTGCTGTGGACCTACTTCGACGCGTACACGGACGCGTTGCGCTCCGCCCGCGACATCCGCGCCCGGCGGCGCTGGTCCAGCCGTGAGGACCTGGTGGAGCTGACCGAGCTGCTGAACGGCGAGCCGGTCACCGTCGCGGGCGGCGCCGCGGCGACGGCCAACGCGGCTGCTCCGCACGGCGGTTCGACGAAGCTCAGCGAGCGCTACTCGCTCGCCGGACTGGTGGACCGGATGAACGAGCTGTACGCGACCAGCCTGGACGTGGTGGTCGCCGCGGACGCCGTCTGGTCGGCGCTGCCGGCCCGGATCGACCTGCTGGCCGCCGAACTCCAGCGCACTCGGCGGCTGGCGCACTCGGTCGGCGTGCGGCCCGGCGAGCATCCGTCGGGTGACGACCTGGAGCGCATCACCCGTACGCTGACCCGGCTGCGCGAGCAGGTGATCTCCGACCCGCTGGCGTTCTGGGTGGCTGCCGAGGGCAGTTCGGCGCCGGGCGGCGGCCGCCCGGACACCACGGTGTACGACCGCGAGGCGCGGGCCCTGGAGGACGTGCGGCGGGAGATCGACGCGGTCCTGACGGTCCGCCAGGACGCCGAGACCAGGATCGTGAAGCTGCGGGACGTGCTCAGCCGCGCGGACCGCACCCTCGCCGAGGCGCGCACCGCCCGGGGCGAGGTGCTGGCGAAGATCGCGGCGACGGAGGTGCCGGTGGTCAGCGGTCCCCCGACCGCGCTCCAGGAGCAGCTGGCGGCGGCCGCGGAGTACCGCAGGCAGGCCCAGTGGCACCGGCTCTCGCCGCTGCTGGAGGCGCTGGAGGAGAAGGCCGAGGACGAACTGCTGCGCGCCCGCGAGTCGTTGAGCGCGGTCACCGCGCCGCTGGCGGTCCGCGCCGAGCTGCGCGGCCGGCTCGACGCGTACCGGGCGAAGGTGGCCCGGCACGGTTTCGCCGAGGACGCGCTGCTGGTGGAGCGGTACGAGAAGGCGCGTCGCATGCTGTGGAGCGCGCCCTGCGACCTGCGCGCCGCCGAACAGGCCGTGCTGCGCTACCAGCAGGCGGCGGCCGAGCTGCTCGGCGGCCCGCGGGTGCCGGACCACCCGGGCGGGGCCGAGGACGACCGGAGGGGGCCGGACGCATGAGCGACCAGGGGAAGCCGATGAGCCGGGCACCGCACGAGCCGCCCGGCCCGTCCGGGCGTGCCTGCCAGCGCCCCGGCTGCGACGGCGCGTACGAGGACGTGGGCGGCGGCGAACTGTACTGCGGTACCTGCGGCCTGGCCCCGGTCGTCGCGCCCCGGAGCCCCTCCTCCGAGGGCGGCATGGTGGGTTCGTCCCCCACGGGCGTCGCCTCCGGGGGCGGGAGCGGCTCCCGCGGGTCCTCGGGCAGCCGTAGTGCGGGTACGTCCTCGCAGTCGTCGCGCTCCCGCCGCTCGGTCTCGGGCCGGCTGTCCCGCTCGGTGTCGGGCAGGTCCACGGGCCGCTCGGTGTCCGTGCGCAGCTCCGGGTCGGCCTCCGGTACCGCTTCCCGGGCGCGGCTGGGCGCCGGGCTGGTGCAGGTGCCGCCGATCCCGCGGCCCGACCCGCGCGCGATGGTGCTGGACGACCCCGAGGTGCCCGAGCGCAAGCGGTTCTGCTCCCGGTCGGACTGCGGGGCCCCGGTGGGCCGGGCGCGCGGCGACCGGCCGGGCCGCACGGAGGGCTTCTGCACCAAGTGCGGCCACCCGTACTCGTTCGTGCCGAAGCTGCGCACCGGTGACGTGGTGCACGGGCAGTACGAGGTGGTGGGCTGCCTCGCGCACGGCGGCCTGGGCTGGATCTACCTCGCCGTGGACCGCGCGGTCTCGGACCGCTGGGTGGTCCTCAAGGGCCTGCTGGACACGGGCGACCAGGACGCGATGGCGGCGGCGATCTCCGAGCGGCGCTTCCTCGCGGAGATCGAGCACGCCAACATCGTGCGGATCTACAACTTCGTGGAGCACCTGGACCAGCGCACCGGCTCCCTCGACGGCTACATCGTCATGGAGTACGTGGGCGGCAAGTCGCTCAAGGAGATCGCCAACGCCCGGCGCACCCCGCAGGGCCGGCGTGACCCGCTGCCGGTGGAGCAGGCGTGCGCGTACGGCATCGAGGCGCTGGAGGCGCTGGGGCACCTGCACAGCCGCAACCTGCTCTACTGCGACTTCAAGGTCGACAACGCCATCCAGACCGAGGACGAGCTGAAGCTGATCGACATGGGCGCGGTGCGCAGGATGGACGACGAGGAGTCGGCCATCTACGGCACGGTGGGCTACCAGGCGCCCGAGGTCGCCGAGACCGGGCCGTCCGTGGCGAGCGACCTGTACACGGTCGCCCGCACCCTCGCCGTGCTGACCTTCGACTTCCAGGGCTACACGAACGTCTACGCCGACTCCCTGCCCGACCCGGACCACATCGAGGTGTTCCGGCAGTACGAGTCCTTCTACCGGCTCCTGGTGCGCGCCACCGACCCCGATCCGGCCCGCCGGTTCGCCTCCGCGCAGGAGATGACGGAGCAGCTCACGGGCGTGCTGCGGGAGGTCGTCTCGCTCCAGACGGGCCGGGCCCGGCCCGCTCTGTCCACCCTGTTCGGTCCGGAACTGCGGGTGACGGACACGGAGTTGTTCCCCCGGCTGGACGGCGAGGTGTCCCGGCTGGGCGCGCGGGCGACGGGGACGGGACGCCGCGCCGGCGCCGCGCTCCCGGCCCGGGCCGTCGCTCCGCCGTCCGGTGCGGCCGCATCCGTCGCCGGGCTCGTCAAGCGGGTCGACACCCGCGCCGCCGCCCTGGCCCTGCCGGTGCCCCGGGTGGATCCGACCGACCCCAACGCCGGTTTCCTCGCGGGCCTGATGACCTCCGCCCCGGCGGAGCTGCTCGGGGCCCTGGAGGCCGCGCCGGCCCCGTCGACCGAGACGCGGCTGCGGCAGGTGCGGGCCCGGCTGGAGACCGGTGAGCCGGGTGCCGCGCTGGAGTCGCTCGCCGCCCTGGAGGACGAACGGCCCGACGACTGGCGGGTGGTCTGGTTCCGGGGCCTGGCCGCGCTGGTGACCGGAGACGACGAGGGCGCCGCGCTGGCCTTCGACGCGATCTACGACGCCTTCCCCGGCGAGATCGCCCCGAAGCTGGCGCTGGGCCTGTGCGCGGAGGTGCTGGGCCAGCTGGACAACGCCGCCGAGTACTACCGGCTGGTGTGGGCGACCGACCCGAGCCATGTGAGCGCCGCGTTCGGCCTGGCCCGTGTCCAGCTGGCGACCGGCGACCGGCGCGGCGCCGTGCGGACGCTGGAGTCCGTGCCGGAGTCCTCCATCCACTACACGGCCGCGCGGGTGGCGGCCGTCCGGGCACGGCTGCGCGGGCGCACGGCCACGGCCTCGGACGTGCCCTTCCTGGAGGACCTGACGGCCGCCGCGGCACAGGTGGAGGCGCTCGACGCCTACGGCCTGGATCCGGCGCGGCGGGAGCAGTTGTCGGCCGAAGTCCTCGGTTGCGCCCTGGACTGGGTACTCTCCGGGGGCCAGGGTTCCTCCCCTCCCGCCGCCGGGGGGCGGACGCTGCTCGGCAGCGGCCTGGACGAGCGGGGACTGCGTTTCGGACTGGAACGCTCGTACCGCATGCTGGCCCGGCTGGCGCGGGGCGGCGAGGAGAGGATCGACCTGGTGGAACGTGCCAATCGTTACCGCCCCCGGACGTGGGTGTAGTTGATGTCGCAGATGCCCCGGTTGTCCGCATGCCCGAGCTGCGAGGAACCCCTCGAGTCGGGTGACCGTTTCTGCGGCGCGTGCGGATACGACCTGTCCGCCGTGCCGGCACGGCCCGAGGACAACCCGACCATCGCCCTGAACGGCGCGGTGCCCGCCCAGGGCGCCCCGGCCGCCGCGTACCCCGAGCCCCCGCAGGCCCCGCCGGCCGGCGCGGCCCCGGGCGCCGGCGCACCGCCCCCCGGTGCGCCCCCGTCCCCGGCGGCGGGGGTGCGGTTCGACCGGCCGCCGCAGCCGGAGGGCTACGCGCCGGAGATCTACCGCACCCAGCCGGACGAGTACCCCCTCCAGGTGCCGGACCCCCGGGTGTCCGCCGAACAGGCGGCCCCGCCCGCCGCTGCCGGCGGCAAGGTCTGCGTCGCCTGCCGGGCCGGCCGCGTGGACGACGACGGCTACTGCGAGAACTGCGGCCACGCCCAGCCGCGCGAACGGGACCACATGGAGCAGGAGTCCGGGCCGGTGGCCGCGGTCAGCGACCGCGGCCTGCGCCACCACCGCAACGAGGACGCGTTCGCCCTCGGGACCACCACGCTGCCCGACGGCTCGCCCGCCTCCGTGGCGATCGTCTGCGACGGCGTCTCCTCGGCGACCCGGCCCGACGACGCCTCGGCGGCCGCGTCGAAGGCCGCGAGCGAGACGCTGCTGGCGGCCCTGCCGCGCGGCACGCACCCGCAGCAGGCCATGCACGAGGCGATCGTCGCCGCCTCCCACGCGGTCAACTCGCTGGCGGAGGAGCCGGCCACGGCCCGCGAGCACGCCCCGCACCAGAACGCCCCGGCCTGCACCATCGTCGGCGCCGTGGTGACCTCGGGGCTGCTGATCGTCGGCTGGGTCGGCGACAGCCGCGCCTACTGGGTCCCGGTCGACCGCGGCGCTCCCCCGGCCCGGCTCACCGAGGACGACTCCTGGGCGGCGCAGATGGTCGCCGCGGGCCTGATGAACGAGGCCGAGGCCTACGCCGACGAGCGCGCCCACGCCATCACCGGCTGGCTCGGCGCCGACGCCTACGAACTGGAGCCGCACACCGCCGCGTTCAAGCCCGACCGCCCCGGTGTGGTGATCGTCTGCACGGACGGGCTGTGGAACTACGCCGAGGGCGCCGAGGAGATGGCCCGCATCGTGCCGCTCGACGCCGCCGGGCAGCCGCTGCACAGCGCCCGCGTGCTCGTCGGTCACGCCCTGGACGGCGGGGGCCACGACAACGTAACAGTGGCGCTCGTGCCGTTCCCGGCGGTGCCGCAGGGGGCAGGATCGGCCTGAGGCCACGCTCGGGGGTGGCTCGGCGGACCGGAGGGGACTGGTCCGCCCACCGTCGTGACCCCGCTGCCGGCGGGGTCTCCGGAGGGGGATCGAAACAGGCATGGCCAATTTCTCGAAGGCGAGCGCGCCCCGGTTCTCGGTGGACGTCTATCAGAACGAGTACCTGCCGGAGGGCGCCCGCGAGGTCAACGCCATCGTCACGGTGACGGCGACCGGCGGCGGCACCCTCGGCAGCGCGGTCGGCGCACCGCAGCTGTACGCACCCGGGCAGGGTCCCTCCGCCGCGGTGGCGATCATGGTCGACTGCTCGGGGTCGATGGACTACCCGCCCGCCAAGATGCGCAACGCGCGCGACGCCACCGCCGCCGCGATCGACACCCTGCGCGACGGCGTCCACTTCGCGGTGATCGGCGGGACGCACGTCGCCAAGGAGGTCTACCCCGGCGGCGGCCGGGTCGCCGTCGCCGACGCCACCACCCGCGCGCAGGCCAAGCAGGCGCTGCGGGCGCTCGGCGCGGGGGGCGGCACGGCCATCGGCACCTGGCTGCGGCTGGCCGACCGTCTGCTGTCCTCCGTGGACGTCGCCATCCGCCACGGCATCCTGCTCACCGACGGCCGCAACGAGCACGAGTCGGCCCAGGACCTGAGGGCCGCGCTCGACGCGTGCGCGGGCCGTTTCACCTGCGACGCACGCGGGGTCGGCACCGACTGGGAAGTGAAAGAAGTCACAGCGATCGCCTCGGCGCTGCTCGGCACCGCCGACATCGTCGCCGATCCGGCCGGTCTGGCCGCGGACTTCACGCGGATGATGGAGACGGCGATGGGCAAGGAGGTCGCGGACGTCTCCCTGCGGCTGTGGACCCCCGTCGACACCACGGTGAAGTTCGTCAAGCAGGTCGCCCCCGCGGTCGAGGAACTGACCGGCCGGCGCACCGAGGCCGGCCCCCGCGCCGGCGACTACCCGCTGGGTTCCTGGGGCGACGAGTCCCGCGACTACCACCTGTGTGTGCAGGTCCCGGCCGCGCACATCGGGCAGGAGATGCTGGCGGCCCGCATCTCGCTGGTCGTCCCGCAGCCCGACGGCGGCGTCCACAACCTCGGCGCGCAGGGCCTGGTCCGGGCCGTGTGGACGGACGACATGGTCGCCTCCACGTCGATCAACCCCCAGGTCGCCCACTACACCGGGCAGGCCGAACTGGCCCAGGTCATCCAGCAGGGGCTCGATCTGCGCAAGTCGGGCGATATCGACGGAGCAACGGCCAAACTGGGCCGGGCCGTTCAGCTCGCGAGTGCCTCGGGGAACGCCGATACTGCGAAACTGCTTGCGAAGGTGGTGGACGTGGTCGACGCCGCGACCGGTACTGTGCGACTGAAGGCGAAGGTCGCGGAGGCGGACGAGATGACGCTCGAAACCCGGTCCACCAAGACTGTTCGCGTCAAGAAGTGACCTGGAAGAGATCGAAGGAGGGACGCGCCGACATGCCGACCTGCCCGAACGGACACCAGTCGGGTTCCGACGACTGGTGCGAGGTCTGCGGTCACCGCATGGCGGGTGCCGTGCCTCCGCCTCCTCCCCCTCCGCCCCCCGGCGGCTACGGCTTCCCGCCGCCGGCCGGCCAGGGCGGCCCCGGCGGCCCCGGCGGCCCCGGTGGGCAGCCCGGCGGGCGCCCGCCGCACCTGTCCGCCGAGCCGGAGCTCTGCCCGCAGTGCCGTACGCCGCGTGAGGGCGGCGCCCCGTTCTGCGAGGAGTGCCGGTGGAACTTCCTCACCAACACGGCGACCTCGTACACCCCCGCGGCCCCGCCGCCGCCCGGTCCGGGCGCGCGCTTCCAGCCGCCGGGTCCCGGTGGCCCGGGCGGCCCGGGCGGCCCGTCGTACGGCAGTGGCAGTGACGCGTTCGACTACCAGGGCTCGCGCCCCTCGCAGGTGAACCGCCCGGCCGAGCCGATCCCGCCCTTCGGCGGCGATCCGTCCGGCCGTCCCGGCCCGGGTGGTCCCGGTGGCCCCGGTGGCCCGGGTGGTTACGGGGCGCCCGGTGGCCCGGGCGGTCCGTCCGGCCCGCCCGGATTCGGCAACGACCCCTCGCGTCCGGTCCCGCCGCCGCCCGGCCCCGGTGGCCACGGCGGCCCGGGGGGCCACGGCGGCCCGGGTGGACACGGCGGCGGTCCCGGCGGCTACGGGGGTGGGCAGGGTGGCCCCGGCGGTCCCGGCGGCGCTCCGCAGGCGTTCCACCAGTCCGGCCCGCCGGCCCCGCCCGCCTTCCCGCAGGAGACGCAGCGGCCCCCGCAGCAGGGCGGTCCGGCCTTCGGCGGCGGTGACGACGACTGGGTGATCTCCCCGCCGTCGCACACCGGCCCCGGCGGACACGGCGGCCCGGGCGGTCCCGGCCACGGCGGTCCCGGCGGCCCCGGTCAGGGCGGCTACGGCTACCCGCAGCCCGGTGCCACCCAGGCCCCGCCCGGCCCGGGCGGCTTCCCGCAGCAGCACCAGCCGCAGCAGGGACCGGCGACCTGGACCGCGACGATCGGCCCGGACCGCGAGTACTTCCTGGCGATGATGCAGCGCTCCGGCCCCGAGGCCGCCGGGCTGAACCTGCCCGCGTACTCCCCTGAGCAGCAGCGCACGCTCACCGGGAACCAGATCACCATCGGCCGCCGCCGGCACTCCACCGGCGACACACCCGACATCGACCTGTCGGTGCCGCCGGAGGACCCGGGCGTCTCGCACCAGCACGCGGTGCTGGTGCAGCAGCCGGACGGCAGCTGGGCGGTCGTCGACCAGAACTCGACGAACGGCACGACGGTCAACGGCTCGGAGGAGCCCATCCAGCCGTTCGTCCCCGTCCCGCTCCAGGACGGCGACCGGGTGCACGTGGGCGCCTGGACGACGATCACGATCCGTCGCGGCTGAGCCGCGCGGCTCAGCCCTACCGCCGGCACCGCGTGGCGCCCGTCAGGACGGGAGGGGCCAGGCGTACGGCCCCTCCGGGTCGTCCAGCCAGGCCCACTCCCGTTCGCCGCTGACGGTGATGCCGTAGCGCTCGCGCTGCGGTCTGCCCTCCTGCTCCCACAGCGACAGCGCCTCCTCCGGGTCGATGCTGCCGCGGGTCAGGGCCAGCAGGAAGCGGAACAGGTCGTCCTCCCTGGCCCGGCGGGGCACCCCGCCGAGCTGGAACGGCTCCGCGGCCCGGCCGGCCCCGCGCAGCGGCACGAAGTAGGCGGGCGTGTGCAGGAAGCGCCCCTCGGCGTGCGAGGCGTCGGTCACGGTGAGCGCGAGCAGGCCGGTGGCCAGCGGCAGCAGGATCCGTCCGCCCGGCCGGCTCTGGGCGAGCCAGGCCGGCGGTACGGAGGTCAGGGCGCAGGTCGCGATGATCCGGTCGAAGGGCGCGCGCTCCGGCACGCCCCGGGCGCCGTCGCCGGTGACGACGACCGGGTGGTGCCCGGCCGCGGCCAGGTGCCGGCGGGCCGACTCGGTGATCTCCGGGTCCAGGTCGACACTGGTGACCTTGTCGTCGCCGAGCCGGTGGCACAGCAGCGCGGCGTTGTAGCCGGTGCCCGCCCCGATCTCCAGGACCGTGTGCCCCTCGCGGACGTCCAGCTCCGTCAGCATGTCCGCCATGAGCGAGGGCTGGCTGCTGGAGGACAGCAGCTCCCCGTCGCGCAGCCGGGTCGCCAGCGGCACGTCCTCGTAGGCACCCCGTATCCACCGCTCCCGCGCCTGCGGGTCGGGGCTCTCGCCCCAGCGGCGCTCGAAACCGCCGGCGACGGCCACGTAGTAGTACGGCACGAACAGGTGGCGCGGGACCGCCGCGAAGGCCTCCCGCCAGGCGGGGTCGGCCGTCCAGGCCCCGCTGGCCTCGATGCGCCGCACCAGCCCCGCCCGCGCGCTGGCGCCGAGGTCCTCGAGTTCCCTGCCGGGTGCGTGCCCGCCCATGTCTCCACAGTAAGCGGCGGGCCTGGGGCCGGTCGTTCCGATCACGGGTGGTGGGACCTAGGTCTTGAGTCCTATGCCGGGGCGTCTGAGACCATGGAACGCGTGACAGAGATTCGGCGCGGCACGCTTCAGGAGCAGACCTTCTACGAGCAGGTCGGCGGGGAGGAGACCTTCCGCCGGCTCGTCCACCGTTTCTACGAGGGGGTCGCCGGGGACCCGCTGCTGCGGCCCATGTACCCCGAGGAGGACCTCGGCCCCGCCGAGGAGCGCTTCACGCTGTTCCTCATCCAGTACTTCGGCGGCCCGACGACGTACAGCGCCAACCGTGGGCACCCGCGGCTGCGGATGCGCCACGCGCCGTTCCAGGTGGACCGCGCGGCGCACGACGCCTGGCTGAAGCACATGCGGGTGGCGGTCGACGAGCTCGGGCTGTCCGAGGAGCACGAGCACACGCTGTGGAGCTACCTGACCTACGCGGCCGCCTCGATGGTGAACACCCCGGGCTGACGACCTGCCCCGGTGGCCGGTCAGCGGACGCTGACGTCCAGGGCCCCGAGCCCGGCCCGCCGTACCGCGACCGACCCGTAAGGCGTGCGCAGCCGCAGCCACGCGCCCGAGGAGAGCAGCCCCAGCGGGGCGCCGGGCCGCAGGAAGCCGAGCGACTGCGCCGCGTGCACGGCCCGGACCGGCAGCGGGGTGTCCCCGACCGTGCGGGACCAGATGTCCCGGCCGATGCGGTCCAGCTCGCCGCGGGTGCGCCGCTCCTCGGGCAACTCCCCCGTCCGGGCGCGGAATTCGGCCACCGCGGCGGCCACCAGCGACCGGAGGGCGTCGGGCCCGGGCAGTCCCGGTTCGGCCCGCCAGCCGCTGCGGGGCGGCAGCACCCCGGCCCACGGCGGCCCGGTCACGGCCTGCGGCACGGCGGCCGTGGCGGCCTTCTCGTCCACCGACTCCAGCAGCTCACCGGCGGACACGGTCACGTCCAGCGTGACCTCCAGGCCCTTCTCGTACGGCTTGGCCAGCCGCACCGCGCGGACCGCCAGCACCTCGAAGGACGGCGGCCGGCCGAAGACGGCCAGTGCGGTGCCGGCGGCCTGCAGGCGCACCGCGGCCCCGCGGTCGTAGTGGAGCAGCCGGGAGAGGAAGGCCGCGAGGTCCGCCGCCTCCCCCTCGTCGGCGAGGTGCAGGACCGTCATGCCGCGACGGCCTCCTCCTCGGCGTCATCCATGTACGCGCGGAGGAACTCCCGCTCCTCCTCGGTGATCCGGCGCGGGCGCTGCGCCTCGAAGTCGAACGGCACGATCACCGTCGACGCCCGCACGTAGACCTGGTCGCCGTCCTTCACCTCGTAGGTGAGGGTGAAGGACGCGGCCCTTATCTCGGTGACCCACAGCTCGATGTCCACCGGGTGGTGGCGGTGCACGAGCTGCCGCTTGTAGTCGATCTCATGGCGTGCCACCACGGACCCCTGCTTGAAGTCCTTCTCCGGGCGGAACAGGAAGTCGATACGGGCCTCCTCCAGGTAGCGGAGGAACACCACGTTGTTGACGTGGCCGTACGCGTCCATGTCCGCCCAGCGCAGCGGGCAGCGGTAGATGTGCCGCAAGATCAGCCCCGGGTCAGCTTCTTGTAGGTGGCACGGTGCGGACGGGCGGCGTCCGGGCCGAGCCGCTCGACCTTGTTCTTCTCGTACGACTCGAAGTTGCCCTCGAACCAGAACCACTTGGAGTCGCCCTCGTAGGCGAGGATGTGCGTGGCCACGCGGTCCAGGAACCACCGGTCGTGGGAGACGACCACGGCGCAGCCGGGGAACTCCAGCAGCGCGTTCTCCAGGCTGGAGAGGGTCTCGACGTCGAGGTCGTTGGTCGGCTCGTCGAGGAGCAGCAGGTTGCCGCCCTGCTTGAGGGTGAGCGCGAGGTTCAGCCGGTTGCGCTCACCGCCGGAGAGCACCCCGGCCGGCTTCTGCTGGTCCGGCCCCTTGAACCCGAAGGCGGAGACGTACGCCCGCGACGGCATCTCGACCTGGCCGACGTTGATGTAGTCCAGCTCGTCGGAGACGACGGCCCACAGCGTCTTCTTGGGGTCGATGTTCTCGCGGCTCTGGTCGACGTAGGAGATCTTGACGGTGTCGCCGACCTTGATGGCGCCGGAGTCCGGCTCCTCGATGCCCTGGATCATCTTGAACAGGGTGGTCTTGCCGGCGCCGTTGGGACCGATGATGCCCACGATGCCGTTGCGCGGGAGGGTGAAGCTGAGGTCGTCGATGAGCAGCTTCTCGCCGTAGCCCTTGCTGAGGTTGCTGACCTCGACGACGACGTTGCCCAGACGCGGGCCCGGCGGGATCTGGATCTCCTCGAAGTCCAGCTTCCGCATCTTGTCGGCCTCGGCGGCCATCTCCTCGTAGCGGGCCAGACGCGCCTTGGACTTGGCCTGCCGCCCCTTGGCGTTGGAGCGGACCCACTCCAGCTCTTCCTTGAGCCGCTTCTGCCGCTTGGCGTCCTTCTGGCCCTCGACCTTGAGGCGGGCGGCCTTGGTCTCCAGGTACTTGGAGTAGTTGCCCTCGTAGGGGTAGAGGCGACCGCGGTCGACCTCGCAGATCCACTGGGCGACGTTGTCCAGGAAGTACCGGTCGTGGGTGACCGCGACGACGGTGCCCGGGTACTGGGCCAGGTGCTGCTCCAGCCAGTTCACCGACTCGGCGTCGAGGTGGTTGGTGGGCTCGTCGAGCAGCAGCAGGTCGGGCTGCTCCAGCAGGAGCTTGCACAGCGCGACGCGGCGGCGCTCACCACCGGACAGGTTGGTGACGGGCCAGTCGCCGGGCGGGCAGCCCAGGGCGTCCATGGCCTGCTCCAGCTGCGCGTCGAGGTCCCACGCGTTGGCGTGGTCGAGCTGCTCCTGGAGCTTGCCCATCTCGTCCATGAGCTCGTCGGTGTACTCGGTCGCCATCTGCTCGGCGATCTCGTTGAACCGGTCGAGCTTGCCCTTGATCTCGGCGACACCCTCCTGGACGTTCTCCAGGACGGTCTTGTCCTCGGTCAGCGGGGGCTCCTGGAGCAGGATGCCGACCGTGTAACCCGGCGTGAGGAAGGCGTCACCGTTGGACGGCTGCTCGATCCCGGCCATGATCTTGAGGATCGTCGACTTTCCGGCGCCGTTCGGGCCGACGACGCCGATCTTCGCCCCCGGGAGGAAGCTCGTCGTCACGTCGTCGAGGATCACCTTGTCGCCGTGCGCTTTGCGCGCCTTGCGCATGGTGTAAATGAACTCAGCCAAGAGAAACCGTCCGGCAGCTTGAATCTGACAGTGGGCAGATACACCCCATCTTGCCGTACCGCCAGGGCTGGGCGGAAACGCGTATGGCGGGGGGCGGCTGACCTGGCATTTCTCTGCTGCCGACTGCGGGGCGACTGTCACTGTCGGTCGCCTTTGGTCGACCTCGGGCACCCTCACACGGCCCAGAGACGGCCCAGCCCGATGGTGCGGCTCCCCCGCCGCGCGGCGCTACGGTGCTGCCGTGACCAGCTCATCGGAGCGCCCCCTCCTCTTCCTCGACGTCGACGGCCCACTGATCCCGTACGGGTCTTCGGCGGGTCATGAGGAGGTCCCTGCCGCCTCCCCTACGACCGTCGATCAGGGGAACCCACTGCTGGCCCGACTCGACCCCGGGATCGGGGAACGCCTCATTGCTCTGGGCTGCCAGCTCGTCTGGGCGACGACCTGGCTGGAAGAGGCGAACGAAGTAATCGCCCCGCGCATCGGCTTGCCGAGGCTGCCGGTGCTGGAGTGGCCGGACACCGACGCAGGAGGAACCCCACGGGGTCTCCACTGGAAGACCCGCCCCATGATCGAGTGGGCCGCTGGCCGACCCTTCATCTGGGTCGACGACGAGATCAGCGGCATGGACCGCTTCTGGGTCGACGCCAGTTGCCCGGGGCCTTCACTGCTGCACCAGGTCGAGCCGACCAAGGGCCTCAATGACGCCGACTTCTCCGCGCTCGCCAGATGGCTCGGTACCGTCGCACCGAGTTGAGCGCGGCCCGCTGACGCTAGGGCAGGATGTCAACGGAACACCTGCGGAAATGGGCAGACTTCCAGTGGCTCCTCCGGCCGATCCGCCCACCGCCACCAGGTATGCCGATCAGCGCACCGCCATAGAGATCGGCAGGCCCTCCGGCCGTCGTCGTCTCTCTTGACCAGTACACGACCCCCCGACTTCAAGGGCTGCCTGCACTCGGGACAGGACAGAGCGTCGTCGGCCATACGGCGAACCCTAGGCGTGGCTATCGGTTGATTGGGATCTCACAGACGATCTGAACGCCCCTTCAGGAGTTCGATCGCTCCTCGGCACCACCGGGGAATTACCCGGCCACACTGGTCGTGGCGGACCGCTCAGGAGTGCCGGCGTCCGGCGTCGTTGATGTCACACGTGGATGTCAGAAGGGACCAACCCCGGTCGCTCGCTGGCACGATGGTTGCGTGGTTGACCTGAAGCACGTCAGAGCAGAGTCCGTGGCGTACTTCCGAGCACTCGATGAGAACGCCACCCTACGGCACCACTTCCGTCACGCCGACGAGGAGGGCGGTCTGTGGTACATCGAGGCCGTACCCGACCGCGGTGAGTTGATTGTCGTCAAGCAAGCCGAACTGACCTCGGCCGGCCGACTCCACCGGTACAGCTGGGAGCACCTGGAGGACGAGCACGGCGGCCTGACAGACCAAGCGATCGACGCTGAAGAGGATCTGCTGGAGGCCATCCCGGCTGAGGAGTTCCAGCTGGTGTGGACGCGGTGATCACGACGGACAACCACTTTAGGGGAAAGGCTGGGTGATCCCCCTCCTGAGCTGCGGTTTCACCGGGCAAGGTCGCGGGCGGGACTCGCCCATGAGGCACCCCCATGGCCCATAGGAGTCCGCGCTCGTCCGCCGTTGTCCGTCGACGTTGTCACGCAGTTGGAAACTCAAGGTGCTTGATCTCAGCCCACCGCTGGACTAGCTCCATGACGTTCGTAGAGTTGCTTAACTTGCTTGACCCAGAAGCTGAACTTCTCATCGGCCGACGCGCTCATGGGCAGAAGTTCGAGTTCCTTGGCCAGCTGATAGAAGCCAGAGCCAGCGTCGTTGGCACCCAGGTAGTTCACCAGGGCCGAGAGCATGACAGCCGGGTCTGAGGGCGCGATCTCCTGGTCTCGTTCCACGATCAGCCCGAGCAGATACCCCATCGCGGCCCGTTCGTCAGCACGCTCGAAGTCGAACGGGCGGCAGCCTGCTCGCCTGGCCAGAATCACGTTGAGCTCCGTGTACGAGGTGAGCTTGCCCAGCTTCGCTCGCTCGACGAGGAAGCCATGACCGGCGTGTACCAGCTCTTCCCATTCACTGTCCGCGCGGCCGTATCTAGACATCCCCGCCCCCTGAGCTACATCGATCCGTGAGCGGGAACGTACAGTGCTGGCGCAGTGCCCACAATCGCTCGATGGGCTGAGCACTGCAGCTCCGGGGCACGGCGAGAAATACCCCATCTTGCCGTACCGCCAGCCCTGGGCGGAAACGCGTATGAGTCGGGGGCTGTGACCTGTGGGTTCGTGGGGAGCGGCTGAGATACGGCGGTCACTGTCGGTTGCCACAGGTGACGGGAGGTGCCCCCTCGCGCGGCGTGAGCCTGTGCCAAGATCCCGGGATGCTGAGACTCACCGATTTCATCATCGACTGCCCGGACACGATGGAGTTGGCGGCGTTCTACTCCGAGGTGACGGGCCGGCCGGTCAAGGAAGGCAGCTCCGAGGACTGGGCCGGTATCCAGTTCGGCGAGATCGAGTTGGCGTTCATCCGGGTGGACGGCTACCGCGCTCCGCAGTGGCCCGACGGCGAGCACCCCAAGCAGTTCCACCTCGACTTCGAAGTGGACGAGTTCGAGCCCGAGCAGCGCCGCGTCCTGGCCCTCGGCGCGACGCTGAAGCAGGACTTCATCGGCCCCAACGGCTACGGCTGGCAGGTCTACACCGACCCCGTCGGCCACCCCTTCTGCCTGTGCCGCAACAAGGGCGTCGTCTGGACCGACCAGGGCCCGATCTGGCCCGAGCGCGGCTGATCAGCCCGGGCCCGCCTGCTCGGCTCCGCCTGGGTCGACGCCGTACGGGTCGGGCGTCGCGTCCGAGAGGTTCGGCCGCAGGTGCTCGCCGGCGTCCCCGACCTGCTGTACGGCTGCGTCGAATCGGTTGAGGACCGGCCGTTACGCGCCGGGCATTCCGGGGCACTGCTGAACGCCGGAGTGGACGACGAGAAGGGACCGTCATGGTTGAGTCGTCGCAGAGCGTCACGGTCGTGGCTCTCCTGGCGGATCCGGACGCGCCGACCGAGGTCGCCCAGCACATCGCCCGGGACATGCCCGCCCGGCTCGCGGACGCGTCGGGCCGCCACCGGCGGTTCGCCGTCGAGGTGGTGAGCGAGCCCTTCACCGCGGGGACCGAGGACCCGACCACGATGACCCGCCGGCTCATGGACCGGCGACGGGGAGAGGATTGGGACGTCGTCGTGGCCCTCACCGACCTGCCGTTGCACTCACAGGGCCACAAACTCGTCGTGGATCTGAGTCATGAACACGGCCTGGCACTCCTGTCCCTCCCCTCCCTGGGCGGACTGCGCTTCCAGAGCAGGGCCCGGCGCGCGGTCGAGGAGGCCGTGCTCAGCCTGGCGGATGCGCAGTCCGCCCAGGGCGGAAAGCCTGTTCAGGATCGGTCGCTGGGAGACACCGGTCGCCTTGCGTCCGTTCACCCGGCCCGGGTCGGCGACGAGGAGGCCGCGGACCTCCGTTATGTGGTCGGTGGGCCGCGCGGCTACCTGAGGGTGCTCGGCGGCATGGTCCGGGCCAACAGGCCGTGGCGCTTGGTCCCGGGCCTCTCCAAGGCCCTTGCGGCCGCACTCGCCACCGGAGCGATCGCCACCGTGAACTCCACCGTCTGGAGCCTGGCCGCATTCCTCGACACCCCGCGGCTCGTGATCGCCACGGTCGGGTCCGTCGCCCTCATGATCGGCTGGCTGATCATCGACGCGCACCTGTGGCATCGGAAGGCGCAGGACTCGCCGGAGGAGAGGAAGCGGGCGGCGCTCTACAACGCGTCGACGGTCGTGACCGTGGGCATCGGGGTGCTCGTCTGCTATGCGGGGTTGCTGGTCGTCAACGTGCTGTGGGGGCTCTTCATCCTCAACGACCAGGTGTTCGCCTCCATGACGCGGACGCCGCTGCATGCCGCGGAGTACTGGACGCTGGCCTGGTTCGTCGCTTCGGTCGCCACGGCCGGTGGTGCGCTGGGGTCGGGCCTGGAGAGCGACGAGGCGATCCGGGCGGCCGCCTATTCCAAGAGTCCGGCCGCACGCTGGGGCACGAGAACCTGGGCCAGGTCGTGGAGGTCGGCTCGGCCGTCCGCAAGGTCCAGGTCGGCGAGTACGTGGTCCTGCCCTCAACATCGCCTGCGGCTTCTGCAAGCAGTGCGAGCGGGGCCTGACCAACTACTGCCTGACCATGCAACCGGAACCCGCCCTCGCCGGAGCCGCCTACGGCTTCGCCGACATGGGCCCCTACCAGGGCGGCCAGGCGGAACTGCTGCGCGTGCCCTACGGCGACTTCAACGCGCTGCGCCTGGGCGAGGACGCCGCCGAGCGGCAGAGCGACTACGTGATGCTCGCCGACATCTTCCCCACCGGCTACCACGCCACCGAGATGGCCAACGTCAAGCCGGGCGACCAGACGATCGTCTTCGGGGCCGGTCCCGTCGGGCTGATGGCGGCCTACTCCGCCGTGCTCAAGGGCGCCGGCTGCGTCTGGGTGGCCGACCACCAGCCCGACCGGCTGGCCAAGGCGGAGGAGATCGGGGCCATCCCGATCAACACCGCCGAGCAGGACCCGGCCGAGGTCGTCAAGGAGGCCACCCTCGGTCTGGGCGCCGACAACGGGTGTGAGTGCGTCGGGTACCAGGCACACGACTCCGAGGGACACGAGGACGCCAGCCTCACCCTCAACAGCCTGATCGACTCGGTGAGGTTCACGGGCGACATCGGCGTCGTGGGCGTGTTCCTGCCCCAGGACCCCGGCGGCGAGGAGGCGCAGGGCGAGTGGGAGGCACAGGGCAAGGTGCCCATCGACTTCGGGATGATGTGGTTCAAGGGCCAGCGCATGGGGACCGGCCAGGCTCCGGTGAAGAAGTACAACCGGGCGCTGCGGGACCTGATCGCCGGCGGGAAGGCTACGCCGAGCTTCGTCGTCTCCCACGAGCTCAGCCTGGACGAGGCCCCCACCGCCTACGAGCACTTCGACGCCCGTGACGACGGCTGGACGAAGGTGCTGCTGCATCCCGACGGCCACAGCAACGGCCACAAGCAGTAAGGAGGCCGGGGCCGCCCGCCCGCTGCGGCACCACACCGGGCGGGCGGCGACCCCCGTCCGGCCCCGGTTCTCCCGCATGTCAGGAGCACTGATGACGACCGCACGTCAGGAGCACTGATGACGACAGACACCCGCTCCACCTCCCGCCTGCGACACGATCCGCTCGTACGTGGCCTCGGCTGGGCCAGTGCGTTCCTGGGCGTGCCCCAGGTCGTCGCCCCGGCGGGCTTCGCACGGGCCCTGGGCGTGGGCGACGCCCCCCGGCACCGGTCGGCCACGACGGCCGTCGGCGTGCGCGAACTGGCTGCGGCGACCGGCCTGTTGGGACGGCCGCACCCCGTCTGGCTCTGGGGTCGCGTCGGCGGCGACCTCATGGACCTGACGATGCTCGCCAGAGCCCTGAAGAACCACAACGGTCGCGGTCTCGGACGCACCGTCGCTGCGACGGCCGCGGTCACCGCCCTCACCGCCACGGACGTCTACGCGGCCGTGACCCGCACGCGCAGGAGCGCCCCCATGGAACTGACCGCGGCCACCACCGTCACCCGGTCCCCGGACGAGGTGTACACCCTCTGGAAGGACCTGGAGCGACTGCCGGAATTCATGGTGCACTTGGACGACGTGCACGTGACCGGCCCGCGCACCAGTCACTGGAAGGCCGACGCACCGTTCGGCAGGACCGTCGAATGGGACGCCGAGATCACTCAGGACGTCCCGGGCCGACTGATCGCGTGGCGGTCGGTGGAGGGCGCCGACATCGGCAACTCCGGCGAAGTCCGTCTCGTGCCGGCCCCGGGCGGGCAGGGCACGGAGATCCGGGTGTCCCTGCGCTACGAACTGCCCGGCGGGGCGGTGGGCAAGGCGGCCGCCCGCTGGTTCGGCGAGGAGCCGCACCAGCAACTGGACGACGACCTGCGCCGGTTCAAGCAGATCGCGGAGACCGGTGAGGTCGTCCGCTCCGAGGGCGCACCCGGCGGCAAGCGGGCCCGGGGCGAGTTCCCGCAGCACCCGGCCCGACCGCTGACCGAGGACGAGCTGAAGGAGGCACTGGCATGAAGGCCACCTGCTGGACGGGACGCAACTCGGTCGAGGTGCAGGACGTTCCGGACCCCTCGATCCTGAACAGCCGCGACGCCATTGTGAAGATCACCTCGACGGCGATCTGCGGCTCCGACCTCCATCTGGTCGACGGCTACGTGCCGACCATGGAGAAGGGCGACATCCTGGGCCACGAGTTCATGGGAGAGGTCGTCGAGGTCGGCCCCGGCATCAGCGACGGCACACTGCGCGTCGGCGACCGGGTCGTGGTGCCCTTCCCCATCGCCTGCGGCGCGTGTGCGTCCTGCCGTGCGGAGCTGTACTCGTGCTGCGAGAACAGCAACCCCAACGCGGGCATCTCGGAGAAGATGTTCGGTCATCCCACCTGTGGCATCTACGGGTACTCCCACCTCACCGGCGGCTTCGCCGGTGGCCAGGCCGAGTACGCGCGGGTGGTGCTCGCCGACGCCAACGCCCTCAGGATCGAGTCGGATCTGACCGACGAGCAGGTGCTCTTCCTGTCCGACATCCTGCCGACCGGTTACATGGGCGCCGGCATGTGCGACATCCAGCAGGGTGACGTCGTCGCCGTCTGGGGTGCCGGGCCGGTCGGCCAGTTCGCCATGGACAGTGCCCGGGTCCTGGGCGCGGAGAAGGTCGTCGCCATCGACAAGGAGGACTACCGCCTCGACATGGCCGCCGCCCAGGGCTACACCACCATCGACTTCGAGGACACCGACGTACGGTCCGCCCTGCTCGAACTCACCGGTGGCCGGGGCCCCGACAAGTGCATCGACGCGGTCGGCCTGGAGGCCACGCACGGCGCCTCCCACGTCCACCTCTACGACCGTGCCAAGCAGGCGGTCCGCTCCGAGACCGACCGGCCGCACGTGCTGCGCCAGGCCATCATGTCCTGCCGGAGCGGAGGCGTGGTCTCGGTCATCGGCGTCTACGGCGGGATGATCGACAAGTTTCCGGCGGGTGCCTGGATGAACCGGTCACTGACGCTGCGGACCGGCCAGTGCCACGTGCAGAGGTACATGCGACCGCTGCTGGACATGATCGAGCAGGGCAGGATCGATCCCACCCGGATCATCACCCACCGCCTGCCCCTGTCCGAGGCACCGACCGGCTACGACCTGTTCAAGAACAAGAAGGACCACTGCGAGAAGGTCGTCCTCACCCCGTGAGGTCCAGAAGAATGCCGGGCCCTCCCGTGCCCGCACGGGAGGGCCCCTTCTGCGACCGGGCGGCTGTCAGTCGCCGCGGAGCGTCCTGCGGAAGGCGACGCAGTCCTCGTACGCCGGGAGCAGACCCCGCGCCTCCGCCTCGGCCAGCGTCGGTGCCTGCTCGTCCTTCGGGGACAGCAGCGGTTCGATGCCGGCCGGCCAGTCGATGGCGAGGTCCGGGTCCAGCGGGTGGATGCCGTGTTCCCGCTCGGGGGCGTAGCCCTCGGAACAGAGGTAGACCACGGTCGCGTCGTCCGTCAGCGCGAAGAAGGCGTGGCCGAGGCCCTCGGACAGGTAGACGGCGTGGTGGGTCCGGTCGTCCAGCCGGACCGCCTCCCACTGCCGGTACGTCGGTGAGCCGACGCGTATGTCGACGACAACGTCGACGACCGCACCCCGGACACACGTGACGTACTTGGCCTGGCTCGGCGGCACGTCGGCGAAGTGGATGCCGCGCAGGGTGCCCCGCCTGGAGACGGAGCAGTTGGCCTGGGCCAGCGTGAGGTCCTGTCCCGTCGCCTCGCGGAATTCGGCGCCGCGGAACCACTCGTGGAAGCTGCCGCGGTCGTCGGGGAACACCTTGGGCTCCAGCACCCAGGCTCCCTCAATACCCAGTGGTCGCATGTCCTGATCCTCGTTCGCGTCGTGCGGTCACTTCTTCAGGGTCCGACGGATCTTGCGGACCGCGCGGCGCAGGAACGTCGGCTTCGCCGGTCGCGAGCCGGGCCCGCGCCGGGCGGGACCCTGGGCCGCCAGGTCGGCGGCGGCCGCAGCCAGGCGCTTGACCACGGCCTCGCCGCCCGCCGGCACCTCCAGCGCCAGCGGGAGCTGCACCGGCTTGCCGGCTCCGAGCGACGGCAGGGTCAGGTCCATCCGCCAGTGGCCCTCCGCCGGCTCGCCGGACGGGAGATCAGCGCGCAGGTCGGCGTCACCGGTGGTGCGGCCGGTCAGCGTGGCGGCGACCTCGACCGACCGCCCGGACGCGACGTCGGTGAGCTTCAGGGCCGCCTCGCACTCGCCCTGGACGTGGAACGGCAGAACGGCGGAGAGGCGCCCGGGGCTCGTCGTGACGGTCACGTCGCCGGGAGCCAGGCCGGCGAACTCGTACGCGAGGCGGTTGGTCTTCTGGTCGACGTCGAGCGAGAGGTTGCCGTGCGGGTCGGTCCAGTACGGCAGGACCGTACGGGCCGGGGAGCCGACGACGGCGGCGCGGCGCCCGTGTCCGGCCTGGTCGGTGCGCACGGAACCGAGGCGTGTCTCCTTCGTCCATCCGCAGGAGCTGATGCGGATGAGCACGTCCCAGATGCCCGCGTCGAGCGGGGCGCCGTTCGCCGCCGAGAGCGGGTCGACCAGCGAGGTGGCGCGCAGCACCTGGCGGAACCGGCCCTCCCGGCTCTCCTGGCCCTCCCCGTCCTCCCGGCTCTCCCCATCCTTCCGGCTCTCCCCGCTCTCTCCGCTGCCCTCGCCTTCCACGGCGAGCTTCTCGCGGGTGAGTTCCACGGGCTGGAAGAACTCCGCAGCCGTCGCGCGCTCCCGCACCACCAGGTCCACCTTGGACTTGTCCAGCGGGGCGGAGGTGTCGGCGCCGAGCAGGGCGATGGCGCTCAGACCGGTCCGCGACAGAGGCGGAATCAGCACGTCCTTCTCCCCGTCGGCACGGAAAGTGAGAGGCTCGCCTCCCGACCTGTACTCGGCGGTGAAACCGATCGCCAGCCTGCCGTTCTCCCAGCCGAGGCTCTCGAGGGAACCGAAGGGCTTGATTCCCGCCTCCCATCGCGCGAACTCCTCGATCTCGGCCAGACGATTGGCCGAGATCAGACCGGCGACGATCTGCTGGGTGGGTTGCAGACCCGCTGCGACACCGGGCCCGAAACGCTCGACGACCACCTTGTGGATCTCGTCGAACAGTTCTTGGCGGTAGTCCTCGGGCAGGCTCAGCAGACGCTGTCCGCGCAAACGCTCGACCATCTCGTTACGCAGCCAGCGGCGGAAGAGCCGGTCGCGCAGCGGCCCCGGTTCGGTGAGTTCCTCGACCACGTCGAGAGCCTCACGGAGGTTGGTGAAATAGCCGACCGGGTCGAAACGCTGGAAGCCCGCGTTGGAGGCGTCCTCGCGCTTGACGTGGTAGTAGCAGAGATAGTCGCTGAGAACGGCGACGTTCTCGGCCCGCAGGTAGGCCTCCGTGACGAAGACGTGGTCCTCCAGACGGCGGCGCCCCTCCTTGAAGCGGAGGTTGTGCTTGTCCAGGAACTCCTTGCGGAACATCTTGTGCGGGGTGAGGCTGTCGATCAGCGGGGCATTCTCGACGTTCGCGTGCGGCCGGTTCCTGCGGAACAGTTCGAGCGGGACGGGGCGGCCTTTTCCGGCCATCTTCCCGACGATGACGTCGGCGTCGTTGCGCACCCCGTAGTCGTACATGCGCTCAAGGGCCTCGTCGCCCAGCCAATCGTCGTTGTCCACGAACTGGATGAACTCGCCCTTGGCCGCCTCGATGCCGACGTTGCGCGGCTTGCCCGACCACCCGGATCCCTCCTGGTGGACGACGTGCATGTGCGGGTACTCGGCAGCCAGCCGGTCGAGGCGCTCGGGTGTCTCGTCGGTGGAGCCGTCGTCGACGAAGATCGCCTCGTACTCGTCGTCCGGCAGGCTCTGGCGCAGAAGAGAGGCGATGCAGTCCTCGATGTACTTGCCCGGGTTGTAGACCGGGACGACCACGCTCACCTTGATGGACATGTCTCTTCTTCCGCCTCAGTTGCTGGGACTCACCACGGCATGAACCGGCGCGCAACGCCGCTCGTCGAAGGCAAGGCTAACGGGTGACGACCGGGCCGCGGCCACGTCAAACCGACGGTCGCCGACGCGAACAGAACGAGTAACACCCGTAAGGTTTCGGCAAACTGCGGTGGAACACAGGACAGGAGCCGGGCACAGCCCCGTGGTTAGGATGCCCGGTATGAAGGCTCTCGTTCTGTCGGGTGGCTCGGGCACTCGCCTGCGTCCGATAACCCACACATCGGCCAAGCAACTGGTGCCCGTCGCCAATAAGCCCGTGCTCTTCTACGGGCTCGAGGCCATCGCCGATGCCGGCATCACCGATGTCGGCATCATCGTCGGCGACACCGCCGAAGAGATCCGGGAAGCCGTCGGTGACGGCTCGAAGCTCGGCATCGACGTCACGTACATCCCCCAGGACAAGCCGCTCGGCCTGGCCCACGCCGTGCTCATCGCACGCGAATTCCTGGGTGACGACGACTTCGTGATGTACCTCGGCGACAACTTCATCGTCGGCGGCATCACCGGCCTCGTCGACGGATTCCGCACGGAACGCCCCGACGCGCAGATCCTTTTGACCCGGGTGCCCGATCCGACGTCGTTCGGTGTCGCCGAACTCGACGACAGTGGCCGGGTGACCGGGTTGGAGGAGAAGCCCGAGGAGCCGAAGAGCGATCTCGCGCTGGTGGGGGTGTATCTCTTCACTCCCGCGATTCACGAGGCGGTCCGCGAGATCGCGCCTTCCCGGCGCGGCGAACTGGAGATCACCCACGCCATCCAGTGGCTGATCGACCAGCGCAAGGACGTCCGCTCGACGACCATCTCCGGCTACTGGAAGGACACCGGGAACGTCGCCGACATGCTGGAGGTCAACCGCTCCGTCCTCGAGACGCTGGAGCGCAGCATCGAGGGCAGCGTCGACGAGTCCAGCGAGATCATCGGCCGCGTGCGCGTCGAGGCCGGCGCCGAGGTCCGCGGCTCGCGCATCGTGGGTCCCGCCGTCATCGGCCCCGGCACGGTGATCAGCGACTCGTACATCGGCCCCTTCACGTCCATCTCCGAGGAGTGCCGGATCGACGACAGCGAGGTCGAGTACTCCATCGTCCTGCGGGAGTCCTCCATCACCGGCGTACGACGGATCGAGACCTCGCTCATCGGCCGCAACGTCCAGGTCACTCCCGCGCCCCGCAATCCCGCAGCCCACCGCCTCGTCCTCGGCGACCACAGCAAAGTGCAGATCTCCTCATGACGACCCGCATCCTCGTGACCGGCGGCGCCGGTTTCATCGGCTCCCACTACGTCCGCACCCTGCTCGGCCCCTCGGGCCCGGGTGACGTGGCGATCACCGTCCTGGACAAGCTCACCTACGCGGGCAACCCGGCCAACCTGGACGAGGTGCGCGACCATCCGGGCTTCGCGTTCGTCCGGGGCGACATCTGCGACCCCGAACTGGTCGCCGAACTGATGGCGCGGCACGACCAGGTGGTGCACTTCGCCGCCGAGTCGCACGTGGACCGGTCCATCGACGGCGGCGCCGAGTTCGTCCGCACCAACGTGGTCGGCACGCACACCCTGGTCGACGCGGCACACCGCGCCGGGATCAAGGTGTTCGTGCACATCTCCACCGACGAGGTCTACGGCTCCATCGACGAGGGCTCGTGGCCGGAGACCCATCCCCTGCAGCCCAACTCGCCCTATTCGTCGGCCAAGGCGTCCAGCGACCTGATCGCGCTGTCGTACCACCGCACCCACGGCCTCGACGTGCGGGTGACCCGCTGCTCCAACAACTACGGGCACCACCACTTCCCCGAGAAGGTCATCCCGCTGTTCATCACGAACCTGCTGGACGGCAAGAAGGTCCCGCTGTACGGCGACGGCGGCAACGTCCGCGACTGGCTGCACATCGACGACCACGTCCAGGGCATCGAGCTGGTCCGCACCCGGGGCCGGGCAGGGGAGATCTACAACATCGGCGGCGGCACCGAGCTGTCCAACAAGGAGCTGACCCGGCTCCTGCTCCAGGCGTGCGGCGCCGACTGGGACAAGAGCGTCGAGTACGTCCAGGACCGCAAGGGCCACGACCGCCGCTACTCCGTGGACTGCACCAAGATCCGGACGGAACTGGGGTACGAACCCCGCAAGGACTTCACCGCCGGCCTCGCCGAGACCGTCGCCTGGTACCGGGACAACCGCGCCTGGTGGGAGCCCCTGAAGGAGCGCGCGGCGCTGTGACCTCCACCTGGCTGATCACCGGAGCCGGCGGAATGCTCGGCCGGGACCTCACCGCCCGCCTGGCGGCCGACGGCGTGCGGAGCGTGGGCCTGACCCGCGGGGACCTCGACGTCACGGACGCGGAGGCGGTGCGTCGGGCCGTGGCGGAGCACCGTCCCGGCGTCGTGGTCAACTGTGCCGCCTGGACGGCCGTCGACGACGCGGAGACCCGTGAGACCGACGCCCTGCGGATCAACGGCGACGGACCGCGGAACCTGGCAGCGGCGTGCGCCGGAACCGGCGCCCGGCTGCTCCAGGTCTCCACGGACTACGTCTTCGCGGGCGACAGCGGCTCCCCGTACGCCGAGGACGCCCCCACGGGCCCGCGAAGCGCCTACGGCCGCACCAAACTGGCGGGCGAGCAGGCGGTCCTGGCCGCACTCCCCGACGCGGGCTACGTGGTGCGCACGGCCTGGCTGTACGGCGCGGGCGGCGGCAACTTCGTCCGCACGATGATCAGACTCGAAGGCGTCAAGGACACCCTCGACGTGGTCGACGACCAGCGCGGTCAGCCCACCTGGACCGTCGATCTCGCCGACCGGCTCGTCCGGCTCGGGAACTCCGCGCTGGCCGGCGCCGCTCCGGCCGGGATCTACCACGGGACCAGCGGCGGCGAGACGACCTGGTTCGGCCTCACCCGGGAGATCTTCCGGCTGCTCGGCGCGGACCCGGAGCGGGTGCGTCCGACCAGCAGCGCCGCCTACGTCCGTCCGGCTCCCCGGCCCGCCTACAGCGTCCTGGGCCATGACCGTTGGTCCGCCGCCGGCATCGAGCCGATCCGCGACTGGCGCGAGGCGCTGCACGAGGCGTTCCCGGCACTGCTGGCGGCCGAGCGGCCGTAGGCCGAGCAGATGCGTACGAACGACGGGGCTCCTTGCCGGACGGGTCGTTGTCGTGCCGGGACGGCTGAGAGTCGCTGTCAGTCGTTGCGGGAGCTGGAGCTGGAGCCGGAACCGGAGGCGTCGGGGGCCGTGTGGCCGGCGCGGCGGCGGTACTCGGCGTTGAGGCGCTGCGCCTCCTCGAGCTGGTCCTCGAGGATGACGATGCGGCAGGCGGCCTCGATCGGGGTGCCCCGGTCGACGAGCTCGCGAGCCCGGGCCGCGACGCGCAGCTGGTAGCGGGAGTACCGGCGGTGCCCACCCTCCGATCGCAGCGGAGTGATCAGACGGGCTTCGCCGATGGCCCGGAGGAACGCGGGGGTGGTCCCGAGCATCTCGGCGGCCCGGCCCATCGTGTAGGCGGGGTAGTCATCGTCGTCCAGACGATCACTGAGGGGTCTGTCTGCCGTCATGTCACCTCGATGTACGAACGCGTCGAGGGGCCCTGGTGCCGTACGGCACCAGGGCCCCGAAGGAAATTGAACACCATCTGTCGGCCCTTATGCGGTGCCGACCTTCTCTGTCCGCTACCGGCCCTGAACAGGGGGGAGCGGGGATCGCGGCTGCGTGACCGGGGACCACCTTCCAATCCGGGGTCTTGCGGTACCCGGCCGCTGTACCTCCGGCCGGGCGATCCCGATGGCGTCTACTCCTCCGTTCTTCCTCTGTACCTACTACTTCTTACCTACTGCTTCCGTCCGTTCCCGGCTCGTCGTGTCCGCCGGGCTCGTCAGACCTTGACTACGAGGAAGAGACTAACCGAGCGAGTAGCGAAAGTCTACTCTCGCCAGAGTAGATTTTTGGGCACACGAGAGCGCGGGTTTCTGTCCTGGTCACAGACAAGGGTCAGGTGTCGTCGGATCCGCTGAACCGACTCCCCGCCGCGCCAGGGGCCCGGACAGCGGTGAGGGCCCTGCCGACGCGCGTCGGCAGGGCCCTCACCGGGCTCGCAGCGGCGGTTTCCCGCCTTGGCTCAGATGTCCTGGGGCGCGTGGTCCGCCGGTCCGGGCGAGCCGAGCAGGGCCGACGCCGTCTCGAGCGGCGTGAGGTCGTGTGCCGGCGCGGCCCCGGGGATGTGGCAGGTGAATCCGAGGCGCGTCAAAGCCCGGACGACCTCGCCGGCGGTGAAGTCACGACGGTCCTGCCGGGTGATGACCTGGCCCACCTGCTTGACGGAGTAGCGGCGACGGCCGATGGCCACGGACTCGGCCGTGACGGGTTCCGGCGTGACACCCTTCATCAGGGCCAGCACGCCGTTCCTGGTCAGGTCGAACGGATAGCGGGCGATGACACAGCGCATGGTGCTCCTGCGGGGAGAAGGGGACGGGGTGGCCCGGGAGGGCGGGGAGGGCGGTTCAGCGGGCGGAGACGAGCACGTCCCGCAGACGCAACCGATCCGTGTACGAGGGACTGCCACGGTGTGCGGCGAGTTCGGCCCGGGTCACCGAGCCGGTGCACTGGTCGTCCTCGTCGCACAGGAGCAGACGCTCCACACGGGCACCGTCCATGACGGACAGAGCGACCTCGACCGTCATGTCGCCCCGGACCCGAGGGCCGGATGCGTCCTCCTCGTGAGCCGAGGCCGGGACGCTGGGGGCCGTCTGCGGCCGCGGTGTCAGGACAGTGGTCAAAGGTGCCTCCTGGCTGGGGACGAGTGGAGAGCGGTCAGCCGCAGCCGGCGGGACCGCGAGGCCGGGGGCCGGGCCGCCGGGACGACGTCGAGGCCCACCTCGTGGATCGCCGGGACGATGCCCGAGGGGACGACGCCCGAGCTTTAGGCCGTCCGACCGGCGGCACGCGGCGTCCCGCGCCGGCCGGCCCGTCCACTCGCACGCACCTGAGAAGCACGGTCGCCGCGACCGCGGGAGGAGGATCCACCGGACGATCCGGACCGGCGGGGGCGGGGCACTGCCGGCGCGGTGATGACGACCGGGACACCGGAGGGCGCCTGGGCGCCCGTGATCCGGCTGAGCTCCGCCTCACCGGAGCGCACCGCCGTCACCTGCGGAGTGATCGCGGCCGAGGCCATCAGCCGGTGCATGCCGCGGCGCTGGCCGGGTGTCACGAGGGTGACGACGCTGCCGGACTCGCCGGCGCGGGCGGTGCGTCCGCCACGGTGCAGGTAGTCCTTGTGGTCGACCGGCGGATCCACGTTGACGACCAGGTCGAGGTGGTCGACGTGGATGCCGCGGGCCGCCACGTTGGTGGCCACCAGGACCGTCACGTGACCCGTCTTGAACTGGGCCAGCGTCCGCGTGCGCTGCGGCTGCGACTTGCCGCCGTGCAGCGCCGCGGCGCGGACACCGCTGTGCAGCAGGTGCTCCGTCAGCCGGTCCACGGCGTGCTTGGTGTCCAGGAACATGATCACCCGGCCGTCGCGCGCCGCGATCTCCGTGGTGGTCCGGTGCTTGTCCGCCTCGTGGACGTGGAGCAGGTGGTGCTCCATCGTGGTGACGGCGCCCGCCGACGGGTCGACGGAGTGGACCACCGGGTCGGACAGGTACCGGCGCACCAGCAGATCCACGTTGCGGTCGAGGGTCGCCGAGAAGAGCATCCGCTGTCCACCGGTCCGCACCTGGTCGAGCAGCGCGGTGACCTGGGGCATGAAGCCCATGTCGGCCATCTGGTCGGCCTCGTCGAGGACGGTGACGGTGACGTCGTCCAGCAGGCAGTGCCCGCGGTCGATGAGGTCCTTGAGCCGCCCCGGCGTCGCGACGACGATCTCCGCCCCGGCCCGCAGCGCGTTCGCCTGCCGGCCGATGGACATGCCGCCGACGACGGCCGTGAGCCGCAGTCGCACCGAGCGGGCGTACGGGGTCAGCGCGTCGGTCACCTGCTGGGCCAGTTCCCGGGTCGGCACGAGGACCAGCGCGAGAGGCTTGCGCGGCTCCGCCCGCCGGCCTGCGGTGCGGGCCAGTGCCGCGAGGCCGAAGGCCAGGGTCTTGCCCGATCCGGTACGGCCGCGGCCCAGCACGTCCCGTCCGGCGAGGGAGTTCGGCAGGGTCGCGCCCTGGATGGGGAACGGCACGGTCACACCCTCGTGGCCGAGCGCGGTGAGCAAGGGAGCCGGCAGATCGAGGTCGGCGAAGGACTCGACGGCGGGCAGCGCGGGCGTGACCGTGACGGGTGGGGCGAACTCGCCCCCCGGCGCGGACTGCCGGCGTCCGTAGCCGGCGGAACGCCGCGAACCCCCGGATCGCCGGGCCTCGGAGCCCTTGGAGCCCTTGGAGCGGTCATGGGAGCGTGCGTTGGAGCGGGTCGATGTGCGGGGAGTGCGTGCGGAGTTCATGCGAAACCTTCCTCGATGTGGCACAGGGGCGCGTAGCGAGGAAATTCCGCAGCAGGACGAACGGCGCAGAGAATCTCGAGAACGAGCCGGAAAACGAAGCGCGCCGATTCGATGGATCGACGGATACGGCGGGGGCGGGCACCCCGTTCTGGGGGTGGGAGAAATTCCCGTCGTGCGCCCTGAAAATGCAGCGAGCTGGGGCCCGCACCCCAAGGTGCGGGCCCCAGCTGCCAAGTACGCGTTGCCGCGTGGGTCAGGCGGGAACGATGTTCTCCGCCGTCGGGCCCTTCTGGCCCTGCGCGATGTCGAACGTCACCTTCTGGCCTTCCAGCAGCTCACGGAAGCCCTGGGTGGCGATGTTCGAGTAGTGGGCGAAGACGTCGGCGCCGCCGCCGTCCTGCTCGATGAAGCCGAAGCCCTTTTCCGCGTTGAACCACTTCACGGTGCCAGTAGCCATGTCATTTCTCCTTCGGAGACGGTGTTCGACATCCGCCGTGTGCGGATGTCGAGTCGCCGTGTTGATCAACCGTCGGAAAATGAACCTTCTGGCAACCACACCTGCAACTGGGAACGACGTTAGCACGGCCCCTTCCGGCCTGCGGGTTCATCGTTTTCCGTTCCGATCCCCAAGAGAGGAATACTCACCGAGTGCCGCAGCTAATTCTGTCCTCTCGGCGACAGATATTGCCGGTGCGGAAGCATCGTGTTTCTGTCGGCGGGCTGCAGGTGCAACGCCCTGACCACCAATGATCAACCCTGTGCCGCTCGTGCCGATACCGATCAGCCCACCAGCAGCGCGGGCCCTCGGGCACCCTTGCAGCGATGTAGGTCACATCGACCGAATGGCCGCGTGTCCGCCGCACGGCAGCACACCCGGCCGGTCGCCCGCCGGCCGGACATTCGCCCGCCGGCCGGACATTCACCAGCCGGTCACTCGCCTGCCGTGGTCTCCCTGCGCCGCAGCACGATCAGCGTCGCCCCGCCTATGACGACCAGGCCGATGGCGGTGCCCGCGATCAGGGGCGTGAGGGCCGAACCGCCGGTCTCGGCGAGGTTGGTGTCGGCGGCCGTACCGCTGACCGTGGCCGGGGACGGTTCGCTGAGCGTCTGGGTGGTCGTACCGTCCGCGCTGCCCCGGGTCTGGCAGTCCAGCACCCCCGAGAAGCGCTTCTCCAGGCCGCCCGGCCCGTGGATCGTGAAGTCGTAGGACTGGTCCTCCTGGAGGGGGACGGTCACGGTCCGGGTCTCACCGGGGGCGATGGTGTGCTCGAGCCCGGCCAGGTCGAAGGTGAACGGCTCGTCGCCCTTGTTGGACGCGATGACGTCGAGCCCTCCCTCGGCGCAGTTCTTCGCCGCGGACAGCGCCGGGACCGGCCCCTCCTTCGCCCACGTGACCCCGGCCGTCGCCGACACCGTCGACTCGCTCGACCCGGCCAGGATCTGTGTCTGGCTGCGGCTCTCGGAGGCGAAGGCCCGGCCGACCGGGACGGTGGTCGAGGCCTGCACGGTCAGATCCGCCGTACCGGCGTCCGCCTCCTCGGGGACCTCGACGTACACCTGTCCGCCGTCGGTGGTGGCGGTGACGGGCTCGCCCTGCCGGTCGACGATGCGAACACCGCTCGTGGCCGCGTCGGCCGGCGGCGTCACCGTCGCGCTGCCGGCGTTCGTCCGCACGGTCACCGGACCGATCCTCTCGCCGGGCCGGCCGGAGACCGCCGGCGGGTCGAGGGTCAGCGAGGCCCTCGGCTCGGTCATGGCGCGGGCGCTCTTCTCCAGGTAGTCCGCGAGCTGCTCGGCCTGCGGGTCGACGGCGTCGACCTCCGCGTCGTCCGAGTAGCGCCAGATGGCCACCTGGGTGCCGGCCGCCGCGTCCTGCTCGGTCAGCGGGCCCCGCACACCGGCCTTGCGTGCCAGCGCGGCCAGGTCGTTCACCTGCGGGTAGGAGTGGTGCAGGATCCAGCGGATCTTCCCGGCGTCCCGGTTGGCGCCCAGGGACGTGCCGCTCCACGGCGTCTCGTGGTACTTGGCGTCCCGCTGCGTGGGGCTCTGCAGGTCCACGCAGTACGTCTGCAGCATGCCGCCGCCGTCCACGGACATCTCGAAGAGCCCCGCCGAGATCTCCCGGTCGCCGGTGCCGCCGCGTATGACGGCCGCTCCGAAGGTCTTGAGGCCCCCTATCGTCGCGGCGGCCCCGCCCTGTCTCTGCGTCGTCTCGTCCGCGGCGGCCCGGCCGGCGCCCGCCAGCCCGCCCGCGGTGACCATCCCGGACACCAGCGTCGCGGCGACCAGGCGGGTCCCTCGCCTGCGTGCGAACAGCTCAGAGAACGAAGCAAGCACCAAATTCCCCTTCGAGCAGGACCGGTTGTGGGGGGACGGTCCCACCAGCAGAATCAGAAGCATCTCGGGCCACACCAGCCCCGGAAGCCATGTCCGGCATCCTAGGGATGCGGCGGAGCCCGGCCGCCGGTCAGACAGTCGGACGAGTGATCCGACTCGGAATCGTTATCGCCAAAGCCCTTGCGGGCAGGGCTCATCGACGATTTCACCCGGGTCGTAGCGGGCGTAGACGCCGATAAGCCGCAGCCCGGACGGAGACGGCACGACTGACGCTAAGTCAGAGCCGGTACCTGCACGTGTTGTTGCTCCTGCGCCCCCAGCTCCGCCGTTGAACCGTCGGGTGGCGTCTCCCAGTTGGGCTCGGGCTGCGCCGGGGATGTCGGCGTGTCCGCCCTGCCGCCGCGCCGGAACGCCGAGGTCCCCCAAGCCAGGTCATGACCGATCGCCACGGCGTCGATGTCCGCCGACGTCCGGCTCTGCCCCTCGCGCACGTCGGTGCGCACCTTCAGCCGGCCCTGCACCACCACCGGCTCGCCCACGGTCAGGGACGCCGCCGTGTTGGTGGCCAGCTGCCGGTTGGCCCAGACGGTGAAGAAGTTGGTGTGCCCGTCGGTCCAGCTGTTCTTCTCGCGGTCCCAGTAGCGGGCGGTCACCGCCAGCCGGAACCGTGCCGAGGGGCCGGACGCCATCTCCCGGTACACCGGCTGCGTCGCCACCCTGCCCACCGCGCAGACCATCGTCTCGTTCATCGTGAACCCCTCCCTCGCCCGGCTCACCGCGCCGGACCGGCATGCGGTACGGGCCCGTCCCGTACGGCTGTGTCCCCCAGACTGCCGCCGTCGAGCCGGGCCCGCTGAACCCTGTGGACGCACCTGTGACCTGTGGACAAGGCCGTCATCCGAGTGAGTGAGAGCCGCCGTCGCGGCACCGCAACGCCACGTCACGCCAGGCCACGTCACGCCACGCGACGTCACGTCACGTCACGTCACGTCACCGCAGCATCACCGCCCCGCCCCCACCACCCTCCCGTACTGCTCGCGGACCTCCCGGTACCGCAGCAGCTCCGCCGCCACCGGGTCCAGCACCCGGGCCCTGCCGCACCCGGCCGCGGCCTCGCGCAACCGGCGTTCCGCATCCTGCCCGTAGCGCCGGGCCGGGCCGCGTGCGGCCATGCGGCAGCTCCACTCGATGAGCGGGCCGCCCACGATGCCGATCACCATCAGCAGGACCGGCACACCCAGGTTCGGCGCCATGACGCCGACGATCTGGCACACCAGCCACAGTCCGCCCAGGAACTGCAGGATCGTCATGCACGCCTGTGTCAGCACGGCCAGGGGCCACCACCCGGGCCGCGGCGGCCGGCCGGTCGGCACGCCCGCGCGCACCGACAGCTCGTCCAGCGCCTCGGGCAGCCCGTGCGCGCCCCGGGCGGCGGCCTCGCGCACCGCCTGGGCCCAAGGGGTGGGCAGTCCCGCGGAGGCCCGGTCGGCCACCGTCCGCACCGCCTGCTCCACCCGCTGGCGGGCGGTGGCCTCCTCGTCGGCCTGTGTGCGGGAGATCCGGCCCGTGGTGGGCTCGCCCCGGTCCTGGTACCAGCGCCACAGCCGCAGCCACGGGGTGCCGCAGGCACGGTTGGCGTTGCGCAGCCAGGCCCGTTCGGCGGCCTCGCCGGCCGCCGTGGCACCGACCGCGTCCGCGAGCCGGTCGGCGAACTCCTCCCGCGCCTGCTCGCTGAGCCCCGTGCGCCGTTGTGTGGCGTAAACGGGCCACAGGCGCGCCGCGGCGATGTCCACGTCGGCCGAGATGCGGCGCGTCGGTGCTCCGCGCTCCGAGACGAACTGGCCGAGCGCTTCGCGCAGTTCGCCGACGCCGTCGCCGGTGAGGGCGGACAGCGCGAGCACCGTGGCCCCCGGCTCTCCGTACTCGCCCAGCGCGATGCCGTCCTCGTCCAGGAGGCGCCGCAGGTCGTCGAGGACCTGCTCGGCGGCTTCCCCGGGCAGCCGGTCGACCTGGTTCAGCACCACGAACATGACTTCGGCGTGGGCGGCCATCGGCCGCAGGTACCGCTCGTGGAGGACGGCGTCGGCGTACTTCTCCGGGTCGACGACCCAGATGACGGCGTCGACCAGGGCCAGGATGCGGTCCACGTGCTCGCGGTGCTGCACGGCGGCCGAGTCGTGGTCGGGCAGGTCGATCAGTACGAGGCCGCGCAGGGGCGATTCGCCGTCCGCGGCCGGCAGTGGCCGGCGGCGCAGGCGGGGCGGGATGCCGAGCCGTTCGATGAGACTCGCGGCCCCGTCGCTCCAACTGCACGCGATGGGCGCCGCGGTGGTGGGACGGCGTACGCCCGTCTCCGAGATGGTCACCCCGGCGAGTGCGTTGAACAGCTGTGACTTGCCGCTGCCGGTGGCGCCCGCGATGGCGACGACGGTGTGCTGTCCCGACAGCCGGCGCCGCGCGGAGGCCTCGTCGAGCACCCGGCCGGCTTCGGACAGGGTGCGGCTGTCGAGACGGGTGCGGGACAGGCCCACGAGTTCGCGCAGCGCCTCCAGTCGGGCCCGCAGCGGCCCGTCGTAGACCAGTGGGGTGACGGCCGCCGGGGCGGCGGAGCGGCTGTCCGCCGTGGGGTAGCGGGTGTTCTGCGCGGTCTCGTCGACCCGGCGGGCGATCAGCCCGTCGTCCCAGGCGTCGCCCGCCGGCTCCGCGCGGCCGTCCTCCACGCGTGCGTGCCCGCCTTCCGCGGGGTCGCCCTGCGGGCCCTTGCCGGACGGCTTCCCGCCGGACTCCTTCCCCTTCGCGCCGTCCGGCCGGTCGGCGTGCTCGGTGTGGTCCTGGTCAGTGACGGCGGTCACCGGTCACCTCTCCTTCTGCAGTACGGACAGCGCGGCGATGAGTTCGGCCTGGGGCTCGGGGTGGATGTCGAGGGCGTCCAGCGGGGCGAGGCGGCGCTCGCGTTCGGCGTGCAGGACCCGGTCGACGTGCTCGCCGAGCAGCCGTCCGGCGCGGTCGCGCAGCCGCAGCGCGCCGTGGGCGCCGATCCGCTCGGCGAGTGACTCGCCGGCCGTGCGGCCCCGGCGGCCGCCCAGCAGCGAGGTCGCGACCAGGGCGGTGACCAGCTCGGGATCGGGTGCCAGGGTGCGGTCGACCTCGCGGACCTCCTCCTCGGCGAACTCCTCCAGCTCCCGCCGCCAGCGCCGTACGGCCAGTCCGATGCGGTGCTCGGCGCTCTCCGAGGCGGCGTCGGGCACGGCCAGCTCGGGGGCGGCCGAGGCGGGTTCGCGGCGCCAGGCGTCGTCGACGCGTTCCTCGGCCGCCGTGACGGCGCACAGCAGCAGCGCGCTCAGGCTCTCCACGAGGGCGTCCAGGAGTTCACCGGAGGTGCAGTCCAGCGGGAAGGCGCGCCACCGCTTGAGCGCGTCCCCGGCGAGGACCGCGCCGGACTGCAACCGGCCCCGCACGCGCGCGTGCTCGCTGTCATAGGCCGTTTCGACGGCGGAGGTGAGCCGCAGAGCGGCGGCGTACTGGGCGGCGGCGGCACCGGCCAGTTCCGGCATGCGGGACTTGAGGGAGTCCAGGACGCCGTACGCGGTACGCGTGGTGACCTGCTGCCGGGCCGCGGGGTCCTGCGCCTGGTGGATGAGCCAGTTGCGCAACTGGGCGACGGCCGAGGCGGGCAGGAGCCCGCCGCCCCAGGCGGACTCGGGCAGTTCCGGGACGGTGAAGCGGGGCAGCTCGCCGAGGCCGGCCTTGGTGAGCAGGGCGCCGTACTGCCGGGACACCTCGTTGACGACCTGGTGGGGCACGCGGTCCAGGACGGTGACCAGGGTGACGTCGTACTCCTTGGCGGTGCGCAGCATGTGCCAGGGGACGGCGTCGGCGTACCGGGCGGCGGTGGTGACCATGACCCAGATGTCGGCGGCGCAGATGAGTTCGGCGGCCAGGACACGGTTGTCGGCGACCAGGGAGTCGATGTCGGGGGCGTCCAGCAGGGCGAGTCCGGGTGGCAGCGTCTCGGCGGTCTCGACGCGCAGCACGCGCGCGGGGTTCTCGCCCGGGAGCAACAGGTCGTCGGGGGCGTCCTGCTGGGGCATCCACACGCGCGTGAGGTCGGGCAGGACTCTCATGCCGCTGAACCAGTGGTGGTCCTCCGGATGGCAGACCAGCACCGGGGTCCGTGTCGTGGGCCGCAGCACCCCGGCCTCGCTGACCCGGCGCCCCACGAGGGAGTTCACGAGCGTGGACTTGCCCGCGCCCGTGGAGCCGCCGACGACGGCCAGAAGCGGCGCTTCGGGGTCGCGCAGCCGGGGCACCAAGTAGTCGTCGAGCTGCGCGAGCAGTTCGTCGCGGTTGGCACGCGCGCGTGGGGCCCCCGCCAGGGGCAGCGGGAAGCGTGCGGCGGCGACACGGTCGCGCAGGGCGGAGAGTGCGTCGAGCAGCTGAGGCCGTACGTCCAAGGTCACCACATGTGCAGAATGCCCAATTTTAGGGGAATTCTGAAGCATATGAGCATGTCTGCGCGCCGATAGAACACAAGGGACGGAAGGGACGACTGGGACACAGGCGCACTCCAGGCATAACGAGTGCACAACACCCGATGCCGCAGACGCCAAAAGCGATGCACGATTCGTACCTGCCTGCGATTATCAGGACCGCTTCACTGAACCTCCACATCGAGCCACGGAGGCGAAGCAACAGGGACGAGGACGCGGGAGCCCTATCCTTGTCCCCGGCAACGTCACGGTTCGGCCCACACCCGGGCACCACGACAGAGGCCACCACACCCGGCCCCCGTAGCTCAGTGGATAGAGCAGGCGCCTTCTAAGCGCTTGGCCGCAGGTTCGAGTCCTGCCGGGGGCGCACGTCTCCGCCCTCCCTCCGGGAGGGCTTTTTGCTGGTCAGGCTGGGCCCCAGCGGTAGTCTGAGCGGCTCATGGGCGCGGGGCCGACGCGTCGGGCAATGGACGGGAGGCGGCGTGAAGTCGCTGAGGAAGCTCTTCGCGACGCTCCGGAACACGCACGAGGCACCGGGCGACGAGACGTTCGCGCGGGAGAGGCCGTGTGCGTGCTCGCCCGAGTGGCCGGCGCTGGAGACGACGGCGAACGGCTACGTGATGCGCGCGCTGCCGTCAGCGCACTACAGCATCATGACGAACCCCGAGATCGGGACGTTCGTCGCTCGGTGCACGGGATGTCACGCCAGGTACCCCAGCCCCTGGGTGCTGGACACGAACGAGCCGATGCCCTACGCCTGGGCGCGCGAGTCCGACGACCCGCGCTGATCCGCACCGCGCGTGCACATCGGCGTGAAAGCCGGCATCGACGGCGTCGGGCGGGGCCGCCGAGAGGGAACAAGTGGGAAAGGGGCGACGCGTGCGGTTGCGTTGTGCTGTGCTCGACGACTTCCAGGACGTGGCCGGCGAGGCCGCCGACTGGTCCTCGGTCGCGGACGAGGTCGAGGTCGTGTCGTTCGGCCGGCACCTCGACGGTGAGGACGCCCTCGCCGAGGCCCTGGCCGGCTTCGACATCGTGGTGACCCTGCGCGAACGCGTCCCCTTCCCCGGCTCGCTGATCGCCCGCCTGCCCCGGCTGAAACTGATCGTCGCCTCCGGGATGCGCAACTCGGTCATTGACTACGCGGCCGCCGAGGCGCACGGCGTCACGGTGTGCGGCACGGCCAGTTCCTCCACCCCGCCGGTCGAACTGACCTGGGCGCTGCTGCTCGGTCTCGCCCGCGGCATCGTCGAGGAGAGCAACGCCCTGCGCTCCAACGGGCCCTGGCAGAGCACGGTCGGCGCCGACCTGTACGGTCGTCGGCTCGGCCTCCTCGGCCTGGGGAAGATCGGCTCCCGGGTGGCACAGGTCGGCCTCGCCTTCGGCATGCGGGTGAGCGCCTGGAGCCGGAACCTCACCCGTGAGCGCGCCGGCGAGGTGGGGGTCGAACTCGCCGCGTCCAAGGAGGAGCTGCTCGCGGACAGCGACTTCGTCTCCGTCCACCTCGCCCTCGGCGACCGCACCCGCGGCCTGCTGGGCGCCGCCGAACTCGCCCTGCTCAAACCGACCGCCTACCTGGTCAACACCTCGCGCGCGGCGATCGTCGACCAGGACGCCCTGCTCGACGCGCTACGCTCGGGCCGGATCGCCGGCGCCGGGGTCGACGTCTTCGACGTCGAGCCGCTGCCCGCGGACCACCCGATGCGCACGGCACCGCGCCTGCTGGCCACCCCGCACCTGGGGTACGTCTCCCGCGCCAACTACGCCACCTACTACGGCCACGCCGTCGAGGACATCCGCGCCTTCCTCGACGGCTCCCCCGTGCGCCGGCTCCCCTGAGCTGCCTGGACCCGGCGCCCTCAGCCGCCCCGAGGCGGCCCGAGTCGCCATGAGCACGGCGCCTTCCGGCCCCGTCCGCCTTCAGGACGGGTGATCCGGCCATGATCGCCGTGACCCTCCGTCAGCGGGCGCGTTGAACGGGAAGCACGGTGGCGCCACCTGCCCCCGTGCTCACCGATCAGAAGGAGTACGTGATGTCTCGCATCGCGAAGGCGGCCGGCGTCGCACTGGGCACGGGTGCCGTGGTACTGAGCGGGGCCGGGCTGGCCACGGCCGACGCGGGTGCCCAGGCCGCGGCCGTCGGGTCGCCGGGCGTCCTGTCGGGCAACATCCTCCAGGTCCCGGTCCACATCCCGATCAACGTCTGCGGCAACACGGTCGACATCATCGGGCTGCTCAACCCGGCGTTCGGCAACCAGTGCGAGAACAAGGACGACCCCAAGCACCACGACGGTGGCTACGGGTACGGCAACTGATCCGCACGCACCCCCGTGCACAGCCTGTGCACGACGAGGAGCCCCGGCACCTGACGCGCCGGGGCTCCTCTCGCGTGCGGGACGTCCGGACGCGTCACGCGTACCGGTAGATCCGCCCGTGGTCCTCCAACTGGTCCGGTGTCAGGTCCCAGGGTGGGAGCCGCTCGTGCCGCGCCACGACCCGCCGGTACTGCGCGCTGCCCCGCCCGGGCGGCTTCGCCGGGAGGTAGCGGTGCTCGCGGTGCCGCTGCTGCCAGCGGGACCACACCAGGTCGACGAAGGCGTGGTGCAGCCAGAAGACCGGGTCGTTGACGGAGGCCCCGCCCACCATCGCCCCGCCGACCCAGCGGTGCACGCGGTTGTGGTTGAGCCAGGAGGCGCTGCCCCGCCCGCTCCCCCAGCCCTCCAGCTTGTTGCGGAAGCCCTTGCGGACCGTGGAGTCCCAGGGCGAGACGTCGTAGACCGGGTCCTTGAGGGCCTGCTCCAGTTCGCTCTTCGTCGGCAGCTGGATCGGGTCGCGGGCGCGGCCGAGGTCCCGGGTGAGGAACTCCTCGTCCGTCACGCCCTCCTTGATGGTCCAGTTGCCCTGCGCGTAGGCGAACGGCCCGGTCGTCACCCGGCGGTCGGAGCGCCGGCCGGTGCCGCCGAGGAGGTCGTCCGTCCAGGGCGTGGACGTGGCCGAGCGGTTGCGCGTCCAGTCCCAGTAGGGCACCGACACCGAAGCGTCGACCCGCCGCAGGGCCGTCTCCAGCTCCAGCAGGAACTGCCGGTGCCAGGGCAGGAAGGAGGGCGCCATGTGGGCCGTGCGCAGGCCGTCCTCGCCGTCGGAGGCGTAGTACTCGATGTGCGTGCGCACGAACTCGTCGTACTCGCCGCGCCGCTTCACCTCCAGCAGCGCGTTGACGAACCGGCGCTTCTCGCTGCCGGTGAGCGTGCTGACGTCCTTACGCGTGTACGCCATGCGCTCCCCCGTCCCGCTGACCCGGGCCGTGGCCGGGCAGGTCGCGCAGGCGCTGCCCGGGGCCGAGTTCGTCGACGGCGGCCCGGGTCGCCGCCAGGGGGGTGGGGTAGGAGCGGTAGTGGTCGACCATGCTCAGCCAGGTGCCGTCGGCCCGGCGCATCAGGTGCAGCGGCCGGCCGTCCACGGTGACGTGCCACTGCTCGTCCCCGGAGGCCTGCTCGGGGACGAGCGGCACGCCCTGGATGCGGCGGCCCCGGTAGGTCTCCTCGAACCCGCCGTCGCCGGTCCACAGGTCGGGGTTCCCGCCGTCCGCGGCCTCGGGCTCCCCGAACCGGGTGGCCGCGACGACGGGCACGGCCGCGGCGCCCAGCGCCACGGCCAGCAAGCCTCGCACCAGACCCCGCCGGGTCCGCGGGGCCGGGCCCCCCGCCGCTTCCCGCTCGGCTCCCACCGGTACTCCGCCGGCCGCTGTGACCATCCTGTGCTCCTCGTGCTCGGGGCTCGTCGTCGGTGTCCGTAGCGCTAACAGCCCGAAGGCCCCCGCGGTCACCGCCGCGAGGGCCACACGAGAACTCCCGTCAGGGGCGCACCCCTACAGGCCGTACAGGCCGTACAGGCGCTACGGGCCCTAGAGGCCGGGGCCGATGCCCAGGTCCGCCGTCGGCACGGTCTGCACCAGCGGGGCGAGCAGCCCCACCTGGGGCAGCTGCGCCTGAGGCAGGCCGAAGCCGGCCGGGTTGGGCGCGCCGAGCGGGGCGTCGACCGACAGGCCCGGGGCGAGGGTGTGCAGGTCGGAGGCGGGGGCGTCGACACCCAGGTGGTCGAAGCCGGCGCCGAGGACGTGCGGCAGGGGCGCCCGCACGTCGGCGCCGGGCAGCCCCCCGTGGACGGGCAGCTGCGGCACGGTCCGGTCGGGCAGGAGCCGGCCCTCGACGTAGCGGGGACCGTCGGGCGAGCCCGGCACGGGCAGGGGGAGGTGCCCGGTGGCCTCGGGCAGCTCCATGTCGAGCGCCTTCTCGGCGCCGCCCAGCGGCAGCGGGACGGGGACCGTGCCGACCGCGGCGGCGGGGGTCGCGGCGGCGGCGCCGGCTGCGGCCGCCACACACGTCAGCACTGCGGCGAGGGTTCCTCGGGTGGTCGACTTCATCTGGGGTGCGGTCCCTTTCCTGGGTCGGGGGCTCGGCGTGCGTACCGAGTAACGAGCCGGGGAACCGCACGAGCGCACAATTCCCCCGACTGCCGCAGTAATACGACGGTCGCCCCGGTCCGGCGAACGCCCCGGTCCGACAGGCGGGCCCCGGTCCGGCGAACGCCCTCCGGCGTCCGCCGGGCGTGCCGCGGGACGCGCCGGCGAGGTCACTTCGGCAGCGGAAGACCGCCGAGCAGGCCGCCCTTGGAGTTCAGCTTGGTCGTCGCGTGCTTCACGGTGCTGAGCACGGAGTCCTGGTTCTCGGTGTCGAGGGCGTTCGACTGGTGCTTGAGCGGCATCGGGTCGATGGGCTCGCGGGTGAGCGCGTTGACGGCGCCGTTGAGGCTGGTGGGCGTGACGGTGGCCGGGTCGTAGGCGGCGTGCGCGGGGGTGGCGGCGGCTGCGGCGGCGAGGGAACCGACGAGGACGGCGGCGGCCTTCAGAGGCTTCATCGGGGTCCTTCCTGGGCGACTGTTGTCACCGTGTGGGGTGAATGTCCGACGCCTGCCTAACGAGGGGCGCGCGGCGCGGAAACCCCGTGACCAGAACCTCATATGAGTCGCTGAAACAGAAAGTCGTGCCGGTCGGGGGCGGCCGGCACGACGTTCGGGAGGCGTGGCGTCAGGGAGCCTTCGGCAGGGCGGACAGGCCCGCCAGGTCCGGGGCGGGGAGTTCGCTGCCGACCAGGGTGGCGGCGACGGTGTTGACGAGCCCGGTGACGACCTGGTCGACCGCCGGGGTGACCTTGGCGGTGTCGCCGGAGGTCACGGCCGCGACCAGAACGTCGGTGGCCTCGCGCAGGGCGGCCAGCGCCTCGGCCGCCAGGCCCTCCGGCAGTTCGGCCCGTCCCTCGACCGGGGCGGGCAGGGTGCTGGCCTGCGGCAGCGGGCTGCTCGGGGCGGCGGTGCCGGTCGTGCCGGCGCTCTGCCCGGACACCGCGGTGGCCTGGGCGATGGCGTCCTTCACCCCGGTGCTCAGCTCGGCGGCCTGCGACGGCGGCAGCTGACCGCCCTCCGCCTGGAGCACGGCGGTCAGCAGATCGGCGACGGGGGTGAGTACACCGCCCAGGTCGCCGAGCGCCTCGACCTGCTCCAGCGTCGCGTCCGCGTCGGGGGCGGGGGCCCGGGTGGCCGTGTGGGCGCGCTCCCGGTCCGGGGCGGTGTCGGCGGCCACGGCGGCGGGCCCGGCGATCCCGAGCAGCAGCGTGGCGCAGAGCGCGGGGGTCGCGATTCGCCGTGCGGGCAGACGCATGGGGGGTTCCTTTCGGTGGGGCGTCGGATCTTGTGCCCACCGTGCGAGGGGTGGCCGACCTCCGCAACCGAGCGAACGCACCAGGTCAGCGGCGTCCGCGCGAGCCGGCGCCGTCCCCCCTGGTGAGGCGGCGTGCACCCGGTCCGCCCGCCGGCGGCCCGCCCGCCCCCGTTCGGGGCAACAGGAAACCGGCCGCCCTCCCGCGTGGGTCCCACGGGAGGGCGGCCGGCCAGGGTTTCCGGAACGACGTCAGTCGTTCTCGCACTCGTTGCCGAACGCCGGGTTCAGCAGGCCGATGATGTCGACCGTGTTGCCGCAGACGTTGACCGGGATGTGCAGCGGAACCTGGACGACGTTGCCGGACAGCACGCCCGGGGAGTGGGCGGCCGCGGCCTGCGCGCCGGCGTCGGCGGCGGCGATGCCGGTGCTGCCCGCGACAGCGGCAGCGGCAGCGGAGGTCAGGACCAGGCCCTTCGCGATACGCGACATGGAGAGGTGCTCCTTGGGGGTTGACACAAACATCCGGGCGGATGCCCGGCGCTGTGTCAACGCGTGGCGTGCACCCGAGTTGTGCCGCCAAAGGAGTGATGTCGCCGCGGAGCCCGCTCCACCGGCCACGACACCCGCGCCCGGTTTCTCCGGGATCGTACGGATGGCCACTACAGTGGCGCACCTTCCCGCACACCCCTGCCGCGCGCAGTTCTGACGGTCCCTCGCCATCTTCGTGAAAGGCCTCGCCGGTCATGCGCACCTCGCATGCGCCTCGCTCGCTCTTTCGATCGGCCACCCAGGGGGGAGCACGTTCCGCGACGCCCTGCCGTGCGGTGGTGACCGGCGGGCGTCCGGCTCGTTGGCCAGCGGGACGCGGTGTGCGCCGGCGCGCTCCGCGGCGCCGTCGGCACCCGGCAGCCAGGCGCGTTCCCGCCGTACCGAGCGCCGTCCGTGAGCGAGGAAAACCGCGCATGCACCTGTCACCGACCGACCCTCCGCCGCGGGTCCTGCACGTCACCCAGCCCGTGGACGGCGGTGTCGCCCGCGTCGTGACGGACCTGGTGGGCGCCCAGCTCGCCGACGGCCTGCGCGTCACCGTCGCCTGCCCCCGCAGCCCTCTCGCGGCCCGGCTGGGGGAACTCGGCGCGGACGTACGGCACTGGGCGGCCACGCGCGCACCGGGAGGCTCCACCGCCGCCGAGACACGCCGGCTGGCCCGGATCGCCGCGGAGGTGCGGCCCGACCTGGTGCACGCGCACAGCGCGAAGGCCGGCCTGGCCGGGCGGCTCGCCCTGCGCGGCCGCGTCCCGACGGTGTTCCAGCCGCACGCCTGGTCGTTCGAGGCGGTCGGCGGCACGGCCGCGGCCCTCGCGCGCGGCTGGGAGCGGTGGGGGGCCCGCTGGGCGGCCCGGGTGGTGTGCGTCAGCGAGGCGGAGCGCCGGCTCGGCGAGGCGGCCGGGGTCCACGGGCGGTGGAGCGTGGTGCCCAACGGGATCGATGTCGAGCGCTTCCGCCCGGCCGGCGCCGACGGCGTACGGACGGACCTGCTGCCGGAGGCCGAACGCCGGGGGCCGCTCGTGGTGTGCGTGGGGCGGTTGTGCCGCCAGAAGGGCCAGGACGTCCTGCTGACGGCGTGGGAGTCGGTGCTGCGGCGGGTGCCCGGGGCGCGGCTGGTGCTGGTCGGCGACGGTCCCGACCACGGACGGCTGCGGGCCCTGGCGCCCCCCTCCGTGCGGTTCGCGGGGGACGTCGCCGACGTCGTGCCCTGGTACCAGGCGGCGGACCTGGTCGTGCTGCCTTCGCGCTGGGAGGGCATGGCCCTGGCGCCGCTGGAGGCCATGGCGTGCGGGCGGCCGGTGGTGGTGACGGACGTGGGCGGGGCCCGGGAGAGCCTGCCGCCCGGGCTCGCGCCGCACTGTCTGGTGCCCGCCCTCGCCCCGGCGGCCCTGGCCGGGGCCGTGACCGAACTGCTCCTGGACGCGCCGCTGCGCCGGTCCCTCGGCGACCAGGGGCGCCGGCATGTCCTGTCCACGCACGACGTGCGCCGCACGGCCCGGGCGGTCGCGGACGTGTACCGCGAACTGCTGGGCGCGCGCGCCGAGTCCACCGAGCGCAGGGAGTCAGTCGCCTCGTGACCGCGGAAAGCACCGTCCCCCCTCCCACCGGGCAGCCCCGGCGGCTCGCACGCCCGCCCGTGTCGCTGCTGCCGCCGCGCGGCACCGCGACCGGCTTCCGCGTCCCCGAGCGGCGCCCACCGGTGCGGGCCGCGTCGCCGCTTCCGCTGCTCACCGCCGACGGCACGGCCGCCGTCCTGGGCGGGCTGGCGCTGTCCGGCACCCAGCGCCACCCGCTGCTGCTGGCGGTCCTGGTGGCAGCGTCGCTGCTGCTGCACTCCCACCGCCCCGCCCGGCTGCCCGCGCTGCTCGACGAACTGCCCGCCGTCAGCGGCCGGATCGCGGTGGCCTGGCTGGCGCTCGGGGCGTTCACGGCGGCCTGCGTGCCGCAGCACGCGCTGTCCCTGTGGACGCTGGCCACCGGGATGCTGCTCCAGACGGTGGTCTGCTGCGCGGGGCGGGCCGCCGTGCACGCCTACCGGCGGGCCGAACTGCTGCACCGGCCGCAGGCCGCGCTGGTGGTCGGACCGGCGGCGACCGCGCAGCGCGTGGCCGCCGCCGTCCTGCGCCACCCCCGTTACGGGGTGCGGCCCGTGGGGGTCGTCACCGACGAACCCGACGGCAGCGCGGGGCTGCCCGTGCTGACCACGGGCGAGGAGGTGCAGCGGGCGGTCGTCCAGAACGGGGTGCGCGAGGTGCTGGCCGTGCGGACCTCGGCCCGGGCCTCGCACGGGCCGCTGCTGCGGGCGCTGGCCGAGTCGGGCTGCACGGTGTGGGAGATCGACCCGGACGTGCCCTCCAGCCGGTCGGGGGACCGGCTCGCCGGGTTCCCCTGCCGTCGCCTCGACCTCGGGGCGCGGCTGCGCGGCAGCATCGGCAAACGGGCCCTGGACGTCGTGGTGTCCGGAACGCTGCTCCTGCTGGTCAGCCCGCTGCTGCTGGTGTGCGCGGCGGTACTGCGGCTGACCGGCGGTCCGGGGGTCGTCTTCCGGCAGGAGCGCATCGGCAAGGACGGCCGGCCCTTCACGCTGCTGAAGTTCCGCACCCACCGCCCGGTCGACGAGCACGAGTCGGCGACCCGGTGGAGCGTGGCGAACGACCGCCAGATGCCCTGGTTCTGCCGCTTCCTGCGCCGCACCTCCCTCGACGAGCTGCTCCAGCTGTGGAACGTCCTGCGCGGCGACATGAGCCTGGTCGGGCCGCGGCCCGAACGCCCCTACTTCGTCGCCCAGTTCGGCCAGACCTACCCGGGTTACGCCGCCCGCCACCGGGTCCGGGTCGGCGTCACGGGCCTGGCGCAGGTGCACGGGCTGCGCGGCGACACCTCGATCGAGGACCGCGCCCGGTTCGACAACGCGTACATCGACGACTGGTCGCTGTGGCGGGACGTCTGCATCCTGCTGCGCACGGCGGCGGCGCTCGTGCGTCCGACGGGGAGCTGACCGCGCATGACCCGGGTCGGGGCGCACGCGCCCGTTCTCCCCCTGCTGGCCGTCGTCGCCCTGCTCGCCCTGCCGCTGGGGCCGGGCGGCGAGGGCGGCGCGGGCCCGGCGGACGCGGTGTCCGCGCTGGTCGTGCTGTACTGCGCGGTCCGTCTCGTCCGGGACCGCCGGCGGCCCCTGTCCCCCGCGGCCGCGGTGGTGCTGGGGTTGCCCGTGCTGGGGGTCGCCGTCGCCGCGGCCGGGGCGGTGTCGCCGGGCGAGGGGCTCGTCGGCCTCGGCCGCTACCTGCAGGTGTTCGTGCTGGTGCCGCTGTCCGTGCTGCTGCTCCTGCGGGACCGGGCCGACTTCCGGCTGCTGGCCTGGTCGTTCGTGGGGCTGGCGGTGTGGCAGGGGGCCGTCGGCGTGCACCAGTACGCGACCGCGACCGGCGCCTCGTACCAGGGCCGGCCGGTGCGGGCCGTGGGCACGTTCGGGGCGCAGGACGTGATGGGCATGGCCACGGTCGTCTCGCTGGGGCTGGTCTGCGCGGTGGGTCTCGCGCTGGGCAGCGCGCCGGTGCGGCAGCGGGTGATCGCCCTGGTCTGCGCGCTGCTGCTGCTGCCGCCCCTGGCGGTGTCCTTCAGCCGCGGGGCGTGGATCGCGACGGCGGTGACGTGCGTGGCGCAACTGCTGCTGTCCGGGCTGCGGCGGGCGCTGTCGGCCGGGGCCGTGGTGGCCGCGGCGAGCGTGATCCTGGTCGGCGGCTTCGGCGTCGGCACGGCGATGCTGCAGGAGCGGATCAGCAGCATCACGCGGGTCGCCGACGCGCCCGACCAGTCGGTGACCGACCGGTACACCATGTGGGCGGCGGCGACGGGCATGTGGGGCGAGCACCCGCTGGCCGGTGTCGGCCTGAAGGGCTTCCCCGAGCACCGCGACGGGCACTCGTCGCTGGCCCTGTCCGCGGGCAGCGACACGGAGGGCGCGGGGGCGGCCTTCCGCAAGCAGCCGCTGCTGTCCCCGCACAACATGTACCTGCTGGTCCTGGCCGAGCAGGGGCTGATCGGCCTGCTGGCGCTGGCGGGCAGCTGGCTGGCGCTGCTGCTGTGCGCGGTGCGCGCCCTGTGGCGCACCCGCCGCGCGGCCGGCCCCGGCCTGGACTGCGGCCTGGTCGCCTCCGGCCTCCTGGTGTGGCAGCTGACCGACTTCGCCTACGCGGACATCGGCGGCCCGTCGACGGTCCTGACGGCGATGTGCTTCGGCCTGGCGGCGTGGTGGGGCCTGTCCGACCGGACGGGTCTCGCCGCGGCCGGGCCCACCGCCACCGCCCCGGACGCCCGGGGCGCGGTACAGGAGGCGCCGGCACGATGACGGTGACGCCAGAACAGACGGGCGCGGGCGGCGGAACGGGGTTCCCCGGCCCGGCGCCGGCGACCTGGGGCCGCTCGGCGGTCCCCCGCATCCCGACGGCCGCCCGCCCACGGGAGGCCACCACAGCCGACCCGACCCCGCCCACCGGACCGACTTCACCCGCCGGGCCCACTCCAGCCCACGGGCCCACCCCGGCCACCGGCACATCGCCAGCCGCACCTGATCCGACCACCGGACCGACTTCACCCGCCGGACCCGCTCCGACTCCGACCTCACCCACCGGACCGGTGACCTGGGGTCCCTCGGCGACCCCCGGCATCCCGACCACCGCACACCCGCGGGAAGCCACCGCGGGCGAGCCGGCCCCGGGCATCGGAGGGGTGTCGCTCCCCGAAGGGCCGGGCATGCCCGTCACGGCGGACGGGCCCGGTACGGGCCCGCCGGTCCGGTGTCCGGCCTCCGGCGACGTCCCGCCTTCCGCCCCCGGCGCTGCCGACGCGCCCGTCACGCGGGGGTTCCTCGCAAGGGCCGCCGCGCTCACCGCCGTGCTGTCGGCGGCGGGGGCCCTGCTGGGGCTGGTGCGGGACCAGTCGCTGGCGCGGATGTTCGGGGCCGGGAGCGCGACGGACGCGTTCCTCGTGGCGTGGACCGTGCCGGAGTTCGCCGCCACCCTGCTCATCGAGGACGGGCTGGCGATCGCCCTCATCCCGGCGTTCAGCATGGCCCTGGCCCGGCGTGCCGGGGGCGCCGCCGGGGACCCCGTCCGCTCGCTCGTCGCGCACACGCTGCCCCGGCTGGCCCTGGCCTTCGCCGCCGTGGCCGCGCTGCTGGCCGTGCTCGCACCGCAGCTGGTCGCCGTCCTGGCGCCCGGGCTGCCCGACCCCGGGCTCGCGGTCGACTGCACCCGGCTCACCGCCACCTGCGTGCTGACGTTCGGGCTCGCCGGCTACTGCAGCGCGGCCCTGCGCGCCCACCGCCGGTTCCTCGCCCCGGCGGCGATCTACGTCGCGTACAACACCGGCATCATCACCGCCGTGCTCGTACTGGGTGGGCGGTGGGGCGTGCGGGCGGCGGCGGCCGGCGTGGCCGTCGGCGGCTGCCTCATGGTGCTGGCGCAGGTGCCGGTGCTGTGGCGGGAGTTGCGCCACAAGGGCGTTCCGCTCGCGCAGCCGCCCGCGGGGGCGGGCGACGGGCGGGCGATGGGGGTCGCGCTGCTGGCCGCGGTCCTGCTGTTCGCGCTGTGCCGCCAGTCCCAGGTGCTCATCGAGCGGTTCCTCGGCTCCACGCTGCCCGCCGGTGCCATCTCGCACCTCAACTACGCGCAGAAGATCACCCAGATCCCGATGACCCTGTCGCTGATGCTGTGCACGGTCACCTTCCCGGTGGTCGCGCGGGCCCTCGCCGACGGGGACACCGAGCGGGCCCGCTCCCGGGTCGAGCGCGACCTCGCGCTGGCCGCCTCGATGGTGCTGGCCGGCGGGGCGGTGGTGGTGGCCTGCGCCCCGCAGATCGTCGAACTGCTGCTCCAGCGCGGCGCGTTCACCGCCCGGGACACCGCGGCGACGGTCGAGGTGATGCGCGTCTACGCCCTCGGCCTCCTCGCGCACACCCTGGTCGGCGCCCTGATCCGCTCCTACTTCTCGGCCGGGCGGGTCACCTGGTTCCCGCTCGGCGCGATGGCCGCGGGCCTCGCCGTCACGGCCGTCGCGGGCGTGTGGACGGTGGGGCCGTGGGGCGTGCGCGGGATCGCCGCCGCCAACGCCGCCGGCATCACCGTCACGGCCGTGCTGCTGCTCGCCGGACTGGCCACGCGCGGCGTCCCGGTCCGCACCAGGCGGGTCCGGTCCGCACTGGCCCGGTCGGTGGGCGCGGCGCTGCCCGCAGCTCTCGCCGGTGCCTGGGCGGCCGGTCGGCCCGGCTCGCCCGTGCCCGGTCTCGCCGCCGGTGCCGTCACCGTCGCCCTCGTCTTCCTCCCGCTCGGCCGCGCCCTGGGCGACCAGGGCTGCGTCACCGCGCTGCAGTCCCTCCGTTCCGTCTCACGAAGGCTCCCTCATGGCCGCACCCGTTGACTCCCCCGACGCCGGGGCCGGCGCCGCAACCGACTCCGCACCCGGAACCGGCGCCGCACCCGGCCCGGCCCTGTTCGTGGCGATGTACCACTCCGTCGGCGACCCCACGGACGACCCGTACCGCGTGACGGTCTCGCCCGAGCGGCTCGACCGCCAGTTGCACTGGCTGCGGCGGCGCGGTCTGCGCGGGGTGTCCATGGCGGACCTGCTGGCCGCCCGGGCCCGGGGCGCCGGCCACGGCCTGGTCGGGCTCACCTTCGACGACGGGTACGCCGACTTCGTCACCGAGGCCCTGCCCGTCCTGCGCCGGCACGACTGCGGCGCCACCCTGTTCGTGCTGCCGGGCCGGCTCGGCGGCGACAACGCCTGGGACCCGCTGGGCCCGCGCAAGCGGCTGCTGACCGCGGAGGGCGTCCGGCAGGCCGCGGCCGAGGGCGTCGAGATCGGCTCGCACGGGCTGACCCACGTCGACCTGACCAAGGCCGACGACGCCACGCTGACGTCGGAGACCGAGGGCAGCAGGACCGTGCTCGCGGAGCTGACCGGCACCGCGCCCGCCGGCTTCTGCTACCCGTACGGCACGCTCGACGCCCGGGCCGTCGAGGCCGTGCGGGCGGCGGGCTACAGCTACGGCTGCGCGATCGACCCCGGCCCCCTCGGCGGCCCGCACGCCCTGCCCCGGGTGCACATCGGCCAGAACGACACCGGCGTACGGCTGTTCCTGAAGTACCGGCTGCACCGGCTGCGCCGCCGAGCCGTCCAGGAGCCGCGGTGAAGGCCCTGCACATCATCACCGGCCTCGGCGTGGGCGGTGCCGAGCAGCAGTTGCGGCTGCTGCTGCGGCACCTGCCCGTCGACTGCGACGTGGTGACGCTGACCAACCCGGGCGCGGTCGCGGCCGGGCTCGCCGCCGACGGGGTGCGGGTGCACCACCTCGGCATGGCGGGCAACCGCGACCTGGCGGCCCTGCCCCGGCTGGTGCGTCTCATCCGCCGCGGCGGTTACCAGCTCGTGCACACCCACCTGTACCGCGCGTGCCTGTACGGCCGGATCGCCGCGCGCCTGGCGGGCGTCCGGGCGGTCGTCGCCACCGAGCACTCCCTGGGCGACTCGCAGATGGAGGGGCGGCCCCTGAACGCCGGGGTGCGTGCCCTGTATCTGGCGGGCGAGCGGCTCGGCCGCACCACGGTCGCCGTGTCCCCCACGGTCGCCGAGCGCCTGGAGCGCTGGGGCGTGCCCGGCCCGCGCATCGAGGTGGTGCCCAACGGCATCGACGTGGCCCGCTTCCGCTACGACCCGGCCCGCCGCGCCGAGACCCGCCGCCGGCTGGGCCTGCCGGACGACGCGTACGTCGTCGGCGCGGTCGGCCGCCTCGCCCCCGGCAAGCGCTTCGGGACGCTGATCCGGGCGCTGGCCCACCTGCCCGCCGACCACCGGCTGCTGCTGGTCGGCGCCGGCCCCGAGGAGGACGTGCTGCGCCGCACCGCCCGGGCGGCCGGGGTCGCCGACCGGGTGCTGTTCACCGGCGAACGCCCCTACGTCCCCGACGGCACGCCCGGCCCCGACCTGCCGTCGCTGACCTCCGCGATGGACGTCCTGGCCTCCCCGTCCCCGGAGGAGGCGTTCGGCCTGGCCGTCGTGGAGGCGCTGGCGGCCGGGCTGCCGGTGCTCTACGCCTCCTGCCCGGCTCTGCAGGACCTGCCCGCGTCCGCCGCGCCCACCGCCCGGCACGTCACCGGCGGCCCGGACGCGTACGCCCGGGCCCTGGCGGACGTACGCCGGCAGGGGCCCGGGCCGCGCTCGGTGCCCGAGGCCGCCCGCCACTACTGCATCACCCGCAGCGCCGCCCGGCTCATGGACGTCTACGCCGCCGCGGTCGCCCGTCCCCTGCCCGCCCCGTCCCAGGAAGCCCGCACCTCATGACCGACACCCCCGCACGGCAGCACCGCCAGGCCTCCGCCCTCACCCGGACCCTGCCCCCCTGGTCCCTGCTCGCGGCCGGGGCCGTGGCAGGCGGTCTGCTCGGGGGTGCCTACGGACTGGTCCGGACCCCCGAGTACACGGCGACCAGCTACGTCGTGGCCGTGCCGACGGCGAAGTCCGACACCTCCACCGCCCTCGGCTTCGCCCAGGCCTACGGCCGGGTGGCCACCCAGCTCGCGGTGCTCGGGGACGCGCAGGTGTGGGCGGGTGTCCCCGTGGAGACCCTGCGGGGCGGTGTCCGGACCGCGACCTCGCCGGACGCGCCGATGGTGGCGGTCACGGCGACCTCGGAGCGCCCGGAACAGGCCGCCGACATGGCCAACGCCGTGGCCCGGGCGCTGACCCGGCACGCCGAGGACGCCGAGCCGTCCACCCACGTCGAGCTGCGGCAGTTCGCCCGCGCGGTGAGCCCGGACGAACCGTCCTCGGCGTCCGCCGGGGTGACCGGCCTGGTCGGGGCGAGCGCGGGCGGGCTGCTGGGCGGGCTGGCACTGCTGGTCCGGCCGCGGCGGGTCACCGGGCGCCCCGGCCGCCCGGCCTCCGTGCCCGGCCCGGCCTTCGCCGCCGACGCGCAGCGGCAACTGTGACGTACCGCGCCGAACTGGTCACCGACGAGCGGGACTTCGCGGGGCTGGCCGACGACTGGAACCGGCTGCACCGGCACTGCGCCTGCGCCACCCCGTTCCAGAGCCACGCCTGGCTGCACTCGTGGTGGCGGTCCTACGGGCAGCACGCCCGGCTGCGACTGGTGCTGGTGCGCGCCGCGGGCGGCGAACTGGCCGCGGCGGCCCCGCTCATGCGCGTACGGCGTCCGCTGCCCGCGCTGGTGCCGCTGGGCGGGGCGGTCTCCGACTACGGGGACGTGCTGCTGGCCGACGAGCACGGCGACGAGCCGCTGGCCGTGCTGTCCGGCGCGCTGTCGGACGTGGCCCGCGGGGCGCTGATCGACCTGCGCGAGGTCCGGCCGGGCGGCGCGGCCGAGCGGCTCTACGAGCAGTGGCCCGGGCCCCGGCGGCGGGTGGACGACTCGGTGTGCCTGGAACTGCCGGCCGCGCCCATGAGCGAGCTGATCGCCCGGCTGCCGTCCAGGACCCAGCAGCGGCTGCGCGCCAAGCTGCGCAAACTGGACGCGCTCGGTGTCCAGCGCCATGTCGTCGCCCCCGGCGGGGTCGAGGCCGCGCTGGTGCGGCTGCTGGAGCTGCACCGGCTGCAGTGGCAGGGGCGGAAGGTGACGTCGGAGCATCTGCGGCCCAGGTTCCGCGAGCACCTGGTGCGGGCGGTCGGCGCGATGGTGTGCTCCGGGGACGCGGTGGTGACCGAGTTCCGGCTCGACGACGAGGTCGTGGCGGTCGACGTCACCCTGCTCTCGCCCCGCCTCGCGGGCGGCTACCTGTACGGCGCACACCCGGTGCTGCGCGAGCGCAAGGCGGACGTGGCGGCGATGCTGCTGGACTCGACGGCCACGCACGTCAAGGACGGCGTCCCGGGCACGCTCAGCCTGCTGCGCGGCAACGAGCCCTACAAGCACCACTGGCGTCCCCGGGCGGTGGTCAACCAGCGGCTGCTGCTGGCCCGCCGGCACACGGCGCCGCTGCTGGCCGCCGCCCTGTGCGACGCGACGGCCCGCCGGCACGGCAAGGAGCTGCTGCGCGGACCGCGCGAACGCGACCGCGGCGGCCGGCCCTGACCGGGCCCGCCGCCGCGGCACGCACGTCCCCTCCCGGGCTAGCGCGTGGTGCGCGGCATCCAGTCGAGGCGCAGGCAGAGCTTCCCGCCGATCCAGTACTCCACCCAGTCGCCGAGGTTCAGCGGCGAGCAGTCCTGCGGCCGCGGCGTGCTCGGCTGGGGTGTGGGCGTCGGGGCCGGGGTCTGGGCCGGCTCGGTGGGCGTGGGGGGTGCGGTGGGCGTGGCGGGGGCCGGCTCCGGGTCCTTGCGGCCGAAGAGGAACGACCGGTAGACCTCCGACGCCCGGGGATTGGCCCCGCACTGCCAGACGCCGTGCGGGCAGTAGTCCGTGAGCGTCTGGTAGAGCGGCTTGTGCTCGTCCATCCAGGCGAGCATGCGCTTCATGTACTCGGGGTTGTCGCCGTTGCGGAACAGTCCCCACTCGGGGAACGAGATGGCCTTGCCGTGCGCCTTGGCGAAGTCCACGTGGTGCTGGAGCCCGTACGGCTCCGACACCTGCTCCTCGAAGGCCATGCCCCGCGGCTGGTCGTAGGCGTCCAGGCCGATGATGTCGACGGTGTCGTCGCCCGGGTAGCACTCCGTCCAGGGCACCGCGTCGCGGCCGCGGCTCGGGGTGAAGTCGAACCGGAACTTCTGGCCCGGCACCGCGCGCATGGTGGTGACGATCCGGTTCCAGTACTGCTTCCACGCTTCGGGGTCGGGCCCGCAGCGGTGGGTGTAGGTGATGCCGTTCATCTCCCAGCCGAGGACCAGGACGGTGTCCGGCACGCCCAGCTCGACCAGCCGCTCGCCGAGTGCGCGGAAGTGGTGGTCGAACCGGCCGGCCGCCGCCTCGCGCAGCAGCCGGCGCACCTCGCGGTCGGACACGCCCTCCTCGTTGCGCTCCATCATCGGCACGTTGAGGACGAGCAGCCGGTCGGCCCGCTCGCGGCGCCAGTTGGCCCACACGTCGAGGAAGCCGGGGCGGCCCTCGATGTTGCTCCAGCGGTCGCCGGGCAGGTAGGTGTGCCCGACGCGCAGGTCGGCGCCGCCGAGCCAGGTGCTCAGCTGCGCCATCCGGGCCACGCCGCGGGGGCCGTAGTCGAGGTAGGCGCCGATGGCCGGGGTGGTGCGCGCGGGTGGGGTGGACGCGGTGGGGGTGGGGGCCGCCGGGGTGGCCGCCGCCGATGGCGGTGCCGGTTCGTCGGTCCGTGCCGTTCCCACGCCCGCGGCGATCGTCTGGCCGGACGCCAGGACCGCTGTCGCGGCCACCGCCGCCGCGACGAATGCCAGCCGCCGGGACCGTGCGCGTCGCTGCCGTGTGGCCATGGGCGCCCCTTTCGCTCGTCTCCGCTTACTGACACTCAGTCATATGAAAGACATTCATGCCACCGCCGGTGAGGCTTTCGAGTGGCCCCCTCGTCCGCACCGGTGACCCAGTTCGAAGGAATGAGTTCGTGTCGCTGCTCGATGTTCGCGTCCCCGCAGTGGTGCTGCGGATCGACCGGAACCCCTTTCACCACGGGACCCTCGGCGCGGTCCGGTCCCTGGGCAGGGCCGGGGTGGACGTCCACGTGGTCGCCGACTGCGCGGGCAGCCCGGTGCGCCGCTCCTGCTTCGTCCGCGGGGTGCACACGCCCCCGCCGCCCGGGGCGGACCCGGCGGAGGTCGCGCGGGTGCTGCGGGCGGTGGCGGCCCGGGTCGGGCGTCCGGCGGTGCTCGTGCCGATGGACGACGCCAGTGCCCTCGCGGTGGGCCGGACGCGTGAGGAACTGGGGTCCGGCTACCTGCTGCCGTCCCTGCCGGGCACGCTCTGCGAGCGCGTCGCCGACAAGGCGGAGCTGGCCCGGACGTGCGCCGCCCTGGACGTCGCGCACCCGGAGACGATCGCCCCGGACAGCCCGGCCGAGGCCGTCACGGCCGTCGCGCGCCTGGGGCTGCCGGTGGTGGCGAAGTGGAGCCGGCCCTGGCTGCTGCCGCCGGGGTCCGGGCTGCGCAGCACGGTGCTGGTGCACTCCTCGCGGCAGGCCCGGGAGCTGTACGCGCGCTCGCAGGAGGCGGGCAGCCCGCTGCTGCTTCAGGCGTTCCTGCCGCCGGGGCGGGACCGGGACTGGTTCGTCCACGGGTACGCCGACCGTTCCGGGACCGTACGGGCCGGCGGCACCGGCCGCAAGCAGCGGGCGCGGCCGCGCGGGGCGGGCCTGACGTCGGTGGGCCGCTGGACGGCCAACCCGGAGGTCGGGGCGCTCGCCGAGCGGATCACGCGGGCCCTGGGCTACCGCGGCATCCTCGACCTGGACTTCCGCCGCTGCGGCGCGACGGGCCGCTACCACCTGCTGGACTTCAACCCGCGTCCCGGGGCGCAGTTCCGCCTGTTCACCGATTCGGCGGGCCTGGACGTCGTCCGGGCGCTGCACCTGGACCTGACGCACCGTCCGCTGCCGGAGGGGGCGCCGCGGCCGGGGCGGGCGTTCGTGGTGGAGAACTACGCGCCGTGGAGCGCGCTGCGTCCGGCGCCGGCGGGACGCGAGCTGGCCTGGCACGCACCGGACGACCGGGCGCCGGGGCGGGCCATGTGGCGTCTGTGGACCCGGCACGCGGCCGGCCGGGTGCTGCGGCGCCCGAGCCCTGCGCCCCCGGGAGGCCTCACCCGCCTGGCTCGATAGAAGTACGTGACTTTCATGGGTAAATGTCTAACTTGTGCTCATGACTCACATGAAGCGCACCGCCACGGTGCTCACCAGCCTCGCCCTGAGCGTCTCCGTCCTCGGCGGCACGGCGTCCGCCGCCGACACGGACTTCCTCCCGCGACTCGACTCCGCGTCGAGCTCGTCCGACTCCCGTGAGTGCAACGAGCACGACAGTCTGGGTCTGCTCCTGCTGGGCATCCCGCTGCTCGGGTTCTTCTACCCGGCCGACTGCTGACCCCACGGACGACGAACGGGTGCCGGGCGCGTTTGCGTCCGGCACCCGTCGTGTCAGCGGTGGGAGGCGGCCCGGCCGCGGCGGTAGAGCACGACGCCGCCCGCGACCATCACGGCACCGGCTGCGCCCGCTCCGTAGACGGCCTCGGCGCCGGTCTCGGGGAGGCTGGGCGGCTGCTCGGGCGTGCCGGGGGGCGTGTGGCGACCGTCCGGGGGCGTCGCCGGGGGCGTCGACTCGTGGCCGCCCGGCGGGGGCGTGTGCGGCGGCGTGGTCGGCGGAGGGGTGTGCGGGGGCGTGACCGGCGGGGACTGCGGGGGCTTGGTGGGAGGGGTGTCGCCGTAGCCGTACCCGCCGTCGTCCTCCCCGTACCCGCCGTCGCCGTACTCCTCGTCGCCGTACCCGCCGCCGGACGGTGCGTCCTCGGTGTGACCGCGGGACGTGTCGTCGTCCTCGTGCGCGGAGGAGCCGGAGGAGTCGTGCCGCTCGTGCGCGTGGCGGCCCTCACCGCCGTCCGAGTCGGTGGCGCAGGAGTTGCCGAAGGCGGGGTTGAGCGCGGCGGCCACGTCGACGGTGTTGCCGCAGGCGTTCACCGGCACCTCGACCGGGACCTGGACGTTGTTGCCGGACACGGCGCCCGGCGAGCCCGCGGTCACTCCGTCGGCCGACGTGTCGGCGAGCGCGGCGCCGCCGCACAGGGTGAGGATGCCCGTCGCAGCCGCCGCCGCGACCATGCCCCTGTTCAGGGTCTGTCGCAATCTCTTGGTCCTTCCGCTCATGGAAGCTCGTGAAAGCTCGTGGGAGCTCGGGGAAGTGGGAAAAGCCGGCCCCGGAACGGAAGGTGATGTCCCGGGGCCGGCCAGGTCGCAGCCGGTGCTGCAGGTGCGTTACCGCGTCAGTCGTTCACGCACGCGTTGCCGAACGCCGGGTTCAGCAGGGCGATGATGTTCACGGTGTTGCCGCACAGGTTGATCGGGATGTGCACGGGGACCTGGATCACGTTGCCGGACAGCACACCGGGGGAACCGACGGCGGCACCCTGGGCGCCCGCGTCCGCCATGGCCGGGGTGGCCATGCCCAGCGCCATGATCGCGCCCGCGACGACAGCAGCGCTCTTCTTCATGAGACTTCCCTTCTCTGCGGTCATGCCCCTTTGACGGCCGAAACCGAGCGAGCACAGCTTGTACGGCTCGCACCATGACCTGCAGCCTGCAAACGAGGAATTGACGCCCGGGGAAACTGAGCAACGTATCGCGCCGGGTAATTCACTCGAATGCCGCAGGAAAAGATGCGGATACGGCCGGGCGGCCCCCCGGATCTCCGGTGGGCCGCCCAAGCTCGCGTGCGGTACTTGCTCAGTCGCCGTTCGCCGAGAGGACCGACAGGTCCTCCAGGATGTGGTTGAGCGCGCCGTCCCGCTTGCTGTTCGTGGAGTTGTCCGCGCACTGCTGCTGGACGTGGTCCGACAGGATCGGGATGTCCTGGACAACCACGCCGATGAGAAGTGCGACGCCGACGTCGAGGTCCTGAACAGCGACACAGGGCTTGTTGAGCGTCCCGTCGACCAGCGAGAGCTGGGGGCTCATGTCGCCCTTGGTCGCCGAGTTGCCGAACGACGACGAGGCGCCGTTGCCGTTGGCGACGGACGGCCCCGAGTCGTCCCCGACGGCAAGAGCCTGGGGAGCTGCCGCCACCGACATTCCGATGACACTGGCGGCGGCCGCCGCGGCGACCATTGCCTTCTTGAGCACTTCGCGTTCCTTTCCTCGTAGCGACGCATGTCCTACGGCCTCATCAACAGGGCTCCGGATGATTGGTTGCGGGTGTTCACCCGGTTGGCCCGCAGCGCCCGAAACTCCTGATAATCAGCCGGGGGCGAAGAACACACAAACTGTCCTCGCGTGGGCCGACAGGGTGACGAGGAGAAACCATGCACCGCTCGCGCAGTTGACCAGAACGCTCCGTAGGACGGGGTTTCCTCAGAAAGGACTGGTCAGTGATCAAGAAGGTTATTGCCACCGCGGCGATCGCCGCTTCCGTCATGGGAGCCTCCGCCGCCGCGGCCCCGCAGGCCCTGGCGATCGGCGACGACAGCGGCCCCACGGCCGTGAACGGCAACGGGGCGATGCAGAGCTTCGGCAACTCCTCGACGTACGGCAACATGAGCCCCCAGATGGCGCTGATCCAGGGCTCGTTCAACAAGCCGTGCATCGCGGTGAACGACCTGCCCATCGGGGTCGGCGCGCTCATCGGCATCCCGATCCAGGACATCCCGATCCTGTCGGACCACCAGCAGCAGCAGTGTGCGGAGAACAGCACCAACGCCAAGCGCGACGGTGCGCTGGCGCACCTGCTGGAGGACGTGTCGATCCTGTCGGCCAACGGCGAGTGACGTTCCGGCTCCGCCGAGGCGGGCCGTCGGGCTGCTGCCCGGCGGCCCGCCTTCTTGTGTGCGGGTGCTCCGGTGCGTCAGGCCCGGCGCGCGTACAGCGCCTCGATCTGCTCCGCGTACGCGGCCGTCGCCGCCGGTCGCTTGACCTTCAGGGACGGGGTGAGCAGCCCGTTCTCCTCGGTGAACTCGCCCTCGACCAGGGCGAAGGCGCGGATCGACTCGGCGCGTGAGACGGCCTCGTTGGCGTGGTCGACGGCCCTTTGGACGTCGGCGCGCAGCCGTTCGTCGTGGATCAGCTCGGACAGCGGGGTGTCCGCGGGCAGTCGGCGCACCGCGAGCCAGTGGGCGAGTGCCTCGGGGTCGAGCGTGATCAGGGCGGCGACGAAGGGGCGCCCGTCGCCGACGACGAGGCACTGGCCGACGGGCGGGCGGCTGCGCAGGCGGTCCTCCAGGACGGCCGGGGAGACGTTCTTGCCGCCGGTGGTGACGAGGATGTCCTTCTTGCGGCCGGTGATGGTGAGGTAGCCGTCCTCGTCGAGGGAGCCGAGGTCGCCGGTGGCGAACCAGCCGTCGTCCAGCGCCTCGGCGGTCGCGGCGGGGTTGTTCCAGTAGGCGCCGAAGACGATGCCGCCCTTGATGAGGACCTCGCCGTCGCCGGCGATGCGGACGGCGGTGCCGGGCACCGGCAGGCCGACCGTGCCGGGGCGGGGATCCAGGGGCGGGACGACGGTGGCGGCGGCGGTGGTCTCGGTGAGGCCGTAGCCCTCGTAGATCAGGATGCCGGCCGCGTAGAAGAACAGGTTGAGTTCGCGGTCCAGGGGGCTGCCGCCGCTGATGGCGTAGCGCAGGCGGCCGCCGAGTTCCTTGCGGATGCGGCGGTAGACCAGCAGGTCGTACAGGGCGTGGGCGGCGCGCAGGCCCGGGCCGGGGCCCTTGCCGCGGCCCAGGAACCGGTTCATGTGGGCCTCGCCGAAGCGGACGGCGATGCGGTGCGCGCGGTCGAAGGAGGCGCCGCGGCCGAGTTTCTCGGCGGTGGCGCGGCCGGTGTCGTGGATCTTCTCGAAGAGGTAGGGCACGCCGACCAGGAAGGTCGGGCGGAACGACCTGAGGGCCGGGCGCAGTTCGTCGGGCTTGATGCCGGGGCAGTGGCCGGTCTCGATGCGGGCCATCAGGCAGGCGATCTGGAGGGTGCGGCCGAGGATGTGCGCGAGGGGCAGGAACAGCAGGGTGGAGGCGGCCTCGCCGGTGACCGCCTTGAACAGCGGGTGCAGCAGCTCGACGGTGTTGGCGGCCTCGGCGTGCAGGTTGGCGTGGGTGAGGACGCAGCCCTTGGGGCGTCCGGTGGTGCCGGAGGTGTAACAGAGGGTCGCCGTGGTGCCGGGGGTCAGGGCGGTGCGGCGCTTGGTGACCTCCTCGTCGGGGACGTCCCGGCCGAGGGCGGTGAGGTCGTCGAGGGCGCCGCCGTCCAGGTGCCAGACGCGGGGCGGTTCGGCGTGGGAGGCGGTGCCCGCGCGGACCGTCCCGGCGTTCGCGGCCGTCTCGGCGACGACGTACCGGGCGCCCGAGTCGCGGACGATCCATTCGACCTGGTCGGCGGAGGAGGTGGCGTAGACGGGGACGCTCTGGCCGCCGGCGGACCAGACGGCGAAGTCCAGGACCGTCCACTCGTAGCGGGTGCGGGACATGATCGCGACGCGGCCGCCCGGTTCGAGACCGGCCGCGATCAGGCCCTTGGCCACGGCGGTGACCTCGTGGGCGAAGGCCGCCGCCGTGACGGGCTGCCAGGTGCCGTGCCGTTCGCGGCGCAGCACCACGGCGTCGGGGTCCTCGGCCGCGTTGGTGAAGGGTATGTCCGCGGTGCTGCCGGTCGTCGGGCGGGGCGCGAGGGGGGCCGTGCGGGCCTCGCGGACGACGCCCCGCTCGTCCCGGACGGTCTCGGCCCTGACCGCCAGGTCGGTGCGGTGCTTCGCCCGTTGCAGATCCTTGCGTACGCCCATGACGGCTCCCGGTCGCGGATGAGGCTGACGTGCTGCCGTACTTACTTACTCCGGAGTCAACTTACCCATGCGTAGCCAGGGGTCAATGGGGCGGGGGTCACATCAGGCGGTGCGCGGTGCGGATCGCCTCGGCCAGGCGGCGCAGCTCGGCGTCCTCGGACCGGTCCGCCAAGTCGTCCGCCCGTCCCACGAGTTGATCGATCCGCGGGGCGCCCGGCACGGGGTGCTCGCCGTGGCGCAGGGCGTCGGCGAAGTAGGCGGCCGTGGCGGTGGTCCGCAGGCCGCGGCCGGCGCTCCAGACGGAGTCGCCGAGGGCGTCGGTCTCCAGGTCGCCGGTCTCCTCGTGCGGGTCGCGGGTGTTCGGGTCGAGCCAGCGGACGGTGGCGGTGGCGAGGTGCCCGTGGGCGCCGGGCCGGGTGCGCACGGCGTACAGGGCGGTGACGGTGTGGCCGGGGCCCACCTCGCCGCCGTCGACGCGGTCGTCGCGGAAGTCCTCGTCGGCGACGCGGCGGTTGTCGTAGCCGATCAGCCGGAACTCCTCGACGGTGGCCGGGTCGAAGGCGACCTGGGCCTTGGCGTCGCGCGCGGTGAGCTCGATGGTGCGCGGGAGGTGCTCGCCGAACACCTCGCGGGCCCCGGCCTCGTCGGAGACGTAGGCGGTGTGGCCGTCGCCCCGGTCGGCCAGGCGTTCCATGAGGGCGTCGCCGTAGTCGCTGCCGACGCCGACGCCGAAGAGGGTGATGCCGTGCTCGCGGCGCTCCCCGGCGATCTTCTCCAGGATCGTGTCGGCGTCGGTGTCGCCGGTGTTGGCCAGGGCGTCGGAGACCAGGACGACCCGGTTGGTGGCGCCCCGGCGCAGGCCCTCCACGGCGGTCTTGTAGCCCTTCTCGACGCCGGCGCCGAGGTTGGTGGAGTCCTGGACCTCCAACTCGTCGACGGCGTCGAGGATCCGGTCGCGGTTGCCGCCGAGGCGGGTCATGGGCAGGACGGTCTCGGCCTCGTCGCTGAAGGTGACCAGGGCGACGGAGTCCTCGTCGCGCAGCCGGCCCGTCATCACGGCGAGGGACTTCCTCGCGAGGTCGAGGCGGCCCGGCTCGGCCATGGAACCGGAGACGTCGACGACGAAGGTGAGGGCGGCGGGCGGCCGGGCGCCGGTGTGCCCGGCGGGGCGGGTGGCGAGGCCGACGCGGACCAGGGACCAGTCCCCGTCCCCGGTGCGGGCGCCGTCGACGGTCACCGAGAAGCCGTCGCCGTCGGGGCGTTCGTAGTCCTGGCGGAAGCTGTTGACGAACTCCTCGGGGCGGACGGTCGAGGGGTCGGGCAGCCGGCCGTCGGCCAGGGCGCGGCGGGCGTGGTCGTAGGAGGCGGTGTCGACGTCGAGGGCGAAGGTGGAGAGGTGGCCGGGGTCCTCACGGCGATCGTCGTATGGGGCGGCGCCCCGGGTGGGGGCGGGCGCGGGCAGGCCGGAGAGGTCGCGGTCGGCGCTCTTGCCGCTCTCGCCGGCCCCTCCCCCGCCGCACGCGGTGAGCAGCAGTCCGCCCGCCGCCGTGCACGCGAGCAGCAGTGTGCGTGTCCGGTACCGCTCCATCGTCCGTACCCCCTGGGTCCGTTGCCGTCGGCTTCTTGCGACTGTGACGGGGCAGGAGGGCGGAACGTGCGGTACGGGGTGTTGCGGAATCGTCTCGAAGCGGCCACGGGGAGCGGCCTTCGAGACCGGTGGGTGACCCTCCGTCGACCTAGGACACGACGTCCTTGCGGGCGAAACCGCGGAAGGCCAGGGCGAACAGCACCAGCGCGTAGGTCACGGAGATCGACGTGCCCTGGATCATGTCGGACCACTCCAGCCGGGGCCGGACCGCGTCGAGCCAGGCGTACTGCCAGTGCGCGGGCAGGAAGTGGCGCCAGTCGCCGAGGGCGGTCACCTCGTCCAGGACGCTGCCGATGATGGTGAGGAACACCGCGCCGCCGACGGCGCCGAGCGGGGCGTCCGTCCGGGTCGACAGCCAGAACGCCAGGGCGGCGGTGACCAGTTGGGACACCATGAGGTACGCCACGACGATCAGCAGGCGCTGGGCCGCCGTGCCGGTGGGCAGCGCGCCGCCGGTGGGCAACTGGAGCGGGCCCCAGCCGTACGCGGCCGTGCCGGCGATCAGGGCGACCACCGGGAGCAGCAGCAGCGCCGCGAGGCTCAGGGTGAGTCCGACGGCGAGCTTGGACCACAGCAGCCGGGCCCGGGGCACGGGCGCCGCCAGCAGGTAGCGCAGGGAGGACCAGCTCGCCTCGGAGGCCACGGTGTCGCCGCAGAAGAGGGCGACGGGGATGACGAGCAGGAGCCCGGCGGCGGCGAACAGGTTGACGGCCGCGAAGTTGGCGCCGGACGCGGTGGCGGTGTCCATGAGGTTGACGCGGTCGTTGGTGCCGCCGGGGTCGCCGCCGACCTGGAAGGCGATGAGCAGGATGACCGGCAGGGCGAACAGGACGCCGCCCATGACCATCGTGCGGCGCCGCTTCAGCTGCCGGACCAGCTCCACGCGGAAGGGCAGGGTGCGGCCCGCGCGGTAGCCGTCGGCGACCTCGGTCGGTGGCTCGGCGAGCTGGCTCATGCTTCGGCTCCGATCAGGGTGAGGAAGGCGTCCTCCAGGCGGCGGTACGGGCCGACCGAGGTGACCGGCACGTCCAGCCGCACGAGGTCGGCGACCAGGCGCTGCGGGCTCCCCTCGGGGCCGAGCCGGACCAGCAGCCCGTCGTCGGTGCGCACCGCCGAGGCGATGCCCGGCAGGGCGGTGACCTTCTCCCGCAGCGGCTCGTCCACGGGCGTGGCCGTGCCGACGAGGAGCGTGTCGCCGGAGCCGGTGATGTCCGCGACCGGGCCCGCCTGGACCAGCTGCCCGTGGTCCATCACGACCAGGTGGGTGCAGGTCTGCTCGACCTCCGCGAGGAGGTGGCTGGAGACGATGACCGTGCGGCCGGCGGCGGCGTAGCGGATCATCACCTCGCGCATCTCGCGGATCTGGGGCGGGTCGAGGCCGTTGGTGGGCTCGTCGAGGATGAGCAGGTCGGGCAGGCCCAGCATGGCCTGGGCGATGGCCAGGCGCTGGCGCATGCCCTGGGAGTAGGTGCGTACCGCCCGGGCGAGGGCGTCGCCCAGACCCGCGATCTCCAGGGCCTCCTCCAGGTGCGCGTCCCCGGTGGGGCGGCCGGTGGCGCGCCAGTACAGCTCCAGGTTCTCCCGGCCGGACAGGTGCGGCAGGAAGCCCGCCCCCTCGACGAAGGCGCCGACCCGGGAGAGGACCGGGGCGCCCGGGGCGATGGCGTGGCCGAAGACGCGGATCTCGCCGCCGTCGGGCTTGATCAGGCCCATCAGCATGCGCAGGGTGGTGGTCTTCCCGGCGCCGTTGGGGCCGAGGAGGCCGAGGACCTCGCCCTTCTCCACGCGGAAGGAGAGGTCCCTGACGGCGTACCGGTCGGAGGACTTCGCGTAGCGCTTGGTGAGGCCGGTGATCTGGAGAGGGACCTCGGCGAGGGCGGGGTCCGGCGGGGCGGGGGCGGCCGTGCGGCGGCGGCCCGTGACGATCAGGGCCAGGGCGATCGCGGCGCCCGCGAGCGGCAGCCACCACACCCAGGCGGGCAGCCCGGCCCCGGAGTCGCGCTGCCCGAGCGCGGAGGGCACCGCCAGGTCGCCCTCGAGGGAGACCGTGTGGGTCGCCGGGGCCGTCGGGGAGGCGTAGCCGAGGTCGGTGGAGGCGAGGACCAGCCGCAGGCGGTGGCCGTCGTCGATCTCGTGGTCGATCGCCGGGAGGGTGATGCGGACGTCCTTGCCCTCCCTGGCTCCCTCGACCCGGACGGGCGTGACGAGCTGGGACGGCAGAACGGGCTGGGTGCGGCCCGGGCCGACGTCGTAGAGCTTGGCGAAGAGCACGACGTCGTCGCTGGTGGAACGCACGTGGACGGTGACCGTGGGCGAGCCGGTGATCTGGAGGTCCTCGCGCTGCGGCGCGGACTCGAACGCGGCGAACTGGCCGGGGAAGTCCAGGGAGACGCCGATGCCGAGCGTGGAGAGCCGGCTCAGACCGCCCGCTCCCCCGAGTCCGGGCAGGGCGGAGACGCCCGGCGGGCTGGCGCCGGGCGGGTTGGCGAAGCTCTGCTCGCGCCCGGCCAGGGCGACGGAACGCCGTCCGCTCTCCAGGCCGGGGTAGCGCTCGGAGGTCACCCCGGCCAGGCGGGGTTCGCCGTCGCCGGATCCGGTGCCGAGGGTGCGGGTGACGCGGAAGGCGGGGCCGGTGGCGGTGCCCTCGTCGCCCTTCAGGTAGTGGTCGAACCAGGAGGCCACGCGGTCCTGGACCCGGCCGGTCTCCATGTCGCCGCCGTCGTGGCCGCCGGCGATCCAGTCGACGCCGACGGGGGCGCCGTTGGCGCGGATCGTCCTCGCGGCCTCGTCGGCCTGGCCGAGCGGGAAGAGGGAGTCGGACTGGCCCTGGATCAGCAGCGTCGGCACCTCGATGTCCTTGCCGACGGCGGACGGCGAACGCTCCTGGAGCAGCTCGCGCGCCTTCGCGTCCGGCTCGCCCGACTCGGCGACCCGCTCGTACATCCGGCACAGCTCGGGTGTGAACTGCGCGCAGCCGCCGCCGGAGTTGACGAAGATGCCCGCCCACAGCTTCTTGAACACGCCGTTCGGGAAGAGGGCGTCGGCCAGGTTCCAGTAGGTGATGGCCGGGGCGACGGCGTCCACGCGGTCGTCGTGGCCCGCGGCGAGCAGGGCGATCGCACCGCCGTAGGAGGCGCCGGCCATGCCGACCCTGGGGTCGCCCTTCGCGTCGAGCTCCACCTGGGGCTGGGTCGCGAGCCAGTCGATGAGCCGCGAGACGTCGGCGACCTCGCCCCGCGGGTCGTTCAGGCCGATCTTCCCCGTCGACTTCCCGAAGCCGCGGGCCGACCAGGTCAGGACCGCGTAGCCGTCCCGGGCAAGATCCTCGGCCTGCTGCCGGACGTCGTTCTTGCTGCCGCCGAAGCCGTGCCCGAGCAGGACGGCGGGGCGGCGGCCCTCCCCGGGGGCGGTGAAGTAGGAGGTGTCGATGCGGATGCCGGCGCCGGTGGCCAGGGTCCGGTCTTCGCGGTGGACGGCGGGCTCGTCGTCGTTCCCGACGGCCGTCCACGTGCCCGCGCCCGCGAGGACGACGACGGCGGCCCCGGCGGCGAGCAGCCTTCGGGGCCGCCGGAGCAGCCCGCGCAGGTCGGGCAGTCGAAGATCCATGCGTCAACGGTACGGGGTGAACCTGTCGGCGAGTTGTCGACCGGAGGCCGAAGTACGGGGCCTCCCAGGGGTGTACACCGGGTTTTCGCGTACTGCGGGTGGTGTACGGCTTGGAGCTCGGGAGGTGCTGTTATCTGCCGGGTGCGGGTGCTTCGGGGTTGCTCGCGCAGTTCCCCGCGCCCCTGAAAGCAGGCCCTCACTCCTCCGGTACCGACACCAGCCAGCGCGTCTCCCGGCGCGGGCGCAGGTACAGCGCCCAGTACAGGGTCGCCGCCGCCGTGATGCCGCCGGTCCAGAGCAGGTACGTCGGATCCTGCTGGACCAGGACGTAGACCAGGACCACGATCAGCAGGAGCGGGGCCGCCGGCCACAGCGGCATGCGCCAGGCCGGGGTGTGCCGGTGGGCGCCGCGGCGGGAGAGCAGCGCGGCGACGGCGACCAGGAGGTACATGCCGGTCACCGAGACGCCGGTGACGCCGTAGAGGGTGTCCAGGTCGACGAAGCACAGGGCGGCGCCGGGGACGCCGACGGCGAGCGTGGAGACCCAGGGCGAGCCGAAGCGGCCGAGGCGGGAGAAGAGGCCGTTGACCGGGGAGGGCCACGCCTTGTCGCGGGCGGAGGCGAACAGCACGCGCGAGTTCTGGATGACCATCACGATCCCGGCGTTGATGATCGCCAGGGCCACGCAGAGGCTGACGAACGTGCCGACGGCCGAGTTGGACCAGGCGGTGACCATGGCGCCGATGTCGCCGCCCGTCAGCGCGGCGAGGTCCGGGGCGCCCAGCGTGATGGCGGCCACGGGGACGAGGATGATCACGGCGGAGATGGCCAGGGTGGCCAGGACCGTGCGGGCGACCGAGCGGCGGGGGTCCTCCAGTTCCTCGGAGAGGTAGACCGCGGTGGAGAAGCCCTGGGTGACGAACAGGGCGATCGCCAGCCCGGAGACGACGAGCAGGGCCGTCACCGTGTCCGGGGCGCCGCTCGGCCCGGCCACCTCCATCGAGGCCAGGGCACCGGGCCCGCGCTCGGCGTGGGCGAAGCCGAGGACGGCCACCACGGCCGCCGCGATGACCTCCAGGACCAGGAAGATCCCGGTGATCCAGGCGTTGGCCCGCAGGTCGAGCAGGCCCGCCAGGGTCGCCAGGAGCATCACCGAGGCGCCCGTCCAGGACGGGTCGAGGTGGACGAGCGGGGCGAGGTAGTCGGCCGTGCCCATGGCGATGACCGGAGGGACGATCATCACGACGAGCAGGGAGAGCACGAAGACCAGCCAGCCCGCGAGCCGGCCGGCCAGCGTCGACACCATCGCGTACTCCCCGCCGGCACTCGGGATGAGGGTGCCGAGCTCGGAGTAGCAGAACGCCACCGCGACGCAGAGCAGCGAACCGATGGCGATGGTGAGGGCGGTGGCGGTGCCGAGCGTGCCGAACAGGTCGGGGACCACCACGAACAGGGTGGAGGCCGGGGTCACGCAGGACAGCGTGAGCAGGGTGCCGCCGACCACGCCGATGGAGCGCTTCAGCTTCTTGGGGCCACCCGGCGCCTGCGCGACGGTGGCCTCGACAGGGGTGAGGGTGTCGGTCACGTGAGGGATGCAACATCGACGGAAACCATCACGTCAATGCCTCTTCACCTACGGAATCCGCAGCCACAGGCCGGTCTTTCAGTCGTTAACGTTGCGTTAACGTCCTCTGCGCCACGGATCCGGCGCGTGCGGGAACCGCAGGGCGGGCGGGCAAAAAAGTGGGGCCGTCCGCGATGCGGACGGCCCCGGTGCCCGGTGCCGGTGGCCCCGGCGCCCCGTGTCAGTGATTGCGCGGGAAGCCCAGGTCGACGCCCGCGGGGGCGTCGGCCGGGTCGGGCCAGCGGGTGGTGACGACCTTGCCGCGGGTGTAGAAGTGCGTGCCGTCGTTGCCGTAGATGTGGTGGTCGCCGAAGAGCGAGTCCTTCCAGCCGCCGAAGCTGTGGTAGCCGACGGGGACCGGGATCGGGACGTTCACGCCGACCATGCCCGCCTCGACCTCCAGCTGGAAGCGGCGGGCCGCGCCGCCGTCCCGGGTGAAGATCGCGGTGCCGTTGCCGAACGGCGAGGCGTTGATCAGGTCCAGGGCCTCCTCGTAGGTCTCGGCGCGCAGCACGCACAGGACCGGGCCGAAGATCTCGTCCTGGTAGGCCTTGGCGGACGTGGGGACCTTGTCGAGCAGCGAGATGCCGATCCAGTGGCCGTCCTCGAAGCCCTCCACCGTGTGGCCGGTGCCGTCCAGGACGACCTCGCAGCCCTCGGCCGCCGCGCCTTCGACGTAGGAGGCCACCTTGTCGCGGTGGACCTTGGTGATGAGCGGGCCCATCTCGGAGGCCGGGTCGTTGCCGGGGCCGATCGTGATCTTCTCGGCGCGCTCGCGGATCTTCTGCACGAGTTCGTCGCCGATCGCGCCGACCGCGACGACGGCCGAGATGGCCATGCAGCGCTCGCCGGCGGAGCCGTAGGCGGCCGAGACGGCGGCGTCGGCGGCCGCGTCGAGGTCCGCGTCCGGGAGGACGAGCATGTGGTTCTTCGCACCGCCCAGGGCCTGCACGCGCTTGCCGTTGGCCGAGGCGGTGGTGTGGATGTAGCGGGCGATGGGGGTCGAGCCGACGAAGGAGACGGCCTTGACGTCCGGGTGCTCCAGCAGGCGGTCGACGGCCACCTTGTCGCCGTGGACGACGTTGAAGACGCCGTCGGGCAGGCCCGCCTCGGCGAGCAGCTCGGCGAGCCTGACGGACGCGGAGGGGTCCTTCTCGGAGGGCTTGAGCACGAACGTGTTGCCGCACGCGATGGCCACCGGGAACATCCACATCGGCACCATGGCCGGGAAGTTGAACGGCGTGATGCCGGCGACGACGCCGAGCGGCTGGCGCAGGGAGGAGACGTCGACGCGGCTCGCCACCTGCGTGGACAGCTCGCCCTTCAGCTGCACGTTGATGCCGCAGGCCAGGTCGACGATCTCCAGGCCGCGGGCGACCTCGCCGAGGGCGTCGGAGTGCACCTTGCCGTGCTCGGCGGTGATCAGCTCGGCGATCTCGTCGCGGTGCGCGTCGAGCAGCGCACGGAACCGGAACAGGATCGAGGTGCGCTGGGCCAGGGAGGACTGGCCCCAGGTGGCGAAGGCCTCCTTGGCGGCGGCCACCGCCGCGTCCACCTCGTCGACCGAGGCGAAGGCGACCTTCGTCGTCACCGCGCCGGTCGCCGGGTCGGTCACCGGCCCGTACGTGCCCGAGGCGCCTTCGGCGGTCTTGCCGCCGATCCAGTGGTTGACGATCTTCGTCATGGCCGGGAACTCCTTCGCAGATGGCGGCGTCGGGTGGAGACGTGCCGTTCGTACAGCTCATGTGCCTCGACCGCGGACAGCGCTGTCGCGGTCTCGGCCACGGATCCATCCCACCAGTCCCGGGCGGCGGGCGCGCCCGACACTGTGTCTGCCGTTCGGGTCTCCGAGTGGACACATGTGGGAGTGCCGGCGGACCGGCGGCATCGGTGGACGGGGACCTCCGGCGCGGGGCCGTAGCGGGCGGGGAGTTGTCGCTCGCACTTCGCTCCTGCCAAAGCAAAGCGGCCTCCCGCGCCGGAGGCGATCTGGACCCGGGCGCCGCCTGGCGCGTCCGGGTGGCGGGGCTCTCCGGCGGCCGGAGGACGGGTACCGGTCACGTGACGGCCCCCGCGGTGACGGCCGAGCCGCCGGGGAACGCGCCGAAGGACGGGACCCGGGACGGGGCCAGGCCCGTCCGGAGCGGGTGCGGATCCACTCCGAACCGCCCCGCGGTGATCAGGTCGTGCGCCATCACGGTCCCCTCGTGCTCGGCTCTCCCCGGCTTTCTAGCCCTCTTCCCGAAGCCATGTCAATGTTTTGTCCGGACATTCGGACCAGATCTCGACCGGGTTTCCGGCGCCGCGCCTCGCCCCTCTCCTCCGGGAAGGGCCCCGCCCCTCGTCAAGGCGCCCCGCCGCCGTCGGGGCGCGCGGCTTTGCGCCGGGTCTGTCACAAACACCTCCCCCGTGTCACACATGTCGCGCCTACGCGGGTCTTGCGTCACACCCGTCCCACAGGCCCTGTCCCGTCCCGGGAGGTGTCGTTGACCGGACACAGGCTTGTTGATCGCCAGCGCAGCACCCGGCTCCCCCGGACGGCCGGCCCCCGGCCGCCGCCGCGGTGCGCGCGGGGAGGTGCACGTCATGACCGACCGAAGGCTCTGGTCGTACAAGGAGATCGCGGCGCACATCCGGGTGCAGCCCGACACCGTGCGGTCCTACCGCAAACACGGGCTGCTGCCGCCGCCCGACCACGTGGAGGGCGGCAAGCCCTTCTGGTACGCCGACACCGTCCGGGCCTGGGTGGCCGCCCGGCCCGGCAACCGGGGCCGGAGGGCGGACTGACCCGCCGCACCCCCGAGTCCACCGTGCCGTGCCCCGCCTCCGGGCGGGGCACGGCCGTTCCCGGCGGTGTCAGCGCCAGGGCTCGGCGACCGTCACCCCCGGCGCGGGCGCGGCCCCCATCGCCGCCAGCGCGGCCGGCACCTCCTCCAGCCCGACCACCGACGTCACCAGCAGGTCCGGGCGCAGCACGCCGCCGCGGACCAGTTCCAGCATCGGCGGGTAGGCGTGGGCGGCCATGCCGTGGCTGCCGAGCAGTTCCAGCTCCAGGGCGATCGCACGGGCCATCGGTACGGCTGTGGTGCCGTCCGGCGAGGGCAGCAGGCCGACCTGGACGTGGCGGCCGCGGCGGCGCAGCCCGTCGACGGAGGCGGCGCAGGTGACGGGTGAACCGAGGGCGTCGAGGGAGAGGTGGGCGCCGCCGCCGGTGAGGTCGCGCACGGCCGCCGCGGTGTCCGGCACGGCCGACGCGTCCAGGCAGTGCGCCGCGCCGAACGTCCGGGCCAGTTCCAGGGCCCCGGCCGACACGTCCACCGCCACCACGCGGGCCCCGGAGGCCGCGGCGATCATCACCGCCGACAGCCCGACCCCGCCGCAGCCGTGCACGGCGACCCACTCCCCCGCCGCGACCCTGCCCTGCTGCACCACCGCCCGCCAGGCCGTGGCGAACCGGCAGCCCAGCGAGGCCGCCGTCGCGTACGACAGCTCCTCGGGCAGTGCCACGAGGTTGACGTCGGCGTGGTCCTGCGCGAAGGAGCCCCAGTGGGTGAACCCGGGCTGGGTCTGGCGCTCGCACACCTGGTGGTCGCCGGCCGCGCAGGAGGGGCAGGTGCCGCAGGCGCAGACGAACGGAACGGTGACCCGGTCGCCCGGCCGCCACCGGGTCACCCCGGCGCCCACCGACTCGACGACCCCGGCGAGTTCGTGCCCGGGCACGTGCGGCAGCGTGATGTCCGGATCGTGCCCCTGCCAGCCGTGCCAGTCGCTGCGGCACAGCCCGGTGGCCTCGACCCGCACGACGACCCCGTGCCCGGCGGGCCTCGGATCGGCCACCTCCCGCACCTCGGCCGCTTCCCCGTACCGCTCGAACACCACGGCCCGCATGCCCCGCCCGCCTTCCGTCCCGGCCCGCCCGGCTGCGCGGGAGGCCCCCGCGGCCCGGCCGTCGGCCCCTGCGGGGGAACGCTAGCCGCCGGGGTGACGCCGGGCCGGTGGGGCGTCCGGGACTCATACCCCCTAGGGGTACAGTGGAGAGACGCGGGGGAACCCCCCACGGGTCCCCGCGGCCCCACACGCCTCGACGAGGAGCAACGACATGACCGCCCAGACCGACACCACGGGCCCCGTCACCACCGTCTTCAAGGTGAGCGGCATGAGCTGCGGACACTGCGAAGGCGCCGTCTCCGGCGAGATCGCGCAGCTCCCCGGCGTCAGCGAGGTGACGGCCGTCGCCTCCACCGGTGAGGTCACCGTCGTCTCCGCGGCCCCGCTCGACGACGAGGCCGTGCGCGCGGCCGTCGACGAGGCCGGTTTCGAACTGTCCGGCCGGGCCTGACCCACCGACGCCGGGTCCCGGCGCCCGCACCGAGGTGTCGAGCGGCCCGGCCCCGGCACTCGTACCCGGTACGGGCCGTGCGCAGCCGTTCCCGGCCCGTGCGGCCCGTACCGTCCGGCGGGCACACCGCGTCACCTGGAGCGACGACATGACCAGCACCACCGGCCGGGCACCGGCCGGCCACGAGCCGGCGGCCACCGAGACCGAACTGCTCATCGGCGGCATGACCTGCGCCGTGTGCGCCGCGCGCGTGGAGAAGAAGCTCAACCGCATGGACGGGGTGAGCGCCACGGTGAACTACGCGACGGAGAAGGCCCGGGTCACCCACCCCGCGGACGTCGGGGTCGACGAGCTGATCGCCACCGTGGTGCGGACCGGCTACACGGCCGAGGAGCCCGCGCCGCCCGCCGAGGAGACGCCCGCGGCCGAGGAGGCGGATCCCGCGCTGTCGGCCCTGCGCCGGCGCCTCGTGGTCTCGGTCGGCCTCGCCCTGCCGGTCGTGCTGCTCGCCATGGTCCCGGCCCTGCAGTTCGACAACTGGCAGTGGCTCTCGCTCACCCTGGCCGCGCCGGTCGTGGTCTGGGGCGGGCTGCCCTTCCACAAGGCGGCCTGGACGAACGCCCGGCACGGCGCCGCCACCATGGACACCCTGGTCTCCCTGGGCACGCTGGCGGCGTTCGGCTGGTCCCTGTGGGCGCTGCTCCTGGGCGACGCGGGCCTGCCGGGCATGCGCCACCCCTTCGAGCTGACGGTCGCCCGCGGCGACGGCGCCTCCACGATCTACCTGGAGGTGGCCTCCGGTGTCACCGCCTTCATCCTGCTGGGGCGCTGGCTGGAGGCCCGCTCCCGGCGCCGCGCGGGAGCGGCCCTGAGGGCGCTGATGGAGCTGGGCGCCAAGGACGTGACCGTGCTGCGCGACGGGCGCGAGGTGCGGATCCCGGCCCAGCGGCTGGCCGTGGGCGACCGGTTCGTCGTCCGGCCCGGCGAGAAGATCGCCACCGACGGCACGGTCGTGGAGGGCGCCTCCGCGGTGGACGTGTCGATGCTGACCGGCGAGTCGGTGCCGGTGGACGTCGCGGCCGGGGACGCGGTCACCGGTGCCACGGTGAACGCGGGCGGCCGGCTGGTCGTCGAGGCCACCCGGGTGGGCGCCGGGACGCGGCTCGCGCGCATGGCCCGGCTGGTGGAGGACGCGCAGAGCGGCAAGGCGGAGGTGCAGCGGCTGGCCGACCGGGTCGCCGGGGTGTTCGTCCCGGTGGTGCTGTTCATCGCCGTCGCCACGGCCGGGGCCTGGCTCGGGCTGACCGGGGACGGCGTCGCCGCGTTCACGGCCGCGGTGGCTGTGCTGATCATCGCCTGCCCCTGCGCCCTGGGTCTGGCCACCCCGACCGCGCTGATGGTCGGCACCGGCCGCGGCGCCCAGCTCGGCATCCTCATCAAGGGCCCGGAGGTGCTGGAGTCCACCCGCCGGATCGACACGGTCGTGCTGGACAAGACCGGCACCGTCACCACCGGCCGCATGACGTTGCAGGAGGTCCACGCCGGCGAGGGGACGGACGAGAAGGAGGTGCTGCGGCTGGCCGGAGCCGTCGAGCACGCCTCCGAGCACCCCGTCGGCCGCGCGATCGCCCTGGGCGCCGCCGACAGGACCGGGGACCTGCCCGGGGTCGAGGACTTTCGCAGCGTGCCCGGCCGGGGCGTGCGCGGCCGGGTGGAGGGCCGCGAGGTCGCCGTGGGGCGGCTCTTCGACGAGGTGCCGCCGGACCTCGCCCGGGTGCGGGAGGAGGCCGAGCGGGCGGGACGCACGGCCGTCCTGGCCGGCTGGGACGGGACGGCGCGGGCCGTGCTCTGCGTGGCGGACGCGGTCCGCGACACCAGCGCCGAGGCCGTGCGCGAGCTGCGCGCGCTGGGACTGGCACCGGTGCTGCTGACCGGCGACCACCGCACGGTGGCCGAGGCGGTGGCCGAAGCCGTGGGGATCGAGCGGGTGGTCGCCGAGGTCCTGCCCGAGGACAAGGTCGACGCCGTGAGACGGTTGCAGGCCGAGGGGCGGGTCGTCGCCATGGTGGGCGACGGCGTCAACGACGCGGCCGCGCTCGCCACCGCCGATCTGGGCCTCGCCATGGGCACGGGCACGGACGCGGCGATCGAGGCGGGCGACCTGACCCTCGTCCGCGGCGACCTGCGGGCGGCCGCGGACGCGATCCGGCTCTCCCGCCGTACCCTGGCGACGATCAAGGGCAATCTCGTCTGGGCCTTCGGCTACAACGTGGCCGCGCTGCCCCTGGCGGCCGCGGGCCTCCTGAACCCCATGATCGCGGGGGCCGCGATGGCCTTCTCGTCGGTCTTCGTGGTCACCAACAGCCTCCGACTGCGGACATTCAGGTGAACTCGCCCGAATTCGCCGTAAATTCACGGCGAACGTGATTTGAACCCCTCTGGAGTCCCGGGCCCGGCTCACATAAGCTCTTCACAAGGCTCGCGCATCATCCTTACGCTGGGACCCCCCGGATGGCATATCCGGGCTCTTGCCCATCTATAGGACATATGCAAGAGACGCAGATCACAGTGATGTGAACGTAACCATCCGAGGGGTTCGAAGGTCTAAGTTGACGATGTCAGGAAGCGTCTTGGGGGGCGCGACCCGACATCTGGGGATGTCTTGGGGGACTTCCCCGGAGATGCGTTGCCGGGGCACGTACACCGGGAAGCTTTGAGCGGCCCTCCCGGGCGTGCGCTGTCCCGGCAGACCGCACCTCGTACAAGGAGTACGGCGAGTTCCGCCCGTCGTGCTCGCACAGCGATTCAGGCGCTGTCCTCACAGACGCCCGGCCGGATCCCGTGGGGGGAATCCGTACCGGGACTGGGAAGGCGCCCTGGTCGTCGGCCCGTGGGGGGACCGACGCCGGGGCGCCTTCTTCATTGCGTAAGAAATCCCGTGAAAGATCACTCCGTGCCCGCGCCCGTGCCCCTGCCCGTGTCTGCGTTTGCGCGTACGCGTGCGCGTGCGGCGGAGCCCCGGGCACGCTCGAGCCCCCGTCGTCCGGCGGCCGGACGACGGGGGCTCGGGCGGAAGGGCTACCCAGGGCTGCCGGGCGGCTGCCTCAGCGCTCCTCGACGGGGACGAAGTCGCGCTCGACGACACCCGTGTAGATCTGGCGCGGACGGCCGATGCGGGAGCCCGGCTCCTTGATCATCTCGTGCCACTGGGCGATCCAGCCCGGCAGCCGGCCGAGGGCGAACAGGACCGTGAACATCTCGGTCGGGAAGCCCATGGCCCGGTAGATCAGGCCGGTGTAGAAGTCGACGTTCGGGTAGAGGCTGCGCTGGACGAAGTAGTCGTCGGAGAGCGCGTGCTCCTCCAGCTTCAGCGCGATGTCCAGCAGCTCGTCGGACTTGCCGAGGGCGGACAGCACGTCGTGCGCGGCGGCCTTGATGATCTTGGCGCGGGGGTCGAAGTTCTTGTAGACCCGGTGGCCGAAGCCCATCAGGCGGACGCCGTCCTCCTTGTTCTTCACCTTGCGGATGAAGGAGTCGACGTCGCCGCCGGAGTCGCGGATGCCTTCCAGCATCTCCAGCACGGACTGGTTGGCGCCGCCGTGCAGCGGGCCCCACAGCGCGTTGATGCCGGCGGAGATCGAGGCGAACATGTTCGCCTGCGAGGAGCCGACCAGGCGGACCGTGGAGGTCGAGCAGTTCTGCTCGTGGTCGGCGTGCAGGATCAGCAGCTTGTCGAGCGCGGAGACCACGGTCGGGTCCAGCTCGTACTCCTGCGCGGGGACCGAGAAGGTCATGCGGAGGAAGTTCTCGACGTAGCCCAGGTCGTTGCGCGGGTAGACGAACGGGTGACCGATCGACTTCTTGTACGCGTACGCCGCGATCGTCGGGAGCTTGGCGAGCAGGCGGATCGTCGAGAGGTTGCGCTGGCGCTCGTCGAACGGGTTGTGGCTGTCCTGGTAGAACGTGGACAGCGCCGAGACGACCGAGGACAGCATGGCCATCGGGTGGGCGTCGCGCGGGAAGCCCTTGTAGAAGTTCTTGACGTCCTCGTGCAGCAGGGTGTGCTGCGTGATCTCGTTCTTGAACGAGGAGAGCTCGTCGACGGTCGGCAGCTCGCCGTTGATCAGCAGGTAGGCGACCTCCAGGAAGGTGGAGCGCTCGGCCAGCTGTTCGATCGGGTACCCGCGGTAACGCAGGATGCCCGCCTCGCCGTCCAGGTACGTAATGGCGGATTTGTACGCGGCGGTGTTGCCGTAACCGCTGTCCAGCGTCACCAGACCGGTCTGGGCGCGGAGCTTTCCGATGTCGAAGCCCTTGTCACCGACGGTGCTGTCGATCACCGGGTAGGTGTACTCGCCGTCGCCGTACCGCAGTACTACAGAGTTGTCGCTCACGTCTTCCCTCACCGACGTTGTGCCTCATCTTCGAGGTGCCCTGACTGTCTCTACCATCCCCCACTTGGCTCAGGAGAGTGCACTCGGGGTCGACCATCGGGCCTACTGACGGCACTGAGTGCCGCCAACTTGCCCATCCTGCCCCCTGTGATCCCCTTCCGGAAGTGGCTTGTGACCTTCACGACTCATTTGATCGATCATTTTTTGCCGAGCCGAGCCGGAAGTCGAGTGCCGTGCACCGCCGACCCGCCGACACCGTGCGCACCGCCTGGCCGATCGCCTTGCGCGAACCGACGAGGACGACCAGCCGCTTGGCGCGCGTGACCGCCGTGTAGAGCAGGTTGCGCTGGAGCATCATCCAGGCCCCCGTGGTGACCGGGATGACGACCGCCGGGTACTCGCTGCCCTGGGAGCGGTGGATCGTCACGGCGTAGGCGTGGGCCAGCTCGTCGAGCTCGTCGAACTCGTAGGCGACCTCCTCGTCCTCGTCCGTGAGCACCGTCAGGCGCTGGTCGACCGGGTCGAGCGAGGTCACCACGCCCACGGTGCCGTTGAAGACACCGTTGGTGCCCTTCTCGTAATTGTTGCGAATCTGGGTGACCTTGTCGCCGACGCGGAACACCCGGCCGCCGAATCTCTTCTCGGGCAGGTCCGGGCGGCCCGGGGTGACGGCCTGCTGGAGCAGGGCGTTGAGCGTGCCCGCGCCGGCCGGACCGCGGTGCATGGGGGCGAGGACCTGCACGTCCCGGCGCGGGTCCAGGCCGAACTTGGCCGGGATGCGGCGCGCGGCCACGTCCACGGTGAGCCGGCCGGTCTCCTCCGTGTCGTCCTCGACGAAGAGGAAGAAGTCCTTCATGCCGTCCGTGACCGGGTGCTGCCCGGCGTTGATGCGGTGGGCGTTGGTGACCACGCCGGACTGCTGCGCCTGGCGGAAGACCCGGGTGAGGCGGACGGCGGGGATCGGGCTGCCGTCGGCCAGCAGGTCCCGCAGCACCTCGCCCGCGCCGACGCTGGGCAACTGGTCCACGTCCCCGACGAACAGCAGGTGCGCCCCGGGCGGGACGGCCTTCACGAGCTTGTTGGCCAGGAGCAGGTCGAGCATGGACGCCTCGTCGACCACCACCAGGTCGGCGTCCAGGGGGCGGTCGCGGTCGTAGGCCGCGTCCCCGCCCGGCTTGAGCTCCAGCAGGCGGTGGACCGTGGAGGCCTCGGCGCCGGTGAGTTCGGACAGGCGCTTGGCGGCCCGGCCGGTCGGCGCGGCGAGCACGACCTTGGCCTTCTTGGCGCGGGCCAGTTCCACGATCGAGCGGACCGTGAAGGACTTGCCGCAGCCCGGACCACCGGTCAGGACCGCGACCTTCTCGGTGAGCGCCAGCCGCACGGCGGCCTCCTGCTCGGGCGCGAGATCGGCGCCCGTGCGGCCCTTCAGCCAGGTCAGCGCCTTGTCCCAGGCGACGGACGCGAAGCCGGGCATGCGGTCCTCGCCGGTGCGCAGCAGGCGCAGCAGCTGGGCGGACAGGGAGAGTTCGGCGCGGTGGAAGGGGACGAGGTAGATGGCGGTGACGGGCTCGCCGCCGTCGGGACCCGGCACCTTCTCCCGTACGACGCCGGGTTCCTCGCCGTCCTCCCGCGGCTCGGCCAGCTCGGCCAGGCACTCGATGACCAGGCCCGTGTCGACCTGGAGGAGCTTGACCGCGTCCTTGATCAGCTGCTCCTCGGGCAGGAAGCAGTGGCCCTGGTCGGTGGACTGCGACAGCGCGTACTGGAGGCCCGCCTTGACGCGCTCGGGGCTGTCGTGCGGGATGCCGACCGACTGGGCGATCTTGTCGGCGGTGAGGAAGCCGATGCCCCACACGTCGGAGGCGAGCCGGTAGGGCTGGTTCTTCACCACGGAGATGGAGGCGTCGCCGTACTTCTTGTAGATGCGCACGGCGATGGACGTGGAGACCTCCACGGTCTGGAGGAACAGCATGACCTCCTTGATGGCCTTCTGTTCCTCCCAGGCGTCGGCGATCTTCTTCGTGCGCTTGGGGCCGAGGCCGGGGACCTCGACGAGCCGCTTGGGCTCCTCCTCGATGATCTTCAGGGTGTCCATGCCGAAGTGCTGGGTGATGCGGTCGGCGAAGACCGGGCCGATGCCCTTGACCAGGCCCGAGCCGAGGTAGCGGCGGATGCCCTGGACGGTGGCCGGCAGGACCGTCGTGTAGTTCTCCACGTGGAACTGCTTGCCGTACTGGGGGTGGGAGCCCCAGCGGCCCTCCATGCGCAGGGACTCGCCGACCTGGGCGCCGAGCAGCGCTCCGACGACCGTGAGCAGGTCGCCGCCGCCTCTGCCGGTGTCGACCCGGGCGACCGTGTAGCCGTTCTCCTCGTTGGCGTACGTGATGCGCTCCAGCACGCCCTCCAGCGTGGCCGGTCGCCGCTCGCCCGCATGGGCGGCCCCCGCCTGATCGGTCATGATCCGACGGTACCGCCCGGGTACGACAACGGAGGCGGGCATGGGCCGCAGAGGCGCCCGTCCCGTGGCGGCCCGGCTCGGGGGGGGCAGCCTCGGGGTTCTTATGCTCGTCGGGCCGTGCGGGACGGGCGAGTGGATGAGCCGAACCCGGTTCCCGGTGCCGGCGTTCGGTTCGGTCGCCGGGGCGTCGCCGGTGCGTGACAGCCTGCTCGGTGAGGACGTCCGCAGGGGCGCGGGGAGATCGCAGCAGGGTCCGGCGGCAGGGAGGGGACGGCGCTCCGGGAGGGGCGGGCGGGGTCAGGCGCCGGGGCGGGTGAGGAAGCCGGTGACGCGCCGGGCGCAGACGGCCGGGTCGGCGAAGGGCAGCGCGTGGTGGGACACGTCCGGCAGGGTGGCCGTCGTGACCTGCGGCAGCAGCGCCTCGGCCCGGGCGGTGACCGCGGCGGGGTCGTGCGTGCGGCCGGCCCCCGCGAGCAGTAGCAGGACCGGCGGCTCCAGGGCGCGCAGGGCGGCCGGCGCCGGACGGGGTCCGGTGACGGGACGCAGGGCGGGGAAACCGGCGGCCGCCCCCTGCAGGGCCAGCCAGTCGGGGTCCAGGCCGGCCCCGCCGGTCTCCCACTCCAGGAAGGCGCGCGCCCGGCGGGGCGTGGGCCGCAGCAGCGTCGGCAGCGCGTGCCACAGGTAGGCGGGCCGGAAGCCGGCGAAGCAGTTCGTCGGGTCCAGGAGCACCAGCCGGCGCACCCGGTCCGGAGCACGCAGGGCGTGGTGCAGCGCGATCCACGCACCGTACGAGTGACCGGCCAGGTCGACCCTCGGCAGGCCCAACTCCGTGAGCAGGGCGTCCAGCCAGGCCGACAGGTCGGCGGCCGTGCGGGGACGGCGCTCGGGGTCGGCGGCGCTGCGGCCCGGCGCGCCGATCAGGTCGACGGCGTACAGCCGGTGGGCACGGGAGAGTTCGGCGGCCTGCCGGAACCAGGTCGCCGAGGTGGCGCCGCCCCCGCCGGGGAGCAGCAGGAGGGGAGGCCCGTCGGCGGGGCCGCACACCGTCACGTGCGTCGCGCCGAAGGGCGTGGGGACCGTCCGGGTCTCGCGGGACGCCGGCCACTTGGCCATGACCTTGTCGTAGGCGGCGAGGAAAGCGTCCATGTCGTACGGACCGCGCGCGTTCATGAGCCGGGGACCCCCTATTATCTCGCTCGACGAGATACTTGTTGAGCGAGATGGTAACGGAGGCTGGCATGTCCGGCGAGCAGATCGAGGAGTCCGTCGGGCCGGGGCCCGAGATGGAGGTCGTCCATCTCCTGCGGGCCGTCGCCGTCGAACTGGGCCGGCACAGCGCCCGGTTCGCCCAGCGCCACGGCCTGCACCCGACGGATGTGCGGGCGCTGATCGCCCTGATGGACGCGTCCCGCGCCGGCGAGGAGACCACGGCCGGCCGCCTCGGTGCCGCGCTCGGGCTCAACTCGGCGGGCACCACGGCCCTCGTGGACCGGCTGGAGCGAGCCGGGCACGTGCGGCGGGTACGGGGCGCCGGCGACCGGCGGAAGGTCGTGGTGGAGGTGGAGGAACGGGCGGTCGCCCTCGGCCGGGAGCACTTCGGCCCGCTGATCGACCAGACCGTGACCCTGTTGCGCTCCTACGACGAGCGGGAACTGGCCGCGATCCGCACGTTCCTGACGGGCGTCCGGGAGGCGGCCGCCGGGGAGGACGCGTAGAGCCAGGCGAAGCGCCTGACGGCAGGCCGGGCAGGGGCTGCCTGCCCGGGGGGCAATCGGCGGCTCGCGTGGGGGCGGACGGCGGTGCGGCCCGCACGCAGAGACGGACCGCGGCACGGCTCGCCCCGGGCGGACGGCGGTGCGGCCCGCACGCAGAGACGGACCGCGGCACGGCTCGCCCCGGGCGGACGGCGGTGCGGCTCACCCGGGAGGGCGGACGGCGGTGCGGCTCGCAGGGGAGGCGGGCAGCAGCTCACCTGAGGGGACGGACAACGGCCCAGCCCCAGCCCGCACGCGAGGGTCCACCGCAGCGTGACCCACCCGGGAGGGCGGGCGGCGGTAGGCCCCACACACGGGAAGCCGGACAGCGTCGCGCCTCCACGGCCGTACGGACAGCGGTGCGGCCTGCCCGGCAGGGCAGAAGGAAGCCGGCGCTTCGGAACGGGCAGTTGCGAGGTGCGAGCAGGGCCGGATCCGGTGGGTCGCGGGGTCCGGGGCCGTCGTCCGGCTCAGGCCTCGGCCGTCCTGCGGGCGTACGCCCGGGCCGCGCGGGCGCGGTCGCCGCAGCGGGTGGAGCACCACTGGCGGCGGCCGTGACGGAGCAGGAAACGGTTGCAGGGCGGGGAGCCGCAGGCGGTGAGGCGTTCCGCCGCCGGGGACGTGAGCAGGTCGGCCGCGTCGGCGGCGAGCGTCGCGACGGCGAGGTCGACGATCGCGGTCGTGGGGTGCGGGGCGGTGCGGTACGGCCCGGTCCGGTCGTCCCACCGCAGCAGCGGGGCCGTGGGCACGCGGGTCATCGCGTCGTTGACCGCGTCGACGGCCGCCGGCAGGGCGGGCAGGCCCTCGGCCCGGGCGGCGAACAGCGATCTGATCTGCTCGCGCAGCGAGCGCAGTTGCGCCGCGCACATCTCCCGCATCCCGGCGTCGGCCGGCGCGAGTCCGCGCTCGGTGAGCCAGTGGTTGGCCTGCGCGGGCGAGCCCAGGAGATCGATGGTGTGCCCGCCGGGCAGGGCCATCGCGCTGTTGGCGAGGGCGAGGGACGGGTGCTCCTCCTCGCCCTGGGCGGGCGGCGGGACGGGCTGCTCGGTCACGGACTCCTCCATGGTTCTCATGGTACGGCTTGCCGCCATCCGTGAGAAAGGGCTACGGTCTTCTCACGGTTCCACCACGTCTATCCGTGAGGTGCTGCATGTCCTCCACGTCCGTGCCCACCGGCGACCTCGTCGTGCGCGTCTTCGGCGGCCCCACCGCCCTCTTCGAGTACGGCGGGCTGCGCTTCCTGACCGACCCGACCTTCGACGCCCCCGGCGACTACCCCCGGGGCGAGGCCAGGTTCCTGACCAAGACGGCACCCTCCGCCGCCTCCCCCGACGACCTCGGGCGCGTCGACGTGGTGCTCCTCTCCCACGACGAGCACCCCGACAACCTCGACGACTCCGGCCGCGCCCTGCTCGCCGGCGTCCCGCTGACCCTGACCACCCCCGGCGGCGGCAAGCGCCTGGGCGAGACCCTGGGCGAGCGGGTCCGGGAGCTGGCCGACTGGGAGTCCGTCGAGCTGGACCGGCCCAGGGGCGGCACCGTGACCGTCACCGGCGTCCCGGCGCTGCACGGGCCCGGCACCCGCGAGGAGGTCGAGGCGGTCACCGGGCAGGTCGTCGGCTTCGTCCTGACCGGCGAGGGCCTGCCCACCGTCTACGTCAGCGGCGACAACGCCTCCCTCGACGCGGTCCGGGAGATCGCCGAGCGCTTCGGCCCCGTCGACACCGCCGTCCTCTTCGCCGGGGCGCCCCGCTTCCCCGTCCTCTTCGACAACCGGGTCATCGTGCTGGACAGCGCCATGGCCGCGGAGGCCGCGCGCGTCCTGGGCGCCCGCCGCGTCGTGCCCGTCCACTACGACAGCTGGGCCCACTTCACCGAGGGCCGCGACGACCTGGAGGCCGCCTTCGCCGCCGCCGGGCTCGCCGACCGCCTGGACTGGGGCACGGCCGTCTGACCCGGGGCGGCGCGGGCACCCGCGCGGCCGTCACCTGCGCCAGAACAGGTGGTGCACGACCCCGCTGGGGCTCGGCACCACGTCGCAGTGGAAGCGGTCGAGCAACTCCTCCGGCGACTCCCACAGCCGTGAGCCGGACCCGAGGACGATGCCCGGGGAGACCGCCACGTGCAGGGTGTCCACCAGGTCGGCGTCAAGGAACTCCCGGACGACGGTCGCCCCGCCGCCCAGCCGGACGTCCTTGCCGCCGGCCGCCTCGCGCGCCTGCCGGAGCACCTCGGCGGGTTCGCCCGAGACGAAGTGGAACGTGGTGTCGGAGAGCGTGAACGACGGGCGCTCGTGGTGGGTCATGACGAACACCGGGGTGTGGAAGGGGGGTTCGTCGCCCCACCAGCCCTGCCACTCGTGGTCCTGCCACGGGCCGCGGTGCGGGCTGAACTTGTTGCGGCCCATGATCTCGGCGCCGATGTTGTTCTTGAAATCGCGGGTGAGGTAGTCGTCGAGGCCGCGACTACCGCCCGGGGCGGTGCGGTTGGGCCAGCTCGCCGTGGCACCGGCCCAGGCGAACATCTCGCCCGGGTCGGCGTGGCCGAAGGGCCTCTCCAGGCTCTGGTTCTCCCCGGCACCGAAGCCGTCGCTCGAGACGTTGAAATTCTGCACACGCAGCAACTGGGGCACAGCGTTCCTCCTGTGGTCGACGAGATGTGGACCGCCCGGGCCGCCGGAACTCATCGGCGGCCCGGACCCCGGTTCCCGGCGCCACCGCGATCCCGGCCCACCGCAGCTCCCCAAGCCCTCCGCGGGGCCCCACGCACCTCCACCCTCACCCGCCCCGGCCCGCTCCGCGACATCACGATCCGGTCAAGAGGGCTCGGGAGCTCTTGCCTCCCCGCCGTGTAATCGATTCCATGCACCCGTCGATGTAATCGATTCCACGAGTACCGCGAGGTGCTCACCCGACTGATCCACGAGGAGGTGGAGCGGCGGTGGCCAGCATCAAGGACGTCGCTGCGGAGGCCGGCGTCTCCGTCGCCACGGTCTCGCGCGTCCTGAACGACCACCCGTCGGTCAGCGCCGCGGCACGCGCCCGCGTGCTGGCGGCCGTCGAGGCCCTGGGCTACCGCCCGAACGCCGTCGCCCGCTCGCTGCGCACCGACCAGACCCGCACCCTCGGCCTGGTCATCAGCGACGTGCTGAACCCGTACTTCACCGAACTGGCCCGCTCCGTCGAGGAGGAGGCCCGCGCGCTCGGCTACAGCGTGATCATCGGCAACGCCGACGAGCGGCCGGACCTCCAGGACCACCACGTACGCACCCTGCTCGACCGCCGTATCGACGGCCTGCTCGTCTCCCCGACGGACGGCGGCTCGCCGCTGATGCTGGACGCCGCGCGGGCCGGGACGCCCATGGTCTTCGTCGACCGGTGGATCCCGGGCGTGGACGTGCCGGTGGTGCGGTCGGACGGGCGGAGCGCCGTACGGGACCTCGTGGCGCATCTGCACCGGCTGGGACACCGCAGGCTCGCCATCATCGCGGGCCCGGCGGCGACCACGACCGGCCGCGAGCGCGTGGAGGCCTTCCGGGAGGCGCTCGCGGTGTTCGGGCTCGAACTCCCCGGCGCCTACATAGGGCAGGGCGACTTCCAGGCCGAGAGCGGACGGCGGGTCACCGAGGGCTTCCTCGACCTGGCCGAGCCGCCGGAGGTCGTGTTCGCGGCCGACAACCTGATGGCGCTGGGCGCGCTGGACGCCGTACGCGCGCGGGGACTGCGCGTGCCGGACGACCTCGCGCTGGCCGCCTTCGACGACATCCCGTGGTTCGTGCACACCGATCCGCCCGTCACGGCGATCGCCCAGCCGACGGGCGAGCTGGGCCGGGCCGCCGTACGGGCCCTGGTCGACCGCATCGAGGGGCGGGCCGGGGAGTCCGTCACCCTTCCCGCCCGTCTCGTCGTGCGCCGCTCGTGCGGCGAGAACCCCACCCCAGTGCAAAGGAGCACGTCGTGAGCAACGCGGACGAGTTGCTGCGCATCGAGGGCATACGCAAGACCTTCCCGGGCGTGGTGGCGCTGGACGGCGTCGACTTCGACCTGCGCCGGGGCGAGGTGCACGTGCTGCTCGGTGAGAACGGCGCCGGCAAGAGCACCCTGATCAAGATGCTCTCCGGCGCCTACACGCCCGACGCCGGGCGGATCCTGGTCGGCGGCGAGGAGACGCGCATCCAGGGTGCGCAGGACTCCGAGCGGCTCGGGATCGCCACCATCTACCAGGAGTTCAACCTGGTCCCGGACCTGACCGTCGCCGAGAACATCTTCCTGGGCCGCCAGCCGCGCCGCCTCGGCATGATCGACCGCAAGCGGATGGAGGCCGACGCCGAGGTCCTGCTGAAGCGGGTCGGCCTGGACGTCCCGCCGCGCGCCCGGGTCCGCGAACTGGGCATCGCCCGCCTGCAGATGGTCGAGATCGCCAAGGCGCTCAGCCTGGACGCGCGCGTGCTCGTCATGGACGAGCCGACGGCGGTGCTCACCTCCGAGGAGGTCGACACGCTCTTCGCGATCGTGCGCTCGCTGCGCGAGGACGGCGTCGGGATCGTGTTCATCACGCACCACCTGGAGGAGATCGCCGCGCTCGGCGACCGGGTCACCGTGATCCGGGACGGCAGGAGCGTGGGCCAGGTGCCCGCCACCACGCCCGAGGACGAACTCGTCCGGCTGATGGTGGGGCGTTCCATCGAGCAGCAGTACCCGCGCGAGCGGGCCGGTCGCGGCCCCGCGCTGCTGACCGTCGAGGGGCTCACCCGCGACGGCGTCTTCCACGACGTGAGCTTCGAGGTGCACGCCGGTGAGGTCGTCGGCATCGCCGGTCTGGTCGGCGCCGGACGCACCGAGGTCGTCCGGGCGGTCTTCGGGGCCGACTCGTACGACGAGGGCAGCGTGAAGGTGTCCGGCGCGCCGGTGGCCAAGCACGACGTGAACGCGGCGATGACCGCCGGCATCGGCCTGGTCCCCGAGGACCGCAAGGGCCAGGGCCTGGTGCTGAACGCGTCCGTGGAGGAGAACCTCGGCCTGGTGACCCTGCGGTCGGCCACGCGCGCCGGGCTCGTCGACCTCAAGGGGCAGCGCGCGGCCGCCGAGCGGATCGCCGGGCAGCTGGGCGTACGGATGGCGGGCCTCGGCCAGCACGTGCGCACGCTGTCCGGCGGCAACCAGCAGAAGGTCGTCATCGGCAAGTGGCTGCTCGCCGACACCAAGGTGCTCATCCTCGACGAGCCGACGCGCGGCATCGACGTCGGCGCCAAGGTCGAGATCTACCAGCTCGTCAACGAACTCACCGCCGCCGGCGCGGCCGTCCTGATGATCTCCAGCGACCTGCCCGAGGTGCTCGGCATGAGCGACCGGGTGCTGGTGATGGCCCAGGGCCGGATCGCCGGTGAACTCACCGCCGGCGAGGCGACCCAGGACGCCGTGATGGCCCTCGCCGTCAGCACCCCCACGACGACCACGACCGGAACGGAGGCCTCCGGTGGCCACTGACACGCTCAAGAGCACGACGGGCGCGGGTGGCGCCCCGGGTGGGCTGCGCCGCCTCCTGCTCGACAACGGCGCGCTCACCGCGCTCATCGTCCTCGTCGTCGCGATGTCGGCGCTGTCCGGCGACTTCCTGACGGCGGACAACCTGCTCAACGTCGGCGTCCAGGCGGCCGTGACCGCCGTCCTCGCCTTCGGCGTGACCTTCGTGATCGTCTCGGCGGGCATCGACCTGTCGGTCGGCTCGGTCGCCGCGCTGTCCGCCACGGTCCTCGCCTGGAGCGCCACCTCGGCGGGGGTCCCGGTGTTCCTCGCCGTGCTGCTCGCGATAGCGACGGGCATCGTCTGCGGCCTGGTCAACGGCGTCCTGATCTCCTACGGCAAGCTGCCGCCGTTCATCGCCACCCTCGCCATGCTGTCCGTGGCGCGCGGTCTGTCCCTGGTCATCTCCGAGGGCTCCCCCATCGCCTTCCCCGACTCGGTCTCCCACCTCGGCGACACACTCGGTGGCTGGCTGCCGGTGCCGGTCCTGGTGATGATCGTGATGGGCCTGATCGCCGCCTTCGTGCTCGGCCGGACCTACATCGGCCGCTCCATGTACGCCATCGGCGGCAACGAGGAGGCCGCGCGGCTGTCCGGCCTGCGCGTGAAGCGGCAGAAGCTCGCCATCTACGCCTTCTCGGGTGTCTTCGCCGCCGTCGCCGGTGTCGTCCTGGCCGCCCGTCTCTCCTCCGCGCAGCCCCAGGCCGCCGACGGCTACGAGCTGGACGCCATCGCCGCGGTCGTCATCGGCGGGGCCTCGCTGGCGGGCGGTACGGGCAAGGCGTCCGGGACGCTCGTCGGCGCGCTGATCCTGGCCGTGCTGCGCAACGGGCTGAACCTGCTGAACGTGTCGGCGTTCTGGCAGCAGGTCGTCATCGGCGTCGTCATCGCGCTGGCGGTGCTGTTCGACACGCTGCGGCGCAAGGCGGGGGCGACCCCGGTGGCCGCCGGGGCCGGCGGCCCCAAGGGCAGGCAGGCGGCGACGTACGCGCTGGCGGCCGTCGTCACGGTCGCGATCGTCGGCGCCACCTCGTTCCTGCACGACGGCTCCTCCTCGGACAAGCCGAAGCTGGGCCTGTCGCTGTCCACGCTCAACAACCCGTTCTTCGTGCAGATCCGGGCGGGCGCCCAGGCCGAGGCGGAGAAGCGCGGCATCGACCTGACCGTCACGGACGCCCAGAACGACGCCTCCCAGCAGGCCAACCAGCTCCAGAACTTCACCAGCTCCAAGCTGGACGCGATCATCGTCAACCCGGTGGACTCCGACGCGGCGAGCAACTCCGTGAAGGCCGCCGGCAAGGCGGACATCCCGGTCGTCGCCGTGGACCGCACCGTCAACGACGCGGCGGTGGACACCCTGGTCGCCTCCGACAACGTCGCCGGCGGCGAACTCGCCGCGAAGACCATCGCGGACAGGCTCGGCGGCAAGGGCAAGATCGTGATCCTCCAGGGCCAGGCGGGCACCTCCGCGGCCCGCGAGCGCGCCCAGGGCTTCGCGAAGGGGCTGGAGTCCTTCCCGGGCATCCAGGTCGTCGCGCAGCAGCCCGCCGACTTCGACCGCACCAAGGGACTCGACGTGATGTCGAACCTGCTGCAGGCCCACCCGGACGTGCGGGGCGTCATCGCCGCGAACGACGAGATGGCCCTGGGCGCGATCAAGGCGCTGGGGTCCAGGGCCGGCAAGTCGGTCCCGGTGGTCGGCTTCGACGGCACGCCTGACGGGCTGAAGGCGGTCGAGGGCGGCACGCTGTACGCGTCGGTGGCGCAGCAGCCGTCCCAGCTCGGCAGGATCGCCGTCGACAACGCCCTGAAGGCGCTCCGGGACAAGAAGGTCGAGCAGACGGTGAAGGTGCCGGTGAAGGTGGTCACGAAGGAGAACGTGGCCGGCTTCAGCGGCTGACGGCAGGGAACGGCGGGGAACGGCGGGCGGTCGCACACGGCGTGCGCGACCGCCCGCCCGTGCCACTCACAAGGGGAGACGACACATGTACGACTACGACCTGCTGGTCGTGGGGTCGGCCAACGCCGACCTGGTGATCTCAGTGGAGCGCCGGCCCGGCGCGGGCGAGACCGTGCTCGGCTCCGACCTGGCCGTCCACCCGGGCGGCAAGGGCGCCAACCAGGCGGTCGCCGCCGCCCGGCTCGGGGCCCGCACGGCCCTGCTGGCCCGGGTCGGCGACGACGCGCACGGCCGGCTGCTGCTGGACTCGCAGCGCCGGGCCGGGGTCGACACGGTGGGGGTCCTGGTGGGCGGCGCGCCGACGGGCGTCGCGCTGATCACGGTCGACCCGTCCGGGGACAACAGCATCGTCGTCTCCCCGGGCGCGAACGGCCGCCTCACGCCCGAGGACGTGCGGGCCGCCGGGTGCCTGTTCCAGGGGTCCCGGGTGGTCTCGGCGCAGCTGGAGATCCCGCTGGAGTCGGTGGTGGAGGTGGTGCGGAACCTGGCTCCGGGGAGCCGTTTCGTCCTCAACCCCTCGCCGCCGCGGCCCCTGCCCCAGGAGGTGCTCGCGGCCTGTGACCCGCTGATCGTGAACGAGCACGAGGCGAAGGTGATCCTCGGTGGGGCGGCCGTCGGGGACGCCCCCGAGGACTGGGCGCGGATCCTGCTGGCGAAGGGCCCGAGGTCGGTGGTGGTGACGCTCGGCGCCGAGGGCGCGCTGGTGGCGTCGGCACAGGGGGTCGCGCGGGTGCCGTCCGTGCGGGTGGAGGCCGTGGACACGACCGGCGCCGGGGACGCCTTCACGGCCGCCCTGGCCTGGCGGCTCGGTGCGGGCGAGTCCCTCGCGGACGCCGCGGCCTACGCGGCGCGGGTCGGGGCGGCGACGGTGCTGAAGGAGGGCGCGCAGGCCTCCTTCCCGACGGCGGCGGAGGTCGCGTCGCGGAGCGGGTCCGCGTGAAGAGGAGCGGGATACTCAACCGCCACCTGGCGGGCGCGCTGGCCGCCCTCGGCCACGGCGACGGGGTGCTGGTGTGCGACGCGGGCATGCCCGTGCCCGACGGCCCGCGCGTGGTGGACCTGGCCTTCCGGGCCGGGGTGCCGGCGTTCGCGGAGGTGCTGGACGGACTGCTCGCGGAACTGGTGGTCGAGGGGGCGACGGCCGCGGAGGAGGTCCGGGCGGCGAACCCGCGGACGGCGGCGCTGCTGGAGGGGCACTTCCCCGCGCTGGACCTCGTCCCGCACGAGCGTCTCAAGGAACTGTCGTCCCGGGCCCGGCTGATCGTCCGCACGGGCGAGGCACGGCCGTACGCGAACGTGCTGCTGCGCTGCGGCGTCTTCTTCTGAGGCCCGGCGCCGTCCCGGACCCCGGAGACGTTTCGAGGGGACCCGGTCCGTCGACCGGGTCCCCTCGGCGTTTCCCCTCCCGTCAGGTCCTCCCTCGATCCCCCCGGATCCCCCCGGAGGTCCTGACACCGGGTACGACCCGCGGAGGCGGCGGAGGGTTGCACGCCGGAACGAGAATTTTCCCCGCGCCCGTGCGGCGGCACCCCCGCAGGGCGCCGCCGGGTGCGTCAGGCCGAGTCGTTCAGCAGGCGGTTCAGGTGGTCGCGGCCCTCTTCCAGGAGGTCGGGGAGCGGTGCCGCGTCCTCGTGCCAGCGCTTCTCGTACTCCCAGCACAGCCAGCCGTCCCAGCCGTGGCGGGAGAGGACCTCCACGCAGTCGGCCAGCGGGAGGACGCCCCGGCCCAGGGGCAGGGGGGTGGTGTCCTCGGCGGAGGCGATGTCCTTGACCTGGACGTAGCCGAGGTGCGGGGCGAGGGCCATGTAGGACTCGGAGGGCTGCTCGCCGCCGAGCCAGGTCTGCATGACGTCCCACAGGGCGCCGACCTGCCGGTGGCCGACCAGGCCGAGGACGCGCATGGCGTCGGCGGCGGTGCGGTGGGAGTCGTGGGTCTCCAGCAGGATGCGCACACCGAGGTCGGTGGCGTACTCGGCGGCGGTGCCCAGGCGGCGGGCGGCCGTCGCGTCGGCCTCCTCGGGCGTCCGGGCCTCGGGGTCGCCCCCGGGGAAGACCCGCACGTACGGGGCGCCCAGGTCGCGGGCCAGGTCGAGCAGGGCCCGGAGCTCGGCCAGGACGGGGCCGTCGTCGCCGGGCGCGGCGACGCCCACGTAGCCGGCCAGTCCCAGGAGCTCCACACCCGCACCCTTGAACTCGGCCGCCACCTCGGCCCGCCGGTCCGGGTCGAGGCCGATGTGCACCGGCTCCTCGGGGTGGGTGCGCAGCTCCACTCCGTGGTAGCCGTGAGTGGTCGCGAGCCGCAGGACGTCGGGCAGCGGCAGGCCGGGGACACCGAGGGTGGAGAACGCGAGCTTCATGTGGACGGACACTACCCGCGAACCCCGCACGCGATTCCCCCTCACACCCCGGGTGTTGCGGACGGGTCCGGCCGCCGGTCCCGGCCGGTCGACGCAGGGGACGGGCGTGCGCCGAGGGCGGGCGTGCCGGGCCCCGCGGCGCGCCGGGACGACCCGGTGCCACGCGCACCTCCTCGCCGGTGCGGGACGCCGAGGCCCTCACCCCGCCGCGCGCCCGCCGTCCAGCCCGAAGAGTTCCGCCGCGTTGTCGTGGCACACCGCGCGCAGCCACGGCGTGCCGAGCCCGAGCCGTTCCAGGGCGTGCAGTTGGTGCAGGTAGGGGTAGGGGATGTTGGGGAAGTCGGAGCCGAGCAGGACGCGGTCGCCGAGGGCGGCGAGCCGGGGCAGGGCGCGGCGCGGGAACGGCGCGAGCCGCTCGCCGAAGTCGGTGAACGACATGGTCGTGTCCAGCCGGACCTCCTCGTGGCGTTCGGCCAGCCCGAGGAAGTCCTCGTACTCGGGCATGCCCATGTGCGCGACGACGAGCCGCAGCCGCGGGTGCCGGGCGAGCACCCGGGCGACGGGCCCGGGGCCGGTGTGCTTGCCGGGTGCGGGGCCGGAGCCGCAGTGCATCACCACGGGGATCCGGGCCTCGGCGAGCAGTCCCCACGCCCGCTCCAGCCGCTCGTCGGCCGGATCGTAGGCACCGACCTGCACATGTGCCTTGAACACCCGCGCGCCCGCCTCGACGGCCTCGCGGACGTACCGCTCGACGTCCGGGTCGGGGTAGAGGGTGGCGGTGTGCAGGCAGTCGGGCGTGCGGCGGGCGAACTCCGCGGCCCAGCCGTTCAGCCACCGGGCCATGCCGGGTTTGTGCGGGTAGAGCATCGCGGTGAACGCCCGGACGCCGAACTCCCGCAGCAGCGCGGTCCGTTCGGCCTCCTCGTGCCGGTAGGTGATCGGCCACTCCAGGCCGCCGACCAGGGGGCCGTTGGCGGCGAAGTAGTCCCAGACCTTGCGCAGGACGCGCTCGGGCATGAAGTGGGTGTGCACGTCGACGAGCCCGGGCAGGCCGAGCCGCTCCCAGAACGCCCGCACCTCCCGGGCCTCTTCCGGGCCGGCGCTCCCGGCTCGCTCTTCCGCCATGCCCTCACGATCACCCGAGGCCGGGAAGAAGGGCGATCCCCAGGGCGGACAAGCGTCTGAGGTGTGCGTCACACGGCGGACTGTCCGACCCCCGGGCCCACCGGGGACGCGGGCCCCAGGGGGCCGATGCGGCGGCCCGGGTACCGCGGCACGGGGGCGGCCACAAGGAGCGGCCGCCCTCACGACGTCCGCGGCACTCCGGAGGAACCCCGGACCATCAACTCGCCGCGCACCGAGGCGATCCCCCCGGGCGGCGCCTCCTCCCGGCCCATCGCGACGCGTCCGGCCCGGGCGCCCGCCTCGGCCAGCGGCAGCCGCACCGTCGTCAGCGAGGGCACCGCGTCGATGCTGAAGGGCAGGTCGTCGAAGCCGGCCACCGACACGTCCTCGGGGATGCGCAGCCCCGAGTCGCGCAGCGCGGCGCACGCCCCCAGTGCGACGGAGTCGTTCGCCGCGACGACCGCCGTCAGCGACGGGTCGCGCCGCAGCAGCTCCAGCGTCGCCTCGTACCCGGAGCGCCGGTCGTAGCGCCCGTGCACGGTACGGCGGGGGTCCTCCTCGATGCCGTGCGCCGCGAGCGCGGCCCGGTGGCCCTCCAGCCGGTGGCGGGTCGTCGTCCGTTCCTGCGGTCCCGCGATGTACCCCAGCCGCCGGTGGCCGAGCCCGATCAGGTGCTCGGTGAGCTCCTGCCCGCCCCCGCGGTTGTCGAAGGTCAGCGCGATCGCCCCGGTGTCCGGCGCCGGCGGGCGCCCGCACAGCACCACCCGGGTCCCGGCGTCGACCAGCTTGCGCACCTTCGCGTCCATGGCCGCCTGGTGGACCGGGTCCTCGATGGCGCCGCCGGTGAGCACCACGGCCGCCGCCCGCTGCCGCTGGAGCAGCGTCAGGTAGGTCAGCTCGCGCTCCGGGGAGCCGCCGGTGTTGCAGACCACCGCGAGCCGCTCCCCGCCCGCGCGGCCGCCCGGCCCGCCGATCTCGGCCTGGATGGCGCTCGCCATGATGCCGAAGAAGGGGTCGGCGATGTCGTTGACCAGGATGCCGACCAGGTCGGAGGTGGCGGCGGCCAGGGCGCTGGCGGGTCCGTTGAGCACGTAGTCCAGCTCGTCGACGGCCTTGAGCACCCGCTCCCTGGTGGAGGCGGCCACGGGGTAGTTCCCGTTCAGCACGCGCGACACCGTCGCGGGCGAGACCTGCGCGCGGGCCGCCACGTCCGCCAGGGTCACCGTCATCTCGTCGTCCTCCGGTCGCGCGTGTCGTGTCCGCCCTCGTCCACGCCCACACCCGTGGCCGTGGTTCCGAGCAGACCTTAAGCCCCCGGCCCCGACTCGTTCGCCCCCTCGAACAACTCGTGATGGTCACGGTCTTGTCCGGACCGCGGCCAGGGGCTAGTTTCTGTCTGCATAGAAAGCGCTTGCTGCAACGCTCACCAGTTCCGGACGTCTCCCCGGGGGCGCCGGTGACGGGTGGGGCGCACGCGGCGCGGCGTCCGCGTACGAAGGGATCGACGTGACACGCAAGACGGTGCGAATCGCCATGAACGGCGTGACCGGGCGCATGGGCTACCGCCAGCACCTGGTGCGCTCCCTCCTCGCCCTGCGCGAGCAGGGCGGACTCGACCTCGGCGACGGCACCGTGCTGTGGCCCGAACCGGTCCTGGTCGGCCGCCGCGAGCACGCGCTGCGGGCCCTGGCCGAGCGGCACGGCCTGGAGCACTGGTCGACGGACCTGGACGCGGTCCTGGCCGACCCCTCGGTGGAGGTCTACTTCGACGCCCAGGTCACCTCCGCCCGCGAGGAGGCGCTGACCAAGGCCATCGCCGCCGGCAAGCACGTCTACACGGAGAAGCCGACCGCGACGGGGCTCGCCGGCGCCCTGGACCTCGCCCGGCTCGCCACCGGAGCCGGCGTCAGGCACGGCGTGGTGCAGGACAAGCTCTTCCTGCCGGGCCTGCTGAAGCTGAAGCGCCTGATCGACGGCGGCTTCTTCGGCCGGATCCTGTCCGTGCGCGGCGAGTTCGGCTACTGGGTCTTCGAGGGCGACTGGCAGGCGGCGCAGCGGCCGTCGTGGAACTACCGGGCGCAGGACGGCGGCGGCATCGTCGTCGACATGTTCCCGCACTGGGAGTACGTGCTGCACGAGCTGTTCGGCCGGGTGCGGTCGGTGCAGGCCCTCACCGCCACGCACGTCCCGCAGCGCTGGGACGAGAACGGCAAGCCCTACGACGCCACCGCCGACGACGCCGCCTACGGCATCTTCGAACTGGAGGGCGGTGCGATCGCGCAGATCAACTCCTCCTGGGCCGTGCGCGTCCACCGCGACGAGCTGGTGGAGTTCCAGGTCGACGGCACCGAGGGCTCGGCGGTGGCCGGGTTGCGCACCTGCCGCGCCCAGCACCGCAGCGCCACCCCCAAGCCGGTGTGGAACCCGGACGTCCCCGCCACGGAGGTCTTCCGCGACCAGTGGCAGGAGGTCCCGGACAACGGTGAGTTCGACAACGGCTTCAAGGCCCAGTGGGAGCTGTTCCTCAAGCACGTGTACGCCGACGCCCCCTACCACTGGGACCTGCTGGCCGGCGCCCGCGGTGTCCAGCTCGCCGAGCTGGGCCTGCGCTCCTCGGCCGAGGGCCGCCGTCTCGACGTGCCGGAGATCTCGCTGTGACGATCCGACTCCCGGGCCCCGGCGGGACGTTGCGCGCCTACGAGCCCCGCTCCGAGCCGCCGGCCAGGGCTCCCGGCGCGCCCTTCACCTCCCGTACGGTCTTCTCGGCCGCGCACGTCGTCGCCGACCCCTACGCCGACGTCTCGCCGGACGCGCCCGCCGCCGTCGACTGGGACGCCACGCTCGCCTTCCGCCGCCACCTGTGGTCGCACGGGCTGGGCGTGGCCGAGGCGATGGACACCGCGCAGCGCGGGATGGGCCTGGACTGGCCGGCGGCGGCGGAGCTGATCCGCCGGTCGGCGGCCGAGGCGAAGGCGGCCGGCGGCCTGATCGCCTGCGGTGTGGGCACCGACCAGCTGCCGGCCACCGCGTCCGGCCGCCCGCACGGCCTCGCCGGGATCCGGGCCGCGTACGAGGAGCAGCTCGCCCTCGTGGAGGAGTCCGGCGCACAGGCGGTCCTGATGGCCTCCCGGGCCCTGGCCGCGGCCGCCCGGGGCCCGGAGGACTACCTGGAGGTCTACGGGCACCTGCTGCGCCAGGCGTCGGAGCCGGTGATCCTGCACTGGCTCGGCCCCATGTTCGACCCCGCGCTGGAGGGTTACTGGGGCGCGACGGACCTGGACGCGGCCACGCGCACCTTCCTGGACGTCATCGCCGCCCACCCCGACAAGGTCGACGGCGTCAAGGTCTCCCTGCTGGACGCGCGACGCGAGGTCGACATCCGCCGGCGCCTGCCGCGGGGCGTGCGCTGCTACACGGGCGACGACTTCCACTACCCGGAGCTGATCGCCGGGGACGAACAGGGCTTCAGCCACGCCCTGCTGGGCGTCTTCGACCCGCTCGGCCCCCTGGCGGCCGAGGCCGTCCGGCTCCTGGACACCGGGGACACCCGGGGCTTCCGGGACCTCCTCGACCCCACGGTCGTGCTCTCCCGGCACCTGTTCCAGGCCCCCACGCGCTTCTACAAGACGGGCGTGGTGTTCCTGGCGTGGCTGGCGGGCCACCAGGCGCACTTCACGATGGTCGGCGGTCTGCAGTCGGCCCGGTCGCTGCCGCACCTGGCACGGGCCTACGAACTCGCCGACGGACTGGGCCTGTTCCCCGATCCGAAGCTCGCGGAGGAGCGCATGAGGACACTGCTGGGCGTGTACGGGGTGGAACAGTGAGCGCGTCGCTGGAGCGCTTCTCCGTCAACCAGATGACGGTGAAGCAGCTGTCGCTGCCGGAACTCGTCGACGGGTGCGCCCGGTTGGGCATCGGACACGTCGGCCTGTGGCGGGAGCCGGTCCGCGCCCACGGGCTGGAGGCCACGGCGAAACTGGTGCGGGACGCGGGTCTGTCGGTGACGACGCTGTGCCGGGGCGGGTTCCTCACGGCGATCGACGCCCGGGAGCGGGCCCGGGCGCTGGCCGACAACCGCCGGGCGGTCGACGAGGCGGCGGCCCTGGGCACGGACACGCTGGTGCTGGTCTCGGGCGGTCTTCCCGCCGGGTCCAAGGACCTGCGCGGGGCGCGGGAGCGCATCGCGCAGGCCCTGGGGGAGCTGGGCCCGTACGCCGAGCGGCACGGGGTCCGGCTGGCGATCGAGCCGCTGCACCCCATGTTCGCCGCCGACCGCTGCGTGGTGTCGACGCTGGCGCAGGCCCTGGACCTCGCCGAACGCTTCCCGGCGCGGCAGGTCGGCGTCACCGTCGACACGTACCACGTCTGGTGGGACGACACCGCTCCCGGGCAGATCGCCCGGGCCGGGGCGGGCGGCCGTATCCACACCTTCCAGCTCGCCGACTGGACGACCCCGCTGCCCGAGGGCGTCCTCAACGGTCGCGGGCAGATCGGCGACGGCGCGATCGACATGCGCGAGTGGCAGGCCCACGTGGAGGCGGCGGGGTACACGGGGCCGGTCGAAGTGGAGCTGTTCAACGACGGGTTGTGGGCCCGGGACGGCTTCGAGGTCCTGGCGGAGACGGCGGCGAGGTTCACCGAGCACACCCACTGACTCCGTCTCGCGGCTGCCCGAAGGGTCGCGGTGATGACATGGATCACAGAGAAAGGGGGGATTCCGCAGGCAACTGTCGCGTAGGCGGCCTTTGTTCGGTCGTGGGGGGCGTTTCTCGCGCAGAGGGGCGGAAAACCGCCTGTGGCCTTGATCGGGCAGGTCATACGATCACCCGGGCGGTGCACCGCGTGAGCACTCCGCGGGCGCGACGCCCAGCGCACTTCTCCCACCACTGCGACCAGGGGTCCCCTTTTGATGATTCGCCGTGTTCTCGCGACCGCAGTCGCCGCTGCCGTGACCGCTCCGGTCGTCCTGCTCTCGGCCGCGCCCGCCCTCGCCGCCGAGAAGCCGGCCGCGCGGACGCAGGAGTCGAAGCCGACGCTCGAAGAGCTCAGGCAGGCCGTCGAACTGGCCCAGAAGGAGTACGACACCGCTGTCATAGCGGTGCGCGGGGCCATCACGTTCCTCGAGGAGGGCCTGGAGGAGGAGACGTACCCGACGAAGGCCGCGGTCATCGAGACCAAGAAGGCCGCCGAGGCCGCCGCCAAGGCCAAGACCGAGGCGGACCAGGCGGTCGCGGACGCCAAGGCCGAGCTGGACGCCGCCACCACCGACGAGGACAAGGCCACGGCGCAGACGGCGCTGGACGAGGCCGAGAAGGCCGCCCGGGAGGCCGCGGAGGCCAAGACGGCCGCCGACACCAAGGCAGCCGAGGCCCGCACCGCCCACGACGACGCCCGCGTCGCGCAGGCCCGCAAGATCGGAATTCTCCAGAAGGCGCGGGACGAGGCCGAGAAGAAGCTGGCCGACGCGAAGAAGGCGCTGGCGGACGCCAAGGACGAGGAGCAGCCGGACGCCGGCTGCGTCCCCGAGCCCCGGCTCACCGCCGGCCTCACCGGGCTGCCGGAGAAGGTCGTCGGCGGGACCACGCACACGTTCCGCCTGCGCCTCACCAACGGCACGGGCAAGAAGATGGACGAGGTGTACCCGTACGCGGCCGTCCACGCCTTCGACGCCAAGGGCCTCAAGAAGCTCGACCGTCACCTCGAACTGGAGTGGTCCACGGCCGCCGACCCCCGGTGGCGCGACCTGGGCCTGCTGGACGCGACGCCCGTCGGCTCCCTCGAGCCGAAGGCCTCGCTCGACGTCAGGCTGCGGCTGAAGGTCGACGCGGACGTCCCGGCCGGGCAGGGCGCCGTCTACGTGTCGGCCCAGTACGCCGACGAGGACGGCTCCTGCGGCGGTTACCCGGACCTGGACCAGCACGACTTCCGCATCGTCGCCAAGGCCGGAACCAGCGGCACCGGGGGCGGGACCGGCAAGAGCGACGGCGACCAGGCCCCTCGGGGCGGGACCGGCGGCACCACCCAGCAGGGTGGCTCCTCCACCACCCCGGTGACCACGACCGGCGGCAGTGCCACCGGATCGCTCGCCGCGACCGGTTCGAGCGACGCCCTGCCCACGGTCGCCCTCGGGGCCGGCGCGGCGCTCGTGCTCGGCGCCGGCGCGGTGTTCGCCGTGCGCCGCCGCACGACGGCTCCGGACGCCTGACCGCCACCTCGACACTCACCGGGCCCGTCTCCCCATGGGGAGGCGGGCCCGTCCCGATCTGTGCGGTGCCGTCGCCTCCCCTGTCGCCCGTGCCTCGTCCGTTCCGACTTTCCGGGATCGGGGGCCCGGGGGGAACCCGGGAGGGGGACGGGGCGTCAGATCCGCGGCCGCCGGGGAGTCGCCTCGGTGCGGTGTCGGCCTCGCTCCGGCTGCGATCGCCGACCACCCTCTCCGCCGTACCGCGGCCGGCGGCACCGCCGCCACCGGCACGTCCCCCCTCCAACCGTGCCGGTGGCGGCCCCTTCCGGCCGCTGCGCGCTCCCTTGACTGGCAGAAACTTCCCGGATATTGGTGACCGGTTGGAAGTTTCCTTCAGCGGATCCGAGCGGATCACCTCCGGAAGGAGCGCACGTGCACGACACCGGCACGGCAAGTACGGGAAGCACCGCACAACCCTCCAGACGCACGGTCCTCGCCGCCACGGCCGGCGTCACCGCGGCCCTCGCGGCGACGGGGCCCGCGCACGCGGCCGCCGCCCCGGACGACAGCGGCCTGCGCGCGCTGGTCTCCCGTATGACGCTGGAGGAGAAGGTCGGCCAGCTGTTCGTGATGCGGGTCTACGGCCACTCCGCCACCGCCCCCGACCAGGCCGACATCGACGCCAACCTCAAGGAGATCGGCGTCCGCACGGCCGCCGAGCTGATCGCCCGGTACCGGGTCGGCGGCATCATCTACTTCACCTGGGCGCACAACACCCGGGACCCGCACCAGATCGCCGACCTGTCCAACGGCATCCAGCGGGCCTCCCTCGGGCTGCCCAGGGGCCTGCCCGTGCTCGTCTCCACCGACCAGGAGCACGGGATCGTGGCCCGGGTCGGCGAACCCGCGACCCTGTTCCCGGGGGCGATGGCCGTCGGCGCGGCCGGATCGCGCTCCGACGCCCGCACCCTGGGGCGCGTCGCCGGGCGCGAACTGCGGGCCCTGGGGATCCGGCAGAACTACTCCCCCGTGGCCGACGTGAACGTCAACCCGGCCAACCCGGTCATCGGCGTACGGTCCTTCGGCGCCGACCCGCAGGCGGTGTCCGCGCTGGTGGCGGCCGAGGTCGCCGGGTACCAGAGGTCCGGGGTCGCCGCGACCGCCAAGCACTTCCCCGGGCACGGCGACACCAACGTCGACAGCCACACGGGCTTCCCCACCATCACGCACAGCCGGGAGCTGTGGGAGAAGCTGGACGCCCCGCCGTTCCGGGCGGCGATCGCCGCCGGCATCGACTCGATCATGACCGCGCACCTGATGGTCCCGGCCCTCGACGACTCCGGCGACCCGGCCACCCTCTCCCGCCCCATCCTCACCGGCATCCTGCGCGAACGCCTCGGCTACGACGGGGTCGTGGTCACCGACTCCCTCGGCATGGAAGGGGTGCGCACCAAGTACGGGGACGAGCGCGTGCCGGTGCTGGCCCTGAAGGCGGGTGTGGACCAGCTCCTCAACCCGCCCGACCTGGACCTCGCGTGGAACGCCGTGCTGACCGCCGTGCGCGAGGGGGAGCTGACCGAGGAGCGGCTCGACCGCTCGGTGCTGCGGATCCTGCGGCTGAAGGCCAAGCTCGGGTTGTTCCGCGAGCCGTACGTCCGGCTCGGTGACGTCGAGCGGACCGTGGGGACGCGGTCGCACCGCGCGGCGGCGGACCGGATCGCCGAGCGGAGCACCACCCTGCTCGTCAACGAGGGGCGGCTGCTGCCGCTGTCGCGGCGCCGGTACCCCCGGGTGCTCGTGGTCGGGGCCGATCCGGCCTCGCCGTCGGGGACGACCGGACCGCCCACGGGCGTGCTGGCGGGCGCCCTGTCCGACCTGGGCTTCACCGCCACCGCGTCGTCCACCGGCACGGCACCCACGGCGGCGACGATCGCCAAAACGGTGGCGGCCGCACGGGACGTGGACGCGGTGGTGGTGGCCACGTACAACGTCGGCGCGGGCAGCAGCCAGCGGACGCTGGTCGAGCAGCTGGTGGCCACGGGCACGCCGGTCGTGGCGGTGGCGATCCGCAACCCGTACGACGTGGCCCAACTGCCGTCGGTGCCGGCGTACCTGGCCGCCTACTCCTGGACGGACGTCGAGGTGCGGGCCGCCGCCCGGGTCATCGCAGGACGGGTGAGGCCGCGCGGGAAGCTGCCGGTGCCCGTGCAGCGGGCGGACGACCCGGCGCAGGTGCTGTACCCGATCGGGCACGGCCTGACGTACTAGACGTACGCCACGGAACGGGCGCACCACCCCCATCGTGCGCAAAGCCCCCTGTGTCCCTGGCGTGCGCCCGTCGCGGCGGGCCACGCTGGGCGGGCACAACCGGGGGGTACGGCCATGCGTGGGAGACGTTCCGTGGGGGTGGTCTGCGGGCTGCTGGCGCTGCTCGGCGCGCTGCTGGGCGGATGCCGGCGTCCCGCGGGAGGACCGGGCGGGGACGGCGTCCCGAGCGGCCCGACGCCCGGACGGACCGCCTCGGTGTCCCCGGTGCCGGCCCGGCCGCCGGGGTACGGGGCGGTGTTCCTCGCGGTCGGCGAATGCAGCTCGTTCGGCACGACGAGCTTCACCGAGGTGCCGTGCTCCGGGGAACGGGCCGCGGCCCGGGTCACGGCCCGGCACACCGGCACGGTCCGGGACGGGCCGCGCTGTCCGCCCACCACCGACTTCGTGCTGCACATCAGCGAGCAGCGGCCCTCCTCCGACGAGGACGGCGACGGGGCGGTGCCGCGGGGCTACGCCTGCATGCGCAACCTCCAGCCGCCGCACCCGGGCGATCCCGGCGGCGGGGGCGGGCCGCGCACGATCGTGGGCGACTGCGTGTACGGCTCCGGCGGCGGGCAGGTCCGGGAGACGGCCTGCGACGGCGAGGGCGGGGAGAAGCCCGAGTACGAGGTCACACGGGCGGTGGTCCGGCGGGCGGACTGCCCGGGTACGACCGCCCTGTACGTGCGGCTGGGCGGCGAGCGGCCCGTGGGGTGCGCCCGGCCGCTGTGAGCGACCGGGCGCGGGTGGGTCACGGACGCAGCGTCATCTCGCGCCGCACGTCACGCTTGTCGAGCTTGCTGTCGAACTTCGCCAGCGGCTTCGCCGCCTGCGGGTCGGCCTGGACCGTGCCGGAGGCGACTCCCGCCCAGTCGAGGATGCGGGCGGTGGCCAGCGCCTTCTGCTCGGGCACCAGGCCCGCGACGTTGGCGCCGTGGTTCATGCCGGGGGCGGTGAAGACGTAGGAGTCCTTCGCGCCCTTGCCCACGCGGAACGGCTCCGCGCCCCACGGGTCGTTCTGCCCGTAGACGAAGAGCATGCGGCGGGCGTGGTGGCGGACCCAGGTGTCCACGTCGCGCATCGCCGACGGCTGGAACTTCATCGGGATGTCACGCGGCACGAAGTTGCGCGGCGGCTGGTAGCCGTAGCGGATGTACCGCTTCTCGATGTACGGGAAGTGGATCGTGGGCGCGCCGAGCTGGGTGCCGGCCTGGTAGTAGTACGGCGTGTAGGTGGACAGCCCCTGGTCGGCGTAGGCGGAGAAGCCGGAGATGGTGTCGACGCTGTTCCAGATCTCGTCGTCCGTGGCGTTCCTGGCGTCGGCCGGGATCCGGTCGCAGTCGGACAGCAGGCTGTACTGCCAGAAGCCCCACACGTAGTCCAGGACGGTCGCCTCGTAGGCCTTGTCCAGGCTGCCGATGGTGGTGAAGGTGAGGCCGTTCTCCTCGGCGTAGGCCGCGTACTTCTTCTCCAGCGGCTCGCGGCGCACCAGCGCCTCGCGCTGCACGGCGTTCAGCCGGTCGCGGCACTCCTTGGTGCCGACGCGGGCGAAGAAGCGGTCGTAGGCCGAGTCCTCCTTGTTCACCACGTCGTTGGGGGCGACGTAGGCGACCACGCCGTCCATGTCACGCGGGTAGAAGCGCTCGTAGTAGGTGGCGGTCATGCCGCCCTTGGAGCCGCCCGTGGAGATCCACTTCTTGCTGTAGACGCCCTTCAGCGCGGTGAAGACGCGGTGCTGGTCGCTGGCGGCCTGCCAGATGTCCAGCTTCGACCAGTCGGCCGGGGCGGGACGCGAGGGCGTGAAGTAGCGGTACTCCAGGGAGACCTGGTTGCCGTCGACGATCTGCGTCGGCTCGCTGCGGCGGGGCGTCGTGGAGACGTTGTAGCCGCTGGTGAAGAAGACCGTCGGCCGCGCGACGTCCTTGTGCAGCACGGTGATGCGCTGCTGGAACGTGCCCTTGGACGGCTTCCGGTGGTCGACCGGCTGGGTGTAGTTCAGGACGAAGAAGCGGTAGCCGGTGTAGGGCTTCTCCTCGACCAGGCTCATGCCCGGGATGGACAGCAGCCTCTCCTTGATGTCGGTGGTGCCGTCGGTGCCGGTGGCTCCGGCGGCGGTGGCCGCTCCCGCCGTGCTCAACGTGCCTATCAGCACCGTGAGCGCCAGCAGCCATCTGAGCGCCTTGCGCATGCGCACTCCCCTGTGAGACATATGTGCGCCGGAAGCTAGCGGACCAACTCACCGGAGCACCAGGGGACATGGGGAAAACCCTGTGCGCGGACCCGTACGGCCCCGCGGGGCGGGGTGTCAGCAGAGGGTCCAGCCGGAGCTGAACCGGCCTGCCCCCACCCGCCCCTTGAGCCACACGCAGCGGCGTCCGGCGTGCACGGTCACCGGTCCCGCGCGGTGGGCGTACCGGCCCGTGTCGGCGACCGGCCGGTTGCCCCGGGCCTGCACGCTCACGGACATCGTGCGCTTCACGCCGGGCCGCTTGGTGGTGGTCACGGCGCAGACGTAGCCGCCGCGCTTGTAGACGAGGACGGTGCCCGTGGAGAACGGCAGCGTGCGGACCTTGCGGCCGGGGCAGGACGCGGAGGCGGCCTGCGCCTGGCCCGGCGCGGCGACGGCGAGCAGCCCCGCCGCGGTCAGCAGGGCCAGACCGAGCGCGAGCCGCCGGCGTATCGGTCCACTGTCCACTGTCGTCCTCCGCGTCGTCCGCGACCATCGGCGTACGGCAGTACGGACGCATGACGTATGTCGGACGGTTGCACGGGCGTTACGAAACAGGCTCACCCGCCCGGTCAGCGGCTCACGCCGACCGGCTCCTCCGGCTCGGCGCCGACGAACGTCCGCCACAGGCGCGCGTAGCGCCCGCCGCGGGCGAGCAGTTCGTCGTGGGTGCCGTCCTCCGCGACGCGGCCGCGGTCCATCACGACGACCCGGTCGGCGCGGGCCGCGGTGGTCAGGCGGTGGGCGACCACCAGCGTCGTGCGGCGGCCCGCCAGGCGGTCGGTGGCCTGGTTGACCTGGGCCTCGGTGGCCAGGTCGAGGGCGGCCGTGGCCTCGTCGAGCAGCAGGACGTCCGGGTCGACCAGCTCGGCCCGGGCCAGGGCGATCAGCTGGCGCTGGCCCGCGGACAGGTTGCGGCCGCGCTCGGCGACCTCGTGCAGGTAGCCGCCCTCCAGGGTGGCGATCATCTCGTGCGCGCCGACCGCCCGGGCCGCCGCCTCCACCTCGGCGTCGGTGGCGTCCGGGCGCCCGTAGGCGATGGCGTCGCGGACGGTGCCCTGGAAGAGGTACGCCTCCTGCGGGACGACCCCGAGACGGTGCCGGTAGGAGGTGAGGTCCAGCTCCCGCAGGTCGGTCCCGTCGACGGTGACGCGGCCCGCGGTCGGGTCGTAGAAGCGGGCGACGAGCTTGACCAGCGTGGACTTGCCGGCGCCGGTCTCGCCGACGAACGCGACGGTCTGCCCGGCGGGGATGCGCAGGTCGATCGAGGCGAGGGCCGCCTCGCCCTCGTCGCCGGCCCCGTACGCGAAGTGCACGTCCTCGAAGGCGATGTCGCCGCGCAGGGAGGTGACCCGGACGGGTGCGGCGGCGGGCTGCGTCGAGGCCGGTTCGCGCAGCAGCTCCTGGATGCGGCCCAGGGAGACGGTCGCCTGCTGGTAGCCGTCGAAGACCTGGGAGAGCTGCTGCACCGGCGCGAAGAACAGGTCGATGTAGAGCAGGTACGCCACCAGCGAGCCGATCGCCAGCGTCCCGTCGTCGACCCGGGCGCCGCCCACGATCAGCACGGCCGCGGCCGCCACGGACGACAGGAACTGCACGAACGGGAAGTACACGGAGATCAGCCACTGGCCGCGGACGCGGGCCTGCCGGTAGCTGTGGCTGCGCTCGGCGAACCGCCGCCCGCCGTCGCGCTCGCGCCGGAACGCCTGCACGATCCGCAGCCCCGACACCGACTCCTGGAGGTCGGCGTTGACCGCCGACACCCGCTCGCGGGCCAGTTCGTACGCCTTCACGCTCGCCCGGCGGAAGAAGAACGTGGCGATGATCAGCGGCGGCAGCGTCGCGAAGACGACCAGGGCGAGCTGCACGTCGATGACCAGCAGGGCGACCATGATGCCGAAGAAGGTGACGACCGAGACGAAGGCCGTGACCAGGCCCGTCTGGAGGAACGTCGACAGCGCGTCGACGTCGGTGGTCATCCGGGTCATGATCCGCCCGGTCAGCTCCCGCTCGTAGTAGTCGAGCCCGAGGCGCTGGAGCTGGGCGAAGATCTTCAGCCGCAGCGCGTACAGGACCCGCTCGCCGGTGCGCCCGGTCATGCGGGTCTCGCCGACCTGGGCCGCCCACTGCACGGCCACCGTGCCGAGCCCCAGCAGGGCTGCGGCCCACACGGCGCCGAGCGCGGCCTGGGTGACGCCGGAGTCGATGCCGTGCCGGATCAGCACGGGCAGCAGCAGGCCCATGCCCGCGTCGGTGGCGACCAGGGCGAGGCTGATCAGCAGCGGCCATCCGAAGCCGCGCAGCAGCCGGCGCAGTCCGTAGGAGTCCTCGGGGCGCACGGCCCGCGCCTCGTCGACGTCGGGCACGTCGGTGGCCGGGGGCAGCGCCTCGACCTGGGCGAGCAGCTCCGGGGTGGCGGGGCTGTCGGCGAGGGCGGTGTCCTCGCGCTCGCGGTCCCCGGTCCACAGCCGGGGGGTGACGCCGCGCTCGGCGTCGTACTCGGCGTCCAGCTCGTCCCGGACGGAAGTGTCCTCCTCGGGGCAGGCGGGCGGGGTGTGGCCCGGGGAGACCCCGCCCAGCTCGTCGGGATCGGTGAGCAGCCGCCGGTAGAGGGCCGAGCGGCGCTGGAGCTCGTCGTGGGTGCCGATGTCGGCGAGCCGGCCGCCGTCGAGCACGGCGATGCGGTCGGCGAGGTTCAGGGTGGAGCGCCGGTGGGCGATCAGCAGCGTGGTGCGGCCGCGCATGACGCCCTTGAGCGCCTCGTGGATCTCGTGCTCGACGCGGGCGTCCACGGCCGAGGTGGCGTCGTCCAGGACCAGCAGGCGCGGGTCGCTGAGCAGGGCGCGGGCCAGGGCGATGCGCTGGCGCTGCCCGCCGGACAGGGTCAGTCCGTGCTCGCCGACGGTGGTGTCGTAGCCGTCGGGCAGGTCGGCGATGAACCGGTCCGCCTGGGCGGCCCGGGCCGCCTTCTCGATCTCCTCCTGGGTGGCGTCCGGGCGGCCGTAGGCGATGTTGGCGCGGACGGTGTCGGAGAAGAGGAACGAGTCCTCCGGGACCAGCCCGATCGCGGACCTCAGCGACCGGAGGGTCAGCTCGCGCACGTCGTGGCCGCCGACCAGGACGGCACCGCGGGTGGCGTCGTAGAAGCGCGGCAGCAGCAGGGAGACGGTCGACTTGCCGGAGCCGGAGGAGCCGACGACGGCGAGGGTCTCGCCGGGGCGGATCCGGAAGGACAGCCCGTCGAGGACCGGGCGGCCGGCGTCGTAGCCGAAGGAGACGCCGTCGAACTCGACCGTCGCGGGGGCGTCGGCCGGCAGGTCCTTCTCCCCGTCCCGGATGGCGGGCTCGGTGTCGATCAGCTCCAGGACGCGTTCGGTGCCGGCGCGGGCCTGCTGCGCGACGGTGAGCACCACCGCGAGCATCCGGACCGGCCCGACGAGCTGGGCCAGGTAGCTGGAGAAGGCGACGAACGTGCCGAGCGTGATGTGCCCGCGCACCGCCAGCCAGCCGCCGAGCGCCAGCATGGCGACCTGGCCGAGGGCGGGGACGGCCTGCAGGGCCGGGGTGTAGACCGAGTTGAGCCGGATGGTGCGCAGCCGGCCCGCGAAGAGCCGGCGGCCGACCTGGCGGAGCTTGCCGGTCTCCTGCTCCTCCTGCCCGAAGCCCTTGACGACCCGGACACCGCTGACGGCCCCGTCGACCACGCCTGCGACGGCGGCGGCCTGGGCCTGGGCGTACCAGGTGGAGGGGTGCAGCCGGGTGCGGCTGCGCCGGGCGATCCACCACAGGGCGGGGGCGACGGCCAGGGCGACCAGGGTCAGCGGCACGGACAGCCACGCCATGACCACCAGGGAGATGAGGAACAGCGCGAAGTTCCCGATGGTCATCGGGAGCATGAACAGCAGGCCCTGGATGAGCTGGAGGTCGCTGGTGGCCCGGCCGACGACCTGGCCGGTGGACAGTTCGTCCTGGCGGCGGCCGTCGAGCCGGGTGATCGTGCCGAACATCTCCGTCCGCAGGTCGTGCTGGACGTCGAGGGCGAGCCGTCCGCCGTAGTAGCGGCGGACGTAGGCGAGGACGTACACGGCCAGGGCGGCGGCGACGAGGAGCCCGGCCCAGGTGGTCATGGACCGGGTGTGGTCGCTGACGACGTCGTCGATGATCACCTTGGTGATCAGCGGCACGAGCGCCATCACGGCCATGCCGGCCAGCGAGGAGCCGAGGGCGAGGACGACGTCCTTGGGGTGGCGCCATGCGTAGGCCCACAGCCGTCGTGCCCATCCCCGTTGCGGTGTCACACCCGTGCCTTCCGGTCGTCCTGGTCTGCCGGAAGGCTCCAACGCCGTGAGCGGCCGATTTCATCCCGCCGTAACAATTCCGCCCGCCGGCGGGCGGGCCGGGCCGGGCCCTGTCAGCTGGCCGCCAGGTCGCGGTGGATCACCTTGGCCACGGCCTGGATGGTGGCGATGCCGTAGTTCATGGTGCTGTTGCCGTGCGTGAGCACCGTCATCGTGTAGTCGTGGCCACCGCCCTTGAACGCGCCGATGCTGTGCACGCGCCAGCCGTTGCTGGAGCGCTGCAGCCAGCCGTTCTTCACGGCCACGGTGACACCGGAGGGCACCCCGTACGGCGTCCCCCAGCGCTGGGACGACACGACCTGCCCCATCAGCTTCAGGATGTAGGCGCGGGAGCTGTCGCTGAGCACCGCGTTCTTGCCGGTGATGAGCTTGAGCAGCTTCTGCTCGTCGGTGACGGTGATCTGGGTGAGGCCCCAGTAGCCGTCGGCGCCGGGCTTGGTCTGGGTCATGCCGGCGGCCGTGAGGAAGTTCTTGATCTTCGTCATGCCGAGCTGCTTCCACAGCGTCGAGGTCGCGGCGTTGTCCGACTTGGTGATCATCGCCTTGGCGAGGCCGGCCTCGCGGTCGGTGAGGTACCGGTTGGTCTTCTTCGCGTCCCACAGCAGGGTGGCGAGCACGGCGACCTTCACGACGCTGGCCGAGTCGTAGGCGGAGCCGGCGCGCAGGGTGCAGGTGGTGTTCGTGCTGCGGTCGTGGAGGCCGACGGCGACCGTGCCCTTGCGGGTGGCGAGCGCGGCGGTGATGTCCTTGGTCAGCTTGGCGGCCAGACCGGCCTTGGCCGACGTGCAGGTCACGGCGGGCGGCGCGGCGGCGGCGGGGGTGGCGGCGGCGACGAGCGGCACGAGGACGCCCGTACCCACGGCGACCGCCAGCACTCTGGCGCGGCGGGATGTCCCTGAAGTCATGCACCCCTTGACCGCCGGGTGCCGTCGAATGGTTGTAGGGAGTGCGAAGGATTGTGCGAGTCGTTACCGGCTCGTACCCGGGCCCGGGCCGGTGCCCGGGAGGACTTTCCCCTCCTCGGTCCGGCGGCGCCCGGCCGTCCCGGATCATGGGCGGCGGTGTCCGGCGGACGGGTGAAGGGAAACGCGGCGGTGGGTCACGTGCTCGAGATGAGCTCCGGCGACATGAGATCCGTGGTGCGGCTGCTCACCGCGGTCGAGCGGACCGAGCGGCAGGAGCGCACCCTCGCCCGGATCCGCACCGAGTGCGTGCGCACGGACGCCCGGTTCCGGGAGCAGGACCTCGCTCTGGAGGTCTCCATCACCCGGGCGCTGGACGAGCTGATCGACGGCACCCCGAGCACCGGCCGGTGCCCGGCGTACAGCTACGCCTTCTACCAGGTGGTCGCCGCGCACTTCTCCGACCCCACCGACCTGGGCACCTGGCGCCGCCCGTCCTTCTTCCACGCCATGGACGACGAGCTCGGCCGGCACGGCGTGCCGTCCGGTCTGCTGCCCGGCTCGTTCGTGTTCGGCGGGCCGCCGGTGCGGCTGCCCCACCCGGGCGACGCCGTGCCCGCCATCGGCACCCTGCCGGTCCAGCGGGCCGCGGAGCTCGCCGACGCCTACGCCACGGTGCTCGACCGGATCGACCCCGGGTTCCGGTCCACCGCCGGCCGGTTCGCCGCGGTCATGCGGTGCGAGGCGCGGGAGTGGGAGAGCGCGCGCCGGCGCGGCGGGCGGGCGGACACCCTGCTCTTCTGGTTCCACTGACGGCGCCCGCCGGACCACCGGGCACCCGGTGGTCCGGCGGTCCGCCGGTCCGGCGGGCGCTCAGTCCAGGTGCGTCGGCGCGAACATCCGCAGCACCGCGGGGAGCACCACCACCGAGGGCCCGGGCGTGCGCAGCGCCTTCGCGAGGTCCTGCTCCAGGTTCTCCGGGCTCGTGCGGACACCGGGCACGCCGAAGGACTCGGCCAGGGCCACGTAGTCGGGCCGGGTCAGTTCGGTCGCGGTCGCCTCGCCGAACGCGTCGTTCATGTACTCGCGCAGGATGCCGTAGCCGCCGTCGTCGACGATCAGCCAGGTGACGTCGAGGTCGTACTGGCGGGCGGTGGCCAGCTCGGCGATCGAGTACAGGGCGCCGCCGTCGCCGGAGACCGCGAGGACCGGGCGGGCCGGGTCGGCGGCGGCCGCGCCCAGGGCCGCCGGGAAGCCGTAGCCGAGGCCGCCGGCGCCCTGCGCGGAGTGCATGTGGTTGGGGCCCTTGGCGTCGAAGGCCGACCAGGCCCAGTACGCCAGGATCGTCATGTCCCAGAAGGACGGCGAGTCGGCGGGCAGCGCCCGGCGCACGGACGCCAGCACCTCCTGCTCCAGGGTGAGTTCCTGGGCGGCGATGCGGCCGGCGACCTTGGCCAGCACCGCCCGGACGCGGTCCGCCGCGGCGGCGTCCTCGCGGGGCGCGACCGTCTCCAGCAGGGCCTGGAGGGCGAGGCGGGCGTCCGCGTGGATGCCGAGGGCCGGGTGGTTGGACTCCAGCTTGCCGAGGTCGGCCTCGATCTGCACGACCCGGCCGCGCGGCCTCAACGTGTGGTAGTTGGAGGACAGTTCACCGAGTCCCGAGCCGACGACCAGCAGGACGTCCGCGTCCTCCAGGAAGTCGGTGGTGTACCGGTCCTCGATCCAGGACTGGAGGGACAGCGGGTGGTTCCAGGGGAAGGCGCCCTTGCCGCCGGGCGTGGTGACGACGGGGGCCTGGATCCGCTCCGCCAGCTGCTTCAGCTTCCCCGAGGCGTCCGCGCGGACCACGCCCCCGCCCGCGATGATCGCCGGCCGGGCCGCACGGGACAGCAGGTCGGCGGCGACGGCGGTCAGTTCGGGGCGCGGCACGAGATCCTCGGGGAAGGCGTCACCGCCGGTGACGACCGGGATCGACGTCCGGGCGAGCAGCACGTCCTGCGGGATCTCCACCCACACCGGCCCGTGCGGGGCGGTCAGGGCCGACTTCCAGGCCGCCTCGATCGCCGAGGGGATCTGCGACGCGGTGCGCACGGTGTGGACGGACTTCACCACGCCCCGGAACGAGGCGGCCTGGTCGGGCAGTTCGTGCAGGTAGCCGCGGCGTCCGCCGCCCAGGCCCGCCGTCGGGACCTGGCTGCTGATCGCCAGCACGGGCGCGGAGGCGGCCGCCGCCTCCTGGAGCGCGGCGAGGGACGTCAGCGCGCCCGGTCCGGTCGACAGCAGCAGGGGCGCGGCCTCACCGGTGATCCGGCCGTAGGCGTCGGCCGCGAACCCCGCGTTGTTCTCCACCCGCAGCCCGATGTAGCGCAGGTCGGAGCGGCGCAGCGCGTCGAACATGCCGAGGGCGTGCTGGCCGGGCAGGCCGAAGACGGTCGTGGCGCCGAGCCCGGCCAGCGTCTCCACGACCAGGTCTCCGCCGTTGCGGCCGGGAGGAGGGTTGAGGGCGGCCTCCGTCTGGGCGGGCGTCGGGCGGAGCACCAGGTCGTGGTCGTGGGTCACTTGGCTTCCGAGTCCTTCCGGGCCGCGGCGATCTGGCGGGACATGATCGTGGTCAGTTCGTACGCCGTGTGGGAGGCGGCCACCGACGTGATCTCGGCGTGATCGTACGCGGGGGCGACCTCGACGACGTCGGCCGAGACGAGGTTGCAGGAGGCCAGGCCGCGCAGGATCTCCAGCAGTTCGCGCGAGGTCATGCCGCCGGCCTCGGGGGTGCCGGTGCCGGGGGCGTGGGCCGGGTCGAGGCAGTCGATGTCGATGGAGATGTACAGCGGCCGGTCGCCGATGCGCTGGCGGAGCTGGTCGGCGACCTCGTCGGCGCCGCGGCGGTAGACGTCCGCCGAGGTGACGATGCCGAAGCCCATCTTCTCGTCGTCGGTGAGGTCCTGCTTGCCGTACAGCGGGCCGCGGGTGCCGACGTGGGAGAGCGCCTCGGTGTCGAGGATGCCCTCCTCGACCGCGCGGCGGAACGGGGTGCCGTGGGTGTACTCGGCGCCGAAGTAGGTGTCCCAGGTGTCCAGGTGGGCGTCGAAGTGCAGCAGGGCGACGGGGCCGTGCTTCTTCGCCACCGAGCGCAGCAGGGGCAGCGCGATGGTGTGGTCGCCGCCGAGGGTCATCAGCCGGGCGCCCGTGCCGAGCAGGTCGTCCGCGGCGGCCTCGACGGTCTCCACGGCCTCGTTGATGTTGAACGGGTTCACGGCGATGTCGCCGCCGTCCGCGACCTGCGCCAGGGCGAAGGGCGAGGCGTCCTGCGCCGGGTTGTAGGGGCGCAGCAGCCGGGACGCCTCACGGATCGCGTTGCCGCCGAAGCGGGCGCCCGGCCGGTACGAGACACCGGAGTCGAACGGCACGCCGACCACGGCGACGTCGGCGCGGCCGACCTCGTCCAGCCGGGGCAGCCGGGCGAAGGTGGCGGGACCGGCGTACCGCGGGACGCGGGAGGAGTCGACGGGGCCGCGCGGGGTCTCGTTGCTGCTCATGAAGTAATGCCTTCTTTCCTACGCTTCATCGCGTATGTACTGCTTGCCCTACGACTCTACTGGGCGACGGGGGCGGGTTCGGACGCGAGTTCGGGTGAGCGCCCGGCCAGGCGTTCGCGCCAGGCGGTGAGGACGGCGGCGTCGGTGGCCGGGGTCGCCAGGGAGACGATCACGTAGGCGGCCAGCGAGGCCAGCAGCCCGTAGTAGACCGGCTCGTTGGCGAGGATGCCGTGGGTCGCCATCAGCACGACGACCGCGACGCCGCCGACCACGACGGAGGCGAGGGCGCCGTACACCGTGCCGCGCCTCCACACCAGGCCGCCGAGGATCGGCACGAGGAGCCCGCCGACGAGGAGGTTGTAGGCGACGGTCAGGGCCTCCACGACGTTGTCGATCGCGATGGCCGTGCCGATCACCGCCAGGCCCATGATCAGGATGAACGCCCGGTTGCCCTTCACCTCGTCGTGGTCGCCGGCCGGTGTCCTGCCGCCGAGGCCCCGCAGCCGCGACCAGATGTCGTTGTTGGCGACGGTGGCGCAGGCGATCAGCGCGCCGGAGGAGGTCGACATCACGGCGGCCAGCGCGGCGGCGAGCACCAGCCCGCGCACCCCGACGGGCAGTTCGTCCTTGACGATGGTGGCGAAGGCGTCGTCCGGGCTGCCGAGCTTCGGGTAGAGCACCTTGGCCGCCGTGCCGATGACGGCACCGGCGAGGGCGTAGGCGAGGCAGTACGTGCCCGCGACGGTCCCGCCCCACTTGGCGGTGCGGTCGCTGCGGGCGGTGAAGACCCGCTGCCAGATGTCCTGCCCGATGAGCATGCCGAACGTGTAGATCAGCACGTACGTGAAGATCGTCTCGCCGCCGATGCCCAGGGGGTCGAAGTACTCGGTGGGCAGCTGCGCCTTCATCTCGGCGAACCCGCCGGCCTTGACGACGGCGATGGGCAGCAGGAGCAGGAGCACGCCGATGGTCTTGACGACGAACTGCACCATGTCGGTGAGCGTGATCGACCACATGCCGCCGAGCGTGGAGTACGCCACGACGATCGAACCGCCGAGGACGATCGCCAGCGTGCGGTTCAGGTCGAACAGGACGTCGAAGATCGTGGCGTAGGCGATGGTCGAGGTCACCGCGAGCATCAGCGTGTACGCCCACATGACCAGACCGGAGATGACCCCCGCGCGGCCGCCGCCGTAGCGCAAATCCAGCATCTCGGAGACGGTGTAGACCTTCAGGCGGGCGATGCGGGCGGAGAAGAAGACGGACAGGGCGAGCAGACCCAGGCCGATGGTGAACACCATCCAGGCGCCGGACAGGCCGTACTGGTAGCCCAGTCCCACCCCGCCGATGGTGGAGGCGCCGCCGAGGACGATCGCCGCCATGGTGCCCGAGTACATGGCCGGGCCGAGGCGGCGGCCGGCCACGAGGAACTCGCTCTTGGAGCGGGCGCGGCGCATGCCCCACCAGCCCATGGCCAGCATGCCGGCCAGGTAGACGACGATCACGAGGTAGTCGACGGCCATGGGGCCTCCTTCGCACACGCTCGGTCGTGGGGACGAGGTTGACGAGCACTGACCCTAGGTGGCCGGAAAGCGACTGCGAAGTGTACGTTTCATCCATTCGAACCGCGCGGTATGGAGGGAACGCACACCATGCCGGAACCGGCCGTCCCGCCCACCCCGCCGGTCCGCCTGTCCGCGCTGCTGGAGCGCGAGGACCTCGGCCTGCGGCAGGTCGCCGGCCCGGACGACCCGGACCGGGTCGTCCACTGGGTGCACACCTCGGAGATGGCCGACCCGTTCCCGTACCTGCTCGGCGGGGAACTGCTGCTCTCGGCCGGTGTGCACATCCCGCAGGACGCCCCGGCCGGCTACTTCGACGACTACGTCTCCCGGATCGTCGCCGCGGGCGGCGCGGCGCTGGGCTTCGGCGTGGCCCCGGTGCACGACACCGTGCCGCAGCCCCTGGCCCGGGCCTGCGCACGCCACCGCCTCCCCCTGCTCGAGGTGCCCCCGCGGACCACCTTCTCGGGCGTCGCCCGCGCGGTCTGGCAGCTGATGGCCCGGGCGCGCCTGGCGGAACTGCGCCGGGTCGCCGACGCCCAGCAGCGCCTCGCCTCCGCGGCCTCCCGCCCCGACCCGGTCCCCTCGGTCCTGCGCCAGCTCGCCGGGCGGCTGGCCGGATGGGCGGTGCTCTACGGACCGGACGGCGCGCGGCTCGCGGCGGCAGGCCGGGAGCCCGCGGCCGAGGCGCGCGAGGCCCTGACGGCACTGGCGGGCGTGGTGCGACCGGCGGGTGATCCGGCCGAGCGCCCCGGGCCCGCCTCCGCCGCCGACACCACCGCCGGACTCCACCTCGCCGCGTACGCGCTCGGCGCCGGGCACGGTTTCGTGCTCGGGGTGGCCGCCCCCGCCCGCGACCCCGGCGACCACACCATCGCCTCCGTCGCCGCCGTCCTGCTGTCCCTCCTGACCGGCGAGCAGCACGGCGGCACCGGCGCCGCCCGCTCCGCCGCACTCGTGCGGCTGCTGCTGGGCGCGCCGCCCGGGGAGGTCGCCCCGCTGCTGGGCGACGGGGAGTGGGTCGTCGTGCACGCGCGGCCGGACGGGGACGGCCCCGCGGACCCCGTCGCCGCGTCCGCCCTGGGCGCCGCGCTCGGCTCCGCCCTGGTCGACCCGGCGGGCGACGCCGTACGCGTCCTGGTGCCGGCCGGTCACGCCCCGGCCCCGCTGCCCGGCTGGACCCTCGGTGTCAGCGCCGCCGTCGCCCCGGCCGACCTCGCCGCCGCCGACACGCAGGCGGCCCGCGCCCTGGCCCGGGCCCGCGCCACCCGCGCCCCGCTGCTCCGGCACGCACCGCGCCCCGCCCTGGCCGACCTGGTCCCGCCGGACGAGGCGGCGGCCCACGCCCGCGCGCTCCTCGCGCCGGTCACGGCCCACCCCGCGCTCACCGAGACCCTGCGCACCTGGCTGTCCCTGCACGGCAGTTGGGACCGCACGGCGGTGGCCCTGTCCGTCCATCGCAACACCGTCCGCCAGCGCGTCGCCCGCTGCGCGAGCCTGCTGGACAGCGACCTCGACGATCCGGACGTCCGCATGGAGCTGTGGTTCGCGCTGCGGCGCCTCTGAGTACCCGCGCGCATCCGGGACCGGTCCCGCCCTGAGTACGTGACGCACGTCCCAGCGCGCGATACGCCAGGGACGCCCACCTGGGGCTGCCCCACAATGGGACCCATGCCGATAACCGGGACCCCCAGCCGCGCCGAACTCGTCGACCACCTCGTACGGACGCGCATCGCGGGCGACGTCGCCACCCCGCGCGAGAACAACCTCTCCCACTACCGCAAGCTGGCGAACGGCGACCGCCACTACTGGCTCGGCCTGGAACTCGGCGACCGCTGGACCGACGAGCAGGACGTCCTGGCGGTGATGGCGGAGCGCGCCGGCGTCAACGACGACCCCGGGCACCGGTACGGCCAGGACACCATCGACCCCGAGCTGACGGTCTCGGGCCTGGAGCGGCTCGCCGCACGGCTGCGCAAGGCGGCCGACGGCGGCCAGCGCGTCCTGTTCGCCACCGGCCACCCCGGCGGCCTGCTCGACGTCCACCGCGCGACCGCGGCGGCCCTGCGCACGGCCGGCTGCGAGATCGTCGTCATCCCCGACGGGCTGACCACCGAGGAGGGCTACGTCATGCAGTTCGCGGACGTGGCGGTCCTGGAGCACGGCGCGACGCTGTGGCACACCCACTCGGGCGAACCGATGAAGGCGATCCTGACGGCCCTGGAGCGCGCGGGCCGCCCCCTGCCCGACCTGGTCGTCGCCGACCACGGCTGGGCGGGCTACGCCGGACAGCACGGCGTGGACTCCGTCGGCTACGCCGACTGCAACGACCCGGCCCTGTTCCTGGCGGAGGCCGAGGGCACCGTGCAGGTGACGGTCCCCCTGGACGACCACGTGATCAGCCCCCGCCACTACGACCCGATGACGGCGTACCTGCTCTCGGAGGCGGGGCTGGGCTAGGGCCGCCCGCCCCGGACCCCCGGGTGGCCGGGCCCCGGCCCCTCGGGGCCCGGCCGGGTCAGTCCCGGGTGCGGGGGACGCGGACCACGCCCTCCTGGATGACCGTGATGGCCAGCCGCCCGTCCTGTGTGTAGATGCGGGCCTGGCCCAGCCCCCGGCCGCCGTGCGCGGACGGGGACTCCTGGTCGTACAGCAGCCACTCGTCGGCGCGGAACGGCCGGTGGAACCACATCGCGTGGTCCAGCGAGGCCCCGACGACGTCCCCGACGGCCCAGCCGCCGCGCCCGTGCGCGAGCAGCACGGAGTCCAGCAGCGTCATGTCGGAGACGTACGTGGCGAGGACGACGTGCAGCAGGGGGTCGTCGATCCCGCTGTCGAGCTTGCCGTTGGTGCGGAACCACACCTGCGAGTGCGGCTCCCGCGGCTCGCCGAACCTCCCGTACGGCGGCTCGTCGACGTAGCGCAGGTCGACGGCGGCCCGGGCCTCGACGAACCGCTCGACCACCTCGGGGTCGAGGTGGGCGTACCCGCGCAGCCGCTCCTCGCCGGTGGGCAGCGTGGCGGGGTCGGGCGAGGCGGGCATCGGCTCCTGGTGGTCCAGCCCGTCCTCCGCCACCTGGAACGACGCCGACAGGTGGAAGATCGGCTTGCCGTGCTGGACGGCGACGACGCGGCGCGTGGTGAACGAACGCCCGTCCCGGATCCGGTCCACGGTGTAGACGATGGGCGCGCCGGGGTCGCCCGGCCGCAGGAAGTACGCGTGCAGCGAGTGCGCGGGCCGGTCGGCCGGGACGGTCCGCCCGGCGGCGACGAGCGCCTGGGCCGCGACCTGCCCGCCGAAGACCCGCGGGACGACGGCGGACCGGGAACGGCCGCGGAAGATGTCCTCCTCGATCTGCTCGAGGTCGAGCAGATCGAGGAGGTCCTGGAGTGCCTGGCTCATGAGGTAGTTGTACCGGCCAGTGATCGTGCGCCGGTGCCGGGGGCCTTACAGGCCCATGTCCTTGGCGATGATCGTCTTCATGATCTCGCTGGTGCCGCCGTAGATGCGGTTGACGCGGTTGTCCGCGTACAGACGGGCGATCGGGTACTCGTTCATGTAGCCGTAGCCGCCGTGCAGCTGCAGGCAGCGGTCGATGACGCGGTGGGCGACCTCGGTGCAGAACAGCTTCGCAGAGGCGGCCTCGGCGGGGGTGAGCTCACCGGCGTCCAGCGCCTCGGTCGCGCGGTCCGCGACGGCCTCGGCGGCGTCCACCTCGGCCTGGCAGGCGGCCAGCTCGAACTTGGTGTTCTGGAAGTGCGCGACGGGCTTGCCGAAGACGGTGCGCTCCTGCACGTACTGCTTGGCGAACCGGACCGCGGCCTTGGCCTGGGCGTAGGCGCCGAAGGCGATGCCCCAGCGCTCGGAGGCCAGGTTGTGACCGAGGTAGTAGAAGCCCTTGTTCTCCTCGCCGAGGAGGTCCTCGACGGGCACCTTGACGTCGACGAACGCCAGCTCGGCGGTGTCGGAGGTCTTCAGGCCGAGCTTGTCGAGCTTGCGGCCGACGGAGTAGCCCTCGGACTTGGTGTCGACGGCGAACAGGGAGATGCCGTGGCGGCGGTCCTCGGCGGTGGGCGCGGCGGTGCGGGCGCAGACGATGACGCGGTCGGCGTGGACACCGCCGGTGATGAAGGTCTTGGCGCCGTTGAGGACGTAGTGCGTGCCGTCCTCGCTGAGCTTCGCGGTGGACTTCATGCCCGCGAGGTCGGAACCGGTGCCCGGCTCCGTCATCGCGATGGCCCACATCTCCTCGCCGGTGACGAACTTCGGCAGGTAGCGCTTCTTCTGCTCGTCGGTGGCCAGCATCTTCAGGTACGGCAGGGCGAGCAGCACGTGCACGCCGGAGCCGCCGAACTGGACGCCCGCGCGGGCGGTCTCCTCGTAGAGGACAGCCTCGAACTTGTGGCTGTCGATGCCCGCGCCGCCGAACTCCTCGGGCACGCTGATGCCGAAGACGCCCAGCTCGCCGAGCTTGTAGTAGAAGTCGCGGGGCGCCTGGCCCGCCGCGAACCACTCGTCGTAGACGGGCACGACCTCGGCCTCGATGAAGGCGCGAAGGGTCTCCCGGAACGCCTCGTGATCCTCGTTGAACACCGTACGGCGCACGCCGCCACCTCCACGACTATGTCTAAGCGCTTGCTCAGCCAAAGATACCGACGAGTATCCGGGGGCGTCCAGGGTGGGACGGGGGTAACGCTCGTCACGCCGGGGTGGGGTGCGGGGTGGGTCGTCCGTGTGGGCGCCGGGGTGCAGAGGGCGCAGCCCCCGCCGGGGTCCGGGGCAGAGCCCCGAAGCGGCCCGGGCACCTTGCCCCACAGCTTCGGGCGGGCGGGTGGGCGAATCCGGGGGGTGCAGGGGGCGCAGCCCCCGCCGGGGTCCGGGGCAACCCGGGCGCCTTGCCCCACAGTTTCGGGCGGGCGGGTGGGCGAACCCCGGGGGGCGCAGGGGGCGCAGCCCCCGCCGGGGTCCGGGGCGGAGCCCCGAAGCGGCCCGGGCACCTTGCCCCACAGCTTCGGGCAGGCGGGTGGGTGAACCAGCCCACAGCTCCGGGCGGCTGGGTGAAGGCCCCTACGACTCCGCCGCCGCGAACGCCCCCCGGGCCATCCGATGCAGCAACTCCGCCGTGGCCCCCCGCCCGGGCAACACCCCACCCCTCCCCAGATGCGGCGTCGAGTTCAGCAACCCGAACACCGAGTGCACGGCGGACCGTGCCGCGGGCTCACCCAGCCCCGGGTAGACCTCCCGCACGACCCCCACCCACAGCTCCACGTACTGCCGCTGCAGCTGCCGCACCATCTTCCGGTCACTGTCCCGGAGGCGATCGAGCTCCCGGTCGTGCAGGGTGATCAGAGGCCGGTCGTCGAGCGCGAAGTCGATGTGCCCCTCGATCAGCGAGTCCAGCAGCCCCTCCGCCCCCGCCCCGTCCGCCTCCGCAACCCTCCGCTTCGCCCCGGTCAGCAACTGCCCGCTGATCCCCACCAGCAGCTCCGCGAGCATCGCGTCCTTGCCGGGGAAGTGCCGGTACAGCCCGGGCCCGCTGATCCCGACCGCGGCGCCTATCTCGTCGACCCCGACCCCGTGGAAGCCCCGCTCGGCGAACAGCCGCGCGGCCTCCTTGAGGATCTGCTCACGGCGGGTGGGGGCGTCGGTTCTCGTGGCCATGAAATCGATTCTAGACAGCGAGGTTAGCGCTCGTTAACCTGAAGGAAATGCGTTAACGCTCATTAACACGTGAGGGGACCCGCAGGATGCACGAGGCACCGGAGCTCACGAGCGCGGCAGACCCCGCGTCGGAGGCCTTTCGGGCCAACGAGGAGGCGCACAGCACCCTCGTGGAGGAGCTGCGCGCCAAGCTCGCCAGGGCCGCACAGGGCGGTGGCGAGAAGGCCCGCGCCCGCCACACGGCGCGCGGCAAGCTGCTCCCCCGCGACCGGGTGGACACCCTCCTCGACCCCGGATCACCGTTCCTGGAGCTGGCCCCGCTCGCGGCCGACGGGCTGTACGAGGACCAGGCCCCGGCCGCCGGCGTCATCGCCGGCATCGGCCGGGTCAGCGGCCGCGAGACCGTGATCGTCGCCAACGACGCCACGGTCAAGGGCGGCACGTACTACCCGATGACGGTGAAGAAGCACCTCCGCGCCCAGGAGGTCGCCCTCGACAACCGCCTCCCCTGCGTCTACCTGGTGGACTCCGGCGGCGCCTTCCTGCCCATGCAGGACGAGGTCTTCCCGGACCGGGACCACTTCGGCCGCATCTTCTACAACCAGGCCCGCATGTCCGGCGCCGGCATCCCCCAGATCGCCGCCGTCCTCGGCTCGTGCACGGCCGGCGGGGCGTACGTCCCGGCGATGAGCGACGAGGCCGTGATCGTCCGCAACCAGGGCACGATCTTCCTCGGCGGCCCGCCCCTGGTGAAGGCCGCCACCGGCGAGGTCGTCACGGCCGAGGAGCTCGGCGGCGGCGAGGTGCACTCCCGCGTCTCGGGCGTCACGGACCACCTCGCGGAGAACGACGCGCACGCCCTGCGCATCGTCCGCACGATCGTCTCCACGCTCCCGGCCCGGGGCCCCCTCCCCTGGGAGGTCACCGAGCCCGTCGAGCCCAAGGTCGACCCGCACGGCCTGTACGGCGCGGTCCCGGTCGACTCCCGCACCCCGTACGACGTGCGCGAGATCATCGCCCGGGTGGTCGACGGGTCCCGGTTCGCCGAGTTCAAGTCCGAGTTCGGCCAGACGCTGGTCACCGGCTTCGCCCGGATCCACGGCCACCCGGTCGGCATCGTCGCCAACAACGGCATCCTGTTCGCCGAGTCCGCCCAGAAGGGCGCGCACTTCATCGAGCTGTGCGACCAGCGCGGCATCCCGCTGGTGTTCCTGCAGAACATCTCGGGCTTCATGGTCGGCAAGGACTACGAGGCGGGCGGCATCGCCAAGCACGGCGCCAAGATGGTCACGGCCGTGGCCTGCACGCGCGTCCCGAAGCTCACGGTCGTGGTCGGCGGCTCGTACGGCGCGGGCAACTACTCGATGTGCGGCCGGGCCTACTCCCCCCGCTTCCTGTGGATGTGGCCGAACGCCAAGATCTCGGTCATGGGCGGCGAGCAGGCCGCCTCGGTCCTCGCGACGGTCAAGCGCGACCAGCTGGAGGCCCGCGGCGAGTCCTGGCCGGCGCGGGACGAGGACGCCTTCAAGGCCCCCATCCGCGCCCAGTACGAGCGCCAGGGCAGCGCCTACTACGCGACGGCCCGCCTCTGGGACGACGGTGTCATCGACCCGATGGACACCCGTCAGGTCCTGGGCCTGGCCCTGACCGCCTGCGCCAACGCGCCCCTGGGTGACCCCCAGTTCGGCGTCTTCCGAATGTGAGGGGACGGACGACGATGTTCGAGACAGTACTGGTGGCCAACCGCGGCGAGATCGCCGTACGCGTCATCCGGACGCTGCGGTCGATGGGCGTGCGCTCGGTGGCCGTCTTCTCCGACGCGGACGCCGACGCCCGGCACGTGCGCGAGGCGGACACCGCGGTCCGGATCGGCCCGGCCCCCGCGTCCGAGAGCTACCTCTCCGTGGAGCGCCTGCTGGAGGCCGCGGCCCGCACGGGCGCCCAGGCCGTCCACCCCGGCTACGGCTTCCTCGCCGAGAACGCGGCCTTCGCGCGCGCCTGCGCCGAGGCGGGCCTGGTCTTCATCGGTCCCCCGGCGGACGCGATCGCGCTGATGGGCGACAAGATCCGCGCCAAGGAGACCGTCCAGGAGGCCGGTGTGCCGGTGGTGCCCGGCGGCCGCGACCCGGAACTGGCCGAGGCGGCCCGCGCGCTGGGCGCGCCGGTGCTGCTGAAGCCCAGCGCGGGCGGCGGCGGCAAGGGCATGCGCCTGGTGCGGGACCTGACCCGGCTGGAGGAGGAGATCGCCTCGGCCCGCCGCGAGGCCCGCGCCTCCTTCGGCGACGACACGCTCCTGGTGGAGCGCTGGATCGACCGGCCCCGCCACATCGAGATCCAGGTCCTCGCGGACGGCCACGGCAACGTGGTCCATCTGGGCGAGCGCGAGTGCTCCCTCCAGCGCCGCCACCAGAAGATCATCGAGGAGGCGCCCAGCGTGCTCCTCGACGAGGAGACGCGTGCCGCGATGGGCGAGGCGGCGGTCCAGGCGGCCCGCTCCTGCGGCTACCGGGGCGCGGGCACGGTGGAGTTCATCGTCCCGGGCACCGACCCGTCCTCGTACTACTTCATGGAGATGAACACCCGCCTCCAGGTCGAGCACCCGGTCACCGAGCTGGTCACCGGCCTGGACCTGGTCGAGTGGCAGCTGCGGGTCGCGGCGGGCGAGCCCCTCGGCTTCACGCAGCAGGACGTCACGCTGACCGGGCACGCGGTGGAGGCCCGCATCTGCGCCGAGGACCCGGCCCGCGGCTTCCTGCCCTCCGGCGGCACGGTGCTCAGGCTGCGCGAGCCCCAGGGCCACGGGGTGCGCACCGACTCGGGCCTCACCGAGGGCACGGAGGTCGGCAGCCTCTACGACCCGATGCTCTCCAAGGTCATCGCGTACGGTCCCGACCGGGCGACGGCCCTGCGCAAGCTCCGCGCCGCCCTGGCCGAGACGGTCACGCTCGGCGTGCAGACCAACGCCGGCTTCCTGCGCCGCCTGCTGGCCCACCCGGCGGTGGTCTCCGGCGACATGGACACGGGCCTGGTCGAGCGCGAGGTGGAGGGCCTGGTCCCCACGGACGTGCCGGAGGAGGTCTACGAGGCGGCCGCCGCGGTACGCCTGGAGGCGCTGAAGCCCGAGCCGGGCGGCTGGACGGACCCCTTCTCGGTCCCCAGCGGCTGGCGCCTGGGCGGCGAACCGAGGCCACCTGCCTTCCACCTGAGGGTGCAGGAGCCGCTGGAGTACACCCCGCGCGGCACGGCCACGGTCTCCGACGACCGGGTCGCGGTGACGCTGGACGGCGTCCGGCACACCTTCCACCGCGCCGCGGACTGGCTCGGCCGGGACGGTGACGCCTGGCACGTCCGTGACCACGACCCGGTGGCCGCGTCCCTCACCCGGGCGGCCCACGGGGGCGCCGACTCGCTGACCGCGCCGATGCCCGGCACGGTGACGGTGGTGAAGGTGGCCGTCGGCGACGAGGTGTCCGCCGGTCAGAGCCTACTGGTGGTGGAGGCGATGAAGATGGAGCACGTCATCTCCGCCCCGCATGCCGGCACGGTCGCCGAGCTGGACGTCTCGCCGGGCACCACGGTCGCCATGGACCAGGTCCTGGCGGTCATCGCACCGCACGAGGAGGCGGCGGAATGACAGCACCGGGGCTCCCGATGGCCGTGCCGGCCCGGGACCTGCCCAGCCGGGTCCGCATCCACGAGGTGGGCGCGCGCGACGGCCTGCAGAACGAGAAGGGCACGGTCCCGACGGAGGTGAAGGCGGAGTTCATCCGCCGCCTGGCCGGCGCCGGCCTGACGACGATCGAGGCGACGAGCTTCGTCCACCCCAAGTGGGTCCCCCAACTGGCGGACGCCGAGGCACTGTTCCCGATGGTCGGGGACCTCCCGGTGGAGCTCCCCGTCCTCGTGCCGAACGAACGCGGCCTGGACCGCGCCCTGTCCCTGGGCGCCCGGCGGGTCGCCGTCTTCGCCAGCGCCACGGAGTCCTTCGCCAAGGCCAACCTCAACCGCACGGTGGACGAGGCCCTGGCCATGTTCGAGCCGGTGGTGGGCCGGGCGAAGTCCGAGGGCGTGCACGTGCGCGGCTACCTCTCCATGTGCTTCGGCGACCCGTGGGAGGGCGCGGTCCCCGTCCCGCAGGTGGTGCAGGTCTGCCGCGCCCTGCTGGACATGGGCTGCGACGAGCTGAGCCTGGGCGACACCATCGGCGTCGCGACCCCCGGTCACGTCGTCGCGCTCCTCGCCGCCCTGGACGAGGCCGGGGTGCCGCCGTCCGTGCTCGGCGTCCACTTCCACGACACGTACGGCCAGGCCCTCGCCAACACCCTCGCGGCACTGCAACAGGGCGTCACCACGGTCGACGCCTCGGCGGGCGGCCTGGGCGGCTGCCCGTACGCGAAGTCGGCGACGGGCAACCTCGCCACCGAAGACCTCGTGTGGATGCTGAGGGGCCTCGGCATCGACACCGGAATCGACCTCGGCCGCCTCGTCGCCACGAGCACGTGGATGGCCGCCCGACTGGGCCGACCCAGCCCCTCCCGCACCGTACGAGCTCTGTCCCACGAGGGCACCGAGGAGCAGTGATCACCATGGACTACCGTCTCTCCCCCGAACTGGAGGAACTCCGGCGCACGGTCGAGGAGTTCGCCCACGAGGTGGTGGCGCCGAAGATCGGCGACTTCTACGAGCGGCACGAGTTCCCGTACGAGATCGTGCGGGAGATGGGCCGCATGGGCCTGTTCGGCCTGCCGTTCCCGGAGGAGTACGGCGGCATGGGCGGTGACTACCTGGCGCTCGGCGTGGCCCTGGAGGAGCTGGCCCGGGTCGACTCCTCGATCGCCATCACCCTGGAGGCGGGCGTCTCGCTCGGGGCGATGCCGATCCACCTGTACGGCACCGAGGCCCAGAAGCAGGAGTGGCTCCCCCGCCTGTGCGCGGGCGAGATCCTGGGCGCGTTCGGCCTGACCGAGCCGGACGGCGGCAGCGACGCGGGCGCGACCCGGACGACGGCCCGGCTCGACGAGTCGACGAACGAGTGGGTCATCAACGGCACCAAGTGCTTCATCACCAACTCGGGCACGGACATCACGGGCCTGGTGACGGTCACGGCGGTCACGGGCCGCAAGCCCGACGGCCGGCCGCAGATCTCCTCGATCATCGTCCCCTCGGGCACGCCCGGCTTCACGGTCGCGGCCCCGTACTCCAAGGTCGGCTGGAACGCCTCGGACACCCGCGAGCTGTCCTTCGCGGACGTCCGCGTCCCGGCGGCGAACCTGTTGGGCGAAGAGGGCCGCGGTTACGCCCAGTTCCTGCGCATCCTCGACGAGGGCCGCGTCGCCATCGCGGCGCTGGCGACGGGTCTGGCGCAGGGCTGTGTCGACGAGTCGGTCAAGTACGCCAAGGAGCGCCACGCGTTCGGCAAGCCGATCGGGTCGAACCAGGCCATCCAGTTCAAGATCGCGGACATGGAGATGAAGGCCCACACGGCCCGTCTGGCCTGGCGCGACGCGGCGGCCCGTCTGGTGACCGGCGCGTCCTTCAAGAAGGAGGCGGCCCTGGCCAAGCTCCACTCGTCCACGGTCGCGGTGGACAACGCCCGCGAGGCCACCCAGATCCACGGCGGCTACGGCTTCATGAACGAGTACCCGGTCGCGCGCATGTGGCGTGACTCCAAGATCCTCGAGATCGGCGAGGGCACGAGCGAGGTCCAGCGCATGCTGATCGCCCGGGAGTTGGGGCTGGTCGGCTGAGACGGCGGCACCCGGCCGAGGGGCCGGAGGGCGGGCGCAGTGATCCGTGTCACTGCGCCCGTTCGCATTCCGCGCCCCGCCCTCGGGCACACATCCCAGGGCCCCCCTGGACAGATACCGAGGTTAGGCTAACCTAAGCCTGATTTCAGCCAAGCGGCTGTCGGCCGTGCCCGCAGTGGCTCCGTACGCACGAAAGCAGACCCCGTCATGTCGAACGCCAGAACCGCCCGTCTCTCCCGTCGCGGCCTGCTCGCCGCCGGTGGTGCCCTCGGGCTCGGCGCCCTCGTGACCGCGTGTGGCAGTGAGGACTCCAAGGACGGCGGCTCCGACGCCAAGGGCGCCGGCGCGTCCGACTCCTGGTCGTTCAAGGACGACCGCGGCACGACCGTGAAGCTCGGCAAGGTCCCCGCGAACATCGTCGCGTTCACCGGTGTCGCCGCCGCCCTGTACGACTACGGCGTCGAGGTGAAGGGCGTCTTCGGCCCCACGAAGACCCAGGACGGCAAGGCCGATGTCCAGGCCGGCGACATGGACGTCAGCAAGGTGACGATCCTCGGCAACACCTGGGACCAGTTCAGCGTCGAGAAGTACGCGGCCCTCGCACCGGACGTGCTGATCTCCACCATGTTCGACGACGCCGGCACCCTCTGGTACGTCCCGGACGGCTCCAAGGACAAGATCGCCAAGCTGGCCCCGAGCGTCGGCATCTCCGTCTACGACCGTCAGCTCACCGCCCCGCTGCAGCGGATGTGGGAGCTGGCCGAGTCCCTGGGCGGCGACATGAAGGCCGCGAAGGCCACGGACGCCAAGAAGCGCTTCGAGGCGGCCTCCGAGCGGCTGCGCAAGGCCGCCAAAGCCCACCCCGACATCAGGGTGATGGCCGGCTCCGCGAGCCAGGAGCTGTTCTACGTCTCCGGCACCAACCTCTCCATCGACCTGGAGTACTTCAAGGCGCTCGGCGTGAACTTCGTCGAGCCGCCGGAGAAGGCCAAGACCCAGGGCGGCGGCTGGTTCGAGAGCCTCAGCTGGGAGAACGTCGACAAGTACCGGGCCGACATCATCATGATGGACGACCGCACCTCGGCCATCCAGCCGGCCGACATCACCAAGGGGACGTGGAAGAAGCTGCCCGCGGTCAAGGCCGGTCAGGTCATCCCGCGTTCGGCCGAGCCGATCCTGTCCTACGACAAGTGCGTGCCGCTGGTGGAGAACCTGGCGAAGGCGATCGAGACGGCCAAGAAGGTCGGCTGACCGCCTTCCGCCCGGGGAACCGCGCGCGAGCGGCGGCCGCGGGCCGCGTGTGACCGGTCGCGCGGTTCCCCGCGCCCCCGACGGGGCGCCACCCCCACCGCCCGGTGACACACCAGGAGCCCTCATGACCACCGCCGTGGCCGCCCCGTTCCGGTTCTTCTCCCTCCAGGTCGTGCGGACGAGGCGGCTCGGCCCGTCCCTGGCCCGGGTCACCTTCGCGGGACCCGATCTGCACGCCTTCCACTCCGAGGGCCGCGACCAGTCGCTGTCGCTGTTCCTGCCGCACCCGGGACAGTCCGAGCCGGTCGTGCCCGTGGAGTTGGGGGACGGCTGGTGGCAGGGCTGGCGCGAACTGCCGGACGACGTACGGGCGGTGATGCGGTCGTACACCCTGCGCGCGCTGCGCCGGGATCCGGACGAGATCGACGTCGACTTCGTCCTGCACGGCGTCGGGCCGGGCGCCCACGGCGAGGCCGGTCCCGCCGCCCGCTGGGCGGCCCGGGCCGCCGCGGGCGACCGGGTGCTGCTGCTGGGGCCGGCCGTCGCCGACAACCGGGCGATCCGCTTCCGGCCCCCCGCGGACAGCGACCTCGTGGTCGTCTGGGGCGACGAGACCGCCGTGCCGGCCGCCTCGGCCGTCGTCGAGTCGCTGCCGGCGGGCACCCGCGCCCGGGTGTGGCTGGAGGTGCCCCACGCCGGGGACGTCCAGGACCTGTCGACCCGGGCGGACGCCGAGATCACCTGGCTCGTGCGGGACGCGGGGGCACCCGCCGCCCTGGACGCCGTCCGGACGGCGGAGTTCGGCCCCGCCCGGCGGCCCTACGTCTGGCTGGCCGGTGAATCGGGGCGCGTGAAGGAGCTGCGCCGGCACTTCGTGGCGGAGCGCGGCGTCGACCGCCGCCGGGTCACGTTCGTCGGCTACTGGCGCCGGGGCGTCAGCGAGGAGCAGTTGCGCGCCGAGGGCTAGGGAGCGTCGGGCGGCCATGCGGCCGGCGTGATCACGGTCACGGACGGACCCCCACCCCTCCCACCGGGAACTTAGGTTAGGCTAACCTAAGTTGAACCCGCGGTTCAGCCCGTCACCGTTCCGCCCCGGACTGTCCCCACCGGAGGACCCGCACATGCGCTCGCACCTGCTCAACGACACCACCGCGGAGCAGTATCGCCGCTCCGTGACCGCCGGAGTCGAGCGGGTGGCCGCCAAACTCGCCGCCACCGACCGGCCGTTCACCGGTGTGACCGTCGACGCCCTCGCGCCCCGCATCGACGGGATCGACCTCGACCAGCCGCTGCACGACACGGCCGCGGTGCTCGACGAACTGGAGGAGGTCTACCTCCGGGACGCCGTCTACTTCCACCACCCCCGCTACCTGGCCCACCTCAACTGCCCGGTCGTCATCCCGGCCGTGCTCGGCGAGGCCGTCCTGTCCGCCGTCAACTCCTCCCTGGACACCTGGGACCAGTCGGCCGGCGGCACCCTCATCGAGCGCAAGCTCGTCGACTGGACGAACGCCCGCATCGGCCTCGGCGAGAACGCCGACGGCGTGTTCACCTCCGGCGGCACCCAGTCCAACCTCCAGGCGCTGCTGCTCGCCCGGGAGGAGGCCAAGACCGACACGTTCGCGGACCTGCGCATCTTCGCCTCCGAGGTCAGCCACTTCAGCGTGAAGAAGTCCGCCAAGCTCCTCGGGCTCGGACCGGACGCCGTGGTGTCCGTCCCCGTCGACCACGACAAGCGCATGCAGACCGTCGCCCTCGCCCGCGAGCTGGAGCGCTGCGCGGAGGCCGGCCTCGTCCCCATGGCCGTCGTCGCCACCGCCGGCACCACCGACTTCGGCTCCATCGACCCGCTGCCCGAGATCGCCGAGCTGTGCGAGCAGTTCGGCACGTGGATGCACGTCGACGCCGCCTACGGCTGCGGCCTGCTCGCCTCCCTCAAGCACCGGGACCGCCTGGCCGGCATCGAGCGCGCCGACTCCGTCACCGTCGACTACCACAAGTCCTTCTTCCAGCCGGTGAGTTCCTCCGCCGTCCTGGTCCGGGACGCCGCCACCCTCCGGCACGCCACCTACCACGCCGAGTACCTCAACCCGCGCCGCATGGTGCAGGAACGTATCCCCAACCAGGTGGACAAGTCGCTGCAGACCACGCGCCGCTTCGACGCCCTGAAGCTGTGGATGACCCTGCGGACCATGGGCGCCGACGGCATCGGGCAGCTCTTCGACGAGGTGTGCGAACTGGCCCGGGAGGGCTGGCGGCTGCTCGCCGCGGACCCGCGCTTCGACGTCGTCGTCGAACCGAGCCTGTCCACCCTGGTCTTCCGCTACATCCCGGCGGCCGTCACCGACCCGGCCGAGATCGACCGCGCCAACCTCTACGCCCGCAAGGCCCTGTTCGCCTCCGGGGACGCCGTCGTCGCGGGCACCAAGGTCGGCAGCCGCCACTACCTGAAGTTCACCCTGCTGAACCCCGAGACGACGGTGTCCGACATCGCCGCCGTCCTCGACCTGATCGCCGGCCACGCCGAGCAGTACCTGGGAGAGTCCCTTGACCGCGCGTCCTGACAACCGAACCAGCACCCACGACTTCGTGGGCATCGGGCTCGGCCCCTTCAACCTCGGCCTGGCCTGCCTCACCGAGCCCATCGAGGAACTCGACGGCGTCTTCCTGGAGTCCAAGCCCGACTTCGAGTGGCACGCCGGCATGTTCCTGGACGGCGCCCACCTCCAGACCCCGTTCATGTCGGACCTGGTCACCCTCGCCGACCCCACCTCCCCGTACTCCTTCCTCAACTACCTGAAGGAGAAGGGCCGGCTGTACTCGTTCTACATCCGGGAGAACTTCTACCCGCTGCGCGTCGAGTACGACGACTACTGCCGCTGGGCCGCGGGCAAGCTGAGCAGCATCCGCTTCGGCACCACCGTCACCGAGGTGACGTACGAGGACGAGCTGTACGTCGTCCACACCGCCGGCGGCGACACCTACCGCGCCCGGCACCTCGTGCTCGGCACCGGCACCCCGCCCCACATCCCCGAGGCGTGCCGCGACCTGGGCGGCGACTTCCTCCACAACTCCCGCTACCTCCAGCACAAGGCGGAGCTGCAGAAGAAGGAGTCCATCACCCTGGTCGGCTCGGGCCAGTCGGCCGCCGAGATCTACCAGGACCTGCTCAGCGAGATCGACGTCCACGGCTACCGGCTCAACTGGGTGACCCGCTCCCCGCGCTTCTTCCCGCTGGAGTACACCAAGCTCACGCTGGAGATGACGTCCCCCGAGTACGTCGACTACTTCCGCGAGCTGCCCGAGGCGACCCGCTACCGCCTGACGGCCGAGCAGAAGGGCCTGTTCAAGGGCATCGACGGCGACCTGATCAACGAGATCTTCGACCTGCTCTACCAGAAGAACCTCGCCGGCCCCGTCCCCACCCGGCTGCTCACCAACTCCTCGCTGAACAGCGCCCGGTACGACAACGGCACCTACACGCTCGGCTTCCGCCAGGAGGAGCAGGGCAAGGACTTCGAGCTGGTCTCCGACGGCCTGGTCCTCGCCACCGGCTACAGATACGCCGAGCCGGAGTTCCTGGCACCGGTGAAGGACCGCCTCGTCTACGACTCGCACGGGAACTTCGACGTGGCGCGCAACTACGCCGTCGACGTCACCGGCCGGGGCGTGTTCCTGCAGAACGCCGGTGTCCACACGCACAGCATCACCAGCCCCGACCTGGGCATGGGCCCGTACCGGAACGCGTACATCATCCGCGAGCTGCTCGGCTCGGAGTACTACCCGGTGGAGAAGACGATCGCGTTCCAGGAGTTCGCCGTATGACCGACAGCACCGGCATCGGCCGGCTCACCGTGCGGCCCCTCGACCCGCTGAAGGACGCCGAGGTGGTGCACACCTGGGTCACCCACCCCAAGGCGGCCTACTGGATGATGCAGGACGCCAGGCTCCAGGACGTCGAGCGCGAGTACATGCGGATCGCGGCGCACGAGCACCACGACGCCTTCCTCGGCCTGCACGAGGGCCGGCCCGCGTTCCTCATGGAGAGGTACGACCCCCGGTACGTGGAGCTGGTGGGGCTGTACGAACCGCAGCCCGGCGACGTCGGCATGCACTTCCTGGTCGCGCCGACCGACCGGCCGATCCACGGTTTCACCCGGGCCGTCATCACGACCGTGATGGAGGAGCTGTTCGCCGACCCGCGCACCCGGCGGGTCGTGGTGGAGCCCGACGTCGGCAACAAGGCAGTACACGCGCTCAACGAGGCCGTCGGTTTCGTGGCCGAACGCGAGATCGACAAGCCGGAGAAGCGCGCGCTGCTGAGCTTCTGCACGCGTGAACAGTTCCTGGCCGCCCGAGGAGTAGCCGTATGACCCTGTCCGACGCCGTGGCGCACCTGTCCCCCCACCGCTGGGCGCGGGCCAACCGCCTGCTGATCCGCAAGGCGCTCGCCGAGTTCACGCACGAGCGCCTCCTCACCCCGGAGGCCGACGGCGAGGGCCGGTACACCGTTCGCAGCGACGACGGGCTGACCCGGTACACCTTCACCGCGGTGATCCGGGCCCTCGACCACTGGCAGGTCGACGCCGAGTCGATCACCCGGCACCGGGACGGCACCGACGTCCCGCTGTCCGCCCTGGACTTCTTCATCGAGATGCAGAAGTCGCTGGGCCTGAGCGACGAGATCCTGCCGGTCTACCTGGAGGAGATCTCCTCCACCCTGTCCGGCACCTGCTACAAGCTCACCCAGCCGGCCGTGCCGGCGGCGGAGCTGGCGCGCGCCGACTTCCAGACCATCGAGACCTCGATGACCGAGGGCCACCCCTGCTTCGTGGCCAACAACGGGCGGCTCGGGTTCGGCATCCACGAGTACCTGTCGTACGCGCCGGAGACGGCGAGCCCGGTCCGGCTGGTCTGGCTGGCGGCTCACCGCTCGCGGGCCGCGTTCACGGCCGGCGCCGGCGTCGAGTACGAGTCGTTCCTGCGCGAGGAGCTGGGCGGCGAGACCGTCGAGCGCTTCCACGCCGTGCTGCGCGAGCAGGACCTCGACCCGGCCGACTACCTGTTCATCCCGGTCCATCCCTGGCAGTGGTGGAACAAGCTCTCCGTCACCTTCGCCGCCGAGATCGCGCGGCGGCACCTGGTGTGCCTGGGCGAGGGCGACGACGAGTACCTGGCCCAGCAGTCCATCCGGACCTTCTTCAACCGGACCAGCCCCGAGAAGCACTACGTCAAGACGGCCCTGTCCGTCGTCAACATGGGCTTCATGCGCGGCCTGTCGGCGGCCTACATGGAGGCCACCCCCGCCATCAACGACTGGCTGGCCCAGCTCATCGAGGGCGACCCGGTGCTGAGGTCCACCGGCCTGTCGATCATCCGGGAGCGGGCCGCCGTCGGCTACCGGCACCTGGAGTACGAGCAGGCGACCGACCGGTACTCGCCCTACCGCAAGATGCTCGCCGCGCTGTGGCGGGAGAGCCCCGTGCCGTCGCTGGAGGAGGGCGAGTCCCTGGCCACGATGGCGTCCCTGGTGCACGTCGACGACCGGGGCGCGTCGATCGCGGGCGCGCTGATCGAGCAGTCGGGCCTCTCCCCGACGGAGTGGCTGCGCCGCTACCTGCGGGCCTACTTCACCCCGCTGCTGCACAGCTTCTACGCCTACGACCTGGTGTACATGCCGCACGGCGAGAACGTGATCCTGGTGCTGAAGGACGGGGTGGTGCAGCGGGCGGTCTACAAGGACATCGCCGAGGAGATCGCGGTCATGGACGTCGACGCGGTGCTGCCGCCGGCGGTCGAGCGGCTGCGGGTGGACGTCCCCGAGGACACGAAGCTGCTGTCGATCTTCACGGACGTCTTCGACTGCTTCTTCCGCTTCCTCGCGGCGAACCTCGCCGCCGAGGGCGTCCTGGCCGAGGACGACTTCTGGCGCACGGTCGCCGAGGTCACCCGGGAGTACCAGGAGTCGGTGCCGGAGCTCGCCGACAAGTTCCGCCGGTACGACATGTTCGCCCCGGAGTTCGCCCTCTCCTGCCTCAACCGCCTCCAGCTGCGCAACAACCGGCAGATGGTCGACCTGGCCGACCCGTCGGGAGCCCTCCAGCTGATCGGCACCCTGAAGAACCCGATCGCCGGCTTCTGACCCCAGGACGGACGGGCACCCCGGAGTACGGTCCTCCGGGGTGCCCGTCGTGCCGTCGGGGGCGCGGGGAACCGCGCGCTCAGCCCCCACCGGCCCGCGGACACGTCACCGCGCACTCCACGGCACCTGCGGCGACCGGTACCACTGGATGCCCAGGGCGTCCCACCGCTCCGCCTGCGCGGCGAGCCGCACCCGGTACCGCTCCCAGTCGTGGGAGGCAGCCGGCGACCACCCCAGCTCGGCGACGCCGGGCAGGCGCGGGAACGCCATGAACTCGATGTGCCCGGACTCCTCCAGCGTCTCCGACCACATCGGCGCCTCCACCCCCTGCACCGCGCCCTCCGGCACTCCCGGCAGATAGGCCCCGGGGTCCCAGTCGTAGGAGCGCTGCACCTCGACGTACCCCGCCCAGGACAGCCCCAGGGGCGTGTCCTTGGTGTACTTCATGTCGAGGTAGAGCCGGTCGGCCGGGGACAGGATCAGCCCCGTGCCGTTCTGCGCGGCCTTCACCACCCGCGCCTTCTCCTCCGCCGACGTGCGGTCCAGGCCCCAGTACTGCGCGAGGGCGCCCTTCGCCGGGGTCGCCCCGGTCAGCTGGTGCCAGCCGACCACGGTCTTGCCGTACTTCGCCACGATCGGCTGCACCCGGTCCATGAACCGCGCGTAGTCCTCGTGGCTGGTGGAGTGCGCCTCGTCGCCGCCGATGTGCAGGTACCTGCCGGGGGTGAGCGCGGCCACCTCGCGGATCACGTCGTCGACGAAGTCGTAGGTGACGTCCTTGCCGACGCACAGCGAGCTGAAGCCGACCTCGGTGCCGGTGTACAGCGGCGGGGCCACGCCGTCGCAGTTCAGCTCGGCGTAGGAGGCGAGGGCGGCGTTGGTGTGGCCGGGCATGTCGATCTCGGGGACGACCTCCAGGTGGCGGGAGGCGGCGTAGCGCACGATCTCCTGGTAGTCGGCCTTGGTGTAGTGGCCGCCGGGGCCGCCGCCGACCTCCGTGGAGCCGCCGTGGGTGGCGAGGCGCGGCCAGGAGTCGATGGCGAGGCGCCAGCCCTGGTCGTCGCTGAGGTGCAGGTGCAGCTTGTTGAGCTTGTACAGGGCGAGCTGGTCGATGTAGCGCTTGACCTGCTCCACGGTGAAGAAGTGCCGCGAGACGTCGAGCATGGCCCCGCGCCAGGCGTAGCGCGGGCTGTCGGTGACGGTGCCGCCGGCGACCGTCCACGGGCCGGGCTGGACCGTGTCCTTCTCGACGGCCGCGGGCAGGAGCTGGCGCAGGGTCTGCACGCCGTGGAAGAGGCCCGCGGAGGTCCTGGCGCTGATGGTGACCGACCGGGGGGAACTGCTCAGCCGGTAGCCCTCGGCGCCGAGGTCGCCGCGGGTGAGGGCCAGTCGGATGCCGCCCTCGCCGTGTGCGGTGACCGGCAGGCGGTAGCCGGTGGAGGGCCGCAGGAGGTCCGCGAGGTACTGCGCGACCTGCCGCGCCTCGCGCGAGCCGTCGACGCGGATGTGCGTCCCGCGCGTGATCCGGAACGGGGCGCCGCCGGGCGTGACGGACGAGGGTGCCGGGACGACCCGGTCCAGCGGGGTGGGAGCCGCCGCACGGGCCGGGGTGGCGCCGGTGGCGCAGACGCCCATCGCGACGAGCAGCAGGGAACCGAGAAGGCGAAGCGTTCTGTGGTGCTGTCCTACGAGACCGTTCCTCACAAAACCGTCCCTTCCGTGAGCCGTTGAGCTCCAAGAGGTCTGGACCACTCTCTCGTGAGACGGGTGGAACAATCCACCCCATGGCGGAAATCATCCAGAGGGACGGCACGTGGCTCTTCGACGGCGACGCCTTGCGGCTGACGCCCGGACGGGACAGGAACGTCAGCGTGCTGCGCAGGGAACTGGGTGAACTGACCGTCCCGCTGGGCGCGTTGGCGGGCGTCTCGTTCGAGCAGGGCAAGAAGGCCGGCCGGCTGCGCCTGCGCCTGCGCGCCGGGGCCGATCCTCTGCTGCACGCGACCGGCGGACGGCTCACCGAGCCCCACGACCCGTACCAGCTCGTCGTCGAGCCCGACCGCTACGGCGTCGCGGAGTACCTCGCCGACGAGGTGCGCAACGCGCTGCTGCTGGACCGGGTACCGGCCGGCCCCGTCACCGAGTTCCTGCTGCCCGGCCCCGGCGTACCCCTCTCGGCGTCCGCCGGGGACGGCACCGCGAGCTTCGACGGCGAGCGCATACGCCTGGAGTGGAACTGGAAGACGGAGGACGCCAAGGCCGCCGCCGGGGCCCGTACGCTCGCGCTCGCCGACGTCACCGGCGTGGAGTGGCAGCCCGCGGCCGGGCTGGAGCACGGCCACCTGCGCTTCACCGTGCGCAACGCGCCCACCAAGACCCCGGCCAAGTACGACCCGAACGCCGTGGAGCTGTGGGGCTTCAAGAAGGACCCGCTGATGGCGCTGGTCGCGGCGGCGGTCCAGGCCAGGCTTCCGCATCCGGCCCGGCCCGCCGGCGACGCGGAGGACGTGCGGCCCGAGGTGCCCGCTCCCCCGGCCGCCCCCGCCGAGGACGACCACGACGCCCTGCTGCGGCGCCTGCGCGAACTGGGGGAGCTGCACCGCACGGGCGTGCTCACGGACGACGAGTTCGCGCTGGCCAAGCAGGCGGTCCTCCGACGGATGTGACCCGGCCCACGCGGGGGGTGCCCTTGGCGTCCGAAATACCCCGTTCGACGCCGCTCCCAGCACTCCGCACGAGCTGCTTGCCCGGAATCGGGCAGGATTCTTGCGAAAGAGCGGCCCGTGCCTCAGGATCATCGGGTGCACGACGAACTCGTTGATCATCTGACGCGGTCCAGCCCCCTCGGCCGGGGCGAGGCGCTGCGCGTGATCCAGGACGTGCTCGCCTACTTCGACGAGACGACCGAGGAGTACGTCCGTCGCCGCCACCGCGAGCTCCAGGCCCAGGGCCTGGTGAACGCGGCGATCTTCGAGCGGATCGAGGCGGACCTCAAGTACCGCGCGGTGGCCCCGCCGGAGCTCTCGCTCCGGCAGCTGCGGCGCATCGTCTACGGCTAGGAATACGTATACATGTGCGGAATCGTCGGTTACATCGGGAAGCGTGACGTCGCGCCCCTGCTCCTGGAGGGCCTGCAGCGCCTGGAGTACCGCGGCTACGACTCCGCGGGCATCGTCGTCACGTCCCCGAAGGCCTCGGGCCTGAAGATGGTCAAGGCCAAGGGCCGCGTCCGCGACCTGGAGGCCAAGGTCCCGGCCCGCTTCAAGGGCACGACCGGCATCGCCCACACCCGCTGGGCCACCCACGGCGCCCCGTCCGACGCCAACGCCCACCCGCACATGTCGGCCGACAACAAGGTCGCCGTCGTGCACAACGGCATCATCGACAACGCCTCCGACCTGCGCCGCAAGCTGGAGGCGGACGGCGTCGAGTTCCTCTCCGAGACCGACACCGAGGTCCTCACCCACCTCATCGCCCGCTCGCAGGCGGACAAGCTGGAGGACAAGGTCCGCGAGACCCTCCGGCTGGTGGAGGGCACCTACGGCATCGCCGTCATGCACGCCGACTTCCCCGACCGGATCGTCGCGGCCCGCAACGGCTCGCCCGTCGTCCTCGGCATCGGCGAGAAGGAGATGTTCGTCGCCTCGGACATCGCCGCGCTGGTCGCCCACACCCGCCAGATCGTCACCCTCGACGACGGCGAGATGGCCACCCTCAAGGCCGACGACTTCCGCACCTACACCACCGAGGGCACCCGCACCACGGCCGAGCCCACCACCGTCGAGTGGGAGGCCGCCTCCTACGACATGGGCGGCCACGACACCTACATGCACAAGGAGATCCACGAGCAGGCCGACGCCGTGGACCGCGTGCTGCGCGGCCGCATCGACGACCGCTTCTCCACCGTGCACCTGGGCGGCCTGAACCTGGACGCCCGCGAGGCCCGGCGCATCCGCCGCGTGAAGATCCTCGGCTGCGGCACCTCGTACCACGCGGGCATGATCGGCGCCCAGATGATCGAGGAACTGGCCCGCATCCCCGCCGACGCCGAGCCCGCCTCGGAGTTCCGCTACCGCAACGCGGTCGTCGACCCCGACACCCTCTACGTCGCCGTCTCCCAGTCCGGCGAGACCTACGACGTGCTGGCCGCCGTGCAGGAGCTCAAGCGCAAGGGCGCGCGCGTCCTGGGCGTGGTGAACGTGGTCGGCTCGGCGATCGCCCGCGAGGCGGACGGCGGCATCTACGTGCACGCCGGCCCCGAGGTCTGCGTCGTCTCCACCAAGTGCTTCACCAACACCACGGTCGCCTTCGCCCTGCTCGCCCTGCACCTCGGCCGCACCCGCGACCTGTCGGTCCGCGACGGCAAGCGCATCATCGAGGGCCTGCGGAAGCTGCCCGCGCAGATCGCCGAGATCATGGAGCAGGAGGAGGACGTCAAGAAGCTGGCCCAGCAGTTCGCCGAGGCCCGCTCGATGCTCTTCATCGGCCGCGTCCGGGGCTACCCGGTGGCCCGTGAGGCCTCCCTGAAGCTCAAGGAGGTCTCCTACATCCACGCCGAGGCCTACCCGGCCTCCGAGCTCAAGCACGGCCCGCTGGCCCTGATCGAGCCGGCCCTCCCCACGGTCGCCATCGTCCCCGACGACGACCTGCTGGAGAAGAACCGCGCCGCCATGGAGGAGATCAAGGCCCGCAGCGGCAGGATCCTCGCGGTGGCCCACCAGCACCAGGAGAAGGCCGACGAGACGATCGTCGTCCCGAAGAACGAGGACGAGCTGGACCCGATCCTGATGGGCATCCCGCTCCAGCTCCTCGCCTACCACACGGCGCTGGCCCTCGGCCGCGACATCGACAAGCCCCGCAACCTGGCCAAGTCGGTGACGGTGGAGTAGTCGCCCCTCTTGGCTCGGGGGCGCGAGGCTGGATCGACGTGCGGCTCCGCCGCGTGGGCGCGAGCAACCCCCACGCACCCGCACAGGCCACTCGAACGGGACGGACCCCCACGTGCTGCCACCACGCACGGGGGGTCCGTTTCATCGCCGGGAAGCCGCCCAACTCCCCGGCCTGCGCGGCTAACCGGTGGCCGTCACTCCCCGGCCGGCAGCGCGTCCCGGGAGTGCCGTCGGCCAGTGCGCCAACGCGGCGGTCGCCGCGTACCACGCCACCGCGCCCGCGGCGACGGCGAACCAGCCCCCGACCTTCGCGAGCGCGTCGTTCTCCGCGAACGCGGCGACCGCGAGCAGCACCAGGGCCACGAAGAACAGCCCGTACACGCCCCGTCCGAGCCGATCCCCGCCCGCCAGCGTGAGGGACAGCGCCGCGAGGGCGAACAGCAGCAGGAACAGCCCTGCCCCGTTGCCGGAGCCGGCGTCGGTCACGGCCCAGGTGAACCACAGCGCCCCGAGCACGGAGAACGCCGTGCCGCCGGCGGCGTCGCCCTCGCGCAGGGCCACCACCCCGGCGACGAACAGGGCTGCTCCACCCACGTACTGGGCGATCGACGAGGCGTCGGCGGCCGAGACGCCGTCGAGCACGGCGGTGTTGCCCAGACCGAAGGCCAACAGGGTGATTCCGAGGGCGAGTCGACCGGCCACGGTCGTGATTCCGCTTCCCGCGGGAACGTCTTTGTCCACGGCGGGCTCCCTTCGTGCAGGTGCAGTGGTGCGATGTCCCGTATATGCCCTTCACAAGGGCACAAACACCTCCGCGCGCGAGGAGATTCGCGCGGGCACAAGGGAGTTGGGCGGCGGGGGGGGATCAGGGAATGACGACGACGGGCCGCTGCGCCCGCTTGGCGAGCCGCCCCGCGACGGACCCGAAGATCCGTCCGACGAGGCCGTGGGTCGATCCGACGACGATGGCGTCCGCCTCGTACTCCCGGCCGACCTCCTCGAGCTCGTGGCAGATGTCACCGCCGCGCTCGACCAGGATCCAGGGCACCTCGGCGAGGTAGTCCGCGCAGGCCAGCTCCAGCCCGAGCACCTCGGTCCGGTGGTCCGGCACGTCCACGAAGACGGGGGGCTCGCAGCCCGCCCACACGGTGGTCGGCAGCCGGTTGGCGACATGCACGATGATCAGGCCCGACCCGGAGCGATGGGCCATGCCGATCGCGTAGGCCAGGGCCCGCTCGCTGGACGTCGAGCCGTCGAAGCCGACGACGACCCCGTGCTTGAAAGCGGGATCGCACGAATGGCGTGGCTCTTCCGCCGCCAAGGGCTCGGCCGCCGTGGGATCGGCGACGGGCCGCTTGCGGTCCGCGGGTTCGAAGAATTCGTGACCGGCCATGGCTGTCTCGGCGTTGTGATCCTTTATGGGTGGGACAACAGGGTGCGGCGGAGCTGTGTCCGGGAATGGTCTTCCCAACCCCATACCCACAAGGGTACGGCGGCACGCTTCTTCGGCGCAGCTCCCGCCCGTCGTGCGTGCGGGTTCCAGGGAGCATGCACGAGGCGACGCCCGTAACGCAATGGTTGCTGCCCTGTACAGGCGGTTTGCACAGGATGCACTGACCCGTGGCCGTCATCGGGCGACACAGTGACCGACGCCCCGGCCGCGCGTTGAACCCCGTGAGCCACGCCACAGGGAGCCCCGCCATGTCCGCACCACGCCCCGCCCCCCGGGCGGACCGCGCGACCCCGCCGCGGCGGGACACCGCGACGGACGTGGTCCGCTGGGCGGTCTTCAGCTGCCTGCTCGTCCCGGTCGTGCTCCTCGCCTACGGCGCCACCCTCGCCGGCGCGGCCGGCACGGCCCTCGGGCTCGCGGCCGTCACGGGCGTCTGCCGCGTCCTGCTGCGCCAGTCCGAGCGCGGCGCGGCCCGGCTCGCGGCCGAGGACCGGGCCCCCCACCGGGGCAGGCGCCACCGCACGGGGACGGGGTCCCATCGCGGCGGACGGCACACTGGAGGAGAGACACCGGTCGGCTGACCGGTTTCCGTACCCCGGCACGCTGGTTTTCAGCCAACTTCTCGTACCCGTACGTCCCCCCGCCCCACCACCCCCCAACCCCCGTTCGACCTGCACGGAAAGGGTCTCCGGGCGACCGCGCACCCTACGTGGATTGGCCACTGCGACGAGGCGCACTTCCCTGCACGCCCCACGAGTGCAACGCTTCGTGATCGAATGCTTTACGCCAAGTTGCCAAGTCGACAATGTGCCGAGTGCCGAACCGGCCACTGCGGCGCAATGCGACACAGTAGATTCGATCTTGACTGTCTACGGCGGGGGACTCGTGCAGGACCGAGGGGAAACGTGCAGGAGCGACACAACCGAGGAGCCGCGACCACCGAGGGGGGCTTAGCAGGATGAGCCACGACTCCACTGCCGCGCCGGAAACCGCGGCCCGGAAACTCTCCGGGCGACGCCGCAAGGAGATCGTCGCGGTGCTGCTGTTCAGCGGCGGCCCCATCTTCGAGAGTTCCATACCGCTGTCGGTGTTCGGGGTTGACCGCCAGGACGCCGGCGTACCGCGCTACCGACTACTGGTGTGCGGAGGCGAGGAAGGCCCGCTGCGGACCACAGGGGGCCTCGAACTCACCGCACCACACGGCCTGGAGGCGATCTCACGCGCGGGCACGGTCGTCGTGCCGGCCTGGCGTTCGATCACCTCACCGCCACCGGAGGAGGCGCTCGACGCGCTGCGCCGCGCCCACGAGGAGGGCGCCCGCATCGTCGGGCTGTGCACCGGCGCCTTCGTGCTGGCGGCGGCCGGTCTGCTGGACGGCCGTCCGGCGACCACCCACTGGATGTACGCACCGACGCTGGCCAAACGCTATCCGTCGGTGCACGTGGACCCGCGTGAGCTGTTCGTCGACGACGGCGACGTGCTGACCTCGGCGGGCACCGCGGCGGGCATCGACCTGTGCCTGCACATCGTGCGCACGGACCACGGCAACGAGGCTGCCGGGGCCCTGGCGAGGCGGCTCGTCGTGCCGCCGCGCCGCAGCGGCGGGCAGGAGCGCTACCTCGACAGGTCTTTACCCGAGGAGATCGGCGCCGACCCGCTCGCCGAGGTCGTCGCCTGGGCGCTGGAGCACCTCCACGAGCAGTTCGACGTGGAGACGCTGGCGGCCCGCGCGTACATGAGCCGGCGCACGTTCGACCGGCGCTTCCGCTCGCTGACCGGGAGCGCTCCGCTGCAGTGGCTGATCACGCAGCGGGTGCTCCAGGCGCAGCGGCTGCTGGAGACGTCCGACTACTCGGTGGACGAGGTGGCCGGGCGCTGTGGCTTCCGGTCGCCGGTCGCCCTGCGCGGGCACTTCCGGCGGCAGCTGGGTTCCTCCCCGGCCGCGTACCGGGCGGCGTACCGTGCCCGGCGGCCGCAGGGCGAGCGTCCGCAGGAGTCCGAGACCGCCCCGGGCGGCCACGGCTCCGGCATGCCGGGCCATCCCGGTCACCCGGGTCACCACGCCCAGGTGCCCACCCCGCTGCACCCGGACCATCCCGTACCGCACCAGTCCCGCCGCACGGCTGCGGCGAGCGCGGTCGGAGCGTCCCCGACCCTCTCGGCGAGCCTGCCGGGCCAGCGCAGCGGAACGTGAGGCGGTAGCCACCGGGCGGGCCGGCAGGACGCCGGCCCGCCCGCTCCCGCTCCCCCCGGCCGTCGAGGACGGCGGTCGGCGCACTGCGGCCCGCGGGAGCCGCCGCAGCCGGGGACACGGCAGTCGCGTCGAGCACCCCGCGCCGTAGGGTTGGGCGCATGAACGATCGCATGGTGTGGATCGACTGCGAGATGACCGGCCTCTCGCTGTCGGACGACGCGCTCATCGAGGTGGCCGCCCTCGTCACGGACTCCGAGCTGAACGTGCTCGGCGAGGGCGTGGACATCGTCATCCGGCCGCCGGACCAGGCCCTGGAGACGATGCCGGACGTGGTGCGCGAGATGCACACCGCCTCCGGCCTGCTCGCGGTGCTGGAGAACGGCACGACCCTGAAGGACGCCGAGGAACAGGTCCTGGCGTATGTGAAGGAGCACGTCAAGGAGCCCGGCAAGGCCCCGCTGTGCGGCAACTCCGTCGGCACCGACCGCGGCTTCCTGCTGCGGGACATGCCCACGCTGGAGGACTACCTGCACTACCGGATCGTCGACGTGTCGTCGATCAAGGAGCTGGCCCGCCGCTGGTACCCGAGGGCGTACTTCAACAGTCCGCAGAAGAACGGCAACCACCGCGCCCTGGCCGACATCCGCGAGTCCATCGCGGAGCTGCGCTACTACCGCGAGGCCGTCTTCGTCCCGCAGCCCGGGCCCGACTCCGACACCGCGCGGACGATCGCGGCGAAGCACGTCCTGCCTGCGCAGTAGGCCGGACCGGGGACCGCCGAGGGGCGCCGCGAAAGGCGGGCGCGAGCACCCCTTCGGACCCTGTACACTTTTTCTCGGCCGGTCGGGGAAGACACTGATCTCCACACCGGTCATGGTGGGTGTAGCTCAGCTGGTAGAGCACCTGGTTGTGGTCCAGGATGCCGCGGGTTCGAGTCCCGTCACTCACCCTGAAGGACGAGGGGCTTTCCCGGGAGACCGGGAGAGCCCCTCGTTCGTGTTCCCGGCGGGCGGCCCACGGCGCCCCGACTCCCCCGCGCGAGCGGGCCGTTCCGCGACGAACGGCCCGCACCCGCCGTCAGGAGGACGCCCGCGGCACCAGCTCCGTCGCCAGGACCAGCTGGCGCCGCTGAAGCCCCCGGGCCGCCGCCGGGCGGCGATCGGCGATCTCGGACAGCAGGAGGTCGATCATCCGGCGGCCCATCTCCTCGATGGGCTGGCGGACGCTGGTGAGGGGCGGGTCCATGTGCCGGGCTATGGCGGAGTCGTCGTAACCGACGAGCGCCACGTCGTCCGGGATGCGGCGGCCCGCCTCCCGCAGGGCCTGGCGGGCGCCGGCCGCGGTGACGTCGGAGGCGGCGAAGACCGCGTCCAGGTCCGGGTGGCGCTCCAGCAGCGCCGTCATCGCGCGCAGACCGCCGTCCTCGGTGAAGTCGCCCGCCTCGATCAGCGTCTCGTCCGCCGCGTGACCGGCGTCGCTCAGGGCGTCGCGGTAGCCGTCGATACGGCGCTGGGCACCGTAGACGTCGAGGCGGCCGGTGATGTGGGCGACGCGGCGCCGGCCGCGGGAGAGCAGGTGCTCCACGGCCTGCCGGGCGCCGCCGTAGTTGTCCGAGTCCACCGAGGCCAGTGTCTCCCCGGCCGAGCGGGGGCCGCTGATGACCGCGGGGATCTCAAGCTGCGCGAGCAGGTCGGGCAGCGGGTCGTCCGCGTGCACCGAGACCAGCAGCACACCGTCCACCCGGTGGGCCGCGAGGTACTGGGCGAGGCGCTGACGCTCGCGGTCACTGCCGGCGAAGATCAGCAGCAGCTGCATCTCCGTCTCCGACAGCTCCGCCCCGACGCCCTTGAGCATGTCCGAGAAGTACGGCTCCGCGAAGAACCGGGTCTCCGGCTCGGGCACGACCAGCGCGATCGCGTCCGTGCGGTTCGCGGCCAGGGCGCGCGCCGCGGTGTTGGGGACGTAGCCGAGCTCGGCGACCGCCGCCTCGACCGCGGCGCGGGTGGCGTCGCTGACCCGGGGTGAACCGTTGATCACCCGGGAGACGGTGCCGCGGCCCACACCGGCGCGCGCCGCCACCTCTTCGAGGGTGGGCCGGCCCCCGCTCCGGCCCCGCGCTCCGTGGCTTGCCATGGGCTCCGCCTTCCGTCGTGTGTCACGCTGGCTGGAATCTAACAGCCCCGTCAGAGCCGGTGACCGCCCCTGCGAGCCGAAGCTCCCGGCGCCTTCCGCTTGGCCGCCGCACGGTCGGCACGTACGGTACGGCGGCGGAAACGAGTCAGGGCCGCCGGTCCGCGAGCGCCCCGACGGGCCGAGTTAACAGCCCGATAACTGAACGCATTTCGCCGTGCTCGGTCCCTTGACACCCTCGCCCCGACCCGCAACCCTTCAACACATCACTGGTGGGAGCGCTCCCACAGTACCTGACACATACACATCCCGCACGTTCCCCACCCGAGCCGCAGCGAGTAAAAAGGGCCCAACAATGCAGTTGGCCCGGGGGGTCGGCACGTCAGGGCAACAGGAGGACCTCAGATGCGAGCACGTAGGGCGGTAGTGCTGGCGGCGGTGGCGTCGCTGGGCGCCGGACTGCTGGCCGGTTGTGCCGACGACGGCGGCAGCGACTCGGATTCGTCGGGCGGCGGTGGCGGCAAGACCGTCATCACCCTGGGTCTGTTCGGCACCTTCGGCTTCAAGGAGGCCGGACTCTACGCGGAGTACGAGAAGCTCCACCCCGACGTCAAGATCCAGGAGAACGTCACCGAGCGCAACGAGAACTACTATCCGGCGCTGGTCAACCACCTCACGACCAACAGCGGCCTGATGGACATCCAGGGCGTCGAGGTCGGCAACATCGCCGAGGTCGTGGCCACCCAGGCGGGCAAGCTCGAGGACCTCTCCAAGGCCCCCGGCGTGAAGAAGGACAACTACCTCGACTGGAAGTGGCAGCAGGCCACCACCAAGGAGGGCCAGACGATAGGTCTGGGCACCGACGTCGGCCCGATGGCCATCTGCTACCGCAAGGACCTGTTCGAGAAGGCCGGCCTGCCGACCGACCGCGACGAGCTGGCGAAGAAGTGGTCGGGCGACTGGCAGAAGCTGATCGACGTCGGCCAGGAGTACAAGAAGAAGGCGCCCAAGGGCACCACGTTCATGGACTCCCCCGGCGGACTGATGAGCGCCATCATGTCCAGCGAGAAGGTCCGCTACTACGACGAGTCCGGCGAGGTCATCTACAAGGACAACCCGGTCGTCAAGAAGTCCTTCATGATGACCGCGAAGGCGGCCGAGGACGGACTGGTGGGCGCGCAGACCCAGTTCCAGCCGGCCTGGGACACCACCATCGCCAACGGCAAGTTCGCGGCGATGTCCTGCCCGCCGTGGATGCTCGGCTACATCGAAAGCAAGTCCAAGCCGGAGGCCCAGGGCAAGTGGGACGTGGCCCCCGCGCCCAAGTCCGGCAACTGGGGCGGCTCCTTCCTCAGCGTGCCCAAGAGCGGCAAGCACGTGAAGGAGGCCACCGAGCTGGCCGCCTGGCTGACCGCTCCGGAGCAGCAGGCGAAGCTGTTCGAGAAGCGCGGCAGCTTCCCCAGCACGCCGTCGGCGTACGACACCCCGGCCGTGCAGAACGCGAAGAACAAGATGACCGGTGACGCCCCGATCGGCAAGATCTTCGCCGAGGCGGCCGAGACGAGCCCGGTCCAGGTCATCGGCCCGAAGGACCAGATCATCGGGTCGGCGCTGAACGACAACGGTCTGGTGCTGGTCACCAAGGGCAAGTCGCCCGAGGAGGCCTGGAACACGGCCGTGAAGACCATCGACAACAACCTGGACAAGTGACCCGTATGGCCACCCGCCCCGACACCGCCGCGCTCCCCTCCAAGGAGGGGGGCGCGGCCCCGGCCCGTCCGGCGACGGGCACGCCGTCCGCGCCGGACGAGCGCCGCCGGGCCCGGTTGTCCCGACGCTGGCAGCGGGACGTGCGCTGGAGCCCGTACGCCTTCGTCTCGCCGTTCTTCCTGCTGTTCGTGGCCTTCGGCCTGTTCCCGCTGATCTACACGGGCTGGGCCTCGCTGCACCAGGTGGAACTCACGGCGCCCACCGACATGAACTGGGTGGGGCTGCGCAACTACACCCGGATCTTCGACGACGACTTCTTCTGGAACGCGGCGAAGAACACCCTGACCATCGGCATCATCTCCACGGTGCCGCAGCTGCTGATGGCCATGGGCATCGCCCACATCCTCAACTACAAGCTGCGCGGTTCGACCTTCTACCGGGTCGTGATGCTCGCGCCGTACGCCACCTCGATCGCCGCCGCCTCCCTGGTGTTCGTGCTGCTCTTCGGCCGCGACTACGGCATGATCAACTGGGTTCTGAACATGGTCGGCATCGACCACATCGACTGGCAGAACGACCGGTGGCCCTCGCAGATCGCCGTCTCCACCATCATCATCTGGCGCTGGACCGGCTACAACGCGCTGATCTACCTGGCGGCGATGCAGGCCATCCCGAACGACCTGTACGAGTCGGCGGCGCTGGACGGCGCCAATCGCTGGCAGCAGTTCTTCCACGTGACGCTGCCGTCGCTGCGGCCCACGATCCTGTTCACGGTCGTCGTGTCCACCATCGGCGCCAGCCAGGTCTTCGGCGAACCGCTGCTGTTCGACGCCAACAAGGGCGCCTCGGGCGGCGCCGAGCACCAGTTCCAGACCCTGGGCCTGTACCTGTACGAACAGGGCTGGGTGAACCAGCACCTCGGCCGGGCCTCGGCGATCGCGTGGACGATGTTCCTCATCCTGATCGTCATCGGCATCGTCAACTACGTCATCTCGCGCCGGCTGCGCGCCAGTAGCTAAGGAGTGTGGCCGTGACGACGACTGTGACGCCCCCCGAGACGAAGACCCCCGCCCCGCAGGCGAAGCGCTCGCGTCTGCCCAAGTCCGCCCGGGCGGGCGGCACCCTGCACGCCGGTCCGGTCGCCTACGTGATCCTGGGCCTGTTCACCCTCGTCTCGCTCTTCCCGCTGATCTGGACGGCGATCGCCGCCTCCCGGGACAACCAGCGGCTGGCCGAGACGCCGCCGCCGTTCTGGTTCGGCGCGAACCTGTTCAAGAACCTGGAGATCGCCTGGCGGGACGCCAATCTGGGTGAGGCGTTCCTCAACACCACGATCGTGGCCGGGATCTCGGCGGCGACCATCGTGGTCCTGTCGACGATCGCCGGGTTCGCCTTCGCCAAGCTGCGGTTCAAGGGCCGCAACGCCCTGATGCTGGTGGTGATCGGCACGATGATGGTGCCGCCGCAGCTCAGCGTGATCCCGCTGTACATGATGGTCGCCGAGCTGGACTGGACCGACCAGTTGCAGGCGGTCATCTTCCCCTCGCTGGTCAGCGCGTTCGGTGTGTTCTTCATGCGGCAGTACCTGATCCAGGCGCTGCCGGACGAGATCATCGAGGCGGCCCGGGTGGACGGCGCGAGCAGCTGGCGCGTGGTGTGGCACGTGGTGTTCCCCACGGCCCGGCCCGCGATGGCGGTGCTCGGCATGCTGATGTTCGTGCAGGCCTGGAACGACTTCCTGTGGCCGTTCCTGGTGCTGACCCAGACCGGCAACCCCACCGTGCAGGTCGCCATCGCGGGTCTCGGCCGCGGCTACACGCCCGACCAGTCCCTGATCATGGCGGGTGCGCTGCTGGGCACGCTGCCGCTGCTGCTGGTCTTCGCGATCTTCGGCAAGCAGATCGTGGGCGGCATCATGCAGGGCGCCGTCAAGGGGTAGCTCTTCCCCCGGGGGCCGGGCCGGTGCCGCTCCGGCCCCGCTCCTTCGTCCTCCTCCCCTTCCCTCCCTTCCCTCTTCACTCTCCGGTCTCCACGACCTCTTTGGGAGCGCTTCCATGCCTGACTCCGAGAACACGGCCACCGCGGTGACCTTCCCTCCTGCCTTCCTGTGGGGCGCGGCGACCTCCGCGTACCAGATCGAGGGCGCGGTGCGGGAGGACGGCCGTACGCCGTCGATCTGGGACACCTTCAGCCACACGCCCGGCAAGACGGCCGGCGGCGAGCACGGCGACGTCGCCGTCGACCACTACCACCGCTACCGCGACGACGTGGCGCTGATGGCGGACCTGGGCCTGGGCGCCTACCGCTTCTCCGTCTCGTGGTCGCGGGTGCAGCCGACCGGGCGGGGCCCGGCCGTGCAGAAGGGCCTGGACTTCTACCGCCGGCTGGTCGACGAGCTGCTGGACAAGAACATCAAGCCGGCCGTCACCCTCTACCACTGGGACCTGCCGCAGGAACTGGAGGACGCGGGCGGCTGGCCGGAGCGGGACACGGCGTACCGGTTCGCCGAGTACGCGCAGCTCGTCGGTGAGGCGCTCGGGGACCGCGTCGAGCACTGGATGACCCTCAACGAGCCCTGGTGCGCCGCGTTCCTGGGGTACGCCTCGGGCGTGCACGCCCCGGGCCGCACCGACCCGCTCGCCGCGCTGCGTGCCGCGCACCACCTGAACCTCGCCCACGGCCTGGGCGCCGTCGCGCTGCGGTCGGTGATGCCCGCCCGCAACCAGGTGGCGATCGCCCTCAACTCGGCCGCGGTCCGGCCGCTTTCGCAGGACCCCGCGGACCTGGCGGCGGCGCGCAAGATCGACGACCTGGCCAGCGGCGTCTTCCACGGCCCGATCCTGCACGGCGCCTACCCGGAGTCGCTGTTCACCGCGACGGCCGGTGTCACGGACTGGTCGTTCGTCCTCGACGGCGACCTGGACCAGATCCACCAGCCCCTGGACGCCCTGGGCCTGAACTACTACACGCCCTCGCTGGTGTCGGCCGCGGACCCGGCCACCAAGGGGCCCCGGGCGGACGGGCACGGGGCGAGCGAGCACTCGCCGTGGCCGGGCGTGGACGACGTGGCCTTCCACCAGACCCCGGGCGAGCGCACCGAGATGGGCTGGACGATCGACCCGACCGGCCTGCACGAGCTGATCATGCGCTACTCCCGCGAGGCACCGGGTCTGCCGCTGTACATCACAGAGAACGGCGCGGCCTACGACGACAAGGTCGACTCGGACGGCCGGGTGCACGACCCGGAGCGGGTCGCCTACCTGCACGGCCACCTGTCGGCGGTGCGCCGCGCGATCGCCGACGGCGCGGACGTCCGCGGCTACTTCCTGTGGTCGCTGCTGGACAACTTCGAGTGGGCGTACGGCTACGGCAAGCGCTTCGGCGCGGTGTACGTCGACTACGCGACGCTGGAGCGCACTCCGAAGACGAGCGCCCACTGGTACGGACAGGCGGCCCGGACGGGCATGCTGCCCGAGGTGCAGGCGTTCTGATCCCGGCGGGGAACGGGGCGCGGCACGCTTAGGGGAGTGCCGCGCCCCGTTCCCCGTCGCACGACGGGCGGTGGCCCTCACTCGGGCGGTCAGCCCTCGCTCGGGCGGTCAGCCCCCGCTCAGGCGGTCAGCCCTTGCTCAGGCAGTCAGCCTTCTCTCAGGCAGTCAGCCTTCTCTCAGGCAGTCAGCCCTCTCTCGGGCGGTCGGTAGCCGCCGTCGGTGATCGCCGGGACGGGGGCCGTCCCGGGGGACGGCATCGCCCGGGCGTCCGGCACGGCCGGGACATCGCCCAGGGCCCCTCCGCCGCCCTCGTCGGGCCGCTTCGGGCGCTCAGGGCCGCTCAGGGCCCGGGTGACCTGCGGTGGTGGGGCGGCGTACGCGGCGGTCATCGGGTGCGGGAGCGGTGTGCCGCCGTCAGGCGGCCGGGGCGGCGGCGCCGCATCTGCCGGTGACCCTTGCCCGCGGGCGCCCGCCCGGCCGGCTGGATCCAGAGGCGCACCTCGGTGCCGCCGAGCACCGAGGAACCGATGCGCACGTCCCCGCCGGTCGACTCCGCGAGGCGGCGCACGATGTCCAGGCCGAGCCCGGTCGAGCCGTCGCTCCCCGAACCACTTCCCCGGGCCATCGCGGCCTCCGGGTCGGGTATGCCGGGTCCGGCGTCGGACACCAGGACGATCACCGCGTCCTCGCCGTTGTGCACGTCGACCGCGAAGGCCGTGCCTTCCGGGGTGTGCCGGAAGACGTTGCCGAGCAGCGCGTCGAGCGCGGCGGCCAGGTCGGCGCGGGCCACGGGTATGCGCACCGGCCGGTCGGCCCCGGCCACCCGCCACTTGCGCCCCTCGTCCTCGGCGAGCGCCGACCAGAAGGCCATCCGCTCGCGCACCACCTCCGCCGCGTCGCAGCCGGCGCCCGGACCGGCCGCGGCCGTCTGGGGTTTGGCCTCGCGGGCGGTGCGGATGATGGTGTCGACCTCGCGTTCCAGCTGCTCGACCGCGGTGCGGGTCTGGTCGGCGGCCGGTCCCTCGCCCAGCGAGGCGGTGTTCAGCCGCAGCACGGTCAGGGGCGTGCGCAGCCGGTGGGAGAGGTCGGCGGCCAGCTCCCGCTCGTTGGCCAGGAGCTGCACGACCTGGTCGGCCATGGAGTTGAACGCGACGGCCGCGAGCCGCAGTTCCTTCGGGCCCTCCTCGGGCACGCGGGCACCGAGCTTGCCCTCCCCCAGCTCCCCGGCCCCTTCGACCAGCCGCTGGGCGGGCCGGACCATGCGCACGCCCAGCCGGTCGGCGACCGCGACGGAGCCGAGGATCAGCGCGACGCCGACCGCGGCGAGCACCGCCCAGGCCGTGCCCACGCCGTTGGTGACCTCCGACTCCGGCACGTACACCTCGACCACCGCGATCTCTCCGGTGCTGAGCGCGACCGGCTGGAGCAGGGTGGAGCCGCCGGGGACGCCGGTCGTGGAGGCGCGGCCCAGTCTGCGCACGGCCGCGATGTCCTGACCGGCGGCGCGCTGCCGGCCCAGTTCCAGGGCCTGCTGGCCGTCACCGGCCGGTATGTACACGGCCATTCCGGCGTCGGAGCCGGCGGAGGCGACGACACGCTCCAGCTGGTCGCGGTCGGTGGTGATGGACAGGGCGGGGGCGACGGCCGCCGCCTCCCGCTCGGCGTTGGAGAAGGCCCTGTCCCGGGCCATCTCGCGGATGACGAGGCCGAGCGGCACGGCGAAGGCGAGCACCACCATGGTGGTCACCGCCAGCGACACCTTGACCAGGGCCCACCTCATCGCGGCGCCCCCGGTGGTTCCAGCTTCACACCGACGCCCCGAAGGGTGTGCAGATAACGGGGGTTGGCCGCCGTCTCGCCCAGTTTCCTTCTCAGCCAGGACAGATGGACGTCGATGGTCTGGTCGTCGCCGTACGACTGCTGCCACACCTCGGCGAGCAGTTCCTTGCGGGGGACGACGACGCCGGGGCGGCGGGCCAGGAAGGCGAGCAGGTCGAACTCGCGGCGGGTGAGGTCGAGTCGCGTGCCGTCCAGCTCGGCCTGGCGGCGCAGCGGGTCGACGGTCAGCCCGCCGACCCGGAGCACCGGCGACGTCTCCTGCTCCCCCGGGCGGGAGCGGGCCCGGCGCAGGACGGCCGCCATGCGGGCCGACAGGTGCTCGACGGAGAAGGGCTTGGTCAGGTAGTCGTCCGCTCCCGCGTTGAGCAGCCGGACGACCTCCGTCTCCTCGTCCCGGGCGGTGGCGACGATCACCGGCACGTCCGTGATGCCGCGCAGCATCTTCAGGGCCTCGGACCCGTCGAGATCGGGCAGTCCGAGATCCAGGATGACCACGTCGAAACGGAAATGGGCGACCTCGCGCAGCGCCTCCAGCGCCGTCCCCACACTGCGCACGGTGTGCGCGGCGTCGGTCAGGTGGCGGATGAGCGCCGAGCGTACGAACTGGTCGTCCTCGACCACGAGCACACTTGCCATGCGCCGCACCGTACGCCATCCCGAACCGCCCGGTACGGGCCTGTGGACAACTCCCCGTCACCGCGGCGGCCGGCCTCCCGGCGGGCTTGCTCTGTGGACAACACGTGGGACCGGTGAGGCAGTATGGCCGCGATGCGCAGAGGACTCGTACACGTGATGGCCTGGCTGCTCGCCACGGGCGCGGCGGTCACGCTGTCGTGGTGGGGTGTCCACACGGTGATGGCGGGCACCGCCTACGATCCGCCGCGCGCCCTGCCCATCAAGGCTGCCGACGCGGCCGCCCGGGTGTCCGAGCCGCCGGTCGCTCCGTCGCCGAAGTCGCCCCCGCCGAAGCGCCGGACGCCCGGCACTCCGCCGGCGTCCGGCAAGCCGAGCCCCGCCCCGGCGCGCACGCCGGGGCCGTCGCGCGCGCCCTCCCCCACGGCGGCCCCCGCCGCCACGGGCGAGGTCAAGAGCTACGACACCGAGGGCGGCCGGGCGGTCTTCGACCTCGGCAAGGCGTCGGCCTCCCTCGTCTCGGCGACCCCCGGCGCGGGCTGGTCGATGCAGGTGTGGAAGACCGAGTCGTGGATCCGGGTGGAGTTCGCCTCGGGCGCGGACCGGGTGTCGGTGTTCTGCACCTGGCACGACGGCCCGCCCCGCGTGGAGATCGGCACCTACTGACCGGCGGGCCGGCCCACGGCCGGTGAGGTCACCGGAACGCCGACGGGGGCGGCGCGGGCGATGCCACCGCCGCGAGGTCCGTCACCGGGAGCGCCCCGCCGGCGAAGTCGGTGAGCGCCCGGCCGTGTTCGACCCGGCCGGGATGCGGGTCGGAGGCGGCGCGGCGGGTCAGTTCGGCGACGGGCAGCGGGTGGTCGCACGCGACCAGGACGGCGTTGCCGAAGCGCTTGCCGCGCAGGACGGCCGGGTCGGCGACCAGGGCCAGTTCCGCGAACCGGGCGGCGGCGGTGGCGATCTGGCCGCGCAGATGGGTCAGCGGCGGCCCGTCGGCGAGGTTGGCGGCGTGGACACCGCCGGGCTTGAGCACCCTGCGGACGCCGTCGAGGAACTCGGTCGAGGTCAGGTGGGCCGGTGTGCGGGCCCCGCCGAACACGTCCGTGACGACCAGATCCGCCCAGCCGTCCGGCACCTTGGCGAGCCCTTCCCGGGCGTCGGTGGACCGCACCCTGATGCGCGCGTTGGGGTCCAGCGGCAGCTCGCGGCGCACCAGCCGCACCAGGGCCGCGTCCCGTTCGACGACCTGCTGGGTGGAGCGGGGCCGGGTGGCGGCGACGTACCGGGCGAGGGTGAGGGCTCCTCCGCCGAGGTGCACGACGTGCAGGGGGCGGCCGGGCGGGGCGGCGAGGTCGATCACATGGCCGAGCCGTCGCTGGTACTCGAAGGACAGGTACGCCGGGTCGTCCAGGTCGACGTGGGACTGGGGCGCTCCGTCGATCTCGAGGGTCCAGGCCCGGCTGCGCTCGCGGTCGGGTATCAGTTCGGCGAGTCCGCCGTCGACCTGCTCGACGACGGTCTGCTCACCGGCCTGTCTGCGCCGGCCGCTCCTGGACTTTCCCATCGGGCCATTATCGCGGGCGCCCGGCGGGCCGGGCCCACGCTCCGCCCGGGGCGGGCCGTCAGCGGCAGCTGTCCGCGGCCCTGATCATGCGGGCCGCCTCGTCCAGGGCCTCGCGCAGGACGGCCGGGTCCGTGGCGAGGTCCGCCTCGCCGGGCGGCAGCAGCCAGTCGGAGCCCTCCACCGGCGGCTCGGGCGCCAGGCGCACTCCCCGGCCGTCGGTGCGGGTGCAGGTGCTGCCGGGGACGTCCCACCCGGCAGCGGTCCCGGGCGGGACCAGGAAGCCGAGCGTGTCGCCCCCGTCGTCGTGCAGCACGGGCCCCACGGCGTCCCCGGGGGCGCGCCGCAGGATGTCGACGGCCTCCAGTCCCTGCCGCGCCGGCACCGTCACCACGTCGCAGCCCACCGCCGGTCTGCACGGCGGCGTACGAGAATCGTCGATCCGGCTGGCTTCCATCCCGGCCTCCACCACGAGAACCCCTGCTCGGACAAGCGGTCGGGAGACGGGGGCCTCCTCCCGGTCCACCGGTTCAACGCGGCAGGGCGTCAACGGCTACGGCAGAAGTCAGCCACAAAGGATGGCACTTCATGGCAGATCACGGATGAGATATCCGGTTTGTAGCCAAACACAGCGTGAGGACTCCGACACAGCAGGTACGTTCTTGCCCGCCGGACACCAGGCGGATCCGCGGACAACGCACGCAACTCGCCCAAGCCCGGCATGGTTCGACGGTTCGCACGAGAGGACCCGGCCATGGCGTCGTCCACGACGGCCTCGTCGCAGCCCGACCGGCCCGCACGGCCGAACCCCGTCTTCCGGCGGCTGCGCGGCCGGCGCTCGCCGGCCGAGTTCGCCGCGGCGATCCGCCGGGCCGGACTCGAGATCGGGGAGCAGGTCAGCTGTGACGCGCGCTACGTCGGACGGGTCGAGGCCGGCGAGATCCGCTGCCCCAACTACGCGTACGAGCGGGTGTTCCTGCACATGTTCCCGGGCCGAACGCTGACCGACCTGGGCTTCGCGCCCCGCTCGTCCGTACGCGGACGCCGGGCGCGCGAGAGCGAGGACACGCCCCCGACGCACACCCCGGACCCGGCGGACGCCCCCAGTGAGACCAACAGGGTGTGCGAGCCGTATGAAACGCGGAACCCGTACGACCTGTACCACCCGCACGACACCTACGAGGAGAGCGACGTGCTGCGTCGCGCATTCATGACCAGCGGGGGCGCCACGGTGGCCGCCGCCTCGCTGGGCCCCGCCGGCTTCTCCCGGGACGCCTCGGCCGCCCAGCGCGCCGTTCGCCGCGCCGGGGCGAGCGACGCCGGCGCCCTGGAGGAAGCCGTCCGCCGGATCCGGCTGCTCGACGACCGGCACGGGGCCGATGGGCTCTACCGCCGCGCCGCCGCCCCCCTGCGCGCGGCCTACGCCTTGCTCGACGCGGGCGCGACCCGGCAGACGACCGCGGACCGCCTCTACTCGGGCGCGGGCGAACTGGCCATCTCCGTGGGCTGGCTGGCGCACGACTCCGGGCGCTTCGACGACGCCCGCTCCCACTACGCCGAGGCCCTGGCGACCGCCCGGATGACCGGCGACCCGGGGCTGGAGGCGCACGCCTTCTGCAACACGGCGTTCCTCGCGCGCGACGCGGGCCGGCCGCGCGAGGCGGTCCGGGCGGCCCAGGCCGCGCAGCGCGTCGCCCGGCCGGTGGGCTCCGCCCGGCTGATGTCGCTGCTCGCGCTGCGCGAGGCGGGCGGCTGGGCCGGACTCGCCGACCGCGTCGCGTGCGAGCAGGCCCTGACCCGGGCGCAGACCCTCTTCGCACGCGGCCCCTCGGACGCCGACCCCGAGTGGATGAGCTTCTACGGCGAGGCCGAACTGGAGGGGCTGGAGGCCCAGTGCTGGTCGACGCTCGGCGACTGGCCCCGGGCGGCCCGGCACGCGCGCCGGGCGGCGCAGCTCCAGGACCGGCACTTCACGCGGAACATCGCGCTGTACACGGCGGAACTGGCGGACGATCTCGCCCGGGGCGGCCGGCCGGACGAGGCGGCGGTGGCCGGGATGCGGGTGCTGGACCTGCTGGAGGAGGTCCAGTCGTCCCGGATCCAGACGATGCTGGCGGCCACGGCACGGGTGCTGCTGCCGCACCGCCGCGCCTCGGGGGTGTCGGCGTTCCTGGACCGGCACGCCTCGCTGCCGCGCACGGCCTGAGGCATGTCGCTCGCGTCATCCGGGCGTCGCGACGCCCGGATCATCCGACACGGGCGACGGCGGTCGTCCCCGTCCACGCCGGCGACGGTGAGCGGACCGCAGCGGCCGCCGCGGTGCCCCGGGCCGGCCGGGGCCGCGGCGCCTCAGGCCAGGTGCCCCAGGTCGTTCCAGCTCTCGATCGCCGGCTCGCCGTACGCCCAGCCCAGGACCGACAGCGACGTCGGGTTGAGGCGGATGCGGGCCGCGAAGTCGAGCGGCAGCCCCAGCCAGCGCGCCCCGATGGAGCGCAGGATGTGCCCGTGGGCGAAGACCAGCACGTCACGGTCGGCGGAGCGCGCCCAGGACACCACCTCGTCCGCGCGGGCCGTGACCTCGGCGAGCGACTCGCCCCCCGGGACGCCGTCGCGCCAGATGAGCCAGCCGGGCCGGACGGCCTGGATCTCCGCCGGGGTCATGCCCTCGTACGCCCCGTAGTCCCACTCGAGCAGGGCGTCCCAGGTGCGGGCGCGATCGCCGAAACCGGCCAGGTCGCACGTCTCACGCGCGCGTGCCAGCGGGCTGTTGCGCACCTCGACCCCGGCCAGCCCGTCGTACGGCGCGCGGTGCAGGCGCTCGCCGAGCAGCTTGGCGCCGCTGCGGCCCTCCTCCAGCAGCGGTACATCGGTCCGGCCCGTGTGCTTGCCGGACAGGGACCACGCGGTCTGTCCGTGGCGGGCCAGGAGGATGCGCGCGGCCATGGGGAACCTTTCCGGAATACGACGCGAGGGGGACTCCTCTCCATCATCGCGCACGCCGCCCGCGGGCAACCCGGGGGGCACTCCCTGCGTCTTCGAGGTCCGGAGGCCGCCCCCCGGGGCGTGCGTACACGCCGTAAAGTGGCACGCCGACCGGCTGCACATGAGGACGAAGGGGGAGGGCGATCGGATGCCGCACACCGAGACACCGGGCACCGAGGCGGCCCCTGCGCCCAGGTTGCGCTGGTGGACGGAGCTGCCGCTCATCCTGCTGGTGTACGCGTGCTACACGGCGGGCCGGCTGCTCGCCCGCGGTGACGTCTCCACGGCGGTCGACCACGGCCTGGCGATCCTGCGGATCGAGAAGGCGCTGTACCTCAACGCCGAGCACCCGCTGAACCGCCTGTTCACGCGCGAGCCCTGGATAGGCATACCCGCCGACTTCTGGTACGCCTCGCTGCACTACGTGGTCACGCCGGTCGTCCTCGTGTGGCTCTTCCGCTCCCGCGCGGTGCGCTACCGCGCCGCCCGCACCTGGCTGATGACCTCGACCCTCATCGGCCTGATCGGCTTCACGCTGCTGCCGACCTGCCCGCCGCGGCTCCTCGACGCCGGCCACGGTTTCGTCGACACGATGGCCCAGTACAGTTCCTACGGCTGGTGGGGCGGCGCGGCCAGCGCGCCGCGCGGCATGGGCGGCATGACCAACCAGTACGCGGCGATGCCGAGCCTGCACGTGGGCTGGGCCCTGTGGTGCGGGGTCATGCTGTGGCGCTTCGGCGGTACGCGCCTGATGAAGGCGGCCGGTGTCGCCTACCCGCTGATCACCACGATCGTGGTGATGGGCACCGCCAACCACTACTTCCTGGACGCGGCCGCGGGCGCCCTCGTCATGGGTGCCGGTCTGCTCCTCGCGCCGGTCGTGATGCGCGCCGCCGACCGTGTGAAGGCCGCGTTCGCCACGGCGGCCACAGCCCTCCCGGCGGACTCTCCCGCCGCTGGTTCCCCGATTGTCAGTGCCGGATGCCAGACTTCCGCGGGTGAGCGAATTCCACGGCAGCGCGAGGCGCGGCTCGCAGCCGGAGCCGAGCCGAGTGCCTCCCCCCAGGACGCGGGGGACGGCGCTCCGACACCGGCTCGCTGAGCTGCGCGGCGACGCACCCGCGAAGGCACTGGACGCGCGTGCTCTGGCGGCGCTGGCCGCCAACCCCGGCTGCGCGCGCCGCGCGATCCTGGACGGGGCGGGGGTGAACAAGGCGGTGCTGGCCGACGCGCTCGGCTCGCCGTCGGCCTTCGGGCAGTCGCAGTTCGCTCTCACCCGGGGCAACGCCTTCGAGGCGAAAGTCAAGGCCGACGGCGGCGCGGAGCTGCTGCGGCTGGTGCACGAGAAGCTGGACCGCTCCGCGGAACCCCCCGCCGCCGCGCGCGTGCCCGACCTGACCGCGACCGGCCCCCAGGGGCGCACGGCCCGTACGGCGCTGGAGCTGCGGGAGGCCGCCGCGCACCCGGGCGCGTGGACGCTGCTCGACCACCCCATGCTCGCGCTGGACGTCGCGGGCTCCCCGGCGTACCTGGAGCCGGACGCCGTCGTGGTGCACCCGGACGGCAGCTGGACGGTCGTGGAGATCAAGTCCTTCCCGCTGCTGGACGGTTCGGCGGACCCGGCGAAGGTCGGCGCGGCGGCCCGGCAGGCGGCGGTGTACGTGCTGGCGCTGGAGGAGGTCGCCGCGCGGCTGGAGCCCGCCCCGCGCGTACGGCACCGGATCCTGCTGGTCTGCCCCCGGGACTTCTCCAACCTGCCGGCCGCCTCCGCCGTGGACATCCGCAAGCAGCGCGCGGTGACGGCCCGCCAGCTGGCCCGCCTGACCCGCCTCGAGGAGATCGCCGACGCCCTCCCGGAGGGCACCTGCTTCTCCCCCGAGCTGCCCGCCGAGCAGCTGACGGCGGCCGTGGAGTCCGTCCCGGCGACGTACGCGCCCGAGTGCCTGTCCGCCTGCGAGCTGGCCTTCCACTGCCGGTCCCGGTCGCGCGCGTCGGGCGCGGTCACCACGCTCGGCCGCCCGGCGCGCGCCGAGCTGGGCGGTCTGACGACGGTCGAGGAGGTCCTCGCAGCGGCCCGCGGCGAGGCCGGCGACCCGGACGACCCGGCGGTGGCGGCGCTGCGCCGGGCTGCGGCCCTGCGCGCCGAGGCGCTGGAGGCGGCGTGTCGCTGATCTCCACCCTGGCCCGCCTGGAGGCGATCAGCACCGGCCGCGCCCAGCCCGCCGCCACCGTCCGCCACCGGCACCTGTCCGATCACCCCCTGGTCCTCGTGCCGCTCACCACCGCCGGCGAGGCGGGCGCCCCCCTCGGCGCGCTGGTCGGCACCGACCGGGACGCGCCGCGCCTGCTGGTCGTCCCGCAGCCCCGCGACCGCGACCTGCGCTTCGGCTTCCTGGCGGACCTGGCGGACGTGGTGCTGCCCTACGTCGACGCCTACGGCGAGGTCGTCGAGACCGCCGAGCGCACGGAGACGGACCCGGAGACCGGCAAGCGCGTCAAGGTCGAGGTCGACCTGTGCGCGGACGCGCCGCAGCTGATCGTGCCGAGCCGGGCGGGCATCGACCTGGTACGGCTGCTCGGGCGCTCCACGCGGTTCCGCCGCACGGCCGAGCAGGAGCCCGAGGCGCCCTACCCGGCGCCGCCGAGGGTGCCGCTGCTCGGCCGGTGGCTGACGCACTTCGGGGAGCGGGCCCGGGTGCCCGGCTCCTCCTTGCTGCTGGCGATCACCGACGTCCTGGGCCGTCACTGGGCGACCGGGCAGTCCACGCTGGAGGACCAGCACCTCGGGGCGCTGCTCGCCTGGATCGACCCGCCCGCGGACGCCACCGGTGCCGAGGCGGCGCTGCGGGCCGAGCTGGAGCGGGACGAGCGGGGCCAGCTGCGCTGCCCGCCGGCCGGCCCCGCCACCGACCCGGCGTTCGACAACAAGCTCCTCGCCCCGGCCATCGAGCGCTACGACCACGCCCGTACGGCCCTCCAGGCCGCCGAGGACGGGCTGGAGGCGGACGACCGGCTGGGCGCGGTGAGCGCCGCCGAGCGGGAGATCCGCGACCTGGTGCTGAGCCGGACCCGGCCCACCTGGGACGCGGTGTGGCGCGGTGTCGACCTGCTGCGCGGGCTGCCCGAGGGGGCGCACGTGGCGGAGCGGTGGACCCGCGACCGCTGGTCGTTCACGGGCCACCGCGACCGGGTGCTGGCCGGCGAGCCCCCGCAGCCGCGCCGCGACGACGCGGTGACGGCGGCGAACAAGCTGGCCACGCGCGAGCGGGAGCAGGCCCGTCTGGAGGCGCAGGAGGCCCTCGACGACCCGCTGGTGATGGCGGGACGGCGGCTGTCCGGGGAGGCGTTCGCGGGCGAGGTCACCGACGTGGTGATGGCGTACAGCGACGGCAAGCGCCCGAGCCCCCGCCCCCTGGTCACGGTCCGCACGGAGGACCGGCCGTACCTCGGGGAGCGGACGAAGGTGTACCGGTCGCTGGGCGGGAAGCCGCAGTCGGCGGAGTTCGTCGCGGCCGAGGAGGACGGCGCCTGCGTCGTGCTGCGGATCCTCGACAAGATGGGCCGCGGCAAGGAGCCCGAGCCGGGGTCGATGCCGGAGAAGGGCGACCGGGTCTGCTTCACGCTGTTCGAGCACGAGCAGCGGGGCGGGGCGAAGCTGCCCGACCCGGAGGAGACGCCGTGGACGCACGGCGGGCCGCCCGGCGAGGCGACCCTGGAGGCCGCCGATCCGGTGACCGAGGAGGATGTGCTGTGACCACGGTGTTCGACACCTCGATCGCCGCGGGCCGGGCGACCGAGGCGATCCTGCACGACACGCTGCACGGCACCGCGCGCGGGGTCGTGGTCGACTCCCCGCCGGGCGCCGGGAAGTCCACGCTGGTCGTCCGCGCGGCGCTGGAGCTGGCCGAGGCGGGCCGCCCGCTGATGGTGGTCGCGCAGACCAACGCCCAGGTCGACGACCTGGTGCTGCGGCTCGCCGAGAAGAATTCCGACCTTCCGGTGGGGCGGCTGCACAGCAGCGACGCCGACCCGTACGACAAGGCGCTCGACGCCCTGGACAACGTCCGCACGTCCGCCAAGGCGGCCGACCTCGCCGGTCTGGCCGTGGTGCTCTCGACGGCGGCGAAGTGGGCGCATGTGAAGACCGACGAGCCGTGGCGGCACGCCATCGTCGACGAGGCGTACCAGATGCGCTCCGACGCGCTGCTCGCGGTGGCCGGGCTGTTCGAGCGGGCGCTGTTCGTGGGCGACCCGGGGCAGCTCGACCCGTTCGCGATCGTGGGCAGCGAGCAGTGGGCGGGCCTGACGTACGACCCGTCGGCCTCCGCGGTGACGACCCTGCTCGCGCACAACCCGGACCTGCCCCAGCACCGCCTGCCGGTCTCCTGGCGGCTCCCGGCCTCGGCCGCCCCGCTGGTGTCGGACGCCTTCTACCCGTACACGCCGTTCCGCAGCGGCACCGGCCACGGCGACCGTGCCCTGGCCTTCGCGGTCCCGTCGGACGGCTCGGGCACCGACCGGGTGATCGACGAGGCGGCGGCGTCGGGCTGGGGGCTGCTGGAGCTGCCCGCCCGCCACACCCCGCGCACGGACCCGGAGGCGGTCGCGGCGGTGGCCCGGGTCGTCCGCCGCCTGCTGGAGCGCGGTGGGGCGGCGACCTCCGAGCGCTCGCCGGACCCCTCGCCCCTCACGGCCGACCGGATCGCCGTCGGCACGGCGCACCGGGACCAGGCGGCGGCGGTGCGCGCAGCCCTGGCCGGCCTCGGCGTCACCGACCTCGTGGTGGACACGGCGAACCGGTTGCAGGGCCGCGAGTACGACGTCACGGTGGTGCTGCATCCCCTCTCGGGCCGCCCCGACGCCACGGCGTTCCACCTGGAGACCGGCCGCCTCTGCGTCCTGACCTCCCGCCACCGGCACGCCTGCATCGTCGTCTGCCGGGCGGGCGTCACGGACCTGCTGGACGACTATCCGTCGACGGAACCGGTCCAGCTGGGAACGGTGGTGAAGTTCCCGGACGGCTGGGAGGCCAACCACGCGGTCCTGGCCCACCTCGGCGAACACCGGGTGGCATGGGAGACGTAGCGGACCGGAATGGCACGACGGGCGCCGGGTGGTGCGGCGGGTCGTCCGCGTTCGCGATGCCCACTTGCGCGCCGCGCGACAATGGACGGTGGCCCGATCCGCCGGGCGGGCCGTGCGCGCTGTACGAGGAGGAGAAGACATGGCGGAGCCCACGCCGCGTCGGAACGAGCCGCGGCTACGCCCCGCGCCCCTGCTGTTCGAGCCCGCGGAGGCGGCCTCCGATCCCGAGCACTTCTTCGACCTCGAGTCGATCGACGACCCCCGGGCGCTGCTGGCCCGGGCGACGGAGCTGACGCTGGCGTTCCGGGCCGCGGCGGACCGGGCGCTGGAGTTCCAGGCGATGGCGGCGGCGCAGCTGGCCGATCCGCGGCGGTTCGATCGGCTGACCACGGCGGACATCGCCGACCGGGCGGAGTGGACCGAGGACTACGCCAAGAAGATGGTGGAGTTCGGGCGGGACCTGATGCGCGGCGAGGCCGAGGGCCGCGGTCCCGGCGACCCCGTCTGAGCCCGCCCCCCCCCGGTCGCGACCCGGCCCGGCCCGACGATCACCTGGCATATGCCAGGCGGGCAAGATACTCCCCCTCACCCCCGGCTGTCCCGATTTCCCGCAACCCTGGGGAACCGCCCGCTCACGGCCGGTAGACCTGTGTGCCATGAGCAGCACATGGAACGCCTCCGAAGTCACCCCGGACGGAGCCGCCTGGCTCGCCTCGGCAGGAACGTATCCGCGGAGCACGCTCGCCCTGTGGGACGAGCGGCCGGGCGCACCGGTCGTCCTGCCCTGCGGCTCGGTCTTCGACGTGGTCAGCGCGCCCGCGATCTTCGGGCGCCGGATGCTGGACCGGCTGTGGGGCGACGGCCCCGGCTCGGGACCCGTCGCCGAGTTCCGCGGCCGCATGCTGCTGTTCGCCGCCCCCGGCACGGCCCAGCGGCTGCCGGCGCTGCTGGAGTGGGAGGAGTGGGGCGCGCACGGCCGCGACGGCGGGGACAGGGGCCGTACGGACGCGGTGCCGCCGCTGCTGTGCCACGGCACGGGCGACGCGGTGACCGTCCCGGCCCCGGCGTACAGCGGCCCCACGGCCCTCCCGGCCGGAGCCGGCGACGGCCCCGCCGCCGCCCGGTCCGGCTCGCGCTGGCTCGTCGCCCCCGACACCCGTCAGCCCTGGCTCCCCGGGCCCGAGGTGCTGCTGTGGGCGGCCGTGCGGGCGGCCCGCTCGGCCGTGCGGATTTCGATTTTTCCTCCCGCCGACCAGGATGCTAAGGTCTACGACGTCAGCAGGCGCCGCTAGCTCAGTTGGTTAGAGCAGCTGACTCTTAATCAGCGGGTCCGGGGTTCGAGTCCCTGGCGGCGCACAGACGGTGAAAGGCCCCTCGCAGCAGCGAGGGGCCTTTCGCGTGCGGGCGTGACGGGTCGCGATGCCGCGGCGCCTCGGTCAGTGGCCCACCCTGATCTTCACGGTCCAGGCACCCGAGGCCGTGCGCCCCTCCACCCGGACCTCCACCCGCACCCCCTCCCCCGGCACGGTGAAGCTCTCACCGAGGGCGATCGGCGCGTCCGCCAGCGGCGGGTAGACGGAGTTCTCCCAGCACGCCTCGGTACGCGGATGGGCGTCGATCACCTCGATGGGGCCGCCCCCCGACTGCGCCCCGCCCCGCACCCGGTACACCAGCACCCCCGCCCGGCAGGCCTCGGCGTCGTTGCCGACCGGCCCCCGCGCCTCCAGGGCGAGCACGCTGTCGGGCCCGGTGCGCACCACGGCGAGCTTGGTGCCGCGCCCGAGCCCGAAGGCCTGGGCCCCGGCGGCACCGGCAGGGGCCGGACCGGCGCCCGCCGTCAGCGGCTCCAGGGTCAGCCGGGCCGGACCGGCGTCCTGCACGCAGCGCACCTGGCTCGGGTCGAGCCAGCCCAGTTTCCACTTGTGCCAGGCGAACAGGTCCGGAGCGAGCCCGAACTGGCTGCCCATCAGGTCCCAGTCGCCGACATGCGTGTCCCAGTCGCCCTTGCCGTCGGCGGGACGGTGGTACAGGTCGGGCAGGTCGAACACGTGCCCGGTCTCATGGGCGAGGACGAGCCGGTCCGGCGGGTGCTGCTCGAACACCGTGACGACCCGGCGCAGATCGGTGCCGTCGGCCCGCAGCGGGCTCGTCAGGTTCACCACCTTGGTGGCGTCCGAGTCCACGCCGGGCGCGTCCGGGTCGGCGACGAAGTACACGACGTCGTAGCGGGAGAAGTCGACCTGCGGATCGGCCACGGACAGGGCGTCGCGCAGGTACGCGGCCCGCCGGCCGGGGTCCCAGTCGCGCTGTATGTCGTAGGCCGTGGACGGCTGCGGCATCCGGATCCAGTGGCGGAGCGGGTGCGGGCGCAGGGTGAAGCGGCCGTAGGAGGCGCGTTCGAAGAAGCGGGTGGTCGCCGGGAAGTGGTCGGCGGTCAGCTCCTGCGGGGTGGTCAGGGGGTGGGAGTCGGGGAAGGACAGGAACACCATCACCGCGTTCAGCGACCGGTCCGGCCGCGGATAGGCGGCGTTCCAGGTGTCCAGGCCCTCCGAGTGGTGGGCGTCGGTACGCGTCAGGGCGCAGGGCGCGGCCGAACCGTCTCCGGCGGAGGAGGGGCCGGCACCGAGGGAGGTGGCGGCGAGCGCGGACATGGTGGTGAACACGGCCGCGGTGCTGCGCCATCGGGCGCGCGGGAACTGACGCGGCACAGGTACCTCCGGGTACGGTTCGCGGGACACCGCACCCAGACTGTGATGATTTGTCGTACTGCGCCCTGTTTGCCTGCACCGGTCGGGTGAAGAGGCCGAAGAAATGCGAACGACGACGCCCCCGAAGCACTCACGGAACGTCACAACTGGTCGGGGGCCTGAAGAAGCCGTCCAAGGCCGAGCAGAAACGATCTGCCACCAGCGTGGACCGGACCGGAACGCCGGACACCGGCTGGAAGGCCCTGGGGCCAGCCTCTATGATCGGCACACTTTCCTGACCTTTCCTGCACGGACAGAGATCGAATACATGCGGGAGCGAGCGGTGAGCGGAACCTCAGAAGGACCGGCGCCCGCGGCAGACCTCGACCGGCCGGTCGTCACAGAGAGTGAGATCGACACGTCTCCCCGTACCGAGACCCCGTCACGGCAGCCCTATCGCTCCGTCTTCACGGCCGCCCCGCTCGCCATGGCCGTCGTGGACCGCGAGGGCGCCGTCGTCAGCGCCAACGACGCGCTCGCGGCGCTGCTCGGCAGCGGGCCGGACGAACTCGCCGGATCGGCCGCCGCCGATCTGGTCGACCTCACCTCCGACGCGCGCACCTGGCATGCCTACCGCGAGGTGCTGCGCGGCCGGCAGTCCCGGCTGCGCTGCACCCGCCGCCTGAAGCACCCCGACGGGCACTCACTGTGGGTACAGGTGACGGTCGCCCCCCTGCCGGCCGAGGACCAGGGCGTCCTGCTGTCGGTCGCCGACATCAGCGCCCGCCGCGAACTCCAGGCCCGGCTGCGCCACTTGCAGATGCACGACCCGGTGACCCGGCTGCCCAACCGCACCCTGTTCTTCGAACGGCTGTCCGCCGCACTGGAAGCCGAGTCGTACGAGCAGAGCGGCACCGGCCGGATCGGGCTGTGCTACCTGGACCTGGACGGCTTCAAGGCCATCAACGACACCCTCGGCCACCGCGTGGGCGACCGGCTGCTGGCCGCCGTCGCCGAGCGCCTCATGCGCTGCGCGGACGAGGCCGGGCACTCCCGGACCACCGTCCCGCTGGTCGCCCGGCTCGGCGGGGACGAGTTCGCCCTGCTCGTGGAGGACTCCACCGGTACCGAACAGCTGGCCGAGCTGGCCGAGTCGGCGCTGCGCGCGGTTCAGGACCCGTTCGACCTCTCCGGGCAGCGGCTGTCGGTCTCGGCATCGATCGGGGTGGTCGAACGGCATGCGGCCGGGACGACCCCGACGGCCCTGATGCAGGCGGCCGACACGACGCTGTACTGGGCGAAGGCCGACGGCAAGGCCCGCTGGACCCTGTTCGACCCGGAGCGCAACGCGCACCGCATGACCCGGCAGGCCCTCGCCTCCACGCTCCGCCCGGCCATCGACCGGGGCGAGTTCCGGCTGGAGTACCAGCCGCTGGTGGGCATGGAGGACGACCGGCTGCACGGCGTCGAGGCGCTCATCCGCTGGAATCATCCTCAGTTCGGCGTACTGACGCCGAATCGGTTCATCGGACTGGCCGAGGAGGACGGCTCCATCGTCCCGCTGGGCCGCTGGGTGCTGCGCACGGCCTGCGAGCAGGCCCGCCGCTGGCAGCTGGACCACCCCGGCGAGCCGCCGATCTTCGTCAGCGTGAACGTGGCGGTGCGCCAGATCTGGGACTCCGACCTGGTGGCGGACGTGGCGGAGGTCCTGGCCGGGACGGAACTCGAACCGCGCCTGTTGCAGTTGGAACTCACCGAGTCGGCCGTGATGGGTTCGGCGGGCCGCCCGTTGCAGACGCTGAAGGCCCTCAGCGACATGGGCGTGCGCATCGCCATCGACGACTTCGGCACCGGCTACTCCAACCTCGCCTACCTGAGCCGGCTGCCCGTGTCGGCGCTGAAGCTGGACGGCTCGTTCGTGCGGGGCTTCCAGTACGACGACCGGGAGGCCGCCGCGCGGGCCAACCCGGCCGACCAGGTGGTCGTCGAGGCGATGATCCAGCTCGCGCACCGGCTCGGGCTGACCGTCACGGCCGAGTGCGTGGAGACCTCCGCGCAGGCCACCCGGCTGCGCAGCATCGGCTGCGACACCGGGCAGGGCTGGCTCTACTCCCGGCCGGTGCCGCCGGACCGCATCTCCGAGCTGCTGGGCACGCCGGGCGTTCAGGCCGAGGCGGGCGTCGGCAATCCGTAGGCGTCGGCGATCAGCTCGTAGGAGCGGACGCGGACGTCCGCGCCGTGCGCGTTGGCCGTGATCATCAGTTCGTCGGCGCCGGTGCGCTTGGCCAGGTCGTCCAGGCCGGAGCGGACCTCGTCCGGGGTGCCGTGGACGACGTTGGCGTTCCAGGAGTCGACGAACTCGCGCTCCATGGGGCTGAACGGGTACGCCTCCGCCTCCCCGGGGGTGGGCACCAGGCCGGGGCGGCCGGTGCGCAGCCGGACCATGTTGAGGGCGGCGGCCAGCACCTGGCGGCGGGCCTCCCGCTCGTCGTCCGTGGCGAGCGCGGAGACGCCGATGAGGGCGTACGGCCGGTCGAGCACGGCGGACGGCCGGAAGGACTCGCGGTACAGGTCGAGCGCGGGGACGGTGTTCTGCGCCGAGAAGTGGTGCGCGAAGGCGAAGGGCAGCCCGAGGACGCCGGCCAGCCGGGCGCTGAAGCCGGAGGAGCCGAGCAGCCAGATCGGCGGGCGGTGCGGGGACTGGACACCGCCCGGGGACGTGGCCTGCACGGGGCCCGGCACGGCGTGGATGCGGCGGTAGGGGTGCCCGTCGGGGAAGTCGTCGTCGAGGAAGCGGATCAGCTCGGCGAGCTGCTCCGGGAAGTCGTCGGCGCCCTCGTTCAGCCGCTCGGTGCGGCGCAGGGCGGCGGCGGTGGCGCCGTCCGTGCCCGGGGCGCGGCCGAGACCGAGGTCGACGCGACCGGGGGCCATGGCCTCCAGCGTCCCGAACTGCTCGGCGATCACGAGCGGGGCGTGGTTGGGCAGCATCACCCCGCCCGAGCCGAGGCGGATGCGGTCGGTGTGGGCGGCGAGGTGGGCCAGGATCACGGCCGGGGACGAGGAGGCCACACCCGGCATGGAGTGGTGCTCCGCGACCCAGTACCGGTGGAAACCGCGGCGCTCGGCGAGGCGGGCCAGTTCGACGCTGGTGCGCAGCGCGTCGGAGGCGGTCCGGCCGGCCCCCACGGTGACCAGGTCCAGTACGGAGAGGGGGACGGGGGCGCTGCCCTGCGCTGCGCCGCGAATCTCGTCTGCCGCCACGGTGGGGTGCCTCCTGCTGTGGGCCGTGTGCTGTCGTTCCGGCTGTAACAGGGGACTGTCTCCGTTTGTTCCCGGACCACGGGGACCCGGCCGGCCGGGCGGCGCCCCGGCGTCAGGCCTGGACGATCAGACCTGGACGATCGGTTCGCGGGTGAAGAGGGCTCCCAGCTCGGGGGCGTTCACGCGGCGGTCCGACAGGCGCAGGGCCTCCCAGACCGTGACCTGGTTGGCGGTGAGGACCGGCTTGCCGAGTTCCTTCTCCAGGGCCGGGATGTGGGCGGCGGTGCGCAGGTCCGTGCCGGGCAGCAGGAGCGCCTCCGCGTCGGGGTGGTCGGAAGCGCGGGCGAGGGCGAGAAGTTCGTCCTCGCCCCAGCCGCCCGCGGCGGCCGCGGTGCCGCCGGAGGCGTGCACCGAGACGACGTCGACGCCGTCCGAGCGCAGGAACTGCGCGAAGAGCTGCGCCACGTCCTCCGGGTAGGCGGCACCGACCGCGACCCGCCGCACCCGCAGTTCCCGCACCGCGTGCACGAAGCCGAAGGACGTCGAGGAGGCGGGCATGCCGGCTGCCTGGGCCAGCGTGCGGACCTGGTCCTGCGCGCCGTCCCAGCCGCGCACGAAACCGCCGCTCGTGGACGCCCAGACCACGGCGTCCGCACCCGCGTGCCGCAGCTCCTGCACCTCGGCCGCCAGGCGCCCGGCCGCGTCGCCCGCCGCCGCCGTGTCGATCCGGTGCGTCTCCTCACCGAGGTCGGTGTGCACCAGGTCCACCCGGATGTCGCTGCCCAGCAGCTGCTCGATGCGCGGATAGTCGTCGTCGGCGGAGTGGCCCGGGTAGAGGAATCCCAGCGCTGTCATGTCCAGCCTTCCTGCTGCTCTGCTTTCCGTACGGGGGACCGGGTACCCAGTCGGCGCAGCGCCGCCCATCTCCGTCACCGGGTTGGCCGAGTTCGCGGGGTCGTGCGGCGGGGCGCGGCCCCCGCCGGGGCACCGGTCTCACGGGGGGCGACGGGCGGGCGACGGTGTGTGTTGACGGCCGCGGCCCGGGGTGCCAGCGTGGTCGGTCCGCCCGGGTCCCCGCCCGGCCGGCTCCGGGCCCCTTGCCGTCCCCGCCCGGCGTCCGCGCCGGCCGGATCCGCCGAACGGCTGGAGGAACGGCTGCTCATGCCCACCCCCACCCTGCTCGTCCTGGACGCCGAGCCGCTCCCCCGTCTGGGCCGGCTCACCGGACGCGCCCGCGTCGAGCACACCGACGCGGCCGGACTCGCCCGGCGCCTTCCGCACGCGGACGTCCTGCTGGTGTGGGACTTCACCTCGCGGGCCGTGGCGGACGCCTGGCCGGGCGAGGGCCCGCGCCCGCGCTGGGTGCACACCGCGAGTGCCGGTGTGGACCATCTGATGTGCCCCGGACTCACCGCCTCCGACACGGTGGTGACCAACGCACGGGGGGTCTTCGACCAGCCGGTCGCCGAGTACGTCGCCGCGCTGGTGCTGGCCATGGCCAAGGATCTGCCCCGGACGCTGGACCTCCAGCGCGAGCGGACCTGGCGGCACCGGGAGTCCCGGAAGGTGGCGGGCAGCCGGGCGGTGGTGGTCGGGTCCGGTCCCGTCGGCCGGGCCGTGGCCCGCACGCTGAAGGCCCTGGGCGTCACGACGGCACTGGTCGGACGGACCGCGCGCGCCCGGGTGCACGGCCCGGAGGACCTGGACCGGCTGCTGTCCCGCGCCGACTGGGTGATCGCGGCGGCACCCCTCACGGAGCGGACGCGCGGCATGTTCGACGCGCGCCGCTTCGGCGTGATGCAGCCCTCCGCCCGGTTCGTCAACGTCGGCCGCGGCCCGCTGGTCGTGGAGGAGGCCCTCGCCGAGGCCCTGGAGAAGCGCTGGATCGCCGGGGCCGCCCTGGACGTCTTCGAGGCCGAACCACTGCCCGGGGACAGCCCGTTGTGGCGGGTGCCGGGCCTGATCGTGTCCCCGCACATGAGCGGCGACATCGAGGGCTGGAGGGACGAACTCGCGGCGCAGTTCGTGGAGTTCTTCGAACGGTGGGCGGCCGGTGAGCCACTGAGGAACGTGGTGGACAAGAGCCGCGGATACGTCCCCGGGCCGTGACGTGCCGGGGAGGGCGGACGTCCCCGCGGGCACCGGGCCCGGCCGGCCGGTCCGTACGGCAGGCGTGCGGGGCTTGAAAAGACCTGCATAACCCGGAGGCGTTCGGGTAGCCGCGCGCCCATGGCTCCACCACACAGAAGCCCGAGAAGTCCGGAACACATACCGAGGCCCGGTCCGAGACCCACACGCCGGTCGCTGCTCGCGGGGGTGGCGGCGCTCGGCGCGCTGGGCGCCACCGGATGCAGCCGGGTCGCCACCGCCTCGGACGTCGAAGGCGGTGACCTCCTCGACCGGCTCCGCGCGGCGGGCGTCGTCCGCCTGGGGATCGCCGGCGAGATCCCGTTCGGCTACATCGACAGGAACGGCGAACTGACCGGCGAGGCACCGGAACTCGCCGCAGTGATCTTCAAGCGGCTCGGCGTCGACCGGGTGCAACCGGTGCCGACCGAGTTCGGCTCGCTCATCCCCGGCCTGAACTCCCAGCAGTTCGACGTCGTCGCCGCCGGGATGTACGTCAACCCCGAGCGCTGCGAGCAGGTCGTCTTCTCCGACCCCGACTACCAGATGCTCGACGCGTTCATCGTGCGCAAGGGCAACCCCAAGGGGCTGCGCAGCTACAAGGACGTCGTCGAGAAGAAGGCCGCGTTCGCCACCGGGACCGGCTACGCGGAGATCCAGTACGCCGTCGAGGCGGGGTACGAGGAGAGCGACATCCTCATCGTCCCGGACCAGGTCGCGGGGCTCAACGCCGTCGAGGCCGGACGCGTGGACGTGTTCGCCGGGACGGCGCTGACCGTGCGCGAGGTCGTGAAGAAGTCCGCCAAGGCGGAGGCGACCGAGCCGTTCAAGCCCCTGGTGGGCGGCAAACCCCACGTCGACGGGGGCGCGTTCGCCTTCCGGCCGACCGAGACGAACCTGCGCGACGCCTTCAACGTGGAGCTGCGCAAGCTCAAGAAGAGCGGCGAGCTGTTCCGCATCCTCAAGCCCTTCGGTTTCACCGAGGACGAGATGACGGACCTGACCGCGAAGGAGCTGTGCGGCGGATGACCTCGGGACTGTGGGAACTGGTACTCAAGGGCGTCTGGGTCACGATCCAGCTGCTCGTCCTCGGCACACTGCTGGCCACGGCGGTCTCCTTCGTCGTCGGCATCGCCCGCACGCACCGGCTGTGGATCGTCCGCTTCCTCGCGGGCTTCTACACCGAGGTGTTCCGCGGCACCTCCGCCCTGATCATGATCTTCTGGGTGTTCTTCGTGCTGCCGATCACCTTCGGCTGGCAGCTCGTGCCCCTGTGGGCGGCCACGCTGGCACTCGGCCTGACCTACGGGGCGTACGGCTCCGAGATCGTGCGCGGCGCGCTGAACGCGGTCGACCCGGCGCAGAGGGAGGGCGGGATCGCGCTCAGCTTCACGCCCTGGCAGCGGATGCGGCTGATCCTGCTGCCGCAGGCCGTGCCGGAGATGATCCCGCCGTTCTCCAACCTGCTCGTCGAACTGCTCAAGGGGACCGCCCTGGTGTCGATCATCGGCATGGGTGACCTGGCGTTCAGCGGCAATCTGGTGCGGCTGGCGCTCCAGGAGAGCGCGGGGATCTACACGTACGTCCTGCTGATCTACTTCGTGATCGCGTTCCTGCTCACGCGGGGCATGCGCGGGCTGGAGCGGAAGCTGAAGGCGGGCGTCGGGAAGGGGCCCGGCGGTGCGACGCGGGCGCCCGAGCCGGTCGTGGTGGAGGCGGTGCGATGAACTGGGACTGGAGCGCGGTCTCCGACTTCCTGCCGCATTTCTGGGACGGCCTGCTGGTCACCCTTCAGGCGCTGCTGTTCGGCTCGGTGATCTCCTTCGCGCTGGGCCTGGTGTGGGCGCTGCTGATGCGGGTGCCCTCGCGCTGGGTGACCTGGCCGGTCGGGGCGGTCACGGAGTTCGTCCGCAACACCCCGCTGCTGGTGCAGCTGTTCTTCCTCTTCTACGTGCTGCCCGAGTGGGGCGTGGCCTTCTCGGCGCTCACCACGGGTGTCGTCGGCATCGGACTGCACTACTCGACGTACACGATGCAGGTCTACCGCGCCGGCATCGAGGCGGTGCCGGCCGGCCAGTGGGAGGCGGCGACGGCACTGAACCTGCCCCTGCGCCGCACCTGGACGGCCGTGATCCTGCCGCAGGCGATCCGCCGGGTCGTCCCGGCCCTGGGCAACTACGTCATCGCGATGCTCAAGGACACCCCGATCCTGATGGCGATCACGGTGCTGGAGATGCTCGGCGAGGCGCGGCTGTTCGCGCAGGAGAGCTTCCGGTTCACCGAGCCCGTCACGCTGATCGGCGTGGCCTTCATCGTCATTTCCTACCTGGCCAGCCTTGGCCTGCGAGCCCTGGAGCGTCGCCTTGCCCACTGACATCCGCACCGACCCCGAGAAGAACCCCACCGGGAGCACCGGCGAGCTGATCCGGCTGGAGCAGGTCACCAAGCGGTTCGGCGACAACACCGTCCTGGACCACCTGGACTTCTCCGTGGACGCCGGCAAGCACGTCACCCTCATCGGCCCCTCCGGATCGGGCAAGACCACGATCCTGCGGCTGCTGATGACGCTGGCCAAGCCCGACGAGGGCACCATCACCGTGGACGGGCAGCGGCTGTTCCCGGCCTCCGACAAGGAGGTCCGCGAGGTCCGCAAGAAGATCGGGATGGTGTTCCAGCAGTTCAACCTGTTCCCGAACATGTCGGTGCTGCGGAACATCACCGAGGCGCCCGTCACCGTCCTCGGCCTGTCCAAGGACGAGGCGGTGGAGCGGGCCAAGGGGCTGCTCGACCTGGTGGGCCTGGCCGACAAGTGCGACGCGCACCCGGGCCGGCTCTCCGGCGGCCAGCAGCAGCGGGTGGCGATCGCCCGGGCTCTGGCGATGCGTCCCCGGGTGCTGCTGCTGGACGAGGTCACGTCCGCGCTCGACCCGGAGCTGGTCGCGGGAGTGCTCGACGTCCTCAGGGACATCGCCCGCTCCACCGACATCACGATGCTCTGTGTGACCCACGAGATGAACTTCGCCCGGGACATCTCCGACCAGGTACTGATGTTCGACTCCGGTCGCGTCATCGAGTCGGGCCCGCCGGAGAAGATGTTCAGCGAGCCGGAAAAGGACCGCACCCGGGAGTTCCTCAGCGCAGTCCTCTGACTACACCTGGTGACCAGGCAGAACACGGACCGCCCGGACCGGGGCATGCCGCCGGCATGTGCCCGGGTGCCGTTGCCCCAGTTCGGGCGGCCCGGAATCTTGTCAACCCCCGCTCCGCGTACGGCGTTTGCCCGCTAGCCTGGAACAGGTCGACCGACCGGATCACGGCCCTACAGCAAGCGCAGGGGGAGACCACCGTGGCGCTGAAGCACGAGCCGCCGACCACCCCGCACCACTCGGCCCAGGACGCGCTGCGCGTGCTGGAGACCGTGGCGCACCGACCCGGCGGCGTCACCGGCGCCGGCCTCGCCCGGCACACCGGCATCGACCCCGAGCGGCTGACCGCGCTGCTGCGCATGCTGCGCCGCGAGGGCTACGTCGAGCAGATCGCCGACGGCTCCTACATCACCGGCGAGACCCTGGCCCGCCTCACCTCCTTCCGGCAGCACGAGCAGGCCCTGCGGGACACGCTCCAGCAGACCCTCGACCGGCTGCGCGACGCGGTCGGCGCGGCTGTCTACATCAGCAGCTACGTCGACGGCGAGATCAGCGTCACCCAGTACGCCGACAGTCCCGCCATGCCCAGGGTCCACGAGTGGGTCGACTTCCGCTCCGCGGCCCACGCCACCGCCATCGGCAAGAGCCTGCTCACCCAGCTCGACCACGCCGGGCGCCGCGACCACCTGGCCCGCCACCGGATGGCCCGCCTGACCTCGCGCACCATCACCAGCGACCGGCTGCTGCTGTCCCGGCTGGAGGCCCAGCCGCCGACGGTGCCGGTGCTGGACCTCCAGGAGTACGCGGTCGGCACGGTGTGCGCGGCCGTCCCGATCACGGCCGGATCCTCCGCCGGCTGCCTGGCCCTGTCCCTGCCCGTCGAACAGGCCCACCGCCTGCGCCGGGCGGCCGAGACCCTCAACCGCAGCGCGGCCCCGGTCCTGCTCTCCCTGGCGATCTAGGGCCTGCCGTCGAGGTGGTCCGGAGCACCCCTCCGGGCCGGGTAGTATTTTCTCGTCGCCAGCCGCGGAACACGTTCCGGCGGTCGGCGTGAGTCATGCGCCGCTAGCTCAGTTGGTTAGAGCAGCTGACTCTTAATCAGCGGGTCCGGGGTTCGAGTCCCTGGCGGCGCACCATACGTCGAAGGGCCTCTCGTGGGAGCGAGAGGCCCTTCGACGTGTTCAGGGCAGCTGGGACGTCCCGCTGTCGTCCACACTGAAGACGATGTCGCCGGACGAGCCGAAGGTCTGGCCGTAGGCGGTCACGAAACCGGCGCAGAAGACGACGATCACGCCCAGGAAGACCAGGACGCCGACGGCGCTCACGGTCTGCCGCACCCGGCTCGGCGGCTGGGCGGTGGCCACCACCCGGGGGCCGCCGCTGTAGTACACGGTGACGTAGTCGCCCTCGACGGTCGTGCCGGGGCCGCCGTCCTCCTCGAAGCGGACGACCCGGCCGTCTTGGGCGATGAACTCGTAGACGTGGTGGAGCGTGGTCCGCACGGAGGTGTCCCCGTGCCCACCGCTCACCGTGGTGTACGCCCGCAGGCAGCGCCCCTCGGCCGTCAGCCCGCTGTTCCAGGCGCCGCGGATCTGCAGCCAGCGCCGTACGACGCGGTAGGCCATGAAGAGCGCCAGAGCCATGATCACACCGGGCACGACGTAGATGACCACGTCCATCGCGCACCCCCGAGGTCGTTGCGCCGGACCCGAGCGGCCGGCGTGGCAGGAACCTACCCACGCCGGCCGCGCCGGTGACTCAAGAGAACCTCAGAGGTGCGCGGGGCGTTAGAAGGTGACGTCCGAGCAGGCGTAGAACGCGTTGGCCGTGTCGGCGACCGTCCACACCGCGACGATCACATGACGGCCGCTCAGCCCCGACGGCAGCCGGCCGCTGTGCGAGAGCGTGGACGGCGGCCGCTGGCCGTTGTACGGCACCGTGAAGAACGGCGTGAGGTTGAGGTCGGACCGGGACAGGTTGTGGTTCTGGTTCCAGCCCGGCTTGGTGATGTAGTACTTGAAGTCGCTCGTGGCGTGCATGGCCGTGAACTGCCAGCGGAACGTGTAGTTCTGACCGCCCGTCACCTTGGTGGCGGGCCAGGCCGCACCGGACGGCGTCCTGGGCGCGCTGAGCTGGCTGAAGTGGCCGACGCCACCGTTGCAGATCTGCCCGTCGGCCGGTCCGGAGGCCGGGAAGCCCTTCGGCCCCTCGACGCTCTGCGGTTCCCACTGGATGGAGCCGCAGTTGGTCACGGTGCCGTTCTGGCAGAGCTTCTGCCTGCTGATGGGGAGGTCGGTGTAGCCGTGGCCGCTGGCCCCGCCGGAGGAGAGCAAGAGAGCTCCGGTCGTGGCCAGTCCCACCGCGAGTGCGGACGCCTTGGTCCTTGTGCGCATGCTGCCGCTCCTGGGAAACGTGGGGGAGGGTTCAGTGAGCCGTGCATGAAGGTCTAGACCAAGGCGAGCGTAGGACCGTTAGTTGAACATGTCCATACCAATCACGGAGCTGTTTCCCCGCGGCCCGAGCAGAACGCCACCGTCAGGTCCTTCACCAGCACCTTCCGCTCGTAGTCGTCCAGTTCGACCAGTCCTCGCATGGTCAGCCGGGTCACCGTGTCCTCGACGGAGTCCACGACCGAGGTGAGCACGCTCGCCCGGTGCTGGGCGTCCAGTGCCGCGATACGGCGGCGGTGCATCGCGGCGGCGACCTCCGGGGCGTACTCCACCCGCAGCGGCTGCACCGCGTACACCTCCAGGCCGACCGGTGCCGCGTCCGCCGCCACCAGCCGCGTCAGCGCCTCGCGCGCCGCGCCCCCCGGCCCCCGGGTCCCGCCCGGCATCTCCACGGGCACCCGGGCCAGCGCCGCCTCGACGCACTCGCGCAGGTATGTCTCGTGGTCCTCGACGCCCAGCGTCGCCCGGGCGGTGTCCCGCACCCGCCAGACCACCAGGACCACCACGCGCAGGGCGACCCCGCTCGCGTCGGCCGCCGGGACCGGCTCGCTGCGCCAGTGCCGCAGCCGCACGTCCACCCGGCGCCGCAGCAGCAGCGGGTTGACCCACAGCAGGCCGGAGCGGCGCACGGTCCCCCGGTAGCGGCCGAACAGATCCAGCACCCAGGCCCGGCCGGTACGCCCCCGGGCCAGTCCGCCGAATCCGAACAGGCCGAGCGCACCGGCACCCGCGTACGCCGCCCACTGCGCGGGGCCGAGCCCGGCCCCGGAGACGGCCGGCAGACCCAGCGCCTGGACCACCAGGGGCGGCAGTACCCCCGCCCACCAGGAGGTGGCCGCGCACCCCGCCGCCCCGCACAGCCCCGCGAGCACGCCGGCCGCGCCCGGCAGCACCCGCGCGGGCCGCTCCGCGAGGTCCGGGTCGGCCCGTGGCACCGGGCGGACCGGCACGGCCCCCGGCCGGCGCTGGCGCGGCTGCTCCCCCGTGCCGTGCCTGCGGCTCACGACCGCCGGCTTCAGCGCCACCGGCGCCGGGTCCGGGTCGTCGCGGAACAGCAGGTGGACGGGGATCTCGGTGGTGGACTCGTTCTGGATGAGCCGGGCGGGCCGGGCCGGCCCCTCGGCCGGTCGGTCGGGCTCGGACGTGTGGGAAGTGGTCGTACTCATGCGTGCCTCCAGCCTCCGCGCCAGATGCGTCACAACGGTGGTCCCGCCGCCGGGCCCGTTCGACGGGCCCGGCCGAGGGTCGGGGCCGGCGGCCGGAGGCGCGGCCCGGGGGGCCGGGCACCGCCGGCCGCCGGCGTCACGAGAAGAGCCGCCGCCAGGTCTCCGGGCCCGGGTAGCCGTCCGCCGCACCGCCCCGCCAGCCCTGGGTGCGCTGGAACGCCTCGACGGCCCGCCGGTCGGCCTCGGTCCAGCGGGGGCCCGGCCCCACCCTGTAGAACCTGCCGTACCCCTTGCGCACGAGCTGCTGCCCGAGCCGGGTGACGTAGGCGTTGTCGGCGCCGGGCCGGAACAGCGCCCGCCCCGGGTAGCCGGGCACGCCGTGGGAGGCGGGCGGCGGCCCCGCCACCCCGCCCGTGACGTCCTTGCCCTTGCCTGTGACCAGCAGCTCCCAGGTGAGCGGACCGGGCAGCCCGTCGGCGTCCGCGCCCGTCCAGCCCTGCGCCTGCTGGAAGGCCCGGGTCGCCCGCCGGTCGGCGTCGGTCCAGCGGGGTCCGGGGCCGGCGGCGTAGGCGCCCCCGGCCCCCCGGGCGACGAGCAGGCGGCCGAGTCGGGTGACGTACGGGTTGTTCGCGCCGGGGCCGAAATACACCGCCCCCGGATACGGCGTCACGGCCGGGGGGCCCGGGTTCCCGCCGCCCGGCTCGGGCGCCGGCTCCTCGGCGGTGACGCCCTTGTAGCGGTAGGGGACGTACCGGTCGGAGTCGCTCCAGTAGGCGTACGGGGTGGACTGCCGGCGGGTGTGGGGGCGGGTCTGCTCGTAGGCGGTGTAGGTGGTGTGCGCCGCGTCCGTCCAGCCGCCGAAGATGGTGACGTGCGAGCCGCTGGTCGGGGAGGCCGCATTGTGGAACAGCAGAATGTCGCCCGGCTGGAGTTCTTCTTTCGTGATCCGTTCCGCGTACTGGGCGAGACTTCCCGTCCATTCGTTCCCCGGCAGTTTCCAGGCCATCGAGACATAGCCGGAGCAGTCCTGCCGGTAACCGTCGGACCAGTACGCGCTCATGCTGTACGGCACTTTCGCCGCGACCCAGATCTTGGCCCGGTCGATGATCTCCGCTCGGGTGATGGCGGTGGGCTTCGGCGCGCTGGACTGCGGCGCCGGGCGCCCACCCGGACCGTGCAGCGGGGCCCGCTCCCCCTGCGGCGTGTCAGGCTCCTCACCTGCGGGGAGACCACCCGGGCGGTGTGGTGCGTGCGGGGCGGCGACGGCCGGTACGGCGTGCCCCGCACCGAGGGCGGCGGAGGCCACGGCGGCCAGGGCGAGCGCCCGGTGGGCGGCCGGGTGGGCGGCCCCGCGGCCGGCCCGGGAATGCGGCAGGACCCGCCGCCAGTGCACGCAGCCGGGACAGTCGCAGTCGCTCGCGGGGTCGAATTCCTCGAATACCGGAGACTCCATGCGATTCCCCTCACACTTCCGGCGGAATGTACGGCACCCGTGCACGTGCGGGAGCGCGTCGCCAGTTTCGCAACTGTCTTCCGCACGCGCATGCTGACGGTCCGAATGATGTACGCGGGACCCGCCCGGGGCGTCCCGGGCCGCCCGGGGGTGGTCCGGAGCACCCCCGGGCGTCCTGTAGAGTTTCCGTGTCAGCAGGCGCCGCTAGCTCAGTTGGTTAGAGCAGCTGACTCTTAATCAGCGGGTCCGGGGTTCGAGTCCCTGGCGGCGCACAGACGGTGGAAGGCCCCTCGCGGAAGCGGGGGGCCTTTCGCGTGCCCGGAGCCGCTCCGCACCGCCGACTTCCTTGGCTGAAACCTTTCTCTGCGGAGAACACCCACCCGCCGCCCATGGGGCCGGATACCCTCTCGCCGTGAACGGGACGCACCCGCCGCCCGTACGTGTTGCCGAGCGCGTGCACGGACACGGCGCGAGCGGGAAGGGCCGGGGGGGGGAGCACGTCGAGCACATCGGCGCCTTTTTGTCCACACCCGCCCCACAAGGCTCCTGTGCGCACCATAATGAGCGCGTATGACCGGTGAACACCGTGTTGCGCATCTTGCGATCATGAGGGACACCGTAGAACGCTGAGCCCCTGGTTCATCAGAAAGCTGCGACTTCGTGGCAGTTGGGGGGATCCGTACCGGTTGGGCGGAGCGGCGGGAGTAGGGGCTCCCGGACCGAGACGCGATGCCGTGGGACGCATCTGCAACCGGAAGGTCGCTTTTCCACGTCTATGGGTGGGAATGACGTGGTGATCGCGGCATATCACTGAATACGCCTGTTCCGGTCTAGGGGGACCCGCAGGCGGCACGAAAGCTACGCGACACGCGGTTGTCCGCGTGTGGGGGGAAGACTCATGACGTCGAGGCCCACGGGTGCCCGGCCAGACCACGACCCGTCCCGGACCACCCGGCTGAGGGTGCCGGCTCACCGGATGAGCACCACGGGGACGTTCCGGCGGATCAGGAAGACGCTGCCGCGCTACGACTACGAGCACTACAGCCGGCTCGCAGGTCCCCTCACCCAACCCGATCCGCGCAAGCCGTACCGGGTGCAGTACCGCTCGCTCATCTCCGGGGAACCGCACCGCATCCGGGTCGCCCTGATGCTGGCCGCGGCGCCCGTGCTCTCCCTGGTGCTGCTGTTCTGGCTGCTCCAGCCCGAGCACTGGACCGAGCGCGACCACCCGGCCTTCGCCTGGCTGCCCGCGCTGGACATGGTCATGCTCGTGTCGATCGGCTTGATCGAGTTCTTCCGCTGCATGAACGTGCTGTCCAACGCGCACGCCACGCTGGTCGCCCGGGACCCGGTCCCGGTGGTGCCCGAGACCGGCACCAGAGTGGCCTTCCTCACCTCCTTCGTGCCCGGCAAGGAGCCGCTGGAGATGGTGACGAAGACCCTGGAGGCGGCCGTGCGGATCCGCCACCGCGGTCTGCTGCACGTCTGGCTGCTCGACGAGGGCGACGACCCCGAGGTGAAGGCGGTCTGCGAGCGCCTGGGCGTGCACCACTTCTCCCGCAAGGGCGTCGCGAAGTGGAACCAGGCCGCCGGCCCGCACCGCGCCAGGACCAAGCACGGCAACTACAACGCCTGGCTGGAGGCGCACGGCGACGACTACGACTTCTTCGCCTCGGTCGACACCGACCACGTGCCGCTGCCCAACTACCTGGAGCGGATGCTCGGCTTCTTCCGCGACCCGGACGTCGGCTTCGTCATCGGCCCGCAGGTCTACGGCAACTACGACAACCCGATCACCAAGGCCGCCGAGTCGCAGCAGTTCCTCTTCCACGCGCTGATCCAGCGCGCGGGCAACCGCTACGGCTCCCCGATGTTCGTCGGTACGTCCAACGCGGTGCGCATCAAGGCGCTGAAGCAGATCGGCGGTCTGTACGACTCGATCACCGAGGACATGGCCACCGGTTTCGAGATGCACCGGCACAAGAACCCGGCCACGGGCCGCAAGTGGCGCTCGGTGTACACCCCGGACGTGCTCGCCGTCGGTGAGGGCCCGAGTGCCTGGACGGACTTCTTCACCCAGCAGATGCGCTGGTCGCGGGGGACGTACGAGACGATCCTCAAGCAGTACTGGAAGGGCTGGTACTCGCTGCCGCCGGGCAAGCTCTTCAACTACACCATGATGATCATTTTCTACCCGATGTCGGCCCTGAACTGGATCCTGGCGGCGCTGAGTTGCTGCCTGTTCCTGGGACTGGGCGCCTCGGGTGTGAACATCGACCCGGCCGTGTGGCTGATGCTCTACGGCAACGCCTCCGCCCTGCAGATCGGCCTGTACGTCTGGAACCGCCGGCACAACGTCTCGCCGCACGAGCCCGAGGGCTCCGGCGGGGTGGCCGGCATGGTGATGTCCGCGCTGTCGGCGCCGCTGTACGCCAAGGCGCTCATCGACTCGGTGCTGCGGCGCAAGAGCAAGTTCGTGGTCACGCCCAAGGGCGACTCGGCGAGCCCGGACCGCTGGTTCGGCACGTTCCGCTACCACTGGTACTTCGTCCTGGTCTTCGGCGGCTCGATCGCGGCCGGCCTCGCCCTGGGCCACGCCCACCCGGCCATGATCACCTGGGCGACCTTCGCGCTGCTGATCACGGCCTCACCGGTGTTCGCCTGGCGCTGGCAACTGCGGCAGGACGCCCGTGGGCCCGGCGGCGACGCCGGGGGCGCGGAGCAGGACCCCGAGGCGCCGCACCGCACGCAGCCGCCGGCCGCCGCGCGGGCGCAGACGCCGCACACCCCGCGGCACACGCCCGGCTGGGCCGCCGCCCCCGACGCGCAGGGAGAGGCCCAGGGAGCCGGCCAGACCATGCAGATCGCCCTTGGTGGACTTGGGGGACGTAAGGAATGAACGACCGTGCAGGCCGCCGCCGGGCCCGTCGACTCGCCATCGGCACGGCGGTGGTGCTCGCGCTGGCCGGGATGAACGGGCCGTGGCTCTACCGCTTCGGCACCGCGCAATACCACCAGTACACGATCAACAAGCCGGAGTACAAAGCCGCCAACGGCAAGTGGGAGATCGTCGACTTCCCCGAGGAGTACCGGCAGAACACCATCCACGCGGCGCTGCTGCGCACCGGCAAGGTGCTGCTGGTCGCGGGGTCGGGCAACGACCAGGACAACTTCGACGCGAAGAAGTTCGACACCCGGATCTGGGACCCGGTCCGGGGCACCGTCAAGAAGGTCCCGACGCCCGCCGACCTGTTCTGCACCGGCCACACGCAGCTCGCCGACGGCAACCTGCTGATCGCGGGCGGCACCAAGCGCTACGAGAAGCTCAAGGGCGACGTCACCAAGGCCGGCGGCCTGATGATCGTCCACAACGAGAACCCGGACGAGCCGATCACGCTGCCCGCCGGCACGGCGTTCACCGGCAAGGACAACCACCGGACGTTCGTCTCCAAGGACCCGGTGCTCGTCCCGCGCGCGAAGAAGGTCTTCGACAAGGCGACCGGGAGGTTCCTGCGCAACGACCCCGGGCTGGGCCGGATCTACGTCGAGGCGCAGAGACGCGGCAAGAAGTACGAGACGGGTACGCAGGACAACTACCGGGTGCACGGCCTGAAGGGCGCCGACGCCCGGAACACCTACGGCATCGCGCAGAAACTCGCCCTCGACAAGAAGGACTTCCAGGGCATCCGGGACGCCTACGAGTTCGACCCGGTGGCCGAGAAGTACATCAAGGTCGACCCGATGAAGGAGGCCCGCTGGTACCCGACGCTCACCACCCTGAGCGACGGCAAGGTCCTCAGCGTCTCCGGCCTCGACGACATCGGCCAGCTCGTCCCCGGCAAGAACGAGGTGTTCGACCCGAAGACCGGGAAGTGGGCCTACACCGGCAAGGTCCGGCAGTTCCCGACCTACCCGGCGCTGTTCCTCATGCAGAACGGCAAGATCTTCTACTCGGGGTCCAACGCGGGCTACGGGCCGGACGACGTGGGCCGTGAGCCGGGCGTGTGGGACGTGGACACCAACGCGTTCTCGAAGATCCCCGGTCTGAGCGACCCCACCCTGATGGAGACGTCCGGCACGGTGCTGCTGCCGCCGGCGCAGGACGAGAAGTACATGGTGGTCGGCGGCGGCGGCGTCGGCGAGTCCGAGAGGTCCAGCGAGAAGACCCGGATCGTCGACCTGAAGAAGCCGGACCCGCGCTTCGTGGACGGCCCGTCCCTGGACAGGGGCACCCGCTACCCGAACGCCTCGATCCTGCCCGACGACAGCGTGCTGATCTCCGGCGGCTCGGAGGACTACCGCGGTCGCGGCGACTCCGACATCTTCGAGGCGCGGCTCTACGACACGGAGAAGAACGAGCTCCGGCGCGTCGCGGACCCGCTGGTGGGCCGCAACTACCACTCGGGGTCGATCCTGCTGCCCGACGGCCGCGTGATGTTCTTCGGCTCCGACTCGCTCTACGGCGACGAGGCCAACACCAAGCCCGGCGAGTTCGAGCAGCGCATCGAGATCTACACACCGCCGTATCTCTACGGAGGTGCGGAGCGACCCGAGTTGTCGGGCGGTCCGCGGACCCTCCGGCGGGGCGGGACGGGGACGTTCACCTCGCGGGACGCGGCGAAGGTCGAGAAGGTCCGGCTGATCCGGCCGAGTGCGGCCACGCACGTCACGGACGTCGACCAGCGGTCGATCGCCCTGGACTTCACGGCCGACGGCGACAAGCTGAAGGTGACCGTGCCGAAGAACCGCAACCTGGTGCAGTCCGGCTGGTACATGCTGTTCGTGACGAACGCCGACGGCACACCGAGCAGGGCCCGGTGGGTGAAGGTGCCGTAGGCCGCGGCCGGCCTTCTCGCGTGCACGGGGCGCCTCCCGCTGGGGGGGCGCCCCGTGCACGTCGTCGGTGGGCCGGCGGCCCGGGCGGAACGTCAGCCGGTGGCTGCCTTCGCCAGGTCCAGGGCGTAGTCCTGCCACCACTGGCCGGCCTTGGGGCCGCCCTTGCACTCGCCGTCGGACTCGCCCGGCCGCTTGACCCACAGGTAGGCGTCGACCAGCGGGTCGGCGGTCCGGGTCGTCGGGGTCTCACCCAGGGCGCGGCCGGGCGGGTTGCACCAGCGTTCGTCCGGATCGCCGCCGGTGTAGGGGCCGTTGCCGTTGCGGCTGGTGTCGATGACGAAGTGCTTGCCGCCGACCTTGGCGGACAGCCGCTTGCCGTAGGCGAGGGAGTCCTCGGTGGAGTAGAAGTTGGAGACGTTCACCGAGAAGCCGTCGGCGCGGGCGATGCCCGCCCGCTCGAGGGGCGCGAAGATCCGGTCGGGGTCCTGCCAGCCGGCGTTGCCCGCGTCGAGGTAGACCTTCGTGTTCTTCAGCGCCTTCAGCGCGGTGACCGCGCCTTCGAGGAGGTCGTAGCGCTCCTCGTGGTACTCGCGCGGGGTGCAGCCGTCCACGAGGTGGAGCAGCGCGTCCGGTTCGAGGACGACGGTGGCGGACCGGTCGCCGATGCCCGCGGCCACGCCGTCGACCCAGGCGCGGTAGGCGTCGCCGTCGGCGGCGCCGCCCTGGGAGTACTGGTCGCAGTCGCGGTGCGGGATGTTGTAGAGGACGAGCAGCGCGGTGCGGCCCGCCTCGTCGGCCGCTTCGGTCAGGCCCCGCGTCTGCTCCTCAGGGTCGTCCGGTCCGATCCATTCGGCGACCGGCTGTTCGGCGATGCGGCGGATCTGTCCGGCCTTCCGCTTCTTGCCGGCCTTCTCCAGGGCGGCCACCTGCCGTGCCGCCGTGCCGTCCGGGTTCACCCAGAACGGGGCGCTCCCCGGGGGCTGCCGGGTGTCCCCCGCACCCGCGGCCCCGGCGCCGTCCTTGCCGTCCCTGCCCTCTCTGCCGTCCCCTCCGTCGCCGGAGGAACATCCCGTGATCAGCAGTGCCGCCCCCAGCACCACCGCGGACGCCCGCCTCCCCGCGGACGCCCCGACCCCCCTGCTGCCGTACATCCCACTCCCCCTCGGGTACACCCGTACAAGGTTCAATCCTGACATACGTCCCGTGGCGCCCAGGTGGTTCGAAGTCCACCCGCATGGTGACGCAGCGCCACCGTATCGGGACCTGGTGTCATCCAACCCCTGGGCCGGTAACTCCCGGGGCTCTACAGTCGGTTCGGCGGGACCCGCCTTCGGCCAGAGCTTCACCCGGCGTGGCTCCCGTGGCCTCCTGCGCGGTTCGCCGGGTCACTCCCGCAGCCCGTGCGCGCGCGGTCGAGGACCGGCCCGGTCGGCGGCTCCAGGGGGAGCGGGCCGCCGACCGGGGCCGGTGGCCGCCGTCAGGGGCCGGTGGTCGCCGTCAGGGGCCGGTCGCGGTCAGGTACGCCGAGACCACCACGTTCGCCGTGTAGCTGCGGGTCGCCCGGTCGAAGCTGCCGCCGCAGGTGATCAGCCGCAGCTCGGCCCGGCCCGACTCGCGTGGCCCGTACGCCTGGTGGGCGTCGAAGCGGTCGCGGGTGAGGACCTGGACCGACTCGACCGTGAACTCCGCGACCCGGGCGTCGGCCCGGACCACCCGGATCGTCTGGCCGGGGCGCATGGCGCTGAGCCGGAAGAACACGGCGGGCCGGGAGTCGGTGTCGACGTGGCCGACCATCAGCGCGGTCCCCCGGGCCCCGGGCGCCGCCCCTCCGGCGTACCAGCCGACCACGCCCGGCTGGTCGAAGGGCGGCGGGTCGAGGGCCCCCCGGGCGTCGAGGCCGCGCGCCACCACCGGGGCCTGGACGCCGAGTCCGGGGATGTCGACGCGCTGCGGCACCGCGACGCCCAGCGGCCGGTGCGCGGGCGGCAGCTTCACGTCCGGGGGGCGTCCGGCCGCGGCCATGTCACCGGTGGTGGGCGCCGAGATGCCGTGCCGTACGTCGGTGACCTCGCGGCCCCAGAGCCACAGCCCCAGCAGCAGCACCACCCAGGCCACGCCCGCGAGCATGCGGCCGGTGCCGGAGGGGCGCCGGTACGACTGTTCCAGGTCGGACATGGGTCAGCCCGTCCCCCGTCGCCTGCGGACACCACCGAGTACGACGACCGCGGCGGCGACGCCCGCCAGGACCAGGCCGGTCACGCCCTGGGCCGTGCCGGGCCCGGCCGCGCGCTCCCCGCCCGCCACGAGTCCCGCGGCTGCGCCGCCACCGGCCCGGACGGGCGCGACGGGTGTGGCCGGTGCGCCCGGCACCCGCTCGCCCTCGGCGGGAGCCGACGGCTGCCCGCCCCTGCCGGGCACGGGCGGCTGCCCCGCCGCTCCGGGAGCGGGCACGGACGACGACCGCGGGCGGCCGTCGCCGTCCCTGACGGTGAGGATGCCGGCCCGGGCGGTGTCCCCGCAGGCGATGCGCACCGGGTACCGGCCCGGCTCCAGCGTGGAGCGGACCCGGCTGTCACCGGTGAGCGTGCGGTCGCCGGCGACGGTGAGCCGGGCGTCCGCCACGAACGCCGGCGAGACGGCGACGGCCGTGCGCCGCGCGCAGTCGGTCACGCGCAGCGTGACGTCACCGCCCGGTGCGGGGGACGCCGGGGTCACCGTGACGCCCCCTCCGTCCGCCGCGTGCGCCGCCGGGGAGAGGAGAACCGCGGCCAGGACGCCGGTGCAGACAGTGACTTTCAGGGAACCCATCGTGAACCTCCAGACGCCTGGAGCCTCCCCCGCACGGTGGGCCGCCGCATCCGCAGGGACGCGGCGGCTGCTCCGTACGGGTGGTGACGGGTTTGGCCCGCGCGGGCGCCGGTGCCCGGGTCAGATCCGGTCGACGAGGTCGGCGATGGAGTCCACGACCTGCGACGGCCGGTAGGGGAAGTCCTCGACCTGGTCGGGCCGCGTCAGGCCGGTGAGCACCAGGAACGTCTGCATCCCGGCCTCCATGCCGGCCAGCACGTCGGTGTCCATGCGGTCGCCGATCATGGCGCTGCTCTCGGAGTGCGCCCCGATGGCGTTCAGGCCGGTCCGCATCATCAGCGGGTTCGGCTTGCCCGCGAAGTACGGCTTCTTGCCGGTCGCCCGGGTGATCAGGGCGGCCACCGCGCCGGTCGCGGGCAGCGGGCCCTCGGTGGAGGGGCCGGTCTCGTCGGGGTTGGTGCAGATGAAGCGGGCACCGCCGTTGATGAGCCGGACCGCCTTCGTCATGGACTCGAAGGAGTAGGTGCGGGTCTCGCCGAGGACGACGTAGTCCGGCTCGTGGTCGGTGAGGATGTAGCCGATGTCGTGCAGCGCGGTGGTCAGCCCGGCCTCGCCGATGACGTACGCCGAGCCGCCAGGCCGCTGGTCGTCCAGGAACTGCGCGGTGGCCAGGGCCGAGGTCCAGATGCTCTCGACCGGCACCTCCAGGCCCATGCGCCGCAGCCGGGCGTGCAGGTCGCGCGGGGTGTACATGGAGTTGTTGGTGAGGACCAGGAAGGGCCTGCCGGACTCCCGCAGCTTCTTCAGGAAGGCGTCGGCGCCGGGGATCGGTACGCCCTCGTGGATGAGGACGCCGTCCATGTCGGTGAGCCACGACTGGATGGGCTTGCGGTCTGCCATGTGCGGGATCTCCTGCCGTACGCGGTCCAGCGTGCGATCCAGCCTAAACAGTGCCGGGATCTTGGGGAACGGCCCGTCCCCGGGTACCCCGTCTAACGGCGGCGGCGTGCGAGGAGCAGGGCGCCGCCCGCGGCGAGCAGCAGGGCCGACGCGGCGGCCGCGATCCGGGCACCGGACCCGGTGCTCGCGAGTTCCTCCGCGAACGGGAACCGGTCCTCGCGGGGTGGGGCGGAAGAGTCGGGGCTCGGTTCCGGCTCGCCGTCGGGTCGGTTCCCGGTGCCGGGGTCGGTGTCGGTGTCGGTGTCCGTGCCGCCCTCCTCGATCCGGAAGCGGTAGTCGCCGGACTGCCCCACCCAGTCGCCGTCGTCGTCGTGGCGCTGGACGACCGCCGCGTTGACGGTGACGTCGTTCGGCACGGCGTCCGAGGTGAGCGCGAGCCGCACCTTCACGGTGACGGTCCCGCCCGGCCCGACGGTGAACCCGCGGAAGCCGCCCTCCTCGTCGGAGAACGCCCCCACGAGTTCGTCCTCGCCGGTCTCCTCGAACCGCACGGGGTGGGCCCGCGGGCCGTCGAAGAACTCCAGCCGCGGCTGGGAGGCTTCCAGGGCGCGCTTGTCGTCGACCAGCACCACGACGGGGTGGATGTCCTCGCACGTCCGGTCGGTCGTGTTGGTCAGGTCGACGTACCAGGTGCCGAACCCGCCGCCGGCCGTGTACGTGCCGGGTCCGCCGTGGACGCGGGTGGTGAGCGGGAAGGTGTGGTCGTCGGGCGCGGCACAGGCGGGCACCGGGTGGTCCGCGTACGCCGGGTGGGCACCAGGGAGCAGGACGGCCGCCGCCGTCGCGAGGCAGAGGTGTACGGGCGTGCAGGGTCGCATGATGACGTGACCTTGCCGTGCGGGGCCTCCGGTACGTCCGCCGCGCCGGGAAGCCCCCCGAACGGCGGCGCGAAACCGCCCGCTCGGCGGACACCGCCCCCCACCCGCCCGCCCGGCACGCCCCCGCCGCCCCCGCGCACGAACCCCCTTGGGCGCCACCGCCACCGCCCGCCCGCCCAGCAGGACCCCGCCGGACCCGCGCACGACCCCCTTGGGCGCCGCCGTCACCTTCCGCCTGCCCGGCACGGCCCCGCCGGACCCGCGCCCGAACGCCTCCGGCAACGCCACCGTCCGCCCGCCCGCCCGTCCGGCACGATCCCGCCCGCCCGTTTGGCACGACCCCCGCCGGACCCGCGCAGGCGCCCTCACCCGCCCCCGCGCCCGAACACCGGCCCCAGCACCAGCTGTGCCGCCCCGGCCGCCACGACCCGGTCACCGCCCGGAGCGACCCGCACCGGCACCTCGTCCTGACCGGTGCGCCTGGCCCGGGCCGCCAGGACCGCGCCGACCCCGCGCACGAACGCCTCCGGCACCGCCACCACCGTCCGTCCGGCCGTCCGGCACGACCCCGCCGGACCCGCGCCCGAACGCCTCCAGCACCGCCACCGTCCACCCGCCAGTCCGGCACGATCCCGCCCGTCCGTCTGGCACGACCCCGCCGGACCCGTGCGGACGCCCTCACCCGCCCCCGCGCCCGAACACCGGCCCCAGCACCAGCTGTGCCGCCCCGGCCGCCACGACCCGGTCACCGCCCGGAGCGATCCGCACGGGCACCTCGTCCTGCCCGGTGCGCCGGGCCCGGGCCGCCAGGACCGCGCCGACCCCGCGCACGAACGCCTCCGGCGCCGCCGCCACCGTCCGCCCGCCCAGCAGGACCACGTCGATGTCGAGCAGGCCGACCAGGTTCCCCGCCGCGGTGCCCAGCACCCGGGCCGCCTCCGCCGGGTCGCCGCGTTCCACCGCCGCCAGGCACAGTGCCTCGACGCAGCCGCGCTGGCCGCAGGTGCACGGCGGGCCGTCCAGCCGGATCACCTGGTGGCCGAACTCCCCGGCCCCGGTCCGGGCCCCCCGGTGCACGGCGCCGCCGAAGACGAGCCCGGCGCCCAGGCCCGTGCCGAGGTGCAGGTAGGCGAAGGAACCCGCCTCTCCCCCGGCGGCCAGGCCGAGGGCCGCCGCGTTGGTGTCCTTGTCGACGACCACGGGCATCGCGAGCCGATCCGCCAGGGCCTGCCGCAGCGGGAAGCCGTCCCACTCGGGGAACCCGGTCACCCGGTGGAGTACGCCCCGGGCGTGGTCGAGCGGCCCCGGCAGCGCGACCCCCGCGCCCAGCAGGGCGCCGCCGGACCCGTGCGCCGCCTCCCGCACCGCGCCCGTCACCGCCGCCAGCACGGATGCGGCTCCCGCGCCCAGGTCCAGCGCGGCCCGCCGCTCCCCGACCACGCTCCCGCGCAGGTCCACGATCACGGCCCGCACCTCGTCCCGGTCCAGGTGGACGCCGACCGCGTGCCCGGCCTCGGGCACCAGCCGCAGGACCGTGCGCGGTTTGCCGCCCGTCGAGGCGCGTCGTCCCGCCTCCGCCGCGAGCCCGTCCTGCCGCAGCCGGGCCGTGATCTTGCTGACCGCCTGGGGGGTGAGACCGGTCCGCTCGGCGAGTTCCAGCCGGCTGATCCCCTCCTCCCCCGCGGTGCGCAGCAGGTCCAGGACCAGCGCGGTGTTGTGGCTGCGCAGGGCCGGCAGGTTCACCCCGCCGCCCGTGCCCCGCATGCCGCCCACTCCGCCCGTCCTCTCGTCCGCCCTGTTCACGCCCCCATTGTCCCCGCCGCTTGCACTTTGGCAACAGCGTTGCGAAAGTGGACGGCATGACTGGCACACCCACCGGCACCGCTTCCGGCCCGCCGCTCCGCGTCGGCCTCGTCGGCTACGGCCTCGCCGGCTCCGTCTTCCACGCCCCGCTGATCGCCGCCACCGAGGGCCTCGTGCTCGACACGGTCGTCACCTCGAACCCGGAACGGCAGCAGCAGGCGCGCGCCGAGTTCCCGGACGTCCGCCTGGCCGCCTCACCGGACGAGCTGTTCGCGCGGGCCGGCGAACTGGACCTGGTCGTGGTGGCGTCACCGAACAAGACCCATGTGCCGCTCGCGACGACCGCCCTCGATGCCGGCCTGCCGGTCGTGGTCGACAAGCCCGTGGCGGGCAGCGCGGCCGAGGCACGCGCCCTGGCCGCCCTGGCCGAGGAGCGCGGGCTGCTCCTGTCCGTCTTCCAGAACCGCCGCTGGGACAACGACTTCCTCACCCTGCGCAAGCTGCTGGACGACGGCGAGCTGGGCGACGTCCTGCGCTTCGAGTCCCGCTTCGAGCGCTGGCGGCCCAAGCCCAAGGGCGGCTGGCGGGAGTCCGGCGACCCCGCGGAGATCGGCGGCCTGCTCTACGACCTCGGCAGCCACGTCGTCGACCAGGCCCTGGTCCTGTTCGGCCCGGCGGCCTCGGTGTACGCGGAGACGGACGTCCGCCGCCCCGGCGCGGAGACCGACGACGACACGTTCATCGCCCTCACGCACGCAAGCGGCGTCCGCTCCCACCTGTACGTCTCCGCGACGACCGCCCAGCTCGGCCCGCGCTTCCGCGTCCTGGGCTCCACCGCCGGATACGTCAAGCACGGCCTGGACCCCCAGGAGGCCGCCCTGCGCGAGGGCCGGCGCCCCGGGCCCGGCTGGGGCGTGGAGCCCGAGTCCCTGTGGGGCCGGGTGGGCGCCGGCGAGTCCCCGGTGACCGGCGGCGGCCGCCCCGAGCCGACCCTGCCGGGCGACTACCCCGCCTACTACGCCGCCGTGGCGAAGGCCCTGCTCGAGGGGGCCCCCAACCCGGTGACGGCACGCGAGGCGGCCGCCGCCCTGGACGTACTGGAAGCCGCCCGCCGTTCGGCGCGCGAGAAGGTGACGGTGACGCTGTGACCGCCCGGAACACCCCGCACACCCAGGAGCTCGGGCCGAAGTTCCACCCGGAGCTGACCCCGAGCCTGGAGGAGCTGGAGAAGCAGGAACGCCGCCTGGTGTTCCGCCGGTTCACCCACGACGACGCCTGGGCCCTCGGCTCGCTGCTGGTCGAGCTGGCCCGGGAGCGCCAGGCCCCGGTCGCCGTGGACATCCACCGGGCCGGACAGCAGCTCTTCCACGCCGCGCTGCCCGGCTCGACCCCGGACAACGACGCCTGGATCGCCCGCAAGCGCCGGGTGGTCGAGCGGTACGGCTCCGCCTCCTACCTGGTCGGCGCCCGCTTCCGCGCCAAGGGCACGACCTTCGAGGAGTCCTCCCGCCTCGACCCGGACACCTACGCGGCCCACGGCGGTTCCTTCCCGATCACCGTCGAGGACGTGGGCGTGATCGGGGCGGTGACGGTGTCCGGCCTGCCGCAGCTCGACGACCACCGGCTCGTGGTGGAGGCGCTGGAGCGGTTCCTCGACCGCTAGCCCGGCGGAATCAACCCCGGCTCCCTCCGGTTGGCACCTGCCGTACGCAGCACCTGGCGCCCACCGGAGGGAACGGACAGATGAGCACGCCCGTCAAGGAAGCGGTCGGCCGGTACGGCATCTGGAGCGTGGGCCTGCGCGCAGAGGACCCGCAGCGGCGCGGGGAACTCACCGAGGCCGCCGCCGAACTGGAGGAACTCGGCTTCGGCGCGCTCTGGCTGGGCGGCAACTCCTCCGCGGCCAATGCCGCCCCGCTCCTCGACGCGACCTCCCGGATCGTCGTCGGCACCAGCATCCAGAGCATCTGGGAGCACGAACCGGCCGCCGCCGCCCGGGCCTTCGCGGACCTGGAGTCCGCGCACCCCGGCCGGTTCCTGCTCGGCCTCGGCGTCAGCCACGCCCAGCGGGTGGAGCAGTACGCCCGCCCCTACACGGCCCTGGTCGGTCACCTCGACGCGCTGGACGCCGCCGGGATGCCGGCGGACCGGCGGCTGCTGGCCGCGCTCGGCCCCAGGTCGCTGCGCCTGGCCCGCGATCGGGCGGCGGGCTCGATCCCGTACCTGGTCACCCCCGAACACACCGCGCACGCCCGTGAGATCCTGGGTGACGGCCCGCTGCTCGCCCCCGAGCTGGGCGTGATCCCCGAGCGGGACCCGGACCGCGCCCGCGCGCTGGCCCGCGCGTTCCTGGAGCTCTACCTGCCGCTGCCGAACTACACCGGCAACTTCCTGCGGCACGGCTTCACCGAGGACGACCTGCGCGACGGCGGCAGCGACCGCCTGGTGGACGCCCTGTTCGCCTGGGGCGACGACACGGCGATCCGCGCCCGGCTCGACGCGTTCCTCGACGCGGGAGCGGACCACCTGGCCCTCCAGGTCCTGGACGGCTCCCCGCGCGACGCCCTGCCGAGGAAGGCGTGGCGGAACCTGGCTTCGGCACTGGCGTGAGGGGAGCGCACCGTGTCGCGCCCTGAGGGGCGCGGGGAACTGCGCGACCGGCCACGGACTGCCGGCAGCCACTGCCCGCAGCCGCAAACGGACCCGCGGTTCCCCGCCCTCCCGGCGGAGCGCTACGCGTCCTTGACCTCCTGCCGCTGCCGCCCGAGCCCCTCGACCTCCAGCTCCACGACGTCCCCGGCCCGCAGGTAGGGCTTCGGCTCGGGCTGCCCCATGGCCACGCCCGCCGGCGTCCCGGTGTTGATGACGTCTCCCGGGTACAGGGTCATGAATTGGCTGACGTACCGCACGACCTCCCCGACCGGGAAGATCTGCTCGGCGGTCGTCCCGTCCTGTTTCAGCTCCCCGTTGACCCACAGCCGCAGCGACAGCGCCTGCGGATCGGGCACCTCGTCCGCGGTCACCAGCCACGGCCCCAGGGGATTGAACGTCTCGCAGTTCTTGCCCTTGTCCCAGGTGCCGCCCCGCTCGATCTGGAACTCCCGCTCGGACACGTCGTGCGCCACCGCGTACCCGGCGACATGCGCCAGCCCTTCCGCCGCCGATTCCAGGTACCTGGCCGTCCGCCCGATGACGACGGCCAGTTCGACCTCCCAGTCGGTCTTGCGGGAGCCCCGGGGCACGAGCACGGTGTCGTCGGGGCCGATCACCGTGTCCGGCGCCTTCATGAACACGACCGGCTCGGCGGGCGGTTCGGCCCCGGTCTCGCGGGCGTGGTCGTGGTAGTTCAGCCCGATGCACACGATCTTGCCGATCCGCCCCAGCGGCGGCCCGATCCGCAGTCCGGCCGCATCCAGGACGGGCAGCGTGCCGGCGTCGGCGGCCGCCCGGACCCGGGCGAGCGCCTCCTCGTCGGCGAGCAGCGCGCCGTCGACGTCCGGGACGACACCCGACAGGTCCCGCAGGATCCCGTCGGTGTCGAGCAGCGCGGGCCGCTCCGCCCCGGCCGTACCGACTCGCAGCAGCTTCATGATCAGTCTCCCTCGATCGCGGGCGCCCGTCCGACGCGCGCGACCCGGATGCGGCGGGGAGCCATCGGCAGGGCTGGTCGATCCTCCAAGGTCGGGGTGCAGTCCGCAATACCCCGTTCACGTACTGGACCCCGCCCCGCCGGGTCAGCGGTACAGCGCGGCCCGCTCCATGACGCTCCACGTCGTGCTGGTGACGACGTACAGCGCGGCCGCCAGCGGCACCACGGCCACGGTGACCAGCGTGAAGAACGACATGAACGGCATGACCCTGGCCACCGCCCCCGCCCCGGGCACCTGTTCGGCGTCCCCGGAGGGCAGCACCGGGTTGGCGGCCATCATGCGCTTGCTGAGCCGGTAGCTGAACACGGCGACGCACGCGACCACGGCGAACAGCCCCGCGTACACCAGCCCCGCCCCGCCGAACAGCCCGCTGTCGAGCGCGTCGGCCCATCGCCCGCCGAGCGGCGCGGCGAGCAGCCGGTGACCGAGCAGCCCGTTGGCCTCGCCGCCGATCGTGTCGCTGGAGAACAGGTGGTAGAGCAGGAAGAAGGCGGGGGCCTGAAGCAGCCCGGGCAGGCAGCCGGCCAGCGGCGAGACCTTCTCCTCGGTGTGCAGGTCGAGCACGGCCCGCTGCAGCTTCTCGGGATTCCCGGCGTGCTTCCTGCGCAGCTCGGCGATCCGCGGTTGCAGTGCGGTCCGCGCCTTCTGGCCCCGCGCGGCGGCCCGGGACAGAGGATGGACGAGGAGCCGTACGAGCGCGGTGAACAGGACGATCGCGGCGGCGGCCGCGGAGGCGCCGAACAGCGGCTGGAGCAGGTCGGCGAGCTGCTCGACCAGGTGAGCGAAGACGGACATGGGTGAGCCCTCCGGGGGTCTCGTCGTGCCGGAATCGGAGAAGGCGGCATGACGACCCGCGCGGGATCGGCCCCCCTGGAGGCCCGGAAGTCCCTTGACTCCCCGAGGGGTTCCCTACGCGACGGTCGCCCGGAGGGCGTGACCGGGCGCCCGGGGCCGGGTGCGCCCCCGGGCGTCGGGATCACGCTGGGGCAGGAAGGCCGTACGGCGGTCGCGGTCCCGGATGGCCGTGCGCACCCGGGTGCGCGGCACGGCGGGCGCGCAGCGCGAGGCGACGACGGAGCAGACGGCGAGGGCGGCCGAGGCGGCGGCGGTCGCGGCGAGGGCGACCGTGGCGAAGAGGCTGCCGGTGTCGAGCAGCAGCACCCCGGCGACGAGGAGGAACAGCGCGAGGACGGGACGCAGCGCGGACCTGGTGCGGTTCACCGGCTGCCCCTCCTCCCCTGTGCGTATCCCTGCTGACCGTATCCCTGCCGACCGTATCCCTGCTGACGTTATACAGGATCGCCCTCCCGGCCGGACCGGGGTGTGGACGCCGGTGCAGGAGCGGGAGCCGCCGCACGTCCGTCATCGGGTCCGGCCTGCGGATCTCTCACGCTTGTCACCTCCCGGCAGTACGGTGTCCCCCATGCGCCCCGACACGCCTGCCGAAAACGTCGACCACACCGCCGAGGCGGCACGCCTGGAGCGGACCGCCGGCCTGTACCCCGAGGACGCCGAGGCCCTGCTGCTGCGGGCGGCGGCCCACCTGGAACTGTCCGGCGACCGCCCCAGCGCCACCAAGCTCTACGACCGCCTCCTGGCCTCCCCCGACGGTCTGGACAACCCGCACCTGGTCCGCGCCCTGAAGGCCTCGAACCTCTGGGAGTACGGCCACGAGGCCGAGGCCCGGGCGATCATCGAGGGCGTCCGCGCCTCGGCCCCCCAGGACCCGGCCCCCTGGGTCATCGTCGCGGAGGCCCTGGAGAACCACGACGAGCTGGAAGCAGCGCACGAGACCTTCACGGAGGCGGTGCGCCATCTGCTGACGGACGTGGCGCACCCCGCGCAGCCGACCCACCCGCTGCTCTTCGGCCGCCACCGGGTCCGCCGGATGCTGGGCCGCTCCCACGACGAGTGGGACGCCCTGGCGGACTCGGTGCACTCCCTGCCGGTCTCCCTGGACGAACTGCACGACCCCAAGCGGGTCTGGTCCCTCGGCTCGGAGAACCCGGCGGAACTGGAGGCGGAGATCCTGCGCCTGCGAGCGGAACTGGGCGCGTACCGCGCGGCGCTGTCCCGCCCGTTCCCGGTGGCGATCCTGCACTGGCCGGCGCCGGAACTGACGGAACTCCTGGAGGCGTACCCGGCGCTCGCCGAGGAGTACCCGTCCCAGGAGGAGCACCTGGCCTCGATAGAGCGCGCCCTGCGGGAACTGTCCGCCTCCGGCACCCCGAACCTCGGCATCGTCACGGGCACGGTCCCGTCCTACGAGGCCTTCGCGGCCTCGGAGGGCAGCTCCCCGGGAGACCCGACGCTGCTCCCCCAGTACGCGACGACGCTCGCGGCCCGGGGGCGAGCGGTGGCGTGGCCGCCGCAGGACGGCTCGAACTGCTGGTGCGGGTCGGGGCGGGCGTATGGGGAGTGCCACGGCTCGGAGGCATAGCCAGGCAGTGACGAAGCAGTCGGAACGGAAGACACGGTCCACGGTGGACACCACTCCTGAGACGCGTGCGCGGATGAGCCGGCAGCGCAGCCGGGACACGGACGTCGAAATGGCACTGCGCCGGGCGTTGCATGCCGCGGGCATGCGGTACAGAGTCCATCGAAAGCCACTCAAAGGGGTCCGGCGGGAAGCAGACATCCTGTTCGGTCCCACCAAAGTGGCCGTATTCGTGGACGGCTGCTTCTGGCACGGCTGCCCGGAACACGCAACGTGGCCCAAGAGGAACTCGGAGTTCTGGAGGGAGAAGATCGAGGGCAATCGGCGCAGGGACCGGAACACGGACGAACGGCTGGCAGCCGCCGGGTGGCTGGCTGTGCGCGTGTGGGAGCACGAGAATCCCGTGGACGCCGCGGTTCGCGTTCAGCTTGTCGTGAAAGCACGGCAGGCGGCGAGCCGTCGAAGGTGATGCCCTGTTGGGCTGGTAGGTAGGGCTCGGTCAGTTCTTTTTTGACACATCCTCATGGTGTCAAACAAGCCTGTACCCTGGGCCCGTTCCGCCCCACCAGCCTGGTCCCGGTGTCAGGAGGCGAATGTCGCCATGCCCGAATCTCTTCCGCCGCCCGTCGTACGCGGCGAGGCTTTCGGCTCGTGGTTGGAACGCCAACTGCGCCGAGCCGACATGTCGCAGACGGACTTGGCCGCACAGGTGGGCAAGACCCGCGCCGCCGTCTCCGCGTGGATCAACGGCCGCGCGGAACCCCGCGACGAGACCAAGGCGCGTATTGCGGAGATCCTCGGCACCGACCTTGCCGCCGTCGTGACGCGCACGGTCGACGTACCGACGGGCCGGCCTGTCGCCTGGCATCACCGGCCCGCGCACGCCGACGGTGGTCGCGAATACGGGAACGCGGCCGCCTTCGCCTTCGACGCGGACCTCTCGGTATTGGCTCGGGAGGCGACGCAGAACTCCCTGGACGAACGCTGCGACGATCGCTCCCCCGTGCGTGTGCACTACACGCTGCATGAGCTGGACGGGCCGCACCTCGATGCTTTTCTGGCCACCCTGCAGTGGGGAGAACTGCTCCCTCACTACACCGAGGCCTCGCGGGGCACCCAAAAAGTATCGCGGAGCCTTCACTCCGCCTTGGAGGACCTGTCAAAGGAGCGTCGCTTGCTCCTCCTCCGCATCGATGACTACAACGCAGCGGGTCTGACGGGCCCCGAGTACAGCGACGGACGATTCGCCGCCGTGGTCCGGCGACAACTCGACAGCCACAAGGTCACAGGCGGACGGGCAGGCGGTTCCTACGGGTTGGGCAAGGCCACTCTTTGGGCAACGAGCCGTTTCGGACTCGTGCTGATCAATTCGACGCTCTCGGAACCGCATGAGGGACGCACCGAAGGGCGTGTCATCGGACGTATCGATCTGCCCTGGCACGAGGTGGGCGGGGAGGCATACGCGGGGCCGGCCTGGCTCGGTGAGCCGGACACCGATCCGGAGCACGAGGGCGTGTCCAGGTCATGGTGGGCCGACGACGAGACCCTGCACGGCCTGCATCTCGAACGCGGGAGCGCCGAGACCGGCACCTCTTTCCTGATTGTCGGCGCGCATGACGCTTCCGGAGACGCCGAGTCCTTGCAGGAAATGCACGACAAGCTCGTCCGTGCGCTCGCCGACGGCTTCTGGGCGGCCATGTTGGGCGGCAGTTCGGCGGGCCCGTTGCTGGAGGCGCGCGTCACGACCCTCCGAAACGGAGAGGTCTACATCCCGGCGAAGAGGGTCGATCCACATGACCACCACCCCGCACTCAGCCGAGCGCTGCAGGCCTACCTCGACGGCAACACGGTCACCGAACTGACGTCTGCGGGCCAGGTGGTCCGTGCCGATGTCCCCATGATCGTCACTCCGCTCAAGGGCCAGGGGCGGCCTCGTGACAAAGGCCGTGAGCATCTTGCCGTACTCCTGCTCACTCCTGCCGACGACCACGACGCACACATCAATCGTGTCGTCTGCATGCGCGGCAATCGCATGAGCATCACCGAGCACCGTCCACGCGACCTTCCTCTGGGCACGACACCTTTCCAAGCCGTTCTTCTCGCGGGTTACGCCACCGGCCGTGACGGTGAGGACGTCGAATTCGCCGAAGCCTTTCTGCGCGCCTCTGAGCCACCGGAACACGATCGTTGGGACAGGACGGAGGAACTGACCACGGCCTACGAACGCGGAGCGTTGACCAGGCTGAAGGAGTTCAGGTCCTCGATCGACAAAACCGTTCGTTCGCTGCTGGGCAAGCGAGACATCACACGGACCGGTGGTCCGGCCGTGCTGCGGGAATTGCTCAAACTCGATATGAACTCCGGCCCCCTGGGACGTCGCGCCCAATCGTTCCCGACCGTGCGGAGAGTCGAGGCCCGCATCGACGAACGAGGCGCCTGGCACGTCACCGTCCACCTGCGGCTACCGGATGCCTCGGACCCCTGGGTGCTGGCTCCCGTAGCCAAGTTCGACGTGCGTTCCGGTGGTCGCCCCTCAGTGGAGTGGGAGTTGCTCGTCGGCTCCGAGTCGTGTCGCGCGGAGAACGGCACCATCGTCATCGAACCCGGTGTTCGGACCGCGGTGTTCAGCGGTGTCACCGATCCGGCGTCACACCCCGTCCGTGGCGGCTATGCCCGACTGGCCGTGGATGTGCCCAAGGCCCGTGGAGGTGGAGTGTGAAGCCGGTGTTCCCCTACCCGACCCTCCTCGGTGACGTGGAGTGTGACGTGGTCGCCGTCAGCATCGACGGCAAACCGCTCCCCTACACCAACGTGTCGGTGGCGGAGCGCGTCGTCGCGCTCCACCAGTCGGGCCGTGCCAGGTGGGCCGAGGCCGTCCTCGACCTGCGTGCCGTCCTACCCGCCAAGGAGTTGGCGGAGGGCCCCTGGCAGGACGTGACCTGCTTGGCGACCCTGACCGAGAAGGCGACCAACGCGCGCACCACCGTGACTCTCACCTCGGTCGGCGAGGGTGTGCACACGGGCTCGATCACGCTCTCGCGAGCTTCGCATCTTCGACGAGCGACGCTGTCCTTGCTGGTGGTGGCAAGTGTCCATGGCGTCCCGGGACGACTTGTAGGCGCGATCGAGCAGGACTGGTACCTCGACCTCGAAGAAGCCACGCCGGTCCGGCAGCGCGAGATCGAGATCGTGGAGATCGATTTTCGCGAGGGGCCCTACGAGTGGCTGCGCCCGTACAAGGACTCGCCTTGGATCATCGAAACCTCGGGGGACATACCGACCGTCTACCTCAATACGTCAGCGGTCGAGGGGCTCATGGAACTGCTCAGCAGCCGCGGCGGCAGCCCGACGGAGAAGATCGTGCGGGAGATGACGGCCTCGCAGGTCGCCCAGGACGCCTGGACAGCCATGTTCCAGACCGCTGTCAGTGACCTCGACGCGGACGAAGACGGAACTCCCGTCATGCCGACCGGATGGCGAGAGTCGGTGCTGCGCCAGATGCTGCCCGACGTTCTACCGGGCCGGCAGCCGACGGATGCCCTCTTCGAGATCAGCGAGCGTCGCACCAAAGGGTTCGGCTGGTCGGAACTCCAGACCGGCATCCAGTATGCAGCCGGCCGCCGCGCACAGATCTCCAAGAAACTCACCACTGCCCTGCGAACCGCAGACCGCGCCGAGAGGACCGACTGATGCCGCGCACCGTACCTTTCGAGGTCCCGCCGGTGCTCGGCCTTCTGCCGGATGCCGCAGTGGCCAAGTTTCTGAGCCGGGGCATGCAGTCGGGTCAGGAGAACCCGCCTCAGGTCGCGTTGCGCAAGGCCGGCACGCTGCTGCCCGAGGACGAGACACGGTGGCAGACCGCCCCCGTCCGCGAGCTCCTCGATGTCGCGATGACGAGGTTCGCAACTCAGCGCACGGCCGCGGACGGCTGGCTCGCTCCACGTCTGCACGCCACACTGCGCATGACGCGCGCGGAAGCAGGAGACAGCAGACGCTGGAACCATCTGGCGATGTTGGTGGCCCCCGACTATGTCGTGTGGCGACACAAGGGCACCGAGCTCACCCAGAGCTCCCGCTTCTCCGGCCCTCACTACACGCAATGCTTCTCTCGCTTGTGGTGGGCGGCGGAGTTGTTCCGCGACGGTGCGGACTATCGCCCCGTCGAAGTCGCCTGCAGTGTTCAGGACATCCTGAACACCACGCTTCGTCTCGATGTCATCGACCACCGGCCCACGGCCCAGGCCTTGCTGGCCGTGTTCGAGGGACTGCTCTCGTCCGGCGTCCCTCGACCCGGTGATCACATCAACGCGCTCTCCTCCGCCGTCAATACCGCAGGCAGCACTCTGGTGTACGACGTACTCGCTCCTGACCAGCCGCCTCTGGTCGAGGACTTGCAAGACTGGATCGCCGACGCCGCAACGGCACCCCCCGTGCACTGGGACCGGCTTCCCGAGGGGCCCGACGATGGCCGGGTACCGCGCGCCGCCATCGACGTCCTGCTGCCCCTGTTCGAGAGACTCCTGGCCGAGGCGCCGATTCGTCGCCGAGGCCGCGCGTCCACCGCGGCGGAGCAGGGCGAGTCCCTGCGGCAGCAGGGGGTGCCGGGGCAGCGAGAAGGGGTGAGTCTGGCGAAGGACCTACCTTCTTGGATGTCCTAGAGCGACGGATCGTCCCTGTCCGTCTCGGTCCCCTGCCAGAAGCTACCGCCCGCTCCTGTGCTCAGGCAGTTCTCTCTCGGTCCCAGCACAACAGCCGTTCCCAGACGTCGCTCCCGGGAACGCCCAAGCCGAGGGCTGCGCTCAGCACATGCACTCCGAACCGCGGTGGCACGGCGTTACCGATCTGCTGCGCCTGCTCATTGCCGCGCCACGGGTATCGGTAGGGGAAGCTCTGGAGAACCCCCGCCTCCTGATTGCTCAAGCGCCCGAGGTCTGTTTCCCGGACATCGACACTGACAATCCGATTGCGTTTCCACTTGCCGGTGATCGTCGCCGCCGGCTCGCCTGACGAGCGACGACCGCGTGCTTTGGGATCGCCACCACTGCCATAGTTGGAGACGACGCAGAACGGCATGTGACGTCGAGGAGCCTCCTGTACCCGGGTGTACACCTCATTGAGCGCTTTCTCCATGGAGACCCATGCTTCGCGACCTCCACCGAAGAGGGCGTCAGCAGGCAGCGAGCCCTTGCGGTACTGCTGATGCGTCGGGTCGGGCAACCGAGCGGGCTCATCCCCGTGGCGAGCCACGAGCACGGCGCGTCTACGGGTTTGGGGGACGCCGTACTGCTCGGTATGGAAGACCTTCGCGTCGGTCTGGTACCCGATGGCCTTAAGGACCTTTTCGTACTCATGCCAGACCTCGATGACGGCGGGGACCTGTTCCAGGACGATCACTTGGAAGGGCTCGGGATCCGTGCCACCGTGACGTGGCCGCAGCATCGCCTCGAAGATCCACCGCAGCGGCTGCAAAACCAGCCCCGTACGTTCGTCGTCGAGCTTGTCCAGCTCTCGCTGGATGTCCTCCCACGTTTCCCCCTTGGCACCGACCTTCTCCCGCTCGTACCAGGCGTGCATGCGGTGAATGAATCCCGTAACCAGGTCGAATGCCTTGCGACCGGAACCGCTGCCGGCGATGGAGAACGTCTGACACGGGGGCCCACCTGCCAGCACATTGCAGTCCTCGAAGCCGGGGTTGTCCGGCCCGAACAGGCGCACATCCCCATGGACGGTCGGCAGCCCGGCCGCGTGCCGTGTGGCCACTGCGTCGTCGTCCCACTCGATACCAACGGAGGGGATGCCCAACACTTCGGCTGCCATGTCCAAGCCCCCGGGCCCCGCAAACAGGTCGACAATGCGGAAACCCCGACAATTGGGCTGGCCGGGCGGCGTGCTGGTCATGGTGCGGAAGTCTATCGGGCGGCCGGAGGCAGGCGCCCCCACTGTCAGCCCTCCCCCGCTCGCAGTGCGCTGGCGATCGAGTTACCCAAGGCGTGAGCGAGAGGCGGCGGGGTGGCGTTGCCCACCTGTCGGTAGCGCGCGGTCTTACGGCCCGCGATCTGCCAGGTCGGCGGGAAACCTTGCAATAGCGCCACCTGCTCCACCGTGAGGGCGACACGACCTCTACGACCCCGGGATGGATCCCAGACGAAGGTTGCGTCCGGGACCTGATCGGCGACAGTGGCACCATCCACCCCGAGACGTTCCCACTTCGCTTTGGCGCCCGTCGGCCCCAGATCCGCTCCCCCACGTTCCCAGGAGCCGCCCACGATGGTGGGAGCGATCGAGTCGGCTTGGGCAGCCCACCCGGCCACGTCCGACCACCCCCTGGCGCCCATCGACTCCTGCAAGGTCTCCCCTACGGTGGGAGCAGGAGCAGTGTGCGGTCGCGGCCACTCGAAGTGATCCATCAGCTCGCCTTTGAGGGCAACGAGGAAACCTACTTCCCGACTCTGGGGCACACCGAAGCCCTTGGCGTTCAACACATGCCAGCGGAACTTGTATCCAAGATGATCGAGTTCCTTGGCAACGAGTTCCCGGACCGGCTCGTAGTCGCTTTTTCGGATCAGTTCCGGCACGTTCTCGAACAAGATGGCACGCGGCTGCACACCATAGACGAGGTCGACTGCGGCCTTCAGGACGGACAACTCCGCGTCATCGCCACGTGTCCGCGCTACGGCCGCAGGTGACTTCACTCGCGGCAGGCCGCCCGAAAGCAAGTGAACGTCGTACACCTTCCGATCCTCGGCGGGGTCGAAGTGGAGGAGGTTTGCCTCACGGACATCCCATGACGGACGGTTGTAACGCAGCGTCTCACATGCCACGGGACGACTGTCGATGAGCAATACCGGATCGAAACCGGCAGATTCGAGTCCGAGCGCCAGCCCTCCCGCACCTGCACAGATCTCCAGCGAACGGAACCGGCCTCGTAAGGCGCCATCGTCCCCGTGCCGGGTGGCAACCGCTTCCCTCACCCCCGTCATCTCCCTCACCCCCCCGCAGTAGCGGAAATTCGCTTGCCGCCCGCTCGTCGCCCCCCACAAGCATCCGTCCACCCCGTCAGGGAGCATCGATGATGGCCTGCCCTTCCTTGGCGGAGTCGACGGTGGTGAAGCGGAGTACGCGACCGTCACCTCGACGGGCAGTGGCGGGAGCCACGAAGGAGAATGCCATGACCACCTTGTCCGGTGCCGGTCGGCGCTCGTCGAGGATCGGGGACCGGTGCTTCCCTTCGACGACCGGGTAGACGACGACGACGCCTCGGCGGGGTGCGACGAGGCTCTCGGTGACGGGGTCGCCCGAGTCGGCGAGGGACCTTGCGATGCGCAGAGGAACGGCTCGGTGCTTGGGCTCGCTGATGGCACCGAACAACGGTCCGCGCCTACGATCACGTCCGAACCACGCGAAGGTGCGGTCATCGGAGTCGAGCGCCACTCGCTGCCCCTGCTTGGAGTGTTGCGGTGCGATGACCAGCCAGTCGTCCACTTCCCTTGGCGCGTCTCCAGTGATCTCGGCCAGGTACGCGAGGTTGGGAGCGAATTGGGAAGTGGTACCCCAGCGCAGTTCGCGCACGAGGTGCAGGAACTCCTCTGGGCCGAGCAAACCGACGAAAGCGTCGAACCTGTGGGTGACGGCCGCGTGCCCCTTCTCCGGCGGGAAGTGATACGCCAGCGACGTCAGGGTGGGCGGCAACGCTTCCAGGATCGGCGACCACAGTCGGGTGTTGTGCCGGAGATCTGCGGCCTTCGTCGGGTAGGCGGTGGGTTCCTGCCACTGCCCCGGCGAGTGGAGCTCGACCAGACGCGCGTTGTACATCTTGTTGGGGCTGGTCGGCTTGAGCCAGGGCAAGTGCTGGGATACCAGGGGCGGAACCTGGGCCGGTGTGACTTGCGGCTTCCCGTCGACCATGGTGGCGTACTGCTTCAATTCGGCGCGGAAGTTCTCCTCATCCAAACAGATCGCCTCGAACGCCGCGTACAGGTCGATTTCCTTCGCCCCTACAGTCTCAGCCCGCCCGAGGAAGAGACGTACGAGGTCCCGATAGCCCTCGCGGAATCCGAACCAGCGCCCCATCTGCATCAGAGTGGAAGCGTTGCCCGCTCGGCGACGGAAGTAGGAGACAGTGAGCCCTTCGACGGTGAAGCCGCGAGCCAGCTTCAGCCCTCCGATGAGGATCTTCCAGATCGAGCGCTTGTCGAAGTCGGCTTCGCCGGTTTCGATGTCCTTGTCACCGTTGACCACGATGATGGGGTTGTCGTCTCCGCCGATTCGGGTGACAGCCGGGCCGACGTAGCGACTGAGGTCCTCAAAGGAGGAAGGAACCGCGTAACCATCGGCTCGGACAGCCGATACCGGAGCGATGTCGCTCTCGAACAGGCTGCGGAGGCGCTCGTGACCCCGCGGACCCATGTACCCGGCGTTCCACCACATCTGAGTCACTTTGCCCAGGAGTTCGCGGTGGACGTCGGTGCGGACCGATTCATGAATGAGCATGGTGTGGTGCTGGAAGTACCGATCGCCCAGGCCTCCCCGGTCCTCTCGGTACAGTTTCATTGCCGCTGTGAGGACGAACATGTCCATGGCTCGCTGGAGGCAGATGTCGTCCTCTCCACCGTCGTCGTCCACGGTGATGTTGCGCACGTGGGCCAGTTCATTCGAGTTGGCAAACGTTCGGCTCTCCTCCGGCACAGAAGAGTCGAGGTCGTGAAAGTCCCTGGCCCCCATGTATCCCTCCGGACGAGGCAGGGAGACGATGAAGTCCTTCGGGAAGACGTCCTCGACGTCGCTGGGGTCGACGAAGACGTTGGCGAATGGGGTGGCCGTGTAGCCGACGTACTGCGAGCGCGGCAGCATCCGCAGCAGGTCGGAGATCTTCTGGTTGATCGCGGTGCGCTCGGCATCCGGCTTGGCCGGATTCGACGTGTTCACCGAGGCCTCATCCGACTCGTCGTCGATGATGAGCACGGGAATCTCGGCCAGCGGCGTCTTGATCTTCTTGAGGTCCTTCACGAGCCTGCCGAGCACGGTCTTGTTCTTCTTGACCACCATGAGCCGAGCCGACGACCGGTGCAGATTCTGCGGGTCATAGAGGGGCAGCGCTCGTTCTCTCTTCTCGAATTCGAGCGCGGTGATACCTTGAAGCAGACTCTTGTAGTCGTCGTCCCGGGTGGTCAACCGAACGATGTCGAAGGCGCCGAGGGCGGACGGGAGAGCACCGAAGGTGACGAACCTGCCCTGGCTCCACGCCGGGTCGTCGGCATAGTCCGACTCGAACTCGCTCGCCCCGCGCAGGATGTTTTCACGACCCACCAGTTCCATGTCCAGGCGACGCTGGGTCTGGGCGCGCAGCATGTTGAGCGTACCGCCGAGGACGATAATCAGTCGGTATCCGGCGTCGACGGCCTTCGCGATCACACCGCTGAAGTTCGCCGTCTTGCCCGATTGCACATATCCGACGACCAGGCCTTTGGATTGGTAAGCACTCGCCTGGGTGGGGTCGGCAAGGCGCTCGACGACGGCGTCGGTGGCCACATCCAGATCGGCGACGGCCGCTGGGTCCCACCCCTTCTGTTCCAGGTAGGTGCGGTAAGACGGCCAATACCAGGGACGGCCCTGCTGCGACTGCGGTGTGTACCAGGGAGTGAATTCGTCCGAGATGACGACCGGCGCTTCGGAGGTGGAGACGGGGATCAGGTCGTCCAACAACGTGCAGGTCTCCTGGGCAAGGCCCAGAAGCGCGTACACATCCTCCCGTCGCCCTTCTGTGCGCTCCGGGCTATTCGACCAGGCGGGGTGCGTGGCGAAGTCCCACTCCGTCAGCCTCTTGCGCCACAACTCGACCAGGGGGTCTGTGGAACGTGCTTTTTCCAACGCTCCCCGCAGAACCTCCTCTGTGGCGAGCTCCTCCGCCTCCGGCGACAGGTCCTCCGCCTGATAGACGAGCGCCCTCTTCAGCTTCTTTGGACGACTGCTCTGCATGTCCGAAAGAGCGGCATGATGCAGCTGCAGTAGAAGCGCGTCGTTGGAACCGCTGGTCATGATCTTCCTCAAGTGCCGAACGGGGCCGGATGGACGTGGGCTGTGGCGGGTCAGGGCAACGGCAGGTCGGAAAGGTCGACCGCCGAAGGACCCTGGGCTGGTGGCAGTCCGGTGACGTCGATGTCGTAGACGACGTGATCGATCCTCGCTCGGCTACCGGCGGGCACATCGGAGTCCGTAATGCGGGGTAGCTCGTCACCCCGCAGCAGCAAGGGGCTGTCACGTGGGGTCCAGCGTTCGTCGTCCGGCTCATCCGGATCCCAGCCGGCGGCTGCCAGCAGGTGATCCAGCCGTCGTCCGAGGGCGATGTTCTCGGATGCGGCTGCATCGCGGACGGCAGTGACCGAATCCTTCAGGGTGCGGCCTCCCGCTCCTCCTCGCGTGAGACGGAGCGACGCGAACCACAGGGACCGTCCCGGGGACGACGAAAGTTGCCCGAGACCGTGAATGGTGTGTCTGCGCCGCTCGGAAGCCGTCGTCTTGATCTCCAAGTCGTCCGCTCCCAGGGCGAAATCATGCTCTTCGCCCGTCGGTCCCACCCAGGTGTCGAGTGCCGCCGGCCATCCGATGCACCCGGCAATCCTGACGAGGGCGGCCAGTTCACCATGGAGGCCCAATCGCTTCTCCGGCGACATCCCCCGCGGCCTGCCGAGCAGCGCGCTCCAGCCGTGCACCGTCTCGTTGAATGCCTCGGTCAGATCGTGTCCTCCCCGGACGACGCGGTCCGCTACGGCCAGCAGGAGATCGTGAAAATCGCGGAGCAACTCGGGTTGGGGCGTGGTGAGACGCGCCAGGCGCCGTCCGGCATGGGAGATGTGCTCGATGCGCACGGCGGGCAAGGATGAGCGTGGCGGAAGATGCCGACCCTCGAGCTCGACATGTAGCGCTACGTCACGACCACTATCGGAAATTTCGTACGAAACGAGGGGACTACCGATGGGAGAAAGGCGATAGCTCGCGGCAAGCCTGCGCCCCAGATAGTGCTCGACCGTGGTCCACGGCAGCTCGACAGGCGACGCTGCGGAGGCCGAGGTCTCCGATGTTCCGTCCTGACGCGGACCCATCAGTCGGCTACTCGGTCGAGTTCCGCACGCGCGGCGGCAACGAGGACGGACTGCCACAACTCGATGTTGTCCTTGAGGCGGCTTCCCATCCGTTCATGCCGGAAAGCATCTTGCATGAGTAGGTAGATCAACGACTTGACCATCGGCGCATCGTTGAGGGACCCGCTACGACCGCCGAGCAGGGCAGCACGGTAGTGCTGGTTGAGCAGGAGCACATGCGAGTCCTGGTCGATCTCGAAGAACTTCTCGTTGGACAGCTGCTGCCAACGAAACTGCACCGGCTCCTCCTGGGTGAGGACCGGCAGTTCCTCCTCGATCACCTGGCGTACTTGGGGATCGATCCCGCAACCTGGTGGGACAACGGGCTTCCGCTCCACCCCGGCGCGCTTTCGGGCGTCCCGGTAAACCCGCTCCGCGTCCAGAACGTACTGGGCGAACGTCCGGCCTCGAGTGTCCACGGCGGCGTCGAGTGCGTCGATAAACTCCGGAGACGCCTGCACGCCTTCCTTCTTGACCGTCAGTCGAAATACCTTGCCTTCGGGGTCGTCCGGCAGGTCCACGGCCACCCTGGCAAGGGCGAGGTGTTGCTCGGGTTGACGGTAGTTGTTCCAACCTCCGGCTTGTACGAGCCGGTCGTTTCGGTAGAAGTAGAACCCCTCCCGCTCGACTACTGCACCGAACGCCTTGTACTCGTCGAGGGAGGACCGTGGCGGCCAGATGTGTGCTGTGAGATCAACGGGCCCGACCGACGGGACGAGAGCGGTGAAAACACTCGGATATGCGGAGTCCCCGGGAACGGGATACGCAAATGGGTCGAGCGATTCCACTCCGTAATTCGCGTACTCCACGCCGGTGCGCACGTCCTGGATGGAGATGGTGATGTGGAAGTCGTCCCGCGCAAGGAAGCGGTGCAGGTGAAGACCCAGATGCAGACCGAGCTTGTTGACGGTCCGGTGCAGGTAACGGTCCGTCTGACCGCCACCTCCATGGTTGGGGAAGTCCTTCACGCCGTCCCAACGGACGATGGTCCCTTGGAACGCGATGGGACGACCCTGATAGAAGTCGACGAAGTCCTGGGCGAAGTGCGGATCGATGATGTCGCACTCGAAGCCCCGCTTCGCATGCTCCATGAGCCAACGGCGGCCTGCAGGTCGGCTGCGCTTGGTCCGGCTGACAACCGTGACCGAGTCGGCGTGGCTGAGCGAGGCCGACTTCAGACCCGTGCCGAACATACCGAGTGACCGCTTCTCGTAACCGCGACGACCACCGACGGTCATGGCGACATCGAGCTCTTCCTCGTCCATCCCCTTGCCGTCGTCGACAATCACCAGGCTGACGAGTTCGTCCCCGTCGCGGAGGAAGTGGATGACGACGTTCTGAGCCCCGGCATCGATGGAGTTGTCGACGAGGTCGGCAACGGCGGCGTCGAAGCCGTAGCCCTGACTGCTGAGCGCTTCCATGTAGCGCCCATCGGGAGGCAGGCGCTTGCTACCCGTCGTCGGGACCTCGAACTGCCACTCGGTGACCATGACCTGCCTTTACGGGCGAGCACCTGCTTATAGACGTTTCGGCGTCATCATGCTGCGACGCCGACATAACGGTAGTCGACAACGAGCGTCATGGTTCGAACTTGGACAACGCTCCTCAGCCCAGGCACGGTCGACCCCTTGGGCGGGTCCTGAGCCTTATGCGGGTGGGCGGGAACACCGCTCTGGCTAATCTCGCTCGCCGCGTTCGATGCAGAACTCGTTGCCCTCCGGGTCCGTCAGCACGACCCAGCCTCGGCCGTTCGGGAGGGTGCGGTCCGCCTCGATGCGGGCGCCCAACGACACTGCTCGGTCCACCTCTTCCGCGCGGGTGCGGCCCGTCGGGGCGACGTCGAAGTGGAGGCGGTTCTTGGCCGTCTTCGGCTCCTCGACCCTCACGAAGAGCAGGCCGGGCGTGCCGGCCGGGAGTTCGATGAGGACTTCGTCGTCGCCCGGCTTGTCGGTCTCCGAGAGGGGGTGGCCGAGGAACTCGGACCAGAACCGGGCCAGTTCGTAGGGCTCGCCCGTGCAGTCGAAGGTGATGTGGCGCAGGGTGGGGTTCAAGGGTCGGTTCCGTCCCGTCGGTTGGCAGAGGTGCCGTGCGCTCCGCAGCATCCTCGGCAGGGGCGGGTGCTGTCGAACCATTTGGCGGGGACGGGTGGACCGCCTCGCGAAGTCTGCGCTCCGTGGGTTCCGTCCCGACGGCGTCAGGGCCTCGCGTTCAGTCGCGGCGGGTGCCGTTGGGGGTGGTGAGGGTTGTGGACCCTGTTCGCGTGATGGGGCTCCTGGCGTGTGGGGCGGGGGCCCGGGCGCGACGGCCACCGTCCGGGCCTTGCCGGAGTGGCCGTCGCGCAGGGCACCGGGAGCCTACGATGCCGGGCTCAGGTCCGCTCGGCCGAACAGGAGGGCGTAGCCGGGCGGGAGTTGGGCCAGGATGCGGGTCACCAGGTCGTCGCCGATCAGGGGCGGCAGCACGCTGAGGACGGAGCTGACGTCCCAGCGGGCCGTCGCGGGTGTCGCCCCTTCGACGCGGGCCGCGACGGAGTCGACGAACTCCGCGGCGGTGAGCCGGCGCGTGGCCGGGATCTGTGAGGCGACGACCCGGGCCGCCTCCTCCGGCAGGGCGCGTGCGAGGTCGACCCGTTCGTCACCGACGACGTGACCGCCGAGGGCGGACAGGACGATACGGGTGATCCGCTCGGCCTCCGGCCTGGTGGGGTACTGGCCCGAGTCCCGTACGGCGTCGACCAGTCGGGCCCAGGCGCTGTCGTCGTCCCGGGGCCCGCGGTGCCGGGGCGGGCTGGGGATCAGGGTCTTCGGAGCCATGGGTGTCGTCGTCACACTGGGCACCGTCGTCACGCTCATCTGCGGGTCTTCCTCCGGATCCGGTGCTGCCGCCTTCCGTGCCGCCGGGATCCTGCGACACCGGCGGCACGGGGCGTGGGTGGGGTGCGCGGGGGCCGTCCCCGGGGGACGGCGGGGGACGGCCTCCGCATCTGCGTGGGTGCGGTCGGCCGGGTCAGCCGCTGATCTGCCTGCGTGCGTCGCCGCCGGTGATCTGGATGCGGCGGGGCTTGGCCTGTTCGGCCACCGGGATGCGCAGGGTCAGCACGCCGGCCTCGTAGGACGCGTCGATGCGCTCCGTGTCGAGCGTGTCGCCGAGGAACAGCTGGCGGGTGAACGTGCCGGTGGGACGCTCCGCCACCAGTGGTTCCGCACCCTCGGGGGCCGGCGAGCGGCGCTCGGCCCGGACGTTGAGGACGTTGCGCTCCACGTCCAGTTCGATCGTCTCGGGGTCGATGCCGGGCAGGTCGAAGTGGACGAAGAAGTCGTCCCCGGTGCGGTAGGCGTCCATCGCCATCGCGGACGGGCGGGCGGCGGAGCCGAGGACCTGCTGGGTGAGACGGTCGAGTTCACGGAAGGGGTCCGTGCGCATGAGCATCACGGGTCACTCCTCTCTTCAGGCGCAGTAGGTGCGATGCCCAACGGTCTGCGTCTTCTTATATAGCTCGGACGAGGAAAGTTGACAAGCCTCGACTCATGTTGGGGTGAGGTGTCCTGCCCTGCCCTGGCTGAGGTGCCCGGGTGCATGCGGGTTAGCCTCGGGCCCGGAGCGTTCTTCCCGGCGAGAGCGCGGCACGCAGGAGGCAGGTAATGGCGAAGGTTCCCAGCGCGGTGGTCGCCGCGAGCGGGCTCGTGGGCGGATACGGGGCGGCCCGCTGGACCAGGCAGCGGCCGCTCGGCGGGGTCGTGCTGGCGGCAGCCGGGGCGGTGGCCGCCCGGCAGTGGCGCCAGCAGGCGGGTGGGGTGGCCGCGGGCGCGTTGTCCGCCGCGTACGTCGCCGCGTTCGCGGGATCGCATCCGCTGGCCAAGAAGGTGGGTGCCTGGCCGGCCGTGTTCGGCGTCGCCGGGGCCGTGGCGCTCGCGTCCTGGGCGGTGGCGGACCGACGGGGGCGCGGCGACGCGTAGTCGCCCCGGGCCGCCGGTACGCCGTAGACCTCGGGCCCGCATGCCGTTGGCCCCGGGGCCCATACGCCGTTGGCCCCGCGCCGGTACGCCGTAGGCCCCGCGTACGCGATCGACCTGCAAGCCAGTACGCCACAGGCCCGCACGCCGGTACTCCGTGGGCAGGGGCGGTCGCGTGTGTGGCACGCGGTCGGACTGGTGCGGCTGCGCGCCGCGGCGTTCGGCCGCCTGTCCGTCGGACCGCGCCCGGTCCGTCTGGCTCCGCCCGGTCCGTCGGGCTCCGCCCGGCCCGTCGGCTCCGCCCGGCGGACCGCCGACCGCACGCATACCGGCCCGCGACCGGGCTCGGCGGACCGCCCCTAGGGCATCCGGTGCCTACCGGCCAGGCGCCTGACGCCCGCCGATCGCCCTCCCCCAAGGCGCGACCGGCTCACGGCAGGCCAGGCCCGTACAGCCGACCCAACCACCCGAGCCCACGCCCACACACCCGCACCCGCACCCGCACCCGCACCCGCACCCGCACACAGCAAAGAACCCGGCCCTAAATCCCAGGGCCGGGTTCTTGTTCTGGAGCGCCGGGCAGGCCTTGCACCTGCATCTCCCCACAGGAAGTGGGGCGTCTTTCCTTGGACCACCAACGCACTGTCCGCCGACCGGAGTTCCGGCGACTGGACGCAGATCAACTATAGCGCAGTTCCGGCGTGCCGCTCGCCGACCGGGGAGCCAGGGGGACGAGCGTGGCCGAGGACGGGCGGCGCCAGAGGCCCGCCCGTCCTCACGCTCACACTCACACTCAGGCCGTCGCCGGCGTGGAGCCCCCCGCTCCGGGGCCGTCGGGGTCGCTCCCGCCTCCGCCCCCGCGCTTGACCTTGCCGGCCGCCGCGGTGAGCGGCTTGGCGATGTCCTCCAGGGAGCGCTGCTCGGCGTTGACGGCCAAGAACACCGCCACCAGGCCCGCCAGGCACATCAGCGTCGCGCCGATGCAGAAGGCGAGGACCGCGTCGCCGACGACCCCGCTCTCCGTCAGCGAGGCGAACAGCAGCGGGCCGCTGATGCCGCCGGCCGCCGTGCCGATGGCGTAGAAGAAGGCGATGGACATGGCCCTGGTCTCCATCGGGAAGACCTCGGAGACCGTCAGGTAGGCGCTGGACGCACCGGCCGAGGCGAAGAAGAGGACGGCGCACCAGCAGGCCGTCATCGTGGTCGCGCTCAGCGAGCCCTGGTCGAACAGCCAGGCCGTGCCGAACAGGAGCACGCCGGACAGGAGGTAGGTGCCGGAGATCATGATGCGGCGGCCGACGGTGTCGAAGAGCTTGCCGAGGAGCAGCGGGCCGAAGAAGTTGCCCACGGCGATGACGGCGAAGTAGTAGCCGGTGTTGCCGCTCGGGACGTCGAAGAACTTCGTGAGGATCGCGCCGAAGCCGAAGGTGATGGCGTTGTAGAGGAAGGCCTGGCCGATGAAGAGGGAGAAGCCGAGGACGGCCCGCTTGCGGTAGTCGGAGAAGACCGTGCGGCCGATCTCCAGGAAGGAGACGCTGCGGCGCTGGTGGATGGTGATCTCACCCTCGGCGGGCGGCAGCGGCTTGCCGTTCTCCCGTTCGATCTCCTGCTCGATGGAGGAGACGATGCGTTCCGCCTCGTCGTCGCGGCCGTGGATCAGCAGCCATCGCGGGCTCTCCGGGACGTGCCGCCGGACGAGGAGGATGACCAGGGCCAGGACCGCGCCGAGGGCGAAGGTCAGGCGCCAGCCGACGTTCGCCGCGAAGATGTCGGTGTCCAGGGCGACGATCGACAGCAGGGAGCCGAAGACCGCGCCCAGCCAGAAGCTGCCGTTGATCATCAGGTCGACGCGGCCGCGGTACTCCTTGGGGATCAGTTCGTCGATCGCGGAGTTGATGGCCGCGTACTCGCCGCCGATGCCGAAGCCGGTGAGGAAGCGGAAGAGGAGGAACCACCACGTGTCGAAGGAGATCGCGGTGAGGGCGGTGGCCGCCAGGTACACCGCGAGGGTGATCATGAAGAGTTTTTTGCGCCCCCATTTGTCGGTCAGGCGGCCCCAGAACAGGGCGCCGATGCAGGCGCCCGCCACGTAGAGGGCGGCCGCCAGGCCGGTGACCTCGCCCGAGGTGATGGGCAGGCCGCTGCCCGGTTCGGACAGACGGCCTGCGATGTTGCCGACGACGGTGACTTCGAGACCGTCGAGGATCCACACGGTGCCGAGACCGATGACGATGGTCCAGTGCCAGCGCGACCAGGGGAGGCGGTCGAGGCGGGCGGGGATGCTGGTCGTCACGGTTCGGCCGGTCCCGGCCTGCGTGGTGGTCATGGGCTCCCTCCTCAGCGAGAAGAACGCTTCCCAAGTGCCCTGACCCGATCCGCTTACGCCCCGAGCGCATGCGTCACCGTGTAGATCAGCAGTCCGGCCAGGGAGCCGACGACCGTGCCGTTGATGCGGATGAACTGCAGATCGCGGCCGATGTTCGCCTCGATCTTCTTGGTGGTGTGCTCGGCGTCCCAGCTCGCCACGGTGTCGGTGATGAGGGAGGTGATCTCCTTGCGGTAGGTGGTGACGACGTAGACGGCCGCGTCCTCCACCCACTTGTCGACCTTGTCCTGCACCTTGCGCTCGGCCGCCATCCGGGAGCCGAGCGAGAGCAGGGAGGCCCGCACGCGCAGCCGCAGCTCGCTGCGCTCGTCCTCCGCGGCCGCGACGATCATGGATCGTACGGCCGTCCAGGCGCTGGCGATGAGGTCCTGGACCTCGCCGCGGCCGAGGACCTCGCCCTTGAGCCGCTCGACGCGGGCGCGGGTGTCGGTGTCGGACTGGAGGTCGGAGGCGAAGTCGGTGAGGAAGCGGTCGAGGGCGCCGCGGGCGGGGTGCGCGGGCATGTCGCGCATCTCGGTGACGAAGCGCAGCAGCTCCTTGTAGACGCGCTCGCCGACCTTCCGGTCGACGAACTTCGGGGTCCAGCCGGGGGCGCCGCCCTGCACGGCGTCCATCACGGAGTCGCCGTGCAGCACGAGCCAGTCGTGCGCGCGGGTGACGACCAGGTCGACGACGCGTCTGTGGCCGCCGTCGGCGACCACCTTCTCCAGCATCTTGCCGAGGCCGGGCCCGATCTCCTGGGCGCCCGCCCGGCGGGTGATCGCCTCCCCGACGACGGCCTGGACGTCGGAGTCGCGCAGCACGGTCAGGGCGCCGCGCAGGGCGGCGGACAGCTCGGCCGTGACCCGGTCGGCGTTCTCGGGGACGGCGAGCCAGGCGCCGAGGCGGCTGCCGATGCCGACGGCCCGCAGCCGCTGGCGCACGACGTCCTCGGAGAGGAAGTTCTCCCCCACGAACTCGCCCAGGGAGACGCCGAGCTGGTCCTTCTTCTTGGGGATGATCGCGGTGTGCGGGATGGGGATGCCCAGGGGGTGGCGGAAGAGGGCGGTGACGGCGAACCAGTCCGCCAGGGCACCGACCATGCCGGCCTCCGAGGCGGCGGCGACATAGCCCGCCCAGGCACCGGCCCCCGAGTTCTGGGCCCACTTGGCGAGCACGTAGACCACGGCGACGAAGAGCAGCAGTCCCGTGGCGGTGAGCTTCATACGGCGTACGCCGCGCCGCTTCTCCTCGTCCGCCGGGCTGAAGGTCGTCATCGCACGGTTCACCCCGGCGCCGGGGCGGGCATGCTGCCCCACGGCCTCGCCCGTTTGTTCGCTCTTCGTCCGATCCATCCGCTCCACCCGCTCGGTGATCCCGCACACACATTGTCCCTTCCTGACCGACTCCTGGAACGGAACAGGAGTTCCCGGCGTCTGCCGGAAGGGGGCTTTGCCACGGGGCCCTGTGAGCTTCCCCCGGCCCATGACGCATCATGGGCACATCAGATCGGAGCCTTGGGCTCCCATCGCCCGAGGAGAACTGCACAGCATGACCCGAGGACGTGGTTACGCCCTCCTGGCCGTCGTCGTCACAGCGATCATGGCCCTTTCCGCCGCCCTGTACGCCGGTGCGGCGTCCGACGACGGCACCCGCGGCCGCAGCGCCCTCGGCGACGGCCGCGCCCCCCGCAACTCCGCCGCGCCCGCCTCCACCGGCACCTGGGTCGGCACCTGGTCCACCTCTCCCTCCGCCGCCGAGCCCGGCACCGAGGTGACCGGCATGGCGGACCGATCCGTGCGCAACGTCGTCCACACCAGCGTCGGTGGTACGAGTGCCCGCGTCACGCTGTCCAATCTCTACGGCCAGTCGCCGCTGACCATCACCCAGGCCTCGATCGCGCTCGCCGCCGGCAGCGGCACGCCCGCGGCGGTCGCCGACACCATGCGGCAGCTGACCTTCAACGGCGGCCCCGCGGTCGTCATCCCGCCCGGCCGGCAGGTCCTCAGCGACGCGGTGCGCCTCACGGTCCCGGCCGACACGGACGTCCTGGTCACCACCTACACCCCGGCCGCCTCCGGCCCGGTGACCTACCACCGGCACGCCCGGCAGGTCTCCTACGCCGCCCCGGGCGACCACACCCGGGACGCCACCGGCGTCCCCTACACCGAGCGGACCGGCTCCTGGCGCTACCTGACCGCGCTGGACGTGCTCAGCAACGAGTCCGAGGGCACCGTCGTCGCCCTCGGCGACTCGCTGACCGACGGCGTCACCTCCACCGTCGGCGCCAACAGCCGGTGGACCGACGTGCTGGCCGACCGGCTGCGCGAGGAGATCGCGGCCGGGCGGGACCTGCCCCGCTACAGCGTCGTCAACCAGGGCATCAGCGGCAACCAGGTCCTCGCCGACGGCCTCGGCCGCCCGGCGGACAACCCCAGCGGCCTGAACCGCTTCCGGCGGGACGTACTGGAGCGGACCAACGTCAAGGTCGTCGTCGTCGACCTCGGCGTCAACGACATCCTGCGCAACCCCCGCCTCGCCGACCCCGACGCCATCCTCGCGGGCCTGCGCACGATGGTCGACCAGGCCCACGCGCGCGGCGTGAAGGTCGTCGGCGCCACGCTCATGCCGTTCCGCGGCCACCGCGGCTACACCCCGGCGCGCGAGGCGGTACGGCAGGAGATCAACGCTCGGATCCGGGCCGGCCGCGTCTTCGACGCCGTGGTCGACTTCGACCAGGCACTGCGCGACCCGTACGACCCGCTCCGGCTGCGCCCGGTGTACGACTCGGGCGACCACCTGCACCCCAGCGACCAGGGCTACGCGCGGATGGCGCACTCCTTCGACCTGCGGACGCTGACGGGCTCCGCGCCCGCGAAACTGTAGGTCCGCCGCGCGCCCGCCCGGCCCCGACAGGGCGGGCGCCCACACCCCGCGGGCCGCACCCGGACCCGCCGCCGGCGCCCCACGCCGACCGCGGGCAGCGCCGACGCCCCGCTCAGGCGCTCAGTGCTCCCAGTGCGAGTCCCGGCGGCGCGAGGAGTCCAGCTCCCGCCGGCCCTCCTTGCGCTCCAGCTTCTCGCGGCGCCGCTCCTCACGGATGCGCAGCTTCTCCGCCCGGCTCAGCTTGCGCTGCACCCCGACACCGCCCCACAGGGCGAACCCGGTCACGATCACCCGCGGCGCCCCCGGCTCACCCGGCACGCCCTCCTCGCGGTGGTCGAAGCCGCCCATGACGCCGACGCCGCGGACGACGACCTCGACGCCGGGCGGGACGACGACGTCCACACCGCCCATGACCGCGATCGCGTTGATCTCCACCTCGCGGTCGGTGAAGTTCGCCTCGCGCAGGTCGATCTCGCCGCCGCCCCAGAAGGCGAAGCAGGTGAACCGGCGGGGCATCGTCCAGCGCCCCTTGCGCTGGAAGCCGGACATCACGGCCACGGCCCACGTGGAGGAACCCTCGCCGCCGACGATCCGCCCCCGCCAGTCCGGCCCGGCGGCCGGCTCCTTGTCCAGCGACACGACCGGCGCCGTGACACCCGTGGCGGGCAGATCCCGGGTGATCGGCGCCAGCTCCCCGTACGTCCGCGCCCGGTAGGTCGCGTCCAGCCGCTCCTCGAACTCCTCCATGTCCAACCGGCCCTCGGCGAGGGCGTCCCGCAGGATGTCGGCGACCCGCTCACGGTCGGCGTCGGAGGCGCGGAGGTCCGGCACAGCGTCGTCGGTCATACCCAGCAGCCTACGAGTTGACCGCGCCGGGCACTATGCGGTCGCACGCTCCGCCGGCGGTTCCGGCGCCTCGCCCGGCGAACGCAGCATCTTCGCGATCACCGCCTCGATGTCCGGCTCCCGCACCGACAGGTCGACCAGCGGGTACTGCGCCGCGATCCGCGCCACGAGCGGCGCCGCCGACTCGGCGGCGGGGAACGCCAGCCACTGCCGCGGCCCCTCCACCCGCACCACCCGCGCCGGCGCCGGCACCTCCACCGGCGGCAGTTCCCGCTCCAGGTCCACCACCAGGGTCCGCTCGCTCTCCCCCACCGAGTGCAGCCCGGCGAGCGCCCCGTCGTACATCAGGCGCCCGTGGTCGATGACCATCACCCGCCGGCACAACTGCTCGATGTCCTGCAGGTCGTGGGTGGTCAGCAGCACCGTCGTGCCGCGCTCGGCGTTCACCTCCCGCAGGAACTCCCGCACCTTCGCCTTGGAGACGACGTCCAGGCCGATGGTCGGCTCGTCCAGGTACAGCACGTCCGGGTCGTGCAGCAGCGCCGCCACGATGTCCCCGCGCATCCGCTGGCCCAGGCTGAGTTGCCGCACCGGCACGTCCAGCAGGCTCGAAAGGTCCAGGAGTTCGACCAGGCGGTCCAGGTTCTCCCGGTAACGGGCGTCCGGGATGCGGTACATGCGGTGCATCAGCCGGTAGGAGTCGACCAGGGGCAGGTCCCACCACAAGGTGGTGCGCTGCCCGAACACCACCCCGATGCGGTGCGCGAGCCGCGTGCGCTGCGCCGAGGGGTCGATCCCGGCCACCCGGAGCCGGCCCGCGCTGGGCGTCAGGATGCCCGTCAGCATCTTGATCGTGGTCGACTTCCCGGCGCCGTTGGGACCGATGTAGCCGACCATCTCACCGCGCCGCACCCGGAAGGAGATCGAGTCGACCGCCCGCACCAGCCGCCGCTCACGCTTCAGGAAGCCGGTCCTGCGGCGCACCTCGAAGACCTTCTCCACACCGTCGAGTTCGATGAAGTCACTGTCCGACCCGGTCAACTCAGCTCCCTGTACTCCGGTACGAGCGAAGCCCCGTCCGCCAGGCCAGCCCGGCCAGCACGGAGCAGACCACCGCCACCAGCGGCGAGGCGTAGGCCGCCCCCTGCGGCAGACCGACCGGATACGGCCGGCCCAGCACATGGGCGGCGGGCACCCAGTTCACGAAGGCCAGCGGCAGCACGAAGGTCACCCCCCGCACCAGGTCCTTCCCGAACACGCCGGGCGGGTACTGCAACAGCGTCGTCCCGCCGTAGGTGAAGGCGTTCTGCACCTCGGCGGCGTCCTGCGCGAAGATCTGGAAGGCCGCGCCGGCCACGAACACCGACGAGAAGATCACCGCCCCGCTCACCACCATCACCGGCACCAGCAGCACCTTCCCCGGGCTCCAGTCGACGTCCACCGACACCAGCGCCCAGCCCAGCACCACCACGCCCTGCGTGATCCGGCCCAGCCGCCGCAGCGCGAACCGGTCGGCGCCGACCTGCGCCAGCACCGGCGCGGGCCGCACCAGCAGCGTGTCGAACGACCCGTCGCGCATCCGGGCACCCAGCACGTCCATCGACCCGAGCGCCAGGTCCGCGAAGCCGAAGGCCGTCACCGACAGCCCGTACAGGAACGCCACCTCCGGCAGCGACCAGCCGCCCAGCGAGTCGACCTGCGAGAACATCAGCAGGATCCCCACGAAGTCCAGGCCCGTCAGCACGAGGTTGCCGCACAGCGTGACGGCGAACGACGCGCGGTAGGTCATGCTGGAGCGGACCCACATCGCCGCGATCAGCCGGTAGGCCCGCACCCCCTCCCGCAGGGCACCGCGCTCACCCACCCTGCACCACCACCCGCCGCGTCGCCGCCGACTGCACCGCCCGGCCCGCCGCCAGCAGCACCACCGCCCAGCCCGCCTGGAAGGCGAGCGCCCCGAGCACCCCCGTCTCCCCCATCAGCACATCGGCCGGCATCTGGATCTGCGCCGCCCACGGCAGCACCCGCACCACCTCGCCGAGCACGCCCGGGAAGGCGTTCAGCGGCAGCACCATGCCCGAGAAGAAGATCCCCGTCACCGCCAGCACCTGACTGACCCCCATGCCGTCCATCAGCCAGAACACGCTCAGGGCCGCCAGATGCCGCAACGCGAAGCTGACCACCGCCGCCAGCAGCAGCGTCACCGCGAACGCCGCCCAGCGGCCCACGTCCGACGGCAGCGCCATGGGGAAGAACAGCGCACCGAACAGGAACGGCACCACCCCGCGCCCCAGCAGCTGGAACAGCGCCCGGCCCAGGTCACCGGCCATCCACCACAGCTGGAGATCGGCCGGACGGTACAAGTCGACGGCGATCTCACCGGTGCGGATCCGCCCCATCAGGTCCTTCTCCGCCCCGCCGCCCTGGATGGCCAGCGTCGCGTACAGGCACTGCCCGAGCCACACGTAGGTCACCGCCTGCGCCTGGCCGTACCCGCCGAGGTGCGGCCTCTCCTCCCACAGCGCCAGGTAGGTGTACACGAGGATGACCCCGAAGACCGTGTTGGTGAACACCCCGGCCAGCGTGGCCGCCCGATAGGTCGCGAACCGCCGGAAGCCGCCCGCCGCGACGGCCGCGTACAACCGCCACGAACCCACCTCCACCACCCTCCTCGCCACCGGGCACCGAAGCGCAGGAGCCTAGTGGCGCGCCCACGGCGCCCGCCACGGGTTTTCACCGCGGCCCCGGGCGCGCACGACGGGCCGGGCCGGGCCAGGCGGTACGATCCGACACGTCCGCGCGGGCCGGGGCGCACACGGCCGGGACGAGCAGTGCGGCAGCGGGACCGGCCGGAGCGGGGCGCGCGACCCGCTCGCACCGTCGGCCGTGCCCCCTTCGGGGGACCCGGCACGAGCAGGACGGTGACGAACAGGCGTACCGGGCGGGGAGCCACCCCGCACCCGCCTGCACGTCCGCCCGCCCGGCCCCGACCGGCCACCGCCCCACGACACGGCCCTCGATCAGGGAACTGATCGCCGGATGCGACAGTCTTCATCACAGGGGCGCAAGAGCGAGCAGAGACGTACGGCAACGACGTACGACGCGACACAGGAGTCCGTGCACGACATGAGTGACGAGTCTCAGCAGCCGAGTCAGGGCTGGGCACCGCGAGAGCCGCAGGCGGACGCCGGCGGCGACCCGGGCGCGCCCGAGGGCCAGGCCGCCGGGAAGCGCAAGCGGACCGGATGGCGCCGGCTGATCCCCACCTGGCGCATGACCCTGGGCACCTTCCTCGTCGCGGCCCTGCTGCTCATCGGCGCGTTCTTCCTGGGCTACTCGCTGGTGAAGATCCCCCCGGCCAACGCGCTCGCCACCAAGCAGGCCAACGTCTACCTCTACGCGGACGGCTCCGTCATCGCCCGCGACGGCGAGGTCAACCGGGAGAACGTCACCCTCGGGCAGATCTCCAAGGACGCCCAGCACGCCATCCTGGCCGCCGAGGACCGCGACTTCTACACCGAGTCCGCCGTCGACCCCAAGGCCATGGTCCGCGCCGCCTGGAACACCGCCCTCGGCAAGGGCAAGCAGTCCGGCTCCACCATCACCCAGCAGTACGTGAAGAACTACTACCTGCGCCAGGAACAGACCGTCACGCGCAAGGCCAAGGAGTTCTTCATCGCGATCAAGCTGGACCGCGAGGTCAGCAAGGACCACATCCTCGAGGGCTACCTCAACACCAGCTACTTCGGCCGCAACGCCTACGGCATCCAGGCCGCCGCCCAGGCCTACTACGGCATGGACGCCAAGGACCTCGACCCCGCCCGCGCCGCCTACCTCGCCGCCCTCGTCAACGCCCCCAGCCAGTACGACGTCGTCGCCCACCCCGAGAACCGCAAGGCCGCCGAGGCCCGCTGGAACTACACCCTGGACGGCATGGTCAAGAAGGGCTGGCTCAGCCAGTCGGAGCGGACCGGCATGAAGTTCCCCGTGCCGAAGGAGTCCACCCTCTCCACCGGCATGTCCGGCCAGCGCGGCTACATCGTCCGGATCGTCAAGGACCACCTCGTCCAGAACAAGATCGTCGAAGAGAGCAGGCTCGACGCCGGCGGCTACCGCATCACGACGACCCTGCAGAAGCCCAAGCAGGACGCCTTCGTCAAGGCCGTCGACGACAAGCTCATGAGCAAGCTCGACAAGAAGAACAAGGTCGACCGCTCCGTACGCGCCGGCGGCGCCGCCGTCGACCCCAAGACCGGCAAGGTCGTGGCGATGTACAACGGCATCGACTACGTCAAGCAGTACACCCCCAACGCCACCCGCCGCGACTTCCAGGTCGGCTCCACCTTCAAGCCGTTCGTCTTCACCGCGGCCGTCGAGAACGGCTCCCGGACGCAGGACGGCCGCACGATCACCCCCAACACCGTCTACGACGGCACCAACCAGCGCCCCGTCCAGGGCTGGACCGGCCAGCCGTACGCCCCCGAGAACGAGGACCAGGTCTCCTACGGCGACATCACCGTCACCGAGGCCACCGACAAGTCCGTCAACTCGGTGTACGCGCAGATGGCCGCCGACGTCGGCCCCCAGAAGGTCAAGCAGACCGCCATCGACCTCGGCATCCCCGAGACCACCCCCGACCTCGCCGACGGCCCCGCCATCGCGCTCGGCACGGCCACCGCCAGCGTCCTGGACATGGCCGAGGCCTACGCCACCCTGGCCAACCACGGCCGCCACGGCACCTACACGATCGTCGAGAAGGTCACCAAGGGAGGCGTCCCCGTCGACCTGCCCGACCGGCGCACCCGGCAGGCCGTCAGCCGCCAGGCCGCCGACACCACCACCAAGGTCCTCCAGAGCGTCGTGCAGAACGGCACGGCCTCCGCCGCGCAGGCCACCGGCCGCCCCGTCGCCGGCAAGACCGGCACCGCCGAGAAGGACAAGGCCGCCTGGTTCGCCGGCTACACGCCCGACCTCGCCGTGGTCGTCTCCGTCATGGGCCAGGACCCCGTCACCGCCGCCCAGAAGCCGCTGTACGGCGCGCTCGGCCTGCCCCGCATCAACGGGGGCGGACCGCCCGCCGAGATCTGGGCCCAGTTCACCCGCGACGCCCTCAAGGGCAAGCCGGTCAAGGCCTTCGACCTCGACCTCCAGGCCGGCTCCGACGTCACCGAGATCCCCCGCACCACGGCCCCCTCCGACCCGGCCACCGGCGAGCCCGACGACAACGGCACCACCGGCGGCGAGGACGAGGGCAGCCAGACGCCCGAGCAGAGCCCGAGCGCCCCCGAGGGGCAGAACGAGGGCCAGACCGGCGGCACCACCGACGGCACCACCGGCGGCGAGTCCCCCACCGGCGGCACCACGGACGGCGGCACCGGCGACGGCGGGGCCACCGGCGGCGACGCCGGCACCACCGACGGCGGCACGACCGGCGGCGACACGGACGACGGCGGCGCCACCGGCGGCCCGACCGGCCCCGGCTGGGGCGTCGTCCCGCAGACCGTCCGCCGCGACTAAGGCCCCACGAAGGGCCGGTCAGCCGCGCGAGCGGTCAGTGACCCGAGGTCGCCTTCAGCCCCACCACGGCGACCAGCAGCAGACACACGAAGAAGATCCGGGCGGCGGTCGCCGGCTCCCCCAGCACCGCCATGCCGAACACCGCCGCCCCGGCGGCACCGATCCCCACCCACACGCCGTAGGCGGTACCGATGGGCAGGGTCTTGGCCGCCTGCGACAGCAGCAGCATGCTGACGACGATCCCGGCGCCGGTGAGCACACTCGGAACGGGACGCGTGAAACCGTCGGTGTACTTCATGCCGACGGACCACGCCACCTCGAGCAGACCGGCGACGACGAGCAGAACCCAGGCCACGACGGGCACCTTCCGGGAGACGGGCTGACGGAATCGGTGCGTCGTCTTTGCCTTGGCCCGGTACGGCGCGTCTCGTCGGGGGTCCCTCCACGCTAGCAAACGGCACGCCGAAGGGGCCGGTGACCATGGTCACCGGCCCCTTCACGGCCCTGCCGGCCGGCCTACAGGTACAGGCCCGTCGAGTCCTCCGACCCCTCGAACCGGTCCGCGGCCACGGCGTGCAGATCGCGCTCGCGCATCAGCACGTACGCGATGCCCCGCACCTCGACCTCGGCCCGGTCCTCCGGGTCGAACAGGACCCGGTCGCCCGGCTCCACCGTCCGTACGTTCTGCCCCACCGCGACGACCTCGGCCCAGGCCAGCCGCCGGCCCACCGCCGCCGTGGCGGGGATCAGGATGCCGCCACCGGAACGCCGCTCGCCCTCACCGGTCTCCTGCCGCACGAGTACGCGATCGTGCAGCATCCGGATGGGCAGCTTGTCCGGGTGGGTGCTGTGCTCGTTTCTCTTGGCGCTCACGCCCTGAAACCTACCTGTCTTCCCGGTCCGCGTCGGCAGTCGGGTCAGCCCTTGCGCCGCCGCGTGCCCAGCGCGAGCAGCCCCACCACACCCACCACGACGAGCGCGACGGGCACCACGCGCTCCAGGCGGGGCGCCCCGTCCTCGTCCACGAACCGGGCGCGCACATCGGTGACGGCCTTGTTGACCCCCACGTAGGCCCGCCCGAGGGTGTGGTCGATGTTCGACGCGACCTTGGCCTTGGCATCCCCGACGATCGTCTTCGGGTGCACCCGCACCCCGATCTCGTCGAGCGTCTCGGCCAGGGTCGCGCGGCGGCGCCTGATGTCCGCCTCGATCTGCGCCGGGGTCCTGGTGTCCGCCGTGTCCGCCACCGTGTCGCCTCCGAAGTCGGTATGAAGCCTGTGCAAGCCTGTGCCGGACAGTCTGTCAGCTCCACGGCTCGCCGCACTGTCAGGACCCCCGGTTACCCTGGTCCGATGAGCGAGCGACTCCAGCCGGGGGACGTGGCCCCCGCCTTCACCCTCCCCGACGCCGACGGCACCGAGGTGTCCCTGTCGGACCACAAGGGCCGCAAGGTCATCGTCTACTTCTACCCGGCCGCCCTCACCCCCGGCTGCACGAAGCAGGCCTGCGACTTCACGGACAACCTGGAGCTGCTGGCCGGCGCGGGGTACGACGTCATCGGCATCTCCCCCGACAAGCCGGAGAAGCTCGCGAAGTTCCGCGACAAGGAGTCCCTGAAGGTCACGCTCCTCGCCGACCCGGACAAGCAGGTCCTGGAGTCCTACGGCGCCTTCGGTGAGAAGAAGCTGTACGGCAAGACGGTGGTCGGCGTCATCCGCTCCACGGTGATCGTGGACGAGGAGGGCAAGGTCGAACGCGCCCTGTACAACGTCAAGGCGACCGGCCACGTGGCCAAGATCATCAAGGACCTAGGCGTCTGAGACCCCACCGATCGTTCCGAGAGCGGCTCGTACCGGAGATCCCCAGTACGAGCCGCTCCGCGTTTCGGGCGTGACTGTCCGATAAGCGGTTCGTTACTCCGTGCGAGACCACGAACGGGTGGTCGGGGACGGAGGGGTGTTTCGTGGGGGCCAGTGCGTACACCAGGGAGCGGCTGGAGGAAGCGGCTCGGGGGGCTCGGTCGTTGTCGGAGGCGCTGGAGAGGCTGGGGGTGGATCCGCAGAGTGCGACGCGACGCTACGTGTCCGAGCGGATGAGGAAGCTCGGCGTGGACGTGTCGCACTTCGAGCGGGAGGGGGTCCGGTGGACGAGGACCGTCCTCGAGCGGGCGGTGGGGGCGTCGACGAACATGTGCGAGGTGCTGCGGCATCTCGGACTCGATGTGGTGGGCGGACATCACACGCACATCAGCCGCCGGATCAAGGCGTACGGGATCGACACGTCGCATTTCGTGCCTGTGGTCCGGACGGAGCGGATGAGGTACAACCAGCGTCGTCGAACCGCGGAGGAGATCCTCGTCCAGGACACCTCGCCACGCGCCTGCCGCGTACCCAGCGCCCGCCTCAGGAGGGCGATGCGGGAGCTGGGCGTGGAGGAGCGCTGCGCCTTGTGCGGCACCGGGGCGCTCTGGCTGGGGGAACCACTGTCCCTGGAGGTCGACCACATCGACGGCGACTGGCGGAACAACAGGATCGACAACGTCCGGTTCCTGTGCCCCAACTGCCATGCGACGACCGACAGGTACCGGGGACGGGGCGCCCGACGCCCGCAAGGCCGTCCCGCATGAGCGGACGACGGGCCCGTCCCACCTCCGAACAACTGAGGGCCGCGGTCGCCGAGTCCACCTCCCTTGCCCAGGTGCTGCGCCGCCTGAGCCGGCCGGACAACGGCGGGCAGCGGACGACGCTGCGGCGCTGGATCGCCCAAGAGCGCCTCGACACGACACACTTCCTCGGGCAGGCACACGCCCGGGGCAGGCCGGGAACGGTTCCGGTCAAGCCGCCCGAGCAGATCCTGGTCCGGCACGAGGGTCGGCGCCGGACCGGGGCCTCACTGCTGCGCCGCGCGCTTCGAGCTGTCGGTGTCCCGGAGGTGTGCGCACGATGCGGCACCGGTCCCGAGTGGCAGGGCAATCCCATGACGCTCGAGGTTGATCACATCAACGGGGACTGGAGCGACGACCGGCGGCAGAACCTGCGGCTGCTGTGTCCGAATTGCCATGCGATCACCACCACATGGTGCCGGGGAGGCCGTCGGACGAGCTCCGGAGCCCAGTAGAGTGGGCACCGCTGTGGGCCCGTACCCCAGCTGGCCAGAGGGCGCCGGTTTAGGTCCGGTGTGTCGTGGGTTCGAGTCCCACCGGGCCCATCCGGAAGGGCGCACCACGTGAGTGGGCGCCCTTCTCCATGCGTCAGCCCACCAGCTCACGCACCACCGGTACCAGCGCCCGGAACGCCTTGCCGCGGTGGCTGATCGCGTTCTTCTCCTGGGGGGTCAGTTCCGCGCAGGTGCGGGTCTCGCCGTCCGGCTGGAGGATCGGGTCGTAGCCGAAGCCGCCCGAGCCCGCCGGTGCGTGGCGGAGCACGCCGCGCAGCTGGCCCTCGACGACCCGCTCCGTGCCGTCGGGCAGGGCCAGGGCCGCGGCGCAGGCGAAGTGGGCCTGGCGGTGTTCGTCGGCGATGTCCGAGAGCTGGGCGAGGAGCAGGTCGAGGTTGGCCTTGTCGTCGCCGTGGCGGCCGGCCCAGCGGGCGGAGAAGATGCCGGGGGCGCCGTTGAGGACGTCGACGCACAGGCCCGAGTCGTCGGCGACGGCCGGCAGGCCGGTGGCCCGGGCCAGGGCGTGGGCCTTGAGGAGGGCGTTCTCGGCGAAGGTGACGCCGGTTTCCTTGACGTCGGGGATGTCCGGGTAGGCGTCGGCGCCGACGAGTTCGTGGGGCAGTCCGGCTTCGGCGAGGATGGCGTGCAGTTCGGTGATCTTCCCGGCGTTGCGGGTGGCGAGGATCAGGCGGCTCATGGGCCCCAGACTATTGCGCGCCGTCAGGGGCGTGGGGAACTGCGTGATCGGCCCCCGCGGACCCGCACCCGCCCGACGACGGATACCCGGCACGCGAGGGGCCGCAGTGGGTTCAGTCGGCGCAGCTCACGGCGTGCAGACCTTCGTCAGCTCGCCCGCGGCGTCGGTGACCGGGCTGATGTCCGGGGTCTCGTCGCCGTTGCCGAGGGAGGTGCGGACGTTGTCGACGGCCTTGTTCAGGTCGTCCACGGCCTTGCCGACGTCGGCGTTGTCGGTCTTGTCGCCGATGCGGCCGAGGTTCTTGTCGATGGAGTCGAGGGATGCGTCGAGCTGTGCCGGGTCGTTCGCGGCGTTGTCGACGGCCTGCTGGAGTTCCGTGACGCTGTCGGCGATGGCGTCGGCGGTCTGGACGCAGTCCAGTGCCTTGTCGACGGCGGCGCAGCCGGTGGTGAGTCCGGCGGTCAGCGCGACGGCCGCCAGGGTGGCGGCGACGGCTGCGGTGCGGCGTCGGCGGCTCGCGGCCATGGAACGGTCCCTCTCGTTCGACGGGCCGGTCGGGCCCGGTGGCTGGCCGGGCGCACAGGGTGAGCCGTGCGCCCGTACTCCTTCAGACGCGGGTGTGCTCGGCCTGGTTGCCCGGGCCGAGCACCGTTCTTGGCGCGTCCTTTACTTTTCGAGGAGGGTGTCGAGCGCGGTGCGCTGGTGTGCGGCGAGCTCGGTGCAGCCGGTGACGGCGAGGTCGAGGAGGGCGTTGAGTTCGTCGCGGGCGAAGGGTTCGGCTTCGGCGGTGCCCTGGACCTCGACGAAGCGGCCGTCGCCGGTGCAGACGACGTTCATGTCGGTGTCGGCCTTGACGTCTTCCTCGTAGCAGAGGTCGAGGAGGGGGATGCCGCCGACGATGCCGACGGAGACGGCGGAGACGGTGCCGGTGAGGGGCCGGCGGCCGGCTTTGACGAGCTTCTTGCGCTGGGCCCAGGCGACGGCGTCGGCGAGGGCGACGTAGGCGCCGGTGATGGCGGCGGTGCGGGTGCCGCCGTCGGCCTGGAGGACGTCGCAGTCGAGGACGATGGTGTTCTCGCCGAGGGCCTTGTAGTCGATGACGGCGCGCAGGGAGCGGCCGATGAGGCGGCTGATCTCGTGGGTGCGGCCGCCGATCTTGCCGCGGACGGATTCGCGGTCGCCGCGGGTGTTGGTGGCGCGGGGCAGCATGGAGTATTCGGCGGTGACCCAGCCTTCTCCGCTGCCCTTGCGCCAGCGGGGGACGCCTTCGGTGACGGAGGCGGTGCAGAAGACCTTGGTGTCGCCGAAGGAGACGAGGACGGAGCCTTCGGCGTGCTTGCTCCAGCCGCGCTCGATGGTGATGGGGCGGAGCTGCTGGGGGGTGCGGCCGTCGATTCGAGACATGCGGCTGAGCCTATCGGGAGGTGCGGAAGAGGCCCTTCCCGCGGTGGGAGGGGCCTCTTGGGTGTGGCTGCCGGGGGCGTTGCCGGGGCGGCGGCCCCGTGCGTCACATCATGTCTTCGATCTCCGCCGCGATGGGGTCGGCGTCGGTGCCGATGACGACCTGGATGGCGCTGCCCATCTTGACGACGCCGTGGGCGCCGGCGGCCTTCAGGGCGGTCTCGTCGACCTTGGTGGGGTCCACGACCTCGGTGCGCAGGCGCGTGATGCAGCCTTCGACTTCCTCGATGTTGTCGATGCCGCCGAGCCCGGCAACGATCTTCTCAGCCTTGCTGGCCATCTTCGTTCTCCCTGATCCGAACCGCTTTGTCGCAGTAACCCACAGTTGGCCCATCTTCGCGAGCGGTCGTGTCGTGTGTGCCGAAGGATGGCGTCACGTCTGCGCGACCGTCCGTTCGACTGGTCTACACCACGAGTGCGTCTCTCGACAAAAGTCTCTCGGCGAAGGGGAGCGGAATGAGTGCCGACAGCCCGGCCGCTTCGGAGGCGGCGGTGAGTCCGGGGCGTGCTCGCTGGAACCGGTTGTTCCAGGGGTTGCAGAAGATGGGCCGGAGTCTGCAGCTGCCGATCGCGGTGCTGCCGGCGGCGGGCATCCTCAACCGGCTGGGGCAGCCGGACGTGTTCGGGGACGACGGGCTGGGCTGGACGAACGTCTCGAAGGTGATGGTGGGGGCGGGCGGTGCGCTGCTGGACAGTGCGCTGGGTCTGCCGCTGCTGTTCTGTGTGGGTGTCGCGATCGGGATGGCGAAGAAGTCGGACGGTTCGACGGCGCTGGCGGCGGTGGCCGGGTTCCTCGTGTACTTCACGGTGCTGCGGCAGTTCCCGGAGGACTGTCCGGAAGGGTCGGTCGCGGTGCCCAACGTGGGGTGCCAGGTGACGGACGGCGGCCGCGAGGTGACGGCGTTCGCGTTCCAGAATCCGGGGGTGTTCGGCGGGATCGTCATGGGGTTGCTGGCGGCGTTCTTCTGGGCGCGTTTCCACCGGACGCGGCTGGTGGACTGGCTGGGGTTCTTCAACGGGCGGCGGCTGGTGCCGATCATCATGGCGTTCGTCGCGATCGCGTTCGCGGCGTTGTGCCTGTGGGTGTGGCCGCCGATCGGTGACGCGCTGGAGAGCTTCAGCGACTGGATGGACGGCCTGGACGCGTGGGGTGCGGGCGTGTTCGGGGTGGCGAACCGGGCGTTGCTGGTGGTGGGGCTGCACCAGTTCCTGAACGTGCCCATCTGGTTCCAGTTCGGTTCGTTCACGAAGCCGGACGGGACGGTGGTGCACGGTGACATCAACATGTTCCTGGCGGGTGACCCGGATGCGGGTCAGTTCACGTCGGGGTTCTTCCCGATCATGATGTTCGCGCTGCCGGCGGCGGCTCTGGCGATCACGCACTGCGCGCGGCCGGCGCGGCGCAAGGAGGTCGGCGGTCTGATGCTGTCGGTGGCGCTGACGTCGTTCGTCACGGGCATCACGGAGCCGATCGAGTACTCGTTCCTGTTCGTCGCGCCGGTGCTGTACGTGGTGCACGCGCTGCTGACGGGTGTGTCGATGGCGGTGACGTGGGGGCTGGGTGTGCACGACGGGTTCAGCTTCTCGGCGGGGCTGATCGACTACGTCATCAACTGGAATCTGGCCACGCGGCCGTGGCTGATCGTTCCGATCGGGTTGGCGTTCGCGCTGGTCTACTACGTGATCTTCCGGTTCGCGATCACGAAGTTCGACTTGAGGACCCCGGGGCGGGAGCCCGAGGAGGACGTGGAGGACAGCGCCAAGGCGTGATCCCCGCAGCGGGCGGAATTGGCGGGTTCCACTCGTTCGGCCTACCGTGCTACAACTGGTCTACACCACTCACTGGTGGAGGTCGCGCGGTGGTCACCGCGTCACCCTTTCTTTGAGACGCCGCCGTCCCCCTTCTCATGCTTCCTGGGCGGCGCCGTGCCCCCTGGAGGAAGTTCATGTCCACAGACACAGCCGCGCCCGCGAGCCCGAGCAAGGGCTCGGCCGTGATGGCCGTCATGCAGCGCATCGGCCGCAGCCTCATGCTGCCGGTCGCCGTGCTGCCCGCCGCCGCCCTGCTGGTCCGGCTCGGCAACACCGACATGCTCGGGCGCGAGTCGTTCCCCGCCTTCATCACGAAGATCGCCGGTTTCATGGCGGCCGGCGGCAACGCGATCCTCGACAACATGGCGCTGCTGTTCGCCGTGGGCATCGCGATCGGCTTCGCCAAGAAGTCGGACGGCTCGACGGCGCTGGCCGCCGTGGTCGGTTACCTGGTCTTCAAGAACGTGCTGGCCACCTTCACCGACAAGAACCTGCCCCAGGTCGCGAAGGTCGTCGACGGCAAGGTCGTGATGACGGACGCGCCGGTGGACGCCAAGGTCCTCGGCGGTGTGGTCATGGGCCTCGTGGTGGCCCTGCTCTACCAGCGCTTCTACCGCACGAAGCTGCCCGACTGGGCCGGCTTCTTCGGTGGCCGCCGTCTGGTGCCGATCCTGTCGGCCTTCGCGGGTCTGATCATCGGCATCGTCTTCGGTTACATCTGGCCGGTCCTCGGCACGGGTCTGCACAACTTCGGTGAGTGGCTGGTCGGTTCCGGTGCCGTCGGCGCGGGCATCTTCGGTGTCGCCAACCGTGCGCTGATCCCGATCGGCATGCACCACCTGCTGAACTCCTTCCCCTGGTTCCAGGCCGGTACCTACGAGGGCAAGAGCGGCGACATCGCGCGCTTCCTCGCCGGTGACCCGACCGCCGGGCAGTTCATGACCGGCTTCTTCCCGATCATGATGTTCGCCCTGCCGGCCGCCTGCCTGGCGATCGTGCACTGCGCCCGGCCCGAGCGCCGCAAGGTCGTCGGCGGCATGATGTTCTCCCTGGCGCTGACCTCGTTCGTCACCGGTGTCACCGAGCCGATCGAGTTCACCTTCATGTTCATCGCGCCGGTGCTGTACGCGATCCACGCCGTGCTCACCGGTGTCTCGATGGCCCTGACCTGGGCCCTCGGCATGAAGGACGGTTTCGGCTTCTCGGCCGGTGCGGTGGACTACTTCCTCAACCTCGGCATCGCGACCAACCCCTGGGGCCTGGCCCTGGTCGGACTGTGCTTCGCGGCGCTCTACTACGTGGTCTTCCGCTTCGCGATCGTCAAGTTCAACCTGCCCACGCCGGGCCGGGAGTCGGACGAGGAACTCGCCGAGCTGCAGAAGGCCGAGGCGAAGTAGCCCGCTGACGGCTGAAGGCCCCGGAACCCGAGCGGGTTCCGGGGCCTTTCGCGTGCGCCGGGTCCTCAGATCTCGTACGTCCGCCCGGGTGCGGCGAGGCTCACCGGGCCGTCGTACACCTCGCGGGCGTCGGCGAGGTTGACCTGGGGGTCCGTCCACGGCGGGACATGGGTGAGGACCAGGCGGCGGGCGCCGGCCCGGGCCGCCGTCTCCCCCGCCTCGCGGCCGTTGAGGTGCAGGTCGGGGATGTTCTCCTTGCCGTGCGTGAACGCCGCCTCGCACAGGAACAGGTCGCTGTCCCGGGCCAGTTCGTCCAGGGCGGGGCTCACGCCGGTGTCGCCGGAGTACGTCAGGACCCGGCCGCCGTGCTCGATGCGGATGCCGTACGCCTCCACGGGGTGGGCCACCCGCTCGGTGTGCACCGTGAAGGGGCCGATCTCGAACGTGGACGGCTTGACCGTGTGGAAGTCGAAGACCTCGCTCATCGAGGAGGCGGAGGGGGTGTCCGCGTAGGCGGTGGTCAGCCGGTGCTCCGTGCCCTCGGGCCCGAAGACGGGGAGCGGATCGCAGCGGCCGCCGTCGTGGCGGTAGTAGCGCGCGACGAAGTACGCGCACATGTCGATGCAGTGGTCGGCGTGCAGGTGGCTGAGGAAGATCGCGTCGAGGTCGTAGAGACCGCAGTGGCGCTGCAGCTCGCCGAGGGCACCGTTGCCCATGTCGAGAAGCAGCCGGAAGCCGTCGGCCTCGACGAGGTAGCTCGAGCAGGCCGATTCCGCGGACGGGAACGACCCCGAGCAGCCGACGACGGTGAGCTTCATGAAGCAGAAACCTCCGCTGGCGGGACGATTCGGTGAGGGGCGTCGGGGGTCGTGCGGTCCGTCGAGCGTACGGCGCGAATCCTCCGGCAGCTCCTCCGCCAAGGCCTGTTGTGGGCGAACTCACCTGTGCTGTCACCGGTTCGGCTGGCAGGGCCGGAGGTGATCCTGGTGAGGGGGGCGCGCGACAGGCGTGGCGCCGGTAACGTCTCAGTATGGACACGTCCTGGTGGCTGGCGCTCGCCGCGGTGGTACTGCTCGCGCTCGTCGCCACGCTCGTCGACGGCTGGGGGCGCAGCCGGCGGCCGCCGAAGCGGCGGGACCGCACGAGGCGACCGGGCACCGCGCCGGCGGGCCGGCCGCGGGCGGCGGAGATCTGGTGGGCCGAGGTGCCCTACGAGGACGAGCCGCGCAGCAAGGACCGGCCCTGCCTGGTGCTGGCGGTGCGCGGTGAGCGGGCCACGGTCGTGAAGATCACCACGCGGTTCCGCGACGAGCGTGCGGGGGTGATCCCGTTGCCGCCCGGCTCGGTCGGTGACGCGCGGGGCCGGGCGAGTTTCCTGGAGACGGACGAGCTGCGCGAGGTGCCGGTGCGGGGTTTTCGCCGCCGGATCGGCGTGGTGGACCCGGCGCTGTGGGACCGGGTGCGCTATCTGGCCAAGTGAGCGGGTGCGCTACCTGGCCGGATGAGGAGCGCAAAGGGCCGGAGCCGCTGCCGGCTCCGGCCCTCGGGCAGCCGTGCTACGCCCAGAGCTGGCCCTGGAGGGTGTCGATGGCTTCCTCGGTGGTGGCCGCGGTGTAGACACCGGTCGAGAGGTACTTCCAGCCGCCGTCGGCGACGACGAAGACGATGTCGGCCGGTTCGCCGGCCTTGACGGCCTTCCTGCCGACGCCGATCGCGGCGTGCAGCGCGGCGCCGGTGGAGACGCCGGCGAAGATGCCCTCCTGCTGGAGCAGCTCGCGGGTGCGGGTGACCGCGTCGGCGGAGCCGACGGAGAAGCGGCTGGTGAGGACGGACTCGTCGTAGAGCTCGGGGACGAAGCCCTCGTCGAGGTTGCGCAGGCCGTAGACCAGGTCGTCGTAGCGCGGTTCGGCGGCGATGATCCGGACGTCCGGCTTGTGCTCGCGCAGGTAGCGGCCGACGCCCATGAGGGTGCCGGTGGTGCCGAGTCCGGCGACGAAGTGGGTGACGGACGGCAGGTCGGTGAGGATCTCCGGGCCGGTCGTGGCGTAGTGGGCGCCGGCGTTGTCCGGGTTGCCGTACTGGTAGAGCATCACCCAGTCGGGGTGCTCGGCCGAGAGCTCCTTGGCGACGCGCACGGCGGTGTTGGAGCCGCCCGCGGCCGGGGAGGAGATGATCTCCGCGCCCCACATGCCCAGCAGGTCCCGGCGTTCCTGCGAGGTGTTCTCCGGCATCACGCACACGATGCGGTAGCCCTTGAGCTTGGCCGCCATGGCCAGGGAGATGCCGGTGTTGCCCGACGTCGGCTCGAGGATGGTGCAGCCCGGGGTCAGCCGGCCGTCCTTCTCCGCCTGCTCGATCATGTGCAGGGCGGGGCGGTCCTTGACCGAGCCGGTCGGGTTGCGGTCCTCCAGCTTCGCCCAGATGCGGACGTCGGCGGACGGCGACAGCCGCGGCAGGCGCACCAGGGGGGTGTTGCCGACCGCGGCCAGGGGGGAGTCGTAGCGCATCGTCGATCAGGCCATGCCGCCGGCGACGGCCGGCAGGATCGTGACGTTGTCGCCGTCCGACAGCTTGGTGTTGATGCCGTCGAGGAAGCGGACGTCCTCGTCGTTGAGGTAGACGTTGACGAAGCGGCGCAGTTGGTCGCCGTCCACGATGCGGGCCTGGATGCCCGCGTGCCGGGTCTCGAGGTCGTTGAACAGCTCGGCGAGGGTGTCCCCGGTGCCCTCCACCGCCTTCTGGCCGTCGGTGTAGGTGCGGAGGATGGTCGGGATGCGGACCTCGATGGCCATGGCCTGGGGCTCCTGTCGGATGGTGTCGTCGGGTGAGTGGCGCGCGGCGGCGCGGGGGTGCGTGGTCGTACGCGGGCGGAGCGTTTCGCCGCGGCTCACGGCCGTACGGCGTCAGGGTGCGTCAACAGATGGCGCTGGCGAGCCTGCACAGGTCGACGTGCAGCCGCGCCACGAGCAGATCGCCCGGCGTCTTTTCGCTCACGTCGTGGAGAACCATGGGCTCATCGTATCGATTCCCGGTCCGGCTTCCGGAGTGTGATCCCACTCTTCGGACGCTATTCATCCACATGTCGAGATCAGCGCTTCCTGGGCCGGGATCAGTAGGCCTCGACGATCTCGACGTCCTCCTCGGTGACCTGGCCCTCGACGATCCGGAAGGAGCGGAACTGGAACGGGCCGGCCCCGTCGGTGTCGGCGGTGGAGACCAGGACGTAGTGGGCGCCGGGCTCGTTGGCGTAGGAGATGTCGGTGCGCGAGGGGTAGGCCTCGGTGGCGGTGTGGGAGTGGTAGATCACCACCGGCTCCTCGTCGCGGTCGTCCATGTCGCGGTAGAGCCTGAGCAGATCACCGGAGTCGAACTCGTAGAACGTGGGCGACATGGCCGCGTTCAGCATGGGGATGAAGCGCTCCGGGCGGTCGGAGCCGGCCGGACCCGCGACGACGCCGCACGCCTCGTCGGGGTGGTCCTTGCGCGCGTGGGCGACGATCTGGTCGACGAGGGCCTGGGTGATGGTCAGCATGCGGGCAAGGATAAGCAGAAGGGCCGTTCCGTACCGAGGGTTGGTACGGAACGGCCCGTATGCCGGACACCCTGAGCGGCGGCCGCAGGGAGTGCCACGAGTACTCCCTGCGGCGGGCGTCCTGCCGGATGGTCAGCCGACCTGCTCGAACTCCGGGTCGCGGCGCTCGGTGAGCTGCGGGTTGCGGCGCTTGAGGACCGCCCAGCCGATGCCGAGGGCGACGGCCCAGCCGGCGGCGACGTACAGGCAGACCCGGGCGTCCTTGTCGTAGGCGATCATGCAGGTCACGCCGATGAGGAAGAGGAGCGCGACCCAGCTGAACAGGGCGCCGCCGGGGGCCGGGAAGGCCGAGGCGCGCAGCCGGCCCGCGTCGACCGCCGCGCGGTAGCGGATGTGGCTGACGAGGATCATCATCCAGGTCCAGATGCCGGCCGCGGTGGCGACGGAGGTGACGTAGAGGAACGCCTTCTCCGGGACGACGTAGTTCAGCACGACGCCGATGCCCATGAGGGCCACGGAGACGGTGATGCCGACGGCGGGCGTCTTGCGGGCGTTGAGCCTGCCGAACGCCTGCGGGGCTTCGCTATTGGCGGCCAGGTCGCGCAGCATGCGGCCGGTGGAGTACATACCGGAGTTGCAGGACGACAGGGCCGCGGTGAGCACGACGAAGTTGACGATGCCCGCGGCGAGCGGGATGCCGATCTTGCCGAAGGCGTGCACGAAGGGGCTCTCGCCGGCGGAGAACTCGGTCCACTTCACGACGGAGAGGATGACCAGCAGGGCGCCGACGTAGAAGACGATGATGCGCCAGGGCAGGGTGTTGATGGCCTTGGGCAGGGTCTTCTCGGGGTTCTCGGACTCGCCCGCGGTGACGCCGACGAGCTCGACGGCGAGGTAGGCGAACATGACGCCCTGGAGGGTCATCAGGCTGGAGCCGATGCCGTTGGGGAAGAAGCCGCCGTGCGACCAGAGGTTGGAGACGGTGGCGGTGTCACCGGCGTCGGAGAAGCCGAGGGTGAGCACGCCGAGGCCGATGACGATCATGCCGATGATGGCCGTGACCTTGATCATCGAGAACCAGAACTCGACCTCGCCGAAGATCTTGACGGAGATCAGGTTGACGCCGAAGAGCACCACCAGGAACACCAGGGCGCTGACCCACTGCGGGATCTCCGGGAACCAGAAGTGGATGTAGATGGCGGCGGCCGTGAGCTCGGCCATGCCGGTGACCACCCACATGAGCCAGTAGGTCCAGCCCGTGACGAATCCGAAGAACGGGCCGAGGAACTCGCGCGCGTACTCGGCGAAGGAGCCGGAGACGGGCCGGTAGAGGAGCAGCTCGCCCAGGGCCCGCATGATGAAGAAGATCACGACGCCCGCGAGGGCGTACATGAGGATGATGCTGGGTCCCGCCTTGGCGATGTTCGCTCCGGCACCCATGAACAGGCCGACGCCGATGGCGCCGCCGATCGCGATCATCTGGACCTGGCGACTGCCGAGTCCCCGCTCGTACCCCTCTTCGGGCACGTTTTCCGTGTCGACCTTCGCAGAGGTCATGTGTGGTGCGCCTTTCTCCATGCCGACCCGGGCCTCTCGTCGGCCTCGGATCGGGTTTCGATCCCCCCGGAAATGATGGAGTTGAGCGAGCCCGCGAGCCCGCTCGTGCCTGGCCGGCGGTCGCCGGCTCGGTGGCGCACCCGGCCGAACATTCGGGTGGTGCTCGCCGGGCGGTCGTGAAGATTTATCACGGCCGCAACACTGATCACAGGTGGGCGATGTGGCGCACTGCACAGGAAGAACCGGACAAAGAGCACCTGAAGGGGTCATAGAGGGCGGGTGCGGTGACGCGATCGTTATCCGGATTTGAGTGTCCTCTGAGCGAACACCGCGCCGTCACCCGACGGTCACCGAACCCGCACGCATCAGGGCATCAGCGTCGTGACCAGCGTTTCCTGCAGTCCGCCCAGCCACAGATAGGCCATGACCATGGGCTTGCGCGGGTCCTCGTCCGGGAGGCGGAAGAGGAGGTCGCTGTCCTCCTCGTCGGTGATCTCCAGGCGCGAGCCGATGGCCAGCCGCAGGTCGTTCAGGGCGCCCAGCCACTGCTGCGACTCCTGCGGGGACAGCTTCAGCACCGCCCCGCCCTCGCCGGCCGAGGCGGAGGACAGCGCGTCCAGCGAGCGCACCACGGCGAGGGCGTTGTCCCGCTTGCCGGCGCGCAGGTCGTTCTCCGTGTAGCGGCGGAACTCGGCGGAGTACGCGCGCTGCTCCTCGGCGTCGCGCGGCGAGGCGGACTGCTCGGGGTCGCCGTAGGCGTCCGGGAACAGGCGCCTGAGCACCGGGTCGGAGGGCGGCTCGCTCGGGCCCTCGGCGAACAGCCCGGCGAGCGGATCGGCGGAGGCGTCCTCGGCGGGGCCGGGGCCGATCAGCTCCAGGAGCTGGACGGCCAGGGACCGGATGATGGAGATCTCGACGTCGTCGAGGGCGACGGCCGCGCCGCCGCCGGGGAGCGGTTCGAAGGTTCCGGGCATGAACGCCTTTTCGCTGCTGGGCGGGGTGCTGGCTACTTGCGGTCCTGCTGGAGGGTGGCCCACAGGCCGTAGCCGTGCATGGCCTGCACGTCGCGCTCCATCTCCTCGCGGCTGCCGCTGGAGACGACCGCCCGGCCCTTGTGGTGGACGTCGAGCATGAGCTTGGTGGCCTTGTCCTTGGAGTAGCCGAAGTACGTCTGGAACACGTACGTCACGTAGCTCATGAGGTTGACCGGGTCGTTGTGGACGATCGTGACCCACGGGAGGTCCGGCTCGGGTACGGCGAAGACCTCCTCCGCCGACTCGGTGCGTTCGATCTCCAGGGGCGCGGGTGACGTCACACTGCCCATGCTGCCACCCGAGGGGGGTGGTCGCACAAACGGGCCTGGCCGCAAGGCGATCGGCGACCGCGGACCTGCAATCGTCAGATTGACGAAATGGGGGTACGCTCCTTCCCATGAACACAGCGGACCTTTCGCTGCCGGTGGATGTCCCGTCGACGGCGCTCTTCACGGACCAGTACGAGCTGACGATGCTGCGCGCCGCCCTGGCGGCGGGCACGGCCGAGCGGCGCAGCGTGTTCGAGGTCTTCACCCGGCGGCTGCCGGAGGGGCGCCGCTACGGCGTCGTGGCGGGCACCGGGCGGGTGCTGGACGCGGTGGAGAACTTCCGCTTCGACCCGGCCGTCCTCAGCTTCCTCCAGGAGCGGGAGATCGTCGACGGGCGGACGCTGGAGTGGCTGTCCGGCTACCGCTTCGGCGGGGACATCTGGGGCTACCCCGAGGGCGAGGTGTACTTCCCGGGCTCGCCGATCATGCGGGTCGAGGGCACCTTCGCCGAGTGCGTCCTGCTGGAGACGGTGATCCTGTCGATCCTCAACCACGACTCGGCGATCGCCGCGGCGGCCTCGCGGATGTCGGCCGCCGCGGGCGAGCGGCCGCTGATCGAGATGGGCGCCCGGCGCACCCACGAGCTGGCCGCGGTGGCCGCCTCCCGGGCCGCCTACGTCGGCGGCTTCGCGACCACCTCGGACCTGGCCGCGGGGTTCCGCTACGGGATCCCCACGGTCGGCACCTCCGCGCACGCCTTCACCCTGCTGCACGACAGCGAGCGGGACGCCTTCCGCGCGCAGGTGGAGACGCTGGGCCGGGGCACGACGCTGCTGGTGGACACCTACGACGTCGCCGAGGCGGTCCGTACGGCCGTGGAGGTCGCCGGGACCGGGCTGGGCGCGGTGCGGATCGACTCCGGGGACCTGCTGCTGGTGGCGCACCGGGTGCGCCGGCAGCTGGACGAGCTGGGCGCCACCGGCACGAAGATCGTCGTCACCTCCGACCTCGACGAGTACGCCATCGCCTCCCTGGCGGCGGCGCCGGTGGACGCCTACGGCGTGGGCACGCAGCTGGTCACCGGCTCCGGCCACCCCACGTCCTCGATGGTCTACAAGCTGGTGGCCCGGGCCGGGTCCGACGCCCCGGACGCGCCGCTGGTGGCGGTGGCGAAGAAGTCCAGCGGCGGCAAGACGTCGGTCGGCGGGCGCAAGTGGGCGGCGCGGCGGCTGGACGCCCACGGCATCGCGGAGGCCGAGGTCGTCGGGACCGGTCCCGTGCCGGGCGAGCTGGCCGGCCGGCAGCTGCTGGTGGAGCTGGTCAAGGGCGGCGAGGTCGTGGCGCGCGAGCCGCTGGACGCGGCACGGGAGCGGCACATCACCGCGCGCGCGGGCCTGCCGATGTCGGCCACGCAGCTCTCGCGCGGGGAGCCCGTGCTTCCCACGGAGTACGTGCACGGCACCTCGGGTAGCCAATAGCGGTGTGCCGTGACGCGCCGACCCGTCCCCTCTCCCCTCCTCCCGTCCCCGCTCCCCGGCTCGGCCGTCCACCGGCCGGGCCCGCCGACCCCATAGCCGAAGGATGCCGACCATGCGCCGCGCCTTGATCGTCGTAGACGTGCAGAACGACTTCTGCGAGGGGGGCAGCCTCGCGGTGTCCGGCGGTGCCGACGTGGCCGCCGCCATCACCGAGCTGGTCGGGCAGGCGGCCGGTTCCGGCTACCGGCACGTCGTGGCCACCCGGGACCACCACATCGCCCCGGGCGGGCACTTCTCCGCCAGCCCCGACTTCGTGCACTCCTGGCCCGCGCACTGCGTGGCCGGCACGGAGGGCGTCGGATTCCACCCGAACTTCGCGCCGGCGGTCGCCTCCGGCTCCATCGACGCCGTCTTCGACAAGGGGGCGTACTCGGCGGCCTACAGCGGCTTCGAGGGCACCGACGAGAACGGCACCGCGCTGGCCGACTGGCTGCGCTCGCGCGAGATCACCGAGGTCGACGTGGTCGGCATCGCCACGGACCACTGCGTACGGGCCACGGCCCTGGACGCCGCCCGCGAGGGCTTTCGCACCCAGGTGCTGCTGGATTTGACGGCCGGGGTGGCGCAGGAGACGACGGACCGGGCGCTGGAGGAGCTGCGCGCGGCGGGCGTGGAGCTGTCGGGCAAGCCGGTCGTGCAGTAGTCCGGGCCTCGGCGGGCCCGGGCCGGGTCAGGTCCGGGCCGGCGGACGCCGCAGCAGGGACCTGATCGGGCGCCACAGCTCCTGGACCAGCTCCGGGGCCGTCGCGACACCGTTGTCGGGGGCCGTGCGCCATATGAGGCCGTCGGGGTGGTGCAGCACGGCCGTGATCTCGTCCGGGGTGGGCGGGGCGGCGTTGCCGCGCAGGTAGACCGACCGCAGACCGAGGTTGCGGAGCCTGGTCAGGGCCCGCGCGCGGTTCACGGAGTGGACGAGGACGCGGACCGCCCCGGGGCTGTCGGCGGCGGGGCTGGGCAGGTTCAGCGCCACCACCACCGTGCCGTTCGGCAGCTTGCAGAAGCCTCCTGCGGCCATGCGCTCATCCCCCCGTGTCGGTCGGTGTCAATAAGAGAGCCACAGGACGCACCTAAACACGGATCGGCGGTGACCCGCCAGTGGGTCACCGCCGATCATGTTCTGACCTGCAAGGATGCGGATTACCTACCCGCGGGGCCGACCTCCAGCTCGATGGTCGAGCCGTTCTTGGCCTCCTTGAGGATCTTGATCTTCGTGTTGGTGTCAGTGATCTTGACACCCGCGGTCGGGTTCGACTCGTCGTAGTAGTCGTTCTTGCGGTCGTTGAAGACCGAGACGCCCTTCGAGCCCGGGATGTACTTCGCCACGTCCGCCTTGTGCAGCGTCATGCCGTCGGTGCGGTAGAGGCTGAACGGCGAGTCGTAGGCCTGGATGCGGTTGCGCATCAGCGTGCCGTCGGCCCACTTCAGCGCGTCCGGGTGCGAGTCGATCGGCAGGACCAGACCGGTGCCCTTGTGCTGGCTGGTGTTGTTGTCCGCCTGGGAGGTGTCCCACTTCCAGATCAGCAGGCCGTTCTGGTACGCGTAGTGCTCCACCCAGTCGGGACGCGCCGTGAAGCCGAAGTTGTACGGACCCGTCTTCAGCGTCTTGTCGTACGACACGTACTGGCGGTTCTCGGCGATGTAGTACTGCGCGTAGTCCTTGGTGAAGGACGCGCCGATGCGGGAGAAGCCGGTGGCCTTCCACGCGGCGTCCGCGCTCTCGGCGTTGTCGGAGAAGACCGGCGTGCCGTCGGCGGTCACCGTGATCGAGTCGGCCGCGAAGCCCTTCTGGGCCACGCCGCCGTCGGTCTGGTAGCGGAAGCGCAGGTCGATCTTCTTGCCCGCGTAGGCGTCCAGCGAGAAGGCGAGCTTCTTGTAGCCGTCGACCGTGCCGGTCAGGACCGGCTTGTCGCTGCCGTCGCGCGGGATCGGCTGGCCGTCCACCGTGCCGTCGAGGGCGGTCCAGTTGGCGCCGCCGTCGGTCGAGACCTCGGTGTAGAGGTAGTCGTAGTTGGCCTCGATGTCGTACCAGCCGTCGAGGGTCAGCTGCGCCTTGGACTTGCCGGTGAGGTCGACCGGACGCGTCAGGGTGTTCTTGAGGTTGTCACCGCTGCCGCTCCACCACTGCGTCTTGCCCTCGGCGGGCGTGACGATCTCGGTGGTGACCGCCTTCTTGGGCAGGTCGACGACCAGAGCCTGCTTGTGCTTGGTGTTGTACTCCGCCACGCCCAGCTTGTGCCAGGAGTTGACGCCGGCCTTGGCCTTGTCGTAGTTCAGCCAGCCGAGCTGGAGCTTGTCCCAGGCGGTCATGTCGCCGGGCAGGTCACCGATCTCGTTCTTGCCGGTGCCCAGCCAGGAACCGGACGACATCAGCGTCCAGAAGCCCGTGGAGTTCTCGCCGCCCGCGGTGTCGTAGTGGTCCGGCAGACCGAGGTCGTGGCCGTACTCGTGGGCGTAGACGCCGAGTCCGCCGTTCTCCGGCTGGACGGTGTAGTCGCCGACCCAGATGCCGGTATCGCCGATCTTCGCGCCGCCGAGCTTGTTGTTCGCCGGGCCGGTGGCGCCGGCGTCGGTGCCGAAGGCGTACCAGCGGTGCGCCCAGATCGCGTCGGTGCCCTGGGCGCCGCCGCCCGCGGACTCGTCCTCGCCCGCGTGCACGATCTGGAAGTGGTCGATGTAGCCGTCGGGCTCGTTGAAGTCGCCGTCGCCGTCGAAGTCGTAGCGGTCCCACTCGTCGAACCGCGCCACGTCCGCCTTGATCTGGGCGTCGGTGCGGCCGGCCGCCTTCTGCTGGGCGACCCAGGCGTTCAGACCGTCGCTGACGACGTTCCACACGCTCGGGCAGTTGGTGTCGCCGCAGGCGTTGTTGCCGTAACGGGCCTCGTTGTAGGGCACCTTGACCCAGTCGGAGACCTCACCGGCGACCGAGTAGCGGCCCGAGGACTGCTTCTCGTAGTACGTCTTGACGGAGTCGACGCCCTTGCCGGACCCGAAGTACAGGTCCTGGAAGTACTCCTGGTCGTAGTCGGCCCGCCAGGCCGTGGAGTTGTCCTTCTTGCGGTCGGGCTTGGGGATCGTGTTGTGCAGCGGTCCCGGGGTGCCGCCGTAGCGGCTGTCGACCTGGTCGCCGAACTCGACCAGGATCGTGAATATCTTGTCGGTCTTCTCGCGGCCGAGCTCGACGTACTTGTTGTCGCCCTTCTTGCTCGCGAGCTGGACGACCTTGGAACCCTCGCGGTTCTTGACCTTGGTCTTGCCGGATATGACCTGCTTGAGGGCTTCCTGGCGCTGCGCCTCCTGGGTCTTGCTCAGAGGGCCTTCGAGGTCGTGCCCGTCGTGGTGACGGTCCGCCGGGTCGTGCCGGTCCACGGTGGTGGACCGGGGTGCGGAGGCGTCGTCGGCCACCGCGTACGTCGAGGCGGTGACGGTGGCGGTGGCCGCCGCGAGCGCCACTGAGATGGCGGCTGCTCTGAACGTCCAGGGTCTACTGGTCACTTGCTTTCCTCCCCCGCGTTCGCGCGTGCGGAAGGGAAGGGGGTAGGTGCGGTCCGCAAGCGCGCGTGATCAACGCGTGTAGTCAAGTGACGACATTTGACTAGAGGTTCACCGGAAAAGACAGACCTTGACTTGGACAAGTCAAGTGCACTATGCGGAGTCGACGTTCGTTTTACGAACAACCAAACGGTTGTCCCGAAGCTCCGGGGCCGGGCCCTCGGGCGCGTGCCCCGTCCACTCCGTGGACGTCATGACTCCGTGCGCCCCCCGTGCACCGCCCTTGTTGAGCAGGTCACGCTTACCGCGCGTTCCGCTCGGGCACCCTGCGGGAGAGAATGTCGGTCGGCAGACGCCCGGAAGCCGGCGCCATGCCAGGACGACACCCCCGTGGACCCCCACTTCCGAGGACATGATGGCCATGCCCCGTCCGACTGCCGCACAGCTCGCCTACGGCGCGTGCACCGTGATCTTCTCGACCCTCGCCATGCTGCTGCTGTCGCAGACGAGTTCGGGTGCCTGGATCGCCGTCATCGCCGTCGCGGCCCTGGCCCTGGGGCTGCTGGTCGCCATGACGGTACCGCTGCCCCAGCGGCGCCAGGCCGCCGTCGAGCAGCCCGCGCCGCGGGAACCCGTACGGGCGTCGAAGACCGCGCCGGCCCAGGAGCCGGTGCGCGAGCGGGCGGCCTGAGCGGCCCGCCCGCGGCCTCACCTGGTGCTGACGACGACCGTCTTGGCCGCCTTGTCGTGCAGGCCCTGCTTGTAGGGCCGGTCGAAGAAGCTCCAGCCGCCCGCGATGGCGGTCCACACGCAGGCGCAGCAGAAGGCGAAGGGGATCCACAGCACCGCCGCGCGCATCAGCGCGTTCTGCACGGAGGGCGTGGCGCCGTTGTCCAGGTTGGCCACGCGGAGGTGCAGCAGCCTCTTGCCCAGCGTCTGGCCGGTCCGGACGGTCATGATGGTGTCGTACGCGATGTACAGCACGGCGGCGACCGCCGACTGCCAGAAGGACTTGCCGACTTCGATGCGGTCGCTGTCCACGTCGTACTCGCTGACCCCGAAGCCCCAGGTGAGCAGCCAGACGACGACCCCGACCAGGATCATGTCGATGATGCGGGCGAGAGTGCGCTTGCCGCTGTCGGCGAGCGGCGGCATGCCGGCGAGGGGGTCGGCGGGGCCACCGCCGTAGGGGTCGCCGCCGTAGGGGCCACCACCGCCCGGAGGGCCGCCGTAGGGGCCGCCACCGCCCCCGGGAGGGCCGCCGCCGTACGGGCCGCCGCCACCGCCCGGGGGGTCGCCGTACGGGCCCCCGGGGCCGCCGCCGGGGCTCCCCGGGCCGCCGGGACCGCCACCCGGGTAGGACGGCGGGGGCTCGCTGCCGTAGGGCGAGCCCGTCCCCCCGCCGGGCTGCTCGCCCGGCGGGCGCTTCCTGAACGGGTCGTCTTCCGGGGGCTGCTGACCGGAGCCGGGAGGCGGTTCGCTGCTCATGGCCCGAGTCGACCGCGAACGTCCCCGCTCCGCACCCGGCGGACGGCCGTCCGGGGTACCCGCTCCACCCCGCTGGTGGGAGCGGGCCTGCCGCCGGGTCCCGCCGGTCAGCCCGCCACGAAGGTGTGGGCCGCCTTGTCGTGCCAGCACTGGTGCCAGGGCCGGTCGAACAGGCACCAGGCGACCCCGACGATGCCGATGCCCAGCAGCCCGGGCACGCTGTAGACCAGCCAGCGCCGCAGGGCCGCGCCGAACGCGGGTGGCTCGTGGCCCTCGATGTCCCGCACCTCCAGGCCCATCAGTCTCTTGCCGAGCGTGCGGCCCCACTTGGCGGTGGGCAGCACCTCGCACACGACGCCGGCGAGCAGCAGGACGGCCAGGACGATGCCGAGGTAGACGGAGGTGGTGCCGTCGAGCAGCCAGACCGTGACGGTCTCGCCGGAGAGCCTGGCGGCGTCGATCTTCCCGGTGACGTGGTCGACGGCTCTCGTGCCGAGCGGGACGGCGGCGACCGCGGTGAGCGCGGCGAGGACGACGGTGTCCAGCAGCCGGGCGGCCAGCCGCTTGCCCAGTCCCGCGGGGCGGGCGGAGGCCTGGCGCCGGGCGGCCGCCTGGAACACGTCCTCGACCGGGGGCTTCCAGGGGGCGACGGGCTGTTCGTCCCCGGCCGCGCCGCCGGCGAGCCGGTGCACCTGCTGCGCCCAGGAGGACTGGCCGCCGCCGGGGCCCGGGCTGAGCGGGGCGGCGGCGGGCGGGGTGCCGGCGGGGCCGGCGGACTGCGGTGGCACGGTGGGGCTCGCCTGGGGTCCGGACAGGGCGGTGGGAGCGGGAGCGGCGGCCCCGGCCTGGGCACCGGCCTGCGCGGCGGCGGCCCGGGCGGCGGCGGCCTTCCCGGCGGTGAAACCGGGCCCGTTGCCGGGCACGCCGCCCCCGGCCGCCCCGGCGTGGTCGCCGGGCGCCGGAACACCGCCCTGCCCGCCGAACGCAGGCCCTGACACAGCGCCACCCGGCGCCGCAGAACCGCCCGGGGCGCCACCGAAGGCCAGCGCGGGCGAGGAGCCGGCCTGCCCGCGGAAGGCGGGGCCTGACGGGGCGCCACCCGGGGGTGTGGACGGGGACTGCCCGGCGGACGGCGTGCCCGGGGCGGGGGCGGCGGACCCGGCTGCCCGGGGTCCGACCGCGCGGAACGTCATCGTTCCGTCGTCGGGCGCGCCGGCGGCGGAGGGCGCGCCCGGCTCGGCCGCCGGGCGGCGGAAGACGAACGTGCCGTCACCGGCGGCGTTCCGATCCGCGGCGGACGCCGTGCCGTCGGCCGGGGCGGTCGCGTCACCCGCGGAACCGCCCTCGGCCCGCGCCACCCTCGGATCGGCCCCCGGCCGGGCGGCCGCACCGGGCGGGGTCCCGCCCTGCTGCCCCGCGGCCTGCGCGCCCTGCGGTGCCCCCCATGACACCCGGCGGTCCTGCTCGCCCCCGAAGCCGGACTGGCGCGCACGGTCCGCGCCCCAGGCGGAGGCCGGTTCGGGCCGGCTGCCGTGCTGGGCGTCGGCGGGGGACGGCTCGTCGACCGGGTCCTCGTCGAAGAAGTGCGGGCCGGTCTCCTCGACCGAGGCGGCGGGGGCCGCCCCCGCACCGGGCGGCGGCGCGAGCGACTCGCCGTCCCGCGGCGCCGGGCGGCTGGTGCCGGGCACCCAGGACGCTCCGTTCCAGTACCGGACGTATCCGGGGATGGACGGGTCCGGGTAGAACCCTTCGCGGGGCCTGTCGTCACCGGGGGCCGGGGTTGGGGCGCTCATGTCCGTCGTCCCGTATCTGCTCGGGGGCCAAAGGGGGGCCTCCACATCTATCAGACCCGCGCCACCCCCACGGCCGCTCCCACCGGACCCGCCCCTTTCGAGCACCGATGTGCTACGCCGCCCGCCACTCCGGCTGATCCCCCGGCGAAAAAACTTCCGCAACCCGCGTAATGCCGCGCCCCCTCCCCGCTCTCCACCGGGTGAACGGCCCTCGCGGCCGGCCGTCGGACGGAAGGGAACACGTCATGCACAGCGTGGTGGAGCGGGAACTCGAACTGAACCTCGTCCTGTCGCCGGAACACCGGATCGCGGTGCCGGCCCGGCTGGGCTACCTGACCGGCGATCCCTACGCCGTCCACGTCACCTTCCACGTCGACTGCGAGCAGCCGGTGCACTGGACGTTCGCCCGGGACCTGCTGGTGGAGGGCGTGTTCCGGCCCTGCGGCCAGGGGGACGTGCGGGTGTGGCCGACCAAGACCGAGGGGCGCGGCGTCGTGCTGATGGCGCTGAGCTCACCCGACGGGGACGCCCTGCTGGAGGCCCCGGCGGCGCAGGTGTCGGCCTGGCTGGAGCGCACGCTGCGCGTGGTCCCGCCCGGGACCGAGGCGGAGCGGCTCGGCCTCGACGACGAACTGGCCGAACTGCTCGCGCAGTGAGGCCAGGTCAGAACAGCTTGCCGGGGTTCAGGATGTTCAGCGGGTCGAAGGCCTGCTTGACGGCCCGCTGCATCTCCAGCCCCACGGGGCCGATCTCGCGGGCGAGCCACTCCTTCTTCAGGACGCCGACGCCGTGTTCGCCGGTGATGGTGCCGCCGAGTTCGAGACCGAGCGCCATGATCTCGTCGAAGGACTCGCGGGCCCGCCGGGACTCCTCGGGGTCGGCGGGGTCGAAGCAGACCGTCGGGTGGGTGTTGCCGTCTCCCGCGTGGGCCACGACGCCGATGGTGAGACCGTACTTCGCCGAGATCCGGTCGACCCCGGCGAGCATCTCGGCGAGCCGGGACCGGGGCACGCACACGTCGTCGATCATCGTGACGCCCTTGACCGCCTCCAGGGCGGTGAGGGACAGCCGGCGTGCCTGGAGGAGCAGTTCGGACTCGGCGGCGTCCTCGGCGGGCACCACCTGCGTGGCCCCGGCCGCCTGGCACAGCGCGGCGACGGCGCCCAGGTCGGCCGCCGGGTCGGTGGTGTCGAAGGCGGCCAGGAGCAGGGCCTCGGTGGACTCGGGCAGGCCCATCCGCGCCAGGTCGTTGACGGCCTTGACCGTCGTGCGGTCCATGAGTTCGAGCAGGGACGGCACGTGGCCGCCCTCCATGATCCGGCAGACGGCGTCGCAGGCGGCGGCGCCGGAGGCGAACTCGGCGGCCAGCACCAGCTGGGCGGGCGGTGCGGGGCGCAGGGCGAGGACGGCGCGGACGACGATGCCGAGGGAGCCCTCGGAGCCGACGAACAGGCGGGTCAGGTCGTAGCCGGCGACGCCCTTGGCGGTGCGGCGGCCGGTGGACATCAGGCGGCCGTCGGCGAGGACCACATCGAGGCCGAGGACGTACTCGGCGGTGACGCCGTACTTCACGCAGCACAGGCCGCCGGACGCGGTGCCGATGTTGCCGCCGATGGTGCACATCTCCCAGCTGGAGGGGTCCGGCGGATAGGAGAGGCCGTGTTCGCCGACGGCCCGGGACAGGGCGGCGTTGACCACCCCGGGCTCGACGACGGCGATCCGGTCGACCGGGCTGATCTCCAGGATCCGGTCCATCTTCACGAGGGACAGCACGATGCAGCCCTCGGAGGCGTTGGCGGCGCCGGACAGCCCGGTGCGGGCGCCCTGCGGCACGACGGGGACGCGCAGGGCGGTGGCGGTGCGCATCACGTGCTGGACCTCTTCGACCGTGCGCGGCAGGACGACCACGGCCGGGGTGCCGGCCGGGCAGAAACTGGCCATGTCGTGGGCGTAGGAGGCCGTGACGTCGGAGTCGGTGAGGACCGCCTCGGCGGGCAGGCCGCCGAGCAGCAGGTCGACGAGGTTGCCGGTCCTGTCGTCGCGAGGCGCTTCGATACGGCTCATGATCACAGGTTCGCACCCGGGGCCATCGGTGTGAACCCCGTCGGCGGCAGCCTTCACCTGCCCGGCCGCGCTCGCCGGGGTGACGCACAGTGAGCGCCATGGAGAACCAGGAGGAGGGTCCCCGGCGGCGGGAGCGCGGCCTCTGGCGCCGCGCCCGCACGCGGCGGGTGCTGATCGGCTCCGCGGCGGGGTGCGCCGTGCTCGGCGGGGTGCTGTGGGCGCTGCCGTGGGGGCGGCCCGCCGAGCCGGCCGGGCCGTCGCCCGGGGCGCTGGCGATGGCGGCGGTCGGCGCCGGGGTGCCGGCCGACGCGGCGGGCCTGGCGGAGCTGATCGACGAGCGGGAGAGGCACCTACGGGCGCGTCCGCGGGACGCGACGTCCTGGGCGGTGCTGGGGACGGCGTACGTGGAGCAGGCGCGGCGGCTGGGCGACCCGGCGTTCTACCCGCGGGCCGAGCGGGCCCTGCGCACGTCGCTGTCCGTGCGGCCGCAGGGCAACGTGCGGGCGCTGACCGGGCTGGCCGCGCTGGCCAACGCCCGGCGGGACTTCCCCGCCGCGCGGCGCTGGGCCGAGCAGGCGCGCAGGCTGGAGCCGCGGCGGTGGACGACGTACCCGCTGCTCATCGACGCCTGCACCGGGCTGGGCGAGCACGCGGCGGCGAAGCGGATGCTGGACCGGCTCGGCGAGTTGCGCTCCGGGCCCGCGGTGCTGGCGCGGGCCGCGGGGGTCTACCGGGACCGCGGCTGGCGCGAGGACGCGGCGGCCTCGCTGGCGGACGCGGCGGCGGGCGCGCGGGAGCCGGCCGAGCGGGCGGCCTACGTGGAGCGGGCCGGGCAGCTGGCCTGGGAGCGCGGGGATCTTCGGGTGGCGCTGCGGCACTTCCGGGAGGCGCTGCGCCTGGATGCGGACCTGCGGTCCGCGCAGATCGGTCAGGGCCGGACCCTCGCCGCGCTGGGCCGGACGACGGAGGCGCTGAACGCCTACCGGGCGGCGCTCGCCCGGCAGCCGCTGCCTGGTCACGCGCTGGAGCTGGGCGAGTTGTACGAGTCGCTGGGGATGCCCGAGGCGGCGAAGGAGCAGTACGACCTGCTGCGCGAGCGGGTGCGGGCCGCCGCCGCGGCCGGGGCGGACGAGGACCTGGTCCTCGGGCGGTACGAGGCCGACCACGGCGATCCCGAGGACGCGGTGCGGCGGTTGCGGGCGGAGTTCGCCCGGCAGCCGGGCACCGAGGTCGCCGACGCGCTCGGCTGGGCGCTGCACCGGGCCGGGCGCTCCGGTGAGGGCCTGCGGTACGCGGTGCGGGCGACGGACGGGGAGCGCGGGGGCGGGGTGCGCAGCGCGGTGTTCATGTACCACCGGGGCATGATCGAGCGGGAGCTGAAGCGGTACGGCGCCGCCCGCCGGCATCTGGCGGAGGCGCTGCGCGTCAACCCGCACTTCTCCCCGCTGCACGCGCCGAGGGCCCGCGCGGCGGCACGGGCCCTGGGCGATCCACCGGACGTGCGGCCGCCGGAGCTGTCCGGCTGAGGAGCGGGATCCGCGCCGGGGCCCACCGGGGAGCCGGCGCCAGGCGCAGGTGGCGGTGGCAGAGCTGGCGCCCGGCGCAGGTGGCGGAGCCGGCGCCCGGCGCAGGTGGCGGAGCCGGCGCCCGGCGCAGGTGGCGGAGCCGGCGCCCGGCGCAGGTGGCGGTGGCGGAGCCGGCTGGGCCGTGCGGGTGCCCCGTGACACCCGCACGGTCCGTGAGCCGCCGGGGGCTACAGGTTGCCGCGGCGCGCCTGCTCGCGCTCGATCGCCTCGAACAGGGCCTTGAAGTTGCCCTTGCCGAAGCCCATCGAGCCGTGGCGTTCGATGATCTCGAAGAAGACCGTCGGCCGGTCCTGGACCGGCTTGGTGAAGATCTGCAGCAGGTAGCCGTCCTCGTCGCGGTCGGCGAGGATCTTCAGCTCGCGCAGGGTGTCGATCGGCACGCGCGTCTCGCCGACCCACTCCCCCAGCGTGTCGTAGTAGGAGTCGGGCGTGTTGAGGAACTCCACGCCGGCGGCGCGCATCGTGCGGACCGTCTGCACGATGTCGTTGGTGTTGAGCGCGATGTGCTGCACACCGGCGCCGCCGTAGAACTCCAGGTACTCGTCGATCTGGGACTTCTTCTTGGCGATGGCCGGCTCGTTGATCGGGAACTTGACCTTGAGGGTCCCGTCCGCGACGACCTTCGACATCAGCGCGCTGTACTCGGTGGCGATGTCGTCGCCCACGAACTCCTTCATGTTCGTGAAGCCCATGACCTTGTTGTAGAACCCGACCCACTCGTTCATGCGGCCGAGCTCGACGTTGCCGACGCAGTGGTCGATCGCCTGGAAGGTGCGCTGCGCGGGCGGCTCGACGATCGGCTTGGCCTCGACGTAGCCGGGCAGGTAGGGGCCGTCGTAGCCGGAGCGCTCGACGAGGGTGTGGCGGGTCTCGCCGTAGGTGGCGATGGCGGCCAGCACGACCGTGCCGTTCTCGTCCTTCTGCTCGTACGGCTCGGCCACGGAGCGGGCGCCGTGCTCCAGGGCGTAGGCGTACGCGGCGCGGGCGTCCGGGACCTCGATGGCGAGGTCGACCACGCCGTCGCCGTGCTCGGCCACGTGCCGGGCGAGGAAGTGGCCCCAGTCGGTGGTGGGCTTGACGACCGAGGTGAGGACGAACCGGGCGGAGCCGTTCTCCAGGACGTAACTCGCGGTCTCGCGGCTGCCGTTCTCCGGTCCGGAGTAGGCGACGAGCTTCATGCCGAAGGCGGTGGAGTAGTAGTGCGCGGCCTGCTTGGCGTTGCCCACGGCGAAGACGACCGCGTCCATTCCCTTGACCGGGAAGGGGTCGGCCTGCCGGGCGGTGTCGGGAGTGTGGTGTGTGGTCTGCGTCATAGGCGCAGGGTCTCCCCAGTCGGCAAGGTGCGCAATAGTTTGCGTTTCGGCTGGGCAATCTGTTCAGCAATACGGGCGTACCGACGGCATTTCTGTACAGGATGACCATGCCGGGAGGCTGCTGTGGCGATCGATCATCTGGACGGCCGGATCCTGCTGCTGCTGGCGCGCGAGCCGCGCATCGGGGTGCTGGAGATGTCCCGGCGCCTCGGCGTGGCCCGGGGCACGGCGCAGGCCCGGCTGGACCGGCTTCAGTCGAACGGAGTCATCCGCGGCTTCGGCCCCGAGGTGGATCCGGCGGCCCTCGGCTACCCGGTCACGGCGTTCGCCACGCTGCAGATCCGCCAGGGCCAAGGCGCGGACGTGCGCGCCCATTTGACCGGGGTGCCGGAGGTGCTGGAGCTGCACACCACGACCGGCAGCGGGGACATGCTGTGCCGGCTGGTGGCGCGCTCCAACGCCGATCTCCAGCGTGTGATCGACCGGGTCGTCGGTTTTGATGGCATCGTCCGGGCCTCCACGGCGATCGTCATGGAGAACCCCGTTCCGCCGCGGATCATCCCGCTCGTGGAGCAGGCCGCGGAGGAGACCTGACGTGGAGGGGTGAGCACGTGTGAACTTCTGGGAGTACCTGGTCAACCGGCACCAGCAGTTGCTCACGGACGCCTACCAGCACGCGAGCGCCGTCTTCCAGTGCATGGTCGTCGCCACGGCGCTCGGGGTGCTGATCGCCGTCGCGACCTACCGCAGCGAGTGGGCCGGCAACCTCGCGACCACCACCACCGCCACCATCCTGACCGTGCCGGCGCTCGCGCTGATCGGTCTGCTCATCCCCGTCGTGGGGCTGGGCGTGCCGCCGACGGTGGTGGCGCTGACCCTGTACGGGCTGCTGCCGGTGGTGCGCAACGCCATCGTGGGGCTGCGCGGGGTCGACCCGTCCCTGGTGGACGCGGCCACCGGGATCGGCATGTCCCGTCCGGCCCGGCTGCTGCGGATCGAGCTGCCGCTGGCCTGGCCGCCGATCCTGACCGGCATCCGGGTCTCGACGCAGATGCTGATGGGCATCGCCGCCATCGCCGCGTACGCCTCGGGGCCGGGCCTGGGCAACGTCATCTTCCGCGGGCTGGCCTCCCTGGGCAGCGCCAACGCGCTCAACCAGGTCCTGGCCGGCACGCTCGGCATCATCGTCCTCGCCCTGCTCTTCGACGCCGCGTACGTCCTGATCGGACGGCTGACCATTCCCAGGGGGATCCGTGCCTGAGACCGGCGACCACGGTGCCTCGATCGAGCTGGAGAGCCTGACCAAGCGCTTCCCGGGCAGTGCGCAGCCCGCCGTGGACAACGTGAGCATGGAGATCAAGGCGGGCGAGGTCGTGGTGTTCGTCGGGCCCTCGGGCTGCGGCAAGTCGACCACGCTCAAGATGATCAACCGGCTGATCGAGCCGACCGGCGGCCGGATCCGCATGGGCGGCGAGGACGTCACCGACATCGACCCGGTGAAGCTGCGCCGCAAGGTCGGGTACGCGATCCAGTCCGCCGGCCTCTTCCCGCACATGACGGTCGCGCAGAACATCGCCCTGGTGCCCAGGATGATCGGCTGGCCGAAGGCCCGCATCAAGGAGCGGACGGAGGAACTGCTCGACCTGGTCGGCCTGGACCCGGGCGAGTTCCACGGCCGCTACCCGCGCCAGCTCTCCGGCGGTCAGCAGCAGCGCGTAGGCGTGGCCCGGGCGCTGGCGGCCGATCCCCCGGTGCTGCTGATGGACGAGCCGTTCGGGGCGGTCGACCCGATCACCCGGGACCACCTCCAGGACGAGCTGATCCGGCTCCAGCACGAGCTGCACAAGACGATCGTCTTCGTCACCCACGACTTCGACGAGGCCATCAAGATCGGCGACCGCATCGCGGTGCTGCGCGAGCGTTCGCACATCGCCCAGTTCGACACCCCCGAGGCGATCCTGACCAACCCGGCCGACGACTTCGTCTCGGGGTTCGTGGGCGCCGGGGCGGCACTGAAGCGGCTGAACCTGACCCGGGTGCGGGACGTGGAGATCACCGACTACCCGACGGTCACGCTGGACGACCCGCTCCAGCAGATCTTCAACCGGCTGCGCGGCAGCGGCACCAACGAGATCCTGCTGCTCGACCGGCGGGGCCGCCCCTACAAGTGGCTGCGGCGCGGGGACCTGATGCGGGCGAAGGGCTCGCTGGCCCGGGCCGGGACGCTGGTGCACGACACGGTCACCCGGGACGCCACCCTGCGGGACGCGCTGGAGGCGGTGCTCACCGACAACGCCGGGCGGGTGGCGGTCACCGGGCGGCGCGGAGAGTACACCGGCGTCGTCGACATGGAGACGCTGATGAACTCCGTGCACGAGATGCTGGAGGCCGACCGCCTGGAGGCGATGGAGCACCAGCACGAACTGGAGTCGTCGCGGGCCTCGCAGACCCAGGCCGAGCAAGAGGGCGCGGGCGGCCCGGGAGCGGTGCGGTGACGGTCACCGAGGCCGAGGAGACCTCCGGGACGGCCGGGCAGTCGCCGCCGCCGCCGCACCGGCCGTCCCTGGTCACCTGGCAGAAGCTGACGTTCCTGCCCGTGGCCCTGATCGCCGTGCTGCTGGCCACCTGGCTGTGGTTCCAGCAGGCCGACCTGGACGCGCTGACCCGCAACGCGCTCTCCGGCGGCCAGGTCACCAAGGCGCTGTGGCAGCACATCCAGCTCACCGCGATCTCCACGTTCTTCGTACTGATCATCGCGATCCCGCTGGGCATCCTGCTCACCCGGGGTCCGGCCCGCCGGGCCACGCCGGTGGCGATGGCGTTCGCCAACACGGGCCAGGCGACCCCGGCGATCGGCCTGCTGGCCCTGCTGGTCATCTGGCTGGGCATCGGCCGCAGGGCCGCCCTGATCGGCATGATCATCTACGCCATCCTGCCCGTGCTGTCGAACACCATCGCCGGGCTGAAGGCCAACGACCCGACCCTGCTGGAGGCGGCCCGCGGCATCGGGATGTCCCCGACGGGCGTGCTGACCCGGGTCGAACTCCCGCTGGCCGTCCCGCTGATCCTGGCGGGCGTGCGGACGGCCCTCGTCCTCAACGTGGGCACGGCGACGCTGGCGGTGTTCGGCGGGGGCGGCGGCCTGGGCGTGCTGATCACCACCGGCATCACCAACCAGCGGATGCCGGTCCTGGTGCTGGGCTCGGTCCTCACGGTGGTGCTGGCGCTGCTGGTCGACTGGCTGGCCTCCCTGGCCGAACTGCTGCTGCGGCCGAAGGGGCTCCAGCCGTGAGCCGGCGCGGGTGCCTGCTGGCGGCGGGCCTGCTGACGGCGGCGGCCGGCTGCGGCCTGACCAGCGGCTCGCCCCTGACCGACGACGTGGAGCCCGGGTCGATCGGCAAGGGCGAACCGCTGAAGGGCGCACAGCTGACGGTGACGTCGAAGTCGTTCACCGAGCAGCTGATCCTGGGCTCGATCATGGGCATCGCGTTCGAGGCGGCGGGCGCGGACGTCATCGACCGCACGGGCATCCAGGGCTCCATCGGCAGCCGCGAGGCGGTCCGCAAGGGCGACGCGGACGCCGGGTACGAGTACACGGGGACCGCGTGGATCACCTACCTCGGGCACAACCGGCCGATCACCGACCCGACCGAGCAGTGGGAGGCGGTGAAGAAGGAGGACGCCGGGAACGGCCTGGTGTGGCTGCCGCCGTCGAAGCTCGACAACACGTACGCGCTCGCCATGAACCAGCAGAACGCCAAGAAGTACGGCACGAGGACCATGTCGGAGGTGGCGAAGCTGGCGAAGTCCGACCCGGGCGCGGTGAAGCTGTGCGTGGAGGTGGAGTTCGCCAACCGGGCGGACGGCCTGCCGGGCATGCAGAAGCGGTACGGGATGGCCGTACCGGCGCGCGACATCACGCAGATGGACACCGGGATCATCTACACCCAGACGGCGAAGGGGAGCTGCACGTACGGGGAGGTGTTCACCACGGACGGGCGCATCAAGTCGATGAACCTGGTGGTGATGGACGACGACAAGAAGTTCTTCCCCAACTACAACGCCGCGCCGATGGTCAACGCCAAGACGCTCAAGGAGTGGCCGGCGATCGCCGAGGTCCTGAACCCGGTGACGGCGAAGCTGAACAACGCGGTGGCGCAGGAGCTGAACGCGAAGGTCGACGTCGACGGCGAGGACCCCCACCAGGTGGCTCTGGACTGGCTGGTGAAGGAGGGGTTCGTCAAGGAGGGGTGACAGCCGGGGAGGACTTACAAAGAACCCGTTGCAAAGGGCTCTTTGCAACGCTACCTTTGCATGCATGCCCGACGAACACTCCGCACGGCTTCTCGACGCCCGCTCCCTGCGCGGTCTGGCTCACCCCCTGCGGATGCGCCTGCTGATCGCACTGCGGCGCGGCGGGCCCGCCACCGCCTCCCAGCTCGCCGAGAAACTCGACGAGTCGAGCGGCGCCACCAGCTACCACCTGCGCCAGCTCGCCGCTCACGGCTTCGTCGCGGACGACCCGGAGCGCGGCAAGGGCCGGGAGCGCTGGTGGAAGGCGGTGGACCAGGGCGTCCAGCTCGACGAGACCCTGATCAGCAACCCGGACCCGGCCGTGCGGGGCGCCGTCGCGCTGTTCCGCTACGAACTGGCGAACGTGCACACCCAGGAGGTCGCCACCTGGCTCGGCACCGCGCACGACTGGGCCGAGGAGTGGGACGGCGCGACCGACCTGAGCGACTTCACCCTGCAGCTCACCCCGGAACTGGCCCGTGAGCTGGTCGCGCGGATGCACGACCTGGTGCAGAGCTACCGCACCGTGCCGGAGGACACCCCGGGCGCGGAGACCGTGCGGGTCCACACGCACCTCTTCCCCAGTCAGACGACGCCATGAAAGGCGACCATCCGATGCACCCGGACATCCACCTCGCCCTGCACCACGTCCGCGCAGCCGAACTCCGTGCCGAAGCCGGGGCTCCCCGCACCACCGCCGGCAGCGACGCCCTGCGCACCCGGCTCGGCTGGGCCCTGGTCGAGGTCGGGCTGAAGCTTGCCCTGCGTCCCCGGGCGATCCCCGCCCACTAGGCCGCCCGATCCGCCCCGCCGGGCGGTGCGGCTAGCAGGTGGGGACGGTTCCCTTGCCCGTTTCCAGGGCCTCCAGGGCGGACACCGTGCCCTTCAGCGTGGTCACCGGGATCAGCCGCAGGCCCTCGGGCAGCTCGGCGCGGGCGTCCCCGCACTCCGCCTTCGGCACCAGGAACACCGTCGCACCGTCCCGCCGGGCGGCCTGCGTCTTGAGGGCGACGCCCCCCACCGCACCGACCTTGCCGGACGCGTCGATCGTGCCCGTGCCGGCGATGACCCGGCCGCCGGTGAGGTCCCCGCCCGTGCCGTCGCCGTCGAGCTTGTCGATGATGCCGAGGGAGAACAGCAGCCCCGCGCTCGGCCCGCCGACGTCCGCGAGCTTCAGGGTGACGCGTACGTCCTCGTCGTCGAGGCCCAGGTAGTCCAGCGCGGCCTCGGTCGCCGCGTCCTGGGACTGCTTCATCTGCTCCTCGTTGTGCCGCTCGATCTCCCGCACGTCGCCGCCGCCCGGGTAGACCGAGTCGCGCGGCATGACCGCCTGGTCGGTGCGGAACCAGCTGTCGACGACGTCGGGGAGCGACACGCGGGTGTCCGGGGAGGTGGCCTCGATGGTGGTCATACGCAGCTGCCCGCTGGTCGTGCGGACGGGCGCTCCCGAGATGGTGATGACCTCGGCGCCCTTGTTCTCGCCGAGCACGTTCGCCGTCATGCCCGGCTGCGCCACCGAGAACGGCAGCGGCGCGAAGACCGCCGTGGCGAGCAGGCCGGCGACGGGCAGGGCGCAGAGGGCGAGGGCCCGGGGGCGTGTGAGGCGAGAGAGCACGGGGTCAATCTAACGCGCGGCGCCCCGTCCGCCCGGGGCGGGCGTCAGCGCAGGGCCTCGGCGACCTCGCGCGCCGCTTCCATCACCCTCGGGCCCACCCGTTCCGGGACCACGTCCGCCAGCATCACCACGCCCACGCTGCCCTCGACGCCCGTCACGCCCAGCAGCGGGGCCGCCGCACCGCAGGCACCGGCCTCCAGCTCCCCGTGGGTCAGGGTGTAGCCCGGGCCGGCCGCCGGGTGCTGCCGGGCCGAGAGGATCGCCTTGCCGGCGGCGCCCCGGTCCAGGGGGTGGCGGAACCCGGCCCGGTAGGCGACGTGGTAGTCCGTCCAGGTCGGCTCGACCACGGCCACGGCGAGCGCGTCCGCCCCGTCGACCAGCGTCAGGTGCGCCGTCGCGCCGATGTCCTCGGCCAGCGACCGCAGCGCCGGCATCGCGGCCTCCCGCACCAGGGGATGCACCTGCCGCCCGAGCCGCAGCACCCCGAGCCCCACCCGGGCCCGTCCGCCCAGGTCACGGCGTATCAGCGCGTGCTGTTCGAGGGTCGCGAGCAACCGGTACACGACGGTCCGGTTCACGCCCAGGCGCAGGGAGAGCTCGGTCACGGTCAGTCCGTGGTCCGTGTCGGCGAGCAGCTTGAGGACGCGCAGTCCCCGGTCGAGCGTCTGAGAGGTCTCCGCGGTCACGACGCCCACTCCTTAGTGGTGAGGTCGGCGGCCCTCCGGTCGGCGGATGCGTCACCGGGTCCCGTCGGCGACGCGCTACAGAGGCCGCCGATCGGCCGGCGGCCCGGCCTGTCCGGGCCGCGTCGCTTCACGGCTGCGCTCCGCGGCGGCGCTGCCACGGGGCGTGTGCGTAGCGGGACAGTAGCGAAGCCGGTTCGCTGAGCGGAAGGCTCCGTCCAGAATCCGGTCACGGCCCGGGGTGTACTGCTGTCGTTTGGCCCGGTATGCACGCCCCCCAGGATGGTGAAGGCCCCTTGCGGCCGTCACTTCATGCGCGTGGCCCACTCCTGCACCTTGGCGATGCGCTGCCGCAGCTGCCCCGCCGTCGCCTCCGCCGCCGGAGGCCCCCCGCACACCCGCCGCAGCTCGGTGTGGACGACCCCGTGCGGCTTGCCGCTCTGGTGGACGTACGCACCGACCATGGTGTTGAGCCGGCGCCGCAGCTCCATCATCTCCTTGTGGGAGACCACCGGCCGGCGCTCGGCGGGCAGTTCGAGCAGGTCGGCCTCCTCGTCCGGCTTCTTGCGGCTGTGCGCGATCTGCCGGGCCTGCCGCTTCTGCAGCAGCAGCTGCACCTGGTCGGGCTCCAGGAGCCCCGGGATGCCGAGGTAGTCCTGCTCCTCCTCGCTGCCCGGGTGCGCCTGCATGCCGAACTCGGCGCCGTTGTACATGACCCGGTCGAAGACGGCGTCGGACTCCAGCGCCTCGAAGGGCAGCATGTCCTGCTCGCCGGTGTCCTCGTCCTGCTCCCGGTTCGCCTCGTCCATCTCCTTCTCGGACTCGGCGTACGGGTCCTCCTCGCCGGCCTTCTTCGGCTTGTCGAGGACGTGGTCGCGCTCGCGCTCCATCTCGTTGGCGAAGGAGAGCAGGTCGGGCACGGTCGGCAGGAAGACCGAGGCGGTCTCGCCGCGCCGCCGGGACCGCACGAAACGCCCCACGGCCTGGGCGAAGAACAGCGGCGTGGAGATGGTGGTGGCGTAGACCCCGACCGCGAGGCGCGGCACGTCGACGCCCTCGGACACCATGCGCACCGCGACCATCCAGCGGTCGGTGCTGCCGCTGAACTCGTCGATCCGCGCGGAGGCCCCGGAGTCGTCGGACAGCACGAGGGTCGCACCGGTGCCGGTGATCTCCCGGATGAGCTTGGCGTAGGCGCGCGCCGAGTCCTGGTCGGAGGCGATGACGAGCGCGCCCGCGTCCGGGATGGCCTTCCTGACCTCGGTCAGCCGCTGGTCGGCGGCGCGCAGCACCGACGGCATCCACTCGCCGCGCGGGTCCAGCGCCGTCCGCCAGGCCTGGCTGATCGCGTCCTTGGTCATGGGCTCGCCGAGGCGGGCGGCGACCTCGTCACCGGCCTTGGTGCGCCAGCGCATGTTGCCGCTGTAGGAGAGGAAGATGACGGGCCGGACGACGTTGTCGGCGAGGGCGTTGCCGTAGCCGTAGGTGTAGTCGGCGGCGGAGCGCCGGATGCCGTCGTCGCCCTCCTCGTACGTGACGAAGGGGATGGGGTTGGTGTCCGACCGGAAGGGCGTACCGGTCAGGGCCAGCCGCCGGGTGGCGGGCTCGAACGCCTCCAGGCAGGCCTCGCCCCAGGACTTGCTGTCACCGGCGTGGTGGATCTCGTCGAGGATGACGAGGGTCTTGCGCTGCTCGACGCGGTTGCGGTGCAGCATGGGCCGCACGCCGACACCGGCGTACGTGACGGCCACGCCGTGGTACTCCCGGCCGAGGGGCCCGGCGCTGTACTCCGGGTCGAGCTTGATCCCTATGCGGGCGGCGGCCTCCGCCCACTGCTTCTTCAGGTGCTCGGTCGGGGCCACCACGGTGACCTGCTGCACGACATGGTGGTGCAGCAGCCAGGACGCCAGCGTCAGTGCGAAGGTCGTCTTGCCGGCGCCGGGGGTGGCGACCGCCAGGAAGTCCCGCGGCTGCTGCTGGATGTACTTCTCCATCGCACCCTGCTGCCAGGCGCGCAGTTTGCCGGCGGTGCCCCACGGGGCGCGGCCGGGGAACGCCGGGGAGAGGTGGTGCGAGGCAGTGCTGGTGCCGGCGGTGGTAGTCACGGTCTCCGTTGGGGGTCGGGCGGCTCGTGCGAGGGAGCCTGACGGCTCGGCTACGTATGACAACCGGGCCACCCTACCGGCGCCCCGAGCCGCGCCACGCCCGGACCGGGCCGCGCCGCGGACGGGTGGGACTCACGTCACAGCACCCGGTCCGCTGCACCCCGGCCCCTGCCCCGCGGGCCGCGTCACGGCCGGTGCGGCCCTGCCGTCACAGCGCCCGCAGGCGCTGCGCGATCCGCCCGACGTCCGTCTCCGCCCCCGACGCCACATCGACGACCAGCACGTACGCCACGTCCTGGTCCGCCTTCGCCAGGTCGACGCCGTTGAGGGCGAGGAAGACGGCGGTGGCCAGCCAGGCCGTGCGCTTGTTCCCGTCGACGAGCGGGTGGTTGGTGGCGAGCGCGTGCAGGAGCGCGGCGGCCTGCTCGTGCAGGTCCGGGTAGGCGGGCGTGCCGAACATGCGGGCGCGGGGCCGGTGCACGGCGGAGGCCAGCAGTCCGGGGGCCCGTGCCTCGGGCGGGCGCCCGCCGAAGGCGATCGCGGCGATGCCGGTGACCTCGGCGACGGTCAGGAAGCGGGTGCGCCGGGTCATTCGCCGAGCCTCCGCAGCAGGTCGGCGTGGTCGCGGGCCAGCTCCTCGGCGACGCCGGCCACGTGCGCCTCCTCCTGCCGCAGGTGGGCGCGTGCGGCGTCGAGCGCGACCTCTTCGGGCGTGCGGCCCTGCGCGTCGGCGAGGTCGTCGAGGGCCCGGCGCAGACCGGGGTCGAGGGGCAGGCGGAGTTCGGACATGCACCGAGGCTACGGCCGGCTCCGGGGCGCGGCGAGGGCTTTTCCGGCGTGCGGACCCGGCGTGCGGGCCCGGCGTGGCGGACCCGGCGTGCGGGCGCCGCGGCGGCTCAGCCGGACCCGGGCCCGGGTTCGCGCAGCCGGGTCGACACCCACGCCCCGGCCAGGGCCACCACGGCCATCGGCAGGAACACCGCGGCGAAGGCCGCGGGGTGGGAGCCGGTGGCCTGGCCGGCCGTGTGGGACACCGTGCCTCCGCCCAGGGCGGCGAACGCGGCCCCGCCGGCGGACAGCAGGACGACGTTCGACAGGCCGTCGGAGATCTGCAGGGCGGCGGAGTTGCTGCCGGCCTCCTCCGGCGCGGAGAGCTTCAGCAGGAGCACGCTCGTGGAGGAGATGACCAGGCCCATGCCGAAGCACCCGAAGGCCCAGGCGACGGCCACGGTCCACACCGGCACCGAGTCGATCAGCACGCTCGGCGCGGTGGCGACGGCCGCGGCCACGAGCAGCATCCCGACCGTGACGAGCCGCTCCCGGTGCGGCTCCACCCGGGGCCGCGACTGCACCCAGGAGCCCAGCGCCCAGGTCCCGCCGCCCGCGGCGAGCGAGAACCCGGCCAGGGTCGGGCTGAGCCCGCGCTGGGTGACCAGCATCAGCGGCACGAACGACTCGGCGGCGATGAACGACCCCGCCGCGACACCGCGCAGCAGCACGACGGACGGCAGCCCGCGGGCGGCCCGGTAGGTGCCGCGCGGCAGCAGCCCGAGCACGGCGGGCACGAGCAGCGCCACCCCGGCGGCCGCGGGCAGCAGCGACAGGGGCCGCAGGTCCTGCGCGGCGTACTGGAGCAGACCGGCGCCGAGGGAGATGGCGAGGGCGAGGCGGATGCGGCGCAGGTCGAAGGAGGCGCCGGACGGCCCGGCGGGGGCGGACGGATCCGCCGGGGCGGGCTCCTCCACCGGCCCGGACGCCCGGCGCCGTATCTGCGGCAGGGCGAGCGCCAGCGGGAGGACGACCAGCACGGGGATGCCGGTGAACACCCACCGCCAGCCCAGCTGCTCGGTCACCGTGCCGGCGGCGAGGGGGCCGACGATGGAGGGCAGCACCCAGCTCGCGGCGAACGCGGCCATGATGGCGGGCCGCAGCCGCTCGGGGTAGGCCCGCCCGACGACGACGTACAGGGCGACGATCACCAGTCCTCCGCCGAGTCCCTGCACGGCCCGGCCCAGGATGAACACCCACATCGTCCCGGCCGTGCCCGACAGCAACAGCCCGGCCCCGAACGCGGCGATACCGGTGGTGAGCGGCCCGAGGGGACCGCGCCGGTCGGACCACTGGCCCGAGAGCACCATCCCGAACAGGCTGGTCGTGAAGTACCCGGAGAACGCGAACGCGTACAGCGACACCCCGTCGAGCTCCCGCGCGGCGACGGGCATCGCGGTCCCGACGGCCGTGGCCTCGAAGGCGATGAGCAGGACGACGGAGACGATGCCGAAGCTCAGGGCGCGGTGGCTCCGCCCCAGTACGGTCTCCTCCGCCTCGGCGACGGGGAGCGGACCGCCGGCACCTACGACTTCCGCGTCACGCGGCTTCGGGACACTCATGCCCGCCAGCGTAAGGCCCGTGCCCGCGTTTGACCCCTGTCGCAAGTCGCCCTCGTCCTGCGACCTCGGTCGTACGTCCCGCGCCGTTTCGTGAACGGCGTATGGCAGTCCCGTTGCACCCCGCCCACGCCCCTTGAACCCCCCGCTCGCCGCCCCCTACGTTCACTGCACCAGGTACGAACACGGCCGTGTGCCCGAGTGGTTCAGGGGCTCGCCTGCAAAGCGAGTTACGTGGGTTCGAATCCCGCCACGGCCTCTTTCGCTGCCGGACGCCCGCGTGGTCAGCCGGCGTTCGGGAGGGCTCCCGGGGGTTCCGGGGCGGGGCCGACGGCGGCCCGGCGCAGGGCGGCGCGCGCGTTCTCCGCTCGCACCGCGTCCAGCCAGCGCCACAGGCCGGCCTCCTCCAGCCGCAGGGCCGGGCAGGTGATGCGGTGCGGGATGCGGCACACCGCGCCCGGTTCCGGTTCGCTCTCGCGGCTGTTCCACGCCGTGCCGTCGGAGTCGACATACCAGCGGTGCCAGGCCGGCACCATGTGCGCGGGTACCGGCAGGTCGGGTTCGAGCAGGACGTGGCGGCCGTAGTAGGTGACGCAGCGGTCGCCCACCAGGCCGCAGGCGGGGCAGACGGGCGGTGCGGGCGGCTCCGGGCCGGTGGCGCCCTCCAGCGCCGCCTGGGCCCGGTCGGTTCTCTCCCACGGCCGTGGCACGCCCCAGGGCGCCTGCCGCTGACTGTCGGGTCCGGGCAACGGGATGATGCTCGACTCGCGTGTATCCCCCATGGGTTCGAGCGTGCGGCCGGTGTCCGGGGAGCCACCAGGGCGCATTCGGGGCGCAACGGGCGCAACCAGGAGGGAGCGGCACGCCGTTCGCGGCGGCGGGAGGCACACGGCCCGCACCACCGCGCTCGCACCGCCCGCCTCCGTCGGCCGTGCGGCCCGTGCGTCCACGCCCCGGCCCGGCGAGCGCCCCGGCGCGGGCGGGCGGTCGCTACGGCGTCCTCACAGCACACCGGCCGTGCCACTCGCGGGGTCGGCCGCGGCCAGGACCTGGAGCATCGTCATGGCCAGCTGGTCCTGGACGCCGGTGTCCGGCTCGGGCCGCGCGCGGCCGTCCGGTGTCCGCTCGCGGTGCAGGAGCCACAGGGTGAACGCGAGCGTGGAGACGTCCGTGCTCAGCGGGCGCAGCGCGGACTGCGTCCCGTCCGCGTGCAGGACCGCGCCCGTCCCGCCGTCGAGGAGCAGGCCGTGGCCGCCGGGCAGGTGACCGAGCCGTATCAGGCGGGCGGCCCCGGCGGGCGGGCAGGCCGGGTCCGGGCAGTCGGCGTGGTACTCGGCCGGTGTCGCCGGCGGGGTGCCGGTGTCGAGGGAGAAGGCGTGCGCCTCCTCCGGCAGGCCGACCTCGCGCAGGAAGCGGCGGGTCGGCTCGTGGGTGAGGGCCGCGGGGAGGTCGACGTCCTCGAAGCGGACCACGCGACGGGGGCCGAACGCCTGGTCCAGCAGGCGGTGCGGGAGGTCCAGGGACAGCCCCGAACGGCCGTCCCGGCCGGCGGTCAGGGACAGCGGGCGGATCAGCGGCGCCATCGCCTGGAAGGGACCAGGCGCGCCGTCGTCCCCGTCGCGGAAGGCGGACAGCAGGAGCCGGGACGCCTCGGCCACCGCCGCCGGGCCGTGGCGGCCGACGCAGGAGGCGAACTGGGCGCGCAGACCCGCCAGTTCGTCCGTGGCCTCGGCGAAGCGCACCAGCGTCCGCAGCGACGGGGCCAGGGGGCGGCTGTCCGGCAGGGCGGGGTGGTCGTGCAGGAAGTGCGCGGAGGCCCCGCCCGTCACTCCGGCCGGGAGCACGGACTCCGTCACCGGACCACCGGGGACCGGCAGTCGTCCTGTCGGCACGTGCTCGCGCGGCCCGGGCGGCAGGAGTCCGCCGAGGTCCCCCGCCGGGTCGGCGACCAGGCCGAGCCAGTGCCGCGCCGGTGGGTGCGCCACCCACGGATCCATTCCGGCCCCGGTGAGCGTGATCGTCACGGAACCGGCGTCCGTCGTCCTCATGATGTCCCCCGCATGCGCTCGCCCGCCGTCCCCCGCAGGAGGCACGGCGAACCGCCCCGGCCCGGTCCCGCAGCCGCCCCCCACTGACCGGAACACTACGCGTCACCACTGACAACGCCCCGGAACAGCGACGCGCCCGCGAGCCGGGCGCGCGGCACGTACGACCCGTCACCTCTCAGGACGCACGAAACACCCGCGCACGTTGCCTCCCCGCCACGATCACGGGGCGGCGGCTGCCGGCACGGCCGGTGCACCGGTCCCGCCGGGGGCGGGGAATGCCCGGGGTGACGGCCGGGGGTGCCGGCGGACTCAGGTGCGGTCCGTGACCACCGCGGCCTGCGGGCGGATCGGCAGGCGGTTGACCGGGCGGCCGGTCGCTGCGCGCACGGCGGAGGCGACGGCGGCCGGGGACGCCACCACCGGCACCGCGCTGACCGCCTTCGCGCCGAACGGCGCCACCACGTCCCGCTCCTCGACCAGCCGGACGATGCGGATGTCGGGCGCGTCCAGTGCCGTGGGCAGGGCGTACCCGGTCAGGTCGGGGTGGCGGATCAGGCCGCGGGGGGTGCGCAGGTTCTCGGTGAGCGCGATGCCCACGCCCTGGGTGACGCCCGCCTCGATCCGGGCGGCAAGCTGCGCGGGGTTGAGGACCCGGCCCACGTCCTGGGCGACGGCCAGTTCGACGACCCGTACGGAGCCGATCTCGATGTCGACGTCGACCACCGCGCGGATCGCGCAGAAGGCCATGCCGACGAACGCGTCGCCCTGCCCGGCCTCGTTCAGCGGCTCGGTGGGGTGCGGGCGGCACTGGGCGGTGGCCCACAGTTCCTTGCCGTCCAGCGCCTCGGTGACGGTCGTGGACAGCACACCGTCGTACGAGGTGATCTTGCCGTCGGTGATCTGCAGCAGCTCCGTCGACATGCCGAACTTGTGGGCGAGCGGCTGGAGGAGCTGGGTGCGGACCATCTTGGCCGCGCGCTCCACCGCCCCGCCCGACACCCAGGTGTGCCGGCCGCGGCAGCCCGCGCCCGCCGGGGGCTGGTCGGTGTCGACGGGCGCCACGTGCACCTCGTCGACGCCGAGGGTCTCCTGGACGATCTGCCGGGCCAGGGTGGTGAAGCCCTGCCCCGTCTCGACGGCGGCGCACAGCACCGTCGCCACGCCGTCGTGGACCTTCACGGTCGCCGTGGAGACCTCGTCCGCGCCCTCCGCGCCGAGCATGTGCACCATGCCCACGCCGTAGCCCACGCCCCGGCGCACGGCGCCCGGTTCGCCCGCGCCCTCGGGGCCGCCGGGCAGCAGCCACTCGTCCTCGGGGGTGTCCTTGGGCAGCGCCGGCAGCGGGAAGTCCCGCACGGCCTGGAGGAGTTCGGCGACCGGGGCCGGGCAGGTGACCGTCTGGCCGGTGGGCAGGACGTCGCCGGTGGCCAGGGCGTTGCGCAGGCGCACCTCGGCCGGGTCGAGGCCCAGCTTCTTGGCGATCTTGTCCATCTGCGCCTCGTAGGCGGCGCAGACCTGCATGGCGCCCTCGCCGCGCACATGCCCGGACGGGGGGTTGTTCGTGCGGACGGCCCAGCCCTCGATGAAGGCGTTCGGCACGACGTACGGGCCGCAGGCGAAGGCGACCGCGGCGGCCAGGGCGTCGGCGGAGGTGTCGGCGTAGGCGCCCGCGTCGAGGAGGATCTGCGCCTCGACCTTGACGAGCCGGCCCTCGCCGTCGGCGTGGTGGCGGTAGCGCAGGAGCGTGGGGTGGCGGTGGGTGTGCCCGAGGAAGGACTCCTCGCGCGTGGCGGTGAGCTTCACCGGGCAGCCGGTGCGCAGCGCGAGCAGGCCGAGCGGGAGCTGGAAGCCGCGGTCCTCGCGGTCGGCCGTGGCGCCGGGGACGCCGGTGACGACGACCTTGACGCGCTCGGGTTCCAGGCCGAACGCGGCGGCGGCCGCGTCGCGGTCGGCGTGCGGGTCGGTGGAGGCCAGGTACAACTCCACACCGCCGTCCGGGCGCGGTACGGCCAGGCCCGCCTCGGCGCCGATGGGGGCCGGGTCCTGGCGGCCGATGCGGTACAGGCCCTCGACGACGACCTCGCCGGCCGCCTCGGGGTCGCCGTGGTGCAGCGGGATGTGCCGGATCAGGTTGCCGTCGGGGTGCAGCGGCTCGGCCTCGAAGGCCTGCTCCGGGTCGGTGACCGGGTCGAGCACCTCGTACTCGACGATGACGGCGGCGGCCGCCATGCGCGCGGTGTCGGGGTGGTCGGCGGCGACGGCGGCGATGGGCTCGCCGTGGTGGCGCACCACCTCGGAGGCGAAGACCGGGCGGTCGGCCGTGCCGCGGCCGTGCAGCGGCCTGCCGGGGACGTCCTCGTGGGTGACGACGGCGCGCACGCCGGGCATCTCGCGCGCGTGGGTGGTGTCGACGGACACGATGCGCGCGTGCGGGTGCGGTGAGCGCAGCACGGCCGCCCACAGCAGGCCCTCGGCCCACAGGTCGGCGGCGTACGGGAAGGTGCCCTCGGTCTTGGCGCGGGCGTCGGCGGCCGGGAGGGAGGCGCCCAGGCCGTGCGGCAGGGGCTCGGGGGCGGGGGGCGCCTCCGCGGCCTGCGCGGTGCCTGCTTCGTTGCTCACGCGGGGCCTCCGTCCTGACCGTAGGGCTGGTCGTGCGGTTCCGAGGGGTGCGGTCCGGGCGCGTGCGGTTGCGGGGGCGCTCCGAAGGCGGAGGCGTTCACGCCACCGGCGCCGGGGCCGGCCTGGTGCGGGATGCGGGCCTGGTCGCCGTCCGCCTCGGCGGGCGCGGCGAGCGCCTCGCGTTCGGCGACGACCTCCTTGACGGCCTCCACCACGCCCCGGTAGCCGGAGCAGCGGCACAGGTTGCCGCACAGCGCCTGGCGGGTCTCCAGCTCGGTCGGGGCCGGGTTGCCCTCCAGCAGGTCGTGCACGGTCATCGCCATGCCGGGGATGCAGAAGCCGCACTGCACGGCGCCGCAGCGCGCGAGCGCCCGCTGCACGTCCGACGGCTGCCCGTCCTCGGCCAGCCCCTCGACGGTGCGGACCTCGCTGCCGGCGGCGGTCACGGCGGGGACCAGGCAGGAGGCGACGAGACGCCCGTCCACCTGGACGTTGCACGCCCCGCACTCGCCCTGCGAGCAGCCGTCCTTGGCACCCGCGAGTCCGAGCCGCTCGCGCAGCACGTACAGCAGGGACTCGCCGATCCAGGCCTCGGTGACGGGGCGGTCGGCGCCGTTGACACGCAGGACGAACGAGGCGAGGGGGTGTTCCTCCTGCGGGGCGGTGGCGGACTCGCCCGGCGTACCGGGCTCGTGCGCTTCCGTGGGGCCGGCCTCTTCGGGGGCCGGGCCGTCCGGGGCGCCGTCCCCGGCGGGGTCGGGTGCGCCGTCCTGCGCGGGAGAGTCTCCGGCGGCCGGCTCCGCGGTGCCGTCGGCGCTCTCGGGGGCCTCCGAGGCGTCCTCGGCGCGGGCGGGGGGTTCCGCGGTGCCGGGAGCGCGCTCCGCGGCCTCCTGGGCGCCCTGGGGCCCCTCGGCGTCCTGCGGGCTCTCCGGGTCCGGGGCCGGGCCGGGGCCGTCCGACGTCTCGGGGGAGTGACCGGGCCGATCCTGCCCGGCCGTCCCGGTCTCGGCAGCGACATGGGCAGCGGCACTGGCATCGGCATCGGCATCGGCATCGGCATCGGGAAATGTCCCGGGTGCGGCGTCGTCCGGCGCGTGGGCGTGCGGTCCGGACGGCCCGTGGGCCGCCGCGTCCGTGCCGTGGCCGTCGGGACCGGACGGCTGCCCTGCGGGCCCGGGCCCGTGCCCGGGGCCCGGGGCTTCGGCGCCCGGCTCGTCCGGCGCGTGGCCGGTGCCGTCGGCGTGCCCGGCGTCCCGGGTCCGCGGCGCGTACCCGGAGGGGCCGTGCGGGTCGCCGGGGTGCCCGTGCCCGTCCTCGGCGGTCTGCGTCCCGTGGGGCGCGGCGGCGCCGCTGTCCCGGTGCTCCACGGGAGCCGTGCGACCTCCGTGGAGGGCCGCGTGCGGGTCCGGGGAGCCGGTGAGGTCCTCGTCCGGGGCAGTGTGCGTCCCGTGCGGCGCGGCAAGGTCCTGCGGCAGCCGCGCGTGGCCTCCGCGCGCGCCCGCGTGATCGCCGTGGGTGCCACCGGAGGGGTCCGCGTGGCCGCCGTCGTCCCCGCGATGCCCCGCCGGTCCCGGCAGGTTCGCGTCGGGCCGCTCTTCCGGGGTGTGGTCCGGCGCGACGCCGTGCTCCGGCGCGGTGCCGTGGTCCGCTCCCGGCTGTCCCGGTCCGGCCAGGGCCTGCTGTCCCCACGGCTGTCCCGCGGCCTGGGTCGCCCAGGGGGCGGGCGCGCCGCCCGGCAGGGTCGCCGGCGGTTCGGCTCCCCACTGCTCGACCAGCGAGGAGGTCGTGAACTCGCCCGATTCGTCCGGCAGGTCGCCCTGGGCGACGGGGATGGACCATTGCCCGGTCACGTCGTGGCCGGGCGCCGGCCCGTCCGTGCCGGGCTCCTCGTAGGCCCACTGGCCGGTGCTTCCCGGCTCGTAGGTGAACCGGTCGTCGCCGTGCTGCCCGGTGCCGTGCTGTCCCGCGCCGGGGTCGTAGGGCGCCGCGGAGGCGTACGGCGCCGGGGACCCGTAGGGCGTCTGCGTGCCGTAGGACGGGTCGGGGCCGTAGGGCGGCTCCGGTACGTCGTGGCCCTGCTGCCCGTGGGCCGCGTGGGGCTCGTGCCACTGCGCCCCGTCGGCGGGCGCGCCCGGCACCGGCCAGCTGCCGGTGGCCGCCGGGTCGGTGCCGGCCGTCGTCGCGGGGCTGACCGTTATCTGCGGCGGCACGTACCCGTGGCCGGGCGCGGCGAGCGGGCTGTCGGCGGCCAGCAGGGCGTCGACGCCCCCCTCGGGGAGCTCGACGAAGGCAGTGGCGCCGTCGTCGTACTCGCCCTGGGGCAGCGGGTCCCAGCGGCCTCCGCCGCGGGGCGTGCCCTCTCCGTGCCGGTCGTCGCTCACGACAGCGCCCTCCCCAGTGCTCGTCGGGCCAGCGCGGCGACGGTGCGCCGCAGGTGCAGTACGGCGGGCGGGAGCTGCGGCACGGAACCGTCCTCGCCCGGGGCCGCGTCGGGGATGCAGGCCGCGGCGACGTACTCCCCGAAGGCGTTCAGGGCCTCCGGGACGAGTGCGCGGTTGTTGTCCCAGTCGATGAGGGAGCCGACCCACTGCTCGGCCTCCAGGGGCCGCAGCGGCATCGGCGCTATGGCACCCACCGCGCAGCGCACGCCCCGGCGCGCGGGGTCCAGGACCACGGCCACCGACGCGACCGCGCGGCCCGGGCCGGTGCGGCCGGTGGCCTTCAGGAAGACCTGGGGGGCGTGCAGCAGCGGCACGCGCACGTAGCCGATGAGTTCACCGGCGCGCAGCATGTCCACCCCGGCGAGCAGGTGGGAGACGGGGATCTCCCGGCGGGCGCCGGCCGGGCCCGCGATGATCAGGGTCGCCTCCAGGGCGGCCAGCACCGGCAGGGCGTCGCCCGTGGGGGCGGCCGAGGCGATGTTGCCGCCGAGGGTGCCCGCGTTGCGGATGTGCGGCGGTCCGGCGGCGCGCGCGGCGGCGGCGAGCGCCGGGATGAGCGCCGCGAAGTCGGGGCGGCCCATGCGCGCGTGCGTGAGGCCCGCGCCGAGCAGCGCGTGGCCGTCCAGGTACTGCCAGCCGCGGATCTCGCTGATCCGGCCGAGGCCCACGAGCGCGGCGGGCCTGAGCTGCCCGGAGTTGACGGCGGCCATCAGGTCGGTGCCGCCGGCCACGGGCACGGCTGCGGGCACGGCGGTGAGCGCCGCCACGGCCTCGTCCAGCGTCGTGGGCAGCGTGACGGCCTGCGCCGCCTGCGGTGCGTGCGTGGTCAAACCGGCTGCCCCTTCCCGCTGCCCCACTGGTCCCACCTGTGCTGCCGTACGGTACGTGCTGACAGGGCGGACGTGGCAACTCTGGCACATCTTGGCGAGCGCCGAAGACACGGGTCCAGTAGGAGGCATTCGCCCACCTCACCGGCGACATGGTCCGTTTTCGCACAGGTTCGCCAGTGCGTGACGATTGGCACTTTCGGTGACCCTTGTGCGCTTTTTCCGGGGCCTGTTCGACCTGTTCGGTCGCCGTGACGGGCTGTTACCGGTTCGGCGGAGGGCCGTCGGCCGGACGGCCGAGCACCCCGGGGCGCCGCTGCCAGGGCAGCGGACCGGAGGGCGGCCGGTAGGCGACGCCCAGGGCGTCCAGCCGCCGGTAGTGGGCGGCCATCCGGCGGTCGAAGGCGGCGAAGTCCCGTTCCGCCGGGGCCGGCAGGTCACTCCAGGCGACCTCGGCGAAGGCCGCGAGCCGGGGGAACGCCTGGTAGTCGACGCGTCCCTGGTCCTCCATCACCTCCGTCCACAGGTTGGCCTGGGTGCCCAGCACGTGCCGGGCCTCCTCGGGCGTCAGCTCCGGGGGAACGGGCTCGAACCGGTAGACGTCCTCGAGGGTGCGCACCCACCCGATCGGTACCGGCTCCTCGGGGCCCGGGTCCTGACGGTGGTCCAGATACACCTGCTGCTCGGGGCACATGACGACGTCGTGGCCCGCGCGGGCGGCGGCGATGCCCCCGGCGTAGCCCCGCCAGGAGGACACGGCCGCGCCCTTCGCCAGGCCGCCCTGCAGGATCTCGTCCCAGCCGATCAGCCGCCGCCCGCGCGCGGTGAGCCACGCGTCGAAGTGCCCGACGAACCAGGACTGGAGCGCGTCCTCGTCCGCGAGCCCGAGGTCCCTGATGCGCGCCTGGGCGGTGGCCGAGCGCCGCCACTGCTCCTTGGGGCACTCGTCGCCGCCGATGTGGACGAACCGCGAGGGGAACAGCTCCAGCACCTCCTCGAGGACGCCCTCGTAGAAGCGCAGGGTGGTGTCGGTGGGGGCGAGTACGTTCGGGTTGACGCCCCAGGTGTCCCAGACGGAGAGGGCGGCGGTGTCGACGACGTCGGTGTTGCCCAGCTCCGGATAGGCGGCGATGGCCGCCTGGGAGTGTCCGGGCACGTCGATCTCGGGGACGACGGTGATGTGCCGCTCGGCGGCGTAGGCGACGATCTCGCGGATGTCGTCCTGGGTGTAGTAGCCGCCGTGCGGCTTGTCCTCCCACAGCGGCGAGGCCCGGTGGCCGGTTTTGGTGCGCGCCCGCCAGGAGCCGACCTCGGTGAGCCGCGGGTGGCGCCGGATCTCGACGCGCCAGCCCTGGTCGTCCGTCAGATGGAAGTGGAAGACGTTGAGTTTGTGCGCCGCCATCAGGTCGAGGTAGCGCAGGACGCCTTCCTTGGGCAGGAAGTGCCGGGCGACGTCGAGCATCAGGCCGCGCCAGGCGAAGCGCGGCGCGTCCTCGACCGTCACGTGCGGGACGGCCCAGACGCGGTCGCGGTCGACGGGGGCCCGGCGGTAGGCGTCGGGGCCGAGGAGCTGACGCAGCGTCTGGGCGCCCCAGAGGACACCGGCCGGGCCGCCGCCCTCGACGAGGACGCCGTCGCCGTCGCTGACGAGGCGGTACTCCTCGGGGCCGAGCCCGGACCGCAGCCGCAGCCGGATGTCGTCGCCGGTCGCCGCGGTGCCGTCCCCCTCGCGCAGCGGCAGGCCGGTGGCCTGCCGGAGGGCGCCGCCCAGCAGGCGTGCGACGCCCTCGACGGGCGCTTCGGCGTGCAGGCGGGAGTCCGGCGTCAGCCGCACCTCGCCGCCACCCGGGGTGAGGGCGCGGGGGGCCGGGATCAGGTCGCTCATGTCAGTCCTTCACCGCGCCGCCCAGTCCGGAGACCAGGCGCCGCTGTACGAGTACGAAGAAGACCAGCACGGGGATCGTCATCACCGTGGAGGCGGCCATGACACCGCCCCAGTCGGGATCGTCGGGCTTGTAGAACACCAGCAGGGCCATCGGCAGGGTCGACTGCGACGTGTCGCTGATGATGAACGACTTGGCGAAGAGGAAGTCGTTCCACGCGGAGATGAACGAGAACACGCTGGTGGCCACGAGGCCGGGCAGGACGAGCGGGAAGAGGATCTGCCAGAGGAACCGCGCCCGGCTCGCGCCGTCGAGGTACGCGGCCTCCTCCAGCGCCTCGGGGACGGCCTTCACGAACCCGCGCAGCATCCAGATCGCGAAGGGCAGCGAGAAGGCGATGTGCGGCAGGATCAGCGCCCCGAGGGTGTTGAGCTGGCCGGCGTCCCGCATGAGGAAGAACAGGGGGATGGTGAGGGCCTCCACGGGCACCATCTGCGCCACCAGGAACATGATCAGCAACGTGGTGCGCATCCGGAACCGGAAGCGCGTCACGGCGGTCGCGGCGAGGAAGGCGATGAGCGCTGAGGCCAGCACCACGCAGACCGCGACGAGCAGGCTGTTGAGGAAGTAGCGGCCGAATTCCTGCTGCCCGAGGACCCTGCGGAAGGAGTCCGCGGAGGGCGCGAGGGTCCAGGGCCGGGGCTCGCTCGACTCGATCTCCCCGGCCGGTTTGAAGGCGCTGAGCACCATCCAGTACAGCGGGAACGCGACGACGACGGCGATCAGCAGGGCCGAGGCCTCGGCGGCCAGCCGTCCGGGCCGGCGCACCAGGGCGCGTGCACGGTTCACAGTTCCTCCCCCTGCCGGCGCAGCAGCCGCAGGTACACGAGCGTGACGGCGAGCAGGATCAGCAGCATCACGACCCCGATCGCGGAGCCGAGGCCGTACTGCGAGGACGCGAACGCCTGCTGGTAGGCGTAGACGTTGAGGACGAGGTTCTGGCCGGCGATGCCTCCCCCGCCCGTCATGACGTAGATCTGGGTGAAGACCTTGAAGTCCCAGATGACCGACTGGATGGTGACGACGACCAGGATCGGGCGCAGCATCGGGGCGAGCACGGACCGCCAGATGCGCCACTGCGAGGCCCCGTCCAGGGAGGCGGCCTCCAGCACCTCGCCGGGGACCGCGCGGATGCCCGCGTAGACGGTCACCATCACGAACGGGAAGGAGCACCACACCACTTCGAGCAGCACCAGGAAGAAGGCGCTGAGGCGGCCGTAGGTCCAGGAGTGGTCGCCGAGGCCCAGCAGCCGGTTCACCGGGCCGAAGTCCGGGTCGAACAGGAACAGCCAGACCGTGGAGCCGGTCACGGCCGGGGTCGCCCAGGCGCCCATGGCGGCCAGCATCAGCGCGAGCCGGGGCACGGCCCGCACCCGGGTGAGGAGCACGGCGAGGGCGCAGCCGACGGCGAGGGTGGAGACGACGCAGGCCGCCGCGAACAGCACGGTGGCGAGCAGCACCTGCCAGAACTGCGGGTCGCCGAACAGCTCGGTGTAGTTCCCGAGGCCCTGGAAGGTGGCCGGCTCCCCGCCGCTGACCTGTGCCTGGGTGTACTCGAAGACGGAGATCAGGCCGAGTTGGTAGATCGGGTAGACCAGCAGCCCGCCCAGTACGACGAGCGCGGGCGCGAGGTAGAGCCACGGGGTCCAGCCGCCGGAGACCCGCCCGGTGCCACCGGCCCCGCCGCGGTGCGCGCCGGGCCGTCCGGGCGGGCCGCCGGCCTTGCGGGCGGCGGGCACGCCCGGGGGTGCCTGCCCGGAGCCGAGGGCGGCCCCGGGTCGCGCCACGCCGGGCTGCCGCCGCACCCCGGCGACCCCGCCCACCACACCTGCGGGCCCGCTCGGCGGGTTCGTGCTGCCGGGCTCCGCCGTTTCCGTGCGGTCGTCCATGCGGCTCACCCCGCGGAGCCGAACGCGGTGTTCATCTTCTTCGCGGCGTCGGCGGAGGCCTTGGCCACGTCCTTCCTGCCGCTGACGACCTCCTGGAACATCGTCGGCAGGACGAGCGAGGAGTCGATCTGCGCCCAGGCGGGCGAGGCGGGCACGAACCTGGTGCCGGCCGAGAGGGTCCGCACGAACGGCTTGACGAAGGGCTCCTCGGCGGCGGCCCGCCGGCGGACGTCCGTGAAGGTGGGCAGGAAGCCCATCGCGTCGAAGAGTTCGGTCTGGGTCTTCTTGCCGGCGAGCCGCTTCATCAGGTCGACGGCGAGCGTGCGGTGGGAGGTGCTCTTCAGGACACCGATGTTGTTGCCGCCCGCGAAGGCCGGGGCGATCGAGCCCGGCTCCACCCCGGGCAGCGGGACGACGGCGTACTTGCCCTTGACCTTGCCCGCCTCGACGGCGGCGTGGCTGAAGTCGCCGCCGATGGCCATGCCCGCCTTGCCCGCGGCGAACGCGGTGACCGTGTCGTTGCCGCCCATGCCCGCGCACTTGGCCGCCGGGCAGTTGTCGTCGCCGAACAGGGACGTGTACGCCTTGATGCCCTTGCGCGCCGCGGCACTGTCGATGCCGGAGGCGTACGAACCGGCCTTGCCGGTGGCGAGTTCACCGCCGTGGGCCCAGACGAAGGGCATCGCGCCGTAGGTGTAGGCGCCGCCGACGGCCAGGCCGTACAGCCGGGGTTTCGCGGCGCGGATTGCGCGGGCGGTGGTGGCCAGTTCGGCCATCGAGGTCGGCGGCTCCAGGCCGAGTTCGCCGAAGACGTCCGTGCGGTAGTACAGGGCGCGTACGCCGACGTAGAGGGGGGCGCCGTAGATCTTGCCGTCCACCGTGACGGACTGCTTCGCGGTGGGGTCGGTGTCCTTGGTCTCGGCCCACGCGCCGAACTCCCCGGTGACGTCGAGGAGTCCGCCGTCCTTCACGTAGCCGGCCGTGTCGGTGTTGCCGAACTCCATCACGTCGGGCGCGGAGGACGGGTCGTTGAAGGCGGCCTTGACGCGCTGGGCGCGGGTCTCGACGGGGATGTACTCCACGTCGACCTGCGTGCCCTCGTGCTTCTTCTCGAAGTCGGCGACGAGCGCGTCGACGACCTTCTCCTTGGGGGCGTTGCCGACCTCCTGGAAGAGCCACACACGCAGCGTGCCGCTCTTCTCGTCCTTGTCGGAGGAGGCGTTGTCTGAGGTCTGGGGCGCGCAGGCAGCGGCCGCGAGGGCGACGAGCGCGGTGAGACCGGCGATACGGACGGACAGCTTCATGGAGTGCTCCTCCGCGGGAGTGTTGCAACATGCGCAATGATGGTTTCGCTGTGCACAACACCACGGAGGCTAGGGACTTCATGAACACGCCCACAAGAGGTCTCAACCACTCTGTGACCGGCGGACGCACCCCGTGCAACGCCCGGTCAGCACAAAGGCCCCCAGGGCGCGCAAAACGCACCCTGGGGGCCTGAGGCCGGGAAGAGCGGGACTACTTGTCGCCCTTGCCCTTGTCGTCGCCACCGCCGGAGCCCATGGACTCGTAGATCTCCTTGCACATGGGGCACACCGGGTACTTCTTCGGATCGCGGCCCGGCACCCAGACCTTGCCGCACAGCGCCACGACGGGGGTGCCGTCGAGCGCGCTCGCCATGATCTTGTCCTTCTGGACGTAGTGGGCGAAGCGCTCGTGGTCACCGTCACCGGAGGAGGTCTGCGGCGTCGGCTCTACGAGGGTCCCCGTACCAGTCCCGCGCTCGGGCTCGAGAGTGCTCATAGGCCCAAGGGTACTGAAGGTCACACGCATCAGTTGAGCGAAGGGTCGTCCGGGTACGTGGCCACCATCGCCAGGTCGCTGCGCTGGCGCCGCAGCACCTCGCGCCACAGCCGCTCGGGGGACGGGCTGGAGACGTCGCCGGGCTCCGACTCGACCACGTACCAGGCCCCCTCGCCCAGCTCGTCCTCCAGCTGGCCCGGGCCCCAGCCGGCATACCCGGCGAAGATCCGCAGGGAGCCGAGCGCCGAGGCCAGCAGTTCGGGCGGCGCCTCCAGGTCGACCAGCCCGATCGCGCCGTGCACCCGGCGCCACCCGAGCGGGGCGGCCTCGCCGGAGGCGCCGCCCGGGACGACGGCGACCCCGAGCGCCGAGTCCAGGGACACCGGGCCGCCCTGGAAGACGACCCCGGGCTCGACCGCGAGGTCCCCCCAGCCGTCCAGGATGTCGCCCACGTCCACCGGGGTGGGGCGGTTGAGGACGACGCCGAGGGAGCCCTCCTCGTCGTGGTCGAGGAGCAGCACCACCGCACGGTCGAAGTTCGGGTCCGCCAGGGCGGGGGTGGCCACGAGCAACCGCCCTGTGAGCGAGGACACCTCGGTCATGCCAGACATGATCCCGCATCTTGCCTTTCCGTGGGGAGGCAATGCGGCACCGGGAGGCAGCGCAGCTCAGGGCGCACCGGTGCACCCCGCGCGCACGGATGTGATCGTGACCAGGTGTGGTCGGCACGGAACGGTTCGTGTTGTGACAGACCTATGACGCGGCTGGGTCCTCCTCGGGCTTACAGAAGGGGGGTCAAGGGCGATTACCCTTTCCCTCCTGGCCCCTGCCCGACTCCATGGAACGCGAGATTCATGACCGTCAACGACGATGTCCTGCTTGTCCACGGCGGAACCCCGCTGGAGGGCGAGATCCGTGTCCGCGGTGCGAAGAATCTCGTACCGAAGGCCATGGTCGCAGCGCTGCTGGGCAGCGCTCCGAGCCGGCTGCGCAATGTCCCGGACATCCGCGACGTGCGGGTGGTTCGGGGTCTGCTGCAGCTGCACGGTGTGACGGTCCGTCCGGGTGAGGAGCCCGGCGAACTGGTGATGGACCCGACGCGCGTGGAGAGCGCCAACGTCGCCGACATCGATGCCCACGCCGGTTCGAGCCGTATCCCGATCCTGTTCTGCGGTCCGCTGCTGCACCGCCTCGGCCACGCCTTCATCCCGGGCCTCGGCGGCTGCGACATCGGCGGCCGGCCCATCGACTTCCACTTCGAGGTGCTGCGGCAGTTCGGCGCGAAGATCGAGAAGCGGGCGGACGGCCAGTACCTGGAGGCTCCGCGGCGGCTGCGCGGCACCAAGATCCAGCTGCCCTACCCGTCCGTCGGCGCGACCGAGCAGGTGCTGCTGACGGCCGTCCTCGCCGAGGGCGTCACCGAGCTCTCGAACGCGGCCGTCGAGCCGGAGATCGAGGACCTCATCTGCGTCCTGCAGAAGATGGGCGCCATCATCGCGATGGACACCGACCGGACGATCCGCATCACCGGTGTGGACCAGCTCGGCGGCTACAACCACCGCGCCCTGCCGGACCGCCTGGAGGCCGCGTCCTGGGCGTCGGCGGCCCTGGCGACCGAGGGCAACATCTACGTCCGCGGCGCGCAGCAGCGCTCGATGATGACGTTCCTGAACACCTACCGGAAGGTGGGTGGCGCCTTCGAGATCGACGACGAGGGCATCCGCTTCTGGCACCCCGGCGGGCAGCTCAAGTCCATCGCGCTGGAGACGGACGTCCACCCGGGCTTCCAGACCGACTGGCAGCAGCCGCTGGTGGTCGCGCTGACCCAGGCCACGGGCCTGTCCATCATCCACGAGACGGTCTACGAGTCCCGCCTCGGCTTCACGTCCGCGCTGAACCAGATGGGCGCGCACATCCAGCTCTACCGCGAGTGCCTGGGCGGCTCGGACTGCCGCTTCGGCCAGCGCAACTTCCTGCACTCGGCGGTCGTCTCCGGCCCGACCAGGCTGCAGGGCGCCGACCTGGTCATCCCCGACCTGCGCGGCGGTTTCTCGTACCTCATCGCGGCCCTCGCGGCCCAGGGCACCTCCCGGGTCCACGGCATCGGCCTGATCAACCGCGGCTACGAGAACTTCATGGAGAAGCTCGTCGAGCTGGGCGCGAAGGTCGAGCTGCCGGGCAAGGCGCTCGGCTAGGTCCCACGACCGCCGCAACGCCGAGGGGCGGTCACCTGGAGTCCAGGTGACCGCCCCTCGGCGTTGTCATGCGGCTCTCGGTGGGCCCGTGCCCTCAGGGGGCGCGGGAACTGCGCGACCGGCCACGGCCGGCCCGCAGTCGCCCACGGCGCTCGCGACGGAACGCCTACTTGCCCTTGGCCGCTTCCTTGAGCTTCGAGCCCGCGGAGACCTTCACGCTGTAGCCGGCGGGGATCTGGATGGGCTCGCCGGTCTGCGGGTTGCGGGCGGTGCGAGCGGCACGGTGGGTGCGCTCGAAGGTCAGGAAGCCGGGGATGGTGACCTTCTCGTCGCCCTTGGAGACGATGTCGCCGACGACGTCGGCGAACGCGGCCAGCACGGCGTCGGCGTCCTTGCGGGTCACCTCGGCGCGGTCGGCCAGCGCGGCCACCAGCTCACTGCGGTTCATGTTGTTACTCCCGTGTTCATCTTGCCGTTGAGGCGTCAGATCGAAGCCGATGCTGCCAGGGTCCTCCATGAGTCCCCGGACCCGGGTCCGTCGTCAGACCCTCGCGCCCAGAGACGCATCCTGCCTCTACCTGCGGCGGGAAAGCCAATCCGGCACCCGCAGGAGTCGTGGGAACACCCTTGGGAGTCACACGAAAAGAGGGCCTGAGCCTGGCGCCACGATAACTCCGCCGCTGACGGGGATCGTGCGACGCGCCGCGCTCCCGGCGGCCGTGGGGTTACTCACAGTCCGGGGGCGCCCCGCCCCCGGACCGCGACAGCGCACCGAGGAGTACCCCGGCGGCGCTCCGTCAAACGCCGGACGTGCTGCCCGCCGTCGCGCCCACGGCCTTGGCGGCCTCGCGCACGGCCCCGGCGACCGCGCCGGCGACCTTGTCGTTGAAGACGCTCGGAATGATGTAGTTCGGGTTCAGCTCGTCCTCGGTCACCACGTCGGCCAGGGCCTTCGCGGCGGCGAGCATCATCTCCGTGTTGACGGTGCGGGACTGCGCGTCCAGCAGGCCGCGGAAGACGCCCGGGAAGACCAGCACGTTGTTGATCTGGTTCGGGAAGTCGGAGCGCCCCGTGGCGACGACGGCGGCCGTCTGGCGGGCGATCGCCGGGTCGACCTCCGGGTCCGGGTTCGCGAGCGCGAACACGATGGCCCCTTCGGCCATGGCGGCCACGTCGGCGCCGTCCAGGACGTTCGGGGCGGAGACGCCGATGAAGACGTCCGCGCCGCGCACGGCCTCCTTGAGCGTGCCCGTGAGGCCCTCGGGGTTGGTGTTGTCGGCGATCCAGCGCAGCGCCGAGTCCGGGGCGGCGTCCACCAGGTCCTCGCGGCCCGCGTGCACCACGCCGTGGATGTCCGCCACGACGGCGTTCTTGACGCCCGCGGCGAGCAGCAGCTTCAGGATGGCCGTACCGGCGGCGCCCGCGCCGGACATGACGACGCGGATGTTCTCGATCGCCTTGCCGGTGACACGCAGGGCGTTGGTCAGCGCGGCGAGGACGACGATCGCGGTGCCGTGCTGGTCGTCGTGGAAGACGGGGATGTCGAGGGCCTCGCGCAGCCGGGCCTCGATCTCGAAGCAGCGGGGCGCCGAGATGTCCTCCAGGTTGATGCCCGCGAAGCCCGGGGCGATGGCCTTGACGATCTCGACGATGGCGTCGGTGTCCTGCGTGTCGAGGCAGATCGGCCAGGCGTCGATGCCGGCGAACCGCTTGAAGAGGGCGGCCTTGCCCTCCATGACGGGCAGTGCGGCCTTGGGGCCGATGTTGCCCAGGCCCAGCACGGCCGAGCCGTCCGTCACGACCGCAACGGAGTTGCGCTTGATGGTGAGGCGGCGGGCGTCCTCGGGGTTCTCGGCGATCGCCATGCAGACGCGGGCCACACCGGGGGTGTAGACCATGGACAGGTCGTCGCGGTTGCGGATGGGGTGCTTGGACGCCATCTCGATCTTGCCGCCGAGGTGCATGAGGAAGGTCCGGTCGGAGACCTTGCCGAGCGTGACGCCCTCGATGCCGCGCAGCTCCTCCACGATCTCGTCCGCGTGGGACGTGGAGGACGCCGCGATGGTGACGTCGATCCGGAGCTTCTCGTGGCCGGAAGCGGTGACGTCGAGGCCGGTCACCGAGCCTCCGGAGGACTCCACGGCGGTGGTGAGCTGCGAGACGGCCGTTCCGCTCGCGGGCACCTCCAGCCGGACCGTCATCGAGTAGGAGACGCTGGGCGCCGTTGCCATGGCCGACTTCCTCTGCTTTCACCTGACGCTGTTTTGTGCCGTCCGATCGTCGCACCTACCGCTGAGTAGCGGGTAGCCGGGCCGTATTGCGAACGTTTTGTTCGCGGAATCGGCAGGCAGAAAGAGACCCACGTCACGTGGACGTGGGTCTCTTTCTCTCGTCAGTGGCACCGACCCGCCATGCTCGCCTCGCGGCAAGTGGTCGCTCGTAGCGACGAAGGTTGGGCCCGGGGGCTTGGATCGAGCCGGTGCCACGTCCAGGCTAACAAACAGATCCCGTAAGGCCATTCCGTCTCGGGAGTTCATTTCGCGGATACATGGGTAACCCCGCTCAGTCCCGGAGCAGATCCGGGGTTCCGGCCGCGTCGGGCTCGTCCCGTTCGGCCGAGACGACCGTGAGCTGCTGGGTGGCACGGGTCAGTGCGACGTACAGCACGCGCAGGCCGGCCGGGGACTCGTCGGCGATCTCCGCCGGGGAGACCACGACCGTCGCGTCGTACTCCAGGCCCTTGGCCTCCAGGCTGCCGAGCGCCACCACCCGGTCGCCGAGTCCGGCCAGCCAGCGGCGGGCCTCCTCGCGGCGGTTCATCGCCACGACCACGCCGACCGTGCCGTCGACCCGCTCCAGCAGCCGCGCGGCCTCGGCGCGGACCGTGTCGCCGAGGGCGGGACCGGCGAGCGCGAAGCGCGGTTCGACGCCGGTGGAGCGCACCGCCCTCGGGGAGACGGAGCCGGGCATGGCGAGGGCCAGGACCTTCGCGGCCAGCTCGGCGATCTCGGCCGGGTTGCGGTAGTTGACGGTGAGCTCGAAACGGCGGCGCGGGCGGCTGCCGAGCGCCTCGTCGCGGGCCTCGGCGGCCTCGTCGGGGTCGGACCAGGAGGACTGGGCCGGGTCGCCGACGACCGTCCAGGTGGCGTGCCGGCCGCGGCGGCCCACCATGCGCCACTGCATCGGCGTGAGGTCCTGCGCCTCGTCGACGATGACGTGGGCGTACTCGGTGCGCTCCTGCGCGAGGCGCTCGGCGCGCTCGCGCTGCGACTCCTCGCGCACCGGCATCAGCTCCTCCAGGCCGGTGAGCTGGTCCAGCGGGTCCAGTTCGCGTCGCCTGCGGGGGCGGGCGGGGGCGCCGAGGATCGCCTGGAGCTCGTCGAGCAGGGCGATGTCGTGCACGGACCGGCCCTCGCGCCTGAGGGAGCGGGCGACCTTGCGGACCTCGCCGGGGTTGAGGATCCGCCGGGCCCAGCGGCCGAGACGCCGCTCGTCGGCCATGGCGTCCAGCACGGCCGCCGGGGTCAGCTCCGGCCACCAGGCGTCGAGGAAGGCGAGGAAGGCGTCCTCGGAGGTGATGTCCTCGTCGAAGGAGGAGCGCAGCTCGGCGGCGAGCTCGGGGTCGGTGTGCCGGCCGGCCGCGCCGGAGCGCTCCCACAGCGCGTCGAGCAGCAGCTTGCGGGCGCGGGGACGCAGCAGGTTCACGGGGGCGGTGCCGCCCAGGGCGGCCCGGCGGATGTCCGCGAGCTCCCCGGCCTCCAGCTCCAGGCGGCGGCCGAAGGCGACCACGCGCAGCCGGTCCGGGCAGTCGCCGAGCTCCAGGGCGCCGCGGGCGGCCTTGCGCAGGACCTTGAGCATGCGCGAGGAGCCCTTGGCGCGGGCCACGGCCGGGGAGTCGTAGAGCGTCGCCTCGGCGCCCTCGACCAGGGAGCCGATGGCCCGGATGGCGACCTGGCCCTCCTCGCCGAGGGAGGGCAGCACGCCCTCGGTGTAGGCGACGAGCAGCGGGGTGGGCGAGACGATGAGGATGCCGCCCGCGTAGCGGCGCCGGTCCTGGTAGAGGAGGTAGGCCGCGCGGTGCAGCGCGACGGCGGTCTTGCCGGTGCCGGGGCCGCCCTCCACGTAGGTCACGGAGGCGGCGGGGGCGCGGATGACCAGGTCCTGCTCGGCCTGGATGGAGGCGACGATGTCGCGCATGGTGTGGCTGCGGGCCTGGCCGAGCGCGGCCATCAGGGCGCCGTCGCCGATGACGGACAGCTCCTCGCCGTCCAGGCGCGCCGTCAGTTCGGGGCGCATCAGGTCGTCCTCGACGCCGAGGACCCTGCGGCCCTTGGAGCGGATGACCCGGCGGCGCACGACCCGGCCCGGGTCCACGGGCGTCGAGCGGTAGAAGGGGGCGGCGGCCGGGGCGCGCCAGTCGATGACCAGCGGGGCGTAGTCGGCGTCGAGGACGCCGATGCGGCCGATGTGCAGGGTCTCGGCGATGTCGGCGGTGCCGTCCTCGCGGACCGCTCCGTCGGCGGGCTCGACGGCGGTGTAGGCGCCGTCGGGGCCCTTCTTGCCGTCCTTGCCGCGCAGCAGGTCGATGCGGCCGAAGAGGAAGTCCTCGAACTCGTTGTTGAGCCGGTTGAGATGGATGCCGGCGCGGAAGACCTGTGCGTCCCGCTCGGCCAGGGCGCCGGGTGTGCCGACCTGGCCGCGCCGGGCGGCGTCGTGCATGAGGAACTCCGCCTCGTGGATCTTCTCCTCGAGGCGCCGGTACACCCGGTCCAGGTGTTGCTGTTCGACGTCGATCTCCCTGTCTCTGAGGGAGTCGAGCGCGGATTCCTGCTGAGCCTGAGCGGCCACCGGGTCCCCTTCTGACGTGCTGGGCAGCCGTCCACCGTACGCCAGGGGGACCCGGCAATGCTACGCGTCCACCTCGACGAGGCGCTTGCCGTCGAAGGTCACGACCTCGAAGTGGTCGATGTCGTTCGGCTGGAAGGCGGCACCGCCCTGGACGTACAGGGGCTGCTTGGCCTTCTCGGTCGAGGCGTCGGGCAGGCCGTAGCCCCACTCCGGCACGGACCAGGAGGCCAGCGTCTCCCGCTCGCCGTTCTTGCCGACGGCGACCAGGGCGCACTTGAGCGGGCCCTTGACGTTCTTCAGCTCCGTGACCGTCCCGGTGCCCCAGTCCTTCTTCTGGAGGGCGACCGTCGCGGTGACCTTGGTGGTCGGGTCGGTGGCCGTGATCTTGTCGGAGATGCCGTCGAAGGCCGCCTTGGCGGGGCTCGCCGCGAGCGGGCGGTTCTCCGCGCCGCCTCCGCCGTCACCGCCGCTGGTCGCGACCGCGACGAAGGGACCGCCGACGATCAGCGCACCGGCCGCGGCCACCATGTAGAAGCTGCGCCGGCGCTTGCGGGCGCGGCGCTCGGCGACCTCGTCGACCAGCTTCTCCACCACGCGCGGGCGGGGCTTGGCGGACAGCGAGTCGCCGATCGCGGGGGTGCTCCCGGAGCCGGGCAGGTCGGCGAGGGCGGCGAGCATCGGTTCCATGCCGGCCAGCTCGTCGAGCTGCTGGGCGCACCACTCGCAGGTGGCGAGATGAGCCTCGAAAGCGGTTGCTTCGGCGTCGTCGAGGATGCCGAGGGCGTACGCGCCCACGGTCTCGTGCTCGTTCGGCACCGGAGATTCCTGCATGGGGCCAGACATACCCATGCCTCCCGTACCGAACCCTTGGTTACCCCCGTAAACACTCATCACGCCGTCACCCCCCGCTCCTCCAGTGCCAGCTTCATCGAACGCAGGGCGTAGAACACCCTGGAGCGGACCGTGCCGCTGGGTATGCCCAGGGTCTCGGCCGCCTCGTTGACGGTACGCCCCTTGAAGTACGTCTCGACGAGCACCTCCCGGTGGGCGGGGGTCAGGTCGTCGAGTGCGTCCGACAGAGTCATCAGCCACAGCGCCTTGTCGATCTCGTCCTCCGCGGGGATGACCTCCAGCGGCGACGGGTCGACCTCCTGCGGCCGGGCCTGCCGGCTGCGGTGGCCGTCGATGACGATGCGCCGGGCGACCGTCACCAGCCAGGGGCGTACCGAACCGGTCGCCCGATTGAGCTGACCGGCGTTCTTCCAGGCACGGATGAGCGTCTCCTGCACCACGTCCTCGGCGCGCTGCCGGTCTCCGGCGACCAGGCGCAGGACGTAGGCCAGCAGGGGTCCGGCGTGTTCGCGGTAGAGCGCACGCATCAGCTCCTCGTCGGGTTCCGAGGGCTGGGACATGCGATGTCGGGCCCTCGGTGCTCGTTCATTGGCCACGACGGAATCCTTGCGCACGCCCACCTCCGATGTCCGGGGGTTCCCCCAGTCGGTCGCTCGACAAGCCGTACGCAGAGGAGGCGTTGGGTGTTCAAAGAGAGGTGACAGTTTTCTTCCGGGTGTCGTGACGGAGGGGGACATGGGCGCACATTCCCACCCCTCGTTCTTTACATTTCCACCACACGGACAAGATCGGCCCCGCTTATCCCTACGGAAGCGTAGGTAAACGGTATGTGTCCCGAATCACTTCGGCTCCGCATGCGCAGAAGTGGCATTTGGGGCGCGGGAATTGAGTGCACGGACCACTCAATTCCGTTTCAGGGGCGGGCCAGTGCCGCGCGCCGGCGGTGCCGGGCGACGCGCTCGCGGTTGCCGCAGATCTCGCTGGAGCACCACCGCCTGCGCCGCCCCCGTGACGTGTCGAGGTACACGATGGGGCAGTTGTCCCCCTCGCACTGGCGCAGCGCCGCGCGGGCGGCCGGATCGGTCAGCAGGTCGACGGCGTCCCGGGCCACCACCGCGAGCAGGGCGGCGCAGCCGGGCGGCGCCTCCAGCCGCCGGACGAGCCCGTCCTCCGGGTCGCGCACCGCACGCGGGGCCGGGGGCGCGGTGCGGGCCAGGTCGTTGACGCGGGCGAGCGCGAAGTCGTACGTGCTGACGCCCGAGCCGGGGCGGCCGCGGACCAGCCGGTCGATCTGGTCGCGCAGTTCACGGAAGGCCGGGGGCCAGGTGGAGTCGGCGTGGTCCAGCGGGGTGCCGGCCGGGACGAGGCCGGAGCCGGTGACCCAGGCGCGCAGGACGTCCACGGAGTGCAGCCGTTCGTCCGGGTGTGTGGTGGCGAGCAGATCGAGGCAGATCCGCCCGGCGTCGAAGCGCAGCTCGTAAGGGGCCGCGGCCGTACCCAGTGCCATGTGCCTGTCACCGCCTAGGGTCGGTGAGACGCCAGTGAGAGGGCCGGGGAACCGGTCCCTCCTACAGTGCCTGCCCCGGACCGCGCCGGAAAGACCTCCGGCTCGGGCGGCGTCCGGCCCGTGGCCCGGGCTGCCCGCACGCACGGGGAGCCCGGGCCCTCACCCGTCCGCGTACTTCGTGTCCGCCGCCGGGTCCAGGGCCAGGCGGTAGCCGCGCTTGACCACCGTCTGGATCAGCTTCGGCGTGCCGAGGGCGGTGCGCAGGCGGGCCATGGCCGTCTCCACCGCGTGTTCGTCGCGGCCGGAGCCGGGCAGTGCGCGCAGCAGGTCGGAGCGGGACACGACCCAGCCGGGACGGCGGGCCAGGGCGCGCAGCAGGGACATGCCGGCGGGCGGTACGGGCCGGAGGTCGCCGTCGACCACGACGGCGTGCCCGCGGATCTCCACCCGGTGCCCGGCGACGGGCAACGAGCGCGCCCGCCCGGGGAGTTCCTGGCACAGCAGCTGCACCAGCGGACCGAGCCGGAACCGCTCGGGCTGGACCGTGTCGATGCCGCGGGCCTGCAACGGCAGGGCCGTGACCGGTCCGACGCAGGCGGGCAGGACGTCGTGGCCCAGGGCCGCGAGGACCTCGGTCAGCAGTCCGCGTTCCTCCGCCCGCGACAGCAGGGAGGCCGCGGCCGGGGCGCTGGTGAACGTCACGGCGTCCAGGGCCCGGGTCACGGCCGCGTCCAGGAGGCGGTCCACCGGCGCGATGTCCTCCGGCGGCATCCAGCGGTAGACCGGCACGCCGACGACCTCGGCCCCGCCCTCCCGCAGCGCCTCCACGAACCCGGGCAGCGGCTCGCCGTGCAGCTGGACGGCGATGCGCAGGCCGTCGACGCCCTCCTCCAGCAGCCGGTCCAGCACCTCGGCCATGGACTCCGACGCGGGTGACCACTCCTCGGTCAGCCCGGCCGCCCGCACCGCGCCCTTGACCTTCGGGCCGCGCGCCAGGATCCGCACGCCGCCCAGCCGGGCGAGCAGGTCCTCGCCCAGACCCCAGCCGTCCGCCGCCTCCACCCAGCCGCGGAAGCCGATCGCGGTCGTGGCGACGGCGATGTCGGGCGGCTGCCGGACGATGTCCTTGGTCGCGTCCAGCAGTTCGCTGTCGTCGGCGAGCGGCACGATCCGCAGGGCCGGGGCGTGCACGACGGCGGCACCGCGACGCCGCAGCAGCGTCCCGAGCTCGTCGGCCCGGCGCGCGGCCGTCACGCCGACGGTGAATCCCGCCAGGGGCCCGTGGTCCGGTCGCTGTTCTTCCTCGTACATGGCTCTCGTCCCGCACTCGAGTCGTCGACTTGCGTCGGTACGGCGTACCTGCGTGCCGGTCGAGCCTGTCAACGGCTCGTGACAGGCCCGGTTCGGCGTGATGTCGTCAGTGTTACCGATCCCGTCGTCGTCCGGGTCGGCGCCTCACACGTCCGCGTAGCTGAGCTGCGGCTTCGCCTCCGGGGAGGCCGCGGTGACGGGTACCCGGGGAGCCGGGCGGCGAAGGTATACGGCCCAGGTGATCAGGAAGCAGACGGCGTAGAAGGCCAGGAAGGCGACGAACGCGCCGGTGCCGGAGCCGTAGGAGAGGAAGGACTGGCGGAAGGCGAGGTTGATGCCGACGCCGCCGAGTGCGCCGACCGCGCCGATCAGCCCCATCGACGCCCCGGACAGCCGCCGCCCGTACGCCGCCGCCTCCTCGCCGGTCAGCCCCTGGGCCAGCGCCTTGTTCTGGAAGATGCCCGGGATCATCTTGAACGTCGAGCCGTTGCCGAGCCCGCTGAGCACGAACAGCACCACGAACGCCCCGGTGAACAGCGCGAGCGACTTCGCCATGGAGGCCCCGACGAGGACCGCCGTGGCGGCGGCCATCGCGACGTAGTTGTACAGGCTGATCCGGGCCCCGCCGAACCGGTCCGCGAGCCGCCCGCCCACGGGCCGGATCAGGGACCCGAGCAGCGGCCCGAGGAAGGTGACGTAGGCGGCCTGCAACGGAGTGCGGCCGAACTGGTTTGTCAGGACCTGCCCGAAGGCGAAGCTGTAGCCGATGAAGGAGCCGAACGTGCCGATGTACAGGACGGACATGATCCAGGTGTGGCCGTCCCGGGCGGCGTCCCGGGCGGCGCCGGTGTCGTTCCTGACGTGCTCCAGGTTGTCCATGAACAGCGCGGCCAGGACGGCGGCCAGGACGATCAGCGGGATGTAGATGCCGAGCAGCACCCGCGGGCCGCCGCCGGCGCCGATGATGCCCAGCGCGATCAGCTGTGCCACCGGCACGCCGATGTTGCCGCCGCCCGCGTTCAGCCCGAGCGCCCAGCCCTTCTTCCGCAGCGGGAAGAAGGCGTTGATGTTGGTCATGGAGGACGCGAAGTTGCCGCCGCCGATCCCCGCGAGCAGACCGACGAGCAGGAACGTGGTGAAGGACGTGCCCGGTTCCATCACCGTGAACGCGGCGACGGTCGGGATCAGCAGCAGGGCCGCGGAGACGATCGTCCAGTTCCGTCCGCCGAAGAGGGCGACGGCGAAGGTGTAGGGGACGCGGACGACGGCGCCGACCAGGGTGACCATCGAGGTCAGCAGGAACTTGTCCGCCGGGGTCAGTCCGTACTCCGGGCCCATGAACAGCACCAGCACGGACCACAGGGTCCAGACCGAGAAGCCGATGTGCTCGGAGAGCACCGAGAGGAGGAGGTTGCGGCGGGCGACCTTCTCCCCCGTCTCCTTCCAGAACGTCTCGTTCTCCGGATCCCAGTGCCGGATCCAGCGGCCGCCCCTGTTCGGGGGTGCGGGTGCCGTGCCAGGGCCTGTCATGACGCCTCCACTGTGCTCCGGGGCTCGCTCGTGCTCGAGTGACTGGTCCCGAAGGTAGGGAGGACGCGTTTCCTGTCTGTGGCACCCGGTGACCGGCAGGGAACGTTGCTCTCACCCCGCGCGGGGGCGGGATGAGAGGTGCCCCGCGTCCCGGCTCACTGCTGCGGCGGCTGCCAGTACGGGTTCTGCTGGAGGGGAGGCTGAGGCGGGACCTGCTGCGGGGGCTGCTGCTGGTACGGCTGGGCGGCGTACGGGCCCGGGACGGGCTGGGCGTACGGGCCCGGGGCGGGCTGACCGGCGTACGGTCCGGGGGCGGGCTGACCGGCGTGGAGACCCGGGGCGGGCTGGGCGTACGCGGAGGGGGCCTGCTGCCCGTACGACCCGGGGGCGGACTGCTGGGGGAACGGCCCCGGGGCGTGCCGCGGATGCGGGCCGGCCGCGAAAGGGTTGCCCTGGCCGGGCGGTTGCGCACCCGGCGGCAGGTACCGCAGCCGTCCGGTCTCGTCGTGCACCGGCACGAACCCGGCCGCCCGCAGCCGGGCCGCGAACCTGGCGTTGCGCTTGCGCGTCACCACCAGGCCGACGCCGAAGACCACCATGAGCAGCAGCCAGATGGCACCGGCCAGGACGAAGTCGGCGGACTCGCCGCCGAACCGGAAGCCGAGGATCGCGCAGCCGAGGGTGGCGCCCAGGGCGCCGTAGCCCATGCGCTTCTCGGCGTGCTTGCCGGTGAGGTCGAAGTTGATCCGGGCCTTGAGGAGTTCGACCGCGTCCGGCACGAGCGGCGGCAGGGAGACGCCGTCCGCGGCGTTCGGGTACTGCGCCCAGTTCTGCCCGGCCCGGGCCCGGGCCTGCGGGGCGTGGTCGGGCAGGAGCAGCATGGTGAGAGCGCCGTTGCGGCCGCTGCCCTGCCGGACGTCGGCGTACTCGTAGCCGAACTGCTGGGCCACGAAGGCCAGTCGGGCGAGCTTCTTCACGGAGGCCAGGGGGCTGGTGAGCTGGACCGGTTCCTCGCTCGCCAGCAACCGCAGCATCTTCTGTGTCTGCCGCCTGCTCATCCCACCGCTCCCCCGGGCCGGTTCCTCCCCTTGTGCAACCCGGGCAGTGTTCCACACCCCGGTGACGGCGGGCCGCCTCAGCCGCCCGCCGCCTCAGCCGCCCGCCGCCACCCGCCTGCGGCCCGGCCGCCCGCGCCCGCGGCCGCCGTGCCGCGGCTCACCGGTGGGCCACAGCCGGGGGCGCTGCTTCGCGGCCAGGTCCTCCGCCCAGCCGAAGGCCAGGACGCAGCAGCCGATCAGCACCCACGCCAGGGCCAGCACCGGCCAGACGCTCTCCAGCAGCCCCGGCACGTGTCGCTCCAGCACCGGAAAGCCCCACAGCCGGTCCCAGAGCGTCGCGGCGACGAGGATGCAGGTGTTGTGCCACAGGTAGATCGTGACGGCCCGGGAGTTGAGGACGGCGATCGTGCCGGCGAAGGGGCGCAGCCGGCGCGGCCACTGCGACCAGGACGGGCTGACGTGCAGCAGCACCAGCACCGTGCCGAACGACCACAGGGCCTGGGCCAGGGGCATGCTGTCCAGGTCGTTGCCGGTGCCGAAGTCGTGGTGCAGGGCGTACCAGAGGCCGGTCAGGGCCACGACGGGCGCCACGGACGGGACGACGTAGCGCGGCAGCCGTCTCAGGATGCCCTCCTGGTGGGCCATGCCGAGGATCCAGCAGGCGCCGAAGGTGGAGAAGTCGGTGAGGGCCGAGGGGAACCGTTCGCCCGGCAGCGCGAGCCAGCTCAGCTCGAAGGCCACCGCCAGGGCGATCGGCATGAGGATCGTGACGACGGGGAGGGCGCGCAGGGCCTTCAGCAGCAGCGGGGACAGCAGGACGTACCAGAGGTAGGCGCGGATGTACCACAGCGGGCCGGCCAGCTCCGCCGCCCAGTTCTCGCCGATGAGGCCGTGCACGCCGGGCAGGCCCTCGGCGAAGGGCGGGTCGCTGAGCGGGACGATCCAGAAGGTGAGGTGCAGCCACCACCAGCCGGGGTGCCCCTCGTCGCCCGGCCCCCAGCCCTGCACGACCATGCCGGTGACCCCGACGACGCCCAGCAGCCACAGCGGGGGCAGCAGCCGGCGCATCCGGCCCCGGATGACCTGCACGGCCGGGCGCTTGAGCGAGCGGGCCATGAGGCTGCCGGCCAGCGCGAACATCACGCCCATGGACGGGAACACCAGCGGCAGCCAGGCCCAGCCGGTCAGATGGTACAGCACGACCCGGAACAGCGCCAGGGCGCGCAGCAGGTCGAAGTAGCGGTCGCGCACGGGCGTGCGGGCGGGCGGTGGCGCGGTGGGCGCGACGCCGGGTGCGGGGGTGGTGTGCGTGGTCATGCGACCGGCCTCCTGTCCCTCGTCGGCTGCGGTGTGCCGGTGCCGGGCCCGGGCAGGCCGACGGCTCCGGTGCGACGCAGCTTCTGCCAGCGCAGCCGGCCGCCGGTCAGGGCGGTGATCCAGGACTGGAGCAGGACGACGTACATGAGCTGGCGGTAGAGGAGCTGCTGGAGCGGCAGGGAGATGAGGTGGATCATGCGTTCCTTGTCCAGGTGGAACGCGTAGGCCGCGCACACCCCTTGCACGGCGAGGACGCCGAGCCAGGCGCCGATGGTCTTCTCGGTCGGGCCGAACACCAGCCCGTACAGCAGGAACACGTCGATCAGCGGGGCCAGCAGGGGCGCCACGACCATGAACAGCGACACCAGCGGCAGGCCGACCCGCCCGAAGCGGCCCGAGTGACCGCGGTCGAACAGGGCCCCGCGGTGCTTCCAGATCGCCTGCATCGTGCCGTACGACCAGCGGTAGCGCTGCGACCACAGCTGCTGGACCGACTCGGGCGCCTCGGTCCAGGCGACGGCCTTCTCCGCGTAGACGACGTGCCATCCGTCGCGGTGCAGCGCCATGGTGATGTCGGTGTCCTCGGCGAGCGTGTCGTCGCTCATACCGCCGACACGCTCCAGCGCGGTGCGGCGGAACGCGCCGACCGCGCCGGGGATGGTGGGCATGCAGCGCAGCACGTCGTACATGCGCCGGTCGAGGTTGAAGCCCATGACGTACTCGATGTGCTGCCAGGCGCCGATGAGCGAGTCCCGGTTGCCGACCTTGGCGTTGCCGGCGACGGCGCCGACGCGCGGATCGCCGAAGGGCTGCACGAGTTCGCGGACGGTGGCCGGTTCGAAGACGGTGTCGCCGTCCATCATGACGATCAGGTCGTGCGTGGCGTTGGCGATGCCCCGGTTCAGGGCGGCGGGCTTGCCCGCGTTGAGCTGCCGGACCACCCGTACGCCGGGCAGGTCCAGGTCCTCGACGATGCGGGCGGTGCCGTCGCCGGAGCCGTCGTCGACGACCAGGACCTCGATGGGGTGATCACTGGCCACCAGGGAGCGGACGGTCTGCTCGATGCACTTGGCCTCGTTGTAGGCGGGCACGAGCACGGAGACCGGTTCGGTGACGGTCTCGCCCCAGCGGAAGCCGCGCCGCCGGACCCGGCGCGCGTGCGCGACGGACAGGATCAGCATCAGCCCGAGGCGGGCGAAGACCAGGACACCGACCACGGCCAGCCCGGCGACGAGGGCATCGGTCGTGTGCTCGGAGGCCTGCACCAGGAACACCCAGGCCTCGCCCTTGAGCGCGTCCAGCCCGGTGACGGGGGTGTGCGCGCTCGGGGCGTCGAGGGCGGCGGTGAGGGTGTGGAAGCGGTAACCCCGGTCCTGCAACCCGGAGATGTACGGGCCGAGCGCGGCCACGGTCTGGGAGCGGTCACCGCCGGAGTCGTGCATCAGCACGATGGCTCCCTTGCCGTCCTTCGGCGTGGCGTTGCTGATGATCTTCTCGACCCCGGGCCGGCGCCAGTCCTCGCTGTCGCTGTTGTTGACGACGGTGAGGTAGCCCTTGCTCCCGATGTACTCGGTGACCGGCCAGGAGTTGTTGTCCATGTTCTGCGCGAACGAGGAGTAGGGCGGCCGGAACAGCGAGGTGCGGATGCCGGCGGCTCCGGCGAGCGCGAGCTGGTTCTGCGACAGCTCCCAGTCGACGCGGCTCTTGTCCTGCAGTGCCAGGTCGGGGTGGTTGAAGGTGTGCAGCCCGATCTCGTGGCCCTCGTCGACCATGCGCTGGACCAGCTCGGGGTGGCGGGAGGCCATCGTGCCGGTGATGAAGAAGACGGCGTGGGCGCGGTGCTTCCGCAGGACGTCGAGGACCTTGGGCGTCCAGACGGGGTCCGGCCCGTCGTCGAAGGTCAGCACCAGCTCGCGGTCGGGAAGGTCGAGGCTCTTGGGCTTGCCCCCGCGGGTGTCGATCACGGGCCCGCCCTCGCGGATGTCCCGCGGCACCCGGTCACCGGCGGCGGGCGGCCCGACCCGGTGGTCGGCGAGGACCTCGCTGTGCACGTAGCCGCGCAGCATGAGCATCGCCATCAGCGCGACGAGGAGGAGCAGGGGCAGCAGCAGGCGCATGGGCAGACGCCGACGCCCGGGGCCCCCGCGGGTACGGGGAGCGGGCGCGGATCGACGGGTACGGGAAGCCATGGGTGGTGGTACTCCGGGTGGTACGGGATGGAGTGGTACGGGATGGAGTGGTACGGGGACGGGTCGCGACGGACGCTGGGCGGCGGAACCGGGTGGCCCCCGGCCGTGGAACGCAGGGCGGGTGAGCGAGCGGCTCCCGGCCGCCGACCGCCGGACGGGGCGGACGGTCGGTCCGGCTCACGACCGCGCTGCCGGAAGGACGATCGGCCCTCCCTCGCCACCCGGGTCGAACAGTTGGCCCGCACGCGCCGTGATGGGCGGACGATCGGCCCTCGATCGCCTCGCAGACGAACAGTCGGCCTACGACCGCCCATGCGGGCGGACGATCGGCCGTCCATCGCCGCGCGGCCTGGGCCGGCGGCCTTCGACCTCCGTGGTGGGCGGTATGCGGGCCGCGACCGCCGGGAGGGCGGACGGGTCCGCCGGAGACGGGAGCCAGGACCGTGAGCGCCGGGGTGTCGCGCGGTGCAGGCGCCCGGCCGGGGCAGGTGCTGCGCCGCCGCCCCGCGATCCCGCCGGGCATCTCCCACGGCTCGAACGACAACCCCGAGCCGGTCCCCCGCTGATCGAGCAGAGTCCCCGGCCCGGCCGGGTAGGCCCCCGCCGCTCCAACGAAGCGCCGAACAGCTCCCGCTGACCCAGCGGAGCACCGGACAAGCCCCCACGGGTCCAGCAGTTCGCCTGGCAAGCTCCCGCTGATCCAGCGGAGCACCGACCAGGCCCCCACGGGTCGAGCGGGGTGCCGAGCAGGCCCCCCGTCGCTCCGACGAAGCACCCGACAGGCCCCACCGCTCCGGCAGAGCACCCGGCAGGTCCCCCGCTGATCGAGCAGGGGCATCGGCCCGGCCGGGTGGCCCATGGGCGCCGGATCTCCACGAGAGCGTGGTGCGGACGGCACGGCCCGCTCGACCCCGGCAGGGTCAGGCGGCGGCAGGTGTCTCGGTCACGGGCTCGGCCGTGGCCGGGCCGTCCGCCACCGTGCCCGTGTCGCCGCCGCTCTCACCGCCGCCGGGCGTCGCGGTCGGGGACGGCGTGGTCTCGCCCGTCGGAGTCGGCTCGGCGGCCGGCGTGCTCGGCGGGTCCGCCGGCCTGCTCGGCGTCGGGCCGGTCCTGCCGGGCCCCGGCTCGGGCGTGGCCCGGGTCCCGGCCGGCGAGGGCTTGGCCGGGGCCCCTGAACGACCGGGCCGGGGCGTCGTCCCGGGCGCGGCGGTGCCGGGGCCGCGGCCGGGCGCGGGAGCCGTGGCCGGGCCGGTGACCGGCACACCGCCGGGAAGGGTGGCGCCGGGTTCCTCGGTCGGTGCGGCCTCCGCGGGCGGGGGCGGGCTGTCGACCTTCTCGGCGGGCTGCCCCTCGTTCCTGTCGGGCACGGGGAGCCAGGGCGCGTCGGCGTTCCCGGACAGCAGCGTGGCGACGATGACCACGGCGTACACACCGCAGGCCAGGGCGACGACCACGCCGGCCCGGCGCAGGCGGCGGCTGCGCCGGCCGGACTCGTCGACGAAGACGGGCCGGTCGCCCGCACCGGCGGCACCGGCGCCCGGCCCGTCCCCGGCCTCCCGGGCACACCCCTCGCCCACGCGCGTCCCGTCCAGCTGGACGGTGACCTCGTGCGGGTCGTGGGCGTGTCCGGCGGCGCCGGAGGTCTCTTCGCCCGGGCCGGCGTCCTCGGGTTCCTGCCACGGGTCGCGGACGCCGGTACGGGATCCGCGGCCCGGGCCGAGCGCCTCCGCCCCGCCGTCGCTCTGCCGCGGGATGCCCGGCAGGATCTGCGCGCCGCCGGGCAATACACCGCCCGTCGCACGGACGTCGTCGTCGGCGAGGGCCTGTGCCGCTCTCCGGTCCCGGACTCTTCCGTCGGCCGCGATCTCGCTCGTCGCCGACGCGGCCTCGGGCCACTCCGGTCGGGCGTCTTCTCGCCATTTCGTCACGCGCACGCACTTCCCCCCACGGGATGGTTCAGGTGCGCTTCCGACCTGAGCACCCGCCGTCGGACTGGGCCCCCACCCGTCCGAGCGCCCCCTCTTACCACACCGTGCTCAGGCGTCGAATGTAGCGCACCCGGCGACTGTGCGTGTGGCTGTCGTGACGATTAGTGGCAGCCGTGAGACAGCATGAGGACATCGTCACCGGCCGGCACCCATCCGTCGGCAGGTCGCCGCAGCCAGTCCTGCTCCGCGGCGAGGCGGGCCGCCGCCCGGCGCAGCGCGTCCAGCGCGGGATGGGTCAGCCCCCTGCGCCAGACCAGGGACAAGGGGGACAGCGGCACGGGATCGACCAGGGGGCGGGACACCGTGGACGGCAGGGCCGGGAAGTCGACGACGGCGAGGACGGGCGTGCGCGTCCTGGCCATCATCCGCTGGAACTCCTCCTCGCCGACGGCGAGCGGCGCGGGCGGTGCCAGCTCTATTCCGTACCCCTCGAACAGCAGCCGCGCCAGGCCGGTCCACTCCGGGGTGCGGTCGTTGCCGGCACCGGCGTAGACGGTCTCGCCGGCCATTTCGGCGACGGGCACCTGCTCCAGGGCGGCCAGCCGGTGGTCCTCGGGCAGGACGATCGCCATCGGCTCGTAGCGCACGGGCTGGTGGGCGAGACCGGTCCGCAGCGCGGGGTCCAGCCCGGCGAACCGGCCGAACGACGCGTCCAGCCGCCCCGCGAGCAGTTCCCCGGCGGCTCCGGTCAGGCCGCTCTCGTAGCGGGCCATCAGCTCCTGGCCCGGGGCGAGTTCACGCGCCAGGTGCAGCACCCGGCGGGCGGTGGTCGGCCCCGGGGAGTTGAGGTCGACCAACAGGGGCCTGGCCTGGCCGAAGGCGGCGAGCAGTTCGTCCTGCGCCTGGAGCACCCGCCGGGCGTGGGGCAGCAGCCGCTCGCCGTCGGGCGTGAGCGCCACCTGCCGGGTGGTCCGTACGAACAGCTCGGCCCCCAGCTCCCGCTCCAGCCGCCGTACGTCGCGGCTGAGGGCCTGCTGGGCCACGTGCAGCCGGACGGCGGCACGGGTGAAGTGCAGTTCCTCGGCGACGGTGGCGAAGGCGCGCAGGAGACGGGGGTCGAGGTGGGCCGGCATGCCGCGAACCTACAGCGGCCCGGGCCGGCCGGTTCAGCCGGCCTTGCGGGGGGTCCCGGCCTGGTTCGGGGCCGCCTTGGCTCCGGCGGGCGCGGAGGCGCCTCCCCGGTGCCTGGGCGCCGACCGGAGCGGCGGGCGGGTCAGGGTGATCTGGCGGACGACCTGCTGGAAGCAGGCCAGGGCGGCGATGCCGGGCAGGGCGGCCGCGGCGGTGCCCAGGACGGTCCTGGGGGCCTGGACGACGCAGAGCAGTACGGCGACGCACGAGAAGACCAGCACCACGCACCAGGAGTGCGCGGCACGGCGCTGGTGCAGCGCGGCCCGCAGGACGGACAGGGAGGCCACCAGCCAGGGCCCGTACACCAGCAGCGGCCACCAGTGGCGCAGGCCCCTCGTCTCGGGCGAGACGGCGACCAGGCGCAGGGGGTCGTAGGCGACCATGCCGCCGAGCAGGCCCACGGCGGCGGCGATGACGGCCGCGAGCGCGGCGACGACCAGGCTGGTGGTGCGGAACAGGCCCCGGGTCCTGCGCACGCGGACCTTGCGGTGGCGCCGGGGCACCTCCCGCACGGGCGGCAGTTCCTCGGTGATGTCCTGGAGCCGCTGCATGTGGGTGTCGGGTGCCGGGCCGGCGGCCGGGCGCGGTGGTTCGTCCCGCGGGGCGGGGATTCTCGTCTGCTGTCCGAGGGCCTCCTCGAGGATGAACGCCAGTTCCTCGGCCGGATCCCAGGTCGGATCCGGGGGCGTCAGGGGCGTGATGAAATCCCGGGCCGGTGCGCGATGCCGGCCGGTGCCTTCGATTCCATGCTCGTACATGACGCGGCCCCGCTAATTCGCGAGAACCAGGGCGGGCCATTCCGTGGCGCTGATCCAGCGGCGGGCGAGATCCTTCTCCAGGGTGCTCATGGTGCGGATGAAATCGCGCAGCACCGGTTCGGTCACCTGCAACGTGACCGGGCAACCGCTTCTGGTGAGCGTGCCGTTGACGGTGGCGGACGAGTGCGCTGGAGCGGGAATGTAGGTGTACGGCCCGAGCGTTACCGCCCAGCCGTCTTTCCTGGTCGCCTCGGTCATGTACCGACTAACCGTCGGCTCACTTCGCCGGATGCGCGGCAAAAGGGTGAAGGATCCGTGTGAATGAGCATCTTATTCGCGCGTTACGAGAAGCATCAGGGCCCTCCATATCGCTGTATGAAGAACAAGGAGCGATTCTTTCTCGCCACGGCCCGTTCGGCCGTTTCACAACCCGGGTGCGTGAGTCCGGGCGGAACAGGTGTTGGACGTGCCGATCACCGCCGGGGGACGGTGGCCGCATGCCCCGACTCACCCCGTACCGCGACCTGTTCGGCCTGCCCGGAACCCGTTCCTTCACCGCCGGGAACCTGCTGGCCCGGCTGCCCATGGGCATGTTCAGCGTCAGCGCGGTCGTGATGATCGCCGGTGCGCGCGACTCCTACGCGCTCGCCGGAGCCGTCACGGCGACGGGTCTGGCGGCGACCGCGGTGGCCGCGCCTTGGACCGCGCGGCTGGTGGACCGGTACGGACAGGCCCGGGTCGCTCTGCCGGCCACGGTGTTCGCCGCGCTCGGCTCCGTCGCCCTGCTGCTGTGCGTGCGCCTCGGCGCCCCGGACTGGACCCTGTTCGCCTCCTACGCCGCCACCGCCACGACCCCGAACACCGGCGGCATGTCCCGGGCGCGCTGGGCGCATCTGCTGGCCGGCGACACCAAGGCCCTGCACACCGCCAACTCCTTCGAGCAGGCCGCGGACGAACTGTGCTTCATGCTGGGGCCGGTGCTCGCGGCGTTCCTGTGCGGGACGTTCTTCCCGGAGGCGGGCACGCTGACCGCGGTGGTGCTGCTGCTGGCGGGCATGGCGCTGTTCACCTCCCGGCGCGCGACGGAGCCGCCGGTCGCCGGGCGGGTACCGGCGCGGGCGCCCCTGCGCGCCCCCGGCATTCCCCCGCTGCTCGTGGTGTGCCTGGCGATGGGGGCGGTGTTCGGCGCGACGGAGGTCGTCACGCTCGCGTTCGCCGACGCGCAGGGACACAAGGCGGCGGCGGGCGTGGTGCTGGGGCTCCAGGCGGCGGGCTCCTGCGCGGCGGGCCTGCTGTACGGGACGGTCCGGCTCGACGGGCCGGCCTCCTCCCGTCTGCCGTGGTGCCTGGCGGCGATGGCGGCCCTGCTGACGCTGCCCCTGCTCGCCGCGTCGGTCACCGGCTCGCTGCCGCTGCTGGGCGTGGCACTGCTGGTCGCCGGGATGGCGACGGCCCCGGCCATGGTGACCACCATGACGCTGGTCCAGCAGCGCACGCCGGAGGGCCGGCTCAACGAGGGCATGACCCTGGCCGTGACCGGTCTGCTGGGCGGCATCGCCTGCGGCAGCGCGATCGGCGGCTGGACGGTGGAGCACATGACACCGACCGCGGGTTACACGATCCCCGTGACGGCCGCCGTCACGGCCCTCGTCCTGTCCCTCCCCACGGCCAGGACCCCCCACCCCCTGCCGGCCCCTCTCCCCCGGACCTGACCGGGGCGGGCCCGCGTCGGCGGTTCTGCGTCGGCGGTTCCGCGCCAGCGCATGACGAAGGCCCCGCCACTCGGAAGTGGCGGGGCCTTCGCCCACATGGGATGAGTGGAGATGGCGGGAATCGAACCCGCGTCCAACGGTGCAGAACCAGGGCTTCTCCGTGTGCAGTTCGCTGCGCTTTTCTCGGCCCCGGCGATCACGCGAACAAGTCGCCGACGGGCCCAGTCACTGTGTGATTTCCCATCGAACCCCGTGACCGGGCTCGATGGTTTAGTTCCCTAGCTTATGCCAGGATCCGGGTCGGGAACGTCCCCGGGCTGACACCCATTTAGGGTCCTTCAGTCACTGCTTATCAGGCAGCGAGGGCGAAGGACTGGGAATCGCGCTTGGTGTTGGCGATTATTTTTTGCGACATATGGTTTACGAGATCATTGCCGCTTCCTCGACACGCTTCCCCTGCCTCGACATCCGCTGTCGAAACCGATCATCCCCATGTTGTGTTGACAATCCCCTCCGGAGAGGGGCCCGCACCCGCCGTGGGGTGCATGCACCATCGTACGTGACCAACGCAGGTCGGTGCCAGCGTATTCCCTACGCCCCGCGCTGCCGGCGCCGCACCGCGGAGACCGCCCGCTCGGTCTCGCGCCGGTCCTGCTTCTCCCGGAGCGCCTGGCGCTTGTCGTACTCCTTCTTGCCCTTCGCCAGCGCGATCTCGACCTTGGCCCGGCCGTCCTTGAAGTACAGGGCCAGGGGCACGATGGTGTGGCCCGTGTCCCCCGACTTCGACTCCAGCTTGTCGATCTCGGAGCGGTGCAGCAGCAGCTTGCGCTTGCGCCGTGCGCTGTGGTTGGTCCAGGTGCCCTGGCTGTACTCCGGCACGTGCACGTTGTGCAGCCACGCCTCGCCGTCGGTCAGCTGGACGAAGCCGTCGACCAGTGACGCCCTTCCCTGGCGCAGCGACTTCACCTCGGTACCGGTGAGGACCAGGCCGGCCTCGTACGTGTCGATGACGAGGTAGTCGTGCCGCGCCTTCTTGTTCTGCGCGATCAGCTTGCGCCCTTTTTCCTTAGCCATAGTGCCGACCATTTTCGCACTACGCGGGGGTCCGGGGGAAAGCGGATTACGAAGGGCTCGCCAGACCCCTCAGCACGGCCTCGGCCCGCTGGAGGGCACCCTCGTCGGCGTCCAGGTCCGGAGTGATGCCCCGGCCGTCCACCGCGCGCCCGGAGGGGGTGCGGTAGTGCCCGACGGTGAGCTCCGCCACGGAGCCGTCGGGCAGCCGGGCCGGCATCTGGACCGAGCCCTTGCCGAAGGTGCGCGAGCCCACCACCAGGGCCCGCCCGCGGTCCTGAAGGGCGCCGGTGAGCAGCTCGGCGGCGCTCATCGTGCCGCCGTCCACGAGCGCGACCAGGGGCCGGGTCGTGTCGCCGCCGGGCTCGGCGTGCAGGGCGCGCTGCTCGCCCTCGACGTCATAGGTGGTCACGAGGCCGGCGTCGAGGAAGGCGGAGGCGGCCGTGACGGCCTCGGTGACGAGGCCTCCCGCGTTGCCGCGCAGGTCCAGGACGACCCCGGCGCCGCGCGGGGCCCGCCGGACGGCGTCGCGCACCTGGCGGCCGGACCCCTTGGTGAAGGTGTCCACGTCGATGAGGGTGAGGGCGCCCGGGAGCTCGCGGACGGTGACCGAGTCGGTGGACAGCCGGGTCCGGCGCAGGGTCTCGGTCCAGGCGCGGCCCGCGCGCTCCAGGCCCAGGCGGACGGTGGTGCCGGCGGGGGCGTCGGTGGCGTCCCCGCGGAGTAAGGAGACGACCTCCGTGACGGGACGGCCGTCGGTCTTCTCCCCGTCGACGCTGCACAGCAGGTCCCCCGGGCGGATCCCGGCGTCGGCGGCGGGCGAGCCGGCGCGCACCTTCGTCACCTCGACCCGGCCGTCCCGCTCGCTGCCGGCCCACAACCCGACCCCGGTGTACCGGCCGTCGAGGGTGTCCTCGAACTCCTCGTACTCGCCCGGGGAGTAGACGGCGGCCCAGCGGTCGCCGCTGCGGCTGACGGCCCGCCGCGCGGCCTCCAGGGGGGACTTGCCGTCGGCCATGGCCTCCTCGGCCGCCCTGGCGACCTCGGCGTGACGCGCGAGCGGGGCGGCGGCCGAACGGGCCTCGTCCGGCGCGGACTTCCCCTGCCCCTGGGGCAACGCCCCGGTGGCGGCACCGGCGACGAGCACGCTCGTGAACACCAAGGTCAGGGCGGCCCCGCGGCGGATGCGACGGGGCTGACAGAACGGGTCACGACCTGACATGCCGGTGAGTCTAGGACAAGGGGAAGGGCCGTACGGCCGGTTGACCGTACGGCCCCTCTTGGCGTGCGTCACACCTTCAAGTACTTGCGCAGCGCGAAGAACGCGGCCAAAGCGGGCATCAGCAGACTGGTGGCGAGGATGAGCGGCAGCTTCGTCAGGACCGCGTCCCAGCCGATGAAGTTGATCAGCGTCAGCTGGTCGGCCAGGGCCAGTCCGTGGTCGATGAGGAAGTACCGGGCGATCAGCAGGAATCCGCAGGCGAGGGTGCCGCCGATGAGTCCGGCGACCGCGGCCTCCATGATGAACGGCGCCTGGATGTAGAAGCCGGAGGCGCCGACCAGGCGCATGATGCCGGTCTCCCGCCGGCGGCTGAACGCCGAGACGCGCACGGTGTTGACGATCAGCATCAGCGCGACGACCAGCATCAGCGCCATCACCGCGCGGGCGGCCCAGTTCATGCCGTTCAGCAGCTTGAAGAGGTTGTCCAGCAGGCCCTTCTGGTCCTGCACGGACTGCACGCCGTCGCGGCCGTTGAAGGCGGTGGCGATGACCTGGTACTTCTCCGGGTCCTTCAGCTTGATGCGGTAGGACTCCTGCATCTGGTCCGGCGTGAGGGAGGCGGCCAGCGGGGAGTCGCCGAACTGCTCCTTGTAGTGCTTGTACGCCTGGTCCTGCGTCTCGTAGGTGACCGTCTGGACGACGTTCATCCTGTCGAGGTCGGCCTTGATCTGCTTCTTCTGGTCGTCGGTCACCGCGCCCTTGGCGCACTTGGGGTCCGACTCGGCGTCGCTCTTGTTGCAGAGGAAGATCGAGACGTTGACCTTGTCGTACCAGTAGCCCTTCATGGTGTTGACCTGGTCGCTCATCAGGAGCGACCCGCCGAACAGGGCGAGCGACAGGGCGACGGAGACGACGACCGCGAAGGTCATCGTCAGGTTGCGGCGGAGACCGACGCCGATCTCCGACAGGACGAACTGGGCGCGCATGGCGGCTGGTTATGCCTTTCCGTGGATCTCGGGTGCGGTCTCAGTGCTGGTAGCCGTAGACACCGCGGGCCTGGTCGCGCACGAGGCGGCCCTTCTCCAGTTCGATGACGCGCTTGCGCATCTGGTCCACGATGTTCTGGTCGTGCGTGGCCATCACCACGGTCGTGCCCGTGCGGTTGATGCGGTCCAGCAGCTTCATGATGCCGACGGAGGTCTGCGGGTCGAGGTTGCCGGTGGGCTCGTCGGCGATGAGCAGCTTCGGCCGGTTGACGAACGCCCGCGCGATCGCCACGCGCTGCTGCTCGCCGCCGGACAGCTCGCCGGGCATCCGGTCCTCCTTGCCGCCGAGGCCGACGAGGTCGAGCACCTGCGGCACCGACTTGCGGATCTCGCCGCGGGACTTGCCGATGACCTCCTGCGCGAAGGCGACGTTCTCGCCGACCGTCTTGTTCGGCAGCAGGCGGAAGTCCTGGAAGACGGTCCCGAGCTGGCGCCGCATCTGCGGCACCTTCCAGTTGGACAGGCGGGCGAGGTCCTTGCCCAGGACGTGCACCTGTCCGTGGCTGCACCGCTCCTCGCGGAGGATCAGCCGCAGGAAGGTGGACTTTCCGGAGCCGGAGGACCCCACGAGGAAGACGAACTCGCCCTTCTCGACCTCCAGGGAGACATCCCTGAGGGCGGGGCGGGTCTGCTTGGGGTAGACCTTGGAGACATTGTCGAATCGGATCACGGATGCACCACGGGTCGCCGGGGGTAGATGAGCGTGACCTTACGCGAACCGGGCAGGGGGCCGCAGTCACCGGTCGCGGTTGCGCAGCGGATGTGCCGTTTTGTACGTCCGTCGGGGGCGCGGGGAGCGGCGCGCCCGGCCGTGGTGCCCCTGGGCGGCGGGGCCGTGCGCCCGCGGTGACGTTCGGCGGCGACCGCGCGGCGCGCCCGGGAACCTGGCACAGTGGAGGGGGGAACATTCCCGTCCCCCCACACGTTGGACACGTGGAACCGGCGCAAGGAGGGCGAGCGCATGACGTACGACCGGCTGGTGTGCGCGAACTGCGCGGCCCCCGTGAGCGAGGGCCGCTGCCCGGTGTGCCGCGCGAACCGCGAGCGCCTTCAGCAGGAGAACTTCCTCGGGAATCTGAACCCCATGGCGCTGATCGCCCTGCTGACGGTGCTGATCGCGGCCGTGGCACTGCTGGCGCACCAGACCGCGTGACGTCGTAGCGGGCCCGCCCGCGGCGGCGGGACTTCCCGGACACGGCCGAGGGCCCGGAGCGTGACGCTCCGGGCCCTCGGTGTTGCGCTGTGCGGACGGTGCCCTACGGGCGCCGTCGTCAGGCGGCGGCGCCGCCGCGGCCGCCGGCGAGACGCGGCAGCAGGCGGAAGCCGACACCGCCGGCGATCATCGTGGCGGCGCCGATCACCAGGAAGGTGGTCTGCGCGGCACCGGTCTCGGCGAGCTCCTCGCCGTTGCCCTTGGCCTGCGGCGCCGGCGCGTTGTCCGAGCCGGTGTCGGTGAGCGCGGAGGAGCCCTCCTGCTGCGGGGAGGTGCCGCCGTCGGGGTCGGCGGCGTTGCCGCCACCGTTGCCCCCGCCGTTGCCGTTGCCGCCGCCGTTACCGCCACCATTGCCGCCGCCGTTGCCCGGGTTCGTCGGGTCCTCGGTCGGCTCGGTGGGCTCGTCCGTCGGCTCGGTGGGCAGGTCCGTGGGCTCGGGGTCCACGGTCGGCTCCGGGTCCGTGGGGCCCGGGTCGGTCGGGGCCGGGTCCGTCGGCAGGTCCGTCGGGATGTCGGTCGGGGCCGGGTCGGTCGGGGCGGGCTCGGTCGGGTCGTTGCCGACGTTCACCCCGACACCGACGTTCACGCCCAGGTCGAGAGCGGATGCGGCACCCGCCGCGGTCAGCGAGGCACCGGCCGCGATGACGGCACCGGCCGCTATGCGCGCGACACGGATCCGCGTCTTCTTCGTCATGTGGTTGCTACCCCCAGTAGCTCATCGTCATTAGGCAGCGCTCGGGGCTGTGCTCGACGGGGACGGCCGCGGTGAGAGGCCCCCCGGTTCACATGCGCCCCGGATACACGCATGCCGCACTTCACCCTTCCCACTTTTCAAGAACACGTCAAGGCCGTTTGCTGGCGCCATGTCCGGCTACGGGGGCTATGCCGGAAGTCCGCATGTGTGGATGTGACGCAGAACCCATCCACCCGCCTACGCAAAAGGCAACTGCCGCCACTGGGGCGGCAGTTGCCTTGTCGACAAACTTACTTCTCCTGCTGCTTGCGCCAGCGAATCCCGGCCTCGAGGAACCCGTCGATCTCACCGTTGAACACGGACTCCGGGTTGCCGACCTCGAACTCGGTGCGCAGGTCCTTGACCATCTGGTAGGGGTGCAGCACGTACGAACGCATCTGGTTGCCCCAGGAGTTGCCGCCGTCGCCCTTGAGGGCGTCCATCTTGGCCTGCTCCTCCTGGCGGCGGCGCTCCAGCAGCTTGGCCTGGAGGACGTTCATCGCCGTGGCCTTGTTCTGGATCTGCGAGCGCTCGTTCTGGCAGGAGACCACGATGCCGGTCGGGAGGTGGGTGATGCGCACCGCGGAGTCCGTGGTGTTCACGCCCTGGCCGCCCGGGCCCGAGGAGCGGTAGACGTCGATGCGCAGTTCGGACTCGTCGATGTCGACGTGGTCGGACTGCTCGACGACGGGGAGCACCTCGACGCCCGCGAAGGAGGTCTGGCGCCGGCCCTGGTTGTCGAAGGGCGAGATGCGCACCAGCCGGTGCGTGCCCTGCTCGACGGAGAGGGTGCCGTAGGCGTAGGGCGCCTGCACGGAGAAGGTGGTCGACTTGATGCCGGCCTCCTCCGCGTACGACGTCTCGATGAGCTCCGTCTTGTAGCCCTTCTGCTCCGCCCAGCGCAGGTACATCCGCTGCAGCTTCTCGGCGAAGTCCGCGGCGTCGACACCGCCGGCCTCGGCGCGGATGTTGACCAGCGCCTCCCGGGAGTCGTACTCGCCGGACAGGAGGGTGCGGACCTCCATCTCGTCCAGCGCCTTCCTGACGGAGGCGAGCTCGGACTCGGCCTCGGCGCGGGTGTCCGGGTCGTCCTCCTCCTCGGCCATCTCGAACAGGACACCGAGGTCGTCGATGCGACCGCGCAGGGCCTCGGCCTTGCGCACCTCGGCCTGGAGATGGGAGAGCTTGCTGGTGATCTTCTGCGCCTCGTCGGGGTTGTCCCACAGGGACGGCGCGGCCGCCTGCTCCTCGAGCACGGCGATGTCTGCCCTCATCTTCTCGAGGTCCAGAACGGCCTCGATCGACTCCATGGTCGAGGAGAGGGACTTGAGCTCTTCGGATACATCGACGACTGCCACGCCCTCCAGCGTAACGGCTCCGCCCGGCGGCCATCGCCGGGCGGCCGTCGCGGGCGGCTCAGGGGGACTGCGGCGCCGAGTTCCTGGTGTCCTGGGGCGGGGTGTCGCCGTCGTCACCGGCCGTGGTCAGCCAGGCGCCGACGCCCAGCGCCGCCGCCAGGGCGACCGCGCCCGCGCCCAGGGCCACCCGGCGGCGCCGGGCCGCCGCGCGGTTGCGGGCCGAGCCGGGGCGGGGGGCGCCGGGGGCGCGGGGCGCCCGGGCGGTGCCGTGGGCGCCGCCGGCCAGCTCGTCCGGGGCCGGGACGCGCATCGAGGTGTGGGTGTCGCGGTTGGAGTCGGCCGGTTTCGCGCCCGGCACCAGGGGGACGGCCCCGCGGCGGCGGACCCGCTCCCCGGCCGGTGCCGCCGGCACGGGCTGCTCCGGGCGGCCGGTGTCCTCGCCGGAGTCGGTGTCCGGCTCGTCCACCTCCAGCGGCGGCATGCCCGCGAGCATCGGCAGCAGCTCCCGCAGCCGGGCGCCCAGCTCGGACGCCCGCAGCCGGGAGGCGGGGGCCTTGGCGAGGCACTGCACGAGCAGCTGCCACAGCTCGTCCGGGATGCCGGGCAGCGGGACGACCGTCTCCGTGACGTGCCGGCGCAGGACCGCGCCGGGGTGGCCGCCGCCGAACGGGGTGAAGCCCGCGAGCAGCTCGTAGAGGACCGTGGCGAGTGCGTAGATGTCGACGGCCGCGCGCGGGGGCAGGCCCTCGACGATCTCCGGGGCGAGGTAGTCGGGGGTGCCGATGATCTTCGTGGCCTTGGTGCGGCGTGGGGTGTCGATGAGCTTGGCCACACCGAAGTCGGTCAGCAGCGCGCGGTGCGAGCCGCCGGGGCCGAGGGGCCCCTGCATGTCGAGCAGGACGTTCTCCGGCTTCACGTCCCGGTGCACCACGCCCGCGGCGTGCGCGGCGGCCAGTCCGTCGGCCACGTCGGCCGCGATCGCGACGGCGGCCTCGGGCGCGAGCCGGCGGTCGCGGTCCAGGCGGGTGCGCAGGTCCGTGCCGCGGACGAGGTCCATGACGAGCGCGAGGTCGTTGCCGTCGACGACCAGGTCGCGCACGGACACCACGTGCGGGTGCTCCAGACCGAGCAGGGCCGTGCGCTCCTGGACGAAGCGCCCCACCAGCTCCTGGTCGGACGCGAGGTCCTCGCGCAGCAGCTTGATGGCGACGGGGCCCTCGGGACCCTCGCCCAGCCACACCGTGCCGGCGCTGCCCCGCCCGAGGATCTGGTGGGCGGTGTACCGGCTGCCGATCTTCCGTGCCAAGGCTGCTCCTACCGACGCGTGTTGTCGTTAAAACTACGCGTCCGGGGAGCCAACCTTCACCGGGGAGGCGGAAATCACCCGCCAGATGTCGACAAATCTCCAACCTGGCGGGCCGGTTCCGGTCAGTTCGTGCCGGAACCGCTCCCGCCGAGCTTCTCGAGCCAGCCGGTCACCGTGGAGAACCAGTCGGTGAGCTGGTCCCAGTAGCCCTTGGTGGTGCCGATCCACTCCTGGAGCGGGCTCAGTTCCCACACCAGCCAGCCAGCGACAAACAGGATGACGAGCGTGAACAGACAGCCCTTGAGGCAGCCGAGCCCGGGGATGCGCATCGGGTTGGCGCTGCGCTGCCGGGGCTGGCGTGGCTCGCGCTGGGGCCGCTGCGGCTGCTGCGGCTGGGCTGGGGGCGCGGGCGGGGCGTAGCGCTGCGGCGGCTGCGGCCGCTGCGGCTGGGGGGCGTACTGCTGGGGCTGCGGGGCGTACTGCTGCTGCTGTTGCTGCGGGTAGCCGTAGCCGGGGGCCGGCGGGGGCGCCTGGCGGCGCGGGGGCTGCTGGGGCCGGGCGACCTGGCGCTGCGGACGGCGGCGCAGCGGGTCCTCGTTCGGGTCGAGGTACTGCACCTGCGTCTGCTCGTTGCGGTCGCGGGCCGCGCGCAGCTGGTTCTGCCAGGGGTGCGGGTCGTCGGGACCGCCCTGCTGGTTCTGCTGTCCGGGGTGGCCGGGCGCGCCGGGCGGGACCGGCGGCATGACGGCGGTCGGGTCGGCCGCGCCACGGTGGGGCAGCACGGCGGTCGGGTCGGCCGCGCCGGCCGGGCCGCCGGTGTGCGGCAGGACGCTGGTCGCGGCGTTCGGGTCGTAGGAGCCGGCGCCCTGCGGAAGGACCTGGGTCGGGTCGGCCGCCCCCGGCGTGTCCGGCACCGGCGCGGGGGCCGGGTCGGGCAGCAGGAGCGCGCCGACGCCCTCGGCGGCGGCGATCTGCGCGGAGTTCGCGTGCACCCCGATGCCCTCGGCGACGACGCGCAGGCCCCGGGCGAGGTTCAGGGCGCTGGGCCGCTCGTCGGGGTTCTTGCGCAGGCACCGCTCGATGACCGTCCACAGCGGGTCCGGGACGGTGGAGGGGCGGCGCGGCTCGGCGCTCAGGTGCTGGTGCAGCACCTCGAGGGCGGAGCCGCCGGAGAACGGCGGACGGCCGGTGACCAGCTCGTACAGCAGGATGCCGGCGCCGTAGATGTCGACGGCGGAGGTCTGCGGACGGCCCTCGGCGGACTCGGGGGCGACGTACGCGGGCGTGCCGACGAACTCCTGGGTGCGGGTCAGGCCCGGCGAGTCGGCGAGGCGGGCGATGCCGAAGTCGGTGAGCAGCGGGTGCATCTGCCCGTCGTACTGCTTGAGCAGCACGTTGGCCGGCTTGAGGTCGCGGTGGACGACGCCGTCGGCGTGGCTGGCGGCGAGCGCGTCGGCGATCTGGGCGGTGAGCAGGGCCGCCGCGACGGGTGTGAAGGGCCCGTTCTCGCGCAGGTAGCGGTGCAGGTCGGGACCGTCGACGAGGTCCATGACCAGGGCCAGCAGCTCGCCCTCGACGACCAGGTCGCGGACCCGGACGATATTCGGGTGGGTGAGCCGGAGCAGCACGGACCGCTCGCGCAGGAACCGCATGACGATGTCCGGGTCGCCGGCCAGCTCCTCCTTGAGGACCTTGATCGCGACGGTCTCGCCGGGCTGCCCCGGCACGGCCGCCTCGGCGCCCGCGGTCTCGCGCTGGCGGGCTCGCCAGACGGTGCCCGTGGCGCCGCGTCCGAGCGGCTCCTCGAGCAGGTACTTGCTGCCTACCGGCCGCACGTCATGCGCTCCCTGGTGCTTGCCTTGCCTGCTGGCCTGTCCGCCCCACTGTAGTGCCGGGCGCCCGAGACCGGAGTGTCGTCTTTCTGTGGGTCTTACGTCACCGCCCCCACGCTCGTTCGAAGGAAAGACGCGCACCTCGGTCTCGTGGTTGCCGGTTCCGGGCGTGACCGATCTCAAGCGGTCGCCCTGCGGGGCGTTCTCCGGCACTTTTGCGGGCAGAGCCGACCAATCAAGATCACCTTTTCCGGAGGGGCGGGCGCGTTGTCGGTGGCAGGTGCGAGGATGCGTGCAGTACTGGCCGACGTGCTGGGGCGGGGTGGGGGACTCCGCGCCCGGGCAGAAGGGACCGCTGACGGCGATGCAGATCCGGCTGACCGTCGTAGATCCGCTGGGCGCATCGGCTCCGGGGCGGGACCGCGCCCCACGCAGCGACGTCCTGGTCACGGCACCGGCCGGCACGGCGCTCGCGGCGGTGGCCTCCGCCCTCGCCCAGGCGGTCTCCGGCGGGGACGGCTCGGGCACGCCCGTGCTGTACGCGGGGGAGCAGCGGCTGGACGCCCAGCGCTGCACGCTCGGCGAGCCCCCGCTGACCGACGGTGCCGTGCTGTCCGTGGGCGCGCCCGGTGAGCCCGAGCCGCACCCCGAGCTGGCGGACGCCCCGGCGCAGCTCCAGGTCGTCGCGGGCCCCGACGCCGGCGGTGTCCATCTCCTGCACGGCGGCGAGATCCGCATCGGCCGCTCGGCCGACGCCGACGTGCCCCTCGACGACCCGGACGTCTCCCGGCTGCACTGCGCGGTGACGGTCGGGGCGGACGGCCGTGTCTCCGTCGCCGACCTGGACTCCACGAACGGCACGACCCTCGACGGCGTCCGGGTGGGCGGCCGTGCCGTCGGCCTCGCGCCGGGCGCGCTGCTGCGGATCGGCGAGTCCGCGCTGCGGCTGGCTCCTGCGGGCGGGCCCGGGGGCCGGGTGGCGACGACGCCCGACGGCGAGGGGCACGTGCGCGTGCCGGGCCCGTCGGGCGGGGGGAGCGAGCCCTCCACGGCGCCCGGGGGCCCTTCGGGTCCGACGTACCACGGCTACGGTCCGGGGTCCTGGGGCGCATCGGGCGGCTCCGGGGCGCCCGGGGTGGTGCCCGGGCAGGGGGCGGCGCCCCGGATCGAGAACGAGGGCGCGGCGCCGACGCGGGAGTCCGCGGACGGAGGGGGACCGGGCAGGGCCCCGCGCACGTCCTTCGAAGTACGGCCGTCCGGTTTCGCGGTGCGGCCGCCGGAGGAGAGGTCCGGGCCGTCCCGCCGTCCGGGTGAGTCCCGTGCGTCGTCGGGCGGCGACGGGGACACGCACGCGGGGCGTTCCGGCTTCGGGGTGTTCGGCGAGGCGGCCGACGCCGGCGGGACCGCCGCCGCGCCCGGGCGGGCCGAAGCCCGTCCCGCCGTGCCGCAACCCCGGACCACGGACGGCGCGGCGACCGGCGCCGCGCGGGACGACCGCGTGGGCGGGCAGGACACCCACCGGCCGACGGCTCGCGCCGGAGCCGGAGTGCCCGGCCAGGGGGACGACAGCACGGGAGCGCGGGGCACCCGCCGTCCCGGAGCCGCAGACCCCCGCGACCGTGGCGCAGACCCCTGGGACGCCCCCCGGTCCGGAGCCGCCGATCACCCCGACCGCGGCGCGGACCCCTGGGACGCCCGCTGGGGCGGAGCCGCAGACCCACACCACCGGGACGACAGCACGGGAGCGCGGGGCACCCACCGTCCCGGAGCCACCGACCACCCCGACCGCGGCGCAGACCCCTGGGACGCCCCCTGGGCCGGAGCCGCAGACCCACACCACCGGGACGACAGCACGGGAGCGCGGGGCACCCACCGGCCCGGAGCCGGGGGCCCCGGCCATCGGGACGACACCACAGGCCGGCGGGACGACCACCGGTCCGGAGGGCGGGTGTCCGATCGGCGGGACGAGGGTGCCGGTGATCGCCGGGACGAGGGTGCCGGTGAGCGTGGCATCCATGCCGCCGATGCCCGCATCGACGGCCCCGCGGTGTCCGACGAGCGCGTCGGCGGGCGTAAGGGCACTCCCCTGCGGGGCACGGACGTGCCGTCGGGGGCCCGCCGGCGCGGGCTGGGAGCGTGGGCGCGGCGACTGGCCGGTGGCCGCGGGGAGCAGGCCCCGGACCCGTACGAGGTGGACGAGGTGGACGGGGACGAGCCGACCGCGGTGGTCGCGCAGGAGCGTTCGGTGTTCGCCGCCGCGCCCGTGCGGGAGACCTGGCCGGACCCGGCCGCGCTGCTGCTGACGGCCCTGGGCCCGGGGCCCCGGCTCTGGGAGCGCGGGCCGGGCCACTCCGAGGCGCTGGCCGTGCGGCTGGGCACGGCCGACCGGCCCGCGCCGGACGGCTCGGGCCTGCTGCCCGCCGTGCCGATGACGGTCGGGCTGCGCGAGGTCGGCGCGCTGGGGCTGGCCGGGCCGCGGGCGCGGCTGGCCGGGCTCGCCCGGGCGGTACTGGCACAGCTCGCCGCGCTGCACTCCCCCGACACGCTGGAGATCGTCCTGATCGCCGCGGACCGCTCGCGGCCCCTGGAGGAGCGCGCGGCCGAGTGGTCCTGGCTGGGCTGGCTGCCGCACGTCCGCCCGGGGCACGGGCAGGACTGCCGGCTGCTCCTCGCCCACGACCGTGAGCAGGCCGCGGCCCGCACGGACGAGCTCACGCGCCGGCTGGAGGACCAGTCGGCCGACGCGGTGCCGGCACCCGGCGACGGCCCCTCCGTGCCCGCGCCGCGCCGCCCCTCGTGGGCCCGGGACGACGAGGCCGGCACCGGCGGGGCGGCCCCCTTCCCCGGCCCGTACACCGTGCTCGTCGTCGACGGCGACCCGGGCGGGGCGGATCTGCGCGGGGCCGTGGCGCGGCTGGCGCTGGAGGGGCCCCGGGCCGGGATCCACGTGCTGTGCCTGGCCGAGACCGCCGCCGCCTCCCCGGCCTCCCCCGTGACGGACACCTACGAGGCGGCCTGCGCCGTGGCGCCGACGTTCCGGCAGTGCGGTGCCGTCGCCCTGCTCAGCGGGGACGTGGCGACGGCCCTGCGGCTCGTGCGGGTGGCCAGGGCCGGCGGCGACGGCGCACCCGCCGGGCCGGTCGGGCACGGCACGATCGCCACGGTCGACGCCGTGTCCCCCGCCTGGGCGGAGCGGTTCGCCCGGGCGCTCGCACCACTGCGCACCGACGAGGCGGGCGGCGAACGGCAGCCGCGGGTCTCCGCCCCGCTGCCCCAGTCGGCCCGGCTGCTGGACGAACTGGGCCTGGCCCGGGCCACGCCCGCCTCCCTCATGGCGCGCTGGGCGGACGCCGCCGACGACACCGAGGCCCTGGGCGGCCGGGTGCGCGCGGTGCTGGGCGCCGGGCCGCGCGGCCCGGTGTGTGCGGACCTCGCGGCGCAGGGACCGCATCTGCTGGTCGAGGGCCCGCCGGGCAGCGGCCGTACGGAGCTGCTGCGGGCGGTCGTCGCGTCGCTGGCCGCCGCCGAGCGGCCGGACCGGCTGGGCATCGTCCTGGTCGACGGCCGGGGCGGGCCGGGCGCGGGCGGCGGACCGGGCGACGGTCTGCGGCTGTGCACGGACGTACCGCACGTCACCACCTACCTCACGGCCCACGACCCGGTGCTGATGCGGGAGTTCGCGCAGTCGCTGAGCGCCGAGCTGAAGCGGCGCAGCGAGCTGCTGGGGCGATCCGGCTTCGCCGAGTGGCACACCGGGCGGGAGCTGTCGGGCCGGATGGTCACCCAGCGCACCGCGACCGGCCGGGGCGGTGCCGAGACCCCGGCGGAGGGAGCCGGGGACCTGGACTCGCCGTCCAGTTCGACCATCCGGCTGCGCCCCGGAGCCGCACGCCGGCAGACCGAGGCGGCGGCGCCCCCGCTGCCCCGGCTCGTGGTGGTGGTCGACGACCTGGACGCCCTGGTCTCCCCCGCACTCGGCTCGACCGGGCGGCCCGCGGCCGGGTCGGTGATGCGCGCCCTGGAGGCCGTGGCCCGTGAGGGCGAGCGGCTCGGGGTGCACCTGGTGGCCGCCACCGGCCCCTGCCCGCGCACCGCGGAGACCGAACCGGCCCGCCGGGCCACCCTGCGCGTCACGCTCGACGAACCCGCCCCGGGCCCGGACGAACCCGCGCCGGGCCGCGGCAGCCTGACCGGGGCGGACGGGCGCGGCATCCCGTTCCAGGGAGGGCGGGTCACCGGCCGGATCCCGCGGACGGCGACGCTGCGCCCCACGGTCGTACGCCTGGAATGGCACCGCATGGGTGACCCTCCGGCCCGGCGTCCGGTGCGGGAGCTCGGAAACGGCCCGACCGACCTGGCACTGTTGGCCAGCGCGCTGGAAAGGGCGGCGCGGGAGGTCGCGGCGGTGCGGGTGCCGTCGCTCCTGTGACAGGGCACGGCCCCCGGTCCCACCGGACGGCCCCGGCCACGCCCCTGGTCACGAGGGAGTCACGATCGCCCGGTTGACAGCGGACGCCATCTTGCCGCCCCCACACACCCGGGCGTAGACCAGATCGCACGGGAGCGCGCTCGACGTTCGACGAGGAACGAAGAACGGGGCAGTCATGCGCATGACGAGCAAGACCATCCGGACACGCCGGTCGCCCGAGCGGGACGGGACGACCCCCCACAGCCGCACGGCCACCAGGGCCGCGGCGGCCGTCGCCGCGGGAGCGCTCGCGCTCTCGCTCTCCGCCTGCGGAGGCAGCGACGACGGCAGCAGTGGCAGCACGCCCGACTCCGACGAGACCGCAAGCAACGTCACCCTGCCGAAGCTGGACGGGACGAGCCTCGAGGTCGCCGCCGTGTGGAGCGGCACCGAACAGGCGAACTTCAAGAAGGTGCTGCAGGAGTTCGAGAAGCGCACGGGCGCCAAGGTGACGTTCGTGCCCGCGCAGGACCCGATCATCAACTTCATCGGCTCCAAGGTGGCCGGCGGGCAGCCGCCGGACATCGCGATGCTGCCGCAGCCCGGTGCCATCAAGCAGGCCGTCGACAAGGGCTGGGCCAAGCCGCTGGGCTCCGAGGCCCTCAAGGAACTCGGCGAGAACTACTCACAGGGCTGGCAGGACATCGGCAAGGTCGGCGGCAAGCAGTACGGGGTCTACTACAAGGCCGCCAACAAGTCGCTGATCTGGTACAACAACCAGGTCTTCGAGAACGCCGGGGCGAAGGAGCCCGAGACCTGGCCGGAGCTGCTGGACACCGCGCAGACGGTGTTCGACTCCGGCGTCACACCGTTCTCGGTCGGCGGCTCCGAGGGCTGGACGCTCACCGACTGGTTCGAGAACGTCTACCTCTCCCAGGCCGGGCCGGAGAAGTACGACCAGCTGGCCAAGCACGAGATCAAGTGGACGGACCCGTCCGTCAAGGACGCGCTCACCACCCTCGCGCAGGTCTGGGGCAAGCCCGACTGGATCGCGGGTGAGGCGAACGGGGCGTTGCAGACCGACTTCCCGGCCTCCGTCACGCAGGTGTTCACCGGCGGGGACCAGCCCAAGGCCGCCATGGTCGCCGCGGGCGACTTCGCCCAGGTCAACATCCCCAAGAGCATGAAGGTCGGCACGGACGCGAAGGTGTTCCCCTTCCCGGCGGTCGGCGACAACGGCCCGGTCGTCTCGGGCGGTGACGCGGCCGTGATCCTGGAGGACTCGAAGGGGGCGCAGGCGCTCGCCACCTGGCTGGCCTCGCCGGACGCGGCGACCATCCAGGCGAAGCTCGGCGGTTACCTCTCGCCGAACAAGAACGTGCCGAACTCCGCCTACCCGAACCCGGTGCAGCAGAAGATCGCCAAGGCGCTCATCGACGCCGGTGACGACTTCCGCTTCGACATGTCCGACCAGGCACCGCAGGCCTTCGGCGGCACGCCCGGCAAGGGTGAGTGGAAGATCCTTCAGGACTTCCTGAAGAACCCCAAGGACGTGGCGGGCACGCAGGCGAAGCTGGAGGCCGAAGCGGCCGCGGCGTACGGGAACTGATGTCATGACGTCGGCCACGGCGGCAGGGGGCACCACGCCCCCTGCCGCTCCCAAGTCGCGCAAGAGTGTGACCGGCACCCGCAGGACCGTCGCGGCGCTGTTCCTGCTGCCCGCCCTCGTCCTGCTCGGCGCGCTCGTGGTGTACCCGATCGGGTACTCGGTGGTCCGCAGCTTCTACGACCAGTCCGGCGACGGCTTCGCCGGCATCGACAACTACAAGGCCCTCTTCACCGACGAGGGCATCCGCACCGCGCTGAAGAACAACATCATCTGGGTGGTGTTCGCGCCCACGGTGGCGACGGCCCTCGGCCTGGTCTTCGCGGTGCTGACCGAACGGGTGCGCTGGGGAACGGCGTTCAAGCTGGTCGTCTTCATGCCGATGGCGATCTCCATGCTGGCGGCGGGCATCATCTTCCGCCTGGTGTACGACCAGGACCCGGACAAGGGCGTGGCGAACGCGGTGTGGGTGGGGGTCCACGACACCTTCGCCCAGTCCTCGGCGTTCCCCAAGGCCCACCCGGGCCGGCAGTCGCCGCTGGCGCCGGCCGGGGGCGGGGCGTTCGTCACCACGTCGCCGGTGCGCGCCGGCGAGGCCGTCTCGCTGCCGCTGGTGGGCGTGGCGCCGGACCTGATGCCGGACGACGCGGAACCGGCCGCGGCGCCGGAGCCCGAGCCGGGCAAGGTGACCGGCACGACCTGGCAGGACTTCACGCGCGGCAAGGGCGTCGGCACGCTGAACGGCGTCGACCCGTCCGAGCTGGGCTACGCCGGGATGCGGATCGAGGCCGTGAAGGACGGCAGGGTCGTGGCCTCCACGACGGCCGCGGGCGACGGCACCTTCACGCTGCCCGCGGCGGCCGACGGGGCGCAACTGCGGCTCCCGGCGAGCAACTTCAAGGAACCGTACAACGGCGTCGACTGGCTCGGCCCGTCCCTGGTCACCCCGGCCATCATCGGCTCGTACATCTGGATGTGGGCGGGTTTCGCGATGGTGCTGATCGCGGCCGGGCTCGCGAGTGTGCCCCGGGAGCTGATGGAGGCGGCCCGGGTCGACGGTGCGAGTGAGTGGCAGGTGTTCAGACGCGTCACGGTGCCGCTGCTGGCGCCGGTCCTCGCGGTCGTCGCCGTCACCCTGATGATCAACGTGCTGAAGGTCTTCGACCTGGTCTTCATCATCGCCCCGGGCTCCTCCCAGGACGACGCGAACGTCCTCGCCCTGGAGCTGTACCGCAAGGGCTTCTCCGAGGACCAGCCGGGCATCGCCAGTGCCATCTCGGTGTTCCTGCTGCTCCTGGTCATCCCGGTGATGTGGTTCAACGTACGCCGGCTCAGGCGGGAGGTGCGGCGATGAAGGCCGGGCGGCAGTCACTGGGATCGCGGCTCGCGGGGGCGGTCAGCGGCGGGGTGCTGCGGGTGTTCCTCGTCGTCGTGGGGTTGTTCTGGCTGGTGCCGACCATCGGGCTGCTGCTGTCCAGTCTCCGTTCGCCCGAGGACATCGCGGCGAGCGGCTGGTGGAAGGTGTTCACCGAGCCCTCGCAGATCACCTTCGACAGCTACGCGAAGCTGCTGCAGAACGAGGACATCACCGGCTCCCTGCTGAACACCGTCTGGATCACCGTGCCGGCGACGGTGCTGGTCGTGATCATCGGCTCGCTCGCCGGCTACGCCTTCGCGTGGATGGAGTTCCCCGGCCGGGACTGGTGGTTCCTGGGCGTGGTCGGGCTGTTGGTGGTGCCCGTGCAGGTCGCGCTCATCCCGATCGCCGAACTGTTCGGCACCATCGGCATCTTCGGATCGGTGCTCGGCGTGGTGCTGTTCCACGTCGGCTTCGGACTGCCGTTCGCGGTGTTCCTGCTGCGGAACTTCTTCGCGGAGATCCCGCGGGAGCTGCTGGAGGCGGCCCGGCTGGACGGCGCGGGTGAACTGCGCCTGTTCTTCCGGGTGGTCATGCCGCTGGGGGCCCCGGCGATCGCCGCGCTCGGCATCTTCCAGTTCCTGTGGGTGTGGAACGACCTGCTGGTCGCGCTGATCTTCTCCGACTCCGGGAGCCAGCCGATCACGGTCGCACTCCAGACGCAGGTACGGCAGTTCGGCAACAACATCGACGTGCTGGCGCCCGGCGCGTTCATCTCGATGGTGGTCCCGCTGGCCGTGTTCTTTGCGTTCCAGCGGCAGTTCGTGTCCGGCGTCATGGCCGGAGCGGTCAAGTAGGCGATGCAAGGCGCGAGTTGAAGGGGCGGGTCCGGAGCGGCCCGCCCCTTCGGCGTTCCCCCGGATGACGTAGCCGCCGTAACCAACCGGCCCCACCGGCCGTTCCCGGGCCGAACGCCCGCGCCGACCGATGGATGCCTCTTGCCCAGGTTCAGTGTCATTGTCCCCGCGTACCAGGTTCAGGCGTACCTGCACGAGTGCCTCGAATCGGTGCTCTCCCAGTCCTGTCCCGATCTGGAACTGATCGTCGTCGACGACGCCTCACCGGACGCGTGCGGGGCGATCATCGACGAGTTCGCCGCGCGCGACCCGCGCGTTCGCCCCGTCCACCTGCCCGAGAACGTCGGCCTGGGTCCCGCCAGGAACGCCGGGGCGGCCCAGGCCTGCGGCGACTACCTGCTCTTCCTGGACAGCGACGACACCCTCACCCCGGACTCGCTGCGCTTCATCGCCGACCGGCTCAAGGAGACGGGCGAGCCCGACGTCCTCGTCTTCGACTACGCGCGCACCTACTGGACCGGGGAGGCGGTCCGCAACCAGGCGGCCCTGCACCTGAGCGAGCAGGGCCCGGCCCCGTTCCGCCTGGAGGACCGCCCCGGTCTGCTGCGGCTGCTCATGGTCGCCTGGAACAAGGCCTACCGGCGCGAGTTCGTCGAGGCGAAGGGGTTCGCGTTCCCGCCCGGCTGGTACGAGGACACGCCCTGGACGTACCCGGTGCTGATGACGGCGGACTCCCTCGCGACCCTCGACCGGGTGTGCGTGCACTACCGGCAGCGGCGGCAGGGCAGCATCCTGCGCACCACCAGCGACCGGCACTTCGACGTCTTCGACCAGTACGACCGGGTCTTCGCGTTCCTCGACGGGCGTCCCGAGCTGGCCCGGTGGCGGCCGGTGCTGTTCCGCCGCATGGTCCACCACCTGGCGATCGTCTACGCGCGGCGGGACCGGCTGCCCCGCGGCTCCCGCGCACGGTTCCTGCGGCGGGCCCGGGCCCACTACCGCCGCTACCGCACTCCCGGCGCCCCCGTCCCCCTGCGGTGCCGCATCCACCACACCCTGATCCGCTTCGGCCTGCACCGCACCTACCGCGTCCTGCAACTGGCGTCCGCCGTGCACCGCGCCGCCGCAAGGACCACGCGGCGGCTGCGGCGCGGCCTGCGGTCGGCCGGGCTGCGGGCCCACTACCGCGTGCAGCGCTGCCTGCCCCTGCGCGCCGACCGGGCCGTGTTCAGCGCCTACGACGGGCGCGGCCACAGTTGCAGCCCGGGGGCGCTGGAGCGCGCGTTCCGCGGCCTCGCCCCGCATGTGCGCACCGCGTGGGCCGCCCGTCCCGAGCACCACCACGCGATCCCGCCGGGCCCCCGCCGGCTGGTGCCCGGTACGGCCGCCTACTGGACGGCGCTCGCCCGTTCCCGGTACCTGGTCAGCAACACCGGCTTCGACCACGGCCTCGCCAAACGCCGGGGCCAGGTCCTGATCCAGACCGGGCAGGGCACCCCGCTCGGGCACATCGGCCTGGACCTCCAGGAGCGCCCGGCGGCGGCCCGCGGCCGGGACTTCCGGCGGCTGCTGAAGGACGTCGACGCCTGGGACTACGTGCTGTCGGCCAACCGCCACACGACCCTAACGCACCAGCGCGTCCACCCCGGCCGCTACACCACGCTGGAGTACGGCTGCCCGCGCAACGACGTGTTCCGGACGGCCACGGCGGCGGACGTGACCCGGCTGCGCTCCTCCCTGGGCATCCCCGAGGGGACGGTGGCGATCCTGTACGCGCCGACCCACCGCGACTACCGCCGCTCCCAGCGCCACAGCCTCGACCTGCAGCGGATCGTGCGCCGCCTGGGCCCGCGCTACATGGTCCTGGCCCGCGCCCACCACGCCTACGGCATCCCGCTGACCGAGGGCGGCGGCCGGGTCGTCGACGTCTCCGGGCACCCGAGCGTGGAGTCGCTCTGCCTGGCCTCGGACGCCCTGGTCACGGACTACTCGTCGCTGATGTTCGACTACGCCAACCTCGACCGGCCCATCGTCATCCACGCCGACGACTGGGAGGCCTACGAGGCGGCCCGCGGCACCTACTTCGACCTGCGCGCCTTCCCGCCCGGCGCCATCGCCCGCGGCGAGGACGAACTGATCGACATCTTCGCCACCGGCCACTGGCGGGGCTCCCGCTCCGCTCAGCTGCGCTCGGCGTTCCGCAGGCGGTTCTGCACCTGGGACGACGGCCGGGCCGCCGAGCGGGTGGTGCGCCGGGTCGTCCTCGGGGAGACCGAACTGCCCCCGGTCGTGCCGCTGGAGGAGCGCTGCCCGGTGCCGTCGGCGGCGGCCGCACTGCCCCGGGAGCCGCTCGCCACGGTGCCGCGGCCGGCGGGCCCCGGGGTCGTGACCGACGTCCTGTGACCACGCCCGCCCGGGCGGCCCGCATGCGGTGCGGCCCGTCGTGGCCGGTGCCCGTGCCCCGTCCCACCCGCCCACCCTCGACAGGCCAACCCCCGACAGAGAGAGCAGAATGCCCCGCTTCAGCATCGTCGTCCCGTCCCATGGGGTCGCGGGCCGGCTGTCCCTGGCACTCGACTCGGTCCTCGCCCAGTCCTTCGGCGACTTCGAGGTGATCCCGGTGTGCGACGCACCCGACGCGCCGGGGGCGGACGTCGCCGCCGGGTACGCCGAACGGGACCGCCGCGTGACGGTGGTGCACTCCCCCGCGCCGGACGGGCTGGCCGGGGCGCGCAACACCGGGCTGCGGGCGGCGGCCGGCGCACACGTGCTGTTCCTCGACGGTGACGACGTCCTGGCCCCGGGGGCGCTGGCGGCACTGGCCGCCCGGCTGGACGCGGTGGGCGAGGCCGACGTCCTGCACTTCGAGCACGAGCGCGTCCCGTGGTGGGAGGGCGAGCCGGCCAACCCGGCCGCGGCCGTCCTGGCCGGGACACCGGCCGGTGCCTTCACCCCCGACCGGGCCCCGCGCCTGACCGGGGTGGCGCACCCGGCGTGGAGCGCGGCCTACCGCCGGGCCTTCCTCACCGAGGAGGGCATCACCTTCCCCGCCGGTCACTTCACCGACATCGGCTTCGGCGGCCAGGTCGCGCTGCGGGCGCGGCGGGTGGCGGTCCTGCGCTCGGTCGTGGTCCGCCACCACCTGCGCCGCCAGGGCAACCGCCTCAACCTGCCCGGCGAGCACCACGGCGAACTGCTCGACCAGTGCGAGCTGGTGCTGACGCGGGCCGCGGAACTCGGTGTGCCGGCCGAGCGGCGGGGGCCGCTGTTCGAGCAGCTCTTCGCCGCCGTGCTGAGGACCGCCGCGCACCCCGGGCGGCTGCCGGCCGGGCGGCGGGCCTTCTTCCGGCGGGCGAGCCTGCTGTACCGGCGGCACCGCCCCGCCGGGTACCGGGCGCCCGGCGGCAGCCTCGGCGTGCAGCACCGGCTGCTGGCGTCCGGCTCGTACGCCGGCTTCCGCGCCCTGCGCGCCGCCAACCGGCGCGCCGCCCGGGCCGCCGCGCTGCTGCCCCGCCCGCGCGGCCTGCGCACCCGGCTGCGCTACGCGGCGGACCTGCGGCTGCCGATCGACGAGAACCTGGTCGTGTACTGCGCTTACTGGGGCCGCGGCTACGCCTGCAACCCGGCCGCGATCCACGCCAAGGCCCGCGAACTCGCCCCGCACCTGCGCGCGGTGTTCCTGGTGGAGCCGGACGCGGCCGGCAGCATGCCGGAGGACGTCGCGTACGCGGTGATCGGCAGCCGGGAGTACTGGCGGGTGCTGGCCCGGGCCAAGTACCTGGTGAACAACGCCAACTTCGCGGACGCCGTGGTCAAGCGCCCGGGCAGTGTGCACCTGCAGACCCAGCACGGCACCCCGCTGAAGAAGATGGGCGCCGACCAGTCGACGTACCCGGTGGTCGCCGCCGCGACCGGCAGCATCGGCAGACTGCTGGCCCGGGTGGACCGCTGGGACTACAACCTCACCTCCAACCGGCACTCCACGCAGATGTGGGAGTCGGCCTTCCCCGGGGCGCACGAGACCCTCGAGTACGGCTATCCGCGCAACGACGTGTACTGCACCGCGTCCGCCGACGACGTGGCCCGGGTGCGCAAGGAACTCGGCGTCCCGGACGGCAGGAAGGCCCTGCTGTACGCGCCCACCCACCGCGACTACGCCACCGGTTTCGCCTCGGGCCTGGACCTGGCCCGGTTCTGCGAGGCGATCGGCGACGAGTACGTGGTCCTGCTGCGCGCCCACTACTTCTACGACCGGGGGCCGGGCAGCCGCGGGGGCGGCCGGATCATCGACGTCACCGGGCACCGCTCGTCGGAGGACGTGTGCCTGGCGGCCGACGCGCTGATCACCGACTACTCGTCGATCATGTTCGACTACGCCAACCTGGACCGCCCGATCGTGGTGTACGCCGACGACTGGGACGTCTACCGCGAGACCCGGGGCGTCTACTTCGACCTGATGGAGTGCGCGCCCGGCCGTGTCGCCCGCACGCCCGAGGAACTGGCCGCGGTGTTCCGCGACGGCACCTGGGCGGACGAGCGCGCCGCGGCGCTGCGGGCCGCGTTCCGGGAGCGGTTCTGCCAGTTCGACGACGGGCGCGCGGCGGAGCGCGTCGTGCGCCGGGTGCTGCTGGGCGAGCCGCCCGAGTCGATCCCGCCCGTGACCCCGCTCGCGCAGCGGGTCCCGGCCCCCGCGGCCGCCGCCCTCGTAAGGAGCTGACCGAAGAAGTGCCCCGCTTCAGCATCATCGTGCCCGTCTACAACGTGCAGGGGTTCCTGCGCGAGTGTCTCGACTCGGTGCTCGGCCAGTCCCACGGCGACTTCGAGGTGATCGCCGTGGACGACCGCTCCCCCGACGGCAGCGGCGCGATCCTCGACGAGTACGCCGCCCGCGACCCGCGGGTGCGGGTGCTGCACCTGCCCGAGAACGTCGGCCTGGGCCGCGCCCGCAACGCCGGTCTGGACGAGGCGGCGGGCGACTACGTGCTGTTCCTCGACAGCGACGACCGCTACACGCCGGGGCTGCTGGCCGCCGTCGCCGCGCGGCTGGCGGCGGCGGGCGACCCGGACATCCTGGTCTTCGACCACGTGCGCACCCACTGGTGGGGCCGGGGCGGCCGCAGCGAGGCGGCGGACCTGCTGGCCGCGGCGGGCCTGGGCACCTTCCGCATCCGGGACGAACCGGCGTACCTGAACCTGTTCCTGGTCGCCTGGAACAAGGCCTACCGGCGGGACTTCTTCCAGGGCCACGGCCTGCGGTACGCGCCCGGACTGTACGAGGACGCGCCGGTGACCTACCGGTCGATGGTGCTGGCGGAGCGGATCGCCTGCCTGGACCGGATCGGCGTGGAGTACCGGCAGCGCCGGCAGGGGGCCATCACCAGGACGCCGGGTCGCCGGCACTTCGAGATCTTCGGGCAGTACGGGGGCCTGTTCGCGTTCCTGGAGGAGCGGCCGGACCTGGACTGGGCGCGCCCGCTGCTGCTGGAGCGCGCCCTGGACCACATGCTGTTCGTGCTGGCCCGCGAGGACCGCGTACGGCCCGCCGACCGGGCCGCGTTCTACCGCGAGATCCGTGCCTTCCACCGCCGTCACCTGCCCGAGGGCGGTTTCCGCCGGCCCGACGGCTGGCGCGGGCTGGAGATGCGGCTGCTGGCGTCGGCCCCCTACCCGTCCTACGCGGCGGTGCGCGGGCTGCGCGAGGTGCGGGGGGCCGCGCGCGGCAGGCAGCGCAAGGTGGCGCAGAAGGCCGCGCAGAGCGCGCTGCGCACCTGGTACGCGACCCAGTCCCGCCGGTCCCTCGACCCGCACCTGGCGGTCTACGCGGCGAACCACCACCGCGGGGTGAGCGGCGACCCGGCCGCGATCCACGCCGCGGCCCGGGAACTCGCCCCGCACATCCGGGGCGTGTGGGTGGTGCGGGAGGACGCCGTGGACGCGCTGCCGCCCGGGGTCGACCACGTCACCCCGGGCTCGCGCCGCTACCACGAGGTCATGGCCCGGGCCACGTACTGGGTGAACGACGTCAACTGGCCCGGCACCCTGGCCAAGCGGCCCGGCAGCGTGCACATCCACACCCACCAGGGCACCCCGCTGAAGTACATGGGCGCGGACCTGCTGTCCAAGCCGGGTGCCCGGCACGGCTTCGACGTGCCGCAGATGCTGCGCCGGGCCGACCGCTGGGACTACAGCCTGGTCGCCGGGCGGCACGCGGAGCTGGCCTGGGAGCGGGCCTACCCGTGTCACTTCACGTCGCTGCGCACGGGCAGCCCGCGCAACGACGTGCTGGTCGGAGCGGGGCCGGAGCGGGGTGCGGCGGTGCGCGAGCGGCTCGGCATCCCGGCGGGGAACACGGTGGTGCTGTACGCGCCGACCCGCCGGGACTACCGCAAGGGCGGCCACGTCGACCGGTTCGACCCGGCCCGGTTCGCCGAGGACCTCGGGCCGGGCCACACGCTGGTCGTCCGGCTGCACCCCTCGCTGGCCGGGGGCATCGCGCGCGGGCTGGGCCTGTCCGACCTGCACCGGCGGGGCGTGGTGGTCGACGCGACGGACGAGCCGCACGTGGAGGACGTGATGCTCGCCTCCGACGTGCTGGTCACCGACTACTCGGCCCTGATGTTCGACTACGTGCTGCTGGACCGGCCGGTGGTGGTGCACGCCGACGACTGGGGCGCGTTCGTGGCCAGCCGGGGCGCCTACTTCGACGTCACGGCCGACGCCCCCGGGCACGTCACCCGCTCCTACCCGGAACTGGCGCGGCTGTTCGCCTCCGGCACCTGGCAGGACGCGGAGGCGGCCCGGCTGCGGGCGGACTTCCGGTCCCGGTACTGCGAGTTCGAGGACGGGCGGGCCGCCGAGCGGGTCGTCCGCCTGCTGATGCTGGGCGAGCGGGGCGGGGCGCTGCTGCCCGCGGCCCGCAGGACCTCCGCGGTGGCCGTGCGGTCCGGGGCGCTGATCGAGGGATGACGACTCCGACCACCCCCGAGGCGCTTCCGTCGCTGCCCGGCCAGCGCGCCCCCTCGGCCCGGCCCGCGCCGGTGCCCGGGCCGCCGGGGCCGGTGCGGTGGTGGCACGCGGCCCTGGTGGCCGTGCCGACCGCGGCCCTGTTCGTGCTGGGCTACCGGCGCCGCTGGATCTGCGACGACGGGCTGATCTACCTGCGGCCGGTCCGGCAGATCCTGGCGGGCAACGGACCGGTGTTCAACGTGGGCGAGCGCGCGGAGAGTTCGACGGGCACCTTGTGGCAGTGGCTGCTCGCCCTCGCCACCTGGGTCACCGGAGCGGACCCGGCGTTCCTCGCGGTGGGGACCGGACTGCTGCTGAGCACCGCCGGGTTCGCGCTCGCCCTGCTCGCCACGTGCCGGCTGCACCGCGGGGCCGGGCTGCTGCTGCCCGCGGGGGTGTGCGTGCTGCTGGCGGTGCCGCCGTTCTGGTCGTACATGACCTCCGGGCTGGAGAGCGGGCTCGGTGCCTTCTGGACCGGCCTGGCGTGGTGGCTGCTGACGCGCACGCGGCGGGGGCAGGAGCGCCGCGAGACGTACGCGGCCGCGTTCGTGTTCGGGCTGGGGCCGCTGGTCCGGCCGGACCTGGCGGTGGTCACGGTGTGCTTCCTGGCCGCGCAGTGGTGGGTGCTGCGGCCCTCGCGCCGGGGCACCGCGGCCGTGCTCGCCTCGGCGGGGGCGCTGCCGCTGGCCTACGAGGTGTTCCGGGCCGGGTACTACGGGATCCTGGTGCCGCTGCCGGCCATCGCCAAGGAGGCGAGCGCCAGTGACTGGAGCCGAGGGGCCGGGTACGTGCAGGAGACGCTCGGGCCGTACTGGCTGTGGCCCGTGGTGCCGGTCCTCGGCTCGCTGGCGGTGCTGCTGGCGCGCCGCACCCGCCGGCTGCGGCGGGACCGCGTCGCGGGCCGCTCCTCGCTGGTGGTGCTGCTGGCGCCGCTCGCTGCGGGTGCACTGCTCGCCGGGTACGTCGTGCGGGTCGGCGGCGACTACATGCACGCCCGCATGATCCTCCCGGCGCTCCTGCTGCTGCTCCTGCCGGTGCTGGTCGTCCCGGCGAACCGGGTCACCGGCGCGGCGAGCGCGCTGCTGGTGGTGTGGCTGTGCGCGGCGGTCAGCCCGCTGCGGGCGCCGTTCGACGTGCGCAGCACCCCGGGGTCGTTCAACGTGCGCAGCTCCGACGTGGAGGGGCTGGGCGACCACAACCCGGTGCGCACGGACACCTGGGTGCGCAACTGGCCCGCCCTGCCCGAGGGGCGGCGCATGCTGGCCGAGGCCGTGCGCTCGCCCCGGCCGACCCTGCTGTACTTCGACGCCGGACGGCGGCTGCACGCCACGCCGATGCGGCCGGACGCGCCGTACCACGTGGTGATGGTGGGCCGGCACCTCGGTGTCACGGGTGCGGCGGCGCCGCTCGACGCGTACGTCAACGACGCCTGGGGGCTGGCCAGTCCGGTCGGCGCGCATCTGGCGCTGGAGCGGTGGAGCTGGCCCGGGCACGAGAAGTTCCTGCGCAACCACTGGGTGTTCGCGGAGTGGGCCCTCGCCGACCCGCCGCGGCGCGACCTGCTGCGGGCCGGGGTCTCGCGGGAGACGGTCGGGGCGGCCCGGGCCGCGCTGGGCTGCGGGGAGCTGGCCGAGCTGAGGGAGTCGGTGCGGGCGCCGCTGACCGCGCAGCGGTTCTGGGACAACCTCACCGGGGCGTTCGAGCGGACCCGGTTCCGGTTCGCGCGCTGGCCGGCGGCCGCCGAGCGGGCGCTGTGCGACGGACAGCGGGCAGGTGGGCCAAGCCGCCTCACCCGATGAAGTGATCCGGGGTCAGGGCAGGCGTAGGGGCGGGAACGATCGGCGCATGCCTGTGACCCCCCTGCCCCTGCCGGCCGTCCGGTGAGCGCCCCGGTCCTCGTCCGCCGGACCGTGCGCGGCGCGAGTGCGCTGCGCGGCGGCCGGATGCGGCGGCTCACCCCGTACCAGTTCTACGGCGCGCTGTTCTGGCTGGTGATGACGCTGGCGTACTGGCGGGTGCCGCTGTGCTGCGACGCCGGGCAGCACGCGGCGGTCGTCGAGCGCCTCAAGGCCGACCTGCTGCACCCGGCCCACACGATGGCGGACCTGCCGGGCGCGGGCAGCCCGTACTACGGGCCGTACGCGGTCGCGCAGGCCGTGGTCGCCCGGCTGACGGGGCTGACCGGCTGGGAGGTCGTGAAGCTGGCCGGGCCGGTGCACCTGGTGGTGCTGCTGACCGGGCTCGGCCGGTTCGTCAGGACCCTCACCGCCCGGCGGTGGGCGCCGGTGTGGGCGCTGCTGTCCATGACGCTGCTGTGGGGCACCGCCCGGATCCTGTGGAGCGGCTACCTCGGGCTGATGCCGATGACGACGAACCTGGGGTATCCGTCCGCGCTCGCGATCGGCCTGACCTTCTGGGCGTGGGCCTGGACCGCGGCACGCGCGGGGGACGACGCCCCGGCGGTGCGGTTCGTCGGCCCGAGCGGGCTGGGCGGCTGGTGGGGGTACGCCGGGATCGGCGTCCTGTACGCGCTGATCCTGCTCACCCACCCCGTCACGGCGGCGTCCGCGCTGACGGGCGGGGTGGCGCTCGTGCTGTCCCGGCAGCGGGGCCGGCGCGCGCCGGTCCTGGCCCGCTGGGCGCTCACCGGGCTGGTCTGCGCGGGGGTGGCCGTGGCCTGGCCGTACTACGACGTGCTGACGCTGGTGGGCGACACCGGCATGGACGCCATGCACCGGCAGCTGTACGAGAGGCTGTTCGCCAACTCCTGGCTGGCGCTGATCGGGCTGCCCGCGCTGTGGGCGCGGGCGCGCAGGTCGCGGCGTGACCCGCTGGTGGTGCTGTTCGCCCTGGAGTGCCTGCTGCTCGCCTACGGCTGGGCCGGCGGGCACTACACGTACGCCCGGGTGCTGTGGGCCGTGCTGGTGCCGCCGCAGTTCGCCCTGGCGGTGGAGCTGGCGGCGCCCCGGCCGTGGCGGCGGGCCCGGAAGGTGCTGGGCGGGGCGGCGGTGGCCGGGGCGTGCGCGGGGTTCCTGACCGTGCACGCCGGGGCGGTCGTGCCGCGCTCGGTGGACCCGGTGGGGTTCACCCAGCCGACGCGCTGGCCGTCGTACGACTGGGCGGCCCGGTACATCGGCCCCGGCGAGGTGGTGATCACCGACGGGTACTTCGCCAGTCACGCCATCGCCGGGTACGGGCCGAACCTCGCCGCCCCGATCTGGCCGGACCCGGCCCTGGACGAGCGGGAGCGGCGGCGCCGGGCGGCCGATGTGCGCGCCTACCTGGCGCACGGCTCGACCCGCGCCGAGCGGTCGGCCGTCGTCCGCCGCTACCACGTGCGCTGGCTGCTGCTGACGCGCTGGCACCCGGTGCCCGAGGAGGCGGTGGTGGTGGCGTGGAGCGGACGGACGGGGGAGGTGCTGGCGCGGGTCGGGGCGAGGTGAGGCGCCGGTGACTACTCGATGACGAGGTCGACGTCGATGTTGCCGCGGGTGGCGTTGGAGTAGGGGCAGACCTGGTGGGCCTGGTCGACCAGCTTGCGGCCGGTGACCTCGTCCACGCTCTCGGGGAGCTCGATGCGCAGGGTGACGGCGAGGCCGAAGCCCTCGCCCTGCTTGCCGATCGAGACCTCGGCGGTCACGGCGGCGTCGCTGACGTCGACCTTGGCCTGGCGCCCGACGAGGCCGAGGGCGCTGCCGAAGCAGGCGGCGTAACCGGCGGCGAAGAGCTGCTCGGGGTTGGTGCCCTGGCCGTTGCCGCCCATCGACCGGGGCACGCCCAGGGCGAGGTCGAGCACGCCGTCGGAGCTGACGGCCCGGCCGTCGCGGCCGTGGGTGGCGGTGGCGGCAGCGGTGTAGAGCGCGTCCATGGAAGAACCTTCCCTCTCGGTCGTCGTTCGGTGGCCCGTCCGGGCCGCCCGACACCCAGAATTAGAGCACACAATTAAGTTGTGCGCAATTGAATGGTGGGCCCGAGCTACCCTGGAAGCATGAACACGCCGGACGACGACTGGCTCCGCCTGGACCAGCAGATCTGCTTCTCCCTGCACGCGGCCTCGCGCGCCTTCAACGGCGTCTACCGCGTGATCCTCAAGGACCTCGGGCTCACCTACCCGCAGTACCTGGTGATGCTGGTCCTGTGGGAGCACGACGAGCTGCCCGTGAAGAAGCTCGGCGAACACCTGCGCCTGGACTCCGGCACGCTGTCGCCGCTGCTCAAGCGGCTGGAGGCGGCCGGCCTCGTGGTCCGCGAGCGCAGCGCCCGCGACGAGCGGTCGGTGGTGGTGCGGCTGACCGCCGAGGGCGTCGCGCTGCGCGCGCGGGCGCTTCAGGTGCCGCGCCGGATCGCCACCTCGACCGGTTTCGACGCCGAGGGGATCCGCGCCCTGCGCGCGTCCCTGGACGAGCTCACCACCGCGCTCGACGCGGCCGCGCTCGCCCAGCCGCCGGCCGCTCCGCCGGCAGACGAGCGCTCGTAGCGGCGCCCGGCGGCACACCGGGCACCTCGGCGGGCCGCCGCCGGACGTGCAGGCGCAGCACCACCTCGCCCTCGGTGTGCTCCTCGCGGACGGCGAACTCCGCGGCCAGCACGGCCAGCTTGGTGCGCTCGACCGGGTCGGCCGGGGGCCGGTGCGCGGCCGGTGCGTCCCGCTCGGTGACCACCCAGACGCGGTCCACCCCGGCCAGCCGCTGCCGCAGCCGGGCGGGTGTCGCCTCCCGGCCCCACAGCGTCCCCGACCGGGGCGCCGACTCCGCCAGGGCGATGTCCCGCACCCGCCGGAAGCCCTTCGGGTAGGCCAGCGCCGCGAGCCTGCCCACCGACGGCACGAACAGCACCGGGTCGCCGGGACGCACCCGCCGGACGGCGAGAGCGGAGACCACGGCCAGGTTGTCCGGGCGGTGCGCGGCCGTGCGGTCCTGACGGTGCACGGGGAGCTGGGCGAGGAAGCCGGCGGTGAGCGCGAGGGCGCCGCACAGCCCGACCGCGGCGCGCACCCGACGGCGGCCGAGCCGCACCCGCCGCCCGTCGAACCGCACCCGCCCCAGCGCCCCGGCCACCCGCACGGCCCCGGCCGCCACCAGCAGCGACGCCCCCGCCAGCGCGTAGAGCACGTAGCGGTCGTGGTAGAGCGGGCGCACCTGCGACACCGTCATCAGCAGGCCGGGCGGCACCAGCAGCAGCGGCAGCGCGACCGCCGCGGTCCGCCGCTCGCGCAGGCCCAGGGCCATCAGCAGCAGCGAGGCCCAGAACACCACGCCCTCCGGCCCCGGGGCGACGTTCCGGGCGAGCCGCTCCACCCGGTCCCAGCCGGGCGCGACCAGCCACGCCACCTGCCCGGACTGCCCCTGCGACACCCACACCAGCGGCAGCAGGAGCACCGCCACCGCGCCGGCCGCCCGCCGCCAGCCGCGCCACACCCCCCGCGGCACCCGCAGCCAGGCCAGCGTCGCCGCGTGCGCGCACAGCGCCAGGACCGCCAGCTCGTGCAGCACGCACGTCGCCCCCAGGACCACGCCGTACGGCCACCAGGCCCGGGCACCCGGCCCGTCCGCGGCCCGCACCAGCAGCAGGGTCGCCCCCGCCACACCGGCCGCGACCAGCGCGTACGAGCGGCCCTCCTGGGCGTAGTGGCCGGCCATCGGGGTGAGGGCGTACACCAGCCCGGCCAGGAGGCCGAGCCGCGGTCCGGACAGGCGCACGCCGAGGGCCGCGACCAGTCCGGCCGTGACGGTCGCCGCGCACACCGACGGCAGGCGCAGGACGACCTCGTCCGGGTGGACGGCCAGGACCACGTGCATGCACAGGTAGTACAGGCCGTGCACGGCGTCCACGTCGTGCAGCAGCCGCCAGATCTGCGGCACCGTGCGCCGCGCGACCTGGAAGGTGACGCTCTCGTCGCCCCACATGCCGCCGCGGTCCAGGCCCCACGAGCCCATCGCGAGCATCACGGCCATGGGCACCGCCACGGCCGACGTGCTCCCGCCGAACCGGCCGCTCCCCGTCGACTGTCCGCTCGTCACCCGCCGATTCTGTGGCGTTACCTCCTCTTTGCAGGCGTTCAATGGTGTGTTACCACTTTCATGTCATTCGCCCGGCTTACGATCCGCCGTGATGAACGCCCACAGGGACACCGGCAGTACTGCCGCCGCACCGCTCGCCGAGATCGCCGTCGTCGTCATCGGCTACGACGACGCCGCCCATGTGACCGACGCCGTGCGCTCGGCGCTCGCCCAGGGCCGGGCCGTGCGCGAGGTGGTGGCCGTCGACGACTGCTCGACGGACGGCAGCGCCGGCCTGCTGGAGCGGCTCGCCGCCTCCGAACCCCGGCTGCGGGTCATCCGCCGCCGGGTCAACAGCGGCGGCTGCGGCACCCCACGCAACACCGGGCTCGACGCGGTGACCTCGCCGTACGTGATGTTCCTGGACAGCGACGACGTGCTGCCGCCCGGCGCGGCGGACGCGCTGCTGGAGGCGGCCACCGGTGCGCACGCGGAGGTGGCGAGCGGCCTGTGCGTCCGCCGGGAACTGCCCTCGGGCCGCGAAGTGCCCTGGCAGCCGCGCCTGTACGCCCTGCACTCCGCCGTGCCGCACCCCGCCCGGCGGCCGCGGCTCGTGCACGACACGCTCTGCGTCAACAAGCTCTACCGCACGGCCTTCCTGCGCGAGCACGGCATCCGCTTCCCCGAGGGCCGCTTCCCGTACGAGGACGTGGTGTTCACCGCGCGCGTGCTGGCCGCGGCCCCCCGCATCGCCCTGATCCCGGAGCGGGTCTACGTCTGGCACGTGCGCCGGTCCGCCGAGCGGCTGTCGATCTCCCTGGACCGGGCCGGGATCGTCAACTGGCGGGCCCGCACGGAGGCGTGCCGGCAGGCGTACGAGATCCTGCTGGGCGCGGGGCAGAAGGAGCTCGCGCGGGCGGCACGCGCCAAGTTCCTCGACCACGACCTGCGGATGTACCTGCGGGAACTGGGGCTGCGCGACGCCGCGTACCGGCGCGCGTGGTGGGACCTCACCCGGGAGCACCTGGCCGGGTACGACGCCGACGACTGGGCCCGCAACCCGGCCGCCCCGGGCGCACTGGCCGGGCGGGTCGTCCTGGCCGGCCCGGAGCCGCGCGACCTGCCCCGGCTGCGGGAGCTCGCGGCCCGGCCGGCCCGGCTGCGCCCGCCGTACGCCCGCGCCGCCGACGGCACGCCCGTGTGGTCCGCCGACCTGCCGCAGGTCTCCCTCGAACCCCTGCTGACCCGGCCGGTGCGCGCGCTGCCGCTGGCCGTCGACGCGGTGCTGCGGCCCCGGGCGCGCGGGACCGGGCTGCGGCTGCGCCTGCACGAGCTGTACGGGCGGGTGGCCGAGGCGGGGCCGCTGAGCGCGGAGGTGGAGTGGCTGCACCGGGACGCCGGGGACCTGCTCGTCCCGGGCGGCACGGCGGACCTCGTGCCCGGCCCGCAGCCCTCCGGGCCGGACCGGGACGGCGGCTGGACGGCCGAGACCGCCGTCGACCTGTCCGCCCTCGCCGCGTTCGGCGCCGGGACCTGGGACCTGCGCCTGCGGATCCGCTTCCGCGACGGCGCGACCCGGGACGTCACGGCGCACGCCCTCACGGGCGCCGGATTCCTGCGCCGCCGCGCCGTCCCCAGCGCCCGGCGCGGCGTGGTACTCGTACAGCCCTACGCCACCCACTCCGGTGCGCTGGCGCTGCGGGTGGCGCCCGGCGTCCGCGGGGTGCTCTCGGTCGTCCGCGGAAGGGTGCGCCGACTGCTTCACTGAGAGACCACGACGACGCACCGGCACAGCACCGCCACGGGCCAACTGACGAGGGGACGGCCGCAATGACCTGGTTGATCACCGGCGGCGCCGGCTACATCGGCGCACACGTCGTACGGGCGATGACCGCGGCGGGGGAACGGGCGGTGGTCTACGACGACCTGTCCACGGGCATCGCCGAGCGCGTGCCGGACGGGGTGCCGCTGGTCGTGGGCTCCACGCTGGACGGCGAGCGCGTCGCCCGCGCCCTCGCGGACCACGAGGTGACCGGCGTGGTCCACCTCGCGGCCAAGAAGCAGGTGGGCGAGTCGGTCGCCCAGCCGCTGCGCTACTACCGGGAGAACGTCGAGGGCCTGCGCGTCCTGCTCGACGCGGTGACGGAGGCCGGGGCCGGGGCGTTCGTCTTCTCCTCCTCGGCGGCCGTGTACGGCATGCCGGACGTGGACCTGGTCACGGAGGAGACGCCGTGCGCGCCGCTGTCGCCGTACGGCGAGACGAAGCTCGCCGGGGAGTGGCTGGTGCGGGCCACGGGCCGGGCGACCGGGTTGTCGACCGCGTGCCTGCGGTACTTCAACGTGGCGGGCGCGGCGGCCCCCGGCCTCGCGGACGTCGGCGTGTCCAACCTCGTGCCCATGGTGTTCGAGAGGCTCACGCGGCACGCGCCGCCGCGTGTCTTCGGCGACGACTACCCCACCCCCGACGGCACCTGTGTGCGCGACTACATCCACGTCGTCGACCTGGCCGAGGCCCATGTCGCCGCGGCCCGCGCCCTGCGCGCGTCCCCCGGCGGTTCCCTCACGCTGAACATCGGCCGCGGCGAGGGGGTGTCGGTGCGCGAGATGATCGACGTCGTCCACGCGGTGACCGGCCACGACCTGCCGCCCGAGGTCGCGCCCCGCCGCCCGGGCGACCCCGCCCGCGTCGTCGCCTCCGCCGACCGGGCGGCCGCCGAACTGGGCTGGAAGGCCCGGCACGACGTCCGGGACATGGTCACCTCGGCGTGGCAGGGCTGGGTGCGGCTGCACCCGGAGGCCGCACGGCCCTGACCGCGACCGCCCGCCGGGCGGGCATGCCCGAGTCCTCGCCCGCCGGGCGGGCATGCCCGAGCCCTCACCCCCGGCCCCTCGGGTCCGGTGGAGCGGGGTGTCCCGGGCTACAGCGCCCGCAGCGCCGCCGCCGTCGCCCGGGTCAGGGCCTCCAGGTACCCCTTCGGGGGCTTCGGGGCGCGGATCACCACCGACCGCCAGTACAGGGGACCCGAGATCAGGTCGAGGGCCAGGTCGCGGTCGAGGCCCTCGCTCAGCTCGCCGCGGCGCTGCGCCGCCGTGACGATGCCGGTGGCGACCCCGTCCTGGCCCTCGCGCAGGGCCTTCTGCAGCGCCTCGGCGATGTCCGGGTTGCGGGCGGCCTCGGCCTGGAGGTCGGGGATGATCTGCGAGGCGACCGGGTGGCGCAGGGCCCGGGACGTCACCTCGTACAGCAGCCGCAGATCGCCCTCCAGGGAGCCGGTGTCCGGCGCGGGCAGGCCCTGCACCGCGAGCGCCGAGACGATGTCGAGCACCAGGTGCAGCTTGGAGCGCCAGCGGCGGTACACCGCCGTCTTGCCCACGCCCGCCCGGCGGGCGATCCCCTCGATGGACATCCGCGCGTAGCCGACGGCCGCGAGTTCCTCGTGCACGGCCGAGCGGATCGCCTCCGTCACGTCCTCGCGCAGGACGGCGGCCCCCGCGGGGGCCCGGCGGCGCGGCGGCTGCTGTGGCTCGTCGGGCTTCGTCGTCATGCGGACAGCATAGGGCGTCACGACGAAACGGTTGCGTTCCGACGTCGGCCGGACGTACGCTCCCGTCACGACGAAACGGTCCCGTCCCGACGTAAGACGTCGTGAAGAGACCGGTAAGAAGGTCCCCTCCCCCTCCACACGAAGGCAGCGGATGTGAGCCAGGTCCTCCACACCCCGCCCCCGGCGCCGGCCCCCGCCCCGGCCGACGACGACCTCGCCGCGCTCGCCGCGCGGCACGGCCTCGCGGTCAGCGGCGCACGCCCCTCCCTGCCCGCGTACGTCCGGCAGCTGTGGGCCCGCCGGCACTTCATCACCGCGTTCGCCACCGCCAAGCTCACCGCCCAGTACAGCCAGGCGAAGCTCGGCCAGGTCTGGCAGGTGATGACCCCGCTGCTCAACGCGGCGGTCTACTACTTCATCTTCGGCGTCCTGCTCGGCACCAAGCACGGCGTGCCGGACTACGTCCCGTTCCTGGTCACGGGCGTGTTCGTGTGGACGTTCACGCAGAGCTCGATCATGGCGGGCACCCGCGCCATCTCCGGCAACCTCGGTCTGGTGCGGGCCCTGCACTTCCCGCGCGCCGCGCTGCCGCTGTCGTTCTGCCTCCAGCAGTTGCAGCAGCTGCTGTTCTCGATGGCCGCCCTGGTCGTCATCCTGCTCTGCTTCGGCGTGCCGGTCGGCATGTCGTGGCTGCTGGCGGTGCCGGCGCTGTTCCTGCAGTTCACGTTCAACGCGGGCGTCTCCATGGTCGTGGCCCGGATGGGGGCCAAGACCCCCGACATCGCGCAGCTGATGCCGTTCGTGCTGCGCACCTGGATGTACGTCTCGGGCGTCATGTGGAGCATCGACCAGCTGGCGGACAAGGACAGCCTGCCGCGGGTGGTGACCGTCCTGCTGGAGGCCAACCCGGCCGCGGTCTACATCGACCTGATGCGCTTCGCCCTGATCGACAGTTTCCACGCGGACCGGCTGCCCGCCCACGTGTGGGCAATCGCCGCGGGCTGGGCGCTGGTCGCGGGCGTCGGCGGCTTCATCTACTTCTGGAAGGCTGAGGAGACGTACGGCCGTGGCTGAGCACCCGAGCGAGAAGATCCCCACCGTCGTCGCCGACGGCGTCGACATCGTCTACCGCGTCAACGGCACCGGTGCCGGACGCGGCAGCGCGACCGCCGCCCTCAACCGCATCGTGCGCCGCAGGCAGACCGAGAAGGCCTCGGGCGTGCGCCGCGTGCACGCCGTGCGGAACGTGTCCTTCGTCGCGTACCGGGGCGAGGCCATCGGCCTGATCGGCACCAACGGCTCGGGCAAGTCGACCCTGCTGAAGGCAATCGCCGGGCTGCTGCCGGTGGAGAACGGCCGCATCCACACCGACGGCCAGCCCTCCCTGCTCGGCGTCAACGCGGCCCTGATGAACGACCTGACGGGCGAGCGCAACGTGCACCTCGGCGGGCTGGCCATGGGCATGTCCCGCGAGCAGATCAGGGAGCGCTACCAGGAGATCGTCGACTTCTCCGGCATCAACGACAAGGGCGACTTCATCACGCTGCCGATGCGGACGTACTCCTCCGGCATGGCCGCCCGGCTGCGGTTCTCCATCGCCGCCGCCAAGGACCACGACGTGCTGCTGATCGACGAGGCGCTGGCCACCGGCGACCGGTCCTTCCAGAAGCGCTCCGAGCAGCGCATCCGCGAGCTGCGCCGGCACGCGGGCACGGTGTTCCTGGTCAGCCACAACAACAGGTCCATCCGCGACACCTGCGACCGCGTGCTGTGGCTGGAGCGCGGCGAGCTGCGCATGGACGGACCCACGGAGGACGTGCTCAAGGAGTACGAGGCGTTCACCGGGGAGAAGCCGGCCAAGCCCCGGCCCAAGGCCAAGCCCAAGCCCGAGCCCGGGCCCGGGCCCGAGCCGGCAGCCGAACCCGGGGCCGCCGTTCCCTCGTGAGGCGCAACCCGCTCGGTCATTTTGTCGCATTGATGACACCATGACCGAGTACGGCGTGTCTGTGAGAAGGGGGTCCGGTGATGGCCGAGCTCAGCGTCGTCGTGCACGGACCGAACGTGCAGGGCCATCTGACGGAGCTGCTCGACTCCCTGGCCGCCCACCCCCTGCCCGACGCCGAGCTGATCGTGGCCGCGGTGGGCGACTGGGCCCGGGAGACGGCCGAGCGGCACGCCCCGGACATCCAGGTGGTCCCGCTGCCGGCCGGCACCGGCGACGCGGCGGCCCGGGCGGCCGGCGCGGCCCGGGCGTCGGGGCGCTGGCTGCACTTCGTGCACGCCAAGGACGACCTGCCCGCCGGCACCCCGCGCACCGTCGCCGAGCGGGTCGCCGAGCTCCCCGGCGAGGTCGACGTCCTGCTCCTGGACCATCTGCGCAGCACCTGGCACACCTCCGGACTGCCCTCCCCGGACGGCCCGCTGCTGGCCCGGGCGGGCCGCGCCGACGTGGCCCTCGACGACTGCGCGCCCCTGCTGCGGCTGACCCCGCTGCTCGGCACCCGGGTGCTGCGCGCGGAGTTCTACCGGGAGCACGAGCAGCGGTTCGCCACCGACGACGAGCCGTACGCCGCCCTGGCCGCCCTGCTGCTGGCCGGCCGCGTCGCCTGCCTGCCGCACGTCGCCTACGAGGACCGCAGACTGCGCCCGGCGAGCCTGCCCCCGGTCACACCCGAACAGCGCTACGGCCTCGTCGCCCGCTACGAGTCCCTCCTCGGCCTCACCCGGGGCCGCCGCGCCGCGCACACCGTCCTGTACGACGTCATGGTCCGCGACTGCCTGCGCACCTTCGCCCGCGGCGGCATGGCGGAGGAGGTCGCCCGGGAGTTCTTCCACCGCGCGTCCCTGGCCGCCGTGCGCCACCGCCCCGAGAACCACCACCGCCCGGGCGGCCTGGAGGGCGTGCGCCGCTCCCTGCTGGAGGAGGACGCGTACACCAGGTACCGGGCCTTCCAGACCGTCAACCGCACGCGGCGTACGGCCCGGTCCGCCGTGCGCACCCGCAAGCGCCAGGTCGGCGCCCGGCTCCGCGACCACCAGTACCGCAGGGCGCTCGGCCGCCCCGTCGATCCCGGCCTGGCGGTGTTCGCGTCCTACTGGAACCGCGGCGTGGCCTGCAACCCCGCCGCGATCGCCGCCAAGCTCGCCGAACTCGCCCCGCAGATCCACCCGGTGTGGGTGGTGACCGCCGAGAACGCGGCCCTCCTCCCGCCCGGCACCGACCACGTCGTGCCCGGGACCCGCCGCTACTGGGAGGTGCTGGCGAGCGCCGGGTACCTGGTCAACAACGTCAACTTCCCCAACGCGGTGGTCAAGCGCCCGGACGCGATCCACCTCCAGACCCACCACGGCACCCCGCTGAAGCGCATGGGCCTGGACCAGATGGCGTTCCCGGCCGCCGCCCAGGGCCTGGACTTCAAGGCGCTGCTGGAGCGCATCGACAAGTGGGACTACAGCCTCTCCGCCAACAGCCACACCACCCGCATGTGGGAGCGCGCCTACCCCTCGCGCTACGTCTCCCTGGACCACGGCTATCCGCGCAACGACGTGTACTACACCGCGGGCGCCGCCGAGATCCGCGCGGTCCGCGACCGCCTGGGCATCACCCCGGGCCGCCGGGCAGTGCTCTACGCGCCCACCCACCGCGACTACGAGGCCGGCTGGACACCCCGGCTGGACCTCGCCGCCCTCGCGGACCGCCTCGGCGAGGACACGGTCCTGCTGGTGCGCGGCCACTACTTCTACGGCGGCGCCGCCTCCCCGCTGACCAACCTGCGCCGCACGGGCCGCATCATCGACGTCTCCTCCTACGACCCGGTCGAGGACCTGTGCCTGGCGGCGGACGCCCTCGTCACGGACTACTCGTCGATCATGTTCGACTACGCCAACCTCGACCGGCCGATCGTCGTCTACGCCGACGACTGGGAGACCTACCGCACCACCCGCGGCGTCTACTTCGACCTGATGGCCGAGGCGCCCGGCCCGGTGGCGCGCACCCAGCGCGAGCTGGCGGACATCCTGGCCGGCGACGCCTGGCACGACGAGAACGCGGCGAAGACCCGGGCCGTCTTCCGCCGCCGGTTCTGCGAGTACGACGACGGACGCGCCGCCGAACGCGTCGTGCGCCGGGTCTTCCTCGGCCAGGACGAGCGGGACCTGCCCCCGGTCCTGCCCGTCGAGGAACGCACCCCGGCCCCGAGCCCGCAGGAGGCGACCGCATGAGCACCCCCGACGTCACCGTGACGGTCATCGTCTACAACGACGCCGAACGCCTCACCCGGGCCGTCGACTCGGTGCGCCGGCAGACCCACGCGAACATCGAGATCGTCATCAGCGACGACCACTCGACCGACGGCACCCCGTTCGTGGCACGGCAGCTCCAGGCCCGCGATCCCCGGGTCCGCTACCTGCGCCTGGAGCGCAACAGCGGAGGGTGCAGCGCCCCCCGCAACCGCGCCCTGGACATCGCGCGCGCCCCCTACGTGATGTTCCTCGACAGCGACGACGAACTGCCCCCCGACGCCGTCGCCCTGCTGCTCGCGGCGCACCGCGAACGCGAGATCGACTTCGCCATGGGCGCGGTGGAACGGATCCGCGTGGACAGCGGCCGCCGTTCGACCTGGATGCCCCATCTGGTCGCCGAGCGGCGCACCCTGGACGGCATCGAGTCCGACCCGCGCCTGTTCTTCGAGCACCTGTCGACCAGCAAGATGTACGCCCGGGCCTTCCTCGACCGGCACGGCCTGCGCTTCCCCGAGGGCATCCACTACGAGGACCAGCTGTTCTCGGCGCAGGCGTACTGCCTGGCCAAGAGCTTCACCGTCGTCCCGGAGCCGGTTTACCGCTGGTACGTGGCCCCCTTCGCGGCGTCCGAGGCGGCCTCGATATCCAACCAGCGGCACAAGCTCGCCAACGTCCGCGACCGCATCCACGTCCAGCACCTCATCGACGCGTTCCTGGCCGAGAGCGGGCACGAGTCGCTGCGGGAGGCCAAGGACCACAAGTTCCTCAAGCACGACTTCCGCATGTACGCCGGTGACCTGCCCTACCGGGACGACGACTGGCTCGCGTCCTTCGCCGGTCTCGTCACGCCGTACCTCGACACGCTCGCTCCCGGCGCGTACGCGCGCCTTCCGCGCGCCGAGCGGGTGGTCGTCCAGCTCATCCGGGACGGACGGCTGGCCGACGCCCGGCTGGCGTCCCGGGGCCTGGGCCACGGTGTCGCCCCCCGGCACATCGCGACGGACGCCGAGGGCCGCACCTACTGGGGCGAGGAGGTGCCGGCGACGGAGTGGGCACGCCGCGAACTGGACCTCGGCGACCTGGAGCTGGAGACCCGGCCGTTCACCGGCGCCCAGTTCCGCCACGAGATCACGGAGATCACCCGGGGCCCGGGCGCCTCGATCGACCTGGCGGTCCGCACCTACGACCCGGCGCTGCGCCTGCCGGTCGGGCCGCAGCGCGCGACCCTGCTCATCGCCCCGGGCGGCCGCCGCCTCAGCGTCCCCTTCCGGCTGTCCCCCGTCCGGCCCGGCGTCTTCGAGGGGCATGTCCACCTCGACCTGGCGGCGGCCGCCCTGCCCCTCCAGGGCTTCGCGGGTGTGCGCCATCCCCTGCTCCGCCTGCACCACCAGGGCCTGGCCAACACCGGCCTGCTCCTCGCCCCGCTCGACTTCCCGACGCTGACGACCCGCGTGCCCTCCCACGTGCTGACCGTCGAGCCGGAGGGCCACGGCCCGGGCCGTCTGCAGGTGCGCTGGGAGCCGACGGGTGTCACGGCGAGGCTGATCGGGCCGGCCGTGCGCAAGGTGGCCCGGCCGCGGGTGAAGCGGGCGGCGCGCCTGATCGCGAGCGCGCTGAAGTAGCCGCACGCCCCGTGCGCTCCGGGGCCGTGCCGCTCACCGCAGCACCCGGTAGAGGACCTGCCCCTCCGGCCCCCGGGTCACCTCCCTCAGCCCGGGCTGCCCCGCGCCCGCCCCCGCCACGACCCACCGCACCCCGTACGTGCGCAGGATCCGCGCGCGCTCCTCGCCGGGCGTCCCCGGGGCGAACCAGCGCCGTACCGCCCGCTCCCGCGCCGCCTCGTCGGGCAGGAAGACGTCGGGGTACCCGGGCGCGACCGTGTACGCCCCGTACGCCGGGATCTGCCGGGCCGGGCGTCCCGGGCGGGCCATCACCACGTCCCCGTAGCGCACCCACGGCGTCAGCCAGTGGTAGCCCGCCCAGGGCCGCCGGTACTTCTCGGCGACGGCGGCCGGCAGGTCGTGCGGGTCGACGACATGGCCGAGCGCCCCGGCCTGCGTCCACGCCCCGAGCGTCAGCGCCGCGCCCAGCACGCACGCCCACCCGGCCCGCAGTGCGCGCCGCCCGGCCTCCAGCACCTCCAGCGCCGCGGCGAGCTGAGCCGGGATCAGTACCGCCGGCAGAGCCCGCCCCCAGGAGTAGTGCCCGCTCAGCCCGCCCGCCGCCACGACGGCCGTCCCCAGGACGAAGAACAGCACCAGCGCGTCCCACCGGTCCCGCCGCCACCGCGCCCCGAGCGCCACCACCCCGAGCAGCACCAGCCAGTAGCGCCCCGGCAGGTCGTCGTACAGCGGCCGGTGCACCGCCTCCAGCCCGCCGCCCGACCCGAGCAGCGCGAGGACGTCGTAGTACGGCCACACCAGCAGCACCCCGAGCCCGGTCACGGCTCCCGCACCGAGCCGCGGCCACACCGGGCGCCCGGGCCGGGCGGCCACCACCGTGGCGATCGCCCCCAGCGACGCCACCACGCCCATGAACTGATGGCACAGCAGGATCACCGACCCCAGCGCCCCGAGCCCGAGCCACGTCCCCGTCCCCGCGTCACCGCGCACCGCCCGCCCCAGCCACGCCCACAGGTGGAAGGCCAGCCCCAGGGTGAACACGCTCGGGTACGACACCGTCAGCGCCAGCGAGTCGAGCCCGTGGAAGCCGCTCCAGGTGAACACCGACGTGCCCCACAGGAGCAGCAGGCTCAGCAGGGCCAGGGCGGGTGCGGCGGGACGGCCGCTCAGCGTGCGCACGTACCGCCACACCCCGGTCAGCAGCAGCCCGAGCGCGGTGAACGCCGCCAGCCGCAGCACCACGAAGACCGACAGGCCGCTCACCCGGGCCAGGCAGCCGAGGACGACCGTCCACGGCGAGTAGTACGGGCTCGGCACGTCCGCGTCGACCAGCGGATCGCCCGGGGCGACGAGGCTGTGCCGCAGGCGCTGGACCGTCGCCGCGTGCATGCCGAGGTCGCCCGCCCAGGGCAGCCGGAGGATCACCAGGACCAGCAGCACGACCACCAGCGCGGCGGCGGCCCGGACGGCGAGGACGGCCGGTCCGGACGCGGCGCGCGGGGCCGGCGTGGCGGGAGCGGAGGCCCGCTCCGGGGACGCGTTCACGGTCACGCACCCAGCCTCGGCCGGATCCGGCCGGTCCTCCACTCGAACCGCCCGGGCGCCGCGAGAACGAAGCGCCCCGGGCCGGTCGCGGCCCGGGGCGCTTCGTCACGCCGTGTGCGCTAGGAGTGCGTGCGCAGCAGCGTCCTCATCGTGCGCATCGCCACCGACAGGTTGGCGAGGTCGAACGCGTCGGAGCTCTGGATCTCCTCCAGCGTGCTGCGGGCACGCCCGAGGATCGCCGCGTTCTTCTGCTCCCACGCCTTGTAGCGCTGCTCCGGCGTCGAGGTGCCGTCGCCGACGGCCAGGACGTCGGCGGTCAGCGCCGCGTGCGCCGCGTACAGGTCCTCGCGGATCGCCGCGCGGGCCATGGACTGCCAGCGGTCGGCGCGGGGCAGCTCGATGATGCGGTCCATGAGCTGGGTGATGCGCAGCCGGTCGGCCAGGTCGTAGTAGACCTCGGCGACGTCCATCGGCTCCCGGCCCATGCGGTCCGCGACCGAGACGATGTCCAGCGTCGGGAAGGCGGAGGAGAAGCCCGCCACGCGCGTGGCCAGCTCGTCCGGCACGCCCGCGCCGGACAGCTCGTCGTAGATCTTCTGGTACCACTCCAGGTCGGCGCCGCGCAGCAGCTTCGGCAGCTGCCCCCAGACCTGCTCGACGCGGTCCGCGAAGAAGTCGACCGTGTCGGCCAGCTGGAGCGGCTGCGGGCGGTTGTTGAGCAGCCAGCGGGTGCCGCGCTCCACCAGGCGCCGCGAGTGCAGCCGGATGCGGGTCTGGACCTCGGCCTCGACCTTGTTGTCGAGGGACTCGACCGCGTCCCACACCGGGTACTGGCGGAAGATCGCCCGGGCCGCGGTCTGCGCCCGCACGATCTCCTCCAGCGACGCGCCCGTCTCCTCGCGCAGCCGGTGCAGGTAGGTCGTGCCGCCCGTGTTGACCGTGTCGTTCACCAGGACCGTCGTGGTGATCTCACGGCGCAGCGGGTGGCCGACCAGGTGCTCGGGGAACTGCTCGCGCAGCTTCGTCGGGAAGTAGGCGTGCAGCAGCGTGCTGAGGTACGGGTCGTCCGGCAGCGAGGTGTGCAGCAGCTCCTCGGCGACCGTGATCTTCGTGTACGCCATCAGCACGGCCGTCTCCGGCCCCGTCAGGCCCTGGCCCTGGGCGAGCCGCTCGCGGATCTGCCGGTCGGTGGGCAGGAACTCCAGCGCCCGGTCGAGGTGCCCCTCGCGCACCAGGTGCTTCATGAAGCGCTGCTGGGCGTGGAGCATGGCGCCGGACTGGGCGAGGGCGTTGGCGATCGCGGTGTTCTGCGCGTAGTTGTTGCGCAGCACCAGGCGGCCGACCTCGTCGGTCATCTCGGCGAGCAGCTTGTTGCGCTGCTTGACGGTCATGTCGCCGTCCCGGACCAGGCCGTTGAGCAGGATCTTGATGTTCACCTCGTGGTCGGAGGTGTCCACGCCCGCGCTGTTGTCGATGGCGTCGGTGTTGATCCGGCCGCCCTGCAGCGCGAACTCGATCCGGCCGAGCTGGGTCAGGCCCAGGTTGCCGCCCTCGCCGACGACCTTGACGCGCAGGTCCTGGCCGTCGACGCGGATGGCGTCGTTGGCCTTGTCCCCGACGTCGGCGTTGGACTCGGTGGAGGACTTGACGTACGTGCCGATGCCGCCGTTCCACAGCAGGTCGACCGGGGCCTGGAGGATCGCCTTCATCAGGTCGGCCGGGGTCAGCTTGGTGACCTTGGCCTCGATGCCGAGGGCCTCGCGGATCTGCGCGTTGACCGGGATCGCCTTGGCCGTGCGCGGGAAGATGCCGCCTCCGGGCGACAGCAGCTCGGTGTTGTAGTCCTCCCAGCTGGAGCGGGGCAGCTCGAACAGGCGGCGGCGCTCGGCGTAGGAGGTGGCGGCGTCCGGGCTGGGGTCGATGAAGATGTGCCGGTGGTCGAAGGCGGCCACCAGCCGGATGTGCTCGGAGAGCAGCATGCCGTTGCCGAACACGTCACCGGACATGTCGCCGATGCCGACGACCGTGAAGTCCTGGCTCTGGGTGTCCACGCCCAGCTCCCGGAAGTGCCGCTTGACGGACTCCCAGGCGCCGCGGGCGGTGATGCCCATGCCCTTGTGGTCGTAGCCGGCGGAGCCGCCGGAGGCGAAGGCGTCGCCGAGCCAGAAGTTGTACTTCTCGGCGACCTCGTTGGCGATGTCGGAGAAGGTCGCGGTGCCCTTGTCGGCGGCGACGACGAGGTAGGTGTCGTCCTCGTCGTGCCGGACGACGTCGGCGGGCGGGACGACGTCGCCGGCCACCATGTTGTCGGTGATGTCGAGCAGGGCCGAGATGAACGTCCTGTAGCTGGCGATGCCCTCGGCCATCCACGCGTCGCGGTCCACGCTCGGGTCGGGCAGCTGCTTGGCGACGAAGCCGCCCTTGGCGCCGACCGGCACGATGACCGTGTTCTTGACCATCTGCGCCTTGACCAGGCCGAGGATCTCCGTGCGGAAGTCCTCCCGCCGGTCGGACCAGCGCAGGCCACCGCGGGCGACCTTGCCGAAGCGCAGGTGCACGCCCTCCACGCGCGGCGAGTACACCCAGATCTCGAACGCGGGGCGCGGCGCCGGCAGGTCGGGGATGGCCTGCGGGTCGAACTTCATGGAGACGTAGTCGTGCGGGTGCCCGCCCGCGGCCTCCTGGAAGAAGTTGGTCCGCAGGGTCGCCTTGATGACCGTGAGGAAGGACCTGAGGATCCGGTCCTCGTCGAGGCTCGCGACCTGGTCGAGCGCCGCGTCGACCTCCTCCAGCAGCGCGTCCACGATCTCGTGGCCCGCCCGCTGCCGGTCCGGCGACATCCGCGCCTCGAACAGGGAGACGAGCAGCCGGGTGGTGTGGACGTTGTTGCGGAGGGTGTCCTCCATGTAGTCCTGGCTGAACGTCGACGCGGCCTGGCGCAGGTACTTGGCGTACGCGCGCAGCACCACGGCCTGGCGCCAGGTGAGCCCGGCGCTCAGCACGAGCGCGTTGAAGCCGTCGTTCTCGGCCTTGCCGGTCCAGGTGGCGGCGAAGGCGTCCTGGAACCGCTCGCGGGCGTCGTCCCCGAGGTAGTCCCCGCCGCCGTTCTGCGCGCGGGGCATGCGCAGGCCGAAGTCGTAGATCCAGGCGACGCTGCGGTCCGAGCAGCGCAGCTCGTAGGGCCGCTCGTCGACGACCTCGACGCCGAGCCGGTTGAGGACCGGCAGCACGGCCGACAGGGAGATCGCGTCGCCCGTGCGGTAGATCTTGAAGCGCCGCTCCTCGGGGGCGGCGCCCACCGGCTCGTACAGGCTGAGCGCGAAGTCCTCGCCCGCCTCGGTGTTCAGCTGCTCCAGGTGGACCAGGTCGGCGACCGCGGCACGCGGGTTGTGGTCGGCCTTGTAGCCCTCGGGGAAGGCGTGCGCGTAGCGGCGCATGGCCTCGGCCGCGTGCTCCTCGCCCAGCTCGGCGTTGAGCGCCTCGGCGAAGGCGTCCTCCCAGGAGCGGGCGGCCTCCATCAGCCGGGCCTCGATGCGCTCCTTGTCGGAGTCGGACAGCTGCGGCAGTTCGGTGCCCTGCGGCACCCGCACCACGAAGTGCAGCCGGGACAGGATCGACTCGGTGTTCCACGCCGTGAAGTCGACGCTGATGCCGCCGAGCTCCTCCTTCAGGATCTCGATGATCCGCAGGCGCACGGCCGTGGTGTAGCGGTCGCGCGGGAGGTAGACGAGGGCGGAGTAGTAGCGCCCGTACTCGTCCTGACGCAGGTAGAGCCGCAGCCGGCGGCGCTCCTGGAGGTAGAGCACGGAGGTGACGATGGCGCGCAGCTCGTCGACCGGGGTCTGGAACAGCTCGTCGCGCGGGTAGGTCTCCAGGATCTGCAGCAGGTCGCGCCCGTCGTGGCTGTTGGGCGAGAACCCGGCCTGCTTGAGGACCTCCTCGACCTTGCGCCGGATGACCGGCACGCGGCGCACGGACTCGGTGTAGGCCGCGGAGGAGAACAGTCCGAGGAACCGGCGCTCACCGACGACGTTGCCCTCGGCGTCGAACTTCTTGACGCCGATGTAGTCCAGGTACGACGGCCGGTGCACGGTCGAGCGGCTGTTCGCCTTGGTCAGCACGAGCAGCTTGTGCTCGCGTGCCTTGGCCCGGGCGTCGGCGGGCAGCCGCTCGAAGGACGGGCTGACCGGGTGGCTCTCCTCGGCGGCGTGCTGCGGGTCCGCGCGCAGTATGCCGAGCCCGGTGCCGGGGACGGCGGCCAGGGAGTCGTCGTCGCGCAGCTGGTACTCGCGGTAGCCGAGGAAGGTGAAGTGGTCGTCGGCCAGCCAGCGCAGCAGCTCGCGGGCCTCCTCCACCTGCGGGCCGGGCAGGTCGCCGGGGATGGGCTCGTCCGGCAGCCCCTCCGCCAGCCGGATGGCCGCGTCCCGCATCTTGCCCCAGTCCTCGACGGCCTCGCGGGCGTCGGACAGCACGCGCAGCAGGTCCGCGGTGATCTGCTTCAGATCGGCGCGGTCGGTCTCGCGGTCGATCTCGACGTGGATCCAGGACTCGACGTGCGCGTCGTGCGGGAGGTCGAAGGCGCCGGTGGCGGGCGTGGGCAGGACCTCGATCAGCTTGCCGGTCACATCGCGCCGCACCACGAACTGGGGGTGGATGACGACGTGGATCCCGCGTCCCTGCCGGGTCAGCTCGTTGGTGACGGAGTCGACGAGGAAGGGCATGTCGTCGGTGACGACCTCCACGACCGAGTGGCTGCAGGTCCACCCGTTCTCCTCGACGGTGGGTGTGTGCACCCGCACGTTGGCCGTGCCCTGGGGGCGGTTCTCCGCCAGCCGGTAGTGCGACACGGCCGCGCCGAAGACGTCGACCGGGTCGCGGTCGGTGAGGTCCTCCGGGGCCGTGTGCAGGTAGTAACGCTGGAGGAACGTGAGCAGGGACTCGCGGTCCGGGGCGTGCGGGGCGTCTGGGGTCTCCTCGCCCGTCGACCCGGTCGGTAGGTGCCCCCCGACCGGGCTGTTCTCAGCTACCCGGGTGGCCCTCTCGAGCAACTCGGCCTTGGCTTCGTCCAGCTTGGTCTGCATTGTCCTCTGGCTCCTGTCGCGCGCCGTTGCGTGACGTAGAAGGAAGTACGGCCTCTGCGCTTACGACCTCACGTCGTGACACGGAGTATCCGGTCTGATCCGACGGTATGCCGCAAGATGAGATGAGCGGGGGTGTCTGAGCCATTCTTGAGCTGCTCCACCGGTGTGACGCCGCTCGGTGCGACGCCCGGACCCGGGAGGTGCTCGGCGTCCCGGGCGTCCTCGACGCCCCGTCCCGCCCGCAAAGACCAGCGACCGCCGCCCGGACACGGATGTCGTCCGTGCTCTCCGGGCGCAGGGCAGGGACGACGATGTCCCCGCGAGCTATCGCGCTGATCACGCCACCAAGGCTATCGCTCTCCACAGGGCCCCCGTCATGAGCCGTATGTGTACAAAAGCAGGCCGTGAACTTTGACGTTCTGCACAGTCGGGGCGCTTTCCCGCAGGCCGTCGGCCCGTGCCGGGCCTCCCGCTAGGCCGCCAGGCGCTCCGCCTCGGCGACGGCCTCCTCCAAGGTGTCCACCACAGGCACCCCTACGGATTCCAGACTCGCCCGGCTGTGCGAACCCCCCGTGTACAGCACCGCTCTCGCCCCGACGTGCAGCGCGGCCACCGCGTCGTCCGCGGCGTCGCCGATCACCACCGTGCGCTCGGGGTCCACGCCGCCGAGCGACCTCAGGTGGCGCACCATGTGCTCGGCCTTGCTGCCCCCGGACGGCCCGGTGCGCCCGTCCACCCGTATGAAGTGCGGCTCGATGCCGAATCCGCGCACCAGCGGCACGAGCTCCTCGTGCACGTACATGCTCAGGATCGACTGGCTGCGCCCGGCCGACCGCCATCCGGCCAGCAGCTCCACCGCCCCCACGGTCAGCTCGCACGCCACCCGGTGCTCCGCGTAGTACCGGTGGAAGATGTCGTCCATGACCAGCCACTCGGCATCGGTCGGCAGCCGCCCCATCAGCCGCTCGTAGAACTTCGGCACCGGGACGCAGTACAGCTCCCGGTACTTCTCCAGCGTCAGCGGCTCCAGCCCCAGCTCGGCGAAGGCCGCGTTCGTCGCCCCGATGATCGCGTCGATGTCGTGGAACAGCGTGCCGTTCCAGTCCCAGACGATGTGCCCGCCCGTCTTCGTCCCCATGCCCAAAACGTACCCGGCCCCACTGACAAACAGGAGATCGGGCCGCGAAGCGCCCCCGGCGGACGGGAGCCCGGCCGGCTCAGTTCCCGCGCCCCACCAGATTCGGGATCTCCTGGGTGGCGAACCAGAGCAGCTCGTGGTCCTCCGCGCCGTCCACGACGAACTGGGCGTCGTCGTCCCCGCCGTCCGCCGCCGGCAGGGCGTCGGCCGCCGCCGCCACGTCCGCTTCCGCGTCCGCCGCGTCGACGTGCACCGCCGCCGCCTTCGCCAGCGGGACCGCCCCCGCGACCCGCACCTCGCCAAGTGCCGCGGGGTCGAGCCCCCGGCCGGGGTCGGTGGTCGCGGCCCGGTCGGCGACGTCCACGGCGACCACGACCCGGCGCCGCTGCGCCTGCGGGTCGGCGGCCAGCAGGCGCAGCGAGGCCAGGGCGGCCCGGCTCAGCGCGGCGTACTCCAGCTCCTCGATGTCGTCGGAGAGGTACCACTCGCGCAGTGCGGGCGTCACGGCGTAGGCGACGAACGGCCCGCCTCCCAGCTCGCCCGTCGTGTGCGCCTCGGCGAGGGCGGGGAGGGTCAGGGGCACGTAGACACGCATGGCTGGCCGCTTTCCTGGAGGGGGTCGGAGGGTCGGTCGGTGGTGGGGTCTGCGGGGGGCCGGGCCGGCCCTGGACGGGCCGTGCGGGCCGGCCTCGGTGCCGGAACCCGCCGCGGGTGCCGGGGAGGCCTGGACGGCCCTCAGGATACGTGCGCGGTGTCCCCTTTCGAGTCCCGCCCCGTGCCGCCGGCGGCGTCCACCCCGCTCCCGGGATTCACCCTTGTCGGCCCCGTGGCGGCGGGCTCCACACCTCGGACACCACCCGGATAAGTGAACCGCCGGGGTCCTCGACACGGGTGCCGGTCGCCTTGCCGTGGGCTTCGCACAGCCCGTACAAGATCACCGACCACGAAGTTACTCCCCGGTACCCACCGGGCCCGCGAACGGGGACCCCCATGTACAAGGTCATGACCAGGGCCTGGCGCCCGGCCGTCACTCCACCCACCGCAGGACCCGCCACACCCCCTCCGGGCAACCGGGAAGCCGACCCCCGAACCCGCACCTCCGACACCACCACCCCACCCCGCAACCCCGGTGGCGGCATCACCCGCACGTCCTCTGCCCGCACCGACCAGCAGCCCCGCACCTCCGCCGGCACCGCCCCGCCCCGCAGCCCCGGCGGCGGCACCACCCGGACGACCGCTGCCGGGGGCCGGCCCCCTGCCTCCACGCGCGGCAAGCGTTCCCACACGCGCCCCGGCGACACCCGCCCGCCCACTCCCTCCGGCACCCGCCGCACCCCCTCGCGTGCCGTCGCCGGGGCGCAGCGGGGCACCGCGCCTGTTCCCACGGGGACGCACACGCCCTTCGCGGAGGCGCCCCCGGGAGGAGCCACCCAGACCCCGGTCCCGCTGCCCGCCACACCCCGCGTGCCGTCCCGGACGCCCCGTAGGCCGGTCCCCCACCCGCTTCCCACCGACCGCTTCGCCGACCTGCTCCTCGCCGTGCTGAGCGGCCACCGCCCCGTCCACTCGATGCTGCGCCACACCCGTGGCCGCGCCTACGACGAACTGGCCTGGCTGGCCGAGCGCGGCCCGCTGCGCACCCGTGGCGCCCGGCCGGTCGTGCGGGACATCGGCTACTGCGAGCCCCGCCCGGGGGCCATCGAGGCCTTCGCCCGCATCGGTGCCGGCGACCGGCTGCGCGCGATGGCCTTCCGCCTCGAACTCGGCCAGGACCTGCGCTGGCGCTGCACGGCGGTCGAACTCGGCGGCCCCCGCCCGCCCCGCACCGCCGCGGACTGACCGGCCCCCTGGGTCCGCTCCGGCGAGGTTGGCCCGGGCATGGCGACGGGCCGGACACCCAGGGGTGTCCGGCCCGTCGGACCGTCACGGCGCTGCCGTGTCCGTCACTTCTTGCGGCGGCCCCGGCCCTTCGCCTGCTTGCGCCGCTCCGCGCGGGTGAGACCGTCGGCGGCGGAGCGCACCGGCTCGCCGTCCTCGGTGAAGTCGCCCTCGATCGTGCCGCCCTCGCCGTCGACCGTCGGCGCGGAGAAGTGGAGGTTGCGCCGCTGCGGGACGTCGAGCCCCTTGGCGCGGATCTCCGGCCGCGAACCGGCCTGCGCCGGCACCGCGTCCTGCTTCTCCAGGTCGGCCACCGGCTTGGCGTCCTCGACCGGGACCTCCTCGACCTGCTGCTCGACCTGGACCTCCAGGTTGAACAGGTAGCCGATGGACTCCTCCTTGATGCCCTCCATCATCGCGGTGAACATGTCGAAGCCCTCGCGCTGGTACTCCACCAGCGGGTCCTTCTGCGCCATCGCGCGCAGGCCGATGCCCTCCTGGAGGTAGTCCATCTCGTAGAGGTGCTCGCGCCACTTGCGGTCGAGGACCGACAGCACGACCCGGCGCTCCAGCTCACGCATGATCTCGGAGCCGAGCTGCGTCTCCCGCGCCTGGTACTGCTCGTGGATGTCGTCCTTGATGGAGTCGCCGATGAACTCGGCGGTCAGCCCGGCGCGGTCGCCGGCCGCCTCCTCCAGCTCCTCCACCGTGACGCTGCACGGGTAGAGCTGCTTGAACGCGCCCCACAGCCGGTCCAGGTCCCAGTCCTCCGGGAAGCCCTCGGCGGTCTCGGCCTGGACGTAGGCGTCGATGGTGTCGTCCATGAAGTGCTGGACCTGCTCGTGCAGGTCCTCGCCCTCCAGGACGCGGCGCCGCTCGCCGTAGATGACCTCGCGCTGGCGGTTGAGGACCTCGTCGTACTTCAGGACGTTCTTGCGGGTCTCGAAGTTCTGCTGCTCGACCTGCGACTGCGCGGAGGCGATCGCGCGCGTGACCATCTTGTTCTCGATCGGCACGTCGTCCGGGACGTTCGCCATCGACATCACGCGCTCGACCATCTGCGCCTTGAACAGCCGCATCAGGTCGTCACCGAGGGAGAGGTAGAACCGGGACTCGCCGGGGTCGCCCTGACGGCCGGAACGACCGCGCAGCTGGTTGTCGATGCGCCGCGACTCGTGCCGCTCGGTGCCGAGCACGTAGAGGCCGCCGAGCTTCTCGACCTCGTCCTTCTCGGCCTTGACGGCCTTCTCGGCCCGCTCGAGCGCCTCGGGCAGGGCCTGCGCCCACTCCTCGATGTGCTCCTCGGGGTCCAGACCGCGCTGGCGCAGCTCGGCCTCGGCGAGGTCCTCGGGGTTGCCGCCGAGCTTGATGTCCGTACCGCGGCCGGCCATGTTCGTGGCCACCGTGACCGCGCCCTTGCGGCCGGCCTGGGCGACGATCGTCGCCTCCCGGTCGTGCTGCTTGGCGTTGAGCACCTCGTGCTGGATGCCGCGCTTGCTGAGCTGCTGCGAGAGGTACTCGGACTTCTCGACGGAGGTGGTGCCGACGAGGATCGGCTGGCCCTTGCGGTGCTTCTCCTCGATGTCGTCGACGACCGCCTCGAACTTGGCGACCTCGGTCCGGTAGATCAGGTCCGACTGGTCCTTGCGGACCATCGGCCGGTTGGTCGGGATCGGCACCACGCCGAGCTTGTAGATCTGGTGGAACTCGGCGGCCTCCGTCATGGCCGTACCGGTCATGCCGCACAGACCCGGCTGTTCCTTGCCGCTGTGGTCGTGGCGCTTGTAGAGGCGGAAGAAGTTCTGGAGCGTGATCGTGGCGAGCGTCTGGTTCTCGTCCTTGATCGGCACCCCTTCCTTCGCCTCGATCGCCTGGTGCATGCCCTCGTTGTAGCGGCGGCCGGCGAGGATACGTCCGGTGTGCTCGTCGACGATCATGACCTCGTCGTCGATGATGACGTAGTCCTTGTCCTTCTTGAACAGTTCCTTCGCCTTGATGGCGTTGTTCAAGTAGCCGACCAGCGGGGTGTTCACCGACTCGTAGAGGTTGTCGATGCCCAGCCAGTCCTCGACCTTGGCGACGCCGGACTCGTGGATGGCGACCGTGCGCTTCTTCTCGTCGACGTCGTAGTCGCCGGTCTCCTCGATGCCCTTGAGGGGCTGGCCGGCCTCGCCGCGCTTGAGGCGCTTGACCAGCTTGGCGAAGTCGCCGTACCACTTCGTGGCCTGGTCGGCCGGGCCGGAGATGATCAGCGGCGTCCGGGCCTCGTCGATGAGGATGGAGTCGACCTCGTCGACGATGGCGAAGTTGTGGCCGCGCTGGACGAGCTCGTCCTGGGACCACGCCATGTTGTCGCGCAGGTAGTCGAAGCCGAACTCGTTGTTCGTGCCGTAGGTGATGTCGCAGGCGTACTGCTCGCGGCGCTGGGCCGGCGTCATGTTGGCGAGGATGCAGCCGACACTCAGACCCAGGAAGCGGTGGACGCGGCCCATCATCTCGGAGTCGCGCTCGGCCAGGTAGTCGTTGACCGTGATGATGTGGACGCCCTCGCCGGACAGCGCGTTCAGGTACGCCGGCAGCGTGCCGACGAGGGTCTTGCCCTCACCGGTCTTCATCTCGGCCACGTACCCCATGTGCAGGGCCGCGCCGCCCATCATCTGCACGTCGTAGTGACGCTGGCCGAGGACGCGCTTGGCGGCCTCGCGGACGGTGGCGAAGGCCTCGGGCAGCAGGTCGTCCAGGCTCTCACCGTCGGCGTACCGCTGCTTGTACTCATCGGTGAGGGCCCTCAGCTCGGCGTCGGAGAGGTCGACGAAGTCCTCTTCGATGGAGTTGACCTGGTCCGCGATGCGGTGCAGCTTGCGCAGGATCTTGCCTTCGCCTGCACGCATGATCTTCGAGAGGACGGACACGGGGGTTGGTCTCCTTGCCGGTCGGGCCTGGGACGGTTGGTTACCACTTGACGTACTGAGCAACGGCCATCGTATGCGAGGACCCCGCCGCGCCGGGAGGGCCTGCCGTGACGGCTACCGTCCGCTGCTTCCAATCTGATTCACGTGTGTTCCATGAAGGACAACGCCCGGGGCCCTCGGATGGTGCCGCATCCCCCCGCGGACTTGCACGAAGCGTGATCGACACGTCACCACGGGCAAAGGGATGGCCCCCACGGACCCACTCCGAGCAGAATCGGCCGATGGACCCCGTCACCCTCTCCACGGACCGCCTCCTGCTGCGCACGGTCGGCCCTCAGGACGCCGACGCGGTGTACGAGGCCTGCCAGGACCCCGACATCCGGCGCTGGACCACGATCCCCTCTCCCTACCTGCGCGAACACGCCGAGAGCTTCACGGAGCAGATGGCCCCGGACGGCTGGGCGGACGGCTCCATGTTCACCTTCGGCGTCTTCCTGCGCTCCGGAGAGCTGGCGGGCATGCTCGGCCTCACGATGCGCGGCCTCGGCACGGCCGAGATCGGCTTCTGGGGAACGCGGCGGCACCGCTCCCGCGGCTACATCACCGAGGCCACCCTCGCGGTGTGCCGCTGGGCCTTCACGGATCTCGGGCTCGACCGCGTCGAGTGGCGCGCCGAGGTGGGCAACCGGGCCTCCCGCGCGGTGGCGGAACGCGCCGGTTTCACGATCGAGGGCACGCTGCGCGCCGCCACGAACAACAAGGGAGTACGCCGCGACACCTGGGTGGGCTCCCTGCTCCCCTGCGACCTGGGCCTGCCGTCCACGGCCCCGTACCTGCCCGCGGAACGGACGCAGCCGTGAGGCCGCCGGTTTCTCCCCAGGTCACCGCGGACTGTCAGTCCCACCCCCTATCGTGCGGAGCATGACCACCCCGCGCCCTCTCACAGAGCTCTCGGCGGACGAGGCCCGCAGAATCGCGCTGCGCGCCCAGGGCTTCCTCGGCGCCCCCGACCGCCGCGCCGGTGTCCGCGGCGTCCTGCGCCACCTGGGCGCGATACAGCTCGACACCATCTCGGTCCTGGCCCGCTCCCACGAGCTGGTCCCCTACGCCCGGCTGGGCGCGGTCGGCCGCAGGACCGTCGAGGACGCCTTCTGGCGGGACACGCACGCCTTCGAGTACTGGTCGCACGCCGCCTGCATCCTGCCCATCGAGGAGTGGCCGCACTTCGCGTTCCGCCGCCGCGCCTACCGCAACCGACCGCACTGGAACCACCAGCTGCCGGACGGCGCCTACGACCAGGTCATCAAGCAGCTCCGCTCCGAAGGCCCCCTGACGGCGACGGAGTTGGGTGGCGCCAAGAAGACGAACGACTGGTGGGACTGGTCGGGCTCGAAGGTCGCCGTGGAGCGCGCCCTGATGTACGGCGAGGTGGTGTGCGTGGAGCGCCGCGGATGGAAGCGCGTCTACGACCTCGCCGAGCGCGCGATCCCGGAGCCGCTGCTGCACGACGAGCTGGACGACGCGGAGTGCCTGCGCCGCCTGGTGGCTCTGGCGGGCCGGTCCCTGGGGGTGGGCACGCGGGCGGACATCGCCGACTACCACCGCCTCAAGGGCGAGCAGGTCGACGCGGTGATCGCCGACTCCGGGCTCGTCCCGGTCACGGTCGAGGGCTGGTCGAAGCCGGCCTGGGCCGATCCGGCGGCGCTGGCGTCTCCCCCGCGCGGCCGTCACCGCACGACCCTGCTGTCCCCCTTCGACTCCCTCATCTGGGAACGGGCGCGCACGGAGCGGATCTTCGGCTTCACCCACCGCCTGGAGGCCTACGTGCCCCGGCAGAAGCGGATCCACGGCTACTTCGCGATGCCGGTCCTGGCAGGCGGCCGGCTAGTCGGCCGCGTGGACCCGGCCCGCGCGGGCAGCACGCTCGTGGCGAAGCAGGTCACGCTCGACGGTCCCAAGGCGGTTCCCGCCGTCGCCCAGGCCCTGGCCGAGGCGGCGACCTGGGTGGACTGCACGGACGTCCGCGTGGAGCGGGTCGACGCCCCGGACCTGCGCGCCGCCCTCGTGACGGAGCTGGCCCGACTGACCGCGTGATCGCGAGACGTGGCCGTTGCGCGACCGCCGTTGTGTGATGGCCTTTGTGTGACGGCCGTCGTGCGACGGCTGTTGCGCGACGGCCGTCAGTCCGCGCCCGTCCGGCGTCAGCGGATCTCGAGGATCTTCTCGCGCATCGCGTACACCACCGCTTCCATCCTGGAGTGCAGCTGCAGCTTCTCCAGGATGTTGCGCACATGGTTCTTCACGGTGTTCTCGGAGATGAACAACTCCTTGGCGATGTCCCGGTTGTTCATACCCGTCGCGACGAGTTTGAGGACTTCGAGTTCACGGTCCGTCAGACGCGGGGCGGGCACCAGCCGGCGCTCGTCCGTGCGCTGGATCATCGACTTGAACTCGGTGAGCAGTTTCGACGCCATGGACGGGCTGATCTGCGACTGCCCGTCGGCCACCGCGCGAATGGCGGTGGCCACCTCGTCCGTGGAGATCTCCTTGAGGAGATAACCGGTCGCGCCCGCCTTGATGGCGTCGTAGAGGTCGGCTTCCTCGTCGCTGATCGTCAGCATGATGATCTTCGCGCTGGGAGCCACTTCCTTGATGGAGGTGCAGGCCTCGATCCCCCCGCGCTTGGGCATCCGCACGTCCATCAGAACGATGTCCGGCAGCAGATCGGCGGCCTTCTCGACGGCCTCGGCGCCGTCACCCGCCTCCCCGACGACCTGGATGTCCTCCTCGGCCGCGAGCACGATCTCCAGACCCCGGCGGAACAGCGCGTGGTCGTCCACCACGAGGACTCTGATCGGTTCCTTGCGTGGAGTCCCCGTGTCCGGGCCCATGCCGACGACGCCGCCGGCATCACCGTCACGCATCGGTCCGAAGCTGTCCGCCATCGTTCCTCCCCCTGAGGCTGTGGCCTGTGGTCCTGAGCCATCGCCAACCCAGAGCAACGACCCACCGGTTGGGCCGTGGCCCTCATGATTCCATGCCCGGGCGGCACCGGGGTGACGGAGCGGGGCGCGAAGTGGTCGCACAGGGGTGCCCCTGGGGGCGCACACGCGCTCCAGGGGCACCTGCTCCGCTGTCACCCGGCGTGGTCAGCCGCCGAGCGCACCGCCCGCCTCGGGAGAGTGCGACTGGGTGACCATCGTGTCCGTCCTGAGGTGGATCACGCCGTAGTCGTAGGCGTGCCGCCGGTAGACGACACTCGGTTCCTTGGTCTCGGAGTCGACGAAAAGGTAGAAGTCATGCCCGACCAGCTCCATCTCGTAGAGAGCCTGGTCGAGGGTCATGGGTGCTGCGACGTGGGTCTTCTCGCGGACGACGATGGGGCCGTCACCCTGTACTTCCAGCGAGCCGATCTTCTTCGTCGGGACGGCCGACTCGGACTCCTCCTGGTCGGCGGAGGTCGCCAGGCCGTTGCCGTTGAGCGTCGCCACACCCGGGACGTGGTCGGCGACCTCGGCGGCCGGGATCCGGCGCGCGCCACGACGCGAGAAGCGCTTGTCGTGCTGCCGGCGCAGCCGGGCCTCCAGCTTTTCCGCCGCCAGGTCGAGCGCCGCGTACGGATCGCTCGCCGCTGCCTCCGCCCGGATCACCGGACCGCGGGAGCGGAGAGTGATCTCCACCCGGTCGCAGCGGTCGGCCTGCCTGGGGTTGGGCTCCTTGGACACCTCGACGTCGAGGCTGATCACCTTGCCATCGAGCTTCTGGATCTTCTCCAGCTTCAGCTTCTCGGCCACGTGCTTCCGGAACCGCTCGGGCACCTCGGTCTTGCGGCCCTTGACGACGATGTCCACGCAGAACTCCGTTCCCGGATCGCTCCGCTTCTCTGCGGAGCGTCTCCCTTTTGCACCAGGTTCCGGTGAGTCCCGGAACCTCGGACTCGGTGACTTCCACCTCCTCCCCCATGAGCGAGATCTCCACTCCACCGGTGCGGGTGATGAACACAAAACCCGCAGCACGGCATTCGGATTCGAAGAGGTGTGGCCTGCGGCTTTCCCTCTCAACCGAACATATCTCGCCCGGACGGATGTCGTCACCCTCTACTGCGGCGTACCTCCGTTCAGGTGAATAGGTCTTCTCATTACCTGCAACGACACAAGATCTCAGTCAGTTCCGGTTTATTTCGAAAGAGTCCGGTGGCGCCGCGACCACTGCCGCGCACACCACATCGACGCCCCGGCAGACGCCGTTCACGCTCGCGTTTTCCTGCCGCCCGGACCGTCGACCCGTCCTCTCCCCTCTTGATCCGACGTTCTGTTCTTCTCTGCCTTCCCAGGTCTCTCCCCCGTACACGGACGAGCTGCCCGTGGCGTTCGGAATCGGCCCCGCCGCCGGCCCGGGCGAGGCCGCGCGCAGGGCACGAGCGGCCTCCGCGAGGGACGCCCCCGTGGTCATCAGGTCGTCGACAAGGACGACCCGCCCGCCGGAGAGCAGCCCGGCTCCCGCGGGGACCACCGCCAGTGCGCCGGCGAGATTCTCCGTCCGCTGCCGGGAGTTGAGCACCGACTGGTCCGCGACGGCCCGCCGCTGCCGCAGCACCGCGAGCACCCGGGCCGCCACCCGGCACCTGCGCAGTTCGCCCGCCGCCGCGAGGGCGATGCGCCGGGCCGGATCATGTCCCCGGGCCCGGACCGCCCGCCGCCCGGACGGCACCGGTACGAGCAGCACCGGAGCCCCGCTGCCCACGCCTCTTCCCGCCGTCGGCCGAGGCCGGGCTGCCGCACCGTCCGAGAGGCCGCCCAAACCCGCCCGCACGGCCCCGGCCAGGGCCACACCGAGCGGTCCGGCCAGCGCCAGCGCACCCCGCTCCTTGTGGGCCAGCAGCGCGGCCCTCACCTCGTCCTCGTACGGTGCCGCCGCGTGCACCTCAGGCAACCCGGGCGGCTCCGGGTCCGGCCGTACCCGGCACGCCCCCGTCCGGCCGAGCACCGCACGGCACGGCCCGCACAGCACCGCACGGGGCGCCCCACAGCCCCCGCACTCCCCCGGCAGCACCAGCTCCGAGAGCTCCCGCCACCAGTCCCGCATCGCCATCGCCATGGCCATCACCCCCGCACGGCCACCACTCTGCCGACCGGGCCACGACCCTGCCACCCCTGTGGAAAACGGCCTGTGGACAAGCCGGGGCGGACAGACAAGCCCGTCACTCACACGAGTGAGGCACACAGCCCGGGTCGGGCCGGCTCCCGGCCCAGGGCACGCATCTCACGCCCGCAGCCGACAGCGGGCAGCCACGGCAGGCAACCCTCCGGCGGGCAGCCACGCAGGCAACCGCGGCGAGCAGCCACGGCGAGCACCCGCGGCAGGCAACCGCGACGGGCCGCCCCGCAAGGGCCCGCCCCCGGGGAGGTCACCGACCACCGGACCGGCAGGCGGGCAAGCGGGCAAGCGGGCAAGCGGGCAGACGGGACCGCCTCACCCCGGATAGACCGGCGCCGTCCCCTCCGTCACCTTCTGCCACTGCGCCCCCGACGGCAGCCGCACGATGCCGTCCACCGAGTTCGCCACCAGCGGCAACTGGTCATCCTCGGAGGCCGTGACCTCCTTGACGCCCGACAGGGCCGCGGGCGCCGGCACGTCCGGCGTGGAACCGTCGACCTGCACGTACCGCATCTGCTCCACGCCGCCGTGCTCGCGGCCGACCACCACGAGCCGGCTGTCGCCGGCCCACGACACGGTGGTCACCTTCTCCAGCTCGGGCGTGGGGGAGCGGAGTTCGACGACCCGCACGTCGGGCTGCCCGTCGGCCCTCTCGTCCCGCTCGATCAGCCCGATGAGCAGCGTCTTCTTGCCGCCCTTGTCCACGACCAGCGCGATCCGCACCCCGTCCGCGGCGACCCGGACGGACTGGATCCGCCCGTCCAGCTCCGGGGTGCGCACCTCGACCGGCTCGCCCTTCCCCTCCTCCAGCAGGAGCAGCCGGGGGTCGTCCGGATCCCGGTCGGCGATCCACAGGCCGTCGTCGGCGTCCCAGCTCGGCGTCGTCAGCCGGTCCGTCTCGCTCGGGCCCGCGCTGCGCAGCACTGGCTCGCCCAGCGACCCGCCCGAGACCAGCGACCCCACGTACAGCGACTTGCCGTCGAGACCGACACCGGCCGCCCTGTGCTCGTCGCGTGAGACCGCGGCCGACCGCAGGGCCGTCTCGCCGTCGCCGAGCGCCCCGGGCGCCGGGTCGGTGTCGGTGCCGTTGCCGACCGAGGTCCGGACGAGCCGGTGCTTGCCGTCGAGGAAGTACAGGAAGTTCGGGGGGCGTGCCGTGGTGCGGAAGGCGGCCGCGTCGGCTCCCTCCCGCGCGAGGGTGCACAGCTCCGCCCCGCCGGCCCGCAGCTCGACCGATTCCACGGTGGGGCTGAAGTTCCGCAGCGTGAACAGCAGCTGGGCCGCCATCTCCTCGCACCGGTTGGTGCCGACGCCCGCGGCCTTGTCATTGAGCGGGACGGTCAGCCGGTTGCGGTCGTCGGGAGTCAGCGCGCCCGCGTTCTTCGCCAGTGCCGTGCCGGTCGGGAAACTCGACCGGACCACCGGCCCGAGCCACCGGTTCGGCCCGTTGAGCAGGGAGTTCACCATCTGCTTCACGGGCTCGACGCGCCTGCGCACGTACACGGGGTCGGCGACGGCCGTGGGCTGGCTGTCCGCGGCCGCTTCGGCGGTGTTCGAGGCGAAGTAGTACTTGCTGGCGGACATGTAGTTGCGCTGGAAGTCCGACTGCCCCATGACGACCCCCTGCGGCAGTGCGTCGATCCGCCACTGCCGCTTGCGGTCCTGCGTCAGGTGCACCGTCCTGCCGTACGCCCCGGTCGCCGGCGCGTAGGACTGCTGCGCGTCCACGGTGGCCACCTTGGTGCCGGTCAGCATGTACGACATCTCGCCGGTGTCCTCCCGGCCGTCCGCGCCCACGGCCTTCGCGCCGGGCCCGTCCGTCAGCACGGTGGTGGACACCTCGGGACGCCATGTCTTCGCGGCGTCGCCCGTGAGGTACTGCCGTGCCGTCTTGTAGTCGGGATCGTCGCTGGTCAGCGCCTCGAGGAAGCCCTGCACGATGTCCTGGGGCCTGGCGTCCTCGCCCGGCGGCACGGCGAACACCCGCACCTGGGTCTCCTGGCGCGGCGTGGACTCCACGTCCCTCAGATCGCCGCTGTCCGGCATCGAGGCACACCCCGCCAGCACCAGGACGCCCCCAGTGGCGAACGCCGTCACGCGCGCGTGCCTGCGCCGGCCGCGCCCCTCGCGGTCAGCGCCCACGAGATGCCTCCCCCTGCCTGTGCGCATCCGCCGGCCGGGTCTCCCCGCCGGCGGCTGCGGCTGCCTCGTCCCTGTTCGCGGTCCCCGGTCCGTTCGCGCCCGGGTCCCGGTCGGCGCCCGTCGAGGCCCCGGTCGGGTCACCCCCGGCGGCTCCCCCGGCTCCCGGGTCCCGGTCCTGGGCCGGACGCCCGGTGCCCGAGGCCGGTCGGGGCACCACGCGTGAGCCGTTGCCGGGCAGGGCCGTCGGGTCCGCCGTGGGCGGCACCGCGGCCGCACGCGGCGGTATGGGATCGCGGGTCGCGCCCGTCGCGGATCCACCCGCCGGCTGCGCCGGTACGGTGGCCCGCTTCTCGCCGTCCCCGCCGCCGCAGGGCAGCCCGGCGTCGTCGAGCCCCCGGTTGCGCCGGGAGTCCTTCGGCTCCAGCGGTATCGGCGATCCCCGCAGCGGCTCGTCCGCCGTCCTGGGCAGTGTCAGCCGGAACTGCGAGCCGCCACCCGGCTCACCCCACGCCTGGAGCCAGCCGCCGTGCAGCCGCGCGTCCTCCAGGGCGATGGACAGCCCCAGGCCGGTACCGCCCGTGGTACGCGCGCGTGCCGGGTCGGCCCGCCAGAAGCGGCTGAACACCCGGGTCGCCTCCCCCGGCTTCAGCCCGACCCCGTAGTCCCGCACCGCGACGGCGACCGCACCGCCGGCCGCGGCGAGCCGGACGACGACGTCCTTGCCCTCGCCGTGCTCGACGGCGTTCACCACGAGGTTGCGCAACACGCGCTCCACGCGCCGCGCGTCCGCCTCGGCGACGACGGGCTGCTGGTCGCCCAGCACCCGTATCCGGGTGCCCTTGCGCTCGGCGAGCGGCTCGGCTCCGCTGACCACCCGCCGGACGACGTTCCTGAGGTCGATCGGCTCCGCCTCCAGTGCCGCCGCTCCCGCGTCGAACCGGCTGATCTCCAGCAGGTCCGCGAGCAGCGACTCGAACCGGTCCAGCTGGTCGGCCAGGAGCTCCGCCGACCGCGCGGTCACCGGGTCGAAGTCCTCGCGCGCCTCGTGGATGACGTCCGCGGCCATCCGCACGGTCGTCAGCGGCGTCCGCAGCTCGTGCGACACGTCCGACACGAACCGCCGCTGCATCCGCGACAGGTCCTCCAGCTGGCTGATCTTGAGCTGGAGGTTCTGCGCCATCTTGTTGAAGGCCTCACCGAGCCGCGCGATGTCGTCCTCGCCGGTGACCTTCATCCGCTCCTGGAGCCGCCCGGCCGACAGCCTTTCGGCGATCCCCGCGGCCATCCGGACCGGCGTGACGACCTGCCGAACGACGAGCCAGGCGATGGCCCCGAGCAGCACGACCACGAACAGCCCGGCCGTCGCCAGCGTGCCCTTCACCAGGCTCAGCGACTTCTCCTCCTGGGTGAGCGGGAAGAGGTAGTACAGCTGGTACGGGTCGCCGTTGGGGTCGTTGACCTGCTTGCCGATGGCCAGGCCGGGCTGGGAGTCCTTCGTCTCGTTGTTGTACGTGATGCGGGTGTAGCTCTGGGCGGCGGCGGTGCCGCGTCCGACCCGTTCGCGCAGGGCGGCGGGTACGCTCTCGCTCCAGTTCACCTCGCCCGAGGCGCGCTGGCCGCGGCCGTCCGCACCGGCCGCGTCGGAGGCGGGGAGCGTCACCACGTCGAAGGCGCCCTGACCACCACTGGACAGCGACGAGACGAGGTCGCTCATCCACTGGGTGACGTTCTGCGCGGAGCGGCCGTCACCGGCCGGGACGTCGTCGCCGGTGCTGCTCGCGGGCTCGTCGGCGCGCTGCTTGGCCACCGCGAACCCGCCGGTCGCCTGGCTCTGGGACGCCTTCACCTTGGCGTCCAGCAGGCCGTTGCGCACCTGGCCGATAACGACGAAACCGAGCAGCAGGACCACGCCCAGCGACATCAGCAGCGTCGTGACGACGACCTTGAGCTGGATGTTGCGCCGCCACAGCCGCATGACGGGCAGCAGCGGCCTGCGCACCCACCGCATGAAGAGGCGGATGACCGGGCTGCCCTGCACCCCGCCCTGGAGCAGTCCGCCGTCCAGGAGGCGTGCCCAGCGCGAACGGGTCTTCCTCCGCCCGACAGGCCGCCCCGGGCGGGCCCCGGACCGGCCGGGCGCCGAAGCGGCACTGTCACCGGACATGTCAGCTCGGTCCTGCCTTGTACCCGACACCACGGACCGTCACCACGATCTCCGGCTTCTCCGGGTCCTTCTCGACCTTGGAGCGCAGCCGCTGCACGTGCACGTTGACCAGCCGCGTGTCCGCCGCGTGCCGGTAGCCCCACACCTGCTCCAGCAGCACCTCGCGCGTGAACACCTGCCACGGCTTGCGCGCCAGCGCGACCAGCAGGTCGAACTCCAGCGGCGTGAGCGCGATCGACTGCCCGTCCCGCTTCACGGAGTGCCCGGCCACGTCGATGACCAGGTCACCGATGGCGAGCTGCTCCGGAGCCGGCTCCTCGGACCTCCTGAGCCGCGCCCGGATCCGGGCCACCAGCTCCTTCGGCTTGAACGGCTTCACGATGTAGTCGTCCGCGCCCGACTCCAGGCCCACGACGACATCGACCGTGTCGCTCTTGGCCGTGAGCATCACGATCGGCACACCCGACTCCGCCCTGATCAGGCGACACACCTCGATGCCGTCCCGGCCGGGAAGCATCAGATCGAGCAGCACCAGGTCGGGCTTGGACTCGCGGAAGGCGGCCAGCGCCTTGTCGCCGTCGGCCACGAACGACGGCTCGAAACCTTCACCACGCAGCACGATGCCGAGCATCTCGGCAAGTGCGCTGTCGTCGTCGACGACAAGGACTCGTCCCTTCATAAACGACATCATCCCATTCTCATAACAGTGGCGAAGGCAGTGGTGAGGTAGGTCACCGGCCAGTGACCATAGTCGCAGCAAGCGCCACTGTCTGCCCTGGCCCGCCCGCCCATGATCCCTGCCAGGGACGCCGCCCCGGCCGGCACCCCGGCGCAACGATCACCACGCCACCACCAGCCCTCGGGCAAAGGACGGGCACCACACCACAACCAGCCCCCGGGCAAAGGACGGGCACCACACCACCACCAGCCCCCGGGCAAAGGACGGGCACGGGCCCCGAACACACCGAAGGGGCGAGGCGCCACACAGGCCGCCCCGCCCCGGGCGAGTCCGCCCCGCCCTCTCGGTGGGCCGCCGCTCAGCCCGTCGCCGCCCTGGGCGACCGCGCGCACACCTCGGCGAGCGCCTCCGCGGTCACCGGCGAGACGACGCCCTCTTCCGTCACGATCGCCGTCACCAGCTCGGGCGGCGTCACGTCGAACGCCGGGTTGTACGCCTGCGTGCCCAGCGGCGCGATCGGGATACCGCCGCCCGCCTCCACACCGGCCACCGGCACCTGCGGCGCCACCACCTCCGTCACCTCGTGGCCGGCCCGCTGCTCGACCTCGATCGACGCCCCGTCCGGCGTGTCCAGGTCCACCGTCGTCACCGGAGCCACCACGATCAACGGCACGTGGTGGTACCGCGCCAGCACCGCCAGCGGATAACTCCCCACCTTGTTCGCCACCGAGCCGTCCGCCGTGATGCGGTCCGCCCCGATCAGCACCGCGTCCACCTCGCCGGCGGCGAACAGCGACCCCGCCGCGTTGTCGGTGAGCAGCGTGTACGCCATCCCGCTGCGAGCCGCCTCGTAGGCCGTGAGCCGCGCGCCCTGGAGCAGCGGACGCGTCTCGTCCACCCAGAGCCTCCGCAGCCGCCCCCGGCGGTGCGCGGCGAGCGCCACCGCGAACGCCGTCCCCTCACCGCCCGACACCAGCGAACCGGTGTTGCAGTGGGTGAGCACCCGGTGTCCGCCACCGGGCAGCAGCTCGTCCAGGAGCGCCAGGCCGTGCTCGGCCATCCGCTCACTGGCCTGGGCGTCCTCCCGGTGCAGCTGCCGCGCCGCGGCCAGGGCCGCCGCGGCCGCCTGCCGGAGGTCACCGCCCTCGGCGAGCGCCGCCTCGTGCGCCGCGCGGGCCCGCCGGACCCCGACGGCCAGGTTCACCGCCGTCGGCCGGGCACTCGCCAGGGCCTCCGCGGCCTCGTCCACGTCGAAACCCCGCACGGCGGCGAGCGCGACGCCGTACGCGCCCGCGATGCCGAGCAGCGGTGCCCCGCGCACGGACAACGAGCGGATCGCCTCCACCAGGGCGGACGCATCCGTGCAGACCAGTTCGACCTCCTCGGCCGGCAACCTGGTCTGGTCGAGCAGGACCAGAACCGGCCCTTCCGGTGGCTCTTCCCAGCGGATCGCCGGGATCTCGGTCGGCCGCTTGTCATCGCCGCTGTGCGCGTACTGATCAGCCATGCCGTCAGTCTGCCCCCTTTCGCGCGGACAATTGAAGGTACGCAGCCCCTACCGCGGCCGGTCACTCCAAGACCACCCCATGGCACGATGGCTGCCAACCTGCCGCCGCGACCGCGGACGGGCACCGTGAAGGAGCGACGATGAACGACACTCCGGGCTGGGCCTCGCCCGGATCCGCCCCGTCCGAGGGGCAGAAGCCGGATGCGTCCGGCCCTGCCGATCCCGCCGACCGCCCCGGTCCCGCACAGCCCGCGCACCCCGGGCAGCCCGCGCACCCCGCGGACCAGCCTGGACAGCAGGGTCAGGCCCCGCAGGGCCCCGGCCCGCAGTGGTCGAAGGAACAGCCGCCACCGGCGCAGTGGTCCGCGCCCGGAGGCTCCTCCGGCCCGGGCCAGGCTCCTCCGCCCCCGCCGCCCGGCCCGGGCTGGGGCCACCGGCCTCCCGGCGGTTACGGCGGCCACGGCCCCGCAGGCCCGGGCCACGGCGGCTACGGACACCCCGGCGGCTGGGGAGGCGGCTGGGGCGGCCCGCCGCCCGCCGCCAAGCCCGGTGTCATCCCGCTCCGCCCGCTCGGCGTGGGCGAGATCCTCGACGGTGCCGTCTCCACCATGCGCACCTACTGGCGGACCGTCCTGGGCATCTCGCTGACCGTCGCGGTCCTGACCGAGATCATCGTCGTGCTGTTCCGGGGACTGGTCCTCGACGACTCCAGCACCGAGGCCCTGAACGACCCGAGCGCCACCCTCGACGAGCTGAGCCGCGCCATGGGCGACGCCATGCTCGACTCGACGGTCATCTTCGTGATCTCCCTGGTCGGCACCGTCGTCGCCACCGCCCTGCTCACCACCGTCACCAGCCGCGCCGTACTCGGCAAGTCCGTGAGCATCGGCGAGGCCTGGCGCGACGCGCGCCCCCAGGTCCTCAAACTGTTCGGCCTGATCTGCCTGTTGCTGCTCATCACCGCCGGCATCGTCTTCGTCGGCACCCTGCCGGGCATCCTCGTCTCGGTCGCCGGCAGCACCGGCGCGGGCATCGCCCTGGCCGTCCTCGGCATCATCGGCGCCACCATCGTCGCCCTGTGGCTGATGATCCGCTTCTCCCTGGCCTCGCCCGCCCTGATGCTGGAGAAGCAGGGCATCAAGAAGGCCATGGCCCGCTCCGCGAAGCTGGTCCAGGGCACCTGGTGGCGCATCTTCGGCATCCAGCTGCTCGCCACGATCATCGCGAACGTCGTCGCCTCGATCATCGTCATCCCGTTCACCTTCCTCGCCGGCGCGCTCAGCGGGGACGGCATCACGGGCTGGCTCGAATCCGGCGGGGGCGGCCTCGGCTGGACGTTCCTCATCATCAGCGGCATCGGCTCGGTGATCGGCTCGATGATCACCTTCCCCATCACGGCCGGTGTCACCGTGCTCCTCTACATCGACCAGCGCATCCGCCGCGAGGCCCTCGACCTCGAACTGGCCCGCGCCGCCGGCGTCCAGGGCTACGGCTCCACCCCCGGCGCCACCCCGCGGAGCTGATGCGGTGAGCCGGGCGGGGGAACTTCTCACCACGGCGCTGCCCCGCGCCACCCTACGGACGCTGCAACGGGCCGGCGACATCTCCACGCTGTCGCCGGCCCGCTCCGCCGACGACCCACCGGTCACCATCCCGCGCGACCCGGCGCGGGAGGCGGCCCGGCGCGAGCTGTCCAAGCGGATGTACCACGAGAACGACCCGAGCCTCTTCCAGCGCGCCCTCGACGCCTTCTGGGAGTGGGTCGACGACCTCTTCCGCACCGCCTCGTCCGCCACCCCCGGCGGCCCGCTCGGCCTGGTCGTCGTCGTCCTGGCCGTCGTCGCCGTGCTGGCCGCCCTGTGGTGGCGACTCGGCACCCCGCGCCGCCAACCCGCTGCCTCGGCCGCCCTGTTCGACGACCGCCCCCGCAGCGCCGCCGACCACCGCGCCGCCGCCGAAGCACACGCCGCCCAGGGCCACTGGACCCAGGCCGTCCAGGAACGCACCCGCGCCCTCGTCCGCGCCCTCGAAGAACGCGCCCTGCTCGACGTCCGCCCCGGCCGCACCGCCGACGAGGCAGCCGCCGAAGCCGGCCGGGCCCTGCCCGCCCACACCGACCGACTCGGCTCGGCCGCCCGCGACTTCGACGACGTCACGTACGGCGGCCGCACCGGGACCGAAGAGGCGTACCACCGCGTCGCCGGACTCGACCGCGACCTGGAGCACACCAAGCCCCACCTCGCGACGAGCGGCGCGGGCACCGCGCCCGACGCACGCCGGGGAGCCGCCGAATGACCACCGAGGCCACGCTCCCCGCCACCTCGGCCTCGCCCACCGCACGCCAGGTCTGGACCCGCACGCGCGGCATCGCGCTCGCCCTCGTCCTGCTCCTCGCGGGGGCCGTCGTCATCGCCCTGCTCCGCTCCGACGCCCGGCACGGCCAACTCGACCCGCGCTCCGCCGACCCCGGCGGCAGCCGCGCGGTCGCCGAACTCCTCGCCGACCGGGGCGTGGACACCCGCGTCGTCACCACCCTGGACGAGGCAGCCGCCGCGACCGGCGAGGACACCACCCTCCTGGTCGCCGTCCCCGACCTGCTGACCCGCAGTCAGCAGACCCGGCTGCACAGCGCCTTCGCGGACTCCGGCGGCCGCACCGTCCTGGTCGCCCCCGGCAGCGCCTCCGCCGAACGACTCGCCCCCGGTGTCACCGCCGACCCCGCCACCAGCCTCGACTCGGCACTCTCCCCCGACTGCGACCTGCCCGCCGCCCGCCGCGCCGGCACCGCCGAAACGGGCGGCATCCGCTACACCACCACCCACCTCGGCGCCGACGCCTGCTACCCCAGCGAACGCCTGGCCACCCTGCTGCGCCTCCCCGCCGACCAGGGCGACGGCGACACCGTCGTCCTCGGCGCGCCCGACATCCTGCTCAACGACCGCCTCGACGAGCAGGGCAACGCCTCGCTCGCCCTCCAACTCCTCGGCTCGCGCCCCCATCTGGTCTGGTACCTCCCCTCGCTCTCCGACACGTCGGCCACCGGCGACGACGACGAACGCGGCTTCTTCGACCTGCTCCCCTCGGGCTGGCTCTGGGGCACCCTGCAGCTCTTCATCGCCGCGGCCCTCGCCGCCCTGTGGCGGGCACGCCGACTCGGCCCCCTCGTACCCGAACAACTGCCCGTCGCGATCCGCGCCTCCGAGACCGCCGAAGGCCGCGCCCGCCTCTACCGCAAGGCCGACGCCCGCGACCGCGCCGCCGACGCTCTCCGCTCCACCACCCGCACCCGCCTCGCCCCCCTCGTAGGCGTCCCCGTCACCCAGGCGCAGACGCCCGAGGCCCTGCTGCCCGCCCTGTCCTCCCACCTCCACGGCGACGGACAGGACCTGCACACCCTCCTCTTCGGACCACCGCCCAGCGACGACGCAGCACTCATCGCACTCGCCGACCGACTCGACGCCCTCGAAAGAGAGGTACGCCGTCCATGATGGACCCGACCACTGACAACGCCGGGCAGAGCGGGAAGCCGGGCGACGCCCGGGCCTCCCTGGAGGCCCTGCGCGCCGAGATCGCCAAGGCCGTGGTCGGCCAGGACCCCGCCGTGACCGGTCTCGTCGTCGCCCTGCTCTGCCGCGGCCACGTCCTCCTCGAAGGCGTCCCCGGCGTCGCCAAGACCCTCCTGGTCCGCGCCCTCGCCTCCGCCCTCGAACTCGACACCAAGCGCGTCCAGTTCACCCCCGACCTCATGCCCAGCGACATCACCGGCTCCCTGGTCTACGACGCCCGCACCGCCGAGTTCTCCTTCCAGCCCGGCCCGGTCTTCACCAACCTCCTGCTCGCCGACGAGATCAACCGCACGCCCCCCAAGACCCAGTCGTCCCTCCTCGAAGCCATGGAGGAACGCCAGGTCACCGTCGACGGAACCCCCCGCCCCCTCCCCGAGCCGTTCCTGGTGGCGGCGACGCAGAACCCGGTCGAGTACGAGGGCACCTACCCCCTGCCCGAGGCCCAGCTGGACCGCTTCCTGCTCAAGCTCACCATCCCGCTGCCCTCCCGCCAGGACGAGATCGACGTCCTCACCCGCCACGCCGAGGGCTTCAACCCCCGCGACCTGCAGGCCGCCGGCGTACGCCCCGTGGCGGGCCCGGCCGACCTGGAAGCGGCCCGCGCAGCCGTCGCCAAGACGACGGTCTCCCCGGAGATCACCGCCTACGTCGTCGACATCTGCCGCGCCACCCGCGAGTCGCCGTCCCTCACCCTCGGCGTCTCCCCCCGCGGTGCCACGGCCCTCCTGGCCACCGCCCGCGCCTGGGCCTGGCTGACCGGCCGCGACTACGTCATCCCCGACGACGTGAAGGCCCTCGCCCTGCCGACCCTCCGCCACCGCCTGCAACTGCGCCCCGAGGCCGAGATGGAGGGCGTCACGGCCGACTCGGTCGTCACCGCGATCCTCGCCCACGTCCCCGTCCCCCGCTGATGGCGCTCACCGGACGCGCCGCCCTCCTCGCGGCCCTGGGCTCCCTCCCCGTCGGGATCTGGGAGCCCAGCTGGGCGGGCGTTCTCGCGGTCAACGCACCCCTGGCCGTCGCGTGCGCCTGCGACTACGCCTTGGCCGCCCCCGTACGCCGTCTGAGCCTCACGCGCTCCGGTGACACCTCCGTGCGCCTGGGCGACACCGCGGACGTGACCCTCACGATCACCAACCCGTCCCGCCGCCCGCTGCGGGCCCGTCTCCGCGACGCCTGGCCCCCGAGCAGCTGGCACCAGGGCACGGAGACCGACGCCTCCCGCCACCGGCTCACGATCCCCCCGGGCGAACGCCGCCGGGTCACCACCCGCCTGCGCCCCACCCGCCGCGGCGACCGCCGGGCCGACCGCGTCACCATCCGCTCCTACGGGCCCCTCGGCCTCTTCGCGCGTCAGGGCACCCACAAGGCCCCCTGGGCGGTCCGCGTCCTGCCCCCGTTCACCAGCCGCAAGCACCTGCCCTCGAAGCTCGCCCGGCTGCGCGAGCTCGACGGCCGCACCAGCGTCCTCACCCGCGGCGAGGGCACGGAGTTCGACAGCCTGCGCGAGTACGTGCCCGGCGACGACACCCGCTCCATCGACTGGCGCGCCACAGCCCGCCAGACCACGGTCGCCGTCCGCACCTGGCGCCCCGAACGGGACCGCCACATCCTCCTGGTCCTGGACACCGGCCGCACCTCGGCCGGCCGCGTCGGCGACGCCCCGCGCCTCGACGCCTCTCTGGACGCGGCCTTGCTCCTCGCCGCGCTCGCCTCCCGCGCCGGGGACCGCGTCGACCTCCTGGCCTACGACCGCAAGGTCCGCGCCCTCGTCCAGGGCCGCACGGCAGGCGACCTCCTCCCGGCGCTGGTCAGCGCCATGTCCACACTCGAGCCCGAACTGGTCGAGACGGACGCCCGAGGCCTGGCGGCCACCACCCTGCGCACCTCCCCCCGCCGGTCCCTGATCGTCCTCCTCACCACCCTGGACGCCACCCCGATCGAGGAGGGCCTGCTGCCGGTCCTGGGCCAGCTCACCCAGCGGCACACGGTCCTCTTGGCCTCCGTGGCGGACCCGCACATCTCGACGATGTCCGAGTCCCGCGGAGACATCGACGCCGTGTACGAGGCGGCAGCAGCGGCCCAGGCCCAGACGGAACGCCTCCGCACAGCAGAACAACTCCGCCGCCACGGCGTCACCGTCGTCGATGCCACCCCCGAAGACCTGCCCCCCGCACTGGCAGACGCCTACTTGTCCCTGAAATCCGCCGGCCGCCTCTGACACCGAGTCATAGGGGACGGCCGAACAGCGATCAGTCAGTACTGCGCGGCCCTTGTGAAACTGCGAGGGGCGCGGATCATCGGCTGGTGGGCAGGGCTCTGAACGCCCGCCGGTACGCCTGGGGCGTCGTGCCGAGGTGCCGGGCGAAGTGGTGGCGGAGGTTGTCGACGGTACCGAAGCCCGTGCGGTGGGCGATAGCGGTCACCGGGTCGTCCGTGGTCTCCAGGTGGTGCTGCGCGAGCAGGACCCTCTGTCCGGTCAGCCACTGCAACGGCGTGGTCCCGGTCTCCTGCCGAAAGCGTCGAGCGAAGGTCCGTGGGGAGAGGTGGGCACGGTAGGCCATAGCGTCGACGGTCAGATCCTGGTCGAGGTTGGCTTCCACCCAGGCCAGGACAGGGGCGAGGGACCCGGTCCCCTCCCGGGGGAGGGGGCGTTGGCGGTACTGGTGCTGGCCGCCGTCCCGGTGCGGGGGCGTGACCATGCGGCGGGCGACTGCGTTGGCGACGGCGCTGCCGTGCTCCTTGCGGATGAGGTGGAGGCAGGTGTCGACGCCGGCGGCGGTGCCGGCGCCGGTGATGACCGGGTCCTCGTCGACGTAAAGCACGTCCGACTCGACCCGGGCACGCGGGTAGCGGCGGGCGAGTTCGTCGGAGTAGCGCCAGTGCGTGGTACAGCGTCGGTCGTCGAGCAGCCCGGCCTCGCCCAGGAGGAAGGCCCCGGTGCAGATGCTCAGGACCCGAGCGCCACGCTTCACAGCAGCCCGCAGTTCCTCGGTCAGGTGGTCCGGCTGGCCCACGTTGAGGTCGTAGGCCGGGACGCAGATAAGGTCCGCCGAGGCCAGCCGCTCCAGGTCGTGCCGGGCCCGCACCTCGAAGCCGTGGCGGGTCGGCACGCTGTCGCCGGTGGCCGAGACAAGAGCGAAGTCGTACGCGGGCAGCGCGTCGTCGCTGCGGTCGATCCCGAAGACCTCGCAGAACACGCCCAGCTCGAACGCGTGGGCACCCGGGAGGGCCAGGACGGCGACATCGTGAAGCACAGGCTCCCGATCTCCTCTTGCGACGCTGGCAGGAATTTCAGCCTACCTGACGTTTCTGCCACTCTCAGGTCGGAGTATCGGCCTGGAAGGCTCGCAGGCGTTCATCCATCCCGCCGACAGCTAGGCACAGCGCATGACCACGCAGACCCCCGCCACCAACGCCGCCCTCTCGTCCCAGGCTGCCCAAGTCCTGCGTGGGCTTGCGCTCGACGAGGAGCTGAAGTGGCGCGTCCCGGACGACCCGGTCCTCGGCCCTCTGGCCCGCAAAGTTGCCCGGCGGTACGTCGCCGGTGAAACCCTGCCCGACGCTCTGGATCGGGCGCAGCAGGTCCTGGCCGCCGGCCACCGCGTGAACGTGGAGTACATGGGCGAGAGCTGCCGCGACCCGCAGCGAGCCACGGAAGAGACCGACACGTTCATCTCTGCGGCCCGTCTGCTGCCACCCGGGTGCTCGATCTCCCTCGACCTGTCCCACATCGGCCTCGCCGTCGATGCGGAGCTCGCCCTTGCCAACGCCTCCCGCATCGCCCAGGCCACCGCCGACACCGGGCGGGAGATGGTGATCTCGGCCGAAGGCTCCGACAGGACCGACGAGGTTCTTGCCCTGCACCACAAGTTGTGCGAGCGGTTCGACCATGTGGGCATCACCGTCCAAGCACGCCTGTATCGCACCGCAGACGACCTGCCGGAGCTGCTTTCCCGCCCCGGCCGCATCCGACTGGTCAAGGGCGCCTTCCTCGAACCTGAGGCCATCGCCCACCGGCGCGAGGCGCCGGCCCTGACCGCCGCCTATCTTGCGTACGCGCAACAGTTGGCCGACTCGGGCCATCTGTGCTCCTTCGCCACCCACGACTGGGATCTGATCAACCGCATTGACCAGCACCTCGAAGGGAAGGGTGCCGATCCCACTCCTTGGGAGTTCGAGACTCTCCTCGGTCTCGGGCCCGATCGCCTCCAAGCGATGGCCGAGCGCGGCCACCCCACCCGGGAGTACATCGTCTTCGGCACGGAATGGTGGCTCTACGTCTGCAACCGCATCGCCGAAGACCCCCAGCGCCTGCTCCAAGCCCTCGTCGACGCGGCCGCATGACCACCACCTGATCCGATCAACTCGACCCGACAGGCAGGAGAGGGAAGTGCCTTAAACGCAGAAAACCCCCGCATCTCTCGATGCGGGGGTTTTCCCAACAATTGTTCGGCGGCGTCCTACTCTCCCACAGGGTCCCCCCTGCAGTACCATCGGCGCTGTAAGGCTTAGCTTCCGGGTTCGGAATGTAACCGGGC